>NZ_LMUQ01000021.1:63125-95979 GCF_009765865.1 Acidisoma sp. L85
ATAACGCGGCCATGTCGTGCGCTCTCTAGAAGCCATGAGACGGCGCAGGAGCGGAGCGCCAGCTTGTCACAGCAGCACACGATCGGCTAACCGCGGTCGCCCGACGACGATATGTTCGGGAGCTACCGGCAAGAACAGGGGAGGGGACAAGGCGGGATCCCTGCGTCGCCAATTAGCCGGGTGTCTGGCAGATTGGTTGGATCGCCGCGCTAGGATGCAGACAATTAAGTCCCCGGGGCCTAACCTACCGCTTCGAATTTCTAGCTTGCGGCGAGGTCCCGGCGGGCACCGACGCTTGCCGCGGTGGTGGAGTTTCCCGAATCCAGTTCTCGGTCCTAGATCCCATAATTCTTGAGACCTTAGCGGCTTCGTTTGATGCGCTTGAGGCCTTGACTTGTAAGGCCGGCGGCGGCCTGAGGCGGCTGGTAATCTGCACAAACTCCCAAGGGTAGGCATCAATTCCAGGAGCCCCGAGGCCGCTAACGGCGGCCTGCACTGCAAATCCAGTGGCGATCGGGCGTCTGAGGTGCTGCATGGGACCATCTGAGGGCCTGCATGTGCAGATTATCAGCCGAACATCAGCGTCGGCTTTGTGCAGATTGTCAGCCTACGCGCGAGTGAGGCGCTTCTGCGGCATTGGAGGCGGAGAGGGGTGAAGCGTCAGTCCGGTCTCTGTGAGTTCGAGGTTCGCCTCCCGGTAAACGGAATGTGCCGCGATCAGACTTTCCCGAAAATGCGGCTTGAAGTTCTTCATCAGGGCTGCCCCATTACCCAACTGTGCCTTGAGGGCGACCCAGCCAATCTTGGTCTCCCCCTTTAAGGCGGGGAGCCGCCAAGCGAGCCAGGTGTAAATGTCGAGCGCTGACGGGGAGTCCCGAAGGTCAACGATAGCCGCAGGATCGAGAACGACGGGGTTGCGAAGAAGCTGCTCATAGTAGCCCTGTGAAAGTGTCACCGATTCGATGAAGCGTTTATTTCCCCGCCCGTAACTGTATTCGGCTGACTCGACTACGGGTTGGTTGAGGTAGAGGCCACGGCCGCCGCTCTCGAGCGAGAAAGAGATCGTGCAGACTGCCAGCCGTTCAGTCTGTTCCTGGAGTAGCCGCATGGCTTCGGAGCCGTGGGGCAAGCCCATGCGGCGGAGGGCATCGGTGATGGATTTGCCAATGTGGACGGTTCGGCTGTTATTCCGGATTGCCTCCGACTGCCAGTCTAGCAGGACCAACCGGGCGTAGGAACCGAAGGGTACGCCAATTGGTACGGCTTCCCCGCCTTCGGCAAGCCGCCGGGTACCAGGCGAAACCGTCAGCGTCGCGTAATCAGTCTGGACGGTCCAACGCTTCATCGAATCTTTCAAGTCACGTCGCGGAAGGCCTGCGTGGGCCCAAGCTGCGTAAGCATACGAACGTAGTTCGTCAGCTGGGAGATTGTCCCCAAGCTGTAATTCCAGAGCCTTCTCCGCTCGAACAGCAGCAGACTTGATAGTCCTAGCACCCCGTCTGCCAGAGAGGATGTCGATCGGAGAGTTGCGACCAGGTTCCCGAATGTGATTAGAAGCGACCTTCAGGAGGTCGCGGCTCGTGTGCGCCTCCACGAGTTCATGTACAGATCGGCCGGCGAAGAGATCGATCTGATCAGCCTTTGGCTTTGTCATCAGCACCATCCTGAGTGACATGTGTTTGACCTGAAGCAGCCTGTCTATGTGCAGATTACCAGCCGTCGGCCCGTGCAGATTGTCAGCCG
The DNA here is from genome assembly GCF_009765865.1 of Acidisoma sp. L85. Classification (GTDB taxonomy): domain Bacteria; phylum Pseudomonadota; class Alphaproteobacteria; order Acetobacterales; family Acetobacteraceae; genus Acidisoma. The sequence goes on from NZ_LMUQ01000021.1 coordinate 64,869, forward strand.
AGTTCTAGTAAAGGTTTTTTTGGAGTAGTTAGTAAGTAGGCTGACAATCTGCTGGGGAAACCATCCCGTAGACTTCTGATTTTGCAGCAAAGTGCAAATCGATTCGGCTGACAAACTCCTGTGTATTTTGGCCGTTGGGCTGGTAATCTGCTCAAAACCGGCTGACAAGATGCACGCAGGATTTTTAGTGATTCAAGCTGCGCTTGTCAGGTGACATGCCCGAATCGGGCGGCTGAGAATCTGCACAATCGTTGAGGCTGGTAATCTGCACTCGGCGCCCAGCTGTGCGGCTCGCAGGGATCGGCGCGGAGGAAGCCGCCGGTCAAGCGACCGAGGCTGACAATCTGCACAACCCTGGATGCAATGCCGCGGCTGGTAGTCTGCACAAAAGCGGTAACGATATCCGGCTTGCATTCTGCACAGCTGGTCATCGCACCACCGCGAGGAAGCCTTCACGCATAAGAGTAAGCTCACAGCCGGGCGATGAGGGTTGAGTACGTCTACCCTATAGGCCGTTATGGACCTGGTCTGGCTTCGTGGCACGGCTGCGGCTCGCCGCCCTGCGCCAGGACGCAATTGTCGGGGATGTCGACCTGCCCGCGGCCGGTGGCTTCGACCGGGCGTTGTTGCAGAAACTGGCCGCCCGCTATTGGATCGACCGCAAACAGATGTGCTGGTGATCGGCCCGGCCGGGGTTGGCAAGTCATGAATCGCTTATGCGCTCGGCCACAAGGCATGACGCAACAACAGATCGGTCGTCTACCATCGGAAGCCGAGGCTACTAGAGCCACTTCGTTTCGTGACCGGCGCGACCCCGGTCAGGTTCTGAGAGCATGATAGTTTCGTGCGCGGATGGCTTGATGCTTGATGAGCCTCCGTGAGCAGCGTGGCGAGGACGATCCTTCCTACCCCCGGCAAGGAGCGCGGGATTGGCGCGTCGCGCTGCTCGGCCTCTTGCCCCGGCTCGGACCCCGATCTGGCGAGCTGGCCGACCAAGATATCAATGGGCCGCTTAACGCTCTTGATTTGGCGGTTCACAAGGTTCGGCCGCTCAGCGACCGCGGCGATGTGAGTTCGGGCCGCGTTTGCTGTGGTGAGCTGCATTTGCGCCGCGTCGGCTAGACTAAAACCTAACCGATATCCCGAACCGAATTTTGAAACGAGCAAACCCGACCTAGCGTGACCCGCAGGCCGACCATAGCAGCGGCAGGTAAGCGATCAGAGTATCGGCATGGCGTGTTTCGGCCAGCCCCTCTAAGGTTAGAATTGGCCTGTGGCCGCAACTTCTGCAGACGGCTTTGACTGCGTGGTTTGTCCCGGTAAAGCCACGGGGCATTTGGAGTGACATTCCGGAGTAAATGGAGCGGGTCGCCGGAATCGAACCGACGCCCTCGGCCTGGAAGACTATTGCAATGCACTTTGCTAAACCCGCTCAGTAGGCATACCTTACGCGATTAGACGTCTTTGGAAAGCTGACGTTCGGGATATTGCCCTTAGACCCAACCATTGAAGCCCGACCTATGACTGGGCCGTGCCTCTCACGGAACCAACCCAAGGTGACGTTCAGCAGAAAGGGCTCTGCTGACCGTTTTGACGTTGCAGATGGCGCGACAGCGGCAGCTGGTGGCTGAGGTGGTTCGTCAGGTTTCGGGTGATACGTTGTCAAGACGATCAGCACGTCGCGATGGCTGCGGGTTAAGTTGCCGACTCGAAATTCGTTCCAAACGGCCAAAGGCTCCTCAGCCTCGTGCGCGGCGTTAAAGCGGTCAGTCCCGGCGATAGGCATGGCTCATCCTCCGTCACAAGCCTATTTGGGTTAACTTGAGGGCTCGGCCTCGGGCTTAATCGCCTCAATGAAGGACAGCCTCCTCTACTGCACGTTCGAGCTGGGCGCCGATGGGAACCTCAACCGCCACGACGTCGCTGCGATCATGGGCGAGGTTCTAGGCCGGGGCTGAGGGCGATATACGTTTGGTAGACGCGCACGGCTTCCTTGGGAATCCGTTAACGCCGCGTGCCGTCCTCGGCCGAGAGGCGTGAACGCGAACTGGCGATTTCGAGGAGCGTTTTTCGGATGTCCAAGTCTAATATCAGCAGAGGCGGCGAAGAGGATCATCTGGCCGCCGCCGCTCTCGGATGGATTGGACTGGTTCGCCGAGATCGGAAAGGTCGCCCGGACCACGCGGCAGCGGCGTTCTAGCCTCGGTCAACTCGGCGCAAGTCTAAGTTTGTCGCCGCTCAATCAACCTCACCCTTTGGGCGGACGTGCAGGTTGCGCAGGCGATAGACCGTGCGCAAGCGACCGTCCAGACCCTGAAAGGGAAACGGTGCCTCACCCATGAAGAGCCCCCCGGGAACTACGCGCGAGGAGATAGTCCCAATATCGTCCACCAAGATTTTATTAGAATAGACGAAGGCGGAAGTGGTCGTCAGCCACTCAGAAACCTCAAACGGGCCTCGGAAATAGAAACAACGCGCATTGATGTCGGCTGGTTCAAAGAAAAATAACCTCGAGCCATCGGTTATCTGACTACTGCAGGTCGTCTGTATAAATTTGAGGGAAGTTGCGGTCCAATAGCCAGGCGATGACTGCCGGTCAGCGCATCCGCTACTCGCGGATGCGGCTATCAGGCCAGCGTAAAGCAACATTCTCCAGGCTATCACGTTCTCGTCCTTGCCGCACCAGTCGAACTTGCCATCATAACAGGCGGCAGTGGGTTGAGCAAAAACCGGGCGCGGGGTCAAAGTTTCGTGCTCGCAAGCAGTGGATCATAGCTTTCCGGTCTCTCAGGCGGATAATGAGGGCGGCGGATCGCGGCGAAAGCAACACTCGGCTAGAATTGCGTCTATGACCTGCCTCTGATTGAGCGTCTCAGCCGTAAAGATGGCAAACGGTCGCCCCCGGAGACCGCCTAACGTGATACCCGGACAGGAGGCCAACGTCGCCGCGATGAAAATGTTGCCCTGGCGGTTCTCGAGCACTGGCGCTCCACCGAGCGCTCCGCCCTTGGATCCCGATCACGACGAGCGTCTCGACAAGCTGTCGCTGATCATCATCGCGCGAGGTGATTGCGACGCTCGCGGGATGGAGCGCGCCCGGCGTATTGCGACCGAGAGTGGACAAAGGCTCGATCGCGTCCTGATCAAGCTTGGCCTTGTTACGGAACGCGGACTCGTGGATGCCTATGCGGAGCTGCTCGACATCCGTGTCGCGGAAACCGCCCGCTTCCCTTCGGAACCGCTGTTCAAGGAACGCTTGAGCAGCCGCTTCCTACGCTATGTCCGAGCTATTCCAATTGCCGTAGAGGCGGATCACGTCACGCTCGCCGTCTCCGACCCGCTCGATCGCTTCACATCGGCGACGATCTCCGCCGCTGTTGGCCTGCCGGTGGTGCTGGAGGTGGCGGTCCCGATCGAATTAGAAGCGGCGTTCGACCGCATCTATCCGAATGTCGCCCCGGATGGCGAGGGCGCACCGAGCGACCCCGACGGCGATAATATAGAAGAGGATGCGGAGCGACTCAAAGATTTGGCGAGCGAAGCGCCGGTCATCCGCCTCGTTAGTCAGATCATTTCCCGGGCGGTCGAGGAGCGGGCTTCTGACATTCATTTCGAACCGTTCGAGGATCGCCTACGGGTCCGCTATCGGCATGACGGTGTCTTGCACGAAGTGGATTCACATCCGGCCCGGTTGACTCCGGCGATCATCTCCCGCGTCAAGATCATGTCGCGGCTTGATATCGCCGAGCGCCGGCTGCCCCAAGACGGTCGCATCAAGCTCGCCGTGCGCGGACAGGATATCGATCTCCGCGTATCCACCATCCCCTCGTTGCACGGCGAGAATGTTGTTCTGCGCATCCTGGATCGCGGCACGGTTTCGTTGAATTATGAAGCCCTGGGGCTCGCACCGGCTGTCGTCAGCCGGTTGAGCAAAGCACTGCACCTTCCGAATGGGATTGTGTTAGTGACGGGACCAACCGGCAGCGGAAAAACGACCACACTTTATACGGGAATCATCGAGCTCAACGCGATCATGCGTAAAATCGCCACGGTCGAAGATCCGATCGAGTATCAGATACCGGGCATCACGCAGACCCAGATCAAGCCGCTGATTGGACTGACCTTCGCGCATGTCCTACGCTCCATTCTGCGGCAGGATCCGAATGTCATCATGATCGGTGAGATCCGGGATCTTGAAACGGCGCAGATCGCCGTAAACGGCGCGCTGACCGGCCGACTGGTCTTGTCCACGCTGCATACGAATTCCGCAGCCTCCAGCATCACCCGCCTGCGCGACATGGGTCTGGAAGACTATCTCATCACTGCCGTGCTGCGGGGCGTTCTAGCACAACGCCTGGTACGCAGGCTGTGTGAGGCGTGCCGAACCAGGGTGATGGCACCGCGCGAACTTGTAGATCGCTTCGATCTGGAACGACGTTGTGGTAGCAAGGCAGTTTGGTTATGGCGGGCTGTTGGCTGTCCCCATTGTCGGGAAACGGGTTATCGCGGTCGGCTCGCGGTGGCCGAATTCCTATCGCCCGACGCGAATATAGAGGCGATGATCTTTGCGCGCGCGGACCAGTCCGAGATCGAGCGAGCAGCGGTCGCAGCTGGCATGGTGACGATGCTGGAGGCCGGACTTGCTGCGGCTCTGATCGGCACCACGACGATAGAGGAAGTGGTCCGGACGTTGAGCGGCGACGGATGAGGAGGGCAGGGCTTGATCTACGGCATCCTCTCCTGGAACTCTGACATCGTCGGATGCGATACTTTAGACGCACCGACCTTGAACAAGCGCTGAGGATGCCAGCCTACCGTTATGTCGCGATCGATCCCGCCGGGAAAACAGCGCGCGGCGTGATCGAGGCGGCAGACAAAGAAGCCGTCATTCAGCAGCTTTGGCGCGACGGGCACCTTCCCGTTCGGACGGAGTTAGACCGGGGTGAATCCTTTTGGGGTCGCCTAAGCTTCGAGTTTGTCCGCGGGAGCTTCCGGCGGCAGGAAGTCGCCAATCTGACGCGTGAATTGTCGATCATGCTCGGCGCGGGCCAGGATCTGGATCGCGCGCTGAGATTTATGACCGAAACGGCGGTCAACAAACGCGTCATGGATGGGCTCGAGAAGCTTCGGGATGCAGTGCGGGATGGATCTTCACTCGCCGTCGCTATGGGCCGCCAACCGCGCAGCTTTCCGCGTCTTTACGTCGGGATGGTCCGCGCGGGCGAGGCAGGCGGGACCCTTGCGGCGACGCTTGAACGTCTGGCGGTCGTCTTGGAGCGCGAGCGTGGTCTTGCTTCCTCGATTCGGTCCGCGATGATCTACCCTGCTCTGCTGTTGGTCGCTATGACAGGGTCCGTAGCCTTTCTCTTGACCTCGGTCTTGCCGGAATTCGTACCGCTCTTCGCGCAGAACGGCGCCCGGCTTCCAGCATCAACGCAGTTCCTGATTGCCGCGGGCCACGCCGTTTCGGCATACGGCCTCTATGCGTTGCTGGCGCTGGCGACACTTGGCCTATTGTTGCGCCAAGCATTGACGCGACCGGGTCCGCGCTTCCTGGCCGACAGTCTAGTGTTGCGGCTGCCGATTGTGGGCGCCGTGGCGCGTGAGGTTTTAGCCGCTCGATTCAGCCGGACCTTCGGCACATTGATGCTTAACGGCGTACCGTTGATCGCCGCGCTCGGCATCGTCCGAGAAGCAATTGGCAACACTGCGGCGGTGGCAGCCGTGGACGCTGCGACGATAAATGCCAAGAGCGGCGCCGGCCTGTCGCGTCCCTTGGCGGAGGCGGGCATCTTCCCGCCGCGCATGATCTATCTTCTGCGTCTCGGCGAGGAAACCGCTCAGCTTGGCCAGCTGGCGCTGCGCGCAGCCGACATACATGAGGAGGAAACGCGCCTTAAAATTCAACGCCTAGTCTCGCTCTTGGTCCCAGGCATCACGATCGTGATGGGCGCAGCGGTGGCCGGCATCGTATCCTCCCTCGTCCTGGCGATGCTGAGCCTGAACAACCTTGCAGGTTGAGAGTCGAGGGTGGTTGCGGCGCCCAGGCGAGGCGGGCTTCACGCTAATCGAGGTTCTCGTCGTCATAGCCATTCTTGGCCTCGCCATCGGAATTCTCGTTTCGCGCGGACCTACCCGCAGCGTTGGCTTCGATTTGCGAAGTTCCGCCGCGGATGTCGCCGAAACGCTTAACCGCGCCCGTTCACAGTCCATCGCGACGGATCGCGTGACAAGTTTCCGAATCGGTTCCGCAGGCCGGTCCTACGGCATCGACAACGCGGCAACGATAAATCCGCCGCAGGAGGTCGTGTTGGCGATGACGACGGTCGGTACCACGAGACCTCGGACCATCGCTATGATCCGATTCGCGCCAGATGGCAGCTCCTCTGGCGGGCAGGTGCTGCTGGTGGCAGGCGCGAGTCGGATGCGGGTGATTGTCGATTGGCTAACTGGCCGAGTGAGCCTCGCCAATGCGCCATAACAGCGAGACGGGCTTTACTCTGCTTGAGGTGCTCGTGGCCCTGATCATCGCCACTCTCGCACTCACCGCTCTATTCTCCGGCGCCGTCACTGGCATGCGGTCAGCGAGCCTTGCTGCTCACTACATACAAGCGGTCTCCCGCGCACGGTCTCACCTTGCTGTGCTCGGTGTTGGCAGCCCGCTAGTAACCAGCACGACGCAAGGTGTTGATGGTAGCGGGTTTCACTGGCGGATCAGCATTCGCCCAGAGGAAACCACGAGCATCGCCATCCGAACCGGCGGGTTGGACCGAGCCAGCAAAGCATCGCGTATCGCGATCTACGAGATCAATGTGAGCATAGCCTGGTCGATGGATGGCGGCCTGCGACAGGTTGCTTTGCATTCCCAGAAAATCGGCCCAACTCCGCGGTTATCCCCGTGACAGACCGCACACGGAAATGCGTCTTCACCCACAGTGCCTGGAAGCAGTGTGGCTTCACGCTACTTGAGGTGCTGGCCTCGCTTGTCGTACTCGCTTTGCTCGTCTTAGGGTTGGCCCAGGGGATGCGCTTCGGCGTTGCAGCTTATGATCGGCAAACACGGCTCACCTACCGCCAAGCCGACCTAGACGCGGTAGACCGCACTTTGCGTCAGCTGATTGAGCAGATCAATCCCGGAACCGCACATGATGCGCCAGCGATCGCCGGAACACCCGACAGCTTCGAATTTACCTCAGAGCTGCCAGAGGCGGCGGCCGCATGGGGCAGCCGGGACGCGGAGGTCAGGTTGCTGGTTGACGGGACTAATCGCCTGCTGATGCGCTGGTCGCCCTATACTCATGCCCTGCCCAACACGCCGCCGGCGGTTGTCGACACTGTACTGCTCGAGCAGGTCGACCATGTCGTCTTTAGCTATTGGTCGCGGTCCGGAGAGGCAGGTTGGCGCGGCCGTTGGGACAAAGCGGAGGTGCCTGCCCTCGTCAGGATTCGGATCGTCTTTCGTGCCGGCAGCGGCAGAGCCTGGCCGGATATCGTCGCGGCGACCCAGCGGGGCCGCCCGTGAGTGCATCTAGACGGCGTGACGGCGCGTAAATAAATACCTTGCCTCTTAAGCTGATTGGGGAGGAAGGAGGTCCGACTCTGTAGGAAAGACTTTGTAAAATATGGCCGACACGATCTTCACATGGTGGGCGCAGCAGATGCGGAGCCTCGTGCCTGCGCCTCTCGCCAGCCGTGGAGGATGGCGTTCGGTGGTGATTCTTGAGCCCACGGAGGAGCCTGAGGCGACTTCGTTTGGGGCCGGCGGATTCAGGCTCAGCCTCAGGCGGCGCGGCCGCGAGACAGGGATTGGATACTTCGCCTGCTCTCCTGAAGGTCTCGCCGCGGCCCGGCGTGCTTGCGGCACGACAAGGCGGCGCCGGAACATACTGCTTCGCCTTCCGAACGGTCGGATCTTAGAACATCGTCTCACCGTCCCCGCGACGGCCGAGGCTCATATCGGGCGAGTACTCGCGTATGAGATCGATCGTGTGACGCCTTTTTCCGAGAGCGAAGTCTTTTGGGATTGGGTTATCGAGCATCGCGACCGCAACCGCTCCCGGCTGTTGGTGAGGCTGTTTCTGATTCCCCGCGCCGCTCTGATCGTGCTGCGGACCGAGCTCGAGAAGGCGAGGTTGCATTTGGCCGCGGTAGAAGGCCATGGCTTCTACGGCGACCTCCGTCGCCTCCCTCTCTCCGTCAGGACGCCGGCACGACAGAGGCTAGAGCGCCCTGTGCTGCGGTGCACTGTCGGTGCCTGCGCTGCTCTGGTGATTGTCGCGCTCGTCTTGCCTTTTGTTCGGCAGCAATTGCGCCTCGATCGACTCGATCAGCGTGTTGCGGAGCTGCAGCCAAAGGTCTCGGAAGTGCGGCTGCTCCGCAAGCGAATCGCTGGCCAAGCCGCGGGAAGTGAGGTTTTCGAAGCGGAAGAGGCGGAAGTCGGCAGGCCGCTCGATGCGATTGCGACTATCACCAAAGTTCTACCGGACAACACATTTTTGACTGCGCTTAATTTGTCGCAGAGAAGCTTGGGTCTGACTGGTCAGTCCGGTGATGCCGCCGCTCTTATTGCTGCACTGTCGCGCGATACCGAGATTCACACACCAAGTTTTGCAGCACCGGTGATGACGGCCCCGAGTGGGAGTGGGAGCCTGTTCGTCATCCGTGCAGAGCTCGTACCCCAACAGTGAAGACCGCGGTCAAATGATCGACCTGCTGCCCACAGGACGGCGCGGCCAGTTCCTGGCAATCAGCGTGACGATCCTGCTGCTTGCCACCGCATGGTTTGGCATAGCAGTTCCCTTAATCAGCTGGTACGATAGCCGGGCTCAAGCCCTGATGCAGCAGGCAATGCTGGAACAGCATATGGAGATGATCGTGCGGGCTGTGCCAACCCTGCTCGACGAAGCGCGGGCGGCGCGTGGCGCTTCATCGCCGCGAGGTATCGTTTTCGATGCATCAAGCGACGCCGTCGCCGGTGCGACGCTGCAGCAGACAATTCAGCGATTTGCGCACACGGCCGGATTAACCTTGGCGAGCGTGGAGACACTAGCGGCTGCTCAGCGTGCTGCCTTCCGCCGCATCGCGCTGAGGGTTAGTTTCACCGCATCATGGCCGTCGCTCATACGCTTCCTCCAGGAACTGAACACGGCCGAACCGCGCGTTCTGGTCGATGATCTGCAGCTTGATGCGGCGCCGGTCATCGGCCAGTTCCATGGTGTCCCGCTCAGTGTCAGCCTTACCATCCTTGCTTTCCGGGCGGGAACCTCATCGTGACCCGACGCGTGATCGTCGGATTTGGTGCTGTAGCAATTGCCTTGGGCGGCGTTATCGCGATCGAGCTGGGGCCGGCGCCATATTTGGCCCGTTCTTGGCCGCATCGGGTCCCCTTCGAGCATCTGGCCATTGCGGGAACGCTGGGCGCGGCTGCAGATCAGACTCAGGCTTTGGTTTCGACCTCGCTCGGCCGCCCACTTTTTGAGCCCTCCCGGAGGCCGCCTGAATCCGATGTGCGGAAGGAATCGCACTCGGGCATTCCGCGCCTCTCCGGAATTGTCATTACGCCCATAGGTCGATCAGCCATCTTCGAGTCTAAAGACAACCTTGAGACGGTTGTCTCGGCCGGGGCTCATCTCGACGGGTTTCTGGTGCAGTCGATCGGTGACGGCAGCGTGCTCCTGATCGGGCCTAGCGGACCACGGATAATCGAACCCACTTTCAAGTCCAATGCCCCATCGACGGGCACCACGGCCGTGTCACCTTCAGGGTCCTTGGCCTCAATACCGTCGACATCCCAGGCGCCCTCGCCATTCGCTAGTTTGAGAGGCCTGACGGGCAGGCCCCTTGGACTGATTGCCCACCCTGACGAAGTCGAAGTCCCCTCGGGGAATCAGCTCGAGGTAGCACCACGCATGCCGGATCAATCTGGACTTGGAGCTTCACCTTGAGACGTCTGGCTGCAATCGCCTCCGCCTTCTTTGTCGCTGGGTGTACAGCGCAGGCCGATCTTCCTCCCCAGAGGCTGGCGCGCCCGGTGCTCGCCTCCGGCAGTCGGTTCGATCCGCGGGTGAATGGCGCGTTGGGAGCGACCGATCTTCCTCCAACGCCCGGCGTTTCCTACGCGACGCCGGCCGCCGTGACTTTGCCGGCAAATGCGCCGGGTGCGACGGGTGGCGATGTTTCTCTCAATTTTACTGATACTGATATCCGCCAGATAGTTGCTCAGATTCTCGGTTCAATCCTGAAACTTAACTACTCCATCGATCCGGCAGTCCACGGCAGCGGAACCTTGCATACCGTCACTCCTGTCGCTCGAATCCAACTCCCGCAAATCTTGCAGGCGCTTTTGGCGCAGAACGGTGCGGCACTCGTGCAATCCGGCAGCTTCTACCAGGTCGTGCCCACCAAGGTCGCCGCCGCCACGACCTCGCTCTCTGCAGGTGACGCCATGGCGGGCGGCGGGGTGCTGCCTCTCAGATACGCCTCGGCGCCGGACCTAGCACGAGTTCTGCAACCTTTCGTAGGGCAGGATGCAAAGGTCGTCGCGGACCCGAGCAGCAACAGCCTGCTGATCAGCGGTAGTTCTGAGGCGCGAGAGACGCTCGGTGCGTTGGCGAAGGCCTTCGACATCGACGAGCTTGCGGGCCAATCGTATATCCTGTTGCCCGCCCCGCAAGGTTCCACCAATGATTTCGCGATCTCATTTCAGGACGCTTTGCGCGCTCGCGGAAGTGGCCTCGCAAATGTCGTCCGCGTTGTGCCGATGGAACGCATCGGATCTGTTTTGGTGGTGGCATCGCAACCTCAACTTATCGAGGAAGCGAGGCGGGTTTATGATCTGATTGAACGACAGCAGCGGCTCACGGTGAGAAGTTGGCATGTCTTTTACCTGCAGGATACCAAAGCGAATGATGCCGCCTACGTCTTGCAACAGGCTTTCACACCGAACAATGTGACAGCCGTTCCCAGTGAGAACACGCCGAACCAGGACGCAAGTGGCTCAGGCGCTTCAGCACATGCGGGAGTTGGCACGGGCACAGGTTCCGGGAGCGGCGGGGGCGCGGGGACGACCAGTAACGGTTTGAATGGCCTTGCAGGCTCTTCGGGAATCGGAGGCGGCAATCCCCTGACGGCGGGAGGCGGGGGCGGCATCATGGGATCCTCGGGCGCCAGTCCGACAGACAGCGGTTCCTCGAGCAACGGGGGCGGTACGCCGACGGCAACTGCGTCAAATCCGCTGCTCGGCGGCCTTGATTCCGGCGGCGGCACAACCGACACGAACACGCTGCGGATCATCCCAGACACGCAGAACAACTCGGTTTTCACCTATGCGACTCAGCAGGAAGAAGAGGCGATTGATGCGATGTTGCACAAGATCGACATTCTTCCGCTGCAGGTCCGCATCGACGCGACGATCGCTGAAGTGACACTAAACAACCAGCTACAGTACGGCACGCAGTTCTTCTTCAGATCGGGCGGAGTGAACGCGATACTCGACACTACTGCCGCGACCGAGCCTCTGGGTGCCATCCCGCGGAATACCGTATTGGCTACAACATTTCCCGGCTTCATCTTGGCCGGCAACGGTGGTGGCGGCGCGCCAATCGCACTACAGGCGCTGCAAGCGGTCACCACCGTTCACGTCCTGTCATCTCCCGAGTTGCTGGTCCTCGATAACCAAACCGCCCATCTTCAGGTCGGCGATTTAGTGCCCTACCTAACCTCAAGCTCCCAAAGTACGCTTGCGAACTCCTCTGTCATCAACAGCGTGAATTATCAGCCGACGGGCGTAATCATGAATGTGACCCCCCGCGTCAACAGTGGTGGGCTTGTGACGTTGGACATCTCGCAGGAGGTGAGTGCCATCAATACCGCTATCCCGACCTCCGCCACGGGCATCATGTCACCGACTTTCTCTGAGAGGAATGTGACGTCGCGAGTTGTGGTGCAGGATGGGCAGACCGTTGGCCTGGCGGGCCTTATCACCGACAACCTGAGCAAGAGCAGCTCGGGCATCCCGTTCCTGAAGGACATCCCTATCTTGGGGCTTTTAGCAGGCACTCAGAACAACCAACGAACCAGGACGGAGCTTCTCGTCCTGATCACTCCACATGTGCTCTACGATCAGCAGGATGCCCAGGCGCTCACGGCCGATCTGCAAGACCAACTGCGCAACGCGGCAGGCGTTCCCGCTGAGCTGAACGGTCTAGACACCCCGGGACTCGACGATCCGCAGCAGCGCATCCGTCGAGCGCTGAGAACGGGGCCGTGACTAAAATCGACATCGTTCCGCGATCGCAGCGAGGCTTCGCTCTTCTCATCGTTCTCTGGACGATGGTCCTGCTGTCACTTCTATTTTCGCGAATTGTCGGGCAGGGGCGTAGCGAGATGGAGATCGCCAGTAATCTTCGCAATGCGGCGGCTCTCGGGGCCGAAGTAGACGGCATCGTATATCGGGCGATCTTTGACCTTTTGAGTCCGGCGGCGGCGGTTATGCCCACCGCCAGCATAACATACCGGCTGAAGCTGCCGGACGGCTTGGCGACGGTCGAGATCACCGACCTCGGTGGCAGGGTGAATCCCAATATCGCCTCGCCGGCGCTGATGTCGGCCCTCCTACAACAAGTAGGTGCTCAGCAAATGGATGCGGCGTCGGTTGCCGAAGCAATCTTGGACTGGCGATCACCCGATACCCAAGGTCGATTCGAGGCTCCTGCCTATCAGCAAGCCGGTCTCACCTATGCCCCTGCCGGAGCGCCTTTCGCCAGCATCGACGAGCTCGGTTTAGTTCTAGGTATGACGCCTGATCTGCTCGAGAAGTTAGCGCCTCATCTTTCTCTCTACAATCGCGACAATCCAAGTTTCGATCTGGCCGATCCCGTCGTGAGGCACGCACTAACGGCTTTGGGCAGTTCGGAAGGAAATCAGCAAAGGCGGCCTCCCCGTGATGTCACCATTGTCGCGGCCATTTTGCGTAAGGACGGAACGCGCAGCGAACGGAGATCCGACGTTGAACTCCATATCTCCTCCGTGCCGGAAGGGTTCCGCATTCTCACCTGGGAGGATTGAGCGTTTGATCACGAGAACGTGATAATTGTTTAAAAGTATTAGGGGTTTGGTGATGCATCCGAAATCCACCGATCTTGGTAAACGGTGGTGAGCCTAAATGAAATGCACGCACAGTGAAGGGTTGAAGATGGCAAACCTATCGCAGAACGACGAACTTGAAGGCATTCCAAGACGCCGCGGGCTTTTGAAAGGTCTGGGGCTTGGCATCGCTGGCACTGCTGCGCTCGCCGCCGCCGGAACCGCGGGTCTGGGCTTCGGCGTCACGCCGGCCCACGCGGATGCCGCAACGGATGCCGAGGTTTTTAATTTCGCGCTGAACCTCGAGTATCTCGAAGCAGAGTACTACCTTCGCGCCGTCACTGGTAATGGAATCCCGGCCAGCAGCGGCGGTACTGGCGCTGTTACTGGAGGCTCGCTCGTCCCATTCGAGAATACGGCGATCGCGTACCTCGCGCAGAAGATCGCCGTGGATGAACTTGCCCATGTTAACTTTATTCGATCAGTGCTTGGCGCGTCCGCCGTCGCCGAACCGGCCATCGATCTCGTGAACAGCTTCACCGAGCTCGCCGTTGCCGCGGGCCTAATCGTCTCGGGGCAGACGTTCAACCCCTTCGGGAGCGAGGTAGACTTTCTACTTGGCGCTTACGTCTTCGAGGACGTCGGCGTAACAGCCTATGCCGGTGCCGCTGCGTTGCTGACGCCAGCAACTATCCCGTATGCGGCGAGTGTGTTGGCCGTGGAAGCCTATCACGCCGGTGCCATCCGTCAGCGTCTAGCTGAAATCGGCGGATCGGCAGCGACCAACCAAATATCGGCACTACGCCAGACGCTCAGCGGCGTCGGTGATAACGGTCTAAATTATCAAAATAACATGTTCAACGTGACCAACGTTGACTCTCAGGGCCAAGCTTACCGCCGTACGCCGCAGCAGGTCTTGAGTATCGTATACGGCGGAGGCACGTCTAGCGGCCTCTTCTTCCCGAACGGCGTGAATGGTGCGATTACATCTACAGCAGCTGCCTAGCCCAGGGGTGCATGGTCGGTGGCGAGTAAGGACTTGCCACCGATTCAATGGGGCAAAGCAATGACGTCGATATGATCTGTTCCTCTGGCTTCATAGACAGAGAGGATGTTGCCGATATCTTGTGTGGGCGGCCCTATCGAACCGTCCGGTTCGATTACAGCGATTTTGTATCCAAAAGCCACTATCCACATGAGATATTCGGTCCCCTCGATGCCAGAAATGCCGGGCATCATAGCCGGGCTTAGCTCACTCACGATGATGGGCCGACAGCGATTGATGGTCTTTGACGCGCCAAGCAGGGCATTATATTCTGCGCCCTCAACGTCGACCTTGATAAGATCAATCATCGCCGCCTCGGGTACGATAGTGTCGACCGCTAGGCACGGAACCGATTCGGCTGCCAGCATAGCCTCGAGGTCTCGCGGCAAATCAGAGGTCGTTCCATTCGAGTGCGAGGTGTTGAGCACCAAAGTGCCGGTTCCACGACCGGCTGCCGTCTGGCAAATCGTTATATTTTCAAAGCCATTCTCGCGGCGGCTCGCTTCAATAAGTCGCGCATTTCGAGGATTGGGTTCGATCGCCAGGACGTGGCCAGCTGGACGAACGAGGGCCGCCGACAGGAGAGTGAAATATCCGATATTGGCTCCGATATCGATGACCTGCATGCCCTCTTTCAGAACACTCCGGAATACGGCTGTCACGTCAAGCTCATAGTTGCTGTCGCGGACGTACCGCCCTACGGCTGCATCATCGCGCGCGGAGTAAATCCGGAAGCCAGGCACTTGCGCCAGCGTGACGTCGCCTAAGCTTGAGTTCCCGATGAGGCTACGTCGAGTGAACTCAAGACTGTTGAGATAACTGGCAACGACACCAGCAAGATCCTGACCGACACTCATCGTGTGGCCAATCCATTCTTCCTTGTTAGGATGGCGCCCAAGTAACAACCGGAAGCAGGCTCGAATATCCGCCTCTGTTGCCGACTGATCAAAAACTCTCTCGCCGGGCAGTGCCAACTGATTATGACGATTGCCGGATGGTCTGGGCCAACGCATTTGGACAGCCATCCTCCCGGATTTGTGTGAACCAAGTATTGGAACCATAACGGTTCGAGCAGTCCCCGTCGAGAGCGGGTCGTCTGGCGCTGTTGCAGGTCGATCCGCCAGAAGGCAAGATTGCCTCAGAGCTGAGGCGTCGAGACATTAGGCGTCGGAGGAACATGCATCATGACACTTGTCTCCTACGCCCAAAACTTCGAGGATATCCTGCTGTGGCGTGCCTTAAGGCACGTCGAGAAGGGGTTCTACATCGATGTCGGTGCAGCGCATCCGGACATCGATTCCGTAACTCGCAGCTTCTATGATCGGGGCTGGAGCGGCATCAATATCGAACCGACGCCTGAGTTTAGCGCCCGACTAGTCGCCGCCCGACCGCGAGATGTAAATCTGAAGGTGGCGCTGGGTGCGGAGGCCGGCTTGGCGGAGCTTTTTGTAGCCGAAGGAACTGGCCTGTCGACGCTCGATCCGGCTGGGGTCGGATCAATCGAAGAGCACGGCTTTCCGGTACGGCGCGAGCAGGTAACTCGGGAGACTCTTGCCGAAATTTGCCGCTGTCATGCGCCGCCTGTCATCCATTTCCTTAAGATTGATGTAGAGGGGACCGAGCGCGCTGTCATTGCAGGTGCCGACCTCAAAGACTACCGGCCATGGATCATTCTTGTGGAAGCAACAGCACCGATGTCTGCCGTCGCTTCGCACGGCCAATGGGAGCCGATGCTTCAGGCAGCGGGATACCACTTCGTCTGGTTCGATGGGCTCAATCGATTTTATGTTTCCGACGAAAAATTAGCGGAACTCTCGCACGCATTCCTTGTTCCCCCGAATGTCTTCGACGATTTCATTCGCGCAGCAGATAGCGAATGGGCTCGACGAATCCACGACGCAGAGACACGCGCCGCAGCCCTTCTAAAACGCGCTGTTGCGGCGGAGCAACAGATCGCGATAGAGGCTGCCAGGGCCGCGGTCGCAATATCAAGCCTGAGCCAAGCAAGGAAACTGGAGGAGGACCTAATCTATCTACGCAAGCATGTTGAGGAGGCCGAGCGCGATCGAATTGCAGCAGAGGTGCGCGCGCAGGAACAGGAGAAGAATGCGGTTGAGCAGTCCATCCGCGCGACCGCGGAAATGGAACGCGCGGCGTTACTTGAGGGAAGCCAGCGCGAGGCAAGGGAGGCATTCGATGCGATTATCCGAAGCACGTCCTGGCGTGTCACAGCGCCGCTCAGGCGACTTCGCGCAAAGAGAGCGATGTCCGGGCCCACGCTGGCGCCGCTCGCGTTGCCGCCTCAGAAGCAACCGCTCGCCCCAGTCCTTCCATCACTCATGCAGCCCATCACTTTCCGGCCACTACCGCCTCGGGCAGCACGTGGCGTGAGCGGCCAGAATCGGCGCGTCGTCCATCAGTTTCATGCCGGATCTGCCGTTTCCGACGCGGTTACCAATTCTCTTTTGTTGACCCGGCGGCTGCTTCGGTCGCTAGGCTATGTCAGCGATATATTTGTTGAGCACCGCGATGAGAGACTTTCTGATGAACTTCGCCTGCTCGATGAGTTACCGAAACATGATCGCTACGTGCTTATTGCCCACCATTCTATGGGTTATGACGGATTTCACCGGGTGGCGACGCTGCCCTGCCCCAAGATTCTTATGTATCACAACATAACCCCTCCGGATCTTCTGGCAGGCGACGCATACCTACAACGCTACGCCGAGCTTGGCCGGCTGCAGCTTGCGGAGTGGAGGGGTCATGTTGTCGCGGCGCTCGCCGATAGTGAATTCAACGCATTAGAGCTACGGCAGCTAGGCTTCGATCCCGTGCAGGTTTGCTGTCTTCTTTTCGACCCGGTCGCGCTGCTGGCGCGAGCGGTCGCAGAGGAGCGGGCCGAGGAAGAAGAACCTTTTACCATTCTCTTTGTCGGACGCGTTTGCCGATCGAAGGGACAGATCGAGCTGGTAGAGGCGTACGCGGCCTTCCGCGCCGAATATGGGACGCCATCGCGCCTCGTCCTCATCGGCCGCCATGGCGGCGACGAGGACGGCTATTTTCTGGAGATCAGGGAGCGTATCGCCGACTTGGGCCTCGAGGACAGTGTTCTGATGACGGGTCTTGTCTCGGATGCGGTCCTCCATAGCTGGTACGCCAAAGCCGATATTTACCTTTCCCTAAGTCGTCACGAGGGCTTCGGCGTGCCGCTGGTTGAGGCCATGGCTCATCGGGTTCCAGTGCTCGCACTTGCATCGGGTGCTGTCGCCCATACGCTTGTCGGCAGTCAGGGCCTTTTCAGGGAGGAAGATCCGGAGGCGATAAGTAAACGCTTATTGGCGGCTGCCAGAGACGACGCCTTGAGGCGTTCGATCCTCGTCGCACAAGGCTGCATAATCGAGCGTTTTTCGCTCGAAAAGCAGCAGCCGGTGCTTCTGCAGGCCTTAGGCGCCGCGGGCGCTGCTCCTCCGATCCCCTCCGAGACGCGCGAACTGCTTTGCGCGACAATGCAATTTACGGTCATGGGCCATGTCAACGGCAACTACAGTTTGGCAGCCATCAATCGAAGCCTCGCCCTTTGTCTCGAGGCATCCTGCCTGGGCTCGGCTAGACTTGTGCCCGTCGAGGAAGAAGCAACGGATCGGCGCCTCAACATTCCAGACAGCCAAAGATGCGCGATCGAGGCCCTAATTGCGCGTCAACGACCGGGCACCGGTCCCGAAGTCGTTATCAGCCAGCATTACCCGGTGCATGTGCCGGCGGACAAAGGTGATCTTGCTCTAGCCTATGTTTTCTGGGAAGAGTCTATCATCCCTCGCAACATCATTGAGACCCTCAACAACGATTTTCGCGGCGTTCTGTCGCCGTCTCGTTTCGTAACAAAAGTCTTAATCGATTCCGGCCTAACGCTTCCAATCCATTATGTGGGCTTCACGCCCAATCTCGGTGCCTTTCGAACCATTGCCGATCAGAGGCGACGTTCGGTTCGGGAGGCCCGCCCGCTTACCTTCCTTCACGTGTCTTCGGCCTTCCCTCGCAAGGGCATTGACCTCCTTCTAGAAGCTTATCGGCGCGCGTTCCGTGCGACCGATGATGTTCGACTCATCATCAAATGCTTTCCCAATCCGCACAACAATGTCGAACGCCAGGTTGCGGCGCTACGCGCCGCCGACCCTGAAGCACCGGCGATCATCCTCATCGACCGTGAGATGACCGAAAGCGAACTACTTGAGCTCTACCGCGATGCGGACGTGATGGTCCTGCCAACTCGAGGCGAGGGGTTAAATCTGCCGGCGGCGGAGGCTCTTGCATCAGGCCTTTCGCTTATCGTGACGGGCTATGGCGGACACATGGATTTCTGTTGCAACGAAGCGGTGCGACTGCTGGAATATGATTTTTCTTCCTCCGAAAGCCATCTGTCGAGCGCCGGCTCCGTTTGGGTCGAACCCCATTTAGACGATTTGACGGATGCGCTGCGGACGGCGTCCGTTACCCGCCCGCCGGCGGAGCCAAGGAAGGGCATCGGAGAAGTCGCAGATTTTGCGAGCAGAGTCACAAACGCGGCGGCCGATATACTTCTGACACCACCGTCGCCCGGCCTGCGGGTCGGCTGGATTTCGTCCTGGGACGTGCGATGTGGCATCGCGGAATACTCACGGCATCTGATCGCGGCTCTCCCAGTCAGTGCTGTCACTGAGTCTGTCACGATTTTCGCCGACGACAGGACTGCACCACAGGGCCATCTAGACAGCCGGATCAAGGTCTTGCCGTGCTGGGAGCTAGGCCTGGACAAAGGCGTATTCGCTCTCTCACATGCGGTGGCGGCGATCGATCCGCAGGTTCTTGTCATCCAACATCAGCCCGGGCTCGTTCCTTGGGGCCGCCTTGCAGAGTTTCTCGGATCCTCGGCGATCAGAGCGAGGAGTGTTGTCATTGTTCTCCATTCGACAAGGCGGTTGACCGATCTATCCCCTGCGGAACGACGCCCAGTGCTCTCATCTTTGAGCGAGGTAGGGCGCATCCTGGTGCACACCGTGGACGATCTCAACCGGCTGAAGGCTTTTGACCTGACGGAGAACGTGGCGTTGCTGCCGCATGGGGCCGACGTCAGCGCCGCGCCGCTCGTCGCGCCACGACATCTGAAACGTGACTCGTTTCCACTGATCGGATGCTACGGCTTCTTTCTACCTGAGAAGGGGATCAGGCAGCTCGTCGCGGCCGTCGCGCAGGTTAGACAGCACTACCCGAGTGTGCGGCTTCGCTTGGTGAATGCCCGGTACGATATCGACACTTCACTCGAAGAGATCGCGTGCTGTCGAGAACTCGCATCGAAGGCTGGGGTGGCTGACGCCATTGAATGGCACACAGAGTTCCTGCCTCAAGCACAGTCACTCGCTTTGCTTGCTGATTGTGACGTCGTTGCTCTTCCCTATCAAACTTCGAAAGAGTCGTCCAGTGCGGCGCTTCGCTCCGCTCTTACTGCCGGTCGACCAGTCGTCGTCACGCCGATTCTAATTTTTGATGAGGCTCGGGGCGCTGTTCAATATTGCAAAAGTATCAACTCTAGCGACATCGCTGAAACATTGCTCGAGCTTCTCGGGGACCCTGAGCGGCGGGCTGAGCTCCAGCTCGCGGGTCGGGGGTGGCTTGAGCAAAGAGCTTGGGCGGAGGTCTCGCGGCGGATGCATGATTTGCTTGTGGGTCTGCATGTTCAAGAAGCGGCAAGAAGTCGGTGAGGAGGCGCGAATGAGGACCCGGAGACTTGTTACAAGCAAGACGCTGACAAGAGGCCGCCCTGAACGCCGGTCAGCGAACCGGATCGGATGTCCGGGTTTCAGCTGCCCAGGTGTGTGGTCGCTCGGAGATCGAATTAATGGCGTTTTCCTTCGTGATACCATTTAGGGTGTCTTGTATCTCTACGGCGGTGGCTCATCTGCGAGGCAGAGTAACGCAGCGGGATCACGATCCTATTGCTGCATATAGCCCACGGCCGCCGCGATCAGTAGTGGTCATGGATGAGAGCGCTGCTGATGCACTTCTGCTAAAGAGGCTGGAAGACCTCCTCGTCCATCAAGGTGAGGGAGACGCCAGAGAGACGGCCATCCCCACGCAGAACCAGAAGGTAACCCCAACTGACCTCAGCGTGCGGGCGGAGCGGGGTTCGCGTGTTATAGACCTTTTCGATGACGATGCCGTCGCTCGAGCGGTCGGATGGCCTGTCACGCGCATCTCCCTTGCCCAAACCAGACCGGAGCCGGTTGTCGACAGAGAATCGGCTATCCATTTCGTGATCACGTTGCTGCGGCGCAGGCCAGATCTACGGCGTTGTTTCCCGCAGGCTTTGTCTGGAGGCATGAACGGAGGCTTCGCACGCTGGCTGACAGGCGAAGGTGCTGATTCTTTTTTTAAACCCGGCTCACCGGCGAAGAGCCTGATTCGCACGGCCTTCCAAACTTCGCCAGAACGCCGCGGACTACAGGTTGCAGTCTATGACGAGAAGTTGCGGCAGTCTTGTCCCTTGTTTCTGCTGCCGTCGGGTCGACGGTGGCTGATCGCAACATTGTTCGGAGCTGTCGATGAGCACCTGGTCACTTTGGACGAGGTTTGGTGGACACTTCTAAGTGTCTCTGAGCAACCTTTCGATCAGCTATCCCTAATTTGGCTTGTGACACCGGAGTGGCAGAAGCGCTTTCCTTCTGGCGGAAGCAGTCTCCACCGACGGGCATTCGCAAGCTGGTTACATTATAATTATTCGGTCGATCCGTCTGAGACCAGGGGTTGGTCGACGGCGGCGATGGAAGCGCGGCCCGAGAAGGCCGTGGACGGCGCTTCGACCGCCCTTTCGGCCCGTACGCTACCGGGGCGCGGAGTCAACGTCTTGGGCCACTTCTGCTATCCATCTGGTCTCAGAACTTCGCTACAGAACCTCGTCGCAAGCCTCAATACCTGCGGAGTAGAGACAGCGCTAAGAAACGTGCCCGCGGCCATTTCAACAGATGAACCCGACTTTGATTCGTTTCTAGACACGGAGCGGTTCGATATTTCGATCATCCATGTGCAACCGGCACCATTTTTCGTACAGGCCTACGCGCGTGCCGGACTGCGCGAGCGAACGCCTCGAACATATCGGATCGGGTACTGGTACTGGGAATCATTAGACATCCCCCCAGATTGGAGTTCCGCGTTCGCGCAATGTGACGAGATTTGGACTGCAAGCCAGTTCGTTGCCGACGCGCTGAGCGCATCGTGGGCTAGTCCGGTCAAAGTTCTGCCCCCGGGATATGAATTGCCCGAATTCACGCGAAGGTCACGCGCCGACTTCAAACTTCCCGAGAACACGTTCATCTTTTGCTTTGCTTTTCATATGACCAGCGCAATGGAGCGCAAAAATCCTCTGGCTGTGATCAAGGCGTTTCGGCAGGCATTCGCTCCGGACGATGATGTGGTTCTAGTGATTAAGACGACCTTTGGCGACCGGCATCCAGCAGATCTCACGCTACTAAGGGAACACGCTGCCGGTTACCCTATCCGTATCATCGATTCTACGATGAGCCAGTCTGAGATCCTGAGTATCATCGCAGCATCGGATGCCTATGTGTCCCTGCACCGAAGCGAGGGCTTCGGGCTGTCGATGCTTGAGGCAATGTTGCTCGGCAAGCCTGTGATTGCGACGAGGTATTCTGGCAACCTTGAATTCATGGATGCCTCGAACAGTCTTCTGGTCGATTTCGAAATGACTAGGTTGAAGGAGGATCTTCCGAACTATCCACGGGGTTTGCAATGGGCTGATCCGGCGACTGGGCATGCCGCTCGGCTGATGCAGTTCGTGTTCAAGAATCGTGCCGAGGCGCGCGAACTGGGCCTGAAAGGGCGGAGAGACGTCCTCGCTAAGATGACTTATGAAATTGCGGGGCGCCGGATGGAAAAGCGGCTGGCTGAGATCGCGCTCATGAAATCAGCGAATGTCCAGGCGAGCTTTTAGCGGATCGGCGACATTTATGGCGTTCGGCAGGTTATTGGATGGCATAAGCGCGTATGCACACAGTTGATCGTGGTAAGATCAGGTCCGAAGTGCCCCGTGGATTTCTCGCTCCGGAGATTCCATATGGTTGGGTCGTCCAACCGACACGCAGATCAAATGCGCGGCATCGTGCTTGAGTGGAGGCAGGATCTTTTATGGCCAAGGCAATATATCTGAGCCTTTTAAAGCAAATGTCGGAGACGTAGAGTTGACTGCTGGGAACGACTCCCTTGCGCATCTCCTCAATAAGCTGGAGGAGAAAGACGAAGCATATCGACTGCTCGTTGATGCCCATGGCCGCTTGCTGCACGTGCGGGCGAACCGGTACGCTCGGCTTGAGACGAGACTTCATACTAAGCTGCGGCTAATGGAGGAAGAGCGCACCAGTACTAGGGCGAGCTTGGCGCGCTTGGCGGACGAGCTTTCGGAGGTAAGATCGGATTTGATGGAAGCTGAGATTGGATCGAAACGAACCGCAGGAGAGTTGGCGGATCTGCGAAAGCAGCTTGCCCTTGCGGACGCTCGTATCAATGGTCTTTTGTCATCCAAAAGTTGGAAAATGACCGCGCCGTTACGCGGCGGAACACTGTTGTTCGTGGCGTTCCGAGCGATTGTGCGCAGGCTCTGCCAGCGCTGTTTGCAGTTTGTTAAGGTCGTGGTTCTGCGACTGCACTCGCTTAGGAAGCCTGCGGCAATGCCGCGCGACAGCAGCTCAGCGGTTGAACGCTTTGAAGATGGGGCTGGCCAAAGGCCGCCGTCTGGGGATCGACGTGAGTGATTTTGCCGGAGCGACTATGAACGTGAATTTCGAGCGGAAGGAGCTCGGCGTGGAAAATGGCTCTTATGACATATTTATTGACTGGTCCCTTTCTGACGTCAGAACTGAGGATCTCTCTTTCCAGATTGAGCATTTCAGGAGAGAAAGCGGCTTCGCTCTT
Organism: Acidisoma sp. L85; assembly: GCF_009765865.1. Lineage (GTDB taxonomy): Bacteria > Pseudomonadota > Alphaproteobacteria > Acetobacterales > Acetobacteraceae > Acidisoma. The sequence continues at coordinate 87,955 of NZ_LMUQ01000021.1, forward strand.
AACGATGACTGCCTCACCATTGCAATGCCGGAACCTCGCCACGATCTTGAGCAACAGGTAGCTTGCGGAGCGTGGTGGTATGCGATCGCTAGGGCCGCGACGCGGCGGCGTCATCTTTTCGTTGTCATGGGCAAGCTTATCCCTCGATGTGAAATTGTGCCGTCCCTTCTTCAAGCGCTTTACGCCGACCCAATGCTGGCGACGGCGCAGCCGAGGTTCTCTGACGCGATGACGGATCGCATCTGGCCGCTTTCCGGGGGCGCCAACGCGGTTGGACATGAATGTCATTTGGGGCGTTCGGCGCTCAGTTCGCTACCGCCCCTCCTGCTAACAGCCGAATTGCTGGCGGCATGCTTTCTCTTGCGCGGCGAGGTTATCGCGACCGTGGCGCCTTCACATAGGATGCTGAGCTCGGCTGCAGCAATTTGCTACACCCTTTGCCAAGTACGGCGACGCGGCTTTCGAAATATTGTAGCCAATCATGTCGTGGTGAGTACGCCGCTGACCGTTCAGGAGATTTACCCGGTCTTATCTGAGGACGATACAAAGACAGTTGTCGAGACCTATCCCGACTGGCTGCGAGCCATTGGCGAATACAGACAGTTTCCTCAACTCCGTTTGGAGCCACTTCTTGAGGCCGCATTTCCAAACGGTGGAATCGAGCGTGACCTCCTACTCGATTGTCGAGGTCTGGTTCCTTTCAACAACGGCACTACTCAGTGCATTCTGGGCTTTCTGAGGGGGATAGATGAGTTGAGATGTGATTGGAACATCGACATTGTCTGCCATCCTGATGCTGCTAAATATCATCGACTCCAAGAACGGTTCCCACGCTTTCGGCGCTGGACCAATCATGTTCGGGGCTATTATGCTGCCGTCTACAAGCCCGACCAGCCCTGGTCGGTTACGGACCTGGTTGATCTACACAACCATGGCTACCTCATTGGGTTCAACATACTGGATACGATATCCTGGGATTGTGTCTATCCCTCTCCGAGAGAGCTAGATGCCGTTTGGCGTCTAACGGCGCGGTATTCGGACCTGCTGACATACATCTCTGCGTATTCGCGAGATCGTTTTAGGGCTCGCTTTCAAGTCTCGACAGGAGTGCGAGATGAAGTCATTTACCTCAGTCTCAAGGCGAGCGAACTGGTAAATCCCGCCTATAGCACAGCGGCCACCGGGGAGCATGTGCTCATCTTCGGCAATCTTTACGATCACAAGGCAATTGGAGTAACAGTGGGCATTCTGGCGACATCGCTGCCAGATTGCCTATTGATTGCCCTAGGTGGTGATCCATCGGACAGTTCCAATCTTCTAGTCATGGCCGGAGGTATGGCATCGCGCGATGAAGTTCATCGGCTACTGGCAAGCGCTCGAGCCATTGTATTCCCGTCCTTCTACGAAGGATTTGGTCTGCCCGTCGTCGAAGGTCTCGCGTATGGCCGATCGGTGCTTGTCCGACGGTCACTGCTCTGGACTGAGATCGCGTCACATGCGCGTCTGTCCGGGCGCCTGATTGAATTCGACGACAATGCTGATCTCGTCGAGAAATTGCGGCGGATTATGGAGGGGAGTAATGACACGCCCACCGTACCTTTCGGAGGTAATCTTGCCGTCGGCGTTGAGCCACCAACGTGGCGCGACGTAGGTAAGAAATTGATCGGACTTCTCGAGGAACGCCTGCAATCCAAAGACATACGGCACTGGGCTGCGAGAGACGAGACCTTAAGCATGATCGCGCAATGACTGGTTCTAGAATGGAGGTCGTCACTCTTCTGGCCGACCAAGGCGGTGAGACGTCAAATTTGGCCGAGAAGGTTCTGGCGAGGCTTTTTGCGCATCAGATGCCCGAGGTGCTCCATGAGTTGGTCAAGGTCGGCAGCAGCGGCGGCTACGCCGGACGGTTCTCAGCCTGGGACAGAGGTGTGGCGCAGTTTGGGAAAGAACTCGAAAGGTTTGACTTCGTCAACCTAGTGACGCCAGAGTTTCGTTGGCTAAAAGCAGAGTCGCTTAGCAGGCTCGACGGTGATGTTTTGAGCCTCGTCAGAAGAAGAGCAGTTGCTCTGGGCGAATTAGGCGTGCATGACGACCCGGTTGGCCACGGCCAACTGACTCGCTGCTGGCTAAGATCATCGTTTCTTCTGATGCCACCGGCAGAACTTCGGCTACTACGGACGCTTGAGAGCGTCCAGTGCAGTGGACTATACGGTGCCTCGAAGCCGCCCGAAGGTCTTGCGTGCAGTCACGATCCGGATGACTTGACCTTGTCGAACGAGCGACTTCTTTCAAGCAGACTGCTCTCGCAGGGGTGCAGTATTGTTGATGTGATCTGGCTTGCGGCACGCGCGGAGAGCTTCATGGAGCTCGAAAGACCTCTTGGTGTTATCCCGAGTTGGCACGTGCAGCTTTCGACTCGCGATTTGGGCAAGGTATCTCTTTAGCTAGCCGCGAGGTGCATTAGCAGTCACGAACTTGAAGGACTCCGCGAGCTATGTCTTTCTCACCGCACTTATCGAAATTCTCAATAACAAGAGAGGTTCCCCGGCGCTGCCGGTCTCGACTTCCCGCTTGGGGGCAGCACCCGCGGCGGCAAGGCATGGAGATGAGGGCCAAGCACAATGGGGCGAGATAACGACTTGACACACGATATCCTTAGCTTCACCCCTGATGGCCGCAGTCTTCCTGAAGCGACTTGCGACGACGCAAGTATGATCGATGCGATCCCACATTCTCGCGGCTCCTTGCCAGAGGGGGAGGGCCACACGGACGGCGAGGGCGGCTTCACGCTGCTGGAAGTCCTAGTTGTCATCGTGATCATCGGCCTTCTCGTCGGCTTTGTCGCGCCGGCCGTGCTGCACCAGCTCGGCGGCGCACGGATCTCGATCGCGAAGCAGTCGATCACACGCATTGGTACGGTGCTCGACATGTACAAACTCGATGTCGGCGACTATCCCAGCACTTCCGACGGGCTCCAAGCGCTGATCGACAGGCCCAGCGACGCGCAGAACTGGAATGGGCCTTATCTCAAAAGCGATTCGGGCGCACTCGATCCTTGGAACCATCCCTTTGTCTATCGCTACCCATCAGATCGCAGCGGGCATGACTACGATGTCTGCTCGCATGGTCCGAGCGCGAACAGCGATAGTGCCTCGGATAGCGGGATGATTTGCAATCAATGAGCCGCGGTTTCTGACGTTAGTATAGCGGGAGACACACCCCGGTTTGAAGTCGAAAGCTTGCTTGTTAGGACAGACGGCTTGCGCAGAGCAGTGCACTGCCGCTATCGCGCGGGCCCTGCTCAGGGAGCTCTCGCTTCTTCGTGCGATCCGAAAGTGCTAGTTCGAGGACGAGTGTTCCCTTTTGTCCATCACTGGTCTACGACGCGTGTTATAAAAACCGTCCCTGGTCTCGGCAGTTCTGCTCTGAAACCGGGGTGTTGCCACTCACTTAAGCGCCGCCTTAGACTAGGTTGTCTATCCCAATGCGTCTCGTATCTCCGGCCCGGATGTCTGTACGGGGTGGGAGCCATATCAAATTGATGACGTTAAGCGGCAGGACATCATAACCCACTCCTTTCCCGTCTGGCTGCTGATGCTGTTGCTTGGACCCATCATCGGCAGTTTCCTTGGCGTGCTCATCCGCCGCCTGCCGCGTGGTCGCCCGGTGGCTTTGGCGCGCTCCGCCTGCGAAAGCTGCGGGACCGTGTTGACGGCATGGGACTTAGTGCCGCTGGTGAATTATGGTCTGCAGCGCGGACGTTGCCGGCACTGCGGGGCGGCAATCGGCCGATTTCACCCGGCGATCGAACTCGCAGCGATCGGTGTTGCGCTCTGGGCCATGACAATTGATAACGGAGATTGGCTTATCGCGGATTGCGTGCTCGGCTGGGTTCTGCTGGCGCTCGCGGTGTGCGACTGGCGGAGTTACAGCTTGCCGGATGCGCTGACGCTGCCGCTCATCCTGCTCGGTCTTGCCGCGACCTGGTATTTGCGTCCAGGGGAGCTGACGACGCATGCGCTCGCAGCCGCGCTTGCTTACATGGCATTTCGCGCATTGTCCTGGCTATATCGCGGGCTGCGTGGACGCGACGGCCTCGGTCAGGGAGATGCGAAGCTGCTAGCGGCGGCGGGCGCTTGGGTCGGGCTTGTGGCGCTCGGCGACGTCGTTCTCGTGGCGGCGACGATCGGGCTTCTGCTCGCGGTTATCCTCGCGTTGCGCGCGGGCCGCCCGCTATCGGGCCAGACCGTTCTGCCCTTCGGCCCCTGCCTCGCATTTGCCACCTGGGTCGTCTGGCTCTACATGCCGGCTTGATGAGTTTAAATTGTCATTGTGATGGTTTGTCGCTTTCGAAGAGAAGACGAGCCGCGCGCAGCACCTCGCGCCGGTACCCCTCGCCGAGCATAGTGGTATGGGAGTGGTAGTAGCCCACCGCACGTAGCAAATCGCCATGTGCCTGATCGAGATAGGTCCTCAGGATCGCACCGGCGGCGGCGATGTTGAAGCAAGGCCGGCTGATGAGACGGTTGCGGACGACGACAGCGGGCAGCGTCGTGTAGGCTTCCAACGCCGGAATCCAGATCGTGTTCACCTGCATTACGCCAAGATCAGCAGTGCCGTTTGTGTCCGGGCGCACCATGCCGGCGCTGCCGCCTTCCACGGCCTGGATCGAGGGCAGGACGCGCGGCGGCAGCGCGTAAATATGGGCGACTAGCGCCATACAGGCGAGATAGGGGATCGACATTCAAAGTCCCGAGGTCCGCGGCACTAGATGCGGGGTGCGGCCCTTCCTAAACAGCTTGCTACGCGCAACGATAGCGAGATAGAAGAACGAGTATCTGAACGCTTCATTTTCAAGCGAAAATTGTGGCTCCGAGTTCTCCCTCCCCAAGTTCTTGGGTTGCAACGCCAAACCAGACTGCTCGGGCCTCAGTCCACGTGGTCATTCTGGCTTTAGAAACAACCGCGGCGGGGCAGATGTGAGGAGTCCTAAGGCAGATTCGTGACGAAGCACAAATAAATCTCACTTAGTGAACGTGCCTACAGGTTGCGCCGAATAAAGGAAATGTCTCTTCCGTCGTCCAGGCCTGACTTTGAGCCTGTGTTCCGGCACCGATAACCGTTGCCGGCTTGTAGTCGCCGGTGGGCGACTCGCTAATTCAAAGAGCCTGTCTACGAGACATAACTTGGTTTAGATCGCGTAGCCATGGCAAGAAGTAGATCCGCTCGCTCTGCATTCCACGGACTGGACCATCCCGATCTTGCGGTTGGCCTCTCACGGACATACCAGTGGGCGGCCATTCAAGCTAGGACAGGACACTGTCTGCCGGAGCGGGACCCCGGCGTGAGGGCCGATCATCAAAGTTACCATCCGATAGCTGACTAGTAGAATGATCCTCCACAAATTTATGGTTGTTGCAAGCCACTATGCTTCGATCTTGAGCCTCAATCGCTCTACAGTTTCTACGGCTCCCGTGATCGTGATTTCGTCACCGTGCGGGTGAGCCGCTACCGGGGAGACTCAAATAGCCGCAAAGCCTGGACAAGCAGATGGTAGCGATGGGGGTGGATCCGCGCAGAAACATCCGTCTCTCCGAGGTGATGCTGTGGGCTTGGACCGGCCGGGTAACCGCGTCGGGGGTGTACCAGTCTTGGACATCCGTCCCCAGACTGGCCGCAGATCAGCTTTCAGGACTCGTTTTTATTGCCCCGAGGACAGCACACGAGCTGATAGTCGCATTTTATTGGTCGGTGCGGGTTTGTCGGCCTGGATCATATGGCAGATTGGCGCTGGTAAGCGCTGGGCGAGAAGCAGCCTGTGCCTGAGACTGGCGGCTGATGTATTGTGGGCGGCGACGCCGGCGTACAACAACATTTGTGACTACATCTTCGCGATGTTCGATCTCGGACCCCAGGTCGTAGCGACCCACCTTGCGTATTCTTGCCCTCGCGGGTTATGGTTCGAGGAGAGCCTAATGGCCCGTGATGATCGCCAAAGAAAACGCGCGATCGGTCTGAGGCAAGAATTGTGATCAATACGAGGGCTCAGCGGGTGTTGAGCGTTCGATGCATCTCGGGCCATTCTTGATGCATGGACTCGCCACTCTGATGCCTGAGTTCCGTCCCGCGACTAGACTGGCAGTCTGTATTGAGGCCGTCGCTGTGTCGCGCGACCGCACAGCGTTTACGGTTCTCTTCCGATACTATACACCTCGCTTGAAGACTTACTTCGGTCGGAGAGGGTTGACACCGACCGCAGCCGACGACCTGGCGCAGGAGACCATGCTCAGGCTCTGGGACAAGGCCCATTACTTTGACCCCGAGAAGGGCCATCCCTCTGCGTGGGTATTTACAATCGCTCGCAACTTACTCGTCTCGGGATTTCGAAAACCGCGCCTTCGTGTTGTGGACGCCGATGTATCAGCATTTGAGGATCCCAATCCCCGGCCTGACGAGCAGCTAGCTATGAACGAGTCTGACGTAGAATTGCGACAGGCGATGTCGGCGCTGCCCGAGATGCTTGTCGATCTGCTGGAAGCGTCGGTCCTTGACGGGAAATCGCATCAGCAGATCGCGCAGCAGCAAAATTTGCCTCTCGGAACGGTCAAATCACACCTTAGGCGAACTTTAAAGCGGCTTCGCCTCGTATTACCTCAAGAGCCATGACAGCAGATACCGGAATGCAGCCGCAAAGACATCCTTGCGATGCGACGCTGCTCGCTTATGCTACGGGCACTCTTGGCAAAGCGCACCGGTTGATCGTCGAGATCCACGCGAAAAGCTGCTCAATTTGCCAGGAAGCAATCCGCGCCGCTGAGCGGGTGGGTGGACTTCTGCTGGAAGAATTGCCGCCTACCTCAATGACGCCGGGCGCGCTTGAACTTTGTCTGGCTCAGCTGGAAACTAACGAGCGCTTACCATCCTCGCGTGGAGCGACTCGCTCGACATCGCATGACGAAGCTTGGTCAGCGCTCATGAAGGGAGGCTTTGTGCTTCCGCCGGAACTACAGAACCTCCGGCCTGGACGACTTCGCAGGCTTGCGCCGGGCATTCTCCATGCCACGCTTTTCAGCGACCGCGACGGTGGGTTGCACTTCATTCGCGTTTCGCCGGATTTCGCAGTTCCGCGGCATAGTCATCCAGCTGGCCTGGAGCTCACTTGCGTGTTGGCAGGGGCGTTCCACGATGAGAGCGGCCGATATCAGGCCGGGGACGTAAGTGAGCAGCCGGACTGCGACGGATTGGACCACGCGCATTTGGTTAAAGCTGACCCACGAGACGGCTGTATCTGCATTTTGGCGGCGACTGGACGCCTTCGCTTCGCGGGCTTCTTACCTCGCATACTGCAACCAATCCTCCCCTTCTAAGAGTTCATTCCGACTCTGATAGGCAACGTCCTATGCGCCGGATCAGGATGATGGCTGAGGCTGCGTAGAGGAAGGCTTCTGCGGAGGAGATGAGCCGTTCAACGTCGCGGTAGAAGCGGCGGTTGCGGCCGAGCCAAGCCAAGAACCGCTCGACATGCGCTGATCGCGACCCGGCGGTTTAGTCTGCTGCACTGGAAGCGAGACAAGCGGATGGGCCGCTTGCAGCGTCCTTGGAGGCGATCATGGCACACTATGTCGGGCTCGACGTTTCTGATAGAGACACCGCTATTCACGTCATCGACGAGACCGGAAAAATGGTCTGGCGGGGCAAGCGGGCCAGCGAGCCGGAGGTGATTGCCGCTGCCCTGCGGCGACACGCTCCGCACCTCGAGCGGGTCTGGCTCGAAACCGGACAGTTGGCACCCGGCTGTACCATTCTCTGAAGGACCTTGGTTTTCCGATTATCTGCCTCGATGCCCGTCATGCACGGGCGGCGACGGCCCTGCAGCGAAACAAAACCGATGCCCGCGACGCCGAGACATTGGCGCAGCGATGAACCGCCTTATACCAAGGCCCGTTGATCGCAACCGCTATGCCCAGTCCCGAGAACCGATTGAGATGATCGTCCACGGCTGATCGGCGAGCTTATTCCAGGCGT
>NZ_LMUQ01000002.1 GCF_009765865.1 Acidisoma sp. L85
AAAAAGGGGCTTTCCCCGCTGCATTGGTCGAACGAAGGGCGGTCTGAATTCCAAGTTGCATGCGGTCTGCAACGGAGAAGGCAAGCCCCTGCTTCTGCTGCTCACCGAAGGCCAGACGAGCGACCACAAGGGTGCCCGCATCCTCCTCCGGGCCATGCCGCCAGCCAGGAGCCTGATCGCCGATCGCGGCTATGACAGCAACTGGTTCCGGCAAGCCCTGATGGATCGCGGAATGGAACCCTGCATTCCGTCAACCAAAA
>NZ_LMUQ01000022.1:0-39849 GCF_009765865.1 Acidisoma sp. L85
ATTTCGGCCATCCGGCCTCGGTTCTCTCGGGTCCACATCCCGAGCTTGAATCATCCCTCCCCGAGCCGCCACAAGCATTTTCAAACGGTCTCTTAGCAAGTCGATGACACGGTTCCGATCAGAATACCTTGGAAGCAGATGTCGCCTCTGGAGCAGCCATGCAATGACTCTCTAAAGATAGAGGAAGAAATATGCGCGTCAACGCGTGCTAAAGTCTCTCATCAATGACCCGTGGCCATACTCGAGACCAGCAAGACATCTACAGTTTCAATGGCAATTGTTAAATTTCCAGAATCCGGCACGTGAACATTCGGAATTCCAGGAATTCCTGGAAAAATTTAGGGCACCAGAAGGCGAAGATTATCGCGTCGCTAAGTTGATAACTGCTAATTCTGTCTCAGCAAGACTATGCAACGAACCCTTTGGCATGTCACCTTAGGTTTTGGTTGCCATCGGTTTGGATAGAAAATCCCATGGAAGTGCGACGAACGGCTTGCCGGCTGGCTAGGTCACGATTTCGACGGCGATTGTTGTTTACCACCCTCATATTTGTATCGGTGCTGGAAAGCTCTTTTGCACGAGCGCAAAGCGCGATCGCGTCAGGGCCATGGAACAGCCCGGGTAGCGCGTCGCAGGTTCAAGCCGCAATCGATCAAATATTAAAGGTAGAGCAGATTCCAGGCGCCGCTGTTTCAATCAGCGAGGGCTCGGCACAATGGACCACGACGGCGGGGCTCGCCGATATCCAAAGCGAAACCGCCGCGACTGCGAACACCAATTTTTCGTATCGCAGCATTACGAAGTCCTTCGTGTCGACCGTTATTCTGCAGCTCGCCGGCCAAGGTCGTTTGAATTTGGACGATCCGATCAGCAAATATGTCGGCGGCGTCCCAGGGGGCAATCAAATTACCATTCGCGAGCTTGCAGAAATGCGTTCCGGGCTTTTCAACTACTCGTCTTCAAACGGCTTTCGAGAAGGATTCACCACGAATCCCGGTCGGGATTGGACGCCCGAGGAACTCATCGGCTTTGGTTTAGCCGGGCAGACGCAGTTCGCGCCAGGCACTTCCTATCAATATTCCAACACCAACACTCTCTTGCTTGGCCAGGTCATCGCGGCTGTCGACGGCAAAACGTGGGATCAGGCAGTTTCGCGAAATGTGACTGGACCGCTTGGTCTGACCGCCGTGACCTATCCGGGAGCTGCTCCGCTGCCGGCGCCAGCCGCGGTCGGATATCAAAATGTCGGGGAGGGGCCGGAATCGCTGTCGGCCTTTAATTCGACCGGTCTTGGGGCCTCGGGTGGCCTCGCGGGTAACATCGGCGATCTGGCGCGGTGGGGAATAGCTCTCGGCACCGGCGCGACGTTGACCGAAGCGGAATATGTTGAACGTATGAAGTCATTCGGTTCGACGACAGCTGATCCGGAAAGTCCCGAGTATGACAGCTACGGCTTTGGTATTGGCGAACTTTCTGGATGGGTCGGTCATACAGGGAACGGTCTCGGGTATGAAGCGCTCGTGATGTACGATCCGTTAACTGATCGTACAATCGCCGTGCTATTCAACGCAAGCAACGCCAATCCGGAGGCGCCTGCAGATTTGTTTCATGAATTGCTCAAAGTGCTTGGGTGGAACGAACCCAATCAGACCCAGGTCGTGGCTGAAAACGAAAGCACAACCATTGGCTCTAACACGGTCTGGACGGGTCTCGTCAGCGGTCCCTTCAATGCCCGCGCCGCGATTTATGCCGGAGACGGCGGCACCGCCATCGCCAATGGCCCAGTTCAGATTACGCCAATCGGGCTTTATGTTCCCGCAATATATGTCGCGCCGAACGGGCGCGTCGCGATCAATAGCGGCGGGACTATCACCGCCTCAATTGGTGGAGACGGCGCGGATGTCGTCGGTGGTCGGGGAGGGGCGTCTCTCTCACTTTCCGGGGTGACGGTGCGCTTGAACGGGGACGCGGTGACAGGCACGGGAGTCGATGCCTCCGATAATGGAACGGCGGTTCTCAACAACATGCAAATTACCGGCTCGGCATTGGCGGGTCTCCATGCAGGGGGCGATGCGGAGGCCAGAATTGTCGGAACTGGCATCGATATCGCGCTCAGCAGCGGCCACGGTGTCGTCGCCACCAATAGTGGCATCATCGGCTTGTCCAATAGCAACATAACTCTACAAGGTGCAGGCTACGGGATTATCGCGAGTGGCGCGGACGGACCTGCGGTCATCGATGGCAGCGGCTTGGCAGTCGAGACTCATGCTCCTTCCAGTTTTGGCCTCGTCGCGCAAGGAAACGGGGCGCTAGTATCTTTGGCCAATTCCGGAATCGTCACCTTGGGTGCCGACGCGCATGGCGTCGTTCTGAACGATGGGGCAACAGCCTTTTTGACGGACAGTTCCGTACAAGTCGCGGGCAATAACGCGGCTGCCGTTGCAGCCGTACCCGGGGGGCCGGACTCGGCATCGGCAACAGCCGGAGCAGGAACCTCAGTCTCCAACCTCATTCTGTTGGACAGCACCCTGTCTGATGCGAGCAATATCGCTGTCTATGCCGCGAGCAACCTGTCGGTTTCGGCATCGGCTTCCCAGATAGCGGGTGCTTTCTATGAAGCGAATGACTCGACGCTGAACCTGGCGCTGAAAAATGGAAGCGTGTGGCTATTGCCTTCCGGAGCGATCGCAGCATCATCGTCACTCACCAATCTCTCTAGCCAGAATAGCAGCATATTCTTTACGCCGCCGCCTTCCTCTGTGGGTCCTTATCAGCAAGTGGTGACGCGCAACTACGCTGGCGCCGGTGCGGCGATTGCGATGAACGCTTCACTCGGAGCGGGCATTGGCGGTGCTGACCAACTCGTCATAGACGGCGGCACGGCGACGGGCAGAACGGCCATCACCGTCCATCCTATGGGCGGCGCGGCGCTGACAACCGGCGATGGAATCAATTTGGTCGAAACCGAGAATGGAGGCCAGACTGATCCGGGAGCCTTCACCCTGAGTAGCCGGGTCGCGAGCGGTGCCTACGACTATAGCTTGTATCAAGGTGGCACGGGCGGAGCCGGAGACTGGTTCCTACGCTCGACCCTGCCGGAAAATAGTGTCTTGCCGAACCTGCGTCCCGAGGTTCCTCTCGACCTTGCCATGTCGGCAATTGCAGGCCGCTATGGCCTGGCTCTCCTGGGGTCCTACAGTGAGCGCGCAGATGCCCGCACTGCTGGTGACCTCAACGGCAGCGGCAAAAATGCTTATTGGACACGCGCTTTCGGTGAGACGGGATCATGGGGATCGTCTGGCGGCACTGCATCCGCTCAACTCCAGAGGTTCGACAAGTATGGGCCGAGCTACGATTTCGGGCTGGCGGGCGTCGAGGTTGGGGTTGACCTTGTCAAGAGCGAAACGGATCGAGGCGCTCGCGATGTCGGTGGAGTCTTCGTCGGAGGTGGATCGGCCAATGCGTCGGTGAACGGTGTTTATGGGGGGGATGCCGGTAATGCCACGCTGAACGCATATTCGCTCGGCGCCTATTGGACGCGGCTGGCTCCGACGGGGTGGTATATTGATACTGTAGTCCAAGGCACCTTTTACGGTCAGGCGAATACTGCATCGACCGCGAATCAGAGCCTGATGACCACCGGTTGGGGCCTCATCTCTTCGCTCGAAGTTGGCTATCCGATAGCTCTGGGCTCGAAGTGGAATATTGAACCACAGGCGCAGGCGATCTATCAACATTTGGCCTTTGGGGGGAGCGCCGATAGCTTTGGGCAAGTTACATTTGGTGCGACGGATACTGGTTACGGGCGAGCAGGTGTGCGTCTCAGCCGCGCATGGCAACTAGCAAACGGCCATCCGCTCTCGGCATGGATAGAAACCAATCTGTGGCAGGCTGTGGGGGATCAAAATCGCGCGACGTTTTCTGATCTACAGGGCTCGGACCCTGCCTCGTTCTCGAGCGGCTCCGGAGGGCCATCGGCAGAATCCGGGATCGGAATAACGGCGCAGCTTGCACAGAACGTCAGCCTTGCTGGGGCTTTCCAGTATGCAAAGCATTTAGATTCGGAGTCGGGGGAAAGCTTCGGGGGTTCCGCAAATATCAACGTAAGTTGGTGATGACGCTTCTAGCGTTAGTAATCGTTTTCGCGCTCGACAGTAATGGCGAGAGCCCAATTAGGAAAACGAGAGTTGTCGCCAAACGCAAGTGGCAAAATCTGACGCTTGGGAAATGGCCCGTTTCTCACGTGCCCGACTGGAAGCGAGACAAGATCTCGGCTACAGTGGGGGCGCTGCCCTACCAACTTGGCCGCGTCCATTCCGCGCGCCACAATGAAAATTATGTTCGGTCGCCTCAAGAGTTGGCGCCGCATCCACATCCCTACGAATGATGAGCCCGGATCTCTTTCGCCGCAACCTGCGCCGCGGGCGCAGCCAATGTTGTGTTTGCCATCAATGAGTCCTGAGCCGTAGTTCTCATCATCGCCTGTCGCAGCGCGTCATTCAGTCTCGCGAGATCCCCTACGCACCTTGGCGGAAGGCACCGACGATGTTAAGTTGCGGCCATGCGGCTGCGGCTGCAACGCCAGACATTGGACCTGCCATGGCGGCGCGGCTTCATGCGCGGTGCATCTTGGGCGCAGGGGGAAATCGTGGGTTGATCTGGTACCAATTGGGGCGCTGAGTTTCCTCGATTCACCATCGACCTCACCGGCGACGGCAAGGCGGATATCCTTGGCTTCGGAACCGACGGAGTATGGGTGTCGCTCGACGACGGCGGGGGACGTTTCTCGACTCCCAGTTTTGTTCCTAACGACAGCTCGGGGCAGGGCCAGTTCGGTTACGCGCGGGGAATGGCGGATCGAGAAACATGTTCGGACCTTGGGTGAAATCGCCGACTCGTTGCGCGCAAAGCTTGGCGATGCGGTCAGCACCTTAAACTTGAAGACCGATCCGGTGCGCACGAAGCTAGGCAATGCTGTCAATCCCTTGAACTTCAAGACCGCGGAAGCACCAAGGCCCGAGGCGGCGTTCACGGCCACCTAGGCGGCGGTCGCCAAGAGTACTACGGCCACATCCGTTGCGGCACCATCCTCGTTCGCGCGCATTCATGGCGCGGACATAGTCGGATTCGGCGATGTGGCGTCTGGGTAGCGCTCAGCCAGGGAGACGAAAGCTTCACCACAGCCACACTGGCTTTTCAGGATTTCGGGGTCAATCAGGGCTGGCAGGTCGGTCAGCATCTGCGGTTGCTCGCGGATGTCAACGGTGATGGCTTCTCGGACATCGTAGGCTTCAGCAACGACGGTGTGTGGACCTCACTCAGTAGCGGTCTCACAGCCGAAGCCCCCAAATTCGTATTGTCGAACTTTGGAATTAACCAGGGATGGACCGTCGCCAACCATTCTCGCATACTGGCCGATCTCACGGGCGACAAGCGCACCGACATCGTCGGTTTTGGCAATGATGGCATGTGGACTGCGCTCGGTAACGGTGATGGCGGCTTTCAAGCGGCCAATTTCGTGATTGCCGACTTTGGCTACAATCAAGGCTGGCGCACCGACGTGCACGAGCGAGTCCTGGCCGACTTGACCGGTGATGGCAAGGCTGACTTCATTGGCTTCGGCAATGACGGCGTCTGGACTGCTCTCAGCCAAGGCGACGGAAGTTTCACCCCGGCCAAGATGGTCGTTGGAGACTTCTGTGCCAGGAAAAGCTTGGCAGACTATCCTACACCCGCGTTTCGTCGTCGACCTGACCGGCAACAAGCATGCCGACCTCGTAGGCTTCGGCAACAACGGCGTTTGGACTGCTTTGAGCAACGGTGACGGAACGTTCGCGGCGCCCAAGTTCGTATTGCAGAACTTTGGGGTCAACCAAGGCTGGAGCGTCTCCAACCACCCTCGCTTCCTGGCCGACACCACGGGTAATGGCCTGCCCGACATCGTGGGCTTCGGAGACGCGGGCGTGTGGGTCGCCCAGAACAAGGGCGATGGCGCCTTCGCTGATGCCCAGTTCGTTCTCAACGATTTTGGATGCCGCTCGGGCCAGACCGGCATCAAGCACATCTTCGTGCTGATGATGATGGAAAATCGGTCTTTCGACCACTTTCTCGGATACTCCGGGATCACGGGCACCGACTCGCAGACGGGCCAACCCAGCGCGGCTGAGGTTCTGACCGGAAACGAAACCAATAGCAACACTGACGATGCGTCTCACCCGACCTTCAAGGTTGATCAATCCGCAGGGGATACGACGGTCGGCCAGCACGACGTGTTGCATCAATTTTCGGATGTCACGGTCCAACTATGCGGGACCGAGCACCTCCAGCTCGATGGCGCTCCATACCCTACCGTCGACAACTCAGGCTTCGTCACCGACTACGCCGCGTTTTCAGATAAGTCCAACCCGGGCGAACCCATGCGTTGCTTTGCTCAGAAGTATGTCCCCATTCTAAATCAGTTGGCCAAGGAGTTTGTGCTGTGCGATCACTGGTACAGTTCTATGGCGGGCCCCACGGAGCCGAATCGAATGTTTGCCCATGCCGCTACGTCGGGTCTCTGGGACGATTCCCCTGGCCCTGGCGACCAACTTAAGGACGAGGTTTTCGACTCCAAAGGCATCCATTTCGACACTGGCACCCTCTACGATCGTTTGCGCGACAAAAAAATACCATTCCGGATTTACTCAGGAGACGGCGTTCCTAACGTGGCCCTGCTCGAGGGTATAGGGCTGTCTGATGTCGATCTTTTCGAGGATTTCGAAAAGGATGTCAGGGATCCCGGCTACGACGCGGCGTTCACGTTCATCGAACCTTACTATGGGACCTTGGATCAGTACCTGAAAGGTCTAGGGTCCGGCTGGAAGGATGACTTAGAGAGAGTCGCCATTGAGGAGCTGAAGGCACTGTTGCAGGAAGCTGGCTTGTTGGCGGCGCCACAGCCCATAAACTCGCAGCATCCCGGAAACAGTGTCTTTGAAGGAGAGTCTCTCGTCAAGAAAGTCTATGAAAGCATTCGCGGTTCTCCCCATTGGAATGAGAGCATGCTTATCCTCGCGTGGGATGAGCACGGTGGCTTCTACGACCATGTGCGCCCGCCGCGCGCCGCCCCGACAGGTTCGCGGGGGCAAGCGCACGGTTTCATGTTCGACCAATATGGGCCACGGGTTCCAGCCGTTGTAATTTCTCCCCTGTGCCCGCAAGGCATCATCGAGCATCGGAAGCTTGAACGTTCCGCCATCCCCGCAACGGTGGAGCAGGTGTTCGGGCTACAGCCCATGACAGTGCGCGACAGTTCGATCATTGGCGTGCAGAACTTGGCGACGCTTCAAACGCCGCGGCAGAACACCCCTCTGACGTTGACGCCTGATAGCCAGCGCAGCCGCGCGCCGTTGTCCAACGTCGGCAGCAACGGGGTGCTTGCAACAATCAATTCGTCGACACCCTTGGATGCGATCAAGGATCCCTGGCTGACTTCGACGATCTTCAGTCGCATTTTCGTTAAGACGATAGACCAATACCACAAATGAGTCCGTTCTCTGGGATTGCAGGACTGGTAATAAGAAATAGTATTTGGCCAGGCGCCACCGCTACGATCTCCTCAATTTCGCAGTTGAAGAAGTCGTTCAACCCGCCAATCTTTTCGCCAACAGAAACAAATTGACCAACCGAGACGGATTGCCTGAAGAAGCCCGCGTTCCTCGATCTCTGCCACAAGAACCGCGTATACCGGTTCGGCGAGGCGAGGTCAGGCGGCCCACCATCCAGGACACCGAGGCCGCGAAGCACATTCTGCGCACCTGTTGACATCGCCGCAGCTATGCGAGGGTCGTATTGCCCAGCGCCACCATCCTCCACGATTACGGCCGGGACGCCCAAATTGGCCGCGGCGGCCAAGGTCATGCCCGATGCCGGTCCTCCGGTGCTCTGTTGAATGAGCAGGGATGGCAGGCCAAATGCACGTGCCATCATGTCGCTTTTGGCATCCACCGCCGTTATCCCGGTCTCTTGATAGATGGCGAAGGGGACGAGAGCCTCGGGTAGATCACCGCCGTGCATGTCGATATAGGCGTCGGCGTGACGAATGGCTTTCTGCACGAGCTGCCAAGCCAGACGTTCTGAAAAGCTGCCGTCGGCTTTCCCAGGAAATGCCCTGTTTAAATTCAAGCCGTCCGTCGGCACAACATAAGCCGCTCGGCGCCAGAAGGCTTCAGGGTTCATCAGCGGCAGGCATAGCACCTGGCCTCGGATCGACATTGGATCGAGCGCCGCTCCGAGCCGCACCGCCCCATCTATTGCCGGATACTCGGACCCATGGATGCCCGCGGTCACGAGTACCGCGGGACCCGGTTCCGCTCCGCGAATGGCAACATAGGGCCAGTCCCAGCCCGTCAGAAGGGGGTCTCCCCAAACCACATTTCCCTGTGCCTTGGTGCCGGGCGCCGGGGCTGGCACGAGGTCGAATTTCCAGTCAGACAATTCGCGATCTCCCGGGCATTCCAACAACAAGCTACTCGGCCAGATTGATCTGGCCAACGGAAACGCCAGACTACGACGCGCCGCTGAGGTTGGTCACGCCTGGCTATGACATGCATCATCCGCCAGAATCGGGGCATGAGTGCTAGGATGAGCCGCAGCGCAATCCGCGTCCACGACAGCCGACGCAGTACGAGGAGCTTCAGCTATGGGTAGTTCGGTCAGCGGTGCGGGTGAGCCGTGGCGATGGGAGGAGCCGACCTGGCGCGAGATTGTCGGCCGGGCACGGGCGGGTCGCAGCCTGAAGCCAAGCCAATGGCCGGGGGGCGCCCGTTGCGCTGTAGCGCTGTCTTTCGACGCGGATCACGAGACGATACCGCTGCGAGACAATGACGAGAGTCCAATGCGAATCAGCCAAGGGCAATACGGCAGCCGGCAAGGCATACCGCGTATCCGGCAGCTTCTCGCAAAACATTCTATTCCGGCAACCTTTTTCTATCCTGCCGTCTCGGCTCTTCTTCACCCCGATGAGGTGCGCGGCATTGCGCAGGAAAGCCACGAGATTGGCATACATTCCTGGATCCATGAGAAGAACACGGATTTGCCCTATGAGAACGAGCGCGACCTTTCGCTCAGAGCAGCGGATGTGCTTGAAGGGTTGACAGGCGTGCGCCCCGTAGGGATGCGGACCGCGAGCTGGGATTTTTCGGTCAACACCCTACGCATCATCCGCGAGATGGGTTTGCTTTATGACAGCAGCCTGATGGCGGATGACGAGCCCTACGAGATCGTCGCGGACGGCGAGCCGACCGGCATTGTCGAGCTTCCTCCGGAGTGGATTCGCGATGATGCCGTGTATTTCAATATGATCCGCTTCTCGAGCCTGCGGCCTTATACGCCGCCCTCTGCGGTCGAGGAGATTTTCCGTGCCGAGTTCGATGGAGCCTGGGAAGAACGCGGCCTGTTTCTACTGACGATGCACCCGCATGTCATAGGGCATCGCAGCCGTATGCCCCTGCTCAGCCGTCTGGTCGATCACATGAAGCAGAAGGGTGGCTGCTGGTTCGCGACCCATGCGCAGGTCGCGGAATGGTGCCGTGATCAGGCCGCCCAGGCACTGTAGACAGGGCGAGCCGGCCTCTGCTCCGGAGGAAACAGCGCCATCCCTTTCAAGGAGATGGTCTCGTTGACACTTGGACGCCCGGCACTATCGTGGCGCCACTGTGAAGGGCTCGTAGGGTCATGTGGTGGCAGCCCATTATCCGGCCTGTTATTGCCGGATCGCCGACCTTGTTACTTGCCGAGCGATGCGCTGGCTCACCGTGGCGTAGGTCCGACGAGAAAACCGCTTTGAAGCACGAGGAGGGGCTAATATGAAATTAAAGCTACTCACCTGGGCGGCCGTTTTGGCGATTGGAGCGGGGCCTGTCGCGGCTCGGGCCGATACGACGCTTATCATCGGCATTGCCTCGGATCCAACGGGTTTCGACGCTGAAGCGGTGGAAAACAATACTTCCGGCTTCGTCATGTCGACCCTGTATGACAGCCTGCTGCGCTACAAACCAGGCACGACGGAAGTGGCGCCGGGAATTGCGCAGAGTTGGGAGACTTCGGCCGATGGCCTGACGTATACTTTCCATCTGCGCAAAGGCGTTAAGTTCAGTGACGGTACGCCGCTCGATGCCAAAGCCGTCATTTGGAACGTGGATCGTCTTCTGAATAAAGCCAATCCCCAGTATATTTATAATACCGGACCGGTCGAAGGCTACATCGACTTCACCTATGGTGCCGTCGCCAGCTACAAAGCGATTGATGGTGATACGGTTGAGTTCAAGTTCAAACGGCCTTCGGCGCCTTTTCTCAATAGCCTGGCGATGGTCTGGAACGGCCTGGTCAGTCCAGCCGCCGCCGCCAAGTGGGGCAAAAACTATCGCAACAATCCTGTTGGAAGCGGACCATTCATCTTGCGCGAATGGCGCCAGCGCGACGAGATCATACTAGACGCGAACCCAAGTTACTGGGGCGGCAAGCCAAAGGTAGATCACCTGATATTCAAGGAGCTGCCCGATCCTCAGGCCGCGGTCCTGGCGCTGAAGAGGGGCGAGATTCAAATTCTCGGGGATCTGAGCACTCAGGCTGTCCCCGTCATCAGGAACGACCCGAATATCACGCTGCTGACGCAGCCCGGACTCGCTGTCTCCGGCGTGGCCATTCCCGTGGACGTGCCGCCGTTCACCGATAAGCGTGTGCGCCAGGCACTCAACTACGCCGTGGATAAGAACGTCATCAACAAGGCTCTCTATGCGGGCTTGGCCGTGCCGATGACGTCACCTCTGCCGCAGGCACAATGGGGTTTCGATAAATCGCTACCTGGCTATCCCTATGACGTGGCCAAAGCCAAGGAGCTGCTAAAGGACGCTGGAGTAAAGCCGGGCACGCATGTCGAGTTGCTGACCTATAACTCGCCACGTGGCTATAACCCCGCCGGGCCGAATCTTGCTATCGCGATCCAGGGGTTCCTCAAGAAGGTTGGAATCATCGCCAGCGTTCGCCAGCTTGAGATCGGCGCTTTCTTCACCGTCGTTCGATCTGGTACCTACAAGGGCCTGATGATGGAGGGTTGGACCGGTGATAACGGCGATCCGGACAATTTCCTCGGCGAGCTATGGGGAGAAGCGAACTTCCCGGTCGTGAACTGGTCGCGGTACAAGAACCCGGCTTTTGAGAGCCTGCTCGCGCAGGCGCTGGTTGTATCCGATCCAGCCAAGCGGACGCCGCTTTACGATCAGGCACAGAAGCTGGTCCTGGATGACGCGCCCTGGATTTTCGTGAACTCCACATTGCAGATTCGTGCGATCCAAAAGAACGTCAAAGGCTACCAGCTTAATCCGACGCAGATGTTCTTCGGCATGGAGAATGTTTCGCTCAACTGAACCAGCTGATTCGTTATGCTCGGTGAAGGCGGAGCATCCACGCCTTTCTTTGCGGGACGAAGAGGGCCTGGATGGCATGCCGCGGGCGGCCCCACCTTCGCATGCCATGACGATGGGCTAGTCCGACGGGATTTTGTCGCCTACAGGATCCCGGTTCGAATGCAGGCCGCCCGATGACCGGGCGCGACTTCGAGAAGCTCGGGAACCACCTTCGCGCAGTCGCTGATGGCGTAAGCGCAGCGGGTCCGGAAGACGCAGCCGGATGGCGGAGCGGTCGGGCTGGGCAACTCGCCCTGCAAGACAATTCGCTTCCGGCCCCGGCCAGGATCGGGCTCCGGCACAGCAGACAGTAGCGCCTCGGTATAGGGGTGCTTAGGTGTTCTGACGATGGCGCGCGCCGGCGCGATTTCCATGATGCGACCGAGGTAGAGGACGGCTACGCGATCGGCGATGTATTCGACGACGGCGAGGTCATGCGAGATGAAGATCATGGCCAGTCCAAGACGGCGCTGGAGGTCGCGGAGCAGATTGACGATCTGCGCCTGAATCGAGACATCCAGCGCTGAGACCGCTTCGTCGGCGACGATGAGCTCGGGCTTGACCGCCATCGCCCTGGCGATACCGATGCGCTGCCGCTGCCCGCCGGAGAACTGATGCGGGTAGCGAGAGAGCTGGCTGGCATTCAGGCCGACGAGCTCAAGCAAGCCTGCCGCCTGATCGCGTATCGCCTTCCGGCCCTGGGCCAGCCTATGGATCACCAGCGCTTCGGCGACGATCTGTTCCACCGTCATGCGCGGGTCGAGCGAGCCGTAGGGATCCTGAAAGATCGGCTGGGCGCGGCGGCGGAAAGCGCCGAGAGCGGAATCCGGCACATGCGTTATGTCCTGCCCGTCGAAAACGATCCGGCCCGCCGTCGGTTGATCGAGCCGCAGGACCATGTTGCCGAGGGTGCTCTTGCCTGAACCAGATTCGCCGACCAGTCCCAGGACCTCACCCCGCTTGACCGTGAAGGACACGCCGGCAACCGCCTGCAACGGCGGTCCCGCGCGAAACAGACTTCCCTTGGTCGGAAAATGCTTCACGAGCTCCGCGACCTCGAGCAGGGCCGTCATGACATCTCCCGCGCGATCTCTCGCCAACGGGCGCAGCGGACGACATGCTGGTCCCCCACCTGCTCCAAATCCGGGCGCCGGACAGTGCATGGCTCCGGCCGGGCATGGGCGCAACGCGGATGGAAGGCACAGCCGGCCGGCATCTCGCTGAGATTTGGAACAATGCCGGGGATCGTCGGCAAGGGCCCCGCGTCGCGATCCATGCCGAGGCGCGGAATGGAGTTCAGCAGCCCGCGCGTATAGGGCATGCGCGTGTCCTCGAAGATCGCGCGCGCCGGTGCTGCTTCCACGGTCTGACCGGCGTACATGACCAAAATTCTGTCGGCGATCTCGGCCGCGACCCCGAGGTTATGGGTGATGAAGATGACGCCCATGGAAAGCTGCCTCTGAAGCTTGCTTATGAGCTCCAAAATCTGCGCCTGCACGGTAACGTCCAGCGCCGTGGTCGGCTCGTCGGCGATCAGGAGAGAGGGGTTGCACGACAGCGCCATGGCGATCATGGCGCGCTGGCGCAGGCCGCCCGACAACTCATGGGGATAGGCATCGACTCGGCGCGCCGGGTCCGGCACGCCGAGGAGCGCGAGCATCTCGATGGCGCGCACACGCGCGGCCCTGCGGCTCAGTGGCTCGTGCAGACGCAGTGTCTCGATAATCTGGTCGCCGATCGTATAGACGGGGTTCAGGGCGCTCATGGGTTCCTGAAAGATCATCGCGATCTCGGCGCCGCGCAGTTGCTGCATGGTGCGCGCATCCGCCCTTGTCAGGTTATGCGTGCCGCCGCCGCGCGCATGGAACAGGATTTCCCCGCTGGAAATGCGGCCGGGCGGTTTAGGGATCAACCCCATGATCGCCAGGCTCGTCACCGATTTTCCCGAGCCTGACTCGCCCACGATCACCAGCGTCTCGCCCCTGCTGACCGAGAAGGAGACGCCGGCTACCGCGGCGACAACCCCTGTTTCACCGGCGAAATCAACGCAGAGGTCGCGCACCTCAAGCAGCGGCCGGGTCATGCCGTTCGCCGGGGATCGAAATGGTCTCGCAGAGCGTCCCCCAAGAGGTTGAAGCCGAGCACCACGAGGAAAATCGCAAGCCCCGGAAAGGTCGCGATCCACCACGCCGTGAGGAAATAGCTCTGACCATCCGCCAGCAGTGCTCCCCAGTCAGGCGATGGCGGCTGGGCGCCCAGCCCGAGAAACGACAGCCCCGCCGTTTCCACGACCACCGACCCCGCTTGCAGCGTCGCCATGACCAGGATCGGCGTCACGCTGTTGGGCAGAACGTGGCGCAGCATTAATCGCAGCCGGGAGGCGCCAAGGGCACGCGACGCCCGCACATAATCGGCCTGACGGACCGCCAGAACCTGGCCGCGGAGAAGTCTCGCATATTGGGGGGTATAGACGATACCGATGGCGATCATCGAGTTGGTCAGCCCCGGCCCGAGCGCGGCCACGATAATCAAGGCGAGCAGCAGATAGGGAAAGGCCAGCACCATATCGACAATACGCATGATGACGGCTTCGACCCACCCGCCGAAAAAACCCGCCAGAAGCCCCAGGGTGCAGCCCGCGACCAGGGCCAGTCCATCCGCGACGACGACGGCCAGAAGCGCCGTCCGCGTGCCGTAGAGCACCCGGCTCAGCATGTCCCGGCCATATTGATCCGCGCCAAGCCAATGAATCCAGGAGGGCGGAGAGAGCGCGCTGGACAGGTCCTGGTCATAGGGGTCGTAGGGCGCGACGAGGGGCGCCAAGACGGTCAGCAGCAGAAAGACCACGGTAATCAGCAGACCGACCCGGGCCGAAATCCGCCGCAACACCCGCCGCACACCCAGGGGCTTGCGGGTCGGGGAGAGAACCTGGACGGTTTCGGTCGTCACGAGCGGCGGATCCTCGGATCGAGCAATCCATAGGTCAGATCGACGACCAGATTGACGAGGACGAACACGAAGGCGATGAAGAGCGCGCCTGCCTGAACCACCGGATAGTCGCGCGACAGGATGCTATCGACCATCAGCCTGCCAAGCCCCGGCAGCGAGAAGATGGTTTCCGTGAGCACAGCACCCGAGAGCAGAAGGCCCAGCTGCAGGCCAATGACGGTCACAACCGGGATCAAGGCATTACGGAGTATATGCCGCAGGATGACGCGCCGTTCCGGCATTCCCTTCGCGCGCGCGGTCCGGACATGGTCGAGGCTCCCCATCGCCAGCATCTCGGAGCGGGTAATGCGCGCGATCATGGCAAGCGGGATGGTTGCGAGGGTGACCGCAGGAAGCGTGAGATAGCGCAGGCTCTCCCAGATGAGGTGAGGCCTGCCGCTGATCAGGCTGTCGATCACGGTCATGCCGGTGACGCGCGGCGCGTCGAGCCCGGTGGGCATCAATCCGCCAATGGGCAGCCAGCCGAGCAAACCGCCGAACAGTAGTAGCAGCATCAAGCCAAGCCAGAATATGGGCATGGAAACGCCGAATAACGTCGCGGTCATCAACAGATTGTCCAAGAGGCCGCTGGGGCGGGTTCCCGCGATGATTCCAACTGGAACACCTATGACAACAGCCAGGGCTAGGGCCGCCAGAGCAAGTTGAAGCGTCACCGGGAAGGCAACCAAGACATCCGCCAGAGCCGCGTGGTTGCTGCGCAGCGACATGCCGAAGTCGCCCTGGAGAACCTGGAGCAGGAAGTAGAAATACTGGATGAAGATGGGCTGGTCGAGGCCGAGTTGGTGACGAAGGCTCGCAAGCTGGGCGAGCGTCGCCCGCTCACCCAGAAGGAGCGTCGCCACATCGCCAGGCAGCACGTGCATCGTGAAGAATACGATGACGCTGACGCCGAAGAGCACGAGCACAAGCTGGCCAATGCGGCCCACGAGATAGCGCGTCATCGCGTCAAGAACACGCTTGCGATCGGCGATGCAATCACTTCATGGCCTCCTCCAACGTCACGAGATTGGCCTCGCTCAGCGGGCGCCGGCCCTCCTCGATGTCATGGATCAGGGCAATCAGGGCTTCGGTGACCGGCGTGGCAAGGCCGAGTTGGGCTGCCTCTCTTATCAGCGGGCCGAGCTGGGCATCAACTTCCGTGCGCCGCTTGCGCACTGCCAGGTCTCGCCAGATTCCACTATGGGTTTTGGCCGAACGCCTGTTGAAGGTGGCCATCTCGTCAAACGATGCGGTAGCCGCGGCATCGGGTGCCCCTGGCCTAAAAGCCGAGGGATCGAACCCGTTGAAGCGCTCCGAACGAATGCCTAGAGCATCGGTGGTCGCCACAACTTCTCGTGCGAGCGCGGTGAAGACCGGCCGATACGCATCATGATCCAGCGCATCTGCTATCGAGGCGTTTGTCAACGCCGTGCCGAAGAGCAAGGCTCCATACCCCATCTTTCCCCAAAGGTAGCCCCAGATGTTATCGGTTACGATGGCCCCAGGCTCGAATGCCGATACCAAGTCCCGCAGCGCTTTGATGCGATCTGACTTTTGACCGTCGATTTCACCCAAAACAAAGGCCCCGCGTCCACCGTAAAGGATTCGGCCTGGGGCCAAATAGTCAGCACCAAAATTGATAAATGCTCCGATCGTGCGAGAGGCGCCGACTGTTTCAGCGATTTCCCGCTCATTCAGGCCGTTCTGAAGAGAAACAACATAGCCTGAGGTCGAGAGATGCGGCTCCAGGGCCATTGCGGCTTCTTTGGTGTGGTGAGCCTTTACGCAGAGGAAAATGCGGTCGAAATGGCCCATGACTCTGTCCGGGGTCGCTGCCTGAACCGCGACAGTAAATTCCTCAAGCGGCCCTTCTATGCTCAGCCCTTCTGTCTGCATCGCTTGGACGTGGTCTTCGGCGTTATCGACGAACAAAACGTCAAGGCCCGCCCGCACAAGGAAGGCACCCACTGTCCCGCCAATCGCTCCGGCACCCCAAACAACTATACGAGATCCATGGTCCTCCATCGTAAGCTCCTTACCTTCGGCTCAATCAGCACCTCAAGACGGTAGCACTTTAAGCGGCGTAGCAAACCGTCAGAAAGCAAATGGGGGCGCCAAGACCC
The DNA here is from genome assembly GCF_009765865.1 of Acidisoma sp. L85. Classification (GTDB taxonomy): domain Bacteria; phylum Pseudomonadota; class Alphaproteobacteria; order Acetobacterales; family Acetobacteraceae; genus Acidisoma. Next base: position 16,556 of record NZ_LMUQ01000022.1, read on the forward strand.
GAAATAAACTTGCAAAGTTCGTGAATTTCTCTTTTCTTCTTGCCTCCAAAAAAACCACGCTCGCCACGCGCTGCGACTTTTGTTCCCTAATCGTTATATGATTTCACGCGATGTAGGACAAAGCCCGTTTTAGCCTTTGTTTCCACCCGGGCAAATAAGCATTCTGCGGCGCAGGCTGACGTATCGGGACAAACTGCTGGCGAGATAAATGACACGGACGTGACTAGCCGTTGCCAAGAAGCCGTCACAGCTTTTCTCGTTTGGTTAAACCCAGTGATCGAAACGAAAAGTCCCTTGGATTGTAGGGAGAGATTGATTGGGTCGCCCACTGCACTGCACATAAGGGAATCAGCTCATGTATCGCCGCGAGCGTAATCCGGTACCCTTGCGCTCGTTTGCTCGCCATCTTGTTGCAACTCGCAGAGACTCGCCCATGGCCGCCGATGCAAGATGACGCGTAGCCGACCCTTTCATCATCTTCTCAAAAAACTTGTAGACTAATCGGCAGGATCGCGTAGCGTCGTGACCTTAGCGGATCGGCCTAAGGAAAGCGCAATCTAGCATAGGGAACACAATGGCTATTTCTCCAACGCAGAGTGCGATCGGGTCTGCCGAACATAGAGCGATTCTGGAATCGCAGGATGCAGGCTATGAGAAGGGCCTCGGCAATCGTCAGATCCAGATGATCGCCATCGGGGGCGCCATCGGCACTGGGCTGCTGATGGGCGCCGGAAAGCGAATGGGCCTTGCGGGGCCATCTCTTGCTCTCGTCTATGCGGTCTGCGGCATCTTCGCCTTTTTCATTCTGCGTGCGCTCGGTGAACTCGCCATGTATCGGCGTAGTTCCGGCAGTTTCGTCTCTTATGCGCGTGAGTTCCTTGGTGAGAAGGCTTCCTATGTTGCGGGCTGGCTCTACTTCCTGAACTGGGCAATGGCCGGCATCGTCGATATCACAGCCATCGCTCTCTACTTCAAGTTCTGGCCTATATTCGTAGATGTTCCCCAGTGGCTGTTGGCGTTGTTTGCCCTTGGTGTGATCTCGGTCATGAATCTCACCAGCGTCAAGTATTTTGGCGAAATGGAGTTCTGGTTCTCTCTCATCAAGGTCGTGACGATTTCAGCGTTCCTGGTCGTCGGCGTGGTCATCTTGCTACTTGGACTGCACGTCATGGGGCACCATCCCGGGCTGCATGTGATCGTACAAAACGGCGGCTTCTTTCCAAAGGGACTCGGGGGCACGCTTGCCATCGTGCAGGGCGTCGTCTTCGCTTACGCCGGAATAGAACTCATAGGAACCGCGGCGGGAGAGGCTAAGGATGCCGAGAAGATTATGCCTCGTGCCATCAACAGCGTTATTGCCCGGATCGCGTTGTTCTATGTGGGCTCCGTGGTCCTGCTCTCGCTGTTGCTGCCCTACACGGCCTATCACGCAGGCACCAGCCCATTTGTGACAGTCTTCGCCTCCCTTCACGTCGCCTATATCGCGGGCATCATCAACTTCGTGGTGCTGACGGCGGCACTGTCCAGCCTTAATTCCGGGCTCTATTCAACGGGACGCGTGTTGCGTTCGTTGGCTATGGGCGGCTCTGCGCCGCGCGCACTCAGCGTTATGAGCAAATCGGGTGTGCCCTATGGTGGCCTGCTCCTCACCATCTCGCTCTATCTGATCGGCGTGTTCCTCAACTTCGTGATTCCTTCGGAAGTCTTCGAGATGGCCATCAGCATTTCCGCCATCGGGATTGTCAGTACCTGGGGTTTCATCATCGTCTGCCAGATGAAACTCCGGCAGGCGATTCATCGTGGGGAGATTGCCCCGGTCAAATTCAAGATGCCCTTCGCCGCGGTCACCTCTTGGTTGACGCTGGCTTTTCTGGCGATCGTCTTCTACTTGATGATCTTCGCATCCGGGCAGTTCTATATCTTCATGATCGGCCTGCCGTTGCTTGCCGTCTTGCTGGTCGGCGGCTGGTATCTGACCCGGCGGAGCAAGGTTCATTCGGATATGCCGACGGTTATTCCCTCCATCCGCCTGACCGACGATTTTCTAAATCGATGACCTGAGGGGAGCACTATCGAGCAGACTGGAGCCGCAAAGCGAAGCCAATTTGCCACTCGAAATGATTAAGGAAAGCAGGCATAGTTTCGCGAGACGTCACTCGTTTGTCCGCAAGTCCGGTTCGCGGCTGACTGGCTAGCCATCCCTTGACGAAGTCGAGGGGAACCGGAGGTCGGGAGGTAGCCGATGTGAATAGGAGTCTCGGCCAGATGAGCCCCATGCGAAGATTGGCCGCGATTCTTGCGGGGGTCGTTTTCTCGTCCCATGCTGCGGCTGCCCAGACCGGTGATCATCCTCCCGATACGATGGCTGCCCGCGTCCTCGGCTGCACATCCTGCCATGGTGCGCAAGGACGTGGCACAGACAATGATTATTTCCCGCGTCTTGCCGGCAAGCCGTCAGGTTACCTTTACAATCAGTTGGTAGCGTTCCGCGACGGGCGGCGCCGGTATCCGCCGATGAACTACCTTCTAGAGTTTCAGCCGGACTCGTTTCTCCGGTTGATCGCCGATTATTTCGCTGAGCAAAATCCCCCATTCCCGCCCCGGGCGACACCAGTCGTCAGCCCGGAACTCCTCGCCCTCGGCCGCGGCTTGACGGTAAACGGAGACGTCGCCAGGGGCATCCCCGCCTGCGCGTCTTGTCACAATCCTCGGCTGACCGGCATGCAGCCTGCGGTTCCCGGCTTGCTCGGCTTGCCTTCGGACTACATCAGCGCGCAGCTCGGTGCCTGGCGCTACGGCACGCGGACCTCCGCCGAGCCGGACTGCATGCAGATGGTCGCCAGTCATCTGACCGAGACAGATGTGACAGCCTTGTCGGCTTGGCTTTCCTCGCTTCCTGTTCCCGTCAATGCGACGCAGGTTCCGCAGGGCAGTCTCGCGATGCCTTTGCCCTGCGGAAGCCAACCGAATTGAGGAGGAAGGTTTTGCACAGGCGTTTGATACCGCGCTCCTGGAGACTCCCTCTGGTTTCGGGGCTTGCTCTGGCCATGTTGGTCTGCGGGCTGAAGCCGGTCTTGGCTCAGACTAATCAACCTAACATTGTGGCTGCGGGAGAGTATCTTGCGCGCGCGGGTGATTGCATGGCCTGCCACACAGCGCCAGGGGGAAAACTCCTCGCCGGCGGTCATGCCATGCCTACACCCTTCGGCACCCTGTACTCCACGAATATTACGCCCGACCCCGATACAGGCATCGGCCGCTGGTCGGCAGACGACTTCTACCGGACGATGCATGAAGGACGATCCCGGGACGGCGGCCTGCTTTACCCGGCCATGCCGTTCGGCTCCTATACCAAGGTTACGCGGGCAGATTCCGACGCGATCTTCGCCTATCTCAAGTCAGTGCCACCGGTGTCTTTGCCCAACAAAGAAAACGACCTGCAGTTCCCCTATAATAATCGCGCGCTCATCCTGGGATGGCGAACGCTGTTCTTCAATGAGGGCACCTACCGGCCGGATGATTCAAAGCCTGCGCAGTGGAACCGCGGCGCCTATCTCGTGGGTGGCTTGGGGCATTGTGCAATGTGCCATAGCGCCATCAACGCACTTGGCGGCAATTCGCAATCGCGCGCCTTCGAAGGCGGCTTGATCCCGATGCAGAATTGGTACGCGCCGTCATTGACGTCCAACAAGGAAGCGGGGCTTGGCAACTGGAGCCTGGCCGAGATTTCCGACTATCTGCGGGATGGCATATCTCATCGCGGCGCCGTCTACGGTCCTATGGCGGAGGTCGTCTATGACAGCCTGCAGTATATGACGGACAAGGATACGCTTGCGATGGCCGTGTATCTGAAGAGCCTCGGCGAGGGCAGCCCTCCTCCCCCTGCCAGCTCGAAAGTATCCTCGGCGGAAAGCAGCCTTCTGATGATTTTGGGCGCGTCCGTGTATGACAAGCAGTGCGCTGTCTGCCACGGGCCGGAAGGGCGTGGAATGCCGCCCCAATACCCCCCGCTCGCCAGCAACCAGTCGATCCAAATGGCGTCAGCGGTCAATCCGATTCGCATGGTGTTGAATGGCGGATTTCCGCCAGGCACCTTCGGGAACCTCAAGCCTTACGGCATGCCGCCTTTTGCTCAGGTCCTCTCGGATGACGAGGTCGCGGCGGTGGTTACCTATATCCGGACGTCCTGGGGCAATCTTGGAGCGCCAGTCTCCGCGCGTAACGCCAACGCCCTGCGTTCCGTTCCACTGAATTGAGGACGCCCATGATCAACTCCGAACCCAAAGAGCTGGGCCTCCCCGATTCAACGGACGAAGCGGTCGACGGCATTCTGCGTTCTGGAATGCCCGGCGCGGTCGTTCTCGCCGGCCTCGCAACAGCTGTCGTCGTGGGCATATGGCTCGCCTTCTACTTTCTCGTCTTTCTCGCAAGAAGCGCGGGACCGTGACGTTGCCCCCTGCTGGCAAGAACTCCGCCGAGCATGTCGCGGCTGGCGCTGAACGCCGGTGGGCGACAGTTTCGCTTGTCATCCTCCTCCTGCTGGTGGTCATGGCGGCCATCGCCGGGGCACATCAGGCGATCATGCCGCAAGCAAAGGTGGAAACGGTTGATCCGCGAAGCCTGCATATAAGCGGCGAATTCACCGAGGGTAATCTTGGAAGCGCGTTGCAACCGGATGGTTCGGTGATGGTGAGGGCCATAGGCCAGCAGTATTCATTCACGCCTCAGTGCATCCTGGTTCCGAAGGACACACCCGTCACCATCCGGGCAACCAGCGCGGACGTCGTCCATGGCTTTCTAATTGAAAACAGCAACGTCAACCTCATGCTGGTCCCCGGTTACATCTCCACGGCCTCCACGCGTTTCTCAAGGACGGCCAACCTTACCATGCCCTGCCACGAGTTCTGCGGTGTGGGCCATGAAGGAATGTGGGGCAGGATTCAGGTGATCGACAAGGCAGCCTTCTTGAAACTGGCGGCGAACCAGCGGAGATTGAGCTGTGTTGCACAATAAGCGGCTCATCCTCGCACATTTCTGGCTGGCCTTCGGCGGTTTCGGCTTCGCTCTGCTCCTCGGCGAGTGGCAGATGTATATCCGCAGTCCGCTGCATGCATGGATTGGTGACCCGGAACTTTACTATCGCTCGGTGACGGCGCACGGCACCACCATGGCCTATGTCTTCCCGACACTTGTCGCCATGGCTTTCGGCTATGCGGTCGCGGAAGCCTCTCTGGGAAGACCGCTTATTGGCCGGCGGTGGGCTTGGGTAGGTCTCGCGCTAGTCGCTATCGGGACGGTGACAGCGATTGTTCCCGTCTCTCTCGGCGTCGACTCTGTGCTTTACACCTTCTATCCACCCATGGTCGGCAATCCGCTTTATTATATCGGCCTCGTCCTCGTTGTGGTCGGCTCGTGGGTTTGGGTCGTCCTGATGTCGGTTAATCTCTACATGTGGAAACGGGCGAACAAGGGCGTTCCAGTGCCTTTGGCAATGTTTGCCACTGTCGCTGGCTCCCTTCTATGGGGCTGGACAGCGGTCGGGGCTGCCCTCGAATTGCTGTTCCAGATCATACCGTCGGCACTGGGCCTGACGAACACCATCGACGCTGGCCTTTCCCGCGTGCTGTTTTCCTGGACACTTCATGCCATCGTCTACTTCTGGCTGATGCCTGCCTATATCGCCTACTACACCATCATCCCGCGAGCGATCGGCGGTCGCCTGTTCAGTGACCCTATGGCTCGCCTGTCCTTCGCAATGTTCCTAGTCGTGGCGATGCCCATCGGGGTTCACCATCTCTTTGCCGATCCGGAAGTCGGCGCCGGCTTCAAGTTCCTGCATTCAGTCTTCACAGCACTCGTTGCCCTGCCGACCTTGCTCACCGTGTTCACAATCTGTGCATCGGTCGAAATCGCGGCGCGTCTGCGCGGGGGCCGTGGCGTGTTCGGATGGATGAAGGTTCTCCCCTGGCAAAATCCGATGATGCTGGCGCTGGCGTTTTCCTTCGTCATGCTCGGCTTCGGAGGCGCTGGCGGCCTCATCAACATGAGTTATCAGCTCAACGCCAGCATTCACAACACGCAGTGGGTGACGGGGCATTTCCACCTGATTTTCGGTGGCGCAATAGTCATCATGTATTTTGCGATTGCCTATGACATCTGGCCGCACCTGACGGGACGCGCCCTCAACAGCTACCGTCTCATGCGGATTCAACTGTGGATTTGGTTCGTTGGCATGATGGTGCTGACGATCCCCTGGCATTTCGTGGGCATTCTCGGAATGCCGCGGCGCATGGCTTTCTATGACTACACAAACCCTGCCTTGGCCTCTCAGGCGGATTCGGTGATCATGTCGGTTCTCGGAGGCGCCATCCTCGTGGTGTCCGGCGCGATATTTCTGACCGTGCTCGTCCGGGGCCATCGGGCGTTGCGCGTGGAACCTGGTGAATACCGGTTCAGCGTTGCGGTTCATCAGCCACGAACGATGCCTGCCGCGCTCAACGGCCTGGGTCTCTGGTTCGGACTGATGCTGGCGCTGACCATCGTCAATTATGGGTTCCCGATCGCTCACCTCATGTCACTCCCGAGCACGTCGGTCCCCGTCATTCACATCGATGCCGCGAGATGAGCGAACCTCGTCTCCTGTCATTCCGCAACCCGTGGCTGACGGGATCGATCGCCCTGACGGTTCTGATTGCCGTTTCATCAGCGGCGATCGGCTTCATTTGGCTGCCGTCTCTCCAACCGGACGCGCGCAATCCGAGCCTCTGGTACGCGATTTGTACGGCGGCCGGCTTGGTTCGCGCGATCCCGGACGAGGGCATTCCGGTGGCAGCGGCGTACAAGACCACGGACGTGATCGTGACACCACGCATGCTGCATGGGGCAAGTGGTATGTCGATCGGCTTGGGAGCCACCTTGGCGTTGCGCTGCACAATGTGCCACGGCGCCCGGGGCCTCAGCGAGGCCGACTCACCTAATCTTGCCGGACAATACGCCCAGGTCATCTACAAGGAACTTCAAGACTATAAGTCCGGGGCACGAACAAATGCGGTCATGAGCCCCCGGGTGACAAATCTGTCGGATCAGGATATCCGGGATCTCGCAGCCTACTACGCTTATCTTCCCCGCCTGCCGCCCTACCATCCTCCGACCTCCGGGCCGCCCCCAAAGATCGTCGCCAGTGGCGCACCGATGCGCAACATCGCTCCCTGCGCGGCGTGCCACGGCACATTGGCCTACAAGGTCGGGAGTGCCTGGTTGGAAGGGCAGTCTCCCGTCTATCTCCAGCGCCAGCTCGCGGCATTTGCCGAGGGCAAGCGCCATAACGACATCAGCGAGCAGATGCGCAACGTCGCGCGCAACATGACCCCCTCGGAGATGGAGGAGGCTGCGCAATGGTACTCCAGCCAACCCTGATTGGCCGCATCAGCTTGTAGCAGTTACCAAGGCCGCCATGCAGTTCGCCCAGGAACAGGGTAGGGGTGTCACAGCATTTTAGGATGAAGGCACCGTGTCGTGCCCCGTGTCGATGGGGCTCTATCCGACGAGGCTAATTTTGAAGGTATCAAGTGCGTCTGCCAATTCATCTTGAAAGGTGACGAGTGAACCTCGGTCTGTGAGCTTTAACACCCCGATGCCACGGTCTTCGTAAACGCAGAGGCAAGGGTCCTGGATGAACCTTGACGGATAGAGGATGCCATCAACTCCGTCGGGGTGAGCGTGGAACGCACTGGACCACAGTCGACCGAGTTGCTGGTGGCGAGCTCTCACCGCGTCAGAGGGCATGCGCATCCCGACCGGCCCCGTGCTGGTCAGGTCCACGACCGTCAGAGGGCGTGTTAATTCCACCCGTGCGCATGTCCATGTCGTTAGTGCGCTTCGTGACAGCGGCCAATCCCCAGCTTGGCCATTGGCTTGGTCACGCAGCAGCGTTTCGACGAAACAACATCGGAAGGACGAGCCGAGATAAAGCGGATTGAAGCGCGCCGCTCCACCCTGATCGAGTTCTGCATCAGCGAAACGACTCTTCGACCCGGGACCCCACCCGAGCGCATCGGGATGACGTGCCAAGACAAATCGCAGCCAAGGCTTGTCAGGTAAGATTTCCGTTGTGACGAGTTGAAGATCAGCTGGAGGCCGGTCACGCTTTGCGATCCTCATGCGGCCGGAGCAAAGCCCTGGCTACGAGCAAGCCTCACCGCCTCGGCTTCCCGAACTGGATCTCGCGCTAGATCAAGCCCCGTCACTCCATCAAGCTCCGGATGCCGCTGCAGCAGAAAGCGATATACCGCCCAAGCGTCACCCAGCTCCTGGATGAGTACGGGCATGATCTTCAGCATGTGACCGTCACTATCCACCTGCCAAGCTGGATAGCGAACCCCCCTTCGAGCTCCCTCCAATCCCAGTAGACGACCATCATGTCTCATTGTGTTGACAGTTTCTCGGGTGATCCCTAGCCGCCGCGCCATGCGGTCGGAATTTAGCATCTCGGGATCGTCGAATAGCGTGCCGATAAGAACATCACCGCGAGCCGCCGCACGACCCATTGCAGCGGCAAGTCGCTGCTCCGGCGTCGTCGGCGGAGCCTCGCGGACCGAGACCACTTTTCCGCGTACCACAGTAAGATTAAGCGTCACATCACGATCGTCGGCGATCAATTTGTTGAGCTGCGACAACACTTGCTTGGCCACGGACAGCTCCATCCCTCGCGGCACTGAGAGCCGCGCGGACGAGGCCTTAAGTCCAACGCGGCGAGTTGACCCAATGCTTTTGATGACCGACATGCCCAAGGGTAGCCCAATATGGCACCATCCGTCAAGTTCGTCAGATTGATGGACGTGGTAGGGGTGAGTAATTCAGCTCCTCTGCAAGCTCCCGGAAGGCGAGCTACAGGGACAGGACGACAATCGGAAGCCCACTACCGAGGAACTCGGCTAGCTAGGAGATGGTTAGGTGATCAGCCTCAAGCAGTTGCTTGATTACCCGGAAGTGCGCCGATCGGTCGAGGGCTACCTCAGACGACGCTATGCGTTCGAATCACCGAGATATCAATGACATAGTCAAAAAACTCCAGGAGCTCGTCACCGATTCGCAGCTATAATCCTGTCTTGGTTAGGGGGCCGGAGCGGCGATTGAGCACGGTTTCGATGGATTGCATCTCCTCGGAATGAGATGCGCGCGATCTCTCCAGCCTGACCAAGTCATATTCAGCGTCGGTCAGGTCAAGGATAAGGTGGAGATTTTTGATCGGCACCCATTTTCCGTTGCGCACGATCGCGCTCTCAGTATCTCGGCCGTCGAGGAATGAGTTAGTGTTGACCGCTTTCTTCAATGACTCATATGTCGACATGCATCGGCAAGTAGCACGTCCCGTTCACCGAAACCATCTGCTACCAGTTATGCTCGTGGCGACGAGCCGATCATTAACTCGTTTCACAAGTATCCAATTTGACGAATATTATCTGTGACAACGAGCGGCGGGTGGGAGGATCGACCGCCACCGTGTCTTCAATGATTTCCCGGCGCAGGTATGCCTCTTGCTCGAGAGGCGATGACACTGCGGCCGGCCCCCGTTGAAACAGACCTAGCCGCTCTTCAGGAGGGTATGCGGGTGACCCACAAACTCATATCGTTCAGCCGGAAGGGGGATTTGCTAAATGTACCGCTTCAACCTGGGCTCCTACCAGCGCTCTATCTCCACCGCCTCTGCGGAAACGCAACGTTGGTTCAATATTGGACTGAACTGGTGCTACGGCTTCAATCACGAAGAAGGCATCCGGTGCTTCGAGCGAGCGTTGGAGACCGATGCCACATGCCCGATGGTTCATTGGGGAATCGCCTATGCGGCCGGCCCATTCTATAACCTGACGTGGAAGGAACACGGAGCGGTCGAGGCAAGCGTCGCGACGAAGCGCTGCTTCGAGCATGTGCAGATCGCGAAAACGCAGGCTGGTCGGGCCACCGAAGCCGAGCAGCAGTTGATCGAAGCACTTTCGTTCCGGTTTCAGAAACCTCATCCGGTGTCTCTGGCCGAGCTTGCGCAGTGGGATGATGCCTATGCAGCCGAGATGCGCCGTGTCCATCACAGATGTCCGGACGATCGCGATGTAACGGCGCTGTTTGTCGAAGCGCTGATGATGCGCACTGTGCGCAGGCTGTGGGACCTGAAGACCGGCAAACCGGCGGCGAACTCGGATGCACTTGAAGCGCTGGCAGTCTGCGAACGCGCGATCGTCAGAGCCGACGAAGTGGGCGTGCCGCACCATCCCGCAATCCTTCATTTACATATACATCTTCTCGAGATGTCGGCGATGCCTGAGCGCGCCATGCGCTCCGCCGATCTGCTCGGTGGCATGTGCCCCGACGCTGGCCATATGAACCATATGCCCGGGCATATATATGCGCTGTGCGGCGACTACGAGAAGGCGAAACTTGCGAGCGAAAGAGCGATTCAGGCAAACAACCTCTATCTCGCCTATGCCGATGCGCCGACTTATTATCTGCTCGGTTGTGGGCATGATCTGCATCTGATGATGTACGCGTGCATGTTCCTCGGGCAGGCGCGGCCGGCGCTGAAGGCCGCCGAGGAGGTGCGCAAACTCGTGACGCGCGAGGTCATCAATCTGCCCGACCGGCCAAAATTCACCCACACCGTGGAAGGCTACCGCGCCATGAAATCGCATGTGCAGGTGCGCTTCGGCCTCTGGCGCGACATCATCGATGAGCCGATGGTCGGCGACCCTCACCTTCACGTGATGACCACCGCGCTGCAACACTACGCAAAAGGCGTGGCGCATGCGACGCTCCAGAACATTGCCGGAGCCGAAATCGAGCGCGAGTTGTTCCATCGCCACGTCGAAACCATCGCTCCCGAGCGCCGGTTTCTGAGCAATCCAGCACGGGCTTCACTGGAAGTTGGCGCTGCGCTGCTTGACGGCGAGCTTGCCTACCATCAGGGCGCGCATCAAACGGCATATGGGCATCTGCGCCGTGCCGTCGAGCTCGACGACAATCTGTCCTACACTGAGCCATGGGCCTGGATGCACCCGCCGCGCCACGCGCTAGCGGCACTGCTGCTCGATCAAGGCCACTTTGAGGAAGCAGAACAGGTCTGTCGCGACGACCTCGGCCTATCTGGAAAAGTGCAACGCTGCGCGCAGCACCCCGACAACGTGTGGGCATTGCACGGGCTGGTCGAATGCTTGCGGCATCGGGGCGAGCGCGAGGAACGACCCGAACTGGAATACAAGCTCGACGCGGCGCTTGCGCTGGCGGACGCGCCGATTACATCGCCCTGCCTCTGTCGCGTACGCCCTACGCCAGGGATTTGCTGTCACTAAACTCATGGTACAGCCAGGGGTGTCTTAACCTGAGGGGACTCACAGCGAAGGCGTCGTGATCTGCGAGGATTGGGTGGAGGCGCATCCGCGGTAACCAATGAGAAAAGGCGCCCGATCGGCTCGGCGCGCCTTCGTTCGCCGTGTCGGAGAAGGGAGGAGCCTTGCCGCTCCCCCCATGCTTCAGGCCGCGACGGCCCAATCCTGCTCGGCCGCGATGACGGTGACCGTCACCGTCACCACACGCTCGACCTCGCTTGGCCCGAAGTCGAGGAGCGCCTGGCCATCCGTCCAGCGCCAACAGGTATCGCCCCGCCGCTCGACGGCGTAGAAACCCAGCGCCAGGCGATGATCCTCGAGATCTAGCGCCACCCCGTCGAGCGCCACCCCCGCAAGCACCGCCCCCAATCGGCGCTGGTCGCCGGGTGCTCTGGCGGCCACCGACGCCAAGCGGACGAGGCCGCCACCCACCGCCAGCACGACGGAGTGCTTGCCCTCGGTTTCGAGCCACAAAGTCCACGCGGCGGCCGCACTATGACCGAGGGTGATCGCGCGGCCTTCCAGCCGCGCCCGGATGGCGGCGAGATCGGGGCCGCCTTCCACCAAGGGCGCGCAAGCCTGCGTCTGCCACGCCTCGGAAGCGAGATCGGGCTCAAGGTCGGCATGGAGATCGACCGCGCCCGGAGCATTGGCGAACATTCCCCGATTGCCCGTATCGAGCCAGCTTTCCGCCGCCGCCCCCTCCGCCAGCAGCAGGTCGTGATGCGGCAGTTCGACATGGTAGTAGGTGATCGCCGCCATGCTGGTGTCGCGGGTAATCGTGCTGCCATTGACCAGCGGCCGCGCCGGAACGAGCTTGCCGTCCAGGCCCATGGCATGCTCCGGGCTGACGAGAAGATCGCGCGACGGCACACCTTCTCCGAGCGACCCCGCGCCGAAGCGGATCGGCGCCACATCCGGCCGCGCCGCGAGGTTGAAGCGGCGATGGCCGATCCACTTCACCCCCGCAACGTCGCCCGCGGCTGTCAACACTGAGGCATCCTCACGCAGCGTCTCGACCGCGACGTCACCGCGCGTCGTCGCGATCCGCGTGCCTTCGGCGAAGCAGATCACCAGGATGCCACCATTGCCGTCAGTCGTGAGTTCGAGCGGACCCGGAGTACTACCGGCCGTAAAGTCCACCGTCGTCAAGCCGAGCATGCCAGACACGGTGAGTGTCTCGGCGCCTGAATTGAAGGTGAAGCTGGTGCTTGTCACGGCTGAGCCAATCCCGGTGATGTCGATGGTCTTCCCACCCACCGCCGGATCGGTAAAGCCCGAGATGGCAGCAGCGGGCGCTAGGTTCCCATCGATGGTCAACTGCTCGGGACCGCTGCCGCTGAAGACGATGGCACCGTTGTTCAAACGGGATGCCAGATCGGCCGACCCGCCAGACAAGATCACCAGTGTGCCGCCCTCAAGGTCACCACCGACGATGGCGCCACCGCTCGCCACCTCCTCGGTCCCACCGCTTTCGATCATGCCGTCAGTGTCAGTGCCGCTGACGATCGCCGTGCCGCTGTCGATATTGTTCTGCGTGGTGCCGCCGAACTGCACGATCTCGGTGCCGCCCGCGACAACCGTCACATTCATGCCGGTGCCACCCTTCTGCACTGTCTCCGTTCCACCAGAGTCGACAAAACCGCCGCTATCCGTGCCGCCACTCATAACGGTCGCGGCGCCGCCAACGGTATTCTTCGTGGTACCGCCGGATTCCACGATTTCCGTGCCGCCCGAAGCGATGACCATGCTGGTGACGGTGACGCCATCCGATACGACCAGCGTCCCGCCCGACCATACGAAACCACCGTTCACCGTGCTGCCGGCAACGAGGTCGAAGCTGCCGCCCGATGAAAGTGCCGCGCTGATCAGATCGCCGCCGGACTGCACCATCTCGGTGCCGCCCGAGACGACCGTCACATTCATGCCAGTGCCGCCCTTCTGCACCTTCTCCGTTCCGCCGGACACGACGAGACCACCGCTATCAGTGCCGCCACTCATGACGGTCGCGATGCCGCCGACGGTATCCTTCGCGATGCCGCCAGACTCCACGATCTCCGTGCCACTCGAAGCGATGAGCATGCTGGTGACGCTGACGCCATCCGATACGACCAGCGTGCCGCCCGACCACACGAAACCACCGTTCACCGTGGCGCCGGCAACGAGGTCGAAACTGCCGCCCGACGAAAGCGCCGCGCTGACCAGATCGCCGCCGGACTGCACGGCCAGGGTGCCGCCGGCTTCGGCCGTGGCAAATATGGCGATGCCGCCGTTCTGCACAGTCTCCGTTCCGCCAGAGTCGACAAAGCTGCCGCTATCCGTGCCGCCATTCTCAACGATGTCGATGCCGCTGACGTTCGTCTCCGCTGTACCGCCGGACTCCACGATCTGCATGCCGCCAAGCGCGACAGTATCGCCGCTGACCCAGGCGCCGTTCGACACGATCAGCGTCGCACCCGAGTTCACAACGCCCTGGCTCAAAAGGCTACCGGATTCGAGGTTGAGGGTGCCGCCCGACCAGATCTGGGTCTGGAGCAACAGGGCGCCCGACGCCGCGTTCTCGTCTCCGCCAGAACTGATATTGTCGTTGATCGTCGTGCCGCCGCTCTCGACGTTCACGGTGCCATAGACGTTACTCTCCGCGGTCCCGCCGGAGTCCACGCCCAGCGAGGCACCCCCCTCGATGTTGATCCCGATCACGGCCACGCCATTCGAAACGGCCAGCAGCTCGCCCGTGTTCAGCACGCCTTGGCTCAACAGGCTACCGGACTCGAGGACGAGGCCACCCGATGGAAGCTGAGTATCACCTTGGAGCACTATGCCGCCGGCCTCCACGAATGCGGTGCCGCCATCGGAGATCGTCACATTCATGAGGGTGCCCCCGCTCTGCACCGTCTCCGTTCCGTCGGACGCGACAACGCCGGCGCTATCCGTGCCACCACTCTCAAGGATGGCAGTGCCGCTGACGGTGTTGAGAACCGCGCTGCCGCCGGCTTCCACGATTTCCAAACCGCCGGGCTCGATGGTCAGGGCGGCCGCCGTCACGCCACTCGATACGATCAGCGTCGCGCCGGATGCGATGATGCCATTGCTCAGCACGCTACCGGAAGCAAGGTCGAGGCTGCCGCCCGATGACACCGTGAAAAAGACGAATGAGCCGCCGCCCTGCACGGTCTCCGTGCCGCCAGATTCAAGCGTGGTACCGCTTGCAAGGCCCCCGTTGAGCAGCTCGTTTCCACCGCTATAGACGATGACGCCGGAGTCTTCGCCGCCGGCTTCGACAATGATCGTGCCGTAATTCTGTATCGCGGAGGCGACCGCGCCCGCATCGACAATCAACGTCGCGCCCGCCAGGACCGTTCCGCCAGAAACCGGCGTTCCGTCAGGCAGCAGGTTGTCTGGACCTATCGTCACAACTGCCCCAGACTGGAGCGCGGGTGAGAGCGGAGCCGAGGCCGAGTCGCCATTAAAAGGCGTGGTGTCCTCATTGTAACCGCTAACAGGCGCCGCGTCGTTCTGCGGCCCGTATGTGACGGAAGTTCTGGCGTCGTTTGCCGCGTTGCTTATTTGTATATACTCGCCTCCGGTTAAAAAGCCGCCTCCGATGACCCCGTTGAGGGCTACGAGGTAGTAATTCGGACTCGTCTCAAATACTACACCTGTCAGGGTTACCTCTTCGCCCGACAAGCCCGTATAGGTGATCGTAATTGTCGAGCCACCGACAACAGTGCCTTGGATAAAGACGGTGTTCGATGCAGGGGCCTCGGGAAATACGGACCATTGCGATGAGGCTGGCGTTGATACAACGTCGACTTCCCCAGTTTCGTCTTCTATCGCTGCGGTGTCAACGAAAGGCGTTGTGACCGTGGTGATCTGTGAAGTGGATATGGCAAACGGCGCGGTGGGGTAAGTATAGCCAGACATTTTGTAATTCCTTGTGCGATATTAGAGATTGAGTTGAAAGTAGCGTGCCCCAGGATTGGGAAGACATCTGATCTGCAGACCGCCTACGCGGATTCCAAGATCAAGCGATCTATGCGGCGCCAACTGGACACCAAGTTACTCAATGGTTTAGTTCACCATAAAGGTCGGCCACCAATTCCATGTTCATTTAAACTCTGTACGTCTGGATCTGATTCGCACCGAAAACCGGATCGAAATAGTAAAGACCGAACGGTTGGCGCTGTAAAAAAAGCTGCTGGCTAATTTGATTCGGTGCTAAGTCGATACAATAAGCGTCGGCATTCACCTGTGTGCGGAAATGGCGAAATGGTTTGAGGGGTTATTGCCATTCTACCGACCAGAGAGCGAGTTCCAGCGGGCGGCGGCACGCTCGGCTTGGGACAGTGCTCTCGGTCGGCTCCGGCGCTGTGCCGAGCTTGTCCCAGAGCCCGAGGTCCGCGTCTGCTGCAGGACGCTATCTTCCAGCGCGCGTGAGGGCGTTAGCTCTCGGAACCTGAAAGACAGCCCGCAGAGGCCACGGCGATGATGCAACTCCACGCGCTTAGGTGGGGAGCCAGACAATTATCGAGGGAGTTGGCTGCGCGCAAAAACAATGCCGCGTTACTTTGCTGGCGGCGTTGTCCTGTTCCATAAGCCCGAGCGGGGATCGGCATTTGACGGGCAGGCGATTGCGACGTCGCCAGGGCAGCAACTGCAGATCGACCCCGGGGCAAGTGTTCCCCACCTACTCTGCCGCGGCCGGCTGCCCCGACATTTTGTTGGCAAGACGCGGCATGCGCTTCTTCCGCGCCGGTGTCAGCACCTGCTGTAGCCGGTCGAGATAAAGATAGATCACTGGTGTCGTATAGAGCGTCAGCACCTGGCTGAGCAGAAGCCCGCCGACCATGGCGACGCCGAGCGGCTTGCGCAGTTCGGAACCGGCGCCGCTCTCCAGCATCAGCGGAAGCCCACTGAAGAGCGCTGCCATGGTCGTCATCAGAATAGGCCGGAAGCGCAGGAGGCAGGCCTGGCGAATGGCGTCGTGGGATGATAGGCCGTCGCGCCTCTCGGCCGTGATGGCGAAATCAACCATCATGATTCCGTTCTTCTTGACGATCCCGATGAGGAGGATGATGCCGATCAGCGCGATGACGGTGAGCTGGTAGTGGGAGATCATCAGCATCAGCAGAGCACCGACACCGGCGGATGGGAGTGTCGAGAGAATAGTCAGAGGGAGGATGTAGCTCTCGTATAATATGCCGAGGATGATATAGACGGCGATCAGCGCCGCAGCCACCAGGATCGGCTCGGAGCCGAGCGAGGCCTGGAACGCCTGGGCGGTCCCCTGGAAGCTTCCCTGCACGGTGGCCGGAACCCCCATCGAGGCTTCCATGCTCTGCACCTGCGTGACCGCCGCTCCCAGCGAGGCGTTCCCCTTCAGATTGAAGGAGACGGTAACTGCGGGGAACTGGCTCTGGTGATTGATCGCCAGAGGTTGCACCGGAACCGATGTCTCATGTACGAGCGTTGATAGAGGAACGGCGCCCCCGGAGGATGACTTCACGTAAAGCTTTTCGAGCGTAGCCAGTTTGCCGTATTCATCGGGTGTCGCTTCGAGAACCACGTAGTAAGCTTTGTTCCCGGTAAAGTACTGCGCGACCTCCCGCTGCCCGAAGGCGTCGTACAGGATGTTGTCGATGGTGGCCGGCAGAATGCCGAAACGCGATGCTTGGTCGCGACTGTAGGTCAAGGTCTCGGTCGTTCCCGAATTCTCCTGATCCGACGTCACGTCGGCCAAAATCGGAAGCCGTCGCATCCGTGCCAGAATTTTGGGCGCCCAGCTATTCAGTTCCCCCTGGTTCGTATCTTCCAGCGTGTACTGGTAAAGTGTCCGCCCTAAACGCGCCCCCACGCTGACATCCTGAGCCGGCTGCATGAAAAGCCGAATACCGGCGAGGCTACCCATCTTCTGATCGAGACGCTCGATCACCTTCGTGGCGTCCTCCCCGGGACGCTGATTCCATGGCTTGAGCGTGATATACATCCGCCCGTTATTCGCCGTCTGGCCACCTGCTCCTGCGCCAACGGACGAAACGACTGAGGCTACGGCGGGATCGTGCAGCACCAGCTGATCGACCTGCTGTTGGCGAGCTGCCATCTGTGTGTAGGAGGCGTCCTGCGCCACCTCCGTGATGCCGATGATGATGCCGGTGTCCTGTGTCGGGAAGAACCCCTTCGGGATAAAGACATATAGCGCGCACGTCAGACTGACCGTCGCCAGAAAGACTATGAGCGTCATCAGTCGGAACCGCAGCGCGACGTCGAGCGTCTTCGCGTAGAATCCGACCATGCCATCGAACACCCGCTCGACCGCGTTGTAGAAGCGCCCATGCTGATGCGCTTCGGCAGTGAGGAACCGCGCGGCCATCATCGGCGTCAGCGTCAAAGAGATCATCGCCGAGATAACGATTGTCATCGTCACGCAAATCGCAAACTCGCGGAACAGCCGGCCGACAATGCCGCCCATGAGCAGCAGCGGGATAAAGACGGCGATCAGAGAAACGCTAATCGAGACGATGGTGAAACCGATCTCGCCCGCACCCTGCAGCGCGGCATCGACAGGTTTCATCCCTCCTTCGATATGGCGGAAGATATTCTCCAGCATGACGATGGCGTCATCGACGACGAAGCCTACGGCGATCGTCAAACCCATCAGCGACAGGTTGTCGAGGCTGAACCCGCACAGATACATCGCACCCAGAGTGCCGGCCAGCGCCACCGGAATGGTCACGCTCGGAATGATTGTGGCCCAGACATTACGGAGGAACAGGAAGATCACCATCACGACGAGGCAGATTGCCAGCAAGAGCGTGAACTCGACATCCCGCACGGAGGCCCGGATGGTCAGCGTGCGGTCGGACACCACGTTGAGATGGATATCCGCTGGAAAATCCCGCTCCAGCGCGGACAACTGCGCCTTAATACCATTGGCAGTGGAAATGACGTTTGCATTCGGCTGCTTGAAGACCAGAAGAAGGACGGACTGCTTGCCGTTCGTCCAGGCTCCGAGCTCACGGTTCTGCGGTCCGGCGATCGCTCGTCCAATGTCTCTGATTCGGATAGGAGCGCCGCTACGATAGCCGATGATGACATTGTTATAGGGAGCGGCTCGCGTGAGTTGATCGTTTGCATAGATGGTGAAGGAACGGTCCGGGCCGTCGACACTTCCCTTCGGATCATCGACGGTCGCGCTCGTTAAAACGCTGCGAACATCTTCCAGGGTGAGGCCCATCTCGGCGAGTCGTGCGGGATCGACCTGGACCCGGATGGCGGGGGTCTGCTGACCACCCACCAGGACCTGGCCGACCCCGGGAAGCTGAGAGATCTGCTGTTCGACGACGTTCTCGGCGTAACTATCGACATCAGTGATCGGGGCCTGATCGGATTGCATCGCCAGGATCATGATGGGACTATCGGCCGGGTTGATTGCCCGGAAGGTCGGAGGGCTTGGCATGGCCGCCGGCAATGAACCCTCGGCCGCGTTGATCGCCTCCAGAACAAGAGTCTCAGCGTTCCCGAGATTGGTCGTTAGGCCAAACTGTAGCGTGATCTGCGTCGTGCCCAGCACGCTTGCCGAAGTCATCTGAGACAGACCCGGCAGCATTTGCCCGAATTCGGTCTCGAGCGGTGTCGCGACGGTCGATGCCATCGTCTCTGGACTCGCACCAGGATACTGCGCCGTGACCGTAAGCGTCGGAAATTCGACGTTCGGGAGCGGTGCTACCGGAAGCAGTGGATAGGCGGCGAGTCCAACGAGAAATACCGCCGCCGCGACGAGGGATGTGGCGATAGGCCGCTTGATGAAAGGCGCGGAGATGCTCATCGGCTATTGGCGTCCTACAGACGGAAGGTAGTACAACCTAGGAGGGATCTGCCACAGCGGGCTGGCCAGCCGAGAGCCGAGCCTGTTTCGGGGTGTTGGTAACTTTGACATGCATTCCGGGTGCCAGTCGTGACTGGCCTGCGAGCACAACGACTCCGTGGTCGGAAAGCCCTTTCGTGACGACCGACAGACCGCTGTCCACGTAGCCTACATCGATAGCAGTTTGTGCCACTGTCTGGTCGGGCTTCACCAGATAGACGAAGAGTCCATCCGGCCCATGCTGCACGCTCAGCGACGGTATCGTAACCGCCTTGTGTAGGGTATCGATCTGCACGCGCGTGTTCACAAATTGTCCAGGCCATAAGTGCCCGTCGGTGTTCGAGAACTCCGCCTTGAGCGAGATGGTTCCCGTACTCGTATCAATCACGTTGTTGGGCGTGAGTAGCGTGCCGCGGGCAAGAAGCGCCTTGCCTTGGCTATCATAGGCTTCGATCGCCACTGGCCCTTTTGCGCGGGCATTCTGAACCTGAAGCAGCTCATCCTCAGGCAAGGTCAAAACAGCGGCGATCGGTTGGTCCTGCGTGATTGACACAATGCCCGTGGAACTATCCGCCTGAACCAAATTCCCGACATCAAGCTGGTACAAGCTGACGCGACCGGCGAAGGGTGCGCGAATAACGCAATAGCCGAGATCGATCTGCGCTTTCTCGATATTGGCTTCATCGGCGGCAATGCTCGCGACTTCCTTGCTCACCGTCGCTTGTTGATCGTCCACCTGCTCAACCGGCGCATAGCTACGCGCGGCGAGGGCCTGGAAGCGGCGAAGGTCAAGCTGAGCGCTCTGGAGCTCTGCCTCGTCCTCGCTGCGCTGCGCGACAGCCGCGTCCAGCGACGCTTTGAAGGAGGCGGGATCAATCCGGGCGACGACATCCCCCTTGTTGACCTCCTGCCCCTCGCGTGCGGGAAGGTCGATCAGTAAGCCTGTGACCTGAGCCTTGATTTCAACCGAGTTGAAGGCCTGAACGGTCCCTAGACCGTCGAGGAAGATCGGCACATCCTTAATCCGCACAGGTGCACTCGTGATGGGCACAGGCGAAGGCACCAATTGCGTCGTTGCGTGGCCGCCTCCGTGGGCCTGCACCTCCTTCCATGCGACGACTAAGGCGATGCCAGCGAGCGGCGCCGCCATCAACAAGCGAGATTTCTTCACTTCAGATATCCACTACTCTGGTCCTGATGGGCAGATCATCAATTCTATATGGATGTGAACCATGCCGTGCCGCGCCATCGTTGCAATATTTCACAATGCGCTCTCCGATAGGTGCTGCGCCGGAAACCGAGCGAGTTTGGCCTTTGCAAGCTGCTACAACGGCACCGTAACTGAGCATTTTGTGGCGTGCGACAAATTGCAACACGCGACGTTGGAAAACCAGATGGCGCTGCTACAGCTTCCGCATCATGCAGACGCAGGGCAGGCAGCTATCCCTTAAAGGCCATCATATGCCTTTCGTGTGCGACGACGCGGAAATGATCGTGACCTTCACCGCCTCGTGCGCCTTGGAAATGACCACCCTTGCACCATGCGGGCTGTGGCGGACCACTCTCTCGAGAATCGTCGCCCGGATTTGTCTTCTAACGGCCCAATATGCGGCTGTGTTTGCGGCCACGGCGATTATCACCGCAACGCTGACGATCGGCTACTCTCGCGCTGCGGATCTAGGTGGCGTCGCGTCGAAGACGCCGCCAGCTGCCGGCCCAAGGAGAACAACCCGGACGGCACGGCTTCTGCGAGTGGTCTCTAAGCTTGCGCGGGCTGCTGGCCCCGAAGCCTGCGAACACCTGTGTCGCTGCAGGCATTCACATCAATGGTCACCCGATCCTCCTAAATGAAGCGCAAGCTTTGCAACCTCAGATTTCTTGGTCTGGACCGGGTGGGCAGCCTGCGGAAGGTTTAGCTAGATCAGCGCGGTATTGGGTTCCTTGCCGGACAAGATCCGACCGAACAGCTCCATGGTTGTGCTGGTGCATATGCCGCCATGGAGGCTCGCAACGCGCACATCGCGCCACAATCGGTTCATCGGATTGGCTGCCGTTGCAAAAGAACCGCCCGACGCTGCCGCCAACTTATCGACTGCTTCCCAGATGAGTTGACTCGCGTATCCCGCATCGCGCCAAATACGCACGCGCTGCTCGCGAGTCATTGCCGTGCTGCGGTCCGTGCTCGCTTCAAGTTCGTCGACCGACCGCCTGAGGATGAGTTCGGCCGCGTCAATCTTGGCGGATACTTCCCCGAGTTGCAGGTGGGTCACCGCCGCTTCGTCCTGCTTCTCGTACCAGGTGTAGGGGATGCCTCGGTTTGGTGCCTTTGCCAAAAAGAGTTCAAGGGCGGCTTTCGCCATACCCAAGGCGGGAAACACGAGGTTGGTTGCGAGAAAGGGAAGCAGCGGCATGCGGTACAATCTTCTTGGGAGATGGACGGAGGCGTAGTCTTCCCTGAGCACTTTGCTGAGCAGCGCAACCCGTTCGTTTGGGACAAACACATCCTTTGCGGTGACGCTGGTGCTTCCGCTGCCCCGTAAACCGATCGTATCCCAGTCATTTAGAAAAGTGATGTGCGACATGGGAACCAATGCGGATCCGCGGCCAACGAATTTCCCGGCCTCATCATTGATGGGAATACCAAGATTGTCCCACTGCGCGTGATGTGCCCCGCTGTTGAAACTCCATAGACCCTCCTCGATCACGATGCCCCCTTCAATAGACCTAGTCTTCACTTTGAGCGGGGCAAGCACGCTTGCCGTGAGTGGCATTCCGGTAACGGAGTATCTTGCATCCGTCACCTGCTTCGAGTAAAACGCCGTCGCTGTCCAGGTACCCGCCGAAAGCAAGGCGAGTGTCCAAGCGGCGGAACCACTCCCCCGCCCGACCTGAACCACCGCATCCATGTAGCTGCGCAGCGAAGTTTGGAGGCCGCCATACATTGTCGGAACCAGCATGTCGAAAAGACGAGCTTGCTGAAAGTCGGCAATTGTCGCGTCGGGTAGTCTAATCAGCCTATCCGTTTCCGCGCTCCGCGAACGCAACGTGGGAACCAGAGCGGCAGCGGCAGCGACAATATCTACAGAGACAACAGCTGGACCCAGAGTTGCAGCTACACTCATTGCGAGCGCTCCTGGTTAGAGTTAGGGGTGCTAAATATGGCGCCTCGTGCGATTGTAAGGCGCATCGACCATTAGCTTCTCCAGCGCAGGCTGGGACGGGTGGATCGGGGCACTGGCAAGCGATCATGAATCGTAGCGTTCGAAGCGTCGCACTCCCGTGAACCGGCATGATGCCAGTCAGCGGAGCGCACCGTATCGAGGCGCAGTTACGCATCAATGTCGATTGGCACCCATCGTGTTACGGATGTAGTCTGACCGCGTCGGCGCGTCGTTGGAGCAGGCGGGTGGTCCGGCCCTTCGTGGAAAATGTCCCAATTTTACTCCTCGGGGTCGCTCGGCACTACCGTGAATTGCACGAAATCGCGGAAAGCCTCTCCACTCGCCGGCGTCTCTTCAGCTTGCTTTGCTGAGCCCTATGACTCATCAGACGTTTTGAGGAATCGGCAAGAGTCGGCGTCGGGCAATTCCCTCGGTCATTTTCCCCGCGTCTCTTAGCCCATATTGCAACGCGGCGACGAAAAGCCACTGTCAACGGCCGGAGAGCGCTCTCCTCGCGCAACGCATGATGAGAATCCTTCTTCGAGTGCTGAAATTCGAGGTCATTGAATCGGCGAAGTCCGGCCTTCGGAAGCCGCGTGCACCCGCCAAGCTCAAAGCACTCTCATGTTCGCCCCTTCAAGCTGCAGGCACGGAAAATCTGTCGCTCGTTCCTGAGCCCTTCAGCACGGCCTCCGCTGGGCAAGGCAGGCGACACGATCATGAAACGACGGTTGATCATGCTCTGATACGCGGGTTGGTTACCGCCGGACCGGTGATGCGTCGCGGAGCTTCCTCTGTCTAGGATCCAGCGTCGGATGAGCTCCGGCTGGTAGTGCTTGCGAGGGTTCTCCTGGCCGTGACCGTGCCGCCTGCCTTGCTCAGCTTTGGATGCTT
>NZ_LMUQ01000022.1:39859-43311 GCF_009765865.1 Acidisoma sp. L85
ATCCAGCGTCGGATGAGCTCCGGCTGGTAGTGCTTGCGAGGGTTCTCCTGGCCGTGACCGTGCCGCCTGCCTTGCTCAGCTTTGGATGCTTCCTGGGGTTATTCGATCTCCTTATCGGTCGTGCCAGGGCTTAAGCGACGGATTATGTGTTGGCAGCCTGGACCTGTTTAGCAATCGCCCAGACAAATCCTGCCAATTCGCGTGCGATGGCGGCGGTGACAACGGTCGGCGGTTTGCTCGCCCGCGCAAGCTTACGATATCGCTGGCACAGTCGCTCCTGCGCCTTCCAGGCCGTCTCGCGAATGGGCTTGGTCAATCCCTCCTGCCGGAGCAGCAGTTCCCGGCTGATCCGTGCCGGGAATCGATAACTCCAGGCGGCCTCGATCAACATCCGCCGCGCCGTATTATTTCCGGCCTTGGTGATGCCACCTTGGCGGCGTGTTTGTCCGCTAGAGTGTTCGGACGGAACCAGGCCAAGGTAGGCCATGAGTTGGCGCGGATTGTCGAAGCGGGTGATGTCGCCGAGTTCGGCAACCAAGGTCGCGGCTGCGACGAGCGCCAAACCGCGAAGCGCCTGCAGCGCGTTGACGACTGGCCGAAGTGACCAATCAGACAAAGCCGCTTTTATATGGACTTCCAAATGATCGCGACGGGCGGTCGCGGCCTCGACTGCGGCAATACAATCTTCCAAGACAATGTAATGTATGGCGTGTTCAAACGTCAGCCCTGCCAGCCATCGCCGGTGCATCAGCGTCCAAGCCGGTCGGTTGTAGTGGTGACCGTGGCGCAGAAGAAAGCCAGAGAGCTGTTGGCGTGCCTGACGCAGGGTACGCACCGCCGCCAGCCGTGCACGCACCAGATCGCGGACCGCTTCATGGGCCTGATCTGGAACCCAAACCGCCGTTAGTTCACCAGCACGGTGAAGCTTGGCCAAGTTGATCGCATCGCGCCGGTCGGTCTTGATCCGATCGCCCGGCTTGCGCGGGATCAACGACGGGGCGACCACAACGCATCCATGTCCAGCCTCGGTTAACTGCCGCTGTATGCCGTAGCCGCATGGCCCCCCTCGCAACAGAACCGCAGTTCGCGTCCACCACGGGCTAGCTTCGCGGCGAGTTTGGCCAGTGCAGAGAAGGTGTGGACGATGATACCATGCTCGCGCGCTTCTCCCCGCTTGCCGCCGTCTGCAAGCGCTACCGCGATCGTGTCCTTGTGAACATCCAGCCCAACGTAGGTGATAAGCTCTTCCACGACCCGTCTCCTATGCATGAGGCTCGGCGCCAAACCACTCGGCGCAACCCTCGAAAAGCCTGCATACTGCGAGACGGGTCACCCCTCCTCAGGCGAACATTTGGTCTAGCCTAACCCAGTGCGAGCTTGGAAGCTTCGACAAGGTCGCCAAGTGATTGCGGACCGTCTCCCAATTGAACGCTAGCTTGAGGAGTCTAAGACAGTTCCCTGGCCTAAGATTACGTTGGTGGTTTCTCGGCTCTCGGTGTTTCGTCGTAAGGCTCGCAACGGCCGATTGCGAGCGTCGGCGGGTCGGGTGAGAAATGCCAACCCGATGTCAAATACTCTCCTGCAGAATAGATCTGAAATCGATCCATTTTTGGATTGAAAGTAACGTCATTAACGTAGGGAATGCATTCTGGAGTAGCGGAGCGTGTCATCTTACACAGTGACACCAAATTATCTTCCGCCTTATCAAAGACTCCGAATGTTGGCCTGAATGGAACCGCTTTGACAAGAGCCCTGAGACCGTTGTCTTTTCTAGAAAAGTCAAATGGACGCACCACATATTGATGGTCTTGGAAGATTGTCTTCGGAATCCAGTGTTCGGAATGAAGTTGGTAAAGAAAACCCACTGTTTGTTCCGGAGTGCACAGGAAAGACGGAGTCTGCGCTACCGCGCGTCCCGCGACCAACGAAAGACAAAACGTGATACTCACCAGAGTGCACTTGATCATAGCCCCTTCCTTCCACGGTTCGAACAGTAGGCGTAGTAGTTCGGTCGCCTCGTCGATCAGGTGGGAACGCCCTCTGAACGTCGGTATGTCCTTGTCGGGGAACCGCCGTCCCTAGCGCTACAACCAGGGCACGCAACGAGCCTGACGCGGTCAAGGCTAAAGCCCCAACGTGGTTGGAGCATCATAGTTCGGCTCGCTCACTGAGTAACGAAAGCGATCCGATCGACCGCCGAAATTTTGCGAGATTTCGCGACCCGGCGCCGAATGTGCTATGCTAGGTTGGGGTGCTGAGGCCCGTCATTTGGCGGAGGGCCGGATGGACATGCGGGGTCGAAAGCTTGCCGTCAATGGTGTGATTGCCGATTTCGGCAGCGAGACGTTGAGTACTACGTTGGGGCATTCAGTCGCCCTGCGGCCACAGGCGTTCGCTGTCCTGCGCTATTTGGCTGAGCATGCCAGCCGGCTCGTCACCAAAGACGAGCTGATGGATGCGTTGTGGGCCGGCCGCATCGTAACCGATGACAACCTCGTGCAGTGCGTCCACGAAATCCGCCGCGCATTCCGAGATACCGACCGTGTGGTGCTGAAAACCGCGCCGAAACGCGGCTACCGGCTGGTGCTACCCGCCGACGCCGCCCAGGAGCGAGCCTGGGGCGAGCCTGAAAGGCCTAGGGATGGCGATGGCGAGACTGGGGTTGGGACAGAGCCCATTGCCGACGGCACGCACTCCGTCGAGCACGTCAAGGTCTCCATCGCCGTCCTCCCATTTGTCAACATGTCTTCGGATCGAGAGCAAGAGTATTTCTCAGATGGGATCACCGAGGACGTCATAACTGATCTATCACGCTGGCAATCGATGGCGGTTGCCTCGCGCAACGCCACCTTCAGCTTCAAGGGTCAGCGCGTCGACGTCCAGACAGTGGGGCGCGAGCTGGGTGTGCGCTTCCTGGTAGAGGGCAGTGTCCGCCGGTTGGGAGAGCGCGTCAGGATCACGGCTCAGTTGATCGATGCCCAGACAGGCAATCACGTCTGGGCCGAACGGTACGATCGTCCGACGCGAGATCTCTTCGCCCTGCAGGACGAACTGGTTCGAACAATAGCGGGAACCCTGGTCGGCCGGGTGTATGTGAGCACGGCAGAGCATTTGCGTCGTAGGCCACCGTCCAACCCGGCCGCGTACGACCTTACGATGCGGGCCAACTGGCTGGCATGGGACCAACCGTTGGCACGGGCCGAGGCGAAAAGCTCCCTTGAGCAGGCGATTGAGCTCGACCCTGAATATGGGCTTCCTCACAGCCTATTGGCGATGATCCTGCAACGCGAGTTTAGCCGGGCGCTCGCATGGCCGCCGGAAGTCCTTGATCGTGCGTTCGCACTGGCGAAGCGAGGGGTCGAACTCTCTGATGGTGAAGGCACGAGCCACGCGGCGCTGGGCCATCTGTACCTGGAAAGACGTTGCTTCGATACGGCGCTGCGCCATATGGA
>NZ_LMUQ01000022.1:43321-102303 GCF_009765865.1 Acidisoma sp. L85
ACATCTAGCGCGCTGATGGGGGTCTCCTCAAGCCGGGATCGCATCGGGATTGTGAAACTGAACTTGGCGCCCGCACCCTCGTTGGGTTCCGCCCAGAGGCGACCGTGATGACTTTCGATGATTGATCGACTTACGGCAAGGCCGATGCCCATGCCTCCGTCCTTCATCGTATAGAACGGCTGGAAAAGTCGCTCTGCCACCTGCGGGTCGAAGCCCACACCCGCGTCTTGAACGGTTAGGCATGCATGATCGTCGTCTACCAGCGCAGTCCTGACGACCAGCCATCGGGGGCGATCATCGACTTCCTGCATAGCCTCGGCCGCGTTCAGGATAAGGTTTAGAATGACCTGCTGCAGCTGCACGCGGTCTCCCACGATAGGGGGAAGGTCATCGTCGAATTCCAGGCGCAGGACTGCGCGGCTTGTCTGAAGCTGGCTGCGCGAAAGCGTCAGCACCTCTCGTGCCGCTTCATTTAGATCGAGCTGCTCGCTTGCAGGTTTCTTCTTGCTAAATAATGAGCGCAGCCGGGCGACGACATCGGATGCGCGGTTTCCATCACGGATCGTGCGCCGCAGGGTTTCCCGTGCACCGACGAGATTGGGAGGATCGGCAGCCAGCATCCGCAGGCAAGTGTTGGCATTAGTGATGATACCCGCGAGCGGTTGATTGACCTCATGGGCAATCGACGCCGTCAGCGCCCCCATTGTCATTACGCGAGTGACATGTGCCAGCTCGGCCTGGGTGTTGCGCAACTCCTCCTGCGCCTGTTTCCAGTCGTGCATGTCCACGACCGTCCCGTGCCATTTCAAGATGCGGCCCTCCCGATCACGCAACGGCAAGGCGCTTATCACACACCAGCGGTGGCTGTGATCGGCGGCACGAAGTATACGGACCTCAGCACGATAAGGTGCGCCGGATGATACACACGACATCCAGGCCTGTGTCATCTGGTCTACATCATCTGGATGGAGCAACCGGCCCCAACCGGCCCCCATAATTGTTTCAACGGGCAAGCCGGTATAGTCAAGCATGCGAGCGTTACAGTAATCGAGATTGCCGTCTGGCGTCGCGCTCCAAAGCATTTCCGGGATGGTCTCGGTCATTTCGCGGAGCTTGAATTCGCTCTCTCGAAGTTTGCCTTCCGCGAACTTAGACTCCGTGATGTCACGAATGAAAGCGCTGAATACCCAGTCGTGACCAAGCCGCATGGGCACGACTTGGAGTTCGGCGGGAAACTCGGCTCCATCACGGCGGATCGCCGAAACCTCGATCCTCCGCCGCAAGATTGGCCCTTCGCCCGTGAGCAAGAACTTCCGCAGGCCAGTTTCATGAGCCGACCGATACCGCGCCGGCATGACCACCTCGGACATACGCTGGCCAATAACTTCGCTGGCGCTATACCCGAACATGAGCGCGGCTTGCCCGTTCCAGCTCGTTATCATTCCTCCCGCATTCATGGTGATCACCGCATCCAAGGCAGTGTCGATGATTAAACTTGTTCTTTCCTCGGCTCGCTGAAGATCTTCCTGCGACTGCTTGAGCTCTTCAATATCGGTCGATGTACCGACAAATCTCTGGACATTTCTATCAGCGCCATACCACGCTACGGCGCGATTAAGATGCCAGCGGTAGGCTCCGTCCCGAGCCCGACGAAAGCGGACTTCGAAGGTAAAATCGCGCCCCGAACCTACCCCCTTCCAGAAGGCTCGCGATGCAATATCCCGATCGTCGGGGTGTAAGGCAGTCATCCAGGCCTCAGGCTGAGATTGAACGTAGGCACTCGACTGCCCGGTGTATTCCAGCCAGCTCTGATTGACGAAGTCCGGTGTGCCATCAGGCGCGAAGGTCCATGCCGCGACCGGAAGATGTTGCAGCAAACCGACCTGGAGCCGCAGTTCTTCATTTGCGGACGCGAGCTGGCTGGTCCGCTGCGCCACTCGTCGATCGAGTTCTTCGGCTACCTGCTTACGCTCCGTCAACCGCCGCGCTCCGTCCAGTCCTATCGCCGCCTGGTTTGAGGCCGATCGTAACACGACAGTTTCATGATCCCGCGGAAAATCCGGACGCGCAGAGCCGGTCACCAGCATACCGAACTCGCCATGGAGCCCCAGTTGCAAGGGCACGGCTACAATGGCGTCATCCGCGAAGACTCTGCATGACCCTGCGGTCCAGCTTCGTGGCTCGTCTCCCAAACAACGACGGAGGATTTCGCCCAGTTCCTGCGGTGAAGGTTGTGGGCGGGTTCCCGCCCTCATTCTAGCCAGCTCGACATGAGCTTCAGCCGATACATCAGTCATTCTGATGTAAGCGAAATCCAACTGAAGCATGCCATAAAGCGAGTCAATAAGAATTTTGGCGATTTGTCTCGGCTCGCAACCCGCCCAAACGGCCGGAAGTGCGAGTACGCCGACCAGATCACTGATGCAATTCTGAAGGCGCCTGGTCTCTGCCGCAGCCCGCTGCAGAGAATCGTCCATTTTACGCCCCGGATCGACGGCCGCGGAATTCACGCAGAAACTCCTGCGGCGGCAAATAGAATGGGTTTTCTTGCAGAATGCCTCCGATCAGGACCATCGGGTGCGTCCGCATAACATCGATCACCGTGTCGCCGCCGAATTTCGACAAATGATATGTGCAGATGACCGCATCGTCGTGTTGACACCACACATCGTTGACGCGCGATTCGAATTCGATCAGGTCGTCAATATACGACCGATCTTCCGCGGCCCAATCCATGCGGCAGACAATCCGACTCAGGCCGTTCGGTGAATCGGCGCTTCCCTTGGCCAGTTGCTCGAAAGTTTGTAGCATCTGGTTCTGATCGAAATGCCCGTCGCGCAGGTAGGTCTCAACATTGGTTCTGAGCTCGAATTGACCACGTCGTTCGGCCGCCGCTGCGTCGATGCCCGCCGTGGTCAGACGCAACAAATGGTCGTCGCGCTGGCCCGGATTGACGACATGAACTGCCCTATCGCCGAGTTCAAACCCCTCCTTTATAAAAGGGAGCAGAACGTCGTATTCTTCCTCGTTGCTATTGAAGAAGGCGCAGACATGTCGCGCCCTATCAAGCTTCGATCCGGCAAACCGGATTTCTGGCGCAGCGTGCTTCAATGAGCGCTCCCTCTACCGGAATTTGCCGTCGCGCAAGTTGCGTCTAGGTGAATAGCCTATTTTTTGAGCAGCCGTACATAGTGCTTTGAACTCTCCCGGGCGACGGTGTCAACCCTTCATGCCCCGTTACCCTTCGTCAATCGCCGCGATTTCTCGACCAGGCCGTCCTTAATCCCGCCGGCATGGGAATCACTCTATGTTCAATATGTTAGGGCAGGCTCCTGTGCGTGGACTTGAGCCGGAGTGATTTGCGCAAGACGGTCCATCGCTTCCAAAGGTCCTAGCGGGATCCTCACCCAGCGCGCCTGATTCGAAGCAATTTAGAAGCCGCCCTCTGCGAAAGACTTGGGCTTCACAGGCCCGGCGAGGCGACAAAACTTCAAAACCAACACCTAGGTATAATGCCCGTGCAAGCCCCATCTGGGGCATTGTCGAACAGCAAGAGGAGTTTGGACCGGAGGCGCAAACCGTCTCCTCCGGGAACCGTCGCGATTTGATTGAACACGCTTTGGCAGAGATGGCTCCCGATACCCAAGACCGGAATGCTTATGGCTCGAATTCTCGTACACCGCGGAAGCCTCGACGCTTTGACTGACACCTTGAGGCTGCTTTTTCGTTCCCGAATTGTGTATGGGAGGATCGCGTGCACGTCGTTCGCTCCAGCCCAATCTCATTGCACTGGCGGAGTGGAATAACGTTGCCGAAACGGCCTTATGTTGCGGTGGTCGATGACGACGAGTCCGTAAGGGAGTCTCTGCCGGACCTCCTGCGGGAACTCGGCTACGATGCCCAAGCGTTCTCTTCCGCCGAGTCATTCCTGACGTCGGACCGGCTAAGGCAAGCCGCGTGTTTGGTTCTTGATTATGCAATGCCGGGGATGTCCGGCTTCGATCTCCAGAGCGAGCTGATCCAGCGAAAGCGGAATGTGCCGATCGTGTTTATTACGGCACACGGTGAAGAGGTAATCCGTCTGACGGTCCGCGAACGCGGCGCCGTCGCGTGCCTCCTCAAGCCGTTTAGCGATACCGCGCTGCTGACGGCTCTGGAAACAGCGCTGAAGCCAAAATAGTTCAATCTCCTTGCGTGCAAAGATTAGCGAGGAGTATGGGTGAACTTGTCGTGACAGAAAATAAGACGGATCATTTGTCAATGCGAAGCGCCGACTCGGTCGTTTACATTGTTGACGACGATATCTCGGTGCGGGAATCGCTGGAAGGCCTAATCCTCGAAGCAGGCTGGCAGCCATCCGCATTCGCTTCCGCATCCGATTTCCTTGCTTCGCCGCCTGCCGCGTCTCCCAACTGCCTTGTCCTTGATGTGTCTTTGCCGGATCTGAATGGTCTCGATCTTCAACAGATGATCGCTGGCGAGCGGGCGGACATGCCAATCATATTCATAACGGGATATGGCGATGTTCCAATGAGTGTGCGCGCGATGAAGGCAGGCGCTGTCGAGTTTCTGACAAAACCTTTCGGGGACGAGGCGCTTCTGTCCGCAATCCGCGGCGCTCTGGAGCGCAGCGCCAACCGGCAGGAGACGGCGGCGGATATGCAGTCCTCGCGGTGTCGCTACGACCTCCTCAGCCGCCGCGAGCGCGAGGTCATGGCGTTGGTCGTTTCCGGGCTCATGAACAAACAAGTCGCTGGCAAACTTGGCATAAGCGAAATTACGGTCAAGGCGCATCGCGGTCGTCTCATGCGGAAGATGGAGGCCGCTTCTCTCGCTGATCTGGTCAAGCTCGCGGCCAAACTTGAAGTACCTGGGTGACTGCAGTGCGACTATCCGCGAGACAAACTCAGCGATAGTTCTGCGCAAACTGTTCGATGGCGAAAAACGCTTAGACCGCTACACTTCTTCTAAGCTAACCCCCATCTCTGCGCCGGCCGTTGCGTTCCGCCACTAGTGGCACTTCAAGGACATCTGCTTGAGCCGCAGTATTCTACACTCCGTTCCTGCTCGACGAATGATATTCCACGTCTCGATGCAAAATCTCGAACATCTGCGCCAACCATCGACGTCGTCAATCTCACGTAGACCATAGTCTCATTGACCTCATCTATCGCAAAGCCTTTCATTCACGGGCCGGTTAAGAGGCTTGGCATACACGATAGACGATCTGGGAAATATGATTATGTGCGGCGGGTATGTTGGTGACGCTGGCGGCAGTTCTGCAATGAGAACCGCTTGTGAATCTCGATACAAAACCGGCCTAAGCATCGCCGCGCCAAAACCAGTCTCCGGCCGCAATGCTTACTACGGTGCTGCGGTTACCCGCCGCTTTGGCATCTCCGAGCCTCCTCCCACGATTGTTCGAGAGATTCGCAACTCTATCTTCGCCGTCACTAGAATTGATTGTAAGTTACCTCGTTGCGACGTTACCGCACCGACACCGACCGAGAACGCATATTCACTTACTGTCAGGCTGCGCGACGTGACGCAGTCGCGGGCGTGGATCGGCGGGCGGCTTCAACCTGACGAGGAACGTCCAAAGAACAGTTCAGCCTTCTATGACTTAACAGACGAGATCAGGTTTGCCATTTGCGAGCCGATAGATAGCTTAAATTTCTACATTCACAGAGATACTCTGAACGAGGTCAGTCGTGAGACCGACAAAAGGTCGATCGACCGTTTAATGGTCAGTTTCGGGTCTACGGTATCCGATCCTACGATCGCCGGCCTAGCTGCAAGCTTACTGCCAGCTATGGAGCGCCAACATGAAGTTAACGAGCTATTTGTCGATCACATCGCTTACGGTTTGCTCGCTCATCTAACGGGCCAATACGGCGCTACAGTCGCTGGCAAAATCGCCACGTCCGGCGGTCTGGCGCCCTGGCAGCTACGAAGGGCGAAGGAGCTCATCAGAGGAAATTTAAATGGCGCGATGCGGTATTCGGAAGTCGCCGCCGAATGCAGGCTGTCCCCAGGCCACTTTAGCCGCGCCTTCGCACGTAGCACAGGATTGCCGCCACATCGTTGGCTAATGAGCCTAAGGGTCGATTTAGCGAAAGAATTACTTCTGCAGACTGGGATGCAAATCGCCGAAATTGCCTTGAATTGCGGCTTCGCTGACCAAGCGCATTTTACTCGAGTATTCTCTTCGTCGGTGGGATCGACTCCAGGTCGCTGGCGCCGGGAGTGCCGAGGTTGAACGACGCGGCGCCCCGAGAGTGTCTGCGGGCACTGGCCATGGAGCGGCGCCGGTTCGGCTATCGGCGACTGCACATCTTCCATGTCACCGATTGTCGCTCGCATCATGCGCCCGCGCCATCGCCTAAACCTAGAGCAGGCGACGCCGCGGTGTTCTCGTGCTGCCTGGTCCGGCTATTCGGGCATCCCGGCGAGACGTAGTCATACATCTACATCCGATTGAAGCAGGTGCATTGCCGTCGTGTGTCAAACCGGATGGGGAGTGGCCGCGCGATCAAGGAGCCCGGGGTCCCTGCGACCGGCAATCGCGACCGCGAAGCTCAAACGCCTGCGAATTCATCTGTCAGCGATGGACGATCCAGCTCGAGCGCTTCAAAACCAGCCCGCACCATCACAATGCGGGACTAAACAATTAGGTCTCGAACTCATAAACGGAATTCCGCTGGCAAGGAAGTCTGATTCAAGCTGCTTGTAGTAGGGAGCGAACATGACCCCGCGCCGATATGAGCTGACGGACTTTGAGTGGTCGATCTTGAACCACTGCTTCCGAATAAGCCTCGTGGCGTACGACGCGCCGATGACCGCCGTGTCTTGAATGCCATCTATTGGCGGCTGCGCACGGGTTCACCGTGGGCAGATATCCCAGAGCGGTATGGTCCTCCCACGACCTGCTACAACCGCTTCGTCCGCTGGCGGAAGGTGGGTGTTTGGGACAAGGTCTTCGAGGCTGTCTCGCGAGCCTTTGACGGTGATCTTCAAATGATCGATTCTTCCTCGATCCGGGTCCATCAGCATGCGGCGAACGTCAAAAAGGGGGCCCGCCGGAAACCGACGAAGGTCACGACACTCCATCCCGATGCATGGGGCGCTCGCGCGGCGGACTGACGACAAAGATCCACGCTCTCGTCGATGCCAACGGCAATGCCATTGCCCTCAAGCTGACCGAAGGCCAAGCCCATGACGGCACGAGCGCGCGTGACATGCTGGACACCATCGGCGCGGGTCAAATCCTTCTGGCTGATCGGGCCTACGACAGTGACGCTCTTCGGGGACTTTGACGGACCGTGGCGCCTGGGCCAACGTCAAGCCTATGCAACGAAGGTTCAACATTCCCGCCTTCAGTCCGTTCCCTTATCACTGCCGCAACCCGCGAACTCGATCGCCTGCAACTACTGCTCGCGCAGATCAAAATGGTGGAGGTCGAGCGGGATACCTTGCTTGACGCTGAACGCGCCGCTACGCCGGCGGCGATGGTGTGCTCGACATCAAGGGCATCGGGTCTGAATTCGCCGCTGTCCTGTGGTTGGAGGGGCCGTTCCGACATTTCGACAACCGGTGACAAGTTGCGGCTTATGCGGGCCTGGCTCCAACGCCTTGGCAGAGCGGATCGATCGATCGGGAACGGGGCGTATCGAAGGCCGGCAATCCCAGACTACGAACAACATTGCTCCAGCTCGCCTGGCTCTGGCTTCGTCATCAGCCAGAGTCAGCGCTCAGCCACTGGTTCAAGGAACGGGTCACGCGCAGCGGCGGCCATCTTAAGAAAACAACGATTGGCAATGGCGCGAAAGCTGCTGGTCGCACTTTGGAAATATGTGACCGCTGGTGTCGTAATCGATAGGGTTGTGATGAAGACCGCCTGACGATAGGCGTGAACCAAATTTCGCAATCTTTTAGAACCTGATCAGTCCTGGCGGATCCAACTGGACGAACCGATGAACATATGGCTTGAACAGCCGATAAGTAGAATGGTCTCGTTCTCTCGAGCCTCGCCCGCCGCAAGCGAGATATTGGTGTAGCCGTTGGAGCGGCGACCGGATGTGAGCTTGATCGTGCTCGGAACGGGCAGCGTCATATCGAATGCGCTCAGAACTTAGGTGCCGATTTGAAACACCATAGGAGACTGACCAATGTCGCCTTGGTAAGACTTCTTGACCGGAAACTCCTCATGTGAGTGATCCACCGTGCTGCGCGGCGGCGGGTCCTTCGGAATCGCGCGCCACTGACAGCCAGTGCTCAGCACATACATCAGGCCGTTCGTCACATCGCGCACATTCACAATCCGCTTGTTGCCCGCCACGCTTGGCCCGCGGGATCTCCGTCTTGCCCAGAGCCCATTCCTCATCTGTTAGGTCGCTCGGGTAGCGCAGTTTGCTCCAGTTATAGCGAGCGCGGTTCTCGACAATCCACATCGGGGGGCTCCAGCGAATCGGGGCAGCCGCTATCGAATCATAATCGTCTCTCAAGACTCAAGATGATCTTGGACCGAAACTTAGTGAATTCATCGCATTAGCCGTTCAGGCCGCATCCGCCATACGATAACAACCATCAGGTTCGACCAACTCAACGACTATATCGATCTAGTGAGGACGGGTGCGGTAATCAGTATGAAGTTTTGATAAACCTGGTCCGCCGGGCTGGAGCATCCAACCTCAAATGCCCGGCGAGCACAGAGGGCCTTCGGACATTGTTCCGACCGGATTTTCGTCGTGCTCGCAAGTATTGTAACTCGCGGCCGGTCGAGGGCATGCCCGCCTATGAAATTCTTACCTCTTTTACCTGCCGTCCATCCGCGCACTAATGGGGCGCAGCGGCGGAGTGCTCGATGAACGCGGCGACCTGGCTCGGATGGGATAAGATACCGGCATGGCTGCTGACTATCTCGACCGTATGCGCGTGTGCGCGCGTAGCCATTTCGCGCTGCTGGGGCGTGGGCGCCCGCATCGGGTGCGTACGCGGCAATGTAGCTTGCGGGCGTTTTTTCCAGCGCTGAGGGACGTGTTCCGGTGTCGGCGATTGCCGTGTGACGGCTCTCGTCGCCGTCGAGCGCGGGCTTCAGGCCGAGCAAGCCCCCAAATGAACGTCGGCCAGGGGACGTGCAAATAGGCGAGCAAGTCTCGAAGGTGCTGACCTTCCCGCCCAGCACGAGGTGTCTAGTTTTTGCTCGCGGACGCGTCTCTGTGACGCTATGCCCGTTTGGGCCGGTTTTCGCCACTGTGCCGGTTGAGGTCGCACCGTTGAACCCGGTGATGGCTCGGCTATCGGTTATCGTCCAATTGGTTACCCTTCGGTTGAACGAGCTCGTCGCTGTCGCGCCATTCGGGCGGGTCGCGGTGATCGTTCGTCCGAAGTTGCCACCGCCATTGTCCGAGGGCGTGAACGTCCGGCTGTAGGTCCATGCCCGCAGAGCCGGTATAAAAGCAGCCACGCGCGTTGGCAGGCGTGATCGATGCGACAAAGGCTACGAGGATCGACAAGCTCACTCCCAGCGTACGGTTGCTGAAATAAGTCAGATCTAACTCCGCTTTAACGCGGTCGACCTTGACGAGCTCGCCCGGGAAATGGTCCGAACGGCCGCGTGCGAGACAGATGACCCGTGCGCCTCGATTTGTCAGCCGATCGGGCAGCGCTCGCCGATACCCTGGCGCCGTTGATGAGAACGGCCGCGCGCGTCACGGCAGTTTCTCCGCGATGAGGTCGACCTTATGGATCTCGGGCGCAGCCGCAAGAAGGTCGCTCGATATGACGCCGAGCGCCGCAGCGACGGGGCCGTTGAGATGGGCGTCCCGTCCCGCCTCATCGTCGAACGTGTCGAAGATCATGAAGCTCTTCGTGTCGAGCCGACCGGCGAACCAGGCAATCGTGCCGGGCTCCCCGTCGACTAATGTTCGTGCGGAGGCCAGGAAGGTGGCGACTTCTTGTTCGTGGCCGACAGCGGCCTTGAGGTTGACGAGAAGGGCAAAGCGCCTCATCGGCATGGTTCCTGTTCGAAGTAAATTGGGACCGCCGCCGGTTCGGCGGGGGTCTCGGAACGGCCGCCTCGGCGGACGGCCAGAAGTTGCTGGGACGGCAGGTCGGGTCCAACCGGCCGTCCCCTTTGGGGGTCGATCAGTACTGGGAGACGCCGCCATCGACATCAAGCTCGATGCCGGTGATGTAGGCGCTGTCGTCGGAGGCTAGGAACACGGCCGCCTTGCCCAGGTCCTCGGGCGTGCCAAGGCGCGAGAGCGGGATCATATTGATGATTCCGGCATGTGCCTCTTGTGGGATCAACGACTGAAGACCCGGGGTCAGCGTATGGCCAGGGCTCAGCACGTTGATGCGGATACCCAGTTCCTTTGTGTCATGCAGCCAGCCGCGAGCCAGGTTACGGACAGCTGCCTTGGTCGACGCGTAGACCGACATGTTGGGAATGCCGATCGAGCCGGCGATCGAGCCGGTGAAAATCACCGACGCACCCTTCGGCAGCAGCGGCAGCGCCTTCTGGAATGCGAAGAGCAGGCCCTTGACGTTGACGGCGTAGGTCTTGTCGAAGTGCTCTTCGGTGATCTCGCCGACCTTCATGAATTCATAGAACCCGGCGTTCAGCATCAGCACGTCGATACGGCCGGCCTTCTCCCTGACCGTCGCGTAAACGCGGTCGAGATCGGCGAGCTTCCCTGCGTCGCCCTGGATGCCAACGCTGCCATTGCCGATCTCGGCCACGGCCTTATCAAGTTCTGACTGCCGGCGGCCGGTGAGGAACACTCGCGCACCTTCATTGGCGAACGCCTTGGCAATACCGAGGCCAATGCCGGCGCTGGCCCCGGTCACGACGGCGACCTTGCCCTCTAGTTTTCTGCTCATATAAGCGAATCCTTCGATCTCTATTATCCCACGCGCTCGTCACTGGTGCGGCGCGGGGCGTCGGGGCGCCGGGATCGGCGCCAGAGCTTGAGAATAAGAGATCGAGGGGACAGCCTGTAGTTCGGAGACGAGACTAAAGTTTATTCTGCTCTGGAATGATGCGAAACCGAGCGTGATCAGCGACAGCTTGGTGCCGCCGCGTTTCAAAACGCCGATGCTCTGTGCATCGAGCATCGTCGAGGTGGGGGCATGCCGAAGATCGGTGATTGCGAGTTCGTCCCGCGCAGCCGGATCAGCAACGTCGCTGGCGCCCGACGACGGGCTCGAGGCTAATCACGAGGTTAATATCGGGAACTTCTCGAAGTCCTCCATGTCGACAGCTTCTCATGAGGCCGCCCGCTTCGGCTGGCTGCCGCACATCCGCCGGCACGAGGGCTTGGACGATCAGGCCGGCGGCACGAGGGCAGTGACTTTGGCGATACCAGCCTGGACGCCCGGCCGTGCCGCGATCATTTCATACCAGCGCGCAATATTCGGCGAATTGTCGAAGTCGATGCCAGCGAACTCCCGACGCCACAACCAGCCGAAATGCACGATGTCTGCGATGCTGAATGCGTCACCGGCGACGAATGTGCGCTTAGCCAACAACCCATCGAGCACAGCGAAGACGCGCTCGGACTCGGCTTGGAAACGGTTGATCGCTAACGGGACCTGCTCAGAAGCCTGACGCTTGAAGAACCCGACTTGGCCGAGCGCCGGGCCAATGCCAGTCAGATGGAAGAACATCTGTTCGAAGACCCGTGCCCGGTAGACTCCGTCCTTTGGCAGCAGCTTGCCGCTCTTCTCCGCGAGGTAGATCAGAATGGCGCCCGACTCGCTGAGGGTCAGTGGCTGGCCGTCAGGTCCTTCGGTATCAACCAATACCGGGACCTTGCCGTTCGGATTAACGGCGAGGTAGTCGGGCTGCTTTTGTTCGCCCTTGCGCACGTTGATCGGCTTGAGCTCGTATGGAAGCCCCATTTCCTCAAGCGCGATCGGCACGCGCACGCTGTTCGGAGTCGAAAAGGCATAAACTTGGTACATCGGTGCTTCCGTCTGTTCGGGGTGGGACTCAGGAACGTCGCCTGGAGGGCGGCGGGTTGGCAGCTGCGGAAACTGCAGTGGCAGCAACGCGCGTGGACTGCAGGCGGCGCAACGCGATCAGGATCTCGGCCGGCTCGATCCGCTTGGTGAAATCACTATCGAGGTACGAGAAGACAATCCGCCCGGACGAATCGGCTACGTAGGTTGCGGGGATCGGAAGCGGCGTGCGACAGCAGGCGCTGTCGGGACGGCCGAGTGCCCTGTAGTCATTGTGGAGCTCGTCGGCCGGCATGAAGGCAATGCCGAAGCTCGTGGCCACCTTGGCGCCGACATCGGCCAACAGTGGAAACGGCGTGGGCACTATTTGGCACAGAAGTCGAACTTTACTGACTTGGGGGGCGATCGCGATGAGGGAGGCTCCGAGGACGGTGACTTCGCCAGTTACGCGGGTCAGGGCTTCGAGTTCGAGAGCGCAGAATTGGCACCAGCCACCTCGATAGAAGCAGATAGCGACGGGTCCGCCTTGCAATAGAGAGCGGAGCCGAACCAGGGCGCCTTGCCCGTCCCGCAGCCGAAAATCCGGCACTGTGTCGCCTGCCCTGAGTGCTCGCCGCAGCATACCCGAAGCGCGCAGGCGCGCCGCTTCCGCCTGCAAGCGGTCGAAGGTGCCCGGGGGAAGGTCGCTCTCGGCTTGGCTGCGCAGCGCTGCCAGTCGCGACTTCAAAGACATCGGGGGAGCCTCGGTTGGATGTTCGAAGAGCGTCTCAACCGTATCTGCCCATGTGCACTTGACGAGAGGAGGCTGCATAAGGAGATATCCTTCATTCCGACGGGGAATGACGATGAATCGACTGGCCGCCATGGACGCCTTTGTGCGCGTCGTCGATACCGGCTCTTTCACCGGTGCGGCGCGTCAGCTCCGCGTCGGCCAACCGGCGATTTCCAAGATCATCGCCCAGCTCGAGGACCGGGTTGGTGTGAAGCTTTTGCTGCGTTCGACCCAAGGGCTAACACCGACGGAAGCTGGCGAAACTTTCTACGAACACGCCAAGCGGTCGGTCGAAGAGGCCGACGAAGCGGAAGTCAAGGCCCGCGGGGCGGCCGCAGCGCTCTCTGGCCGGCTGCGAATCGGCGGCGCTGTCACCTTCTCTCGGCTCCACGTCGTGCCACGGCTTCGCAAATTCATGGCGATGCATCCGGCTCTCGACCTCGAGGTGTTTCTCGACGATCGCGACGTCGATCTGGTCGAGGCCGGCATCGATATTGCGCTCAGGATGGGTGACCAACAGGATTCGTCACTAACGGCACGCAAGATCGGCAGCAGCCCGCGTGTCGTCGTTGGTGCGCCCAGCTATCTCGAGGAAGCCGGAATTCCGGTAACGCCGGCGGACCTCGTGGCGCATCAGTCGGTAATTTACGACCGGCGCGGCGGAGGCATCGTCTGGACGTTCACCCAAGGCACGGCCGAAAGCGCCGTCACGCTCAAGGGTCGGGTTCGCCTCACGGCAGCTGAAGGCGTGCGGGAGGCAGTGATCTCGGGGATAGGCCTTGCGGTCGCTTCGGAGTGGATGTTCTCGCCCGAGATTGCGTCTGGGCGCGTGGCACGCGTCCTAGCGGACTGGTCGTTGCCGAAGATTGATCTCTGGGCCGTATTCCCGTCGGGGCGCAACGTCAGCACGAAGGCGCGGGCGTTTGCGAGCTTTATCGAACAGGAGCTCGGATCGAAATTCGCCGATGACGAGAAGGAGGCCGGCGACGAAGTGGTCGCTACCGGCTGATTAAGCGGCCGACCCCTTACTGAAAGCCCAAAGCTTGCTAGTGCGACGAGTGCCAGCCCGACCGAAGGTTCACCGCTACTGTTCTTTGTACCCATACTCGATGTTGTTGCCAATCGCGCCGTATGTTTGAACGGCAAGAATTTGCCGGATATCGTGAGTTTGACGCGATCACCTATTGGGTTCGGCGGTCGCTCCATGTCGAAGTCGAAGTCGATCGCGGACATTATGCCGTCGCCGAATTCTTACTCGAGTAGCGCTTCCAGGCCAGTCTGTCGATCATCACTTACTCGTAGAGGCGATAGCTAGCGGATCGCTCCGCGGCATTTTTACGCCCTCACCGGGCATCGGCACCTCATTGAGCCTGGTTCGCTCGCCCTCGGACAAGCTAAGCAACTTTGTAGCCGCAACCGCCTGTGGCTCGGTCGACTCATTTGACCCAGTATGGCGCCGACGATCAGCACTTCGGAGTGACCGCCGATCTAATTGCAGATATATTTCCAACTCCAGCCGTTCTCGCGTTTGATGTCGAGCTGAGTCGTCGGGACGGGCGCCAGAGCCTCGATTATGAGATCGAGGAGAAGCCCTGTAGGTCGTGAATGGTAATAATCTCTATTCCTGTTTGGAATGCACTCTAAGGCCAGCAGCAGAAGAAGCGTCATTTGCCCCCGGGAGGCACGGATACCGCGCGAAAGCGTCCACGATGAAGTCGACAAAGGCCTGACTTTGCGCGCAATCATCTGGATCGGATCACGGCATCGATGGGCGTCGCGGTCGCACGTCACCGCTAAATAACTCCGTCGCTGTGCCAGAAGCAAAGTTCGCCCGAAACAGCCGGCGCGGCGACTTTTTACGCTTCCTCGTTTATTCGCAAACCCGCAGCCGCCAGAGCGCAGGTTAGTATTTTACACCGCAGGCCAGCGGCAGTGGGCTTCGAACCTCAACGCGGGGCCGCACCATCGAGCGTGTCCCAGTGCATGCTGAATCGGAATCCGAGACCTCAGCTCGTGCCGGTTATAGCCATGCCGTCAAGCTCGGCGGCGAAGTGGAGCGAAATACTGCTTCGTCACGCTACTCGTAGATCCGCATCGTCAGGGGGAAAGCGGCTGCGCGCAGTGCTTCGCGTAAGCCGGTCGGGTCAACAATCGATCGTACCAAGCGCGCAACATCGGCAACTCCGGCCTATCAATTGGCAGCATAAACCAGCGGTGCAAGGACGGCCCGAACGCCACATCGGCGATCGACGGTTGAGCGCCGCCCAGGAACTCACAGCCAGCGAGCCCCGCCTCCACAATTGTCCATACCCGTCCTGTCTCGAGGGCTGCCGCCGCAATTGCTGCCGGATCGCGCTTCTCCGATGGCGTCCGCACGAGCCCGATGAAGACCCGGTTCAACGGCCCCGTCAGCAGCGTTTGCTGGAGGTCTAGCCACGCATCCGTATGAGCGCGCAGCCGCGATGTAGCCGGATACCAGTTGCTGTCAGATGCGTATTCGCTGCCCAAATAGCGCAGGATCGCGTTGCTCTCAAACAACGAGAACGCATCTTCCTCCAACGTCGGCACCAAACCAGCCGGATTCATCGCCAGATATTCTGGCGTGTGCGTTCCGCCAAATGGTCCGCCCACATCAATCCGCTCGAAGTCCAAGCCGAGCTCGTCCAGCAACCACAAAACCTTCATTACGTTAGAAGACGAAGAACGGCCCCAGATCCGGATCATACCGCGGCACCCTTACTTTTCGTATGCAACCAGCCGTAGCCTCGGCCACCCAACAGCAACACTTGTGGATCCGCCGTGGCTGGGTCAGATGGTTTGCATACCACGTCCCTACTGAGCTCCTCTTGGCAGGAGCTCAGCGTCAAGATCGCACCGCGCTAACATACCTCCTCCGGACGCTCCCTGCGTTCTAAGCCACCGCAGGCGCAGACCGCGGCACATTTGTCTGACGCGGAATGGCCCTCCTCACACCGTTGAGCAGATATGGGCGACTCAGGCCACCCGGTCACCGGGTACGCCCGACGCGAGACCGCCATCGTTCTTTCTTCGTGGACGATCGGTGCCTGAAGCAACAGCGTGAATGTCCACACGGCTTAACCTAAGTTCACGAAGCTCGTGATCGGTATACATCGAGAGCTCATTTGCAATTTGCCGATAATCTTGACGATTTGCACGCCGGTCTTCCCGGCCTCGACGATATTGTCGAGCTAACCCTGAAAAAATAGTGAGAAGAGTGTTCATCGCATCAAATACGCCCACCGAACAGCTCCCGTCGTGCTGCATCGCAACATTAGGCTCAATAGAAGATCAAGGCAGCTTCGGGCTAGGTACTTGCGCTGCTCCGCGTCCCGACCGCTTCAAGCTCAAGGCCTAAGCAGACGAGGACGTGTCGGCCGCGCGGAGCGAATTTGATCATCCCGGCTCGCGGTCGTCCAACGGCACCCAGGTCATGGTCTAGAGCCTCGCCCAACCTGTTGCCACAAACGTCTTCGAGACGCTCAGAGACGACGAGGCGGTGTTCCCCGGCACTCCAACGGTGGCCTGGGATAAGCTGCGCCGCTGTTCCATCCGATGTGAGTAAAACACGAGTATGAACGACCTCTCCGTAAGGGGTCCGGACTCCGATCTCATTCTCGCAGAGGGCCGCGTCCATAACCCTGTCGAAGTGCACAACAGCGGGATCTAGGCTCCCCACCGTCGGTGAGACAATACGCCAGCAGGTCTCCTTGAGCGCTTCTAGAACTGGATCGCTTACGCGGAAGGTATGGCGAGCCGTCTGCCCGAGCGCCGTGGCGACAAGGCTGTATGACCGCCCGACGACAAGGGCCGGCTCGTGAGCCGGGTCCGCCCCAAGACCGCGCTTGATCCTTCCTGGCTCCATCAGCACCGTTAGGCGACGCCCATCAGGCGACCAGAGCTCCTGCGACAGGACGAGGAAAGGGTCTCGCACCACCTGCTCCTCCTCGTTCAGCAGCCAGAGTCGCTCACGATCGAAGTGCGCCTCTCCTGGCCTCGGGAAATGTATATAGAAACGCAGGGTGTTGGCAGGGAGCACCTTGGCTTGGGGAGAGATGCGGATGGGTATCTCAGTCATTCAATTCGCGGCTCTCGCAAAATGACGCTCGACCGTGTACGGACGGCCGAACGCTCGCCTGGCGTGTCGGTGAACCGACATCGTCGTCAAGCGCTTCCCCGCCGCGGTTTCCACTGCTTCCCTCTCGCTTTCCTTCGGTCACGCCGCCTGCTTCGGCGGGAACTGGGCGCCCGGGAAATCAAATTCTACCCAGATCTTGTCTAGCCGTCCGGGAAGCGGGCTGGTCATCAGGGTCTCAAGTGCCAGATCGCCGGTATCTGCATAGCGGGTCAGCGAGACGAAGAAGCGGTCGCTGAACAGGTCGGCCCGCAACGACGATCCGACGAACAGCACCTGCTTGCCGACCGGCCCGGCCGGCATGCTGGGGTGTTGGTCCAGCATCTTGTCCTGGGTCGGTCGGTTCTCGGGCGTGTAGCCTTCAGCGGAGCGGATTCCGGAGAGCGGAACTATCATGGGGCCGCGACTGAGATTGGTGATGAACAGCTTGTCCTCGTCCCCATCACGGAAGGCGACCATG
Source organism: Acidisoma sp. L85 (assembly GCF_009765865.1). Classification (GTDB taxonomy): domain Bacteria; phylum Pseudomonadota; class Alphaproteobacteria; order Acetobacterales; family Acetobacteraceae; genus Acidisoma. Next base: position 60,671 of record NZ_LMUQ01000022.1, read on the forward strand.
CTGATGGGCTGGCCGTTGCCCATGTCGCCGATCGTCTTGCCCCTCACCTTGGCGCCGTGCTTCAGCTCGGAGACTGGAATGGTGACGAGCGGACTGCAAGCGTAGGCGGCGACGAGCGTGTCCTCGCCATCGATGGTGGCGAACTGCATGGTCCGGATCGGCGCACGCGTTTCGTAGAGGCCGTGAGCGAGATGGTAGATTTCCAGTTGGGTCTCGCTGGCGGCCCCGGTGAACGGATTGGGGATACGTCGCAGCGTGGAGGAGAACTCCTGGTTCGAGACGCCGGCGACGTACACGTCGCCGTTGTGAAACTTCAGATCCACGATCGTCATGGACCGGAGCGGCGTACGCGCCTTCTCGTCGAAGACCGCCGCCGGCGGATATGGGAAAGAGCCGGCCCGCGACCTAAAGGTCTTGCCCTCGTCGGGAACGTCAGTCAGGCGGTGTACTGTCATCTTCGACGATGAGAGATCGAAGGGCCGGACCTCTCCGGCGAGCGAGACGCTCACGACCGCAGGCTCCAGGCGATCGCCGTTGCGCACTCCGGCGGACAGGTATGGCTCGCGCGTGACGGGGTGGACGGCCATTCCATTTATCACCAAGCTCTTCACCGCCACGCCCAGCACGCCGGCGATCTTCTCGTCGATCGACTCGAAGAGGAAGGGATCAAGTGAGACTGGAGCCTGGCCCCGTTCCGTCTCGAAGGCGAAGACGGCGCCGAGCTTGTTGTCGCCGACGAAGAGGACCCCGTCAGGGCTGAAGGCCAGAGCCCCCGCCGCTTGCGGGGTGATTTGTTCAAGCGTTTTCATGATGACCTCCATCGTCGCTAACAGCGGCCGTTTAATTAGATAGATGAGAGATTGCGCACGACGGGGTCAGGCCACGACGCTTGTCGCTCCGGAAGAAAATAAGCCGGATAGTGAAGATCCGACTTGCGTCAATACTTCGACCCCCGCAGCGTTCCGCTTCCGCCGCGGCCGCCTCGTCGCCAGGTCGCAACGATCTTTAGAGCTTGGTGTGGCTGCCATCGCAAAAGACGCCACTTTTGCTGCTCTTGCAGCCACAAAGGTACGCCGTCTTGGTTTCTATGGCCTCGAATTTTATCGGAGAGAGGCCGCTGCCGGCGTGGCTTCCGTTACAGAAGGGCTGCGTCTTGCTCAATCCACAGGAACACCAGTAGTAGCTCGCGCCTGCTTCAACTTGAACGGGATATGGACCTTTTTGCGCGATCGTTGGTACTGACATTTAATCTCCTTTGCTTGCGCTTCACGTTCTGGTAAACTACCTTGACTAATGAAAGTAAAGCACCTTGATGATATGGTCAAGAGCCTTGATGATTTTTTGGTTCGGCGACGACGTGGGCGCTCGTGAGTAGCTCAAAGGAAGAAAAGGGGGTCAACTTTGCACCGGCCTTGGCTGCCGCCAGCCGTGCCTTAACCGCCACCATGATGGCCAAGGTTGCTAGTTGTGGGTTCAAAGACATGACCCCCGCCTTCGCGAGCCTCATGCCCCTACTTGATGCGACCGGCGCCCGACCCACCACCTTGGCGCAGCGAGCCGGAATCACCAAACAGGCGATTAGTCAGCTGGTTCGCGAGCTGGAAGCACGCGGCTATGTCGAGCAGGTGCCCGACGCAACCGACACACGCGCCAAGATCGTGCGCCTGACGAAGCGTGGGGTCGACATACGCGCGGCCTGTGCGGAGGTGAAAAATGAACTACAGGCCATTGCCGTCGCAAAGCTTGGCAAATCACGAGTATCACGATTGCAGCGGGATCTCATAGAGCTTGCCGCCGCTCTTGAGGACATGCACACGCGCTGAATACTGAGGTGGCTTCTGGCACCCGCCCGAACGCACCAGCGGATTGGAATAGCCGGCCGGTAGAGCGATGCCTCACCCGGCCGCCCTCCCCTCCTCGCTGCGTTCTTAGGGACGCTTCCATCAGCGCAACTTCGCCAGCTCAAGCCGCAGCACCAGCCGCAAGCTGAACCGGTCGGTCCGCCCACGCATTAAGCGTCAGTCGATCGGCGACCCGCCGGGTCGCCCAATCTCCCTATCGCAAGCAAGGGGGTTTCCGAGCGCTCGAAGGCCAAACACCCACCAACACGCGAGAGGGATCTTATCGCGTGTTGACCGTCAGTTTTCACTTCGATGGATCACGCGCTGCTCCCGACCCACTGTTCGGCCCGCCAGTCATTACCGACGAGACGGTGAACTTTTCGAGCTGTAGTGCGATAGGAATTCTCATCGCGGTCAGCTCTATTCTGTCACCGCATGCTCCGCAACGCTCGTAGACACGGTAATAATCGGATCCCCTGCCTTAATGACCCTCGGCCAGTGTGCAGCTGGAGATTACACGAAACCACCCGATCTGAGGATCTTCCGTTCCAGACCAATCGGCTGCTTTCCTGTCGCTCAGCCGACGAACCGCCCGGGACGGAACTTCGCTAGCAGGGGGTGCGGTGCGCCGGTCATAATTTCGCCTGCTAGGAGTTCTCCCACGATCAGACCCAGCGTCGCTCCGCTGTGGCTAAACGCGAGATAATAGCCGGGAACCTCGTCCAGCCGGCCGAGCACCGGCACACCGTCCTCCGGTATCGGCTTTGCTCCCATCGCGATATCGTCGAGTTCCAGTGCCGGATGCCCAACGAGCACCGCCGAAGCCTCCTCAAGAAGTTCCTCGATGACCCAGTTCTTCACATCGTATGAGCCATCCGGAAGCGCGCTGACGGCTCGCTCGGACCAGGCGGAATCGAGCACGAGAGCGCCAGAGGGCGTTGGCCGGATCGCAACGCGCGGCGCATTTAAGACGGCGCGTAGCGGAACGTCGATCGGCTTCGTTTTGACGAGCAACGAGATCAGCGTTCCATCCGGGATACGTTTTCCAACTGCGGCCGCCATCTTCGGCACAGCAGCGCCAGTAGCAACCAGCACCGCATCCGCGGCGATACGGTGTCCATCGGCCATTATTATGCCGCTCGCCCGTCCTGCAGTGACCGCAACCGAGGCAGGTCCGCAATCGCTAATGACCTTGCCGCCAAGTCTTGCGAATTCAGCGAGCAGTACGGTGATCAGCGAGGGCAGGTCAACCCATCCCTCGCCCGCATTGAATATCGCGCCGGGTTTGCAGATTGCGCTAGCATCGACTCCCGGGGTTACCCCTGCGACTTCGTCCGCCGCCAGCAGGACGGCATCGTAACCCATGCTACGCTCATGATCGAAGACCTTAGCGATTTTATTGCTTTCATCATCCGCATCCCATGTTAGACCACCGTCAAAGCGCAGCCAATTCACCCCGGGACGCTGAGCCGAGAGGGTCCGGTAGCGGTCGATCCCGAGCATGCGGAGACGATGATACTCGTTTGAACGCATACGAGATGAGTTCAACCAGGAGAGAGACCGACTCGAGGCTCCATCGCCAGGCTTTCCTTCAGTGACAAGAGTAACCTCGGCTCCAAGGCGTGCGAGATGCAGGGCTGACGACGCGCCAAAAATGCCACCGCCAATAACGACAACCTTGGAACCCTTGGATAATTCAGTCATTTTGCTTTTGCCTTCTAGGAATCTCGATGGGGAGACGGCATCGTGGCCCTATCGGCGTCGTCGCCGCGGAGGACGCTGATTGTTGATGAGAGCGAAGAGACCGCGCTACAGAACCTCTGACAGGAATCGTTGCAGTCGGGGGCTTCTGGGGTTGCCGAAGATCTCTTCCGGGGGGCCGGCTTCTACCACCCTTCCCTCGTCCATGAAGACCACCTGATCGGCGACCTTCCTGGCGAAGTTCATCTCGTGCGTTACTACGATCATCGTCATGCCGCGGCGGCCGAGTTCGGCCATGAGGGTGAGCACGCCCTTGACCAATTCGGGATCGAGCGCGCTAGTCACTTCATCGAACAACATGAGTTCCGGCTCAAGCGCGAGCGCCCGCGCGATTGCCACGCGCTGCTGTTGGCCACCGGACAGGTTGATCGGTCGATGATCGGCACGAGCAGAAAGTCCTACATCCGCCAAGCGAGAATCTGCGATAGAGAATGCCTCGGCCTTACTCTTTCCCTGCACCTTCCGCAGCGAAAGTGCGATATTGGCGCGTGCCGTGTGGTCTGGAAAAAGGTTGAAATGCTGGAACACCATGCCGACGCGTCTTCTCAACACGTCTGGCCTCACTGTTAGCATGCTTTCGCCGTCGAGCCGGATGTCGCCTCCGCATGGTTCGACGAGGCGATTGAGGCAACGCAACAAGGTAGATTTGCCAGATCCTGAGGGCCCGATGATGCAGGTTACGGTTCCCGGTTCGACCGAGAGATCAATGCCATGCAGAACTTGAAGTGGGCCGTAGGCCATCTCCAGCCCAATTGCCTCCAGCCGCCCAAAGACTTGGTCGCTGTCCCGTCTATCAACCGCTGGCCTTCGCGCGCTGTCGCGCCCCGAAATGACTTTCGCGTCCTCCGTCTCGGTCACTTCTTGTAGACCGCTGACGACATCGGTTGGTCGCCGTCCGGTCCGCAGCCGATTGTCGAGAAAGTTGACGGCATGGGTCAGGGGCACCGTGATGAGCAGATAGAAGATACCAGCCAGTAGCAGCGGGGAAAGATTGCCGCTGACCACGGCCTCATCCTGCCCTACCCGGAATAATTCACGTTCGGACGCGAGGAGGCCTAGAAAGTAGACAAGGCTGGAATCTTTAATGTTGCCAATGAATTGATTGACCAGCGCCGGCAAGACCCGCCTCACCCCTTGCGGGATGACAATAAGGCGCATGCTTTTTGGGTAGCTCATCCCAAGCGCACGACAGGCCTCAAGCTGACCGCGTTCGACACTTTGAATACCAGAACGGAAGATTTCCCCGATGTAAGCACCGGCAATAAGACTCAGTGCCAGAATGCCGAGCGGAAAGGGTGACGGCCCGAATAGCATTCGTCCCAGTCTCGCGAATCCCTGGCCGATGAGGAGGATTGTCACGATTGCAGGCAAGCCACGGAAAATGTCCGTATAAACTCGTGCCGGGACCTTGATCCAAGGCGAGCGGGAGACCCCCATTACCGCCAGGACAAGGCCAATGACGGCGCCGATTGCGGTCGAGCAGACCGCTAGGATCAAGGTGTTCTTCAGCCCGACCGTAATCATGTTGGGTAGAACCGCCAGCATCGACGGCCAGTCGAGGAAAGTCTGTTGCAGCGTGTCTAACCAACCCATCTGTCGCGTCTGGCGTCAGTGGTGGGGCAGATATTGCGGTGTCAGCGGCGAGCCCGGGAACCACTTGACGAAGAGTTTTTCCCAAGTACCGTCCTGCATTGACGCATGCAGAGCCTTATTGATCGCCTGGCGAAAGGCATTGTTACCTTTCATTACAACGAAGCCTGCGGGCGCGTCGAAGGACGGGACATTTATCGCAATCCGAAGCTTGTAGCGCTGTGCCGTCTGCTTCGCCTGCTCGTAATCCAGGAAATGCGCATCAATCGTGCCATTATTCAGAGCCGAAATGGCCGAGTTATTATCGGGAAACTCGACCAGGTTAGCCTTCTTGAAATGGGCCTTCGCATAAATCTCCTGCAGCGAGCCTTGTAGAATGCCGAGCCTCTTACCGTCGAGATCCGCAGGAACCTTTATGCCGTTTTCGGCTGTGATCACTGAGAGGAAGCCTGCGAGATAGCCGTCTGAAAAATCGACCGTTTTCTCGCGTGCGGCCGTCGCGCCGATGGCGGCAGCGGCCACGTCGAAGCGTTCGTTTGCGATCGATGGGATCAACGCCGAGAAGTCCTGGCCGGTAAAGGTAACGTGCGCGCTGTCGAAGCCTATCCGCTGCGCGACGTCTCGGAATAACTCCACGTCGAAGCCGGTGAAATTTCCGCTCGCATCGATGAAGGCGTAGGGCTTCGCGTCACCCACGGTGCCCACGCTGATCACCGACCGGTCGATAAGGTGGTAGGGATTGCCGCTCGGCGGAGCGGCTTGAGCAGGGCTACCGCCACAGTAGAGTGCCGTGACGGCAGCGAACGCGGCAGCGCCGAAAAACCTTCGGGAGCATTGCTTCATCGTCACGACTCCATTCTGGCTCTGGTTGAGGTCTGTCTACATCTAACCTTGCCATCGATTGAGACCGGTCTCAACATTTAATTTTAGTAACCGAGAGGACCTTGACGGTGGCCCAGAAACTCAGTTAGGGCGCCGAATGGCCAAGGATCAGGGGCTACGCAGACCCGCTACCGTCCAGGACGTTGCAAACCTGGCGGAAGTCTCGAAAGCGACAGCTGCGAGAGCGCTGGGCCAGTATGGGGCGGTCAGCGCGAGAGTCATGACCAAGGTCACCGCCGCCGCGGCCGCCCTCGGTTACCTTCCCAACGACCTTGCAAGGACAATGACGACTGGACGATCCGGGACGATTGGCGTCATCGTGGGCGATATCGAGAACCCGTATTTCGGACTGGCCGTTCGAGGCGTGAGCGACGGTGCGAAGGCACGCGGCTTCAATGTCGTCTTAGTGAACTCCGGAGAGGATGTGGCCGAGGAAAAAGCCGCCCTCGAGGTTTTGGTGCGTAAGCAAATCGACGGTTTCATTATCGCGCCGGCTGCTTCAGGGGATACCGCGCACCTGCTGAATATCGCCACGATCGGACGCCCGGTCGTGTTGATGGATCGCGAAATCCCAGCGCTTGGGTTCGATGCCGTGGTGCTAGACGACAAAGCCGCCGCGAAGCGCGCAACAGAGCTGCTGATCGCTGCGGGCCACACTCGCCTATCCTACATTACAGCAGCTGGCATGAAGCAGCACACGCTTTGCGATGCGACAGGAATCGGTCTGTCCACGGTTGCCAATCGTATTGCGGGATTTTCAGAGGCCTTAGCAGACGCCGGCATTCCCGATCCCCATCGGTATATCCGCTTCGGCGTCACGGATCGCCAAGGTGCCCAGCATGTCATCGCTGACCTCTTAAATTTGAGCGACCGACCTACTGCCATATTGGCGTCTGACAGCCTCATAGCTCTTGCCATACTACGCACTACGAAGGATGTCCGATTGATAATACCGAGAGACATTTCACTGATCAGCTTCCACGACGCCGACTGGACGAGTGCAACCACACCTTCTGTGACCGTCGTGGCACAGCCGGCGTACGACCTTGGTCGGGAAGTTGTTAGTATGCTGATAGAACGCATTGAAGGCTTGGCTGAGCCGCCAAGGCGGCGTGAACTCCCGACACGCTTGATCGAGCGCGAATCCGTTTCCGCCCCGAAGTAGAGGGGGGAAAGACCCTGCCTACAGGGTTTAAGCTGCAATCGGAGGCAACGTCCCCCGACATAATCGAGCGGCGCCTCCAGTGGAAATTGTGTACGAGTGGAGACTCTACTAAAAGCCGATGCAGCGCCTATCATGAGCTGCGGCGAAAGATCCCCCGAGCTTGAGGTGATTTCATTCGCTTCGCCCCAGGCAGAGTGCCTGATGGTGATGGCGGCCTATTCCGAGGCAAATCAACAAACCGCGCATGCACTGTGACACCCGGCACTTTGGGTCTTCTCTATCATCGATCAAGCTCGACAGCTGCGTCGGTCCTTTGGCAAACTGGTGCCTCCTCAACCCCAACCCCCGACAGGACCAACGTGATGAGCCTCCTCCGCTTCGCGGCGGCCTTTTTGGTCGCCGCCACCGCCGCAACCGCGACGGCGCAGACGCCTCCTGCGCCAGAAATGCCAAAAATCGCGCCGCTTGTAACGCCGGCAAACGATGACACTTTCCTGCTGACTATCTTCCTGCGGCACGACGAGTCGAAGCCGCTTGGTAAGATTAACCAGGAGCTGAAGGAGCAAGGTTTCTTCGCAGCCTTCCCGCCCCCAGGCGTAGATGTGGTGTCTTGGTACGTCCTGATGGGGATAGGCCAGGTGGTGACGCTACGCGTTCCTGCAGCGAAGCTCAGAGAGGTGAATCGCGCCATCGAAACTACCGCCTGGGGTGGGTTTAGGACCGACTTCTATCCGACCTACGATTACAAGGCCGTGGCCTTGGGACTTCATCGGGGTGTTGACACTCAATAGTCCGCCACGCCACGCCAGATGTTCCGCGAGAGCCCCTTCGTCTGACGGCGGACCTAACAGGTTTCGCGACGGCTACCGGCTACGACTTGGCGCTCGCTCGTCCATTTGCCGAAAGGGCTCAGTTCGCTGCCGGGTCCTGGTGCGATTCTCTGGTCAGGCGTTGCCTTGGAAGAAAGGCCGTCAGCAGTCCCACCAGGGGCAAGAATGAGCAGATCCGATACACGCTTTCGATGCCGATCACGTCAGTTAGTCCGCCGAGAAAGGCGGCGGCTAGACCACCTACAGCAAAATTCAAGCCGTAGAAGATTCCGCCGATAAGCCCGATCCGGCCGGGAACCAAATCCATGGCGTAGATCATAATGGAAGCAAACGCGCTGGCCATGATGATATTGATGAGCACGGTCAGCACGCCGGTCCAAACAAAATCGACATGGGGAAGTAGCAGCGTCAGCGGAAGAGGACCTAGGATCGAGATCCAGATAATGCGATAGCGGCCAATTCGGTCCCCGACGATTCCACCAAGCAGAACCCCAATCGCGGATGACAGAAAAAATACGAAGAGCATGACCTGAGAGGTAGGAATAGACACGCCAAACTTTTCGATGAGGTAGAACGTATAAAACGAACGAAAGCTCTCGAGATAAGAAAGCTTCGACGACATGAGAACAATAAGCACGATCAAGCCAATCAAAACCGTCTTTCGTGATGGCCGCCCATCAGTCTCATGTTTGCCAGAACGTGCAGTCGCGGCTTCGAAGTGCGCGCGCATCCCCGCATGGTGGCGCGCGGTCCAGGTCATCAGCGCCATAGCGAAGATCGCCATTAGTGAAAACCATTGAAGACTCGTCTGTCCACGAGACATGATAACGACAGCTGCGAGCAAAGGACCGAGGGCACCCCCTGTCTGGCCGCCAACCTGAAAGATACCCTGTGCAAGACCCTGTTTCCCACCGGAAGCGTAGCGCGCCGACCGCGTGGCCTCCGGATGGAATATTGATGATCCGATACCGACGAAGGTGACCGAGACAAGTGTCAGGAAGTAACTCGAGGCGTGAGCTAAGCCAATCAAACCAAAAAATGTGAAGACAAGCCCGACGACGGTGGAATAAGGAAGAGGATTTCGATCCGTGTAAAGTCCCACCGCGGGCTGGAGGAGCGATCCGGCTATCTGAAAGGTCAAAGTGATGATCCCAATCTGAGCGAAATTTAGCTCGAATCTCGCTTTCAGCAGCGGATACACAGCGGGAATAAGTGATTGGATGGTGTCGTTTAGAAGATGGGAGAGGCCGAGGGCGACTAGCACCCCCATGTAAACAGTAGGCTGAACGATAGCAGTGCGATGGGTATCCACTTTGAATGGCTCCGAAGTGCAAGCAGCGGCAAGGATTAGTTGAGGCCTACCAGTCCCTGGTATTGACCGCAACGAGCAACGCCGCCCGCTCGAGTCACGATGCAGATCGGGCCTTCGTCGGCGCCACTACGCCGGACCCCGGGGCAATTGGCAAGAAATCGCGCACCATCCGGCACGATGACTGACGCCCGGAGCGCGTATACGCAACGCGACTTCGTCGGCGGCGATCGAGAAATCGCGTACCGCAGTTGAACATGCGGCCCGAGCTGCGAGCATTCTTCGGCGAAGCTTGGGTCAATTTGACGGCGGCTAGCAGTCACTAAGGACGTATCTTCAACATGCCATTTTACCAGCATTTGCAGGCGCGACCAACGCTTGGTGCGCGTCCGTGTCGCCGAGATCAGCCGCAAATCTTATCAGGGCGAGTTTCCGAGCATGATTTTGGTGCCACTCCCGAAAACCCTTCGACTCTAGATCGGCAGCTTCGAGTGACTTTGTCTCGGCGTGCTGTTATGGCGTCTTTGAGGACCACCTAGCAGCAACCCCCGGCACGTGATACCTGCGAGACACCGATCCACCGATCAAATTCTCTGCCGATCAGAAGCGGCGACTGATCCTGCTCCTGCAGCCGATGCTCAGCGAGATCATGGCGCCGACAAGCGGGGAGGTCGGCGATGCATGGGGCGCCGCAGTGTTCTGCTGTGATGCGGGACTAAACAGAACCCTCATTCATTCACGCGGCAGCCGAACCACGTGCAGCGCCTACGAGCGCCCGTTCCTGTTGGTGCCGCATCCAGTTATTGATCGCGTCGCCTTCAACATCGAGTGCGTTCAGAATCGCTGCTGTAAAATCCAGGCCTGGTGGGAAGCTACGGTCTACGACGGCGCGCACGCCCAGCAGGTCAAAACGCTCGACTTCGCTCTCTCCGATCACCGCCGCAAACCGCGTGAGACCCGGGTAGAGCGACCGGCTGAAGGGTATGATTTCCTGGGCTGTCTCGTGGGAAACGCCAGTCCAGGCGTTGATTTTCCGACCATGCGATGCGATCGAATTCCAGAGTCTCGGATCGGCCATATCGCCAAACACTGCGGTATAACCATCGGCAATGGCCTCGCTCAACCTGCGCTGATCACGCTCGACAGCGATATAGCGGATATCGAATTCCTTCAATCCATCGGCCAATGTTCGCCCAATCCGGCCCATCCCGATGATCAGAACGGGGGCCGCGAGCTCCTTGAGCTCCAGCTCAGGGTCGTTGATTCTTGCTTTTCGACGACGCAATTGACCGGCCACCTGCCTTCCGATCTGCGCGATATTTGGCGTAAGCGCGAGGCTGAGCGCCACTGCCGCAACGACGATTGAGACCCGAACTGGCCCCAGAAGCGCTCGAACAGCAGGCAAGCTTAATACAACAAAAGCAAATTCGGACCCCTGAGCCAGCAGGAAGCCCAACTGCAAAGATCCGGGCACCGACCAGCGGAAGACCAAACTCGCCGCCGCATTGGTCAGGACTTTCGCCGCGACGAGGGCCGCACTGACCCCGATCACCGCAGGCCACAGTCGCAGAAGCGGACCAACGTCAAGAGACAAGCCCACCGAGATGAAGAAAAAGCCGAGCAACAATCCTCGAAATGGTTTGATTTCAGATTGGATAACGGCCCGGTAGGGTGTTTCGGCTACGGCCATCCCACCAAGGAAGGCTCCCAGCGTCAGTGACAGCCCAATCTGCCCCGTAGCCCAGGCCGCCGCCAGCGCGACCAGCAACGCCATAGCGGTAAAGACTTCCTCCTGTCCTGTGTGAGCGACAAGCCTAAAGAGTGGCTTAACAACTAGGCGCGCCAATACCACCGCAACCGCAAAGGCTGCGGCAGCTTTGACGAGAGCGAACATCGCTACTGGAAGAATCGAGCCCCCACCTAGCGCCCCGGCTACAATGAGAAGGAATATTGCTGCTACGTCCTGAAAGACCAAGATTGCGGTAGCCGTTAACCCAACAGGGCAACTCTGTTGGTGACGCTCAGCGATCAGAGGCGCAACTACGGCGGTCGAGCTCAGCGCTAAAACGGCTCCCAGGAAAAGGGCCGGCAGCGGCGCCAGCCCGGTCGCAAATGCCAGGATACCAAGTAGAACTGTGCCAAACAAAATCTGCACCGGGCCAAAGCCGAAGATGTCTCGGGCCTGCCGTCGGACGTGGGTTAGCGAGAAATGGAGGCCAATATCAAACAAAAGAAAGACGACTCCCAGCTGAGCAAGGAGGCCGATGGTGCTGCTGTTGACAACCATTGACGCGCCGGCGGCTCGTAATGCCAAGCCGAGCACCAGGTAGCCGACAATGGGACTCAGCCTTCCTGCGCGACTTGCGATTACCGCCACAACACCAAACGCAAGCAAGAGGATGACAGGCACCAGGGCCGCAAGGATAGGGTTGTCCATCGTGTAAATGAGCTCATTTGTTGGAAGTTGTGGGGTCGACAGGTCCTAGCACAGGCGATTCGGCTAATCCGAGAAGCCGCTGCAACGACCCGCCGCAATGACGTCACCTCCTCACGGCAGCTCAGGCCAACCGGGCTAAAGCTACGATCTAGAAAGACCAGGCGGGCAGGATGCCATGCTAGCCAACCCTAAGATTTGGTCAAATGGACGGGTGACCGCAAGTCCACCAGGAGATCTGAATGCGCCATCGACCAACGGCCGCCGAGTGGCTGAACTGGCTGAGCGGGCACGCGGACTACCCACCCGGCCCATCCGTAGGGGCCGCCGTTTGAATGTAGCGTTTCCGAAAAGCTGCATCGTGATATATCTTAAGAAGCGCTAGTGAAGATGCTTGTCATGAAGCCGAACGCGAGCTCGGCCGCGATGAAGAGGCCGATTCTGCCGGGGATTACCTACAGATTTTTTAATAAGCACTGAACGTGTTGCCAGCCAAAATGTCCACTCCTTACGCTTGCCAAGCGTGTGGCTGGAAGGGCTTTTCTAGCGGCGTTTCCGTGACGCTCCCGGTGTAGTTTGTGATCGTGGACGCGGCGACCACAGCAATCACCTCAAGCGCAAGATCCTTGCCGAACCCGGCGGCGATGAAGCGCTCGATGTCCTGATCCTCGAGTCGACCCCGTTTCTGGATCAACGCCTTTGCGAGAGCCGACAAGGCAGCAAGCGTCTCGTCCTTGGGCAGTCGTCGGTCACGGATGGACTGAACGTCAGACGGGTCCAGTCCTTCCTTGAGCGCCAGGGCCGTATGGAACGCGACGGCCCAGGAACACTCATTGGTCACTGCATTGGTCAGCAGCAGTGTCTGTATCTGGGCTTCAGTAAAGCTGCCGCCATGGACATTTTCGAACAGGCCGACCAAGCTATTGATCAACACTGAAGATGTCGACATGGACCCCAAAATATTGGGAATCATCCCGAAGGTCGCTTGCAACTTTTGGAGAGCAGCCTTCGAACGTTCGGGCGCAGTATCGATGGTGTTAACCGGAAAGTCTGTCATGTGCGCTTGCCTCCAGGGAGATGAAAGTGAACGGAGTCACGGGCACATCGCGCAGTGACTGCTCGTTCGACACTCTGAGTAGAGCTTGGCAGGAATGAATTCAATTACATGAAAGGTAATCGAGCCCAAGCTTTATCGTGGTAGACAGCGGGGAATGAAGACTGGAATGAGAAATAACGCGATGGGGCCTGACAGACGCGGGGCCGGGCGCCCCGAGAGCGGGCTGGGCAAACTCATGCGCTACTGGCGTGAAGCGCGCGGCAAGAGCCAATTCGATCTGGCTCTCGAAACTGGCGTTTCTCAAAGACATATCAGCTTCATCGAAAGCGGGCGTAGCATCCCGAGCCGGGAGAAACTGATGCACATCGCTGAGGGGCTGCATGTCCCGCTCCGAGAGCGCAATGGGTTCCTGCTGGCAGCCGGGTATGCGCCCATCTATCCCGAGAGTCCGCTCGATGGACCAGAGATGGAGAGCATTGTGAATGCCCTCAGACGCGTGTTGTATCAACATGAGCCATTTCCCGCAGTAGTCATGGACCGCTACTGGAATGTGGTCATGACTAACGACGCTGCGCCGCGCTTCTTTGGAAAATTCATCGACATGGAGTCGCGCCCAAAACCGCGTAATCTGCTGCATCTGATGTTCGATCCCAACGGAATGCGTCCTTTTATCTCCAATTGGGGCAATGTTTCGGAGAGCCTTCTCGCACGTATTCACCGTGAGGCGATCGGGCAAATAGTCGATCGGAAAACGACGGAACTGATTCAAGCATTGCTCGATTATTCTGGTGGCGAAGCTAGAAACATCCAGGGTGTCACCGCTCTTGCGCCCGCCTTACCCATGATACCGATTGGATTTATGAGAAACGGTCGTACATTGAGTTACTTCTCAATGATCACGACGGTTGGAACACCGCTAACGATCGCGGCCCAAGAACTTCGGATTGAGTGCATGTATCCAGCGGATTCCACTACTGAGACGCAGCATCGAAAGCTGATGGGACGGCCGCGAAAGAGTCAACAGCGTTCTACAAGATCCCACGCCAGACTCCCGAGAGCGACCATTCAGACATAGGTTTGCTTTGCCATTCCGGGATTTTCGGTCGAAATGTGCGAACTAGCCCCGGGAGCGTTCGGTCACCTGATGCCGCAAACCGTGCACCAGCCCTGTAGGTCGGGCACCGGAGGGCTCAGATGGCCTATCGTGCCGACGCTGGAGATGACGCCACTCGTACATGGTCCCCGTCCCTCAAATCCGCCGGCGGCGTAAGCGCGACTTGGTCGCCCTTTGCAATTCCACCCAGAAGTTCCACGGTAGTCCCGAAATCACGGTAGATCGATACGCGGTGTAGATGCACGATCTTGTTTTTCACGACCATAACCTGCATTCCTTGTGCGTCGAATACCAGCGCGTCGGAGGGCACAATCAAGCCGGGTTTGACGCGCGGGATAGCTAGCGAGACATTGGCGTAAAGTCCGGGGTTCAAACGATGCGCCCTATTGTCGATGTCGGCCTCTACTCGCAACGTTCGAGATGCGGCGGAAAGCGCCACAGCCGTTCGGGAAATAACACTGTCAAACTGCTGCCCTGGAAGTTCCGGGACTGAAATCGTCGCCTTCAGCCCTTCCCGCAGGTTGACCGCCCCGCTCTGCGGGACATCGATGACGACCCGCAAAATGTCGTCCCGCTGGACAACAAAAAGCGGTTGCCCCGAGGCGGCGTCCATGGTCACAAGGTCGCCGGAATCGACGTTCCGCGCCGTTACCACTCCGTCGAAGGGCGCCGCTACCCGCTCGAAACTGGTGAGCTGCTGGAGCCGGTTGAGCGTCGCGGTCTGCGCCTCAACATTTGCCTGGGCCACCTGGACGCTCGCCTGGGATGCCGCGACATTAGCCCCCTGAGCGCTGACGTTGGCCGCGTCGTTGTCGGCACTCTGCTTGGTCGCCCAGCCCTCGGCCGCGAGTGTCCCTGTGCGGCCATTGGTGACCTTGGCGAGCTTTGAATCGGCCTCGGCTTGCGCCAGACGCGCCTGCGCCACCACGAGCTGCGCCTTCATCTGCCCGAGCTGGGCGTGCGCCTGATCCGCCTGGGCGTCGAGATCCGGCGCGGCTATGCGGAGGAGAAGCTGTCCTCGGGTTACGCGGCTGCCGATATCGACAAGACGCTGCGAGACGTAGCCGGTCGCGCGCGAGAAAATCGAGGCCGTGTCGTAGGCCATGGTTTCGCCAGGCAAAGTCAGCCGGATCGGCGAGTTATCGCTGCGCACTGTCGCGACATGCAGTGTTGGAGCGAAAATTGCGGTCGCCTTTTGTGTCTCGGAAGCGGCGGCGCCACGCTGCACGCGATTGTAGACCCCGAGGCCCAATAGACCAGCGATCACCAGTCCAGCGCCGATGAAAACGTGCGCGCGCGGCGGTGCGGGGGGCGGTTCCTCCGAGGTCTCCTTTTGCGTGGTCTTATCATCCGATGCCCTCTCGTCGTGATCCGAGCCGGAGTCGGGGTCGTCCTTCTCAGGCTGCGACAGCTGGGCGTCGGTCACAGGTAATTCTCCGGCGTTTTTGGGGCGCGCTGGCGTAGGAGGACATAGAGGTAGGGGACGAAAAGCAAAGTGCCGCATGTGCCGACGGCGATGCCGCCCATGACCGCGCGGGCGAGCGCCGCGTTTTGTTCGCTGCCCTCACCAATGCCGATCGCCATGGGGATCAGCCCGACGAACATGGCACCCGCCGTCATCAACACGGGACGCAGCCTTTCGGCACCCGCGGCGATGGCGGCCTCCATGGCGGAAGAGCCATTACGCTCCCTGTGCTCGCGCGCGAAGGTCACAAGGAGGATGGAATTCGCGGAGGCGACGCCGACACTCATGATCGCGCCCATCAGCGATGGGATGGAGAACGTCGTGCCGGTGATGAAAAGGCTGGCCGCGATGCCGCAGAACGCAATTGGCAGAGCGCAAAGCACGACGATGGGGTCACCCCAGCTTTGGTAGTTGACCGCCATGAGCAGGTAGACGGCGACCACCGCAATCATCAATCCAATGGCGATGTTCTGAAACGACTGGTCCTTGCTCTCCACCTGCCCGCGTATCGCTATCTTGTCAGGCGGCGCGAGGCTTTTCTGCGCCGTGGCGACGATGCGGTCGATTGCGCGTTCGACACTGCCGAGGTCGCGCTGCTGCACGTTCGCCATGATGTCGAAGGTTGGTGCCATGTTGATGTGAGTCGCGACCGTCGGTTCGGCGCGCCGGGTCATCGTCGCGACATTGGACAATAGCTGAACCGTGCCGCCATTGCCGACAGAACTTGGCAGCAGCGGGGTATTTTCGAGCGCGGCAAGGGAATCGTTGCGGAATTCCGGCGTTTGAACCCAGACCTGATACGGCACCCCGGTTTTAGGGTCGTTCCAGAAATTGGGGGTAATCTGGAAACTGCCGGATAGCGAGACATCGAGATTGTTGGCCACTTGCTGCTCCGTCAGGCCAAGCTCGGAGGCGCGTTGGCGATCGACATCCACGAAATATTCTGGACCATAATTGATTTGCTGGAGGTGCACGTCGGCGGCGCCCTCGACATGGGTGAGCGCTCTCTGGATCTTGCCCGCGACTGCCATGTCCTTGTCCAGATGACGGCCGGTGACTTGAATATCGATGGGCGCGAGGGACCCGAAATCGAGAATCTGGGTAATCATGTCGGCGGGCTGAAAATAGAAGACAGTGTTGGGAAACCTGTCGCGCAGGATGGGGCGCAGCGTGTTCATGTAGGCTATGGAGGATTTATGGCCGTCCTTGAGGGTCACGAGCACCTGGCCATCGTAGAACGCGACGAAGGAGCCATCGTTGAAGGCGAGGTTGTAGTTGATCGACGGTAGGCCGATGTTGTCGATAATGGTGCCGAGTTCTTTCGCTGGGATCACCTGACGGATGCTGTCCTCGACTCCCTGAAAAAGCTGTTCGGCGACCTCGATTCGGGTACCGGGCGGCGCGCGAACATGCAGCGTCATCTGGTCGGAATCGACTTGGGGGAAATAATCGGTACCGATGAAGGGAACCAGGCTACCGCCGACGAGGAGAGTGAGCCCAGCGACAATCGCAGTCGCCAGCGATGGCGCAAGATGGCGTAGAGGAGGCCGATGTAGGCTGTTCGGAAGGCCTGGAACCGCCGCTCAAAACCCTCATGGAAGCGGCCGAAGCTTCCCTTCTTGCCGGATGATGTGTGGTCATCCTGGCGCGCCGCATCGCGTTTCTCGTATTCACGCTTGACCAGCACATCGATAAGGATCGGCACGAGTGTGCGAGAGAAGAAATACGAGGCGAGCATAGCGAAGACGACGGCGAGCGCCTGCGGGGTGAAGATGTATTTCGGTGCTCCTGTAAGGAAGAGCAATGAGACGAAGGCGCCGCAAATCGAGAGGGTGGAGATGAGGGCCGGTTTCGCGATGCCGGCCGCGCCTTTGGCCACTGCCTCTCGGAAGGGTTTCCCCTGATCCATGAGGCGATAGCTGTTTTCGATGGCGACTGTGACGTCGTCCACCAATATGCCGACGGCCAGCGCGAAGCCGCCCAGCGTCATGATGTTGATGCTCTCGCCCATCGCGCCGAGTATCGCGAGGGATGTCAGGATCGCCAGTGGGATCGAGATCAGAACGATCAACGTCGAGCGCCATGAACCTAGAAACAAGAGAATCATCAGGGCCGTCAGCGTGGCCGCGATCACGGTCTCCCGGATCACATCCCCGATGGCGCCTGAGACGAAGACAGATTGATCAAAGACCGGGGTGATCTTCATGTCCCTTGGTCCGCCGCCTGGATGGAGGGCAGCATCCTCTTGACGTTGTTGACCACTGATAGAGTTGAGGCATCGCCGTTCTTTAGAACCGTGAGCAGGACCGAGGGTCTGCCGTCCTGACGGACGATGTTCTGTTGCGGCGGTCCGCCATCCCGAACATAGGCAACGTCCTGCATCAGCACGGGCGCGCCATCGATCTGCTTGATGGGGATTTGGTTAAGCGCGCTTATCACGCTTGGCACGGAGTTCATGTGAATGACGAACTGAGTCGTGCCAATCTTGGCGAGTCCGGAGGGGACGGTGACGTTCTGGGCAGTGATCGCGTTGGTGACATCTTGCGGCGTCAGGCCGCGCGCCTGCAAGGCGTGAAGGTCGAGATCGACCATGATCTGACGCGGTGTGCCCCCATAAGGCGGCGGCATAGTAGCGCCGGGATTGGTCGCGAGCGTCTGACGGATGCGGTATTGGGTGTAGTCGTAAAGCTGCTGCTGCGTCTCCTTCAAGGAAGACATGACCAACTGGATGACCGGTACTGAGGACGCCGTAAAGCGCATGATCACCGGCGGTTGAATTCCAGGAGGCAGAACCGCACGGACCGAGTTTGTGGCGGCAACGATCTGGGAGATCGCGAGGTCTATACTGACACTGGGTTGAAAATAAATCCGCTGGATCGTAATTCCCTGCAAAGTAGTACTTTGCATCGACTTGATGTCGCTGACATTGTTGCTGATTGAAACCTCGGTGTAGGTTGTAACCCGGCTCTCCATCTCGGGCGTATCAAGGCCTGTGAATGTCCAGACGAGCGTGATGACAGGAATGTCGACCTCGGGCAGAACGTCCTTCGGCATCACGACGGCCGCGCCTATCCCTGCCAGCATCACCAGCACGGCGATAACGTAGAAGGTAATGCGGAACTTCAGAGCATATGCGACTAAGCCCATCCGGCGGTAATCTCTCCCAACAAGTAAAGCCTCTCATGCTGGTTGCAGGTGAGGCGGTCACTTGAGGGTTCCAAGGCGTCGTTTAGTCACAAAGCGTCACAGCCCGGCCAGCTTCCCAAGAAGAGCCTACTTCGGCCCCCACGCCAGGCCTTAGCGCGGCTGGTTGTGCCCTCCCGGCGGAATGGGGGCTTTCCGGCATCACCATCTAACGCAGCAGGAGGCGGGGCAGAGCGCTTCGCGCGCGAGCTCCAGCCCGGCCAAGAGGTGCCGGGAGCTACTGCCCCTAGGCGAAGCGGTGGGTCCAGTGCCTTCTCGGGAACAGGTGGCAGAACGCAACGAGGTTGCCGCAAGGCGCACGGCAGGTGGCGGGCGGATTCACGCCAACGCATCCACCACACGCCAATCGGGGGTGTCGGCCTCTGGTTATCTTTGAAGGTGGGACGAGCCGACCGGCACTGATCTCGTCGTGGCGAATGGAACGAGACGCCACTTTAGACTGGCCGTTCATGGTCGCGTCGCGGACCGTGACCGGCTGAAGCCAGCGCTGGAGGCGGTTTTTCTGATCCCATGTCGGAAGTGGGCGGCAACGCGAGCAGTTGTGCCGAGAAGGGTGGCCGCAATGCCACTCATGCTGAGTTGCAAGCCACTCTCATTATCCACTTTTCGTAGACGCTGCACCTCCGCCGGGGTCGGCCACACGGGAACGAAGTCGACGCGTGGCGGTCCGGCGTTGGTCGGGCCGGCATCGCCCAGCAAGGGGAGCAGTGACGGTGCTGCGGCAACACGCTCGGTCAGCGGCGCGCCGAGACCAAAGAGCTCCTGCACCGTCTTGATGATCGAGGTGTGGTCGAAAGGTGTTCCGGAACCATCCTCGTCAAGTGGCGGACGCAAGACGCTGCCGGCGGGGATGTGCGGCGAGACGATCACGGCCGGAACGCGGACACCGAAGCGGTCGAAGGTGAAGCCGTCCGGATAGGGGCCGCCGGGCGGCGTCGCGGATGGTGGCGGCACGTGGTCATAGAGGCCGCCATGCTCGTCATAGGTGATGACGAGCAGCGTCTTATCCCATTTCGGTCCCTGCCGCAGCGCGTTGTAGGTTCGGGCGATAAGTTCCTCAGCATGCACTAGGTTGGTGGGCGGATGCTGATCGTTCGGAATTTTGTTGTGGACCCGTGAGACGAAGTAGCGCGGCTCAATGAAGGTGTAGGACGGCAACTCGCCATTCAGCGCATCCTGTTCAAACTGTTTGTGGAACAGTCGGAAATGCGTCGTCGCAAGCTTGCTCCACATATCGGCGAGCATCGCGGTGTTCGGCAGGTCGTGGAAATAGATCGCCCAATCGCGCTTATGATCCGAGAGGCGGCGGAAAATCGTGGGCATGCGATAGGGCCAATGCGGCGGATCGTTGTTGACCCAGCCGCCAGCTGTGCCGGTGTGCATGAAGAAGCGGTTGGGCCAGGTTTGGCACGGCGCCGAAGCGAACCAGCGGTCTGAAACGCCGAATGAGCGCGCGAGGAGGCTCAGTATCGGCACCTGAGCGGGGGAATGGCAGTGCATGACCGCGGCGGGGTTCGGCTCGGCACCATCCGGGCTGCGGGGCTGACGCATGTAGTTGTCGACAAAGCCGCTCATTGATGGCGTGCCTTGGCCGTGGCCATTGATGCCCACGCTGTCGGCCCCCCATAGCTGTGCCTCGATATCGTCGAACAGCTCGCCTGGATCGGGGTCGGGGCCGCGGGCTTCGGTCCGGCTCATGCCAAGGTCGTTCCACACTGGCACGGTCACAACGCCGCCATCGCGGTGCCAGGGATTGGTCTCCCGCCCTGTCAGTCCGTCGAAATCGGGGCGGTCAGGGTAGAGCCAGCCAAGCATGCTGTCGAAGGAGCGATTTTCCAGCATGAGCACGACGATATGTTCTATCGGGGCCGCCATGAGGTCTCCACTTGATACGCGGCAAGCGCCGTAGCCTTGCAGGTGACACCGATCCGGTTGCGCGCGACTGGCAAAAGCAACGCGAGAACGGCTCGCAAATCGCCCTTGTCGTCGCCCGTATCAGCTGGGACGTCCGCGAACAAAAACTAGACACCTCGTGCTGGGCAGGAAGATCAGCACCCGAATGCCAGGGAATGGCTCCCTGCCCCTTTCCGCCGCCTGCCGCAGGGCCGCGACGTCCTCCGGCGGTCCGGTGACCGCGAGGTCGTGCCGCAGCCAGTCGGTTTGAGGCAGCGCGAGCGCGCCCCCCGCCCGGCACGAAGTCTTCTGAGCCCTGCGTGCGAGCCTCGGCGGGCGTCTCGGTCACCGTCAGAGATCCAGCAGCTTGGTCGTGCTGGCGGCCACGGTTTTAGCGGCGCGCCGCAGGTAAAGGCTGGTCCGCGGTAAGCGGCAGAGCCGCAATGCCCGTCTTAGCCGCCATGCTGCCCCAAAGCCCCCGCACACTTGCTCACGACGCCGTCGGCACCGTGCCAGTCTGAATCCATCCGGTGACTATGGCAATTGATCCTTCTTGCGCGGACAGGCACGGTAAACGTGATCTACCGTGCCTGTCCCGCAGAAAAATGCTGATAGTCGGTGGTTAAAATAGGGCTGTACGCCCACGACGGCCTGACGTCTGTTGCTCGCGAGCGGAATAGTGAATCGTCGTCTGATCGACCAGGCAGCCACCCTTCCCGGAGTTAAGCCCCGGTTGGTCAGAATTCGGACGGGTGCGGACAGATTCTGTTGCCTAGAGCTCGACCAACTGCGCTGTTCGCTTGTCATTGGCGCGCCTTCGCTCTCCCACTTCCCGCCCACTCCTATCAACGGTTTGCTAGCTGATGGTCTCGAGCTCCTGGGTGAGGAACCGCAGCTGCATGCCGGTCGCAGAGGCTGAAACGGGACATCGAGTTGAACTATGCGGCGTATTGCGGTCACCTCAGGCGCGACTCGGATTACACTTGCCTACATCGCCGCTGTCGGTCGGGCTAGCCGATCGTTGCGGCGATGGGTGTACCCGTCAGCGGGTCGAACTGGTCGATCGAGTGTGGACTCTTGAGAGCAAGCTGGAGTGGACTCTTGCGAGTCGCACCAGCCCGGTCAGCGGGCCGCGGCGACACCTTGCTTTTGAGGTACTGGTGGTCGCGAGGGCCGAAGTGTCAGCCCCTTTTCGTCGATGTCGACCTTTGCATCCCTATAGACCGCCATGGCGAGAGACAGGTTCTCTAGAAATCGCGGTTTAAAGTGGAACTGCTCCTTATACCCGCCACCAAACTGACCCATAAGTGCCTTCCACGTTACTTGGCGTGGCCCAGTAAGCACATGAAGACGATAGGCCAGCCAGCAGTAAAGGTCGAGCGCCATAGAGTTATTATTTATTGCTCTGATCGCCGCTTCCTCTAGGGGGACCGGGTGCTTTCGCAGTTGCTCGTAGAATGTTTCCGACAACTTTGCAGTTTCGAGAAATAGACTGCCCTGGGCTGGGTCGGCCCCATCCACAAACATCGCGGTATCCATGATGTTTTGGTTCACCAGGCCCGCCCGTCCGGCCGCTTGAACATGAAACGTTAGCCTGCACCGGGAAATCCGCTCAGCCTGCTCCCTAACGTCCTTGAGTGACTTTCCGCCGATGGGAATACCTAACCGGCTAAGCCAGTTGCGCAGTGATTTCCCAAGCTCTATTTCCCGCGAATTCGTTCGCAGTGCTTCGGTTTGTAGATAGAGCATGATGAGCCTGGCGCGGGATCCATATGGTACTCCCACCCAGATTGGATCACCTACCTCCGTTGCCCGGCGACCGGGTTCTATGAGGAGTTTAACGTGGTCAGAGTTTATCTGCCATGTCTGATCGTCTTTTAGACGACGATGAGGAAGTGCAGCTTGCGCCCACCCTGAATAGACAAAGCCGATTCCGTTGTCTTCGTCTGCCATGTAGTTGGCCGCAGTTTCGACAATGCGACGGTCAAAATCGAAACCAAGGGCCCCTAAACGGCCTCTGCTTTCAATCAACGTATGCACCGTTCCCATTGGATCACCTAGGACACTTATCAACTGACATTAGCCTGCCAGAAGCCGAGGTCGCCGTCCGCATGGACTTTTGCGAGGTAGCCTATTCGAAGCTTATTAGAAGACTACTATTAGTATAATCGTTAAAGTCCACAGGATAAGTCGCGTAAAGCGTTGATTTCCCTTGGTTGCTTCTCGCAAAAGTCCACGGCTATCTCGCTACAGTCCATACTCGGGCTGTTGGCGTTTTCCACGGGTCTTTGACAGCTGTTGGGGGCGACTCGGGATGGAGATACCGATCGATAGGCCAGCCTCGCAACAGTCCACGGCTGCGGAGTCCGCGGACGCAAGCCCCTTTTGCCTCGCGAGAGTCCACACAGTGAGACCTAGATGCGGCTTGGGTAGGGGCTATCGGTCGTCGCGAGCGGCCGCATCGCCAAAGTCCACACAGCTATCGATGGTTGAAACCGGCGAGGAGCTCAGGAAGCTTGTCTAACAGGTATCTGTCGAGACCAGGCGCAGCGTTGACATCGACGAGAAATCGGTAGCCGAGGGCACTGCTTTCCGCCCTGACGACGATACGACCTTTAGCGTCATGAAATAAAACGGGTGGGTTTAACTCGGTCCTTGTAGCGCGCAAACAGCCGATAGCGAGGTCGAACCGAGTGTCTGAACCGACCTGCCTAAAGGATGCCTTGGTGACTAGATCTTGAAGCACCTCGTGTGCCTTCGGGTGCCCCAAGAGTTCGGCAAGTTCCATCCACCTCGGTCGTCCTGCTCGGGGTGCCGGACCGATGGCGGCTATCACCGCTTGAGGGATTCCCTTGGCCACCGATAAAAGTCTCGTCATCTCGGCGGGATGGACAGCAAGGGCGGCCTGGATGACGGCCCGTTCGAAGCCCTGTTGTTCGAGATGAGCGGCGAACACGGCTCGTTCTATGAATGACAAATTCCTCCGTTCAGCGTTCTCCTTCCCTTGCGCAACGACCAGTTCTTCATTGTTGAGGTTGCGGACAAGCGCCTTCACGGGCTGTTTAAGCTCTAGGCAGGCTCCGAGCCTGCGATGGCCATAGGCAACCTGGTACCGGCCGCTGGCGGTGGGGTGCGGCCGCACCAGGATGGGAACCTGCTGTCCTGAGGAGCGGATGCTGTCCACCAGCCGCCGGAAATCGGGGTCCGCGGTTCGGTCGATCCGATCGTCGACGAATGATGGCTCCACGACCTCGGGATCAAGGGCGTGGACCAGCTCCCCCCGAGCGAGGCTATCTGATAAAGCGTCAACCCGAGCGGCATCTTCCTCGATACGGCCCAAGGTCAGTCCCATAGCGCGCACAGCAGCCGAGGGTACTCGCATGGAGGTATCGGGCACCTGGGGGACCAAACCCGTGTCAGGAGCAGGCTGGTCTTTGTCGAACGCGGCCCGCAGCATGTCTCTACGTCTTGTCATGTCAGCGGCCCCATCCTTTGGAAATAAGCGTTTCAATTTCCCCGTTGACTGCGTCCAAAGCCTCAACCGCACGGGAATACGTCGATCGTCCCATGCTCTGACGAGAAATTTCGTAGAGCGTTTGTTTTGTCAGGCCGGCGTCTGAAACGGCCGTCGATTTAAGCATCGGATTTGTGAGCACTCGTTCCGCGAAGAGATTTCGCAGGAAGCCGACGACCTGAGTCTGCGGGCCATCTTGAGGCTCATATCGTGTAATGAGGTATCGGAGGAAATCGTATCGGAGTTCGCCGCCAGCTTTGCGCACGACGCTCAGCAAATCAGCGGTCATAAGCAGGAATTGAGACATGCTCGCGACGTCAAGCATCTGAGGGTGGACGGTCACAAGAACGCCTGTGGCTGCGCACAACGCTCCAAGAGTCAGAAAACCTAGTTGAGGAGGACAATCCACGATGACGACGTCGTAATTGCTCTCTACTTCCGACAGAGTCTCCCGCAGCCGATTGAAAAAGAGACTGTGCTTTCCCCGCTGACCGGCAGCGAGGATTCTCGGGGTATCGTGCTCGAACTCCTGAAGTTCAAGATTGGCGGGAATTAGGTCGACGCCGGTAAAATACGTCGTCCGAATGACCTCCTGTAGAGGGCGCCGTGTTTCATCATAGCGAATTGCGGCATAGAGGGTCTCGTTCTCGGCGAGGTCGGTCTCTGACTGAAACCCGAATAAGGTCGAAAGGCTTGACTGAGGGTCCAGGTCGATCGCGAGGACTCGGAACCCACGCAAAGCGAGGTACTGCGCCAAGTGCGCCGAAGTGGTGGTTTTGCCTGAGCCGCCCTTGAAGTTCGTGACCGCGATCACCTGGAGCTGATCTCCAGCTCGACGTCTGGGAAAATAGTCGCGCCCTTCGCGGGAAAGGTGGCCGCGATATTCATTGATTTGCTGCAAGGAATAAGATCGGCGTCCTCCATTGACGCTGATTGCCTGAGGGCCGAAACCCGCAAGCGAAAGTTGGCGTAAATAGGCGTCACTTATCCCGATAAGAGCAGCGGCTTCGCCACTTGAAAAAAGTCTAAGTGGCTTGGCTGCTGAAGGTGGGAAAAGCCGCGCCCGCAGATTGAACAGCTCTGCGCTCAACGCGTCGGCGTCGGCGCGGATCGCCTCATCAACCGGCTCAAACTCGGGCGCTACACCGTGATCTGGCATCTACGCTAAACTTTCCTGGTTTCGCCCATTCTCCGTTACTAATCATCGCGCAGTGAAAACGCAACAGGTTCTCTTTTTTGTTGTCCAGAGCGACCAGGAGCCAACGCTGCGAGGCGTGGCGTAGTTGACACCTGTCAAAAAGCGAGTTGCTGCCAATGCGCCATCGTTTAGCTAGGCTCAGGACTCGTTACGGCAGCCAGAAGATAACGGTTGCGGGGATGCAGATGGCGGAGAAGAACGTGTGGGCGCATCGGTCGTAGCGCGTGGCGATGCGGCGCCAGTCTTTGAGGCGGCCGAATGCGTTCTCGATACGGTGTGGCCGTGTCGATAGAGCGTGCTGTCGTGCGGTATCGCGGTCTTCCGCTTTCTGGTGAACGGGATGCAGGGCTGGATGCCTCGCGCCAGGATGTCGGCATGAAAGTCCGCGCTATCGTAGCCGCGATCGCCGAGCAGCTCGCGCGCCTGTGGGAGAACCGGCAGGCGCATCGCAGCGCCTTTATGGTCGCTGGTCTGGCCTGCGGTCAGCAGTAGGCGGACGAGCCGGCCTTTCTCATCGCAGACAGCATGAAGTTTCGAGTTCGGCCCGCCGCGCAGGTGCGTCCGATGCAGCGTGAAGCATCCCCTTTTTTGCCAGCTGGCGGCTGTCCGGTGCGCCTTGAGGTGGGTGCTGTCGATCATCAGCCGTTCCGGTATGCGCGGCCCGCGCCACTAGGGCTTTGAAGATGCGGTCGAACACGCCGAGCCGGCTCCAGCGGACGAAGCGATTATAGAGCGTCCTGGTGCGGGCTGTAGCCGCGTAGGCGCGTCCTTCCACTGCAGGCTGTTTGCGGATCACGTTAGATGATCCCGCTGATGACACGGCGGTCATCGACGCGCCGCAGCCCGCGCGAGATCGGGAAAAACGGCTCGATCCGGCGCATCTGCGCCTCGGTCAGCAGTGGCACTCGGGACATCGAACACCTCCGTTGCCCCCAGAATCACACCGCGTCGAACCGTGTAAAGGGTCCTGAACCTAGTTACACTGCTGTCATCCGCACTCCTGTGCGGCGGCATTTCTGTCATGGGTTCAACCCACGGAGCTGGTTTGGCGGACCGATCGTCTCTTAGCGACTATCGCTACGCTGATGCCGTGTCGGCATTGACACCTGTCAAAAGGGTGTGCGGCAGAGGGTTGAAGACCTTAGCTGGACATGGGCTGGCTGGGCCAAAGGGGCGACGTAGAGGGCCGCAACAACAGGAATTATTGATCTGCGCGGCTCGCCAAACGAGCATGCTATTGGCATGCTCGCCTGTCTTTTTGGGCCAAACGAACTTGGCCGCGATCGTTCTTTCCTCGAACGGCTCGCTTGCGAGCCGCATTGTTGCGCGTAGCTCAGGTCGCCGTCTTATGACTCCATTTAATTGTCCCCCTGCTAGTAAATCGCTGTTCGATGCCGCGCGTTCAAATTCCAATGAGACAGCGCCCGCTAGCAAGTTTGTTAGCGACTGCTGGTGTCGGCTCACGAGTGGAGATGGCTGCGTTAATTGACAGGCGAATTTAGCGGCCCTGTTGCGTTGTGCCGGTAGTGCAATCGATAATCCAGCTTGAGTATTCGCGCGCGTTTCCCGCTACGCTGTTTCTCAGGATTGCCGAGCATGATGACCCGCATCTCATATCAGTCTAGCAATGACCTATACCGAATTGATCGTTCGCTGCGTCTGGACGCGGAGGGAGCCGGGACGACGTAATTGAGGATGCGGTGCATTTCGCGCCGCTACGGCAGTAGCGCCGACCGGGCTCACTTCGATGTCGGGAGGACGGGAAGAGGAGGGGAGTGGAGAGCCGAACTCCCGCAATTGAGATTGAAGCAATAACAGGCGGCGGGCGACTCGCAGTCGCGGGCGGGTTTGCCGCGCCGACCGAGCCGTGTGCCGGCGCAGGTATGCTGCCGCTGCAAGGCATTCAACCACCCGGACCGAATCGCGCGATCGGGATCCGCTGCCAGTCGATGCCGGTGTGGATGAAAGTGGCCATAAATGGACGCGTATAAGGAGAGGAAGTCCGGAGCCTGCTCGAGCGATTACAATTGCCGCATCTGCCGTCCCGGAGGTCGTCTCGGCCGATGTGAGTTTTCGGCCCCGTGGTTCAGAATAGCGGCTTTGTCGATGATTGACGTCGGCAGGACCCGCCGCTTCGCTGCATCGTAGCTCCTTAGCCTGTCGGTCATAATCACGGCGGCACGCATTGCGGCCTTGTGGCGGCGGCCTGAGGAAACGCCTCAGTTACCGTGGCAACGCGTGCGCTACGGCTTGAGCATCGCCGCCGCCGGCGGCTCGCCGGATCGCCAGTGGTGGTTGTCCAAAGGTCCGCAGGAAGGCGCGCCGCATCCGGTCACGATCAGCGAAGCCTGTCTGCTGCGCCACCACGTCCATCGGATGAGTCGTGTCCTCCATCAGGGTCCGCGCGGCTTCGAGACGCAGATGTTCGATCGCCTTTGCCGGCGACTGGCCTGTTTCGTTGTGAAATGCCCGGCTGAACTGGCGCGGCGACAGATGTGCGACTTCGGCAAGGTCCTCGACGCTTAGCCGTTCCGTCAGATGGCGGCGGGCGTGGGTGAGAACAGATTGGATCCGGTCACTCTTGGGATTTAGTTCGAGCAATGATGAGAATTGCGACTGGCCGCCGGCCCGCCGGTGGTAGAGCACGAGTTTGCGCGCAACACTGCGCGACACCTCGATCCCGAGATCCTCCTCGATCAGCGCCAGAGCTAGATCAATGCCTGCCGTCATGCCGGCGGAGGTCCAGATTCGACCGTCGGCGATGTAGATTCGGTCCTCTTCGACGCGCACCTTCGGATAGCGCGTCTGCAACTCACGGGCGCGCATCCAATGGGTGGTTGCACGCCGCCCGTCGAGCAGCCCTGCCTCGGCCAGGACGAAGGCCGCCACGCAAGTCGCAGCTACACGTCGCGCGAACTGTGGGGTACACCGGACAAAATCGACGGTCTCCGATGACGCATCCTCCATCGCACCGCCGATGACGATGAGATCGTAAGGCGTGGTTGCGAAGGCTTCCGTCACCACTTCGAAACCCAAGGAAGTTCGAACGGGGCCGCCGTGCTCGGATAGCATACGGACGTCGTAATGCATCCCACCTGTGACGAGGTTCGCCACTTCGAAGGCTGTGCTGACGGCGAAGCCCATCGGCGAATATCCCCGATGAATGATGAACCCGACCTTCCGCATCACTCGCTCCAGAATGTCCTGAATTGCCGTTTATATGACATTCAAGCCGTAGACGGACAAGGCTAGCCTCTCTCGACCGGGCATGACGGCCGCGACGGAGGGACAAATGACCAATTCTCAAAGCAGGGGCACCGCTCTTATCACTGGCGCCTCGAGCGGCATCGGCGCCGTCTACGCCGACCGATTGGCGAGGCGTGGCTACGACCTGATTCTGGTCGCGCGCAACACTGACAAACTGCAGGCGGTCGCTCGGCGCGTCAGCAACGAGACTGGCCGCGCGGTCAACGCGATGACGGCCGACCTCAACAATGCCGCCGATCTGCGCCGGATCGAGGATGTCCTGGGTAGGAACGCAACGATCGCGCTCCTCGTCAATAATGCCGGTTTCGGCGCAGCAACGCCACTGCTGCAGTCCGACGTCGGCAAGATCGAGGAGATGATCGGGATCAACGTCACCGCGCTGACCAGACTGACCTACGCCGCAGCGCCGGCCTTTGTCGAACGCGGCACCGGAGCGATTATCAACATCGCCTCGATCGTTGCCATTGGCCCTGAGATCCTCAACGGCGTCTATGGCGCAACCAAGGCCTATGTGCTCGCGCTGACCCAGTCCCTCCAGCACGAGCTATCTGAGAAGGGGATCCGGATCCAGGCAGTGCTTCCCGGCGCGACCGCGACCGCCTTCTGGGACATCCCCGGCGTCGGCGGTCACCATAACCTGCCGGGCGAGATCGTCATGAGCGTCGAGGATCTGGTTGCCGCCGCACTCGCGGGCTTTGACGCCGGCGAGGTAGTTACTATCCCTCCTCTGCAAGACGGTCAGGAATGGACGTCCTACGAGGCCGCTCGCCGCGTTCTAAGCGGCCATCTCGGCAATTCCCATCCCGCTCCACGCTATCTGACCTCGCCGAAGGCGGTTTGACCTGTTGCGAGCCCGTGCGGCAGTCTCTACGCGATTCCGACTGCCGGACATGTCAGCGGAGGGCACGCGCCAGCTCTACAATGCGTTGCTCGATCTTTGCGAGGACTCGTCAATCCGGGCTCGCTCTGGGGCGCGAACATCGCCGAGAAGCGGGCGTGGATCGTGTTCCTTCGTAAGCGATGGTTCAACCTGCAAAGGGATGCCGAGATGCGCAACATGCTTCTTTTCGCCGTTACCGCTCTGGTTCTTTCCACTCGGGCTGTCGTGGCGGCTCCCGCCGTCAGCAATGAGCCGTTGAATTTTGTGACCCTGAAAACGATCAAATCGCAGTTCGGCAAGCTCATGGAATTGGCCAACAAGCACGATTTCAAGGCTCTCCACGGGATGTTCTGGCAATCGCCCTCGACCCTTCTGGTGGCGAAGAGCGCGATCCCGTCCGAGGGGAACTGGGCCGGCTTCTGGGGCAACAAGGCCATCGATCAGAAGCTGCACGACATCGGCACCTCCGGCCCGGTCGTGCTCGAGCCGGACTATTCGAAGCTCAAAGTCGTTGGCCTGACAAGCGACGTCGCGGAGTCGTACGTGCCTATGAACATTACGGTCTCATATGCGGGGCAGAGTGGAGCACCCAAGCCGTTTCTGATGATCATCAATTGGCTTAGCGTCGGAAAGGACTGGAAGATCGCTTCCGAAATCATTTTGCCGGTACCGCCGGCACGTGCCGCGGAGCGCTAGGCGCCCCAAGTGCCATCCGAGCCGGGCGCAACGTACCCATACCGGCTGAGCTTGGAGCGTCAATCCGCGCCCGCATCCTGAAGTAGTGAGCCTGCTCCCAATCGCCGGCGTCAGTATTCGCACATCACTCAGGCGAGCGTGGCGCTGTCGATCCGCGAACGACAAGGTGCAATTCAACAGTGCGTCGGACGGGTGTGGTGGGGAGACTTCCGGCGATTCGCGCCGAGAGCGTGTCGATTGCCAGCTCCGCGAGAGCGTGCTGCGGCTGGACGACCGTGGTGAGATTGATGCGTGCAAGCCGTGCCAGCAGAATATCATCAAAGCCGACCACCGAAAGATCCTCGGGAATCCGAATGCCAAGCCGGTCGGCGCAATCCAATATTTCGATGGCGCCTAGGTCGTTGGAGGAGAAAATGGCAGTAACCCTGCGTTCCCCCAGCAGAAGACTCTCGGGCGAGACTTCGCGATTGTTGCGCAGCAGCCCAGGAGGGGAGCGGCGCCAGCGATACACGTTTGGCTGGAGATCTGCCTCTTCCATGACCGCGCGATAACCTGCCCTGCGCGCCCGATCCGCGGCATCCTCGACGATCGGGTCGGCGAAATAGGCGATGCGCCGGTGGCCAAGGGAGATCAGGTGGCGCGTGGCAACTTCGGCTCCCCGATGGTCGTCGCCCGATACGACATCGCCCCAATCCGCGCTGCAGGTGACGAAAACGACCGGCAACTTGCCCGACACGAGCAGGCGCGCGCGTTCGGACATGCCGGCATGGGCGAGGAATAGGATTCCCGCGACCCGATATTCCAAGAGCTGCTCCAGACTCGCCTCATCGACCTCGTCCGCATGCGTATTGACGAACATGACCCGATAGCCTTTCGCGGCTGCATGCTGCTCGATCTGCTTTGCCATCTCCGCGTGGAAGGGGTTGGCAAGGTCGCCGGCCACTGCCCCAAATATCTTTGTGCGCTGCTGTACGAGTTGACGCGCCAATACATTAGGGCGGTAGTTCAGCGCGGCCACGGCATTGGTCACGCGGGCACGCATCGCTGGCGCGACGCAGGCGGCATCACGGATGACGTTCGAGACGGTCGATTTGGAGACTCCGGCTAACCGGGCGACATCGACAATGGTGGGAAGCCTTGTGGGCTCCAAAGGTTTACGTTTCATCCGCTCGTGGGCTTGCCAACCAACGCCTCGAGCCCGCGCCGATTTCGACTAGCACGCGGTCGGCGACGATCTTGACCGGAAATGTGCGGACACGCACGGCCGGGTCCCAGATCGCCTCTCCGGTGCAGACATCGAATTCCCATCCATGCCAGGGGCAGGCAATCACAGGAGCGGCGTCTTCGAGCGTCATGTCTCCAGGCGCGGTCCCGGCGAGGCGGCCGGAAAGAACCCCGCGGCAGAGCGGGCCGCCTTGATGTGTGCAAATTCCGCTCACCGCATAGACTTTGCCAGACCATCGGATGATGCCGACCTCGATACGTCCAAGGGTGATAATTGAGACCTGGCCGTCAGGAAAACTCTCGACCGGGCCGACATCCGTCGTCACTTCGCGTTTCTCCCGCCTACCGGCGCCAGATCGGCTTCCTGCCAGCCATAGAATTTCAAGGCATTCTCGAAGAAAACGCGGCGGTGCCAAGATGCGGGCAAACGGCTCGCGATATAGTTCGTCTCGTCGGCGTCCCAGTGTGGATAATCCGACGAATAGCAAAGACGGTCGGCGCCATTCACCCATCCCAGCAACTCGGCCACCTGTTCCCGCTTTGGCGAGATCTCGAGCGGCTGTGTCGTCAGCCAGACATGGTCCCGGACATATTCGCTCGGCAGTTTCTTGAGCCAAGGAACCTCCCGGCGCAGACCTTTGTAGTCAGTGTCGAATCGCCAGAGCAGGCTGGGCAACCAGGCCGCGCCTGCTTCAATCAGCAGCAGGCGGAGGCGAGGGAATCTCTCGAACACACCGTGGCTGATGAAAGAGACAAGATGCGTCATGACGACTTGAGGCCAAAGGGTATGCGCCTCGAAATAAAAATTGACCTTGCCGCCACCAGTACTGGCGGGATTGGCCCATCCGCCGGCACCGCCATGGATCGCGATGGGGCGCCCAATTTCCTCCGCGGCCGCATAGATCGGATGAAACACGGGATGGCCGAACGGATAGCGATGGGGGTTATCCACCAACATCACCTGGACCATCCGCGGGTTATCGGCATGACGGCGGATTTCGGCGACAGCTTGCTCGGGGAGTTGAGTGGCCACCATGATTGATGAGACAAGGCGTTCGTCACGGCTGAGCCAACGATCGATCGACCAGTCGTTCAGCGCACGGGCCAGTTCCGCGGCGAAATAGGGGTTGTGATGGCCGGCCACATGGCTGTCGTCGCCAAAGGTCAAAATGGCGCGGCGCACATCGCCACGGTCCAAGACCTGCTGACGGAGCATTTCGAAGTCCGAGCCTGGCGGACTGCCATCGGGAGGAAAAGTGTCGGCACGCATAAAACCGTGTGGGTTCGGCAGCCCATCCTGTACGGTGAGCGGCATGATGCCGGCCGGTCCGCGATTTGAGATGAATTCGTGCCAGCCCCGAGAAAGAAAGGGCAGAAGCTCTTGGTCTGTCGCGCGCGCGTGGTGCACGTCGCAGTCAATCATCGGGCCATCGTACATCTTGCCGCGCCCCTTGGATCGTTCCAAACTCCCGTTGGATACTTTTTGTTGGTTAGAAATGTCAAGCAAAAGGGTATCTGTGGCGCGAGTGATCGTGCCGGCGCATGTGAGAGGTCTACCCGAATTCGGCAACGGTGTAGTGGCTGATACGATCCTCATCGAGGATGAAGCCGAAACCGGGCCTGTCGGGAACCGCGACCAAGCCTTGCGCATCGATCGATAGTGTCTCTCGCAGCATCTGGTCCCGGCTGGACGCGGTGAAGCCGCTGGGTGGGTCGTGCGGAAACTCGAGCCATGTGCAGTTCGGCGTCGAGGCGGCCAAATGCAGATTGGCGAGAAGGCCGATACCGTTGCCCCAGGTATGGGGCGCAATTTCCAGATGTGCTGCTTCGGCCATCGCGGCCACCTTGCGCAATTGGAAGATGCCCTCGGAAAGAAGCGCGTCGGGCTGAAGGATGTCGAAGCAGCCGCGGTCGATCAGAAGCTTGAATTCGTGAATGCCGTGATTGTCTTCGCCGCCAGCGATCTTGATTCCGTCTAATTTCTCGCGCAGCCGGGCGAGGCCAGCATAGTCGTATCGAGGCAGCGGTTCCTCCAGCCAGAGCACGTCGAGTTGTTCCAACTCGCGTGCGACGGCGAGCGCGCGTTGGAAGCCCCAGATGCGGTGCGCAGTCAGCCCCGGCTCGATCCCGGCCTGATTGGCATCGATCATGATTTCGATACGGTTGCCGACGGCCTTGCGGATGGCTTCCACGACTCCCAGGTCGCGCCGGACATCATCATGATGGAAACGGAGTTTCACCGCGCGATAGCCCTGGTCGAGCATAAGATGGATATCTTCGACCCGCTGCTCCGGCGAACGCAGCTCAGCTGTGGCGCAATAGGCGGCCACTTGGTTCTGCGCACCGCCCCATAGCTTGTAGACCGGAAGCCCAGCTTGCTTGCCGATAATGTCCCAGAGCGCAATTTCCATAAAATACGCCGGGGGACCGAGAATCTCGGCATCTCGGAGGACAGCGGACAGAGGCTCGACCCCGGTCGGATCCTGGCCGATCCAATATGGCGATATGAAGCGTTCGACAGTGATGGCGGCTTCGAGCCCAGCATGCGCCGCGCTGTGACCGATGAGTCCGGCATCGGTTTCCACCGACACCAGAACCAGAAGGACGTTGGTCTGATTGCGTCCGCGCGCCCAGGCGGGATGGAATGGAGCGGGCAGTGGCAAGTCGACGACCCGGCTATGCACGCGAGTAATGCGCATCACACTCATTCCATGCTTTGTTCATGGCAGGCAGGATCAGCGGCTCGAGCGCGCGAGTAGATGAGCCGGATCTCGATGCTTTTCAGAACCGAGAGCTTTCCACCCATTCGTCGCCCCAGCTGTGGAACGCTCCACGAGATAGATCAGATGCGAGGGAGCTGCAACTTGAGTTTCCTGGGCGACGAAAATATCGGGTTGTTTTGGCTGGATTTCCCCTGAGTGCCTCGAAGCAAGTCGGTCGGATCGGAATATCGGCTCTCGATCGCACAAGGGCGTCCCAGATCGGGCGAACACAATCGTGAGCCAGTCCTGGCATAATGCTTGACAGGGAAACCGGGCTGTCCCTACCGTTCTGTCACGTTCCAAAGCGGTTTTGTTGCCGTTCGGAGGTAGTCCGCCACAAACCGGTCGATTGATCGGCAGTGGTGGGTCGCAGGTGCGTTGGGATTGCGAGTTCGAGACAGGATCGACGCACGTGCTGAGCTGAACGATATTTGTCGGGACGGGCTTCATCAATGGGAAGCGATACAAGGTTCCAACTAGGCCATCGGCAGGATAAGCCGCGCTTTGAGCTCAGCAGCGCCGCTCTTTTGGCTTTACCTGGCGGCTTTCTGTTCTTCCTGTTCGTCGGGCCGATCGTCTATGCGCTATTTCTCGGGTTCACGAACCTGCAGCTTATCGGCCCGCATGCGCAGAGATGGTGGTTCACCGGGCTCGCCAACCCGACCCGGCTCATGCACGACACGGTTTTCTTCACTTCGGTCAAGCTCACTCTGATCTTCGTCGTCGGTTCCGGAATGGTGGGCCAAACGCTGGTCGGATTGGCTCTTGCACTACTTATGCGGCGGTCGTTGATGCCGATCCGGCTCTCGGTCGGAGTATTGGTTGTCGCGGCATGGGTCATTCCCGAGGTTACCGCAGCGTTTGTCTGGTATGCCTTCTCGCAGGCCGGCGGCACGCTAGGCATATTGACGCGATCTCCGCACACCAACTTTCTGTTTTCCGCTCCGATGACGACCGTCTCTGTCGCCAATCTCTGGCGCGGTACGGCATTTTCGATGCTCGTTTTTTCTGCGGCGCTCCGCAACATACCCAGTGAAGTGTTGGAGGCGGCTGATGTCGAGGGCGCTTCCCGGTTCCGAAGACTCTGGTCGATCACTCTTCCATTGCTCGGGCCGACACTTGTGACCAATTTATTGCTTGTGACGATTCTCAATCTCTCAGATTTTACGCTGATCTACACGCTGACGCAGGGCGGTCCAGGAAATTCGACTATGACTCTGCCGGTCTATATTTACCAGGAGGCCTTCAACTACTATGAGCTCGGCTACGGCACCACGATTTCGCTTGTGCTGATCCTTATCGGGGCAGCGCTGTCGCTCTTATTCGTGCGAACATCGAGGTCGGCGGCATGAGGTTTTTGAACCGGAAGGCCCCACCGACGCTACAGCCTACCGGGCCGTTGATCGTTGTCGACTATCCGAGACTTTCTCCGACAGGCATCGCCACCAACACGACCCTGGTCATTGTTGGAGTAGCCTTTGCCCTGCCGCTCCTTTGGTTGGTTCTGGCAGCCGTCGATAAAAACGCGGATTGGAGCATCCGCCTGCCGAACTTGACCATCGAGAACTTTCGGGCGGTTCTAACCGCCCATGGCCTGCAGCCATTTGTGAACAGCCTCTATCTGGCTCTGGTGACGACGGTCGTCGCAACCGGACTTGCCTTGCTGTCTGCCTATACGCTGTCGCGGCGGCACGTGCCTGGGAAACGCACGGTGATGCTCCTGGTGCTCTTTGCCTCCGGCCTGCCGGTGACGATGATGTTGGTTCCCATTTATCAGATATACGCGACGCTGCACTGGTTGGACTCCAGGTTCACCACCTCTCTGTTTTTAGCCGCGAGCGCGCTGCCATTCGCGATCTGGCTGCTGAAGAATTATATCGACGCGGTGCCGATGGAGCTTGAGGAAGCCGCAGGCATTGAGGGTGCTGGCACCCTGCGCGTCCTCCTCCATGTTGTCCTGCCGCTGGTTCTGCCGGGGCTCGCGGTCGCGGCGGTCTTCAACTTCATCAGTGCGTGGGGGGCCTTTGTCGTTCCCCTGGTTTTGGATGCCAATCCCGACGACCAGCCTGGAACGGTCGCGATATATCAATTCCTCGGATCGCATGGCTACATACAGTTCGGCCAGTTGGCTGCATTCTCTCTACTGTTTTCACTTCCGGTCGTGGTTCTCTATCTCCTGATCGCCAGGATCTTCAGGGGTGGCTTTGCCTTCGGTGGGGGGGTGCGTGGCTGATGACATGGAACTTCGCGATGATAGCGACGGCGAACGTCGATGGCTGATGTGCAGTTCGAGCACGTTTATAAGCTGTTCGGAGACCATCCCGTGGTCAACGACCTGTCACTCGACATTGCAGATGGCGAGTTTCTGGTTCTGCTCGGTCCGTCAGGCTGCGGAAAAACGACGAGCCTGCGAATGCTAGCGGGTCTGGAACGGCCGACCTATGGGCGCATTGCGATAGGGCAGCGGACAGTCAATGCGCTACCATCGAAAGCGCGCGACGTCGCCATGGTGTTCCAGAACTACGCGCTATATCCGCACAAAACCGTCCGTGGGAATCTGGCTTTCGGGATGAAGTTGCGGCGGGTGCCCAAAGCCGAAATGAACCGACAATTGGACGAGGTCGCGACACTGCTCGGCCTTAAACGCTTGCTCGACAGTCGGCCCGCGGAGCTTTCGGGGGGTGAGCGCCAACGGGTAGCGCTAGGGCGGGCATTGCTACGCCGACCCAAGGTGTTTCTGATGGATGAGCCTCTGTCAAATCTGGACGCCACTTTGAGGGCGCAGATGCGCGCCGAACTCATCCGGCTGCACACGAAGCTCAATGCTACAATCGTCTACGTGACCCACGACCAGGCGGAGGCCATGACGATGGCTACTCGGATTGCCGTGATGTCCAAAGGACACCTTGCTCAGGTGGGTACGCCACAGCAGATCTACGATAGCCCAGCGGATCTGTTCGTCGCGACCTTTGTCGGATTGCCGAAGATGAATGTCGTGACGGGACGATTAGGTAGCGTCGACAATTCGCCCGTGCTTGAGGTCCTGGGCCGGACGATCCGGATGGACCCGGCGAGTTTTGTGTCTCCCAACTCGTCTTCATCCGCCGAGGTGTTTGTCGGGATTCGACCCGAGGACGTCTTATGCGATCCAGGGAATCCACAAGATGCCATTTACGGCGATGTTGAAGTCGTCGAGCCGCTGGGGTCCGAGACCCTCGTTACCGCTCGCTGTGACGAGACCACAACGCTAGTGGCCCGCGTGCCTCCCCGTACTCCGATTGCGATCGGCGACCGAATTAGGATCCAAATCAATACGCAGCATCTCCACTTATTCGATAAGACAACACAGCAAAGCCTACTATTGCCGACGACATCGGGCCCGGTGAAGACGTGGCAGCCGGAGGTGTTTGCTGAGGTTAGAGCAAACTAGAACCATAACAGGAGATAGATGAAGATGCTCGGAACACGTAGGCTGACGTCGCGGAATGCGATGTTGAGCGGGGCCACGGCAGTCGCGGCTTTGCTGGCTACCTATGGCTGGGCGAGCGCCGCCTCGGCCCAAACGACCATCAAGGTCGGGTACTCCTCCGCCTATGTCTTCGACGAAGATGCGGACTCGGTCTCATATTGGAATGACATCAAGAAGGAGTTCGAGGCTGCACATCCGAACGTGACATTGGAACTGCAGCCGCACGGCGGCACCGACACCGATGAGATGAACGCGATTGCCCTGCAGTATCGCTCGCCATCCACAACGCCTGACGTCATCCAGCTTCCCACAACCTATATCGGTCAGTTCCAAAGCTCCGGCTATTTGTTGCCGCTCGATAAGTATCTAAGCTCTAGCGCGTTTTGGAACCGATTTCCAAAGAATATCCAGGATGAAGGCCGGATCGACGGAAGTGTCTATGCCGCGGACATTGGCGAGAACAATACGGGCATGTATTACAACAAGGAGATGCTGCAGAAGGCCGGCATTGCCGTGCCGTGGAGCCCTCACAATTGGGATGATATTCTGACGGCGGCCCGGGCGATCAAAGAGAAGGTTCCCGGGGTTGTTCCACTGTGGATCGCCGCTGGCACCAGCGCGGGACCGACCGGTGTCCTGCAAGGTTCTGGTGCAGTCATCTTTTCGTCCAAAACGCCCATCATCTATGATACGAAAACGAAAAAATACGTGATTGACAGCCCCGGTCTGCGGGACGTCCTGCAATTCTACAAAGACGTGTATTCGGCGGGGCTCGGGGCGCAGCTTTCCGATCTGTTTTCGCCTAAAGCAGTTGCGGTACCGGTCAGCCTAATGGCGCAGCAAAAGCTGGCGATCGCACTTGGGTCCAACTGGTATGGCGGTGCTTGGAAGGAGAAGAATCGGCATTGGGCCGAGGCGGCGACAGCGGCGGGCGCGACAGCGTTTCCGACGTCACAGGGTCAGTCCCCTGGTCAAGGTGGTACCTTGGGAGGATGGGATGTCGCGATTTCGAAAGCAAGCAAGAATCCCGATCTGGCCTGGGACTTGGTCAATCTCCTCCAACAAAGAAAATACATGGTCTTTATCGCCACCAAGGCGGGTTTCGTTCCGCCCGATACCGAGGTCGCCAAATCGCCCGACTACGTGAATTATGCGCCGCCATTCAATGGCGAGTTCGCGACATTTCTTCCTTATGACAAGCTACTTCCTTCGAACGACGGATTCGCTGTCTGGGCCCGTGGTATAGAAGAGGCCACCGGCCAAATCGCGCAAGATCCGACGACATCGGTCTCGGCGGCACTCAAGACCCTGCATGACACGGTCGTAAATCAACTTGGTGCGGATGAGGTGGAGACCATGCAGTAACAGCTACTATCTTTTACGGGAACCGTGCGTCAAACCCCCGCGAGAGTGATGCCGGTCTCCCTTCCGCTCGGGGCCGGCGCACGGCCGCCTGGCTTACATTGCCAGTGCGGTCGCGTAGCCGCCGCTTGAAGCGACATGAGGCTGCATATCACTCCATGGCTCGGTGAGGAGAGGCAGAAGCAGTACCCGCGGCAGGTTTGACTGCCAAGAGTTTCGCGGCGGCCTTGATACCAAGTTCGGGCGCAACGAACGGATCTTCGTGTTCAATCGCGATGGTGCGGGCGCGGCCGAAGGTGGATAACTGCGCTTTGAAACCGTGCCACCAATGAGCGTCATGGCCGCTCCCGACCGTCGCAAAGGTCCAGGGCATTTCCTCTGGGGGCATCGGCCAGCGGCGGTCCAGCAGTCCGTTCAGCGCAAGCTGCTTCGTGTTGAAGACGACATCTTTCGCGTGCGCATGGCCGACACGTCCAGCGAGTCGGTCCACCACGGCGCCGGTATCCATGCCCATCCAGAATAAATGGCTCGGGTCGATATTCGCGGCGATCATGGGGCTCAGCCCTGCCAACTGCTCGAAGCTTTCGACGTTGTACGCGACAGTGCCGGGGTGAAGCTCAAGGCAGATCAGAAGCCCAGGATGGGTGCGTTGCGCAAATTCGCTCAGGTTGCGCCAATAACCCATGGTGACATCCTGCCACTGCTTGAGATGGGCATTTTCCAGATAGGGAAGCCAGCCGCCGGCGGCGAAGACCGGCGTGACATCGCCCGGAGCGCCCGCAGGACAGCCGGCCATCGCTACGATCCTGTCCACACCAAGCGCCGCCGCAAGCGTGATCGTGTCACGAAGGGCCTTGTCGTGCGCCTGTGCGATTGCGACATCAGGGTGCAGCGGGTTGCCCCATGCGTTGAGAGCGGCGATGCGAAAGCCGCGAGCGACGATCTCCCGCTGCCAGGCGGCGCGGACGCTCTTATCCGCCAGGAGTTGAGGCATGTCGCAATGTTGGGTGGGTGCGTAGGCGCCGGTCCCGATTTCGAGGTCGGTGATCTCGGGCACGTCATGCTCGAGCCAGTCCATGACATCGGGTAAGGGCCACTTGATCAGAGCTTCGGTGACGAGGCCGATCCGCAAGTCGTTTGGCATATTCTATCCAGTCCTCTCGCCGTTGAGAACGGCTTAGTAGCCGAGCAACCCGGTGGGTGACAGCGATCTACGAGTCTTCCACGAAAACGATGTCCTCTTGGCGCCAATGCAACTCCAAGTATGAGTCCGGGTGGAGACTCTCCTCGCCCAACATCGAAACTTCCTCGATCGTCAGCGCCGCGCGAACCTCCAGCCCTTCGATCACTCGCACGTGCGTATTGAAGACGGAGCCGGTGAAGACAAAACGCTCGACAGTTCCCCGCACCGCATTTGCTTGATCGCTCGATCCCTTCGCGAGGCTCACCTTGATCCTGTTGCGCGGAAGCACTGCAGTGATCGTTTGCGCCTCATTTAGGTATGATGGAATCTTCCCTGTCAACGTCATGTCGGGGTGGGATATCTCGACGGAGCTTCCGCGACGGTGTTCCTGCCGCGAACGATCGTTCCGGCGTCGATGAAGCCGGCCACGTAGGAACTCCGAGGCGCCCTGCATAAAGCCTCGGGCGTGTCGACCTGGGCGATCAACCCGTCCTTCATGACCGCGATGCGGTCCGCGATAGCGCAAGCTTCCTCCTGATCGTGCGTGACATGGACCAGCGTGGTTCCGGTGGATCGCTTGATGCGGACAAGCTCATCCTGCATCTGGCGCCGCACCCTGAGATCGAGCGCGCCTAGCGCCTCGTCGAGCAGGAGGACCGCCGGCCGCTTTACTAGCGCACGAGCGAGCACCACGCGCTGCTGCGCGACAATCGCGTTCAACTCGTGCGTCACACGAATCCGCAGCGATCCAAAAATATAGAGCGGCAGGGTCTGTTGCGAGCCGGTCACGAGGAAGGTGAGGATGAACTCATCCATCGAGATCGCCAGGGCGATCATCGTGCCGGCGAGTATGCCCGGCAGGGCTTGCGGCACCGATACGGTCAGAAAAGCGCGCCATGGTCGCGCTCCCGAGTCCAACGCCGCTATCTCCTGGTTGCGATCGAGCCCCTCCAGCCGCACGAGGACGAGAAGAGTCACGACCGGAAGGGTCAGAATCGTGTGGCCGGCGATAATCTTCCACAGCCTGCGGGGGACCCCAAGCGCATTCAAGCCGATGGTGATTGCAAGGCCGCGTCAACCACTTCAGCGTTCCGGCGCCGTATTCCTAGAAATCGCTATGGGATGAACGAAGGGGAAGGTGATCCTGCAGGGAGCGGGCGACGACTTCCTCGGGCTCGCGGGTCTCGCTTTGGGCGTGCCGAGACCCGAAATCTGATCGACGTCAAGAAATGTCGGCGCACGATTTGATGGGATACGCGGTGAGGATTTTGCTCAGCGCCGCAGTTCTTTTTCGCGAAGCGCGAGTAGGCTCCGCCTTTGTTTCGGGTCGTATCAGGAACCTCGAGGAGGATCGCAACCTTGTCAGACAGATAGGTAGTCGCCGTTCTCTCCGCTCAGATTTGGTTCGCCAATCCTGCCACCAGGATCGTTGCGGGTCTTACAGTCCGTTTGAGAAAGGTCAGTCATGGGCGATCCGGCGTAAAAGCAGGCTTCCCATGGCGACATGGATCATGGCCTCGGACACGTCCAGCC
>NZ_LMUQ01000023.1 GCF_009765865.1 Acidisoma sp. L85
GTGATGATTTCAACGCGTGTGGTGTCATTGGGCATAGGCGCATGCCTAGGCGTAAGCCTAGGTCCTCATGGTTGCGCCAGGTGTCCGGTCGAAATGAGGGCCGCTCCACGCAGCTTCTACCACGACGTAGAGCGGCGCATCTCGCCCGCAGAAGAGCCGAACTCGATGCTGGATGAGGAGGCTGACCGGCTATCGAGGCGGCGAGCTACGAACGGACGCTGTAGACCCGCGCTGATGAGGTGACGCTGAAGGTGCTCAAGTTGCCGCGGCAGACCTTTCAGACGGCGTTCATCGAGCGCTGCCCGCGGCGGCAGAGTTCAGTTGGGAAGCGTTGATCGAGTGTATCTGGCCCGTGTCTCGCTACCGCGGGTGGAGGACACTACCGAAGCGCTCTGGGGCACGCGGGTGAGCCCGAGCCGGTGTCCAACCTAAGCCTCGCAACTCCACTTTAGCCAGCCAATCCGATGGCCACCTCTACTTACACCCACCTCGTCAAAAAAAATTACGACCACCACCTCGGGCGCTACCAGGTCGAAAGGGCGATAGGGGCAGCATACCGCTTGCCTGCCAGGAATGAGCGAACACCAAGGCGACGTATCGCTTTCTCTCTAATGATCGGGTTTGCGAGGCACAGCCTTAGCGGCTGGAGCTCTAGGGGCCGCTGAGACGAAGGTGACGAGCTCTCTGGCCGACTTAAACGTCACATATGACATGACGCCATTGAGAGTCGGTGAGTGAACCTTCGCCGGCATCGTGCGTGCAGACAACTATAGCCCTGGAGCATGGACATCATGCCTTCCCCATGGGCCGTTATCCATGCTCACTCAGATCCCAACTGGTTCGTCTGCGCAGCATCAAAGCATGCCAAGGAAAAAAAACGCAGCTTCGTCTTTCTCTCGACAACTTACCCCCAAGCTAAGGCACCAGGTAATCGGATCGTCGATGGTAATAACGGCTGATCTTCATTTCTCGTGTCGCGAGGGGCCCTGTGTCCGCTTCGCCGTACAGGGCGGCTTCTCGGACCGCAAGGTAGGCCAACAAGAACATGATGTCGGTCCTCACGACCGCGGCCATACAGAGGATTCGCATTAGCAAACTCGAGAGACCGATCCTGCGATTGGGCCGACATGATTAATTATATCAAGATAGTCCCTGGCCATCCGCGGCTCATTGCGGCCGTGGCGGCTGGTGTTTTCTGCTATTCGTCGCTTCCTCTGGGTAAAGCGCGGATCATCATCAGCTGGGATGTTGGTGCCGGGGTCTTCCTGAGCCTCTATGGGGTATCCATGGCGCTCACCCCGCCTCATCGAATATCCGCAAGGGCGGCAGCGCTCCAAGGACGGAGAGTGGGCCGTGTTTGCGTTGACCCTCGCCGGTATAGTAGCGAGCGCTTTCGTCATCGTGATCGAGTTCGGGGCGCTGGAGGATACGACTGGAACTCAAAGCGTCTCGCATGTCGTGATTCTAGCCACGACAATAGTCCTTTCCTGGCTGACCATACAAATGCTGTTCGGCCTCAGGTACGCGCACCTGTTTTATGCGAAGCTGATCGGCGACTTGCAGCGTGGCCTCGAGTTTCCTGGCGAACCCAACCCCGACTACTGGGACTTCCTCTATCTGTCACTAGTAATTGGAATGACATTCCAAGTGTCCGACGAAAAAATCAAACACCGCCATCTGCGGCGCCTTGCAGCTGTGCATGGCTTTATAAGTTTCTTCTTCGATATGGTCATCCTTGCGTCAACGGTGAATCTTGCGGCCGGGCTATTCTATAGTTCCCGTGGCTATCGCGGGTAGCGGCGTCAACCTCTTGTGTGATATTGGGGGCGACAGGATCTCACGG
>NZ_LMUQ01000024.1:0-30850 GCF_009765865.1 Acidisoma sp. L85
CGGCATCCGAGATATCAAGCCTGTGGCTATGGGCCGCCCCGCTTTCCACACGTGCCGCATCGAGCCTTGCGGTGTCGCGGTCCCAAAGGCTCACCCGGCCACCTTCGCGGGTAATGCGCGCCGCTATCTCCAGGCCGATGCCAGCCGCACCCCCCGTCACGATCGCGACTCGTCCGGCAAACCTCCCGGCTAGTGTGAGATCGCTCATGTCTCGGCTCCGCTCAATGCGTTTTGGGGTCGTCTCTTCTTAAGCTGACTGAACCGTAAAAGGGTCGGCGCGGCAATTCGTCCTCAGTTTCGGCCGCCGGACTTTGCCTGCGCCCTAAGCGCCGGGGCAAGGTCCCCGCGGCGAGCAATCTCCACCCGGTCC
This sequence comes from Acidisoma sp. L85, assembly GCF_009765865.1. Taxonomy (GTDB): domain Bacteria; phylum Pseudomonadota; class Alphaproteobacteria; order Acetobacterales; family Acetobacteraceae; genus Acidisoma. The sequence goes on from NZ_LMUQ01000024.1 coordinate 371, forward strand.
AGACCAAGCCAAGCGGCAAGGGAGGACAGCTCGGTGGTCAGTGCCTCCGCCACAGCCCTAAGATCCGCGGCCTCCTCCATATGGGCGGCGAGAACATGGAGCGCGCCCGCTTGCCGGTCGGCCTTGAGATCGACCCGGGCGACAAATTTGTCGCCCAGCAGAAACGGCAAAACGTAGTAGCCGTGCAGGCGATTTTCGGCCCGTACGTAAATCTCGATCCGGTAGTGGAAGCCAAAGACTCGCTCGGCACGATCACGCTCCCAAAGCAGCGGATCGAAGGGGGAGACCAGCGCCTGGGCCGCTATCCTGCGGGGAATGACCGCATCCCGGTGGAGATAGGCCGAGCGCCCCCAGCCGGTAACTTCGACCGGGATCAACTCGCCAGCCTCCGCCAACTCAGCGACTCGGTCCCCGGCCGCCGGACCCAACCGGAAATAGCGGCCGAAATCGCCGGCTGTGCCAATGCCCAGGGCGCGAGCGGCAATCGCGACCAAGGCGCGTTGTGCATCCGCCTCGTCAGGGGTGGGTATGGCGAGAATCGAAACCGGCAAAACGCGTTCCGGCAAGTCATAGAGGCGTTCGAAGTTGCCGCGCCGACCGGCCACGGCGAGCTGGCCGCTCCAGAACAGGTATTCGAAGGCCTTCTTGCCGTCGCTCCAACCCCACCAGGCTGATTGCGAGGCGCCGCCATCGGTGAGATCGGCGGCCGCCATTACGCCGTTGTTGCGGATTTCGGCCATGGCCGCCGCTACCTGCCGCTTATGCTCGGCGGCGAATCGGGCGAGGCCAGACCACAGCCCCTGCCCGCGTTCAGCGCGCGCCATGCGCCAGCGGAACAAGGGCTGCATGGCGAAGGGCAGCAGCGATGCCTCGTGACCCCAATATTCGAACAGCGCCCGCTCACGCTTGTTTCCCCAGGCCAGGGTTTCCAGTGCCGCTCGGGGATAGGCGCCTAGCCGCGAAAAGGCGGGCATGTAGTGGGCGCGCGTCAGGACATTGACGCTGTCGATCTGCAGCGCGCCCAGCCGCTGAACCATTCCAAGAACGTGCCGGCGGGCCGGCGCATCGGGCCGGGCACGACCGATTCCTTGGGCCGCCAGCGCGATCCGCCGGGCCATGAGTGCCGAAATTCTCTCCATGGCCTTATCAAGCCGGTTCGCGGTCAAGGGGGCAACCTTCGATCACTCACGATGGGTGAACGGGCATCCTTCCAGCCTCGGGGCCGTTCCCCCACCAAGGGCAGGCATTGGCGGCCTTTCCTGCTCGCCGTCCGTTCCCGGTTGCTGTCATAATCCCCGCTTGAGCGTGGGAGGGCGGCTATGCCGACCACGGATGTGCATTTATGAGGACCCTTCATGCTGATGCACTTCTTCCGCTCCCTGATGCCGCGCGATCAGAAGTTCATCGAACGTTTCACTGAGCATTCGAAGTTGATTGTTCCCGCCGCGGAAGAGTTTCGTGCCCTTATGTCCGGAGACGGGAACGCCGAGCGGCATGCGGTAGAAATCAACCGGCTTGAAGATGCGGCCGATCAGATCACGCGCGAGACGATACTGGCTATTCACCGCACCTTCGTTACTCCGTTCGATCGCTCGCAGATCCTCGATCTCATAACGGCGCTCGATGACACGATCGACCTCATGAAGGATACCGGCCGCCGCATGATTCGCTACGGCGTCGGCTTCACGGCCGAAATGCAGGGCATGGCCGATTGCGCCGTGCGCGCCACAACCGAGATTCGGGATGCAATGCCGCTCCTGCGTTCGATCGGCGAGTTCGAGCAACAATTGACGACCATGTCGGTGGCCGTTCGGGGCATAGAAAGCGAGGCCGATGAATTACTCGACAGAGGATTGCGACGGCTGTTCGCGGGTGATCAATCCGCTGGCTACAAGCTGACGGTCGAGAAAGTCTATGACCTTGTCGAGGCCGTAGTCGATCGCTGCGAGGATGTAGTGGATGTCATCGACGGCATCGTGGTCGAGCAGGTCTAGCGGCCATGAGCAGCATGATTGTCGGCATGCCCGTGCTCGTGTTTCTCATCGTTACGGCCTTGGCATTCGACTTCCTCAATGGACTGCACGACAGCGCGAACTCTATCGCGACCATTGTGTCGACGCGCGTGCTGCGTCCGATCACGGCAGTAATTTGGGCGGCTTTTTTCAATTTCATCGCTTTCACCGTGTTCGGGCTTCATGTCGCCGCGACGATGGGCAATGGTGTGGTTCACGCGAGCATCGTTGACCCTCTTGTGATTTTCGCGGCGCTCGCGGGCGCGATCTTCTGGAATGTTTTGACCTGGCGTCTCGGCATACCCTCCAGCAGCAGTCACGCGCTGGTCGGTGGTCTTATCGGCGCGGGGGTCGCGAAGGTCGGGCCGGAAGCAGTCGTTTGGGGCGGATTGGCGAAGATTGGCTCGGCAATCATCCTTTCTCCAGTGACAGGCCTGCTCATAGCGATGGCGCTGGTATTGGGCGTGTCCTGGCTAGCCTTCCGCTCCACGCCCTTCGCCGTGGATAAACGCTTTCGCTACTTGCAACTCATCTCATCGGCGCTGCTGAGCCTCGCGCATGGCGGCAACGACGCGCAAAAGACGATGGGGATCATCACCGTCCTGCTATTCTCTCAGAGGCGCTTGTCCGGTGGGTTTCATGTGCCGATGTGGGTCGTTCTGAGCTGTCAGGCCGCGATGGCGCTTGGGACATTGTGCGGCGGCTGGCGAATCGTGCGTACGGTCGGGTCGCGCATAACGCATCTTACGCCCGTGCAAGGTTTTTGCGCGGAGACTGGCGGCGCCGCGGCGCTTTTCGGTGCGACATGGCTCGGGATTCCCGTTTCCACAACGCATACCGTCACGGGTTCCGTAATCGGCGTAGGCACCGCGCGTCGCGTTTCGGCGGTGCGCTGGGGTGTAGCGCGCGGCATTGTTGTCGCTTGGGGAATCACCGTGCCGGCCTCTGCCTTGGTGGCCGCGGCCTGCTATTGGCTCGGCATTTTGGCGATGCGGCTGACCTCTTCTTCATAGACCCTCGGTTGCACTGCGGGAGAGACCGGAGGATTGTCGCGCGCTGAGATCGGATAGCTCTGGAAGGAACCGAACTGATGCTGATCGCTGGCGATATCGGCGGCACGACGACGCGGCTGGCCCTCGTCTCCCTGGAAGGCGGCCCCCGCAAGTTCCTGGCCGAGGAGGAATTTCCGAGCGGCAAGTTCGACGGGCTGCAGCCGATCGTGGAGACCTTTCTGGCGCATCACGGCGGAACCGCCACCTCTGCCTGTTTCGATGTTGCCGGCCCGGTTGTCGGTGGCCGCGCGCGGCTGACCAATCTGCCCTGGAACCTCGAGGAAGCGGCCCTGGCCAAAGGCCTCGGGCTGAAACGCGTCACTCTGCTCAACGATCTCAGGGCGATCGCGCATGCGGTTCCGCAGTTGCGGTCCGAGGAACTGGCGGAGATCAATCCGGGTAAGGCGATCGACCATGGCCCGATCGCGGTCATGGCGCCTGGAACTGGGCTCGGCGAATCCTTCCTGATCTGGAGCGGCACGGAATACATCGCCTGTGCGTCCGAAGGCGGCCATGTCGATTTCGCGCCGATCAATCAGATTCAGGCGGGGCTATGGGCCTACCTGACTGATCGCTTCCGGCACGCGGCCTATGAGCGGGTCTGCGCCGGCTCGGGTATTCCGAACGTCTATGATTACGTGAGGTCGCTCGATCCCCTGTCGGAAACTCCCGCCTTCGCGGCCGTCCTACATGCCGCGCATGACCGCACACCCGCGATCCTCGATGCCGCGCTGAATGACCCGAACAACAATCCTCTGGCCGCTCAAACGCTGCGTATCGTGATTGATGTCTGGGGCGCGGAAGCCGGCAACCTGGCCATGAAGGTGATGGCGACTGGCGGTGTCTATCTTGCGGGCGGCTTGCCCCCACGCCTTGTGCCGCAGCTTCAGGACGGCGCTTTCATGCAAACCTTCGCCGCCAAGGGCCGCTTCGCGAATCTGCTGCGCTCGATCCCGGTGCGAATCATCACGATGAACGCGGCACTACTCGGAGCGTCGATGTACGGGCTGGAGCAGGAGGCACGCGGGTGAATTTCGGAAGTCATCCGTGATAGAGAGTAGTCTTTGCAAGGATACTCCGGCGTAAAGGCAAGGCGAGGATGCTCGGCCTTCGCCGAGCATGACGAAGAGTCCGCTGAACAGGTCGATGACAACCCCCGGCGCGACTACTTCGCCGAGGCTCGCTTCGCCTTTTGGACGCTCATAGGCTCCGCCTGCGGGCGTCCGATCAGGTAGCCTTGCAACTCGTCGATCCCGAGACGGTGGGCGATCGCGAGATGCTGCTCCGTCTCGATTCCCTCGGCGGTCACACGGATGCCGAGTTCCTGAGCAAGCGACATCAGGTTCCGCACGATGCTTTCCGTCTGCCTCTGATGCGGCACAGACCGCAGCACGCCACCTTCGATCTTGATCCGGTCGAAGGGGAACCAGTCAAGCGCGGCGAGACTTGAATAGCCGGTCGGGAAATCATCCAGCGCGATGCGCACACCCATCTGCCGAATGGCGTTGAGATCGTCGAAGACCTCCGGCGTGCGCGCCAAGGGAGAGGTCTCGCCCAACTCGATTTCGAGGCGTGCGGCGGGCAAGCCAGACTGGGCAAGTGCGTCGGCGATCGCTTCCGTTATTCCACGGCCACCCAGCTGGCGCGGCGAAACATTCACGGCGACGGTGGCGCCGTCGGTCCAGGTCGCCGCATCCCGGCAGGCGCGATGGAGCGCCCATTCTCCAAGCGGCACGATCAGCCGGCTTTGCTCGGCGACGGGGATGAATTCGGACGGGGGCAGCATGCCCATGCGGGGATGGCGCCAGCGGATCAGGGCCTCGCGCGAGACCACTTCGCCGGTCTGGCTGCTGATAATCGGCTGGTATTGCAGAATGAGCTGGTCCGGATTCCCGATGGCCTCCTTCAACTCGCTTTGGAGATCGCGGCGGTCCAGCCCCGGCTGGAACAGGCAGACCAGGCCTTTTCCACTCGCCTTGGCCGAATAGAGCGCCGCATCGGCGCGCGAGAGCAGGATTGTCGGGTCGTGCCCATGCTCCGGCACGCTGACGATCCCGACACTCACCCCTACGCGGATCGGCCAGGCAGCCCCGAATTCGATGGGCTGCGAAACCGCCTCGATAATCTTGGCCGCAAGCGCCTCCGCCGTGCTGATCGTGGACGCGGGGAGGAGGACCGCGAATTCGTCGCCGCTGAGCCGGGCGGCAAAAGCATCTTGGCCGACCTGTTGCGTCAGGCGTTCGGAAACGGCGCGCAACACCATGTCCCCCGCCGCATGGCCCAGCGTGTCATTGACGCCCTTGAAGCCGTCGAGGTCGAGATACAGCATCGCGAACCACGGCTCGGCGCGACCATTGCGCTCCAGCATGCGGGACAGATGATCGTTAAAGCCGGCGCGATTGGGCAGGCCCGTCAGACTGTCGTGATTGGCGAGGAAGGCATTCTCCCGCTCCGCGACTATGAGGTTGAGAACCTGTTCATGCAGCCGCCCGGTGAGGGCGATCATGCCGAGGATACTCGCCGGCACCAGTATGCAGAGGATGATTTCCCAGCGCTGGAAGTTGAGCGCGATCCCCAACATGTAGGGCAGACTGCAAAGTAGAAGCTGCAGGATGGCGGTGCGTGGGATAGGCGAATTGCGGGCGGTGATGCCGCCGATGATGCCGACCACCATAAGCGCCGCCATCAGCACCACGATGGGATCCGGACTGAGGGCGCAGCCGAAGGCGGCGATACCGATCATCGCCGCCCAGGCGCAGCCGCTCGCGATATAGACCAGCACCGGCCCCTCCCGCCGGTGCCGATGCGCCCGGCGCGCATTGACGATGAGGACGCAGCGCAGGACGAGGAACACGGCTTCCAGTCCCAGCCAGATCAGCGGCCAGATGGCCTGGGTACGCAACCAGATCTCCAGCGCCACGAGCGAGGAGCAGATCGAGGCTGCAACCAGGGAGGTAGTGCGGGTGAGCACCATCCCGGTCATGAGCAGCACCTGTTCGGTGGATGACGACCTCTTGTGTCGTACCAGCCACCGCAGGAGCCGGATCAGACTCTGCGCTTGCGCCCGCATGCCATTCGCTCCCTGGCGGCAAAACTTGCCCTGTATACAAGGCATTGCCAGGAGTCGGCACAGAAAATCGCGCGACTGGTGGGCGGGCGGGCCCTAGACGACGGCAGTTGGCAAGGCGCGGCCGGCGAAGAATGCCTCGAGATTGTCGAGCATCAGGCGGCCCATCGCCTCTCGCGTCTCGGTTGTGGCGCTGCCGATATGGGGGGTGAGAAGCACCTGCGGCAATGCGAACAGGGCTTGCGGAACCTTCGGCTCGTCCTCGAAGACATCGAGCCCTGCTCCGGCGATCCGGCCCTCCACTAGCGCCTGCACCATCGCGCTCTCGTCGATCAGCGAGCCGCGGGCCACGTTGATCACCACGCCGTTCGGACCAAGCGCATCAAGCACGGCGCGGCTGATGAGGCCCTTGGTCGCGGGCGACGCCGCCGTTGCGACGAAGAGCACGTCGGAGGCCGATGCCAGCGACGTGGCATCGGGAAAATAATCATAGGCGCCGGTTTTAGGCGTAGGGCCGGTATAGGCGATGCTGCCGCCGAAGCCGGCGAGCCGCGCCGCGATCGCTCGGCCGATCCGCCCAAGTCCGACGATGCCGTAGCGCAAGCCAGAGGCCCGGCGGGCGAGCGGAGGTTGCGACTGAGGCCATAAACCATCCCGCACGTGCCGGTCGACGGACGCGAAATTCCGCATCGCGCCAATCATCAGGCCGATCGCGAGATCCGCGACATCATCGGTCAACACGTCGGGCGTATTGGTGACGCGAAAGCCGGCTTGCCGTGCGGCGGCCAAGTCGATGCGATCGTAACCCACACCGTTGATCGCAACGATGCCGAGATTGGGCAGGCGCGCCGCTAGTGCTGTATCGATGCCAACATGACCGCCGGTGACGACAGCGCGTGTTTCCGCGGCGTAGTCACGCAGCCACGCCTCGCGCAGCGCTGGCTCGGGCCAATGATGCACTTCATAAAGCGCATCGAGCGTCGCCTGGGTCGAGGGCATCAGCGTGCAAAGTTGGAGCAGGCGAGGCTTCACATTGATCTCCCTTGTCGCGTCTCGGCAGTCGTTTCACACCAGCGCAATTCACGTCAACGCAAAGGGCGTGCCAGGTGATCCGGTGGCACCGACAATCGGCAGCGGCGCGAAGACATAGGCGAAACGCCAAGCCTGCTTTTCCGCGAGTTCGTCAAGCTTCATGCCCTCGTGAAGATAGATGCCGTGTTTCATGATGAGGTGCTGGTGGACGGGATGGAAGACCTCCGGGTCCACGGGCGGCACAACATCGACCGCGAAATTGTCCGCGCCCACCACGCAGGGCGCCTTCTTCGCAAGCCATTCGGCGGCCGGTAGACCCAGCCCCGGCGCGCCGTCGTAGAAAGTCGCCGCTTCCGTGCGGAAACGCGAGCCATGGCCCGTCCTGATCAGGACAGCGTCGCCGGGCGAGAACGCGGCCCCATCCAGCCCCTGCCGTTCAAGGCAAGCCTGTAGATCGGCGGGTGTGATTTCCTCGCCCGGATCCATCACCCGGCCCTTCAGCCCCTGCACGTCGAGCAATAGGCCAGGGGTGAAGAAGATGGGCGCGTTCTCGATCCCGAGCCGGGTCAGCCCATAGGGCGACCAGATTTCGGAGAGCGGGTTACCATTGTAGAACCGGATATTGCCGTGATCTGCCTTGTCGCCGATCTGCCGCCCGAGATGGCCGAGCGCATCCATATGCGTGCCGATCTGGCCGATCTCGGTCGCGAGGAATTCATCGTTCCACACGGTTTTGCTTCGCCCGCCATGGGGTCCGCCGGTCGGCCCGCCGGGCATGCGCAGGCCGAAGATACGGCCGGGCGCGAGGGGAATCCGGGAATCGTATTCATGGCCGAGCCGGATGATTTCGTTGCGTTGAACAAGTGTCAGCGCCTCGCGGATCTTCTCCGGACCCATGAGATTGCCATTGCCGCGCTGATCCTCCGCACCCCACCGCGACGGGTACCATTCCGCGCCTAAAGCCGGGCTTTGATCCGGATCGTCATTCCGTTGTTCAGGCACAGGCTTTTCTCACTTGCTGGCGGGAATGGTCGCGGCGCTGAGCTTAACCCGTCGCTTCGCGGCGGTCACCGCGAGGCCGACGGCCAGGATGAGCATGGCGCCATCAAAGATCGGCTCGACGAAGAATGGCGCGCCCAGCTGGTTGAGCCCTGCCACAGTCACCGCCAGAACGGCGACCGCGAGGATGGTGCCCCATACATTGACGCGGCCCGGACGGATGGAGGTCGCGCCCAGCAGTGCCGCGGTGAAAGCGGGCAGCAAATACTCCTGCCCCACGGAGCTTTGACCGACCTGAAGCTGCGACTGCAGCACGATGCCCGCGAAGGCGGCGGTCACTCCGGCTGCGACGAAAGCCACCGTCACATAGCGCTTGGCGGAGATGCCGTTGAGTTCGGCCGCACGGGGATTGGCACCAAGCACGTAAAGATGCCGGCCCGCCGGGAGGAATTCGAACACGATCCACAATGCGAGGCTGAGGACGAGGACATAGATCGCGGGAAGAGGAATGCCGAAGAGAACGCCGGACAGGCCGATGAAACTCTCCGGCAGCCTGGCGACGACTTGTTGGCCGCCGGTGTACCACTCGTTGAATCCATAGAGCAGCGTGCCGGTTCCGAGTGTCGCGATAAAGCTGTCGATGCCGACCACCGTGACCAGCACGCCGTTGCACAATCCGACGAGCGCTCCCAGCAGCAGCACGACGCCTGCCGCTTCCGGCCAGCTCAGCCCTTGGCCTTGCAGACCGATTACCAGAACCTGAGCGATGCCCAGGAGGAATCCGACCGAGAGGTCGAAATGATTCGCCGTCATCGGCAAGAACACGGCCAAAGCCAGCAGCGCGGAAATCGCTCTGTTGTTGATGATCGAACGGAAATTGAAATAGGTCGGGAAGGTATCAGGCTTCAGCGCGGAGAACACCGCGATCAACACAACCAGCAGAACCAGCAAGCCCCAAACGGAGATGGCCTGCGAGAAAGCCCGTCCTCCTGAGCCGCGCACCCGGGGACTCAAGCGGCAATCTCCGAGGAAGGTTCCGGGCCGGCGGCGAGAGCTGTGAGCTTCGCGACGGTGATGTCGGGGCGCAGGATCTCGGCCGTGACCTGGCCGCGATTGAAGACAAGCGCGCGGTGGCAGACCTTCTCGACCTCCTCGAAATCGGACGAGATCAGGAGAACGGCGCGGCCCCGCTTATGTGCCAGCTCAAGATCCCGATAGATTTCCGCCTTGGAACCGACATCGACGCCGATGGTCGGTTCCTCAAGAACGAGAAGCTCGACATCCGATTCCATCCAGCGCGCGACCACGACCTTCTGCTGGTTCCCGCCGCTCAAGGTGACGATTGGGGGTGTAGGATCGGGAGGCCGCACCGAGAAGCGTGCCAGAGCCTTTCGGCAGGCTTCCAACTCCCCTGCGCGGCCGACTGGTCGGAACGGCGAAATGCCCCTGGCACGCGAGTTGACATAAAGGTTCTCCAGCACGCTCAGCCCGCCGGCGAGGCTTTCCTCGGCACGGCGGCTCGACACGAAACCGATCCCGCTGCGGATTGCCTCGCCTGAATTTGCGCTCGCGATCGCATGGCCCTTGAAGTTCACGCTGCCTGCATGGACGCGCAGCGCTCCGAACAACGCCCGCCCCAGCGCATGATGGCCGGCGCCCCGTAAACCAACGAGGCCAAGCGTCTCTCCCCTGCGAATATTTAGGCTGACAGGTCCCACGAAGCCGGAACCGTCTTCCTGACCGACGACCACACCATCCAGTGTCAGCAATACTTCGTCGGACGAAGGAACCGTCGCGAATTCGGTCTGCGCGAGCGCGCCTCCCACAATCCAATCGACAAGACCGGGTGGCGAGGTCGCGGCGATGTCACGCGTCGCAATGCGGCGGCCATCGCGCAGAACCGTCACCCGATCCGCAATGCGAAACACCTCATCGAGCCTGTGCGTGACATACAACAAACCAATGCCGCTCGCCTTCAGCCGCTGCAATGTGCCGAGCAGAAGATCGACATCGGCTGCGGGAAGAGCGGCTGTCGGCTCGTCGAGCACGAGCAGATCACACCGCGTGGCGAGCGCACGGGCAATGGCGACGATGGATTTCTCGGCTGCCGAAAGCGCGCCAACCCGCGTTTGCGGATCGATCGCGCTATCCATGCGTCCCAGTGCCTCACGCGCAGCCGATGCTGCACCGCGCCAATCGATGATGCCGCGGCGCCTCGGATAGCCAGCCAGGATCGCGACATTCTCGGCCACCGTCATGAAATCGACGAGGCCGAGATCCTGGTGAATGAAGGTAATCGGCAAATGCGCCGATGCCGGATCCACCACCTCGCCATTCCAGCGTATGAGCCCGGCCGTCGGCGGATAGATGCCAGCCAGGATCTTGATCAGCGTCGATTTCCCGGCGCCGTTCTGGCCGAGCAAGGCGTGTATCTCGCCCCTGCGAACGTCGAAATCGACGCCATCAAGGGCGAGCGTACCGGTAAATTGCTTGGCGACGCCTTCCAGCGCGAGAAGCGGTTGCTCCTGTGCCGGTCTGGCGCCGCCTTCGCTCAAGGCGACACGCCCCAAAGCTTGAGGTAGTGGTTCTTGTAGTCATTGGACGGAACAAAGATATCCTTGTCGCCGCCTTCCGTTCCGACATTCTCCGCCGTTACGAGGTAGGGCGGCTGCACGAAGCCGCTCGGCGGCGCTTTGTTGAAGGCCCGGTTGAACTCATCAATCGCCTGATAGGCCTGCAGCTCGATGGGCTCCGAGACCGTCACCGTCTGATACTGATCGCCCTTGCGAATCCGCTCATAGGCCGAACGATTGCCGTCCGCGCCGATAAGCTTCGCTTGTGCGGGAGGAACGCCGGCGCTGCGCAAAGAGGGAATGGCGAAGTCGAGATCATTGTCGCCGACCGATGTAACGTAAATCGGAACGCCGAAACGCTGAACCCAGCTCGTGGTTAGCTGCGGCATCCGCTGAGCGGCCTCAGACGCCGGGAAATTCACATAATCGAGCATCTTGCAGCCGGGGCATGCCTGGAAAGTGTCGCGCGTCTGGCCGGATTTCGTCGCGGCGATCTGATACTCGTTGTGCGTGACAACCACGGCGCGGGCCTTGCCGTCACTATCCGCGATAGCCCAGTCGGCTTCGGCCTTGCCGATTTCGCGTGGGTCTTCCTGAATATTCACGAAAAGGTGCAGGTCAGGCTGAGGCCCCGGCAGTGAGGCCGCGTGCAGACCTATCACGGTAATATTCCGGCCGACCGCCGTGCGGATTGGATCCTGCAGGCTCTTGGCATCCGCGAAGATCGCGATCCCGTCTGGATTCAGGGCGATTGCCTGGTTGAAACCGGCGACCCAGTTCGATGGGCTGCCCTTGCCATCGATCACGGTCAGCTTCCACCCAAGCTTGGCCGCGGCCTGCTTCATGTAGAGGCCATATTCGCGCGAAATGTCGTTCTGCTCATCCCCGGACAAATACACGATGGACTTGCCCGCTGCCGGTTTGGGCGCCGAGGTTGGCCCCTGCCAAACGGTTTGCGGTCCCGCGTAACGGGCCACCGCCGCCTTGGCCGCAGCGACCGTGTCATCCGCCGCGAAAGCGCCCTGGCAGATCAAAGCGAGCCCGGCACCCGCGACGGCACTCAAAGCCAGATTTCCTAATCGCATCGCTCTCTCCCTCATCGCGCTCTTCAGGTGGCGCATCGATTTCCGGCCACTCTCCCCCAAAGCGGGCAAAGCGGTCAACGTATTTTAGATCGATCTAAATTCTGTCGACAGTGGCGGCTTGCCTTCCTATGGTCCGCGAGTTTTGAACCGGTCGGCACGTTGAACTCCGAACTCAGCCCTGTCGCGGAGCGGCGCGACGCGACGCTCAAAGAAGTGGCGGCGGAAGCCGGCGTTTCGCGCGCCACGGTCTCGCTCGTCTTGCGTCAAAGCCCATTGGTCGCCGCGGCCACGAGAGAACGCGTCGAGAGCGCGATCCTGACTGTGGGCTACGTCTATAATCGCGGCGCGGCACGGCTGCGAACGGGAACCTCCGGAACGATCGGGCTCATCGTTCCGGAAATAACCAATCCATTTTACGCGGAACTCACAGCCGGGATCGATGAGGTTCTTGATGTCGAGGGGCGCCTCACCTACCTCGCCACCTCGAATGACCGGCCGGAGCGGCAGGAGCGTTTCATCCGTCGCATCCGGGAACAAGGCGTGGATGGCATCATCTTGAGCGCGGCCGAGGGAAGCTCGCCCTGGCTTCTCAGGCAGCTCCGGGAGTGGCGGGTTCCCGTGGTGCAGATCCTGCGGTCGATCGCCGGGATCGACGCCGATTTCGTCTCGCCGGATTTCTCGCGCGGCACATGGGCCGCCATCGACCATCTCGTTGCCGCCGGGCATCGGCATATCGCTCTTATGCCGAGCGCCAAGAATACCTCCGCCGCACGAGAGCGCATCGATACTTTCCTGTCGGCGCTTCGCCATCATGGGCTTGGCCCCGGTATGGTGACACCCGGAGCCTCCTCCCGGTCCGAGGCCGCCGACCGTATCGGAGAAACGCTGATTTCCGCCTCACCGCCGAGCGCCGTCCTCTGCCACAATGACCTTCTGGCTTTGGGGGTAATCGCCGAGTTGCGGCGGCGGGGGATGACACCCGGACGGGACCTGAGCGTCATAGGATTCGATGACATTCCCGAGGCGGCCAGTTCCGTTCCGGCGCTCACCACCGTTGCGACCTTGCCGGTCGAGGTCGGCATTCAGGCCGCCCGGCTGTTGTTGCGGCGGATCGCCATGCCCGACGGAGCGCCGGAACGCATTCTGATCGCCCCGAGGCTGATCCTTCGCGAAACATGACGGATGCGCGCCCGCCCTGGCCGATCGCGCTCGTTACCGGATATCTGGGCAGCGGGAAGACGACCCTGATTACCCGGCTGCTTCGCCATCCCGATATGGCGGATACGATGGTGATCGTGAATGAGTTCGGCGAAATCGGCCTGGATCACCACCTCATCAAGGCTGTCACCGACAACGTCATTCTGCTGCCGAATGGCTGTTTGTGCTGCATGATTCGCCAGGACGTTGTGCAGACCCTCCGCGAACTCCATCGGGCCTGGTTGATGGGGTCGATCCCCGATTTCGGCCGCATCCTCATCGAGACCACTGGACTGGCGGAGCCAGCTCCTCTGGTTGCGTCGATCACGTCGCATCCGATGTTGTCAGATGCCTTCGCGCTGCAGAGCATCACGACGCTGGTCGATGCCGAATATGCGCCCAGCCAGATCGCAGGGGCGACGTGCCGCAACCAGATTCGCGTCGCGGACTATATTGCTGTTTCAAAATGCGATCTTGTAACGCCTACCGAGGTCTCAGATCTCCACGATCGATTGATCGCAATGAACCCGCTGGCGAGCATCCGGCAAAGCGATGCCGTGATCGAACCGGATCACCTGTTCCGCCGAACAGCCAGTCGGCCGTTGCCCCCTTCGATATCCTGCGACAGTGGCTCGGACCATCTGGCAGGAACGACAACGCTCGTTTTACGGCCGGAACGTCCGCTAACCTGGACTGCTTTCCAAACCTTGATCAACGACGTTTTGAATGAGTTTGGTCCGCGGCTTCTCCGGCTAAAAGGTCGACTGAGCTTTGACGCACACAAGGCGCCTGTGATCATCCAAGCCGTTCATCACACCTTCTACCCGATTGTCGAGGCGCCTCCCGGCAGCGGCCATGATGAGGATTTCTTGATATTGATTTTCGATGACGCGGTTCCGGCGAGCATCGTGGATCAATTTGCCTGCACTGGATTGGTCGTTCTGCCATGGCCAGATCAAGGAGCCGCCGAATGAATTATCTGCGTGATCGTCTCGCCCTCACGCTCGCTAGCATGACTATTCTAGCCTGCGGAGCGCTCGATTCCGCCTGGTGCGCCGAGGCATCGGCCCAGACTGGAACAGTAATCGTCACGGGGCCTGGCGTCGCTGTCGATTTCTCGGCGGAGACTCTCGCGCGGCTTCCCGCGATCAAAGTCGGCGTTTCGATCGGGACGATGAACGGAGCACTTCGAGGCACCTTCGAAGGCCCTCTGCTGTGGACGATCCTCGAAAATGCGGAAGCCGTCGATCCGAAGAAACCCCACAAGCAGGTCAGCGAGACCATTCTCGTGACCGGGAGCGACGGATATACCGCCGTATTCGGAGCCGGAGAGATCGCGCCGGAATTCGAGGGTAAACAGATCCTCCTGGCGGAGCGGCTGGATGGTAAGCCGCTCGGGCCGGATCATCTCCGTGTTGTGGTGCCGGGGGATCGCCGCGGAGGCCGAAGCGTTCGGGATGTGGTCCGCATCGCGGTCGTGGAGGCGCCGTCGCTGGAAAAGTGACGGGCCCTTACGCCCTACCTCCGAGGAGGAAGGATCGACGTGCTCGCCGCTTGCCTATGGGCCAAGATGTCTCGTCGCAGCCGTTCGTCAGCCAAATATTCGTAAGCTTCGCTGACCGAAATGCCCAGCGTCGCCGCAGCCTTTTTCATCGAGCCGCCCTCGCCATGGACTAGTCTCCATACATCAAGTCCGGTCGGCCGCGCCCGCGGAGAGCCCATGATTTTGAATCATCCTTAGTCATCAAGACGAATGAGTTGATACCTGACAGTCACCGAGATGCCTACTCATTGTTGTTCCTCGGAACGAGTTTCCTCAATGTGAGGTAGGGCGATCAGGTTACAGGGCAACTCTTTGATATTTGGTCGATTCTTCTCCAAAAGCTGAGGTTTCCCGAAGGCAAATCTTTTGATTCGCTGCTCTGGAGCGAGAAATCGATGCTCAACGTTCGCTGTCAAGGCAGTCGATCTGCGCGGCAGCATCGCGGCCGCCGGCGGGTGCCCTTGGCACCGTCGCCTCGATCACTGTCCTTCGGCCCCACCGATCTCATGGCCTTCGCCGCGTTGAGACGCCTGCCGGAATAGTGCCTTTGCTCTCACCCCCCGCGATGGACAGGGTTTGAACCCCGACAGTGGCCGGAAGGCGAGGATTCGTAGTCGCGCCACGCAAACGGGTGACGCCGATCATCCCTGCGGCGAATCCCCCGTCTTTGCTACAGCTCACAGCAACTGTTCGAAGGGATGAGATCATCTCCCGATTTCCACTACGTTGACCGACGACAACTTACAATCGAGATTGGTTATTGCGCCCGAACATACCGCGACTTCGGTCCAAGCACTAACGGCCGCCTACCTATTGGGGATTATCTTGCCAGAGACCAGAGTTAGACTTCATGCTTTGGACGCCCTGCGCGGTCTCGCGGCGCTCGCCGTTGTTCTGTGGCACTGGCAGCATTTCCAATTGCTCGGCACACACCAACTGACCTGGTCGAACACCGCGCCACCGCTGGATCACTCCCATCAGCCGTTCTTTTGGGCCCTGAGTTTGTTCTATTCGAGCGGCTACATCGCTGTTGATCTCTTTTTCCTGATCTCCGGTTTCATATTTTTCTGGCTCTACGCGGACAGGCTTGGGGACAGGTCCTTGTCGGTGATCGATTTTTGGGTGCTGCGAATCACCCGGCTCTATCCGCTGCATCTCGTGACACTGCTGGTCGTCGCCGCGCTTGAGCTAACGTTCCGTCGCGAAACCGGGCAGTTTTTCATATACGGCGCCAATGACCTCTCGCATTTCCTGCGGGGTTTGCTGTTTTTTCAGTCCAATGGTGCAGGTGCATCCTTCAATGGGCCGACCTGGTCAATCACCATAGAGCTGATCATGTACGGCCTGTTCTGCGCCGTGGCCTGGTTCGGCCTGCTCAGATACGCGTTGGTTCCATTCGTGATCTTCCTGCTCGGGCTGTTCATTTACTCGAAGCACCAGAACATCGCGATGGGCATCTGCGGCTTCTTCGAGGGCGGGTTGGTGTATTATCTTTTCCTGCGGGTGCGCAACTCGGTTCACCGGCCGAAGATCTTCTTGATGACGATGTTCGCCTGCGTGGCCGGCTGGCTCGCCGTCCTGGCGGGCAATTACGCCCCGCTGATGGCGCATGGCGATTTCGCGAGATTCATCCTGCCGGTCAATGGCATCGCGCTGAGATTGAGCGTGGCCTACATCCTGTTCCCATTGACCATCCTGCTTTTGGCCATGCACGAAACCACAGCGACAACGACCTTCAGATACCGCTACCTTTCGTGGCTGGGCGAGATTTCCTATTCGAGTTATCTTTTGCATTTCCCGCTTCAGCTCATCTTCGCGCTCGCCATCATGCGGGGTTTCCTGTCTCTCAAAACCGAGAACTCCGATGTCTTCCTCCTAGTCTACGGCGGCATCTTGATAGCCCTCTCGCTTGTCGTTTTCCGCGGTTTCGAGCTGCCTGTGCAGCGAAAGCTTCGGGAAAGCTGGAAGCGCATGGTTCACCTCTCAAGCTCTTCGCGGAAGCAACCCGCTTGACTTGACGATGAGGTGGCGGAATGTTACGATTTCAAATATATTAGGCTCCTAGCGAATTTGAGTGCATCGAAATGCATCAGTTACATTAGCCGTTTAACCTATTGATTGATCTCAATAAACTGTCTGGGGCGCCAATGGCCAGCTGGAAACGGCAAATCGTAGAGGTTCTGAGCAAGCCCCTGGGCGTCACTTTCACGCGCAAAGGCGCGGCCTGGGAGCTTATAGAGCCTGAACAGCTCGAACGTTTCCTGGCGGTCTTTCGGATCGATTGTGTGTTCGACGTCGGCGCGAATATCGGCCAATACGCGGCGCGGCTGCGGGAAATCGGTTTCAAGGGTCTGATCGTCTCCTTCGAACCCAACCCCGACGTCGCTCAGGTTTTGCGGAACGCGGCACGCGGTGACGACAAATGGGTCGTCGAAGAACTGGCTCTTGACGAGATCAGTCGCCCACTGACCTTCAACGTCATGAAGAGCTCGCAGTTCAGCTCATTGCACGAACCAGACCACACTGGTGTCGCAACTTTCGTCGAACTAAATGCGGTGGAGCGGCGGATCGATGTCACAACGCAGACACTTGACACCGTGTTCCCAGCTTTGCACGCGAAATACAAGTTCAGCCGTCCATTTTTGAAGATGGACACGCAAGGTCACGATGTCGCTGTCGCCAAGGGCGCAGGACCCTACCTGGTCCGATTTGCCGGCCTTCAAAGTGAACTTGCCCTGACCAACCTGTACAAGGACCAGCCCGGTTTCGCGGAGGTTCTCGAATTCTACAAAAACGCTGGCTTCAGACTCTCCGCCCTCGTTCCGAACAATGCCGGACATTTCCCCGACTTAAATGAAGTCGACTGCATTATGTATAATCCGTCATTTTACGAGCCGCCGGCATCATGACTTCGTTCATATGCCCCCCACATTTGGTGGCATTGAGCCGCATGCCCCGTTCCGGTATCGTCGTCCCTATGAGAGACGCGCGCGGACATCCGCGGAACCCTCTCGAACCCGTCGCAAGGATACTGGCTCGCCAGCGACGAAAACGGCCGATCGTCCCGTATTCGAGTGAGCTTTGAGAGAAACGAACCGATGAATCGCACAAAGGTCACGGTCTACTTCTACGGCGCCTTCACGCCTGAATCGGATGGGTGTCACGCGCGCGTCTGCTCGCTGGTTGACCGGCTGAGCGAGACATACAAGGACGTCGCGGTCTATTCCTACGACAACCACCCCGACTTCCCCTGGACACCGGCCAATATCGCTGCGTTCCGGAAGCGCTGGCCCAATGTCGAGCTGGTGCTGGAACCCTATACGTCGAAGCTCAAAATCCTCACACGGGTCAAGAATCTCCTCATCTCGGTTTTCCCCGGCTCGGCGGATCGCCTTCTTCGTCTCTCGGTCCATGGCTGGAGCCCCGAATTCGACAGGCTGAAATCCGAGTCACAAGCTGTTTTCGTGAACTACGCCCATGGGCTCAACCAGCTCAACGGGGTCGATCCCGCACGCTGCCTAGTGGACACGCATGACATCAACTTCGCCAAATGGGCGAAACTCACGAATTCGAGCTCGGTCTCGACGACATCCCTGCGCAAGCTCAGGGGCGAAATCGCGGCGCTGCAAACCGCGAGCTCCGTCATCGCGATTTCGCCACCCGAGGCGGCCTTCTTCCGGATGATGCTGAACGGGGACGATGTCTTCTACGTGTCATCCTGGGCCGCGCCGCGTATCCTCGCCGAGGAAGTCGAGCGGGCTGTGCCCGACATCGATCTGGTCTTCGTGGGGTCCGGCTACAGCATGAATGCGCGCGGCTTCTGTGACATGTTGGAGAAACACGGAAGCTGGCTGTCGCGCTACAAGATCGCGGTCTGCGGCCTTGTCTGCAATGACCCGGATGTCATCGCCGCGGCGGAGCGGTTCCCCAATGTCAGCCTATTGGGCTATGTGGAGCGCCCTGCCGATATCTATGCCCGCAGCAAGGCGGCTCTTTCGCCGGTCGATGGCACCGGGCTGAAGATGAAGATCATGGCGGCCCTGGAGGCCGGGATTCCAGCCTTTGCCTCGAAACAGGCTTTCGACGGCCTTCCGCCGGGTTACGAGCAAGCCGTCTTCCCGATCAGCGAGGCGAGTGTCGCCAACCTACTCGGCAACGAGCAAAAACTCGCGGCGGCACGGATAGCGGCGCGCAACTACCACGCGACCTTCAATCGGACTGGGGAAGCGAAGGCGGTGCTGGACCGGCTGAGACTGTCTGAGATGCCCGCCTTTTGATGATCCCATGGCGGCTGCGCGAAGCTCTCTGAGCATCTAAAGCGCGACGGCTCTAACTTGAACCGTGCTCCAACGATCCGTCATGGCACGCGAAGGCGTGCGGGGCACCCCGTGCCATCCACGCCTTGCCTTCGTCGAGGGAGGAAGGCGTGGATGCCCGGCCTGCGCCGAGCATGACGTGGTGGGTTGAGGCCGGTTCAAACCAAAGACATCCCGCATCTAAACCGGAAGCTCCTCTCCCCGCCGCCGCAACCTACTGCGGTGCGAGGAGAGGAGCTTCCGTTTTCCATGGGGTCCCATCAGGCCGAGCGCGACCCCCGGCACGACCCTCAGGTCGCCACGTTCGGCAAGGCGAAGCGCTGTTTCGGCGGCCGGATGACGTTTCTCGCCGTCAGCAGTTGCTTCCGGAGCTTCGGCCCGACCATCTCGACCAGGTGAGACGAGAACGCCGTCTTCAAACGCGCCGCGCTCTTGATCATCGAAACGTCAAAGCGGCGATGGGGCAGCAAACCGAAGCGCGAGAGGAAAATTCCCGCATTCGGAGTGGCATAGCCATCCATGTCGAAAATCAGACCCGCCTTTTGCGCAAATTCAACCGCGTTCCAGATCAGAACACTATTCGCCGTGTAGTCGTTCGATTCCGGGTTGCGGCAATTCAGCCAGTAGTAGAGGTGGCGGTTGTCCCAAATCAGTATCGCACTCGCGATGTCCTGCCCCTGGGCATCAACGCAGGACAGGATCGTGGCCTGTTTCCGGCTAAAGCAAGCTTCCCAGATCCGGGTGATGGCGCCGTAATCGACGATGTCGGTGAATGCCCTGTCTTTAATGAACAGGCTCGACAGCTTTATGTACCGGGCAATGTCGTCGTGAAATTCGACGCCCATGCGTTTGGAGCCGGTCTTGATATTGTAGCGAACCTTCTGATCCATCTCTACCCAGGGATCATGGCCACCGCTGGGATCGGTGCGAAAGGTATAGTTCGCGGATACAGTGTATCCGGCAAGACAGAAGGCGATGTCCATCTTCGAGTCGGGCGGGAGGCTATATTTAAACTGATCATGTTTCGGCAACAGATCAGCCAATCCTTTGAGCGCTTTCACGCTGTAGGAAAGATCCTCTTTCGGCTTGGCCGCCCCAAGATGAATAATTGGTTGCATCACACGCGCGAGCGTCGGCATGCCGATGACCGTTAGGCCCCGATACCTATGTTCCGCGAAAATCAGCTTTGCTGTGAGATTCTTCCCGTCATTGTATTCGACTTGCTTCCATTTTCCGTCTGTTGCAGCCTGATACCACCACTCTTGCTCAAAAATCGGCGCGTGATCCAACATATCCTAATACCCAATTTATAATCCCGAAAATACGATAGCAGCCCGAGCGTGTTTGAACCATTGACCTGATTCGGTAGATGAAGATGCAAGATAGCTAATTTTCCACCATCGATTGCGAGCGTTACCAGCCGGATACGTTTTGCGGCCTCGCCGCGAAGGTTGGCGACGTCGAAACTCCGGGCGGGCCTCGTCATAACGCGCTTCCTCAAGTCACTTCCTATTCAAATTGATGCGGAGTGCCCACCTTGGTCCTCCGCCTTTTCGACCTTGGCTAATCTGAGTATTGAAGCGTAATACCTTCTGAATAGCAAATGCAGACAGGGATTCACTTGCCTTGGACCGGCGTGACTGTGCATGAGGGGCCATGGAAGACGCCATACACCTCGTTCCGCGGCCCGGTCCGGCGCGCGAGCGGACAGCACGGCCGGGCTGAGCACAATGGGCGTCGCCCGGACTGTGGCATCAGCGTATAGTAGCCGCTGGACTTGGCTGACTGCGGCGCGGCCTGGGATCGCGTACCCCTCGTGAGGCAAATTACCACACCATGCAGATAACGCAGCTCGGCATCGTTCTGATACCGCTCAGCTTGCTCTGGGCTTACAACCCGGTGCGGCTTCTGCAGCTGGCACTGCTATCGGCCGTGTTCGAAGCGGCTTCGGCGCTGACCTTTGGCAGCTTCGGCCTGCAGCCGGCCATGGTGCCGGGCCTGCTCTTTATCATCTATATCATCTCCCAATACGCGCTTGGCATGCGCTACCCGGGTGAGGGCACCGTGTTCCGCGCCATGGCCCCTTTGCTGTTGCTACTGGTCTACGCGGTTATCTCGGCCTGGCTGCTGCCGGATACCTTCGCCGGCCGCATCTTCGTTTCGCCGCAGAAGCCGGATCCGCTGGCTTTCGGCGCGCTCGTGCCGCTTGAATTCACCTTCGGCAATATCACGCAAGTGCTGTACCTGGGCATGAACGTTCTCTTCGCCCTGACGGCGGCGATTTATGTCACGCGCGGCTCGGTGCCTTACGAGCGCATCATCGCGGGATATATGTTCGGCGGCTATATCGTGGTCGCGCTGGTTTTCTGGCAGTTCGCCAATCGTCTTGGCGGGATTTGGTATCCCGAGGATCTCCTGCACTCCAACCCCGGCTTCGCCATCGTGACGCAAAGCTTCGGCGCGGTTCCGCGGATGCAGGGGCCGTTCTCTGAGCCCGCGGCGCTGGCCTTCTACCTGTCCGGCGTAGCCCTGTGCTGCTTGTGGCTGTCCATTCGCGGATACCGGCTTATGAAGCCCAATCTGCTGCTGGCCCTGTCGATCCTCTGCGTGCTGCTTTCGACATCGACGACCGGAATCGTCACGCTCGTCGTCGGCCTTCCGCTGGTCCTGGGGTTGGCCTCGGTGGGTGGCGATCTCAGCTCGCTGAAACGGGCATTCAGGACCATGGGGGTCTTGCTAATCGGTGCGGTGCTGGTGCTCGGGCCGCTTTTCGTGATCAAGCCCGGTCTGATCGACTCGGTAGACACCGTCGTCACCGCGACGCTGACCAAGGGCGACAGCGACTCCTATGAGGCACGGTCAAGCCTCGACTCCGGTGCGATCGAAGCTCTGGCGGCTTCCGACGGGCTGGGGGTCGGCTGGGGAAGCTATCGCAGTTCCAGTCTGATACCCGGCCTCCTCGCGAATGGCGGCGTGTTCGGGCTGGTGATGGTGTCCTGGCTTATCTGGGGTCTCTACCGCCTCAGCCGGCGGGCACGCGTCGCCTCACCAACCCATCCCGGGCAGGTGCTGGCCGCGGGCTTCACCGCCTCGATGTGCGGCCAATTCGGCGCGGCCTTGATCTCGGGACCGATGATAACCTCGCTCGCGTTTTTCCTTCAGCTCGGCTGCGTGGTGGGCGTGCTCGCGCGCATGTCGATCGAACCGCGCCTCCTCGGTCTCCGCAGCGCAAGCCTGCCGGGGCAAGCCGTGTTGAGGGCCGGCACAGGCTACTCGCAGACAGCGTCTTAGCCTGTCTTTGATCCGAGACGCGCGATCGCCGCATCGATGGCGCGGTTGATGCCGACAGGAAAGACGAAGCCCGCGGCGCGCAGCTTGGTGCCAGAGAGCTTGAGCATCCCGAGCGGAAAGCGGATCCCCGGGTTGCGGTAGCGCGCGAAATCCTTCCCCATATCGAGCAACACGGGGACATCCAGTGACACCTTGAAGCGATCGTCCCCGGTCGCTCGATAGGCATTGGCGAGCAGCGAGCGATAGGTGCCCCCATCATCGTCGACGATGTTGTATGCCTCGATCGTCTTTCGCGGTGCTGGCGAAACCGAGAGGCCGCGCTCCATCAGATGCGTAATGGCGGCGGCCGTATCGAACGCGGTGATGAACTGGTTGCGGCGATAGGCGGCGAAGGTCTTCCGCGCCTTGCTCCAATTCCCGGCGTTCAGCAGATCGGCATCCTCCGTGACCACGCCCGGCCGGTAGAAATCGACGGTCATCCTCGGCGCCAGTGCTTCGATGGCGGCCTCCCCGGCAGCCTTGGTCCGGGCATAGTCGAGCATATAGGGCTCGGCGTAATATTGTTTGGTCATGGGGGCGGAGGGGTCGAGGCGAGGCGTTTGCTCGTCCACCAATCTCGTGCGGGGTGATCCGTAGATCACGATCGAACTCGCATGACCGAAATAACGGATGCCGCGTTCCTCGGACAAGGCGACGAGCCGCCGGGTCGCCTCGACATTGACCGCATCCATCACGCGCTGGTCGCGCAGCTCCGCCGCCAGGTGAATGACGGCGTCGCAGTTGTCGAGAATGGGCGCGAGGGCCTCGGGCTGGCTCAGGTCCACTTGGTGCCAGATTACGGCGGAATTCGCGCCGGGAGCGCTTCGGTAGAGGCCGTGGACCTCGTGCCCTCGCCCCACGAGGCTCGAGATAACGTGGCCGCCGCTCCTCCCCGTCGCTCCTGTGACAAGGACCTTAGCCATTGCAGTCTCCTAGGGACGGAGAAGCTGTAACTTGATCGTGTCCGCGAGGCGAATTGCAAGCGATAGAATCATCAGTGTCGGATTGGCGTGGCCGCTGGTCGGGAAGGTCGAGCCGCCAGCGATGTACAGGCCGTGGACGCCATGCACCTGGCAGTTCTTGTCCACCACCCCGGACCTTGGATCGTCCGACATCCGCGTGGCACCGAGCGTGTGTGCCATGTCGATGATGACGCTGTCGTCGGCACGGTTCTCGGTAATCCAGGGCTCCAGCTCCGGCCTCGGGAGGCCAGCCTGAGGGAAGATCTCCTGAGCAAGCTGAGCGATCCGCACCAGCCCTCGGCGATCATGGTCACCGATCCGCCAATCCACCTTCGCCTTCGGAACGCCAAGCCGGTCGGTCGTGCCAGAGAGCATGACGCGGCTGTCGGGATTGGGACGCTGCTCGGTTATCGCGTCGATCGAGATCCCGGTGAGCTTGTGCGGCACGCCGCCGTTCTGAAATTCCTCGGCGACGAAATTCGGATTGTAGCGAATCGCCGTATTGACGATGAGATCCTTAAGCGCCTTTGGCGTCGCGTCGCTGGCAAGCACCTTCATGCCGGCGCCCTTTACCAGCAGCCCGCCGCCCGAGGTGAGAGACAGCAGATCTTGAAACGGTTTGTCGCTCTTCCGTCGAAGCAGCCGCTTCAGCGCGTCCCAAGGATCGTCGGGGGAGCGTTCCATCATGAAGTAGATCGCGGAGTTGGGCAGCTCTTCCTGCTCCTGAACGGCGGGGGTCAAAGCGAGGCCGTGCATGAACATGTCCATGCGCCCATCACTCTTGACGCCGTAGAAGCCGAATTTCTTGACGATCGGCGCCATGGTTTCGGGGCTGAACCGCCCGACCCGCGCACCAGGATGGTCCATCAGAAAACGCCCCACCTGGTCATACGTGTTGCCGATGCCATTGGCATGAACCGTATTGGACGCCAGCAGAAGACGGGGATTTTCGATGCCGCTGGCGGCGATCACCGCGGCCTTCGCCTTCACCCGCGAGCGCACGCCGTCGAGGGTCGAGATCTCGATTTCACTGAAGCTGCCACCATCTTCGGCGAGGTCGATGCGTGTCGCGGTGGCATTCAGAAGTACCCGGACATTCTCCGCCTCGAAGGTCACGAATTCCGGGCCGAAACGCATGATATCGAGGTGGTCAAGACGCGACCGCGCGAATTGCCAATAGAAGGATTGGAGCCTTTCGGAGTCGAACCTCGGTTCCGGCTGCTTGAGGCCGAGGTTCATGATATGTGTCGCGCGATCCAGATACGGCTGCAGGCTGTCACGCTCGATTGGCCAGCCCGAGTTGGGGATCCAGGAGCGCTCGGCGAAATCGATGCGATCGAAAGGCGCCGACTTACCGGCCCAGGCATGGCTTGAGCCGCCCAACGCCCGGCAGCGGACACCGTAGGGCTGCCCCTCATGCGACCAGGTGGCGGCGCTCGCGCCGTGGAAGGCCAGGCGCTTGTCCCTCTGAGCCTCTGTACGAGGCTCCCCGACGCTTTCGAGTTCGGCAAGTACCGCATGATCCGGCGTCTGATCGAGCAGACCGCTTTCGAGGATGAGAACCCTGACCGGCGTGCCAAAAAACTCGCGTGCGATTGTGAGGCCCGCAGGTCCTCCGCCCACGATGACCAGATCAGTCTCGAACAACGAGCCCGCTTCAAAAGTAGAAAGGTTTTCGACCTTCATTCCGGCACACCACAACTTGTAGCGTTGTGGGTAACGGCGTTGTTAGTGAAGAGAAAGTCGTCCGAAGTAGTAGTGGCTTACCACTATTGCAGGCTGAATTGCCTGTGCAGTGGCTTTGAGGCCTAGCTGGATCGCAAGCGGCCTCTCCAGCCCGTGTAGAGTTGCATGAAACGCGTGGGCGCACTCAGCACCGCGAGGCATGCGTTAGTCGTGAACTCGCGTTCCCGCCGGACGAGGAACGCGACGCAGCCGAGCGTGACGAGAACCTCCGTGGTGATCAAAGCTATGGCGGCACCCAGAGCACCGACCTCGCGTCCGAGCAGAAACAACAACACCAGGTAGATCGCGGTGCAGGTAAGCGTGATCCGGGAGACGGCTTGGCGATAGCCGAGCGGGATCATGAACTGTCTCGACAGAGTGCTGCCGACGCCGGTGAGGAGCGGCAAAACCGCGAGGCAACGAAGCACCTCGGCGGCGGCACTGAACCGGGAGCCCAGCACCAGGACGGCGATCGGCCTGGCAGCCAAGAGGAAGAACGCCGACAGCGCCAAGCCGAAAAGCACTTGGGCGGCCAGCAGCAAGCCAGCCACATTGGCCGCCGCTTCCCGCGATTCGGAGACCAACGCGTTCACGTGAGGATAGATCGCGGTGCTGAGCGGATAGATCATCGACATGGCGACGCGGGTGATGCGCTCTGCTCCGGCGAAAAGGCCGACCGCTACCGAGCCCGAGACGATCGTGAGCAACAGCGGCGCCGCCGTCGAATAGGCAATCCAGCTACTCTGCGACAGAAAGTAGTGACGGTAATCCCAGATTTGCCGGGCCGCCAAACGGAACGGGAAAACGGGCCGGCCCATCTTGAAGTACCGCCGGACAATCATGAAGCTCGCGGAGCTTGCGACCAGGCTGCCGAAGGTTTGCAAACAGCAGGCGATCCAGGTGTCTTGCGGACCGTGGACCAGAATGAACGTCATGGCGACAACGAAGGCTCGCCCGCCGATGGAATAGAGCGTGAAAAGCCCCATGCGCTGAAGGCCCTGGACCAGCCAGTCCACGGTCAGAATCGCGCTCAATATGTTCAGCGCGCCAGGCAGGAAGATAATGTAGAATACATCAGGAACTTTATCGAGAGCGGCGACACCGACCAGCGCCACCAATGCCACCACTGACAGAATGGCCTTCGCCGTCATGGTCCGCCAGAAGATCTCACGGATCTTATTCTCATCACCTTGAGCCTGGGCGATATCCCGCGTCGCGCCGAGCGAAAAACCCCAATCCATCACCAGCCAAAGATAAGCATTCACGCTCATCGTGAAGGCGAGTACGCCGTAATCCGCCACACCCAAAACACGGGTGAGGTAAGGCACGTTCAACATTGCTAGAATGTAACCGCTCGCCTGGAAGACTGTGATTGAGGCGATATTTTTAAAAAGTCGGCGCGTGGTTGAGCGGTCAGCCATAAAAGCCCTCGTTTAGGGAAATAGTTTGGTGGTTGATGCCAAGCAGTTCAATTTCCCCGACTAAAATTCGCTCGATATACGCTGGCCGGCCGACTTAGCATGCGGATGCCGGCCGCATGCGTCATCAATCCGTACGCGGTTATAGCGTGAATCCTCAGCCATAGAGTCCTCGGAATAGGGCGCACCCCCCAAACCCGCGCGTCGCAGATCGAGCAGGAAGGGCACGGCAGTCCGGGCGCATAATCTTGTTTATGCCGCAGGGCACAATAGCCGCAAAACGGCTGACTTCATCCCTCTCCCCGCCAAAAGGCGGAGATCAGCCAGCGTTCAAAATAAAAGGAGTGACGGCACGGGCCTCGGGCCAATCGCCCAGAAATGGACCTCGCACGGCTCGCGGAGGCTTAGGTTTCCACCGGCGCCCGGCGGGCCTGCGAATAGATCGCCACGGCGCCCAGCGTAAGAAAGCCGATGAACCAGTATTGCCACGCCTGGGAGAGGCCGAGGAAGGATGTCGCCGAATTGATCTCCTGGATCAGCAGCGCTCCAAACAGCACGCCGATGAAGGAACCCCTGCCCCCGAACAGGCTCGCCCCGCCCAGCACCACGACGGCGACGCTGCTCAGCGTGTACCCTATACCTTGGTTCGGATCGCCAATGCCGAGCTGGGCCATCACCATGATGCCGCCCAGGATCGTCAGCAGGCAGCACGCCACATAGGCGCCCACGATCGACCAGTTCGTTCTCACGCCGATGCGCGAGGCGGCCTGCTCGTTCGAACCCACGGCGCGCAGGCTGAGACCCCAACGAGTGTAACGAAGCGCCACTTCGAGGGCGATCGCCAGGAGGATTGCCAGGAGGAAGGCGATTGGGATGCCGTGGATGTCCGTCTGGATCACCGATATCACGCCCGAGCTTATGGCCCCTCCGGGATAAGGCCGCAGCAGCACCGAGATGCCCTGGATGATGATGTAGACACCGAGGGTCGCGGCGACCGAGGTGAAGTTTCCGAACCGCACGAGAGAGCCGTTGGAGAGGCCCACCACCGCCCCCGCTCCGAACATGGCGAGAAGGCCGACGACAAGGATCCAGGCTGGCGCCCCGTCGCCGAAGAAAAACGACGCGATGACCACGCTGAGCCCGACCAGCGGCCCGACGGAAAGATCGATGCCGCCAGTGAACACGGCGCACATCTGGCCGAGCCCGACAAAGGACAGCGCCGTGCAGAGCAACAGCATCTTCCCCACGTTGAAGGACGAGACGAAGCGCATGTTGTGGCTGGCCGTGAGCACACCGAGGATCAGGATCAGAACCGCCAAGACCAGGCTCGGCGCATAGTCACCGGCCGCGAACTGGCGCAGCCGGGCGCCCAATGTCGGGGAGCCTTCACGGGCCCGCCGCCTGACCGTCTGATCCGACTTCCGGTGCGTCGTGGCATTCACCATGACGCGGCCGATCTTCTCCTCCGTCACATCGCGACCGGACAGCTCGCCGACAACATGGCCGCGCGAAAAGACGAGAACGCGGTCGCAGAGACCCTCAAGCTCCAGCACGTCGGAAGACACAATGACGACGGGCGTCCCGCTGTTGGAGACCTCCCTCAGGATGCGATAGATCTCGGCACGCGCGCCCACATCGACACCCGCCGTCGGCTCCTCCGCCAGCACAAGCGAGGCTTGGGCAAGCAGCGCACGCGCCAGAATGACCTTCTGTTGGTTGCCGCCCGAAAGGCTCGCCACATTGGTATCAACTGTGGGTGTCCGGATACCGAGATCCTCGCGCTGTTCCTCGACCCCCGCATATTCGGCCTGGCGCCGAATCACGCCAAAACGGGCAAAGCGTGACAGCGCCGAAAGCGCCGCGTTCTCGCGCACCGAGAGGCTCATGAAGAGCCCCTCCTTCTGCCGGTCGGAGGAAAGATAGCTGATTCCCGCCTTATGAGCCGCCTCCGGATGCCCGAGCCGCAGGGACGTACCCCCAAGCATCACCTCGCCGGACGCACTGACCAGCCCGGCCAGCGCGCTCAGGAATTCGCTTTGCCCGTTGCCCGTAATCCCGGCGATGCCGACGATTTCGCCGCCCGAAGCGGCCATGCTCACATCGTGGAAGTTACGCCCGGACAGGTTGGTGACCGAGAGGCTGCGGCGCCCCTCCGCCACCCCGGAACCCTTTGGCGGATAGGCGCTCGTCAGGGTCCTGCCGATGATGAGCTGAAGAATCTCTTCGTCCGAAATCTCGTTGACCCGCGCGTGGCCCTTCACCTCGCCGTCCCGCATGATGGTGACACGATCTGCGATCTGACGAATTTCTTGCAGCCGGTGCGATATGTAGATGATGGCGGCGCCCCGAGCGGCCGCCGCCCGCACCTGCTCGAACAACAGGTCAACGAGATCAGCTGTCAGCGCCGCCGTCGGCTCGTCGAGAATGAGCACCTTCGGCTCGATCGCGAGCGCCTTGGCGAGTTCGATGAGCTGGCGCTGCGCAATATCGACGTCGATCATCCGCGTCTTCGGATGGACCAGACAGCCGACGCGTTCGAGCTGGTTGGCGACCCATTCCAGGCTGCCAGCGCCGCCCTGCCGCAGCCTTGGCGGCACGGCGAGAATCATGTTCTCCGCCACGGTGAGGTCTGGAAGCACCGCGGGGTGCTGATGGACGATCGCGAGGCCGAGGTCGCGCGCTTGCCCGGCCGTCAGTCGCTCCACGATTTCGCCTTGGATCTCGATCGTGCCGCCGTCGGGGCGCAGGTTCCCCGCGCAAATCCCCATCAGGGTGGATTTGCCAGCGCCGTTTTCGCCCAGAAGCGCATGGACCTCACCGGCCGCCGCCGCGAAGGAAACGTCCTTGACGGCGACGACACCCAGGAAGCGCTTCCAAACGTGTTCCAACCGTAGAGGAACGGCTCCGGTCGCGGAGATCTGGCCCGTAACGGGCGATCGCTCAATCACAGTCACGATTGCTTCCTCTGGCGAAAGGCCCGTCCCGTCGCGTCAAGCCGGATGATAGGCACGCAAGGAGGGAAGGTCCCCTCCTTGCGCCGGTTTCGATTGTCAGAGACCGCCCTTAAGCGCCCCCAGCGTCTGCTCGACGGTGAGGCTGCTGCCATTGCCAGCCGATGCCGGCAGGTTCGGGTTGCAGAACACGACGCCCTTGAGGGAATCATCCATCGTGAAGTTCGTCACGATCTTGTCCCCGGGCTTTGCAACGACATGCTTGCCGCCCTTGGTGTCGACGACCACGAGAGGCTGATCCACCTTCCCGCCAGCCGCCGATGCGATCGCCCATTGGATGGCGAGCCGAACGTTCCACTGCTCCGCGCTGGTCGTCGTGAACTGGAACGAGGACTTCGCGCCATTCGCGTGCAGCTTCTCCCATTCGCAGCCGAAGCCGTTGGCGTCCTCACCCGCCACCAGCGGCAGATCGCGTCCGGCGCGCGGGAAGGCGCCTGACGTCAGAATCGGGATGGAGAGATCGCCGATGATGCCGTCAATTTGCGGATACCGCGCGATCAGCGCGCCCTCGGCCTTCGCGATCAGGCTCGGATCCCAATTCGTCACCTCGAAGGGCTCCTGGCCGATCCACTTGATCCCCGGATGGTCCTTGAACGCGTCGTGCAGGCCCTTGGATTTCTCGGTGCTCTCGCTGGTGCCCGGCGGGCCGCCCAGATAGGCGATGTTGCCCTTACCGTTCAGCGCCTTGACCAGCCAGTTGCCCCAGATCACGCCATGATCATAGAAATTCGTGCCGACGAAGACGGTGTAATCGACACCCTCCTTGCCGCCCACCTTGGCGCGGAAGGGCACCACGGCACTCCCCTGCTTGTAGGCGTCGCGAATGGCCGGCAGCATGACCGGGCCGGCGTCGGGGAAAACCACGATCGCGTTGACGCCGCGCGCCGCCAGGCCCTCAACATCGGAGATCGCCTTCTGGGTATTCCCCTGGCCGTCCGTATGGGTCCAGCTCGTCACGTTGGGGCAGCGGCTCGCTTCGTTGATCGCATTCGCGGTCGTCATCTGGCGCCACGGATTGGCAGCGAATCCATCTGCCAAAGCCACAGAAACCGGCTTCGTGCCGCAGAAATCAGGCGGCGGCGTTTCGGGTTTCGCGCAATAGAGTCCGTTGGCGATCTGCTGGCACCAACCTGGCGCTGCTGCGGCGGGTAGCACTCC
>NZ_LMUQ01000024.1:31174-170274 GCF_009765865.1 Acidisoma sp. L85
GTAGACGCCGACACCCACGACAATCGCGCCGCCCTGGAACAGATACTGCACACCGACGCTCAGACCCGTCGTCAGCACAAGCTGCTGAAGCTGGGTCAGAAAGAGCGCCGCGATCACGGTGGCCGCGAGATTCCCCTTGCCGCCGAAAAGCGATGTCCCACCCAAAACCACGGCCGCGATCGACGGCATGAGGTAGCTGTCGCCCTGGAATGCGCTCGGCAGGGACATCAGCCCCGCAAGAAGAACGCCGCCCATCGCATAGAGAACACTCGCTCCGGCATAGGCCAGGATCTGGTATCGGCCGGAGACCACCCCTGCTGCGCGCGCAGCACGCGGACTGGCGCCAACCGCCTCGAACCTGCGGCCAAAGACCGTCTTCTTGACAATGAAGATCACCAGGCAGGCGACAATGACGGCGACATAGGCCAGCGTCGTCACGCCGAAAATCTTGGAATTCGCGAAATGCGACAGAAGATCCGGCACAGCGACGGGCGTGCCGCCCGAGATTTCCACGTCGAGGCCATAGAGGAGAGCGTTCATGCCGATCGTCGCGACGATCGGCGCGACGCGGGCGCGGCTGACAAGAAGGCCGTTGATCGCCCCGGACACCAAGGCGGCGCCAATCACATAGACGATCGCCAGGCCGAAGGCCGAGCTGTTCGGTCCGCCCTGGCTGTTCGAGTAGTAGGAAATGATGACGCCGCTGAGTGAGACGACACCCGGCACCGAGAGATCGATGCCGCCTTGCTGAATGACGAGAGTCTGGCCGAGTGCCACGAGCGCCAGGATCGCGGCGAAGGGCAGCATGCCGCTCAGCGCGCTCCGGCTGAGGCTTTCCGGTTCGACGATGCCGCTCAGCACAAACAGCAAAATAGTCGCGAGGAGGATACCGCGGCTGGAGCGGAAGAGCTCGCCCCTGCTCCGCGAGCGTGCAACCTTGGTGGTTGCCGGCGCGACGTCCTCGTCGCTCGTCATGTCGACTTACCGGCCGGCGCGTTCCGCAGCCTCACGGGCCCACCCCCTGTAGAGTCGTCCATCCCATGCGCCTCCCCTCCAAGCACATTTGTCTGCCGATGCGACAAACCGACAAGTTTCTCAAGCCCTCGCCTGTGGAACGGAGCCTCATCAGTTCAGCCTGACGCAGCTGCTCCATAGCTACCTCCTATGGATGATCTGCCCGGGCCGCGATCTCCATAATGCAGCCTGCGCCATGGGATCGCTACTATCGTTGGAGATGAAGCCGGACCAGGACGCCACGGCGATGCGCGGATATCCTGACTGACCATGTTTCCAAAGAGCCACCGGCCTCAACGGCCGTTCGAGAATGGTCCGCCATGCCTGCCCGCCTCTTTCCCAAGCCATCCATCCAACATTCCGGAGGACGATCGCTCGCCGAAATGGACCCCGCGGACCAAGGCCAATTATTATCCATCCGGTTTCATTTCCAGTACCGGTTCTTGTTCACAAGATACACGCGCCGGGACTTATGTAAACCTTCCCGTGCGTCATCAGATGCTTTTGCCGCCTGCGCCGCGACTTCGTGATCCCATCAACAACTGCTCGAGCGATAAGTCTGGCAAATCGTCGTAGTGGCATCGAAGCTCCGTCAGAAGGGGTAAGGGTTGCAAGGATGCTACCCGCAATGCCATCTCGCCTGCGCCGCTGCACCGCCTCGCCGCGCGCGAAGCCGATATCGTGCCTCGGTGATTGAGCGGGCTTGGCAGAGTGGTTATGCAGTGGTCTTCCCGACCACAGGTATCGGTTTTCGATTCCGGTGGCCCGCTCCATCGACAACAGGAGATCTTGCAGCCGGCGTAAGCGGCTCGCTCTCCAGTTACAGGCCGTTACTTCCGCGCAGCACATTCGACACGATGTTCAGTTTTATTGCTTCGAGCGGCCAGAGGAAATCCCAACGCCCACCCGATCCTTTGGCCGCGCTACCATACTTGGCCGCGTGCACTGGCCACGCCGTTTGACCAAGACAACTCGTTGTAGCAACAAATTTCACTGGCATGTCGCGGCATGTGGTAGCGCCGCCGCTGCTTACCTTCAGGGTAGCAGGGCATCGATCGTTCGGGATTATTCCGTAATCACTAGAGCCGAGCCGCGCCAAGCGCTGAGCTGGCGTAAGTTGACGGAAGTTTCGATGCTCCGATTTCGGAACGAATTGCGAAACTGCCATGATAGATCTAGGGGACGGGCGTCGTGAAGGAAGCCGAGCGTTTGACTACGATACCTGGGCAAGACAATTTTGTTTTGACACTCTGGCCCCGAGGCCGTGCGGATTCGCCCACGCTGCCCGTCTACCTCGCGATTGATTCTCAGCAGGCCGAGGATCTTTCTTCGCTGCTGCAAGGCTGGCTGCAAAACCAGCGCGCGGCCACTCGGCGATTGGACGATTCCTCGAGTCATGCTCCGCGTTTTGATCCGATCGCGCTGCCTCCCGCGCTGACATTTCTATCGCGCGCCCCGCTCCGCTCCGAGACAAAGACGGCGATCGACGCCTAAAACCATTCGATCGTGGCGAGGAGAGCATGATCCGATGATCATGCTCTCGGGAACCGACGGAAGCGCGGCGGCAGAGGTGCTGCCGCCGTTCCGCGGCATCTACCTTAATGACCAGACGTCGGCCCGAGTCTTCTGCTTAGGCGGTGCTAGGGCTCTCCCTCTTCCAATGCATGATGGACGTTGCGAGCTTGGCCATCTGGATGACCAACCTTTGCGCGCCGCCGCGCTCAGTCGAATTCATGCCTATTTCGAACACAGATCCATGGATAGCTTCAGGTCAGCAAACAGAAAAAGAGTTTGCCCCAATGAAGATCATGCTCGCCTTCGCCGTATTGATGATCGCTTTCGGTCTCTGGTCCGTCACCACCCTCCCGATGAGCAACGTCGTGATATGGCTCCTCGCCATCGCCGGCTTCTTCGGCATGCTCGCCCTCGGGCTCATGTGCGTCGAGTATATCGAATGGCGCGCCGCCCATAACGGGCCCGCCCATCGGCCGTCATCCTACCGATGGCATGTCAGCCTATGAACCACGCGTAAGGCGGGGACGCCTCGCCCGGCCTTATCCTACAGGGGTCCGGCGCAAAGCGTCGCCGGGGCCCGGCGGGGCCCGGACTTACCCGCACCACTCGCGGATCCGTGAGGGCAAAAGCTCGCCGGCGAGGTTGGTTGCCGCCCGTGGCGAACCCAAAGCCGCATAATGTGACCTCCAGCGTGCCGCTACAGTCCGAACCTATTGGACACGCATCTTTGCGGCGTGCTTCAGTCTCCTCAAAAGACTAATGTCACTAGAACAAAAGCTGCGGGGAGTCGTGAGATGGGTTTGCGAGACGTCATTGAGACCGTCCACCAGCGCGCGCGAGCGCATGAGGCAACCCAGGCCAGCCTCTCCGAGCGGCGGGAGACAGAGACCGAGACCTATGATGACCTGTTCCGCCGCCTCGACGATTGGCTGAAGCCTCTGGTGGCAGAAGGCAAGATCCAGACCTCCCGCGAGGCCGTGAGGGTGGTTGACGCAAAACTCGGTGAGCTGAAGGTTTGTACCCTGTCGGTGCATCCGTGCCCGAACGTGGGTGTGGGCGTATCCATCACGCCCACCGGCGCGCCTTCGATTACCATCAGAAACGAGATCAAGATGCGCCGCACGGACAACGCGTCGCGCCCTGACCCCTTCTTCATTTACAAGCTCGCCTCTGATGGCGAAGAGGGACCTTGGCGCATCACTCGGCGCACCCACAATCCGGGCAAACCCAAGCCGCTGGTTCTCGAGACGTTTGAAGAAGCCATCTGCACGCTATTTCTAGGCTAGCAGCCACGACTTTGGTCGGATTTGCGGGATAGGCACCCCGTCCGTTTCTTGAGTCCAGACTCTAGGCGGCAACCGCCGAGAGACCGGCGGAAGCGCATGGTCGCAGCCACGGCCTAGTGTTTTCCATTTCCTCTGCACCCGCGAAAGCATAGAGCACGCAAGGCCGCCGTCTGGCTCGGCGGCGACCGGTCACCAGCCGGAGAGTGCGTCACAAGCGCGGCCGATCGAGCTGCCAGGTCAGGTGCGAGCGCACCGCCGGCCATTCCGACGGGACGATGCTGTAGACACAGGTATCGCGCAACGTGCCATCCTTCGCGCGCTGATGGCAGCGAAGAACACCATCCAGCCGGGCCCCAAGCCGCTCGATAGCCCGCCGGCTTTGTTGATTGAGGAAATGGGTCCGGAACTCAACGGCCAGGCAATCCAGAGTGTCAAAGGCATGGGTCAGCAGCAGGAGCTTCGCCTCGGTGTTGAGGCCGGTCTTCTGAACGCTCTGAGCGGTCCAGGTCGAGCCGATCTCCACGCGCGGCCCCACGGTATCAACGTTCATATATGTGGTCATGCCGGCGACGCGGTTACGCGACCGGTCGATCACCGTGAAGGGCAGCATCGTCCCCAGCGCCTGAAGGGCGAGGCGGCGACGGATTTCGCCAGTCATCTCCTCCGGGCTCGGCGCGCTCGTGTACCAGAGCCGCCACAGCTCACCGTCGCGCACGGCATTCTGCAACCCATCGTGATGATCCTCCGACAGGGGAACCAGCTCGACGTAGCGGCCAGCGAGGCTGACTGGCGCGAGGGGTTCAGGCGGTGTCTTGGTCATCCCGGTCAGGCTCCTGCGCGGCGCGGATAAAGGTGCAGCCGGCGAAGGGACTATCGCAAACTGGTCCGGCTACCTAGTACCGGCCGACCTCCTGGATTGGCAGTCGCCCATGACGAAGATGCGGGACCTCGGTAAAGATTCAGACGCTACCTAGCGGCCAATCCGCCGTAGGATGCAGGGCGCGGAAGGGAGGAGACTGATGTGTCGCTTTGCTGAGCTTTTCGGCCTGGTATCCGGCAACTGCGGTCACCCGAACCTGACCGTGGATATCCTGGTCGCGCTCATAGCCTGCGCCGTATTGGTGGAAATCCCATCGCTCTTGCCCCGTCGCGGCAAGCGGTAGGCCGTGGGCAAGGCCCGTTCCGCTAAGACGCCGCCGCCGTTCCCACGTAGAAATTAGACCTACCGTTGAGATGGGCGGTCGCGGAACCCGGGGCACCCACGTCATCGTTGGATGAGCACGCGGCGAGAGCGGCGAGCAGCAGTCCCAGAAGCATTATCTTCATCGAATCATGCCTAGGGGTGGACCCTCTCGGCCGAGCAACGGAACAGACGCCCGCCAAGTCATTGAAGGAAAATGCCGACACTCGGAATTGAACCGAGGACCTACTGATTACGAATCAGTTGCTCTACCCCTGAGCTATGTCGGCGCCGGAGGCGGGTCGTGTATCGTGATCGGAGGGAGGGCGCAACTGCCGGAGATGGGTTAGGATCGCAGGCCCGCCAGCGGCGCGGGGCGTCAGCGGGAGGTTGTGATGGGCTATGCCGAGGATGGCGTCTGGAACACCGGATGGTACGATACTAAGGCCACGGGCGGCCGCTTCCAGCGCACCACCACGCAATTTCGCAACTGGATCACGCCAGACGGAGCCCCAGGTCCAAGCGGCGATGGTGGCTTCGCGGCGGAAGCCGGGCGCTATCACCTCTATGTCTCGCTCGCCTGCCCCTGGGCACATCGCACCCTGATCTATCGCGTGCTGAAGGGCCTCACGGGGCAGATCTCGGTCAGCGTCACCAACTGGGTCATGGCCGAGGCAGGCTGGACCTTCGTGCCCGCCGCAGGCGTGATCGCCGATCCTCTGGGCGCCGAGACCGTTTTCGAAATCTATCGCCGCGCCGTGCCGCGCTACTCCGGGCGGGTCACCGTGCCGGTTCTGTGGGACAAGCAGCGCGAAACCATCGTCAATAATGAGAGCAGCGAGATCATCCGCATGCTCGGCGCCGCCTTCGATGGCATCGGCGCCCGGCCGGGTGACTACTACCCGTCGGCCTTGCGGGAAGAGATCGACGCCCTCAACGCCCGCATCTACGACACCGTCAACAACGGCGTATACAAAGCCGGCTTCGCGACGACCCAGGCGGCTTATGAGGAGGCGGTGTTCCCGCTGTTCGAGACGCTCGATTGGCTCGAAGCGCGTCTCTCGGCGCGCAGCTACCTCTGCGGCGAGCAGGTGACGGAGGCCGATTGGCGGCTGCTGACCACCCTGCTGCGCTTCGACGCCGTCTATGTCGGGCATTTCAAGTGCAACCTGCGGCGGCTCGTCGATTATCCGCAGCTATGGGACTACACGCGTGCCCTCTACCAGACCCCCGGCGTGGCGGAGACAGTCAACTTCCGCCACATCAAAGGCCACTACTATCAGAGCCACGGGACGATCAATCCAACCGGCATCGTCCCCGCCGGACCGCTGCTCGACTTCACCGGGCCGACCGCGCGGCGCAGTCCTTTGACCTGAGCGGGCGGGCACCGCATCGCTCAGCCGCGTTCCACCAGCTCACGCAGCACAGTCTCCAGGGCCGTCTCGCCCTTTCTGGACTCGGCGGCGCCGCCCTCGAAGGCGATCCAGCCTTCGTTGAAGCCGTCGAGCATCTGAATGCGAGGCATCGGATTCTCGGCACCTTGGGATCGGAACAATGTCTCCCAACCATCACGGGGCACGAGTTCCATCCGTATCGGGCGCCCGAGGATCTTGGTGAAAGCGGCGGCGATATCCTGCGCGGCATAGCGTCGCGAGGCTTCAAGCTCGACCACACGCCGGCCCGTCCAATCCTCTTGCAACAGAGCCGCCGCGACACGCCCGATATCCGCCGTCGCGATCATGGGTACCGCATGGTCGAGCGGCTGCAGGAAACTCGGCACAACCCCCTTGTCACGCGCGGGCGCGACATCCCAGGCGGAATTCTCCATGAACCAGGCGGCGCGCAGGAAGGCGATCGGCAACGGCAGATCACCCAGTGCCTTCTCCATGATCCCGAGTTGGGAGAGCAGGTTCGGCCGCGTCACCTGAGCGCCGACCGTGGAAAGGCAGACCACCCGAGGCGGCCGGGCGGCGAGAAGGCCGGCGTGGAGCGTGGCGCTGATCGCCCGGACCTCGGGGAAGCCTTCCGCAGGGTCGAACAACGACGGGATCATCACGAACACGCCTTCAACCTCCGTGAAGGCGGCAGTCAGCGCGCGGACATCGCTGATCTCGGCAAGCGACACCTTACAGCCTTGCTCACTCCAGGCGCGCCCCTTGTCGGCGTCGCGCACAACGGCGCGCACGCCCTTGCCTTGGGCCAGCAATTCGCGCGCAACCGCACCGCCGACCTGGCCGGTGATTCCCATAACTGCATACATCGTCTTCTCCATTTCCTGAGGCGCGCCCGAGCCGGTTCGATGAGCGGAGGATTGCGACGGCTCTCCGGCAATGCGGGCCATCGCTCAACCTCCGCGCCGAGTTCCGCGGAACCTGCCCGTTCGACCCAAATCCGTCATGGCACGCGAAGGCGTGCCATCCACGCCTTGCCTTCGTCACGCGAGCATAGGCGTTGATGCTCGGCCTTCGCCGAGCATGACGTCGGTGGGTTGAGCACGGTTCAAGCCGGTCTTGCGGCTCAGTGTCGCAGGGTTGTGCCACCAATCCGGTTTTGACCTAAGTGCGCTTCCGTCACATCATTGCTGACGAAACCGCACGGATCGACCATGGCTTTCGATGGCCGGCT
Source organism: Acidisoma sp. L85 (assembly GCF_009765865.1). Lineage (GTDB taxonomy): Bacteria > Pseudomonadota > Alphaproteobacteria > Acetobacterales > Acetobacteraceae > Acidisoma. The sequence continues at coordinate 38,795 of NZ_LMUQ01000024.1, forward strand.
TCTCGCTGGGGTGAGCGTCCTGTCCGCCGTCATCGAAGGCGGCAGCTTCGTGCGCGCCGGCCTGGCTTTGGGCCTCTCCCCCTCGGGCGTCAGCCGCGCGATTGCCCGGCTGGAAGGCCGCGTCGGCATACGCTTGCTCGACCGCACGACGCGCTCCGTCACGCTGACGGATGAAGGCCGCCGCTTCTACGAGGAGGTCAGCCCCCTGCTCGCAGGTATCGAGGAGGCGGCGACAGTCGCCTCTGGATCCTCCGTCATCGCCAGAGGCAGGTTACGGGTGGATATCGACCCCTTCTTCGCCCGGCTGATGCTCGCGGGTCATCTCGGTGAGTTTCTCGAGCGCCATCCGGAGCTGTCCCTGGAACTGACCACCCGCGAACACCTAGGCGACCTGGTCGCGGACGGCATCGACCTGACCATGCGCTTCGGGGAGCCTCAGCCTTCCTCCTCCATCGCGCGCAAGCTGATCGAGACGCGGATCCTAACGGTCGCCGCGCCGAGCTACCTCTCACGCCACGGACGGCCGAAGCACCCAAGCGATCTCACCGCCCATGCCTGCATCCAGTTCCGCGACCCCGTGACGCAGCAGCCCTTCGCCTGGGAATTCCATCGGGGCCGCGAAGTTCTGCCCGTGAAAACGACGGGCCGGCTACTGGTCGCCGACGTCGGGACCATGCTCGGCGAATGCCTCGCCGGCGCCGGGGTGGCGCAGGTCATGGCGCTTGGCGTCCAGGATTTGCTGGATGAGGGCCGGCTGGTCGAGCTGTTCCCGGACTGGCCGGGCGAGCTGTTCCCGCTCTACGCGCTCCACCCGTCCCGGCATCACCCGCCGGCGAAGGTGCGGGCCTTCATCGAATTCGTGTTGCAGGCGCTCCGTTAGCCGCTAAGGCGCCCCTCCACAGGGTCCGCAGCCCCGCTCGGCCGGATCTGTAGTGCGTAAGGATGATATTTCTCCGCCGCTTATCCCCTTAAGAGCGGTCATCACGCGCTCGCCCTCAATTGCTATCCTTTGGACATCGACCACCACGTTCCTCCGGAGCTTCGCGGGGGGCCAACATCGATCACGAGATCACGTCCCTCAGCTGGGAGCTGACCAGAATGTCTCTAACCGACAACGATATTCTCGCGCAACTGACCGAAATCTTCCGCGACGTCTTTGACGATCAGACGCTCGTTCCGGAGATGGACATGACGGCGGATGATATTCCCGAATGGGATTCGATGTCCCAGGTGACCTTGGCCGTTGAGGTCGAGCACCACTTCAAGGTGAAGTTCAAATCGGCCGAGATGGAAGAGCTCCGCAGCGTTCGTGACCTGGTCGAATTGATCAAGTCGCGCGCGACCGCGGCAGCCGCTTAACACCCGCGAGCGAGCGGCAGCGCATCATGCTGTTTAATTCCTATACCTTCCTGTTCGCCTTCTTGCCGGTGGCGCTGCTGGGGTTCTACCTCGTCAGTCGCCTGGGCCGGCGAGCGGCGGCCGGATGGCTGATCCTCGCATCCTTCACCTTTTACGGCTGGTGGAACCCGCAGTTCGTTATCCTGCTTGTGCTGTCCATCGTCCTCAACTACGCGGCTTCCGAATTGATCGCCGCCTGCAAGAGCCGGCCAACACTTCAGGCAAGCTGTCTAACCGTCGCTATCGCGGCGAATGTCGGTGCGCTAGTCTATTACAAGTACCTTGCGGTGATGGTTCACGCGCTGACCGGCCTGGGCGTGATACACGCCGCCACGCCGGATATTGTCCTGCCGCTCGGTATATCGTTCTTCACCTTCACGCAGATCGGCTATCTGGTCGATCGCAAGCAGGATCTGGTCAAGGACCGTGGCGTCCTCGACTACGTTTTGTTCGTCACCTTCTTTCCGCATCTAATCGCCGGCCCGATCCTGCATAACCGCGAGATCATGCCGCAATTCTCGGATACCGCGACCTATCGCTTCTCCGGTGAAAACCTGGCTGTCGGGCTCTCGATCTTCGTCATCGGTCTGGCCAAGAAGTGCCTGCTCGCCGATCCAATTTCGACCTCGATCGGGCCGGGATTCAGCAACGTCGCCCATCTGCCGGCGCTCGCCGCTTGGAACGTCGCGCTGTCCTATTCGCTGCAACTCTACTTCGACTTTTCTGGCTATTCCGACATGGCCATCGGCCTAGCGCGGATGTTCAACATTCGCTTTCCGCTCAACTTCAATTCGCCCTACAAGGCGACCTCGATCATCGACCTTTGGCAGCGCTGGCATATCACTCTCTCGCGCTACCTCGCGCTCTATCTGTACAGTCCGATTTCTCTGGCGGTGGCCCGGTGGCGCAGTAAGCGCGGAATGGGGATCAACCGCGAGGCCCAGTCGAAGCTCGGCGGGTTCGCCGCGATGGTGATGTTCCCGACCATGGTCACCATGGGCCTTGCAGGCATGTGGCATGGCGCCGGCGTTACCTTCCTGATCTTCGGCCTGCTGCATGGATCCTATCTGACCATCAACCACGCCTATCGCATCTTCTGGCCCCACACGAAGAAAGCGGCTGACGAGCGCAGGCTGGTTCGCGGCTTCAATATCCTGCTCACCTACGGTGCGGTGGTGCTTTCACTGATCTTCTTCCGTGCGCCTTCGGTACAAGCCGCAGGACAATTGATCAGCGGCATGATCGGGCTGCACGGCGTCGAGAGCCTGACCTTCCCGGCGCCTTTCCTCGGGCTGCTCGGCCATGTCGGCGCGATCCTGCAAAACCATGGCGTGATCGTGGGTGTTTCCCGGATCGACTTCATGGGGCAGGCGCTGCACTTCGCCTGGCTGATCCTGCTCTTCGTCATCATCTGGGGCATGCCGAATACGCAGCAGATCATGCGTCGCTTCACGCCGGCACTCGGCCGCATCCAGCCGGGGCCATTCGACGCCTATTCCTGGCGGCCGAGCCGCGGCTGGGCCGTGGCGATCGGGGTTGTCGCCTCGATCGGCGTGCTCGCCATCGGCGGCACCGGCGAATTTCTCTACTTCCAGTTCTAGCAACAAATCAGTCGAATGACGGTTAGTAAGGACGGCGGCCGATGATGGATGGGACGCGCGGCGCATCGATGAGCGGAAAGGGCCGCTTAGCGTCGGCAACTATGGCTTCCGGCTATGCCGGTGGCGGCTCGGCTCAGAGTGGCGCCGAGTCACCGGCGGAAAGCCGTTCGGCTACCCGCGCCGCGAAGCGCGTGAGCGCGGTTTCTGCCCGCAGCTTCCTCGTATGGTCCGCGCTGAGCTTCGTCGCATCCTTTGGCCTCATCTGGCTCTATGTCGCGACGATGCCGATGGCCTTCCTCACCGAGGACTATGCGGTTTGGGTCGCCAAGCGAGCGATGCTGAACGAATGCCGGCTCGGCGATGTCTCGGTGTTTGGCGACAGCCGCGCCATGGCCGGCATGGACCCGAGCAAAATGCCGATGCCGGTGGCAAATCTCGCGCTATCCGGAACAAGTCCGATTGAGACCTATTTCGCCGTTTCACGCGCGCTGCGCTGCCCTACGCCGCCCAAGCTAGTGGTGATTTCCCATAGCTCGCCGAAATTCATGGACGACTCGAGCTATTGGGATTTCAGCGCCCGCACCGGCTTTCTGAATTATACCCAGATGCGCGCCGTCGACGCCGACGCGGCGCGGCTGCACGATAATCAAATCGCCCGCCAGCGCCGCAGCGACGGCCTCGCTTTGGCCCTGCGCGACCGGCTTTTCGCGCTGCGCTTCCCGCCCTTCTATTTCGACAGCCTGGTGAACGGCTATTTCGCCTCGCGCTGGGGCCACAATCGCGGCATCGCGCGTGACATCCAGCAAAACGACGGCCACGGGCTTTTCGGCAAGGATCCCGGCACCTCGGCGATCGCCATCGAAGGCGAACCGGGCTTCGCGCGGAATTATGCGATTTCGCCGCTCATCGACTCGTACTTCTCACGGACCCTCGCACTTCTCGCCGCGCACCACATTCCTGTGGTGGTTCTGACGATGCCGATCAACCAGGCGACCTTCGACAAGACATCGCCGAAGCTGAAGGACCAGCTGACCGCCTATTTCCAGGCCAAAGCCAAGGAATTTCCCGCCGTCCACGTGGTCGGACCCGCCATTCCCTGCTGGCCTGATCAATATTACGGCGATGCATGGCACCTCAACGCCAGCGGAGCCGCCGCCTATAGCGCGGAATTGGGCCCATGGTTGCAGGACATCGCAGCCGGGGGATCGCCTAAGGCACTGCCGAATCACTGCAAACTACCGGGATAGTTGGGGCGAGCCGGCGGTTTGCACTCGGCCAAAGGCAGGAACCGCCGCCTCGCTATCACCCGAACGGCGAGCGTTACAAGCTCCCATCTGATCCCTAGGCTACGTCTATTCCGACTTGGTTCGCTGCAAGACGATCGCAGACCCGTAACACTTATGGATGATGGCAGGACCCCTTGGATTTTCTTCCCGACAACCATCCTGACGCAACCTTGCCCATGCGAGGATCCAAAATGCAGGCGATCACTTTCGGCGATTGCTTCGGCTGGCTCCATGACGGTTCCGCGTCATCCGGCAGCGATATCGGTGTGGTACTCTGCACCGGGTTGGGGCGAGATTCCGCCACCGCTCATCGGTCCTTCCGGCTCCTGGCCGATCGCCTCTGTGCCGACGGCTATCCGACGGTCCGTTTCGACTATCCAGGCACCGGCGACTCCTGCGAAATCGCAACAGCCGATTCCTGGGCCGCTTGGGAGAACGGCGTAAACCTCGCCGCCGACACGCTGCGCGCAACCACGAATGTCCAGCGGATCGTGCTGGTTGGCTTGCGGGCCGGGGCAATGCTCGCGACGCTGACCGCGGCCGCGAGAGAGGATGTCGCGGGGCTGGTGTTGCTCGAGCCCGTGCTGCGCGGCAAATCCTATGTGGCGCAACTCACAGTCGAGGCGCGGCTCCGTAGCAAAGGTGTTGCTGACACCAGCGACAGCCTCGATTTGGACGGGTTGCCGCTCACGCGGGAAACCCTCGATCGCATCACGCAGGTTGATCTGCGACAGGTGGCACTACCGTCTGTTCGTGCAATTTCAGTATTCAGCCGTGCGCCGAGCGCACTCCTCACGGCCTGCGTGGAGACTTGGCAAAATCAGGGCGCCTTAGTCGCCTGCTCAGACTTCGAAGGTCTGGACGCTTTGCTCCGTCCGACCCATTTCGCGGACGAACCTCTCGCTGATTTCACGCCGCTCCTGTCGTGGCTGACGGCCACTTTGCCTGCCCAAAAGGCACTTCCGTTCACCTCTAAGTCACCCGAGGCGACGCCGCTGCGTCCCGATGGATGTGTCGAGACCGTGCTGCGGTTCGGCGGCAATGCCACTCTGGTCGGGATTCTTTGCGAACCCGACGGAGCGAAAACTCATTTCGCGGTTGTCATCGGCAATACCGGCGGCGACCCCCATCACGGCTTCGCCCGCTTCTCAGTTGAACTGGCCCGCAGCCTCGCCGCAGAAGGAATCGCGTCGTTGCGGTTCGACTTCCCCGGCCTCGGCGATAGCAGCAACGCTCAAGACGACGGCGCCGAGGATGTGACTCATGCCTTTGAGGCCGATCGCAGCGCGGATTTCGCGGCGGCCATCACAAAACTGCAACAGCTCGGCTTTCAGCGCTTCGCCGTCAAAGGGCTTTGCTCCGGCGCCTATCACGCATTTCACGCCGCCGTGACGGACGAGCGAATCGATACGCTGCTGACCATCAATCTGCCCTGGTTCAGCCTGCGTCTCGATCGACCGCGGCCAGCAAGCTTCACGCGGCGCGCCATGACCACGCTTTCCGAGCGTCAGGCGAAAACCCTCATGCTCTATTCCGAGGGCGATGCCGGTCTGAAACCGCTCGAAGCGCATTTCGGCACGGACGCTGCTGGCCTGACGGAATTTCCGGGCGCCGAGACATCGACTGTCGCGGGCATCGACCACGACCTGACCGGAAGCGCGATGCGGCAATTGGTCGCGCGCCGCCTGATCGATTTTCTGCAAGATCGGCGCCGGCCGCACCAATCTATCCATTCTGAGTCCGCCGCCTCTCTGGCGCCGGCACATGCATTGACCTCGTGAGGAGGATTTCAAACAATGACCGTGCGTTCAGTCATTTTGGAGCAAATCACCCGGGTCGGGGAGCAGCAGAGACGCCAGCTCGCGCCGCTGACAGACAGCCTGCCGCTGCTGGATTCGGGCCTCGATTCGCTATGCCTCGCCATCATCGTCGCCGGACTGGATGACGAGCTTGGCCTCGACCCTCTTTCGGCGAGTGACGATGTCGAATTCCCCGTCACACTCGGCGAATTCATCAAGCTCTACGAAAATGCTGCAGCCTAGCCGCCGGTCCCTCTGGGATCTGGTAGCGCCCGAGGCGGCATCGCCGACGCGCTTCCTCGCCGATCCGCAAACGCGGATCTTGGTTCGGGACCTCGCTGACAGCACGACTCTCAGCGCGAAGCCTGAAACGCTGCGTGGTCTCTCGGTCATGATTTCGACCGACCGCCAGTTGTTGACGGCGCTTGCGCTGATCGAGCTCGACGGCATCGCACGGCGTATCGTTCTCTGCACGCCCGATCTGTCGCCCGCCTTTGTGCAATCGGCGATGATCGACGGGGAAGTCGATGTCGTCGTCACGGATGGCGGCGGCCCGACCCGGGAGGTTGACCACACCCTCAAGACGATCCGTATCGGCACAAGACTTCGTGAAACCCATGTGACGGCCGATCGCAGCGTCGATACGGAGTGGATACTTTTCACCTCCGGCACCACCGGCCGCCCGAAGCTCGCCATGCATACGCTCACCAGCCTTGTGGGTCCGCTGGTCGATAATCCTGCAGCCGGCCGCATTCCGGTCTGGAGCACTTTCTACGACATTCGTCGCTATGGCGGCCTGCAAATCATGCTGCGCGCCTTGGCCGGTGGTGGTTCGCAGGTTTTCTCCAGCGCCGCCGAGCCCGTCGCCGATTTCCTCAAACGCGCTGGCGAATGCGGCGTCACTCATATTTCCGGCACGCCATCGCACTGGCGGCGGGCTTTGATGAGCGGCGCGACCGCGAGCATGGCACCGGATTACGTGCGACTTTCAGGCGAGGCCTGCGACCAGGCGATTCTCGACAGCCTGCAGCGCGCCTATCCACACGCCAATGTCGCCCACGCCTTTGCGTCAACCGAGGCCGGCGTCGCTTTCGATGTGCGTGATGGCAAGGCCGGCTTCCCGGCAGCGCTCATCGATGCTAAGGGCTCCGGCGTCGAGATGCGGGTCGAGGATGGTTCACTCCGCATCCGATCCTCCCGCACGGCAGCCCGCTATCTCGGCGATGTCGCGCCTGCCCTCTCGAACGAGGTCGGCTTCATCGACACCGGGGATCTGCTCGAACTGCGCGGCGATCGCTATTATTTCATCGGGCGCCGCGAGGGAATCATCAATGTCGGCGGACAGAAGGTGCATCCTGAGGCTGTTGAAGCAGTCATCAACGAGCACCCTGCCGTCAGCGTATCCCGCGTCTCGGCACGGAAAAACCCGATAACGGGCGCGGTCGTCGTTGCCGAAATCGTGCTGAAACCCACAGCTACTCCGGCAAACGCGGAGTTCCAAGCGATCGTCGAGGAGATCCGCAAGCTGTGCCACGACCGGCTGGACCCGCATCAGGTTCCGGTGACATTCCGCGAGGTTCCGTCAATCGAGGTCGCCGCCTCTGGCAAATTGGTCCGACCTCGTGCGTAGCGTCCTGGTCACGGGCGGGAGTCGCGGGCTCGGGCTCGGAATAGCCCGCACCCTCGCCGCTTCCGGCTTTCAGGTCATCGCCATCGCGCGAACCGAAACCGAGCAGTTGACGACCGCAATGGCGGAAGTCGCGGGCGCGGGCCGGGGCACATTGTATTTCCACGCCTGCGATCTCACGGACCTCGCCGGCTTGCCGGCGATGGTGAAAGCCGTGCGAGCCGCCCATGGCCCCATCTATGGCCTGGTCAATAACGCCGGCATCGGTACGCCTGGCGTTCTGGCGAATATGAAAGACGCCGATATCGAGCGGCTGGTGACGCTGAATACCACCGCGCCGATGATGCTGACCAAATACGTCATTCGCACAATGCTCGCCGCGGGCGATGGCCGTATTGTGAATATTTCCTCTGTTGTCGGACTCACTGGATATTCTGGCCTTTCCGTCTATAGCGCGACGAAGGCCGCTCTGCTCGGCTTCACACGGTCACTCGCCAGGGAAGCCGGAAAACTCGGCATAACCGTCAATGCCGTCGCGCCGGGATTCGTCGATACCGAGATGACTCACGGGGTTGGGGAGCCCGAGCGAGAGAAGATCATGCGCCGCAGCGCCCTCCAGCGGATGCCCGAAGTCTCGGACATCGCGAACATGGTCGACTACCTGCTCAGTGACAAAGCCAGAAATATCACTGGAACTGTCATGACTGTGGACGCCGGCAATACCGCTTAATCGGCATTTATGACGCGGCTCCACCCTTTCGGATGAATTGCTTTCAATTCAAGTAACGTGGTCTTTTGTGTCTGTCGCCGTTGGTAGTCAAGCTTGACAAAACGGGCGCCCGAAGACCACTGCAAGCAGGATCCCATTTCCAATGCGGAACGAGACTCTCGCCCTTCACGCAGGCTTCGATATGGACCCGGCGACGAACGCGATCGCCGTGCCGATCTACCAGACCGTCGCCTATGGCTTCGATGACGCCGACCACGCCGCTGCGCTCTTCAACCTCGAAGTGCCCGGCTATCGCTACAGCCGAATCGGCAACCCGACCAATTCCGTGCTCGAACAGCGTGTCGCCGCGCTGGAGGGCGGCCTGGAGGCGCTCGTTGTGAGCACTGGCCAAGCCGCACTCCATTACGCCGTTGCGAATCTGGCGACGCCGGGCACCAACCTGGTTTCCGTGCCGCAGCTCTATGGCACGACCCATTCGATGTTCGCGCATTACCTGCCGGATATCGGCATCACCGTCCGCTTCGCCGAGAGCGACCGCCCCGAGGACATCGAGAAGCTCATCGATGGCCAGACCCGCGCGGTTTATTGCGAGAGTGTCGGCAATCCGGCCGGCAATATCTCGGACATTGGCGCTCTCGCCGAAGTCGCCCACCGCCACGGCGTCCCGCTGATGGTCGACAACACCGTCGCGACGCCGATCCTGCTGCGGCCCATCGAGCATGGCGCCGATATCGTGATCCATTCGCTCACCAAGTTCATGGGTGGGCATGGCACCACGCTCGGTGGCGCGATCGTCGATAGCGGCAAGTTTCCCTGGGCTGACCATCCAGAGCGCTTTCCGATGTTCAGCAAGGCGGACGCCTCCTACCACGGCCTGGTCTACACAAAGCATTTCGGCGCCGCCGCCTATATCGCGCGCTGCCGCAGCGTTCATCTCCGCACCACGGGCGCGGCACTTTCCCCGTTCAACGCCTTCCTGCTTCTCCAGGGCATCGAGACCGTCGCCGTCCGCGTCGATCGACACGTCGAGAACACCAAGCGCGTTGCCCAATTCCTGCGTGACGATCCGCGGGTTGGCTGGGTCAATTACGCCGGCTTCTCCGACAGCCGCTATCACAGCCTGGTCGAGAAGTATCTCGGCGGCCGCGCCTGCTCGCTGCTGACCTTCGGAGTCAAAGGCGGGTTCAGCGCCGGCGTGCGGTTCTATGATGGCCTGCAGATGATTAAGCGGGTCGTCAATCTCGGCGACTCGAAGTCCCTGGCTTGCCATCCTGCTTCCACGACGCATCGCCAGATGTCGGCGGAAGAGCAGCGCAAGGCGGGCGTAACACCCGAAACGATCCGTCTCAGTATCGGCATTGAGCATGTCGATGACATCATCGCCGATCTCGATCAGGCGCTCGCGACAGCCGTTGGCGAAATCTACCTTCCTGACGCCCCGCAGGGCCGGGTGCGCATCCCCGAGGTGGTACGATGAATTGGCTCGGTGAACAGAATCTCGCGACCGATCGCCGATCGAGCGACCGGCCAATCGTAATCGGACTCGTCAACAACACGTCCGACCGCGCGCTGAAGGTGACGGAAACGCAGTTTCTCCGGCTGCTGCTTGCCGCCGCGCCGGATGTTCCCCTGCACCTGAAGCTTTTCACCTTTCCGGAGATCCCGCGAGCCACTCCCCCGCGTGGCTGCATGGATGACGCCTATGCCGATCTGGCGGCGCTGTACGACACCAATGTCGATGCGTTGATCGTGACCGGGATGGAGCCGCAAACGTCGCGGCTCGATCACGAGCCGATGTGGGCGAGCTTCAAGAAGCTCGTGGACTGGGCCGAGGACCGGTCGCTCCCGGTGATGTGGTCCTGCCTCGCCGCTCATGCGGCCGTGCTCCATCTCGATGGTGTGGAGAGAGTGCAAGCCGGCACAAAGGTCTCCGGCGTTTTCGACTGCGAGGTCGCCTCGACCGAGCATCCGCTGATGGCGGGGATCAGCCCGCGCTGGGCGATCCCGCATTCACGCCAGTTTGGTGTTCCCGAGGAATCCCTGGTCGTGAGCGGCTACCGCGTTCTTTCGCGCTGCCCCGAAGTTGGGGTCGATGCATTCGTGAAGGACGGTCTGCCCTTCCTGTTCCTTCAGGGCCATCCGGAATATGACGCGGACACTCTCCTCCGTGAATATACCCGCGATGCGCGCCGCTACCTCATCGGTGAGCGGGACCTGTATCCTTCCGTGCCCTCGCATTACTTTGGTGCGGAAATCGACAGCGAACTCGCGCGTATCCGGCAGCGCGCGCTCGATGGTCAGCGCGATCTTGCTCTGCTGCAAGAAATCACGAATTTGGCGAAGGCCGCTCCTCATTCGGGCTCATGGCAGGCTCCGGCCACCCGCCTCTATGAGAATTGGCTGAACACGGCTGTCCGCCGGGATCACGCCTGCCACCTGAAGCAACTTCTCGGCGATGTCGCCGGCGGGAAGATCCTCGTGCCCGACAACGAAACCGCGACCGTGCGCTGAGCCAATGAGCACTGACTCCATGCAAATCGCCGCGCCCGCGCCGTTGTTCGCCGACCCCGGCGATCGCAAGGTGTGGGAAGATTTCCTGACGAAGGCACTGGCCGAGTCCCTTCAGCGGATCCCCGCGGGAAACGTCAGCCCGGATCTGGACTTCGGCAGGTTTCGCGACAGCCTCAAGTCATTCGACTTCGAGACCCCGCGTTCATTGTCCGAGCTGCTGCCCTGGGTCATCGAGCAGCTTGAGCATGGCATCGTCCATCTCAACCACCCGCGCTATTTCGGCCTCTTCAATCCGCAGCCTTCCTTCGCAGCGGAATGCGCGGAGCGAATCGTCTCCGCCTTCAACCCGCAGCTTGCCAGCGCCACCACATCGCCGGTTCCGGTCGAGATTGAAGCCCACGTCATCCGCGCAATCGCGGCGCGTGTTGGCTTGGCGCCTGGTGCCGGCGGCCACTTCACTTCGGGCGGTTCGGAGGCGAATTTCACGTCGCTGATCTGCGCGCTCACGGAAGCCAATCCTCTTTTCGCCACCGAAGGCGTCCGCGCTTATGCCGGGCCGCCGATGCTGTATGTTTCCGAAGACGCGCATCTCGCCTGGGTAAAAATCGCGCATCTGGCGGGTATCGGCCGCTCCTCGCTCCGTCTCGTGGCGACAGATCGCGATGGCCGCATGGACATGCAGGCACTCGCCGACACCATCCGCGCCGATAAGGCTGAGGGCCGGATTCCCGTGATGATCGTCGCCACCGCTGGCACGACGGGCGCGGGGATGATCGATCCGATCACCGCTTCCGCCGAGATTGCCCGGGCCAATGGCGCCTGGTTCCACGTCGATGCCGCCTGGGGCGGCGCGCTGATCGCTTCCGAAAAGCTGCGCCATCTGCTCGCCGGCATCGAAAGTGCCGACTCGGTCACGATCGATGCGCATAAGTGGTTCGCGACGACCATGGCCTGCGGCATGTTCATTACCAGCCGACCCGAGGTTATGTCGGACGCCTTCCACGTCGCAGTCACCTTCATGCCATCGACGACGCGAACGCTGGATCCTTACCTCAACACGGTCCAATGGTCGCGCCGCTTCCTTGGCCTTCGCCTCTTCCTCTCTCTGGCCTCGGTTGGCTGGGACGGTTACGGCGAACATGTCGAGCGTTCGGTCGCTTTGACCAACCTCCTCAAGCGGGAACTCGTAGCGCAGGGATGGACCTCCGCGAACGACTCACCGCTCGGGGTGCTATGCGTCGATCCGCCGCCGGGCTTCCCGTCCGCGCGTGCGATCACGCGAGAAATCGTCGCGTCACAATCCGCCTGGGTGTCCAGCACTTCGTTCCGCGGGCGTGATGTCGTGCGTATGTGTGTCACGAATGGTCAGACGATGCCTGAAGACGTCCTGGCCTTGGCTCGCTTACTCCAAAAGTTCAAGCAGCCGGCGACCGCAGATTCCTAGTATATTTCATCATCGTTTGGAGCATCTCACCATGACCGTTCTTGAAACCTACAAATTCCGCAAAGTCATCGATGACATCGGAAATCTGCGCTGGACCTCGCTGACGTCCGAGGACATGACGGCCGTCGCCTGGGCCTATTACTACTTCTCGATCCAGTTCCGCGAGAACCTGCAGATCGCTCGCAGCCTCTATCCGAATGACGAGAAGCTGATCCAGCTCGAGCAGGAAGAGTGCGACACTGACAACCTGTCGCCCTGGCCCGGCGTCGTCATGCACGGCGAAAAGGTCAACCACGACGAGTATATGCGCCGCACCCTCGATCTTCTCCCGATCGAGCGCAGCAAGGCCGTTTACTTCGCCAATGTCGGCGCGGCCTATCTGGAAGAAGTCCAGAAGCTCGACAACACCTCGCGCGCGGCTTCCATCGCGAGCTATGAGGACGGCGGTCTCGAGACCGTTTTCCGCGCGATCCTGCAGTACAGCAACTGGGACAACGCTCTCCTGCGGTCCTTCGAGCACTTCCTGGCCGAGCATGTCCGTTTCGACAGCGACCCGGAGCAGGGCCATGGCGCGCTGAGCCGGCACATCAAGCTCGACGACCGCGTGCTGCCGCTTTGGGAAGCCTTCAAGATGCTGCTCGTGACCTGCGTTCCGAGACTGTCGTCCTGAGGCCAGGCTCGCCTCGAGCACCGGTCGCGGCTCATTGTTCGGTTCAGAAAGCTATCTGAGCCGGAGAATGGGCCGCCGGGGCTCCCATAAGGGGATATACCCGCGTGACTGAGGATGCCAAGGCTTCCCGTTCTGCGCTCGAGGATTGGAGCCGCGCGCTTCAATACAGGAAGCAGATCGAGATCAGCGGCCATACAACGCTATTGTCGGCGCTCGGTGATCTGGTCGCCACGAAAGGCGAGAACCTTGCGCTGATCGGGGAAGATGGCGCGCTGACCTATCGCGCGCTGGTTGATTTGTCCCATCGCTATGCGCGCTGGGGATTGGAGCAAGGGCTGGAGCCAGGCGCCACCGTCTGCCTCCTCATGCCGAATTGCCCCGACTATGTGGCGATCTGGCTCGGTCTGTCGCAGATCGGCTGTGCCGTCGCGCTCATCAACACGAACCTCACGGGCGATGCGCTCGCGCATTGCATCCGCCTGGCAAATGCCCAGCAGATTATTGTTGCGAGCTTAATGCTGCCCCGCGTCACCGCGCTTTCCGCGAAACTGCCTGAGGGCATGGACATCTGGCTCCACGGCGAAAGTGACGAGATCCGTTATCCTCGGATTGACCTTGATGTCGCGACCGGCAGCTGCGATCCCTCCGAGACGCCGCGTGCGCGTTTGCCCAAGGCTCATGACCGTGCGTTGCTGATAAATACTTCCGGCACCACGGGCCTGCCCAAGGCGGCGTTTGTCAGCCACGCCAGAATACTCGAATGGAGCTACTGGTTCGCCGGTCTGATGGACGCACGGCCCGAAGACCGGCTGTATAATTGCCTGCCGATGTATCACAGCGTTGGCGGTGTCGTCGCGATCGGCTCGATGCTGACGCAGGGCGCTTCGATCGTGATCCGCACCCGCTTTTCCGCCAGCCGATTCTGGGACGATGTGGTCGATCATGGCTGCACGGTATTCCAGTATATCGGCGAGCTTTGCCGTTACCTGGTTCAGACCCCCGAGCATCCCCGCGAGCGCGCTCACAAACTGCGACTGTGCTGCGGCAATGGTCTTCAGGGCGAGGTCTGGGAGCGTTTCCAGGCGCGCTTCGCCGTGCCCCGCATCCTCGAATTCTACGCGGCGACCGAAGGCAATGTTTCGCTGTACAATTGCGAGGGCAAGCCCGGCGCGATCGGCCGCATCCCGAGTTTCCTGCGGCACAGCTTTCCTGTGGCGCTCGTCAAGATCGATGTCGAGACGGGCGAGCCTTTGCGTGACGAGGCCGGATTCTGCATCCGCTGCGCGGCCGACGAACCCGGCGAGGCTCTCGGGAAACTTCTGTCCGACAGTTCCTCGCCCGCCCGCCGTTTCGATGGCTACACAGACGAGTCGGCTTCAGCTCGCAAGATTTTACGCGATGTCTTCGCGCCGGGGGATCGCTGGTTTCGCACCGGCGATATGATGCGCAAAGACGAGGCCGGCTTTTTCTACTTCGTCGACCGGCTGGGGGACACGTTCCGCTGGAAAGGCGAAAACGTCTCGACCACGGAAGTCGCCGCCGTCATCGGCTCGTGCCATGGCGTGACCGACGCGGTCGTCTACGGCGTGGCGATACCGGGTGTAGAGGGCCGCGTCGGCATGGCCGCCATTGCCGCCGACAAGCGCTTCAACCTCGAAACTCTCAGAACCCATATGCATGCGAGCTTGCCGGACTACGCCCGGCCGCTTTTCGTGCGCCTCACGGACGGCATCGAGATCACCGGCACCTTCAAGACGACGAAGGGTTCGCTTTCCCGCGAGGGTCTGTCGAATGCTGCTCCGGAGTCGGCGGTGTGGTTCGATGACCGGACGCGACAGGCGTTCGTAAAATGCGACCAACCGCTGCTGCGCAAAATCTGCGACGGTGAATTGCGGCTGTAGTAGCTGCTTACTCACGACTAATTCCGAGAGCACTCGTCATGCTCGGCGAGGCCGGGCATCTACGCCTGCCGTCACCGCCAGAAGCAAGGCGTGAATCCCCGGGCTTCGCCGAGGATGACGTCGGGGAATTGTTACGAAGTGCGGCGGGTTAGATCGAGCTAAGCGACAATCCGGTCCACTAGCGCGCAGACTTCCCGCCTGAACCGAGACCGCGAGAAACGCAGAGAATTGGCGCGGCAAGCGTCACTTGTGATCGCCGAACCGATCGCCTCGAACTCCTCAATCGCCGCCGTAACAGACGCCGCATCCTGACGGTCGAACAAAACACCCGTGGGCGGTCCCTCTCCTTCACTCACGACGATGTCGGTCACACCGCCGCGCCGGAAAGCAATTACCGGCGTGCCACAGGCCTGCGCCTCGACCATCGTGATGCCGAAATCCTCCTCGGCCGCGAAAACCGCGGCTTTCGCGGCCTGCATCAGAGCGACAAGATCCTTCTTGGGGATCGCCCCCCGGAACTCGATATTTTTCGCCCCGCGCGCCGCCGCGCGCACGCTCGCCGCCTCTGGTCCGTCACCAACGACGATCAGGCGACGACCAGGCTGCTGCCTGAAGCTTTCCACCACCACTTCCGCACGCTTGTAAGGCACGAAGCGGCAGGCGAGGAGATAGAAATCCTCCTTACCGGCACCCGGCCTGAAACCGTCAACATTGACTGGCGGAAAAATCACGGTGGCCTCGCGCCGGTAGTTCTTCTCGATGCGGCGAGAAATATAAGCAGAATTGGCGATGAAATGATCGACGTGCTGGGCGCTCGCCATATCCCACTGCCGCAGCCGCGCGAAAAGCCAGCGCGCGTAGAGCGCCTTGAGCCCCCAGCGCAGCCGCGCTTGCCTCAGATACTGGTGCTGCAAATCCCAGATATAGCGCATCGGGGAATGGACATAGCTGATATGGATCTGATCCGGCCCAGTGATCACGCCTTTAGCGACGGCATGGCTGCTGGAGATGATGAGATCAAAGCCCGTGAGATCGAACTGCTCGATCGCAAGCGGCATCAGCCCGAGATATTTGCGGAACTGCTTCCGCGCCTGCGGAAGGCGCTGGATGAAGGTCGTATGGACCTTGCGGCCCTGTAGAAAGGCGCGGTCTTCCGTCTTCATGAAGTCGACAACCGCGAACACCTCGGCGGTGGGGAAACAGAGCAGGAGCTGCTCCAACACGCTCTCGGAGCCCGCAAAGGTTTCCAGCCACTCATGGACGATTGCCACGCGCATCCCGATGGTCGCTTGGGACGTCGCGCGCGGTGTCATCACCGGCGACCAGGCCGGGCCGAAATCACCGAAATCCAGATCAAGGCCAGCGTCGAGCTCCCAGTCCTCAGGGGCGTGATGGCCCTCGACTGTGCGGCATTTGGGAGCGTTAGTGAAGCCGGCAGGCGCCTGCTCTCCGACGTACGACATTCATATTCCCCGCGGCAGTCGCGATGATCTCGCGGCGCCGGATGTTAGATTTAGTTCCTGTTAGTTGCGCTGTGACGCCGCCTTTTCGAGGTATGTGACCCCAGCGCCACGCTTCGATTTGGCTAATGGGCAGATTTTCCCCGTCTTCAAGGTCACGGACCCACGGTTGCAGGGCAGGTAACCCCGGGGATCGGCCTCCATCAGGCGCCTTCACTGGGCTTGTCGGTCCAAGGGATAGCAATGTCCTCCTTTGGGCGAACTTTCCTTTTGGGGCCTGAGGCATGCAAAGTGTTGATCGAACAGCGGCAGCTTCGGTTTTGACACTGGTGTGTCTTCTACATCCGCCGCCGGACGAGCTTTCAATAACGTGATGGGACCGCCAATGACCGCCTGGACGCAAGCGTGATGCAGTTGATCATCGAGACCGCCGCTTTCCGGCAAGTCGAACGCGCCCACACGTCTATACAGATCTGCAAGCTATTTGCCGCTTCTGGCTCTACGTCATTGGAACAGCCCGCGCATCTACGCCTCATGGCTAGCTTGCCGCGTACACATCTTCGTGTGACTTCGGCAAATCGACACAGTAACGACAGGAGAACGTCATGGGGTCAGTAGTGGAGGCACTCGCAAATAGCGCCCGCCCTCTGAGCGCCTCGAACAAAGGGCTGAACACCATGAGAGTCGCACTCGTACACGAGTGGCTCACGACCTATGCTGGCTCCGAGAAAGTGCTCGAGGTCATGCTGTCGGAGTTTCCGAACGCCGACCTCTATACGCTGATCGACCGCCTGCCGGAGCAGCATCGCGCTGGCTTCAGCGGCAGGAAGATCAACACGACCTTCCTGCAGAAGGTGCCCTTCGTTCAGCACTTCTACCGGTGGCTCCTGCCGTTCATGCCGATGGCCATCGAGCAGCTCGATATGTCCGGTTATGACGTCGTGATCAGCAACAGCCATGCGGTTGCCAAAGGCATCATCACGGGCCCGGACCAGCTGCATATCTGCTATTGCTACACGCCGATGCGCTATGCCTGGGACCTTCAGGCGCAGTACCTCAAAGAATCGAACATGGAGCGCGGCGTACGCAGCATCCTGTCGCGATATCTCCTGCACAAGATCCGGATGTGGGATTATCGCTCGGCGCAGAGCGTCGACCACTTCATCGCCTGCTCCAACTATATCGGGCGGCGCATCAAGAAGGCGTATAATCGCGATTCCGTCACGATCTATCCGAACGTCGACACCGAGAAATTCGTTCCCGGCCAGGCGAAGGAAGATTTCTACCTAACCTCCTCGCGCATGGTCCCCTACAAAAAGATCCACCTGATCGTGGAAGCCTTCTCGAAGATGCCGGACCGCAAGCTGGTGGTGATCGGCACCGGGCCGCAGTTCAAGCGGATCAAGGCGCTGGCCGGTCCGAACGTGACCATCATGGGCTACCAGCCCTTCTCCGTCCTGCTCGACCATATGCAGCGGGCACGGGCCTTTATCTTCGCGGCCGAGGAGGATTTCGGCATCACGCCGATCGAGGCCCAGGCCTGCGGCACGCCCGTCATCGCCTACGGCCGTGGCGGTGCCGTCGAGACAGTGGCGAACGGCGTCAGCGGCCTGCTGTTCCACGAGCAGAGCGCCGAAGCCATCGCGGCGGCGGTTGTTCAGTTCGAGAAGGCCGAAGGCCAGTTCGATCCCGAGCGGGTCCGCGCGCATGCCCTGCGCTTCTCCACCGAACGCTTCCGTTCGGAATTCACCCGCTTCGTGCGCTCCCGCTGGGAGACCCACGCGAGCAAGCTCCACCGCGGTGGTGTGAGACCCCACATGGTAAATGAGGATGCAGCCTGATGCCCCCTGACACGATGGCCGAACTGACCTCGGAAACCCAGATCGCGTCGCAGCGAACGAAATCCGCCCTGATCACCGGAATTTCCGGCCAGGATGGCGCCTACCTGGCGAAGTTCCTGCTGGGCAAGGGCTATACCGTTCACGGCACCTATCGGCGGACGAGCTCGGTGAATTTCTGGCGCCTGGAAGAGCTCGGGATCCTCAACCACCCCAGGCTCATCCTGTCGGTCAACGATGTGACCGATCCGGTGTCCTGCATCCGCATGCTGGAAGCCGCCCGCCCCAGCGAGGTCTATAACCTCGCCGCGCAGAGCTTCGTCGGCGCGTCCTTCGACCAGCCGGAGACCACGGCGCAGATCACCGGCCTCGGCGCGCTCCACCTTCTCGAAGCGATCCGCACCGTTGATCCGACCATCCGCTACTACCAGGCGTCGACCGCCGAGATGTTCGGCCTGGTGCAGTCTATTCCGCAGTCGGAGGCGACGCCCTTCTATCCGCGCAGCCCCTATGCGGTCGCCAAGCTCTATGCCCATTGGATCACGGTGAACTATCGCGAATCCTATAATATCTTCGGTAGCTGCGGCATCCTCTTCAATCACGAGTCGCCGCTGCGTGGCCTCGAATTCGTGACCCGCAAGATCACCGATGGCGTGGCGGCACTGGCGGTTGGCGGCGAAACACCGATCCGACTCGGCAACATCAATGCCGAACGCGATTGGGGCTATGCGGAGGAATATGTCGAAGGGATGTGGCGGATGCTGCAAGCCGAGGAAGCCGACACCTTCGTCTTCGCCACCAACAAGACGAACACTGTGCGTGACTTCGCTACATGGGCGTTCCAGGCGGCCGATATCGAGGTCGTTTGGCAGGGCAGCGGTGTCAATGAGCGTGGCACCTGCCGCCGCACCAACCGCCTGCTGGTCGAGATCACGCCGGAGTTCTATCGCCCGGCCGAAGTCGAGTTCCTCATCGGCGATCCGTCCAAAGCCCTTGCCAAGATCGGCTGGGCGCCGGTCATGCCCGTGCGGGAGCTGTGCCAGAAGATGGTGGACGCCGATCTCCTGCGGCATCGCCGGAAGCACGCCACCGCCCGCGCTTTATCCGAGGCGCTGACGCTCGCGTAGGCGGCCTGGCCAAAGGGGGCAGCGGCGGTCCTCCGCCCCTGCCCTCGGCGCGGCCCGGACCGGCTCAGATCATCGCATCTGAGCCGGTTTTCTTTTGCCTGACGGGCGCGGGGGCGGCTTCAGCCACCGCCGGTTGCGGTCAGGCCTTCGCCCATGGCATCAGCCCGCCAGGAATTGAGCGGCGACCGCCACCCAGATGTATGAGCTTTTGACCGTGATCACCGGTGTCGGGGATTCCGCCGCGATGCTGCCGGCCGGGGCTGGCTTGATGCTGTGGCTCGTGATCAACGGCATGAGACGCGACGCGGTCTTACTGTTTGCCGTGCTGGGCGCTGGCGCCGCCGTGGTCCTGGCGACCAAGCTTGCCTTCCTGGGCTGGGGCCTCGGCATCCCCGCCTTGCGGTTCGCCGGCATCAGCGGCCACGCGATGCTCGCCTGCTCCATCATGCCGATTGCCGCCTATTTCATCAGCCGGCGTGCTGGTGTCCGCACGCGGATCGCCGCCGCGCTGCTGGGCTTCGCGGTCGGTGTGGCGATCGGTATTTCGCGGGTCGCGCTCTCGGCGCATTCATGGTCGGAGATCGTCGCCGGCTGCGCTCTAGGCGGCCTTGTGGCGCTGGTTTATTTGCGCTTCGCGTGGCTACCGCTCCGTGCGGCCTTCAACTGGTGGCCGATCATTGGCGCTGGAGCGACTGTGCTGATCGCGGCGCTAGCCGGGGTGCGCGCGCCCTCGGAACATCTGATCGTCCAGATGGCGCTGCATCTGTCGCGCCATGACGAGCCTTACGCTCGGCCAGGCCCGGTGGGCGCGGCGGCCTCGGGGAGTTGATCCCGGGTCGCACCGCGGCCCAGTCGGCCGGTAGCTAGTCTCCCTCGTCATGCTCGGCGAAGGCGGGCCGCCCGCGGCCGAACATCCCCGCCTTCTTCGTATCGCTAGCAAAGCGTGGATCCTCGGCCTTCGGCGAGGATGACGATCGTTAACGTCAGTGGTTCAGACAAGCTTTAGGGAAGTCGCCACCGCCCTCAATTACGCCCGTAGGTATCCTCGATGCGGATGATATCATCCTCGCCAAGATACGCCCCCGACTGCACCTCGATCAGCGCCAGGGGGATGCGGCCGCGATTTTCCAACCGATGCACGCAGCCGAGCGGCAGGTAGATGCTCTCGTTTTCGCGGATCAGGACCTCCTCGTGGTCCCGCGTCACCACGGCGGTGCCATTCACCACCACCCAGTGCTCGGCACGATGAAAGTGCTTCTGCAGGGATAGCTTGTGGCCGGGCTCCACCACGATCCGCTTGACCTGGAAGCGGTCGCCCTGGATCAGGCTCTCGTAGAATCCCCAGGGGCGGTAGCAGCGGTTATGCGACACCGCCTCCGGACGGCCCGCCTTCTTCAGTCGGTCGACGATCTTCTTCACGTCCTGGGCGCGGTTCTTGTGCATCGCGAGCACCGCGTCCTTCGTGACGACCACGACGGCGTCTTCAAGACCGACAACCGCCGTCACGATACCGTCACTCCGCACGTAGCAGTTATCCGCGGTTTCGAGCATGACATCACCGACCGTGACGTTGCCGCGCTCATCCTTCTCGCCCAGCTCCCAAAGCGCGCGCCAGCCGCCGACATCGGACCAGCCGAAATCCGCCGGCACCACCGCCGCGACGCTGGTGTGCTCGGCCACCGCATGATCGACGCTGATATTCGGGCATTCCGCGAAAGTCGCGGGATCGAGCCGCGTGAAGTTGAGATCCTCGCTGCCGGCGTCCATCGCGCGGCGAACCGTCTCCAGCACGCCCGGCGCATGCTCCGTCATTTCGGCCAGCATCGTCTTCGCCATGAAGACGAACATGCCGGCGTTCCACAGGTGCTTGCCCGAAGCGATGAGCTTCGCGGCGACCGCCGCATCCGGCTTCTCGAGGAACGCGCTCACGCCATAAGCGCCCGGCGCCTCTTCGATCTCCTCGCCGCGCTCGATATAGCCGTAGCCCGTCTCGGGCGCGGAGGGCTGCATGCCGAACAACACGATGCGCCCGGCGCGAGCGGCCGCTTCCGCGACATCGATCGCCGCGGCCAGGGTCTCGGTGCGCTGCATGGCGGAATCGGCGGACATCACCCACAGCACGGCCGAAGGATCATCCTTGGCGACCAACAGTGCCGCGGTCGCGATAGCGGGCGCCGTGTTACGGCCGGTCGGCTCCAGAACGATACGTGCATCCTCGATCCCAGCGGCACGCAGCTGCTCGGCGACCACGAAGCGATGCTCGTGATTGCAGATGACGATCGGCGGCGCGAAGCGGACATCCGTGGCGCGCAAAGCGCTCGACTGCAGCAGGGTCCGATCGGAAACGAGCGGCCAGAACTGCTTCGGAAAACTCTCACGCGAGACCGGCCAAAGCCGGGTGCCCGAACCGCCTGAAAGGATGACGGGGACGATCAGCGCGGCGCCGCTTTCGAGGCGTTCAGTCGACCGCACGATGGGGGAAAGAGATGTCATGAATGCTCCACGCGAAATGCGTTGAAAATTAGGAAAGTTAGTGAGCGCCGCTGCGCCCAAGAACGGCTGGAAGAGTCTTCAGCAGCACCGCGATATCGAGCCAAACGGTCCAGTTATTCACGTACCAGACGTCGAGCTGCACGCGCCGGGCATAGGAAGTGTTGCTGCGGCCGCTCACCTGCCAAAGGCCGGTGAGGCCAGGGCGAGTGCCGTAATAATGGGCGATGTCGTCGCCATAGAACCGCGCCTCGCTCTCCACGATGGGGCGCGGCCCCACGAGGCTCATCTGGCGCAGAAGAACGTTGATGAGCTGGGGCAGCTCATCCAGGCTGGTCTTGCGCAGGAACTTGCCGATGCGCGTAACGCGCGGATCGTTCCGCAGCTTGCGCGTGGCTTCCCACTCGGCCGCCAAGGCGGGGTCGGCGGCAACGGCTTCGGCAAGCACCCGCTCGCCATCCACCACCATCGTGCGGAATTTCAGGCAGGGAAAAGACCTGCCACCCGCCCCAAGTCGACGATGAGCGAAGAAGACCGGCCCGCCATCCAGCTTGTTCAGCAAGATGACCACGAGGAAGACCGGGCTCGCGAGAAGCAGCATGACGGCGGCAGCCGATACGTCGATCGTGGCCTTGACCGCTTGGGATAGGCGCCGGGATAGCCCGTGGCGAACCGAAAGCATGACGGCGTCGTGGCTGAAGAAGCGCGTCGCCTCCCAGGCGAAGGCCGGAAAAGCATGGGGCTCCGGCGCAATCGCGAAAGGCACCCGCTCGCGAAGCGCGCAGCCGATGACCTGGCGTTGCAGTTCCTTGTCGCCGTCGAGCGCCAGAAGGAGGCGATCGGCGCGATACCGCTCGACCAGCGGCCAGAGCTTGGGGCCGTTCGTGACCGCCATGACGGAGGCGGGGTCGACCCGGCCGACAACCTCGTAGCCGAGTCCTGGGTCAGAGGCCAAAGCCGCCTCGGCGGCCAGCGCGCTTGCTCCGTCGCCGATCAGAACGATCGACAAGGTCCAGGCGCCGGTCTGCGTCAAAGCGCTCTTGGCGAGCGAATTGGCAACGATCGCGAAGACCGGGAAAAGCCCGAAGATCACGATGGTGGGCGCCCGGCTGATGATATCCCGGTCGAGCGCGCCCAGGACCACTTCGGCCGAAATGGCCCAAAAGGTCGTCGAGAGGATCAGCTTCATCTCGGTCCAGAACGGGATCCGCTCGCTGTAGCGGCCCTTGAAAGCAAGGTAGCCGGTCGTTACGACGTAGAGGATCAGGACGTCGCGTAGCGCCCAAACCCCATTCGGCTGCGCCTGCATGGCCAGCGCGCTGGACAGAAAAGCGCCGCAGCAGGCCACCACGATGACCGAGAGGATGATCGCGATACTATCCGCTGCGAACAGCGAAACGGTGCAGGAGATGGGCGAGGAGCGCGGCCGGTCCGAAGCAAGAACACCGCTTTGCGTCAACGCCAATTCTTCAAGCACTTGTTGACTCTTCAATACTGTCAACGACCTCTCCTCAAGACCACATTTGCGGCGGAGTGCAATCTATGACGCCCGCCTGTCGCTGCCTTGCCGGTACTTCAGGTGCACCCGCATGAGGGATTGGTGCAATTTGCTTAGACGAAACCGGCCAATCATCCGAAGGGAGGTACCCGGATGATAGGCGGGATAGCCGCAAGGACAGGTCGACAAGGACGAACCGAGGCTGCGGAATCGGCAATTGCCGAGGTGGAGCCCGGCCCCCTCTCCGGCCAGGGCCGGCCGGTGACACGGTCGGAGTAAATTTTTCAATTAGCTCCGAGTGTTCTTGCCATCCGACAACATTCACCGTTAGCTTCGTGAAGCTGGGGGTTCCGCCTTCAGCCTTGGACGGTCCGGCGTCCCCACAGCGACGCGCCGCGTCGGTCGGATCGTGTTTGGACAAAGGGCTCGGACGGATTCTCGCGTGATGCAGCTAGTGCCGTTTCGAACCAGCAGCCCTTCAGCCGGGTCATCCCCGCGGAATAGGGTGCTGCTTGGCCTGCTCACCACCACTCTGCTGACGTGGTCCCATCCGCTATGGGCGCAGACGGCGGAGGCGTTTTTTCCCTCTGCCACCTCGGGCTACGACCAGGAACTCGGGGTGACGGTGCTTTCCCGCTTGCGCCCGGAATATGAGGCCCCAGGCATCCAGCTCGGCAGCTTCACCGTTCGCCCCAATTTGGATGAGTCGATCTTCGACAATACGAACGTCAACGGCGGCACCAGCTCGGGCAATAACACCGGGAGCTGGGGCTCGCGGACCTCGGCCAACATTTCCGCCCAGTCGGATTGGAGTCGCGATAGCCTCGCGGCGACGATCGGGATGGACCACTTCCAGTTCTTCGACCTTCCGAGCGAGAACTATACCGATTGGAACGTCGGGCTCGCGGGCGGCTATACGATTGGCGATAGCCAGCTCACGGCGGCCTATTCGCATCAATCCTATCATCTGCTCGGCACGGCGCTCGGCGCGGTGCAGACCGAGACGCCTTCGCTCAATCAAACCGATTCGGCTGAGCTCTCCTACACCTTCAATTTCGGCCGCTTCTCGTTATCGCCCACCCTCGATGTCAGCGCCTATCGCTATGGCGACGTGACCTTGAATGGGATTGAGCAGAACCAGGATTATCTAAACCGGGACGTGGTGGCTGGCGGATTCAACGGCCGCTACGCTCTGACGGATAAAAGCGGCATCATCTTCGTCGCGCGTGCGGTCGATTCGCACTACATCAGCCCGGCCGCAGGACAGCCCAGCAACAACTCGAACAGCTTCCTCGCTCTCGGCGGCCTCGACTATCAGGCGGCGAGCGTCTGGCGGTACAGTCTTCTGGCCGGTGTCGAAACGCGGGTGTTCCAGGCGTCGCAATACGCAAGCCACACGGCGCCGATCGTCGCCGCGACCGCGATCTGGACGCCGACGGGGGTTTTAACCCTTACGGGTGTGCTCTCCCGCGAGATCGAGGACCCCCAATCGGCGGACACGAATGGCTACGTGCTTAGCCAGGCCCGGCTGATCGTCGATTACGAATTGCTGCGCTACGTCTTGCTGCAAGGCCGCGGTGCTTTCGAAAACGCGAATTATCTCCTCGGCGGCAGCCAAAATGCGATAACGGTCGGCGGCGGAGTCACCTGGTTGCTGAACCGGAATCTGCAGCTATCGCTCAGCGACGATTATACCCACCAGACCTCGGCGGGAAATATCGCGCAATCATCCGCCCCCAATGCGCAGCAGACCGGCGCCTTCGACCAGAATCTCCTGGCCCTCACCCTGCACGTGGGACTCTGAGGCGGCGGCTTAGGGTTTTCTCCCGAAGATCGGCGCCCGACTAGGCCCAGGGACAACCGAACAATCCTGGGATATTCGCCCGACACTACGGCGAAGATGACTTTGGTCTGAACCGCGTAGATTCCGCTACGTCATGCTCGGCGAAGGCCGAGCATCCACGCCTTCCTTCCCGACGAAGGCAAGGCGTGGATGGCACGCCTTCGCGTGCCATGATGGGTCTTTGGATCGGCCTTCGCCGATGATGACGTTAGAGGTGCAGGCGGATTTCGCTCGCCCCCGTCTCAAAGCCCTCACCACGCGCTAAGGGCCGGAAGCTTTCCGGCCCTCAGTTCCGCCTAGGTGAGAGCCGCCATCCCTCGGCGCATTGCCGAGGGATGGCATAGCCTTCGATCAGAAATAGCGCTCGAAGACCGTTACGACGTCGCCCGGCTCAAGCGGCGTCCCGCGCATGGCGCGTCCCTCGAAGGAATGACCGTTGATCGTCCGGAGGATCGAGACGTATCCCGTCTGCGCCCGATAGGTGAAGCCACCCGCGATCGCGACCGTGGTCAGGGCCGTCATGCCCGGCTCGTAGGGATACTGGCCTGGCTTGACCACTTCGCCCAAGATGAACACCGGCCGGAAGGTCACGACCTCCACCGAGACGCTGGGACTGACAAGGATCTTCTTGTCTCTCAGCTCTTCCGCGATGTTTGCCTCAAGCTGTGAGGTGGTCAGCCCGCTGGCCGGTATCGGCCCCAGCAGTGGCACCGAGATATTGCCGCGATCATTGACGGTGAACCGCCCGGTCAGCTGCTCCTGGCCAAAGATCACGATTCGCACCTGCTCGCCGGTGCCGAGCCGGTAAGGACCAGCTTGCGTGGCGGGCAACGGTGGCAAATCGGAGCCGGGAGCGCAGGCGGCTAACAATAGACAGGCCGCCGCCGTGGTTGCGGCCGCTTTGCGGAAGGCTAGGAAGACAGAGGTAATACGGTGCCTCTGAAGGGCGTAAAACAATTTCATCACCAACACCTGGAGAGGGTTGCGAGAGCATAACTACAGGAATGACAGCGTGCTAGACGAATTTTGCTGTTAGCGAGCTTCGGTAAGCATAATAGCCCTCCGGTGGCGCCGCCATGGCCGGGCCACGGGCTGGGGTTTGGGTTGCTGCAGGATTGTCCAGGCGCTCGCTGACACTCCTGCCGCGGAGGCGGTTTCGCTCGTATCGAGCGTCGCGCCCCAGGCATCATGCAACAAGGCGAGGACCGTGGGAGGCGGCGGACCAAGCGGCAAGCCGACCCATCCTTTGCCGGTCAAAGCGCGCTCGACCCGGTCGCTATAGGGGTTCGCCAAAGCGAGAGTCTGCGAGTGATAGAAGCCCGCGGCCTGCTTCCAGTCCCCCACCGACGCATGAAGCGAGATGAGGAACCGGGCGGCGTAGTCAGCATTCTGCGCGGGGTCGAAAGCGTCATCGACGGTCTGGAAGGCGTGCGGGTGATAGAACAGATTGACCTGCATGCAGCCGGTATCG
This sequence comes from Acidisoma sp. L85, assembly GCF_009765865.1. GTDB lineage: Bacteria > Pseudomonadota > Alphaproteobacteria > Acetobacterales > Acetobacteraceae > Acidisoma. Next base: position 65,489 of record NZ_LMUQ01000024.1, read on the forward strand.
ATCGAGGCGATGCCTTTGGCCTGAGCCTGCTCCACCCACTTAACGGCTTGCGGCTTGGTGTCGAAATAGAAGCTCTGGCCCTGCGACTGTACCGTCCAGGGCCACGGCTCCAGCCGATGGGTCGCGGGGTCCGGGCGTCCAGACTCCACCTCACCGATGGCAAACAGCAGGCCATGCGGCAGGTGATAGCGCAATTCGGCGGCACTTATCGCGCTGGCGCAAGCACCGGCCGAATCGACCGCCGGCTCAAGCCCATCAGCACGCGCTGCTGCCAAAGGAACGGCGGTTGCGAGGACGGCGCAGAAGGCGAGGTCCCGCCAATTGCCACGGATCGCTTTGAGGGCGGCCCTCATCACGCGCTCCGCACAACATCACCCAGGATCCGCGCCGATGCGTCCCAGCTCAGGGAAGCCGCACGCGCCAGCCCCTTCGTTCGGAGTTCGGCCGCGAGCCCTTCCTCGTCCAGCAGCCGTTCGACCGCCGCGATGATTGAGAGCCGGCCGTCACTGGTGAAGTAAAGGGCGCTGTCGCCGCAAATCTCCTCGACGGCGCCGCCGCCCGAGGCAAGCACCGGACAGCCGCAAGCCATTGCCTCGACCGGCGGCAGGCCAAAACCTTCGTAGCGCGACGGGAACAGCAGGCAGGCCGCGTTCTCGTACAGGGCCCGCAATTCGCCATCCGTCGTTCGGCCAAGGCGTTTTTCGCCGAGGTCATTCGCCTCGGCATTCTGGAAAACGTCTTTGTTCGAGCCGCCGGCGACCGCGATGACCATGCCGCGCGTCTTGAGCACAGCGGCCACTTCGCGGAGAGCCGTCAAATTCTTATGCGCGACCCTGCTACCGACGACGAGCGCGTATCCTCCCGGCCGCAGCCCATGGCGATTCAGCGTGTCAGGATCGGCTGGAACCCGCAGAACGTGGTCTGCGCCTTCATACATCACCGCGATCCGGGCGGGATCGATGCCGAGCCGCGATGCGATACGGTCCCGCGAGAAGGCCGAAACCGTCACCACTTTGGCGCCGGTCTTGACCAGCATGTGCTGCAAAGTCTTGTACCAAAGCCGGAAACGCAACGAGTAGGATTCGGGTGTGTCGAAGATACCGGCGTCATGAATCACGACCACCTGGCGATGCCCCGCCAAAACCGGTGCGGTATTGCCGAGGCTGACCAGGGTACCGCCACGGGCAGCTTTCGGCAGCTCGATCTGTTCCCAGGCGTGACCGCTCCGGTGCCCGACTTTTCGTGACTGCAACAGCCCATAAGGAGTGGCACCACCACGATCTGCCGGCTCGTCAAGCTGTGGCGTGAGCAGCGTCGTCTCCGGCCACTCGCCCCGCAGCATGAGGCGATCGATCGCGGACACGACTTCCGCCGAGAAACGCTGCACGCCGGTAACGGACTGGCTGCGGAACCTGCCGTTGAGGAAGACAGTCGCGGTCATCGGGCATAGTTCCCTTGCATGCCGACCTTGTCGGGGGCCATGCGGGCCGCCACCATCCGATAGGCGTGGCAGCCCGTGAGCGGCACCAGAACGATGCCAAGGATCGCTAAGTTCATCCGCCGTTACGCTTGGATGGCGTGGTAGCCGTCGTAGTGGCGGAAGGCGTAGGACATCCGGCCGCCCGAGATCGCCGCCGTGCGAAGATCGACCTGCGTCATGACCACGCCCATGATCTGGGCGCCGCTTCCACGCAGCAACCGCACCGCGTCCGACACCGCGCTGCGCGACGTGCTTTCCCAGCGCACGACTGCCAGCGTCGCATCGGCCTGGCGTGCCAGCACGAGCGCGTCGGCAACCGGCAACACTGGCGGCGTGTCGAGGATCACCAGGTCGTATTGCGAGCGAACGGTCGCGAGCAGCGCGCTCATCCGCTTCGATGCCAGCATTTCCTGCGAATCGGCCTTTACACCGCCGGCGAGAATGACGTGCAGATGGCGCTCCGGCTTGCGGATGAGGCTATCCGTACGTCCCAGGCTGCCACCCGAAAGGATCTCGCTAAGCCCAGGCCCAGGCTGCATGCCGAAGTAATCGCCGAGCGACGGGCAACCGAAATCGCATTCGAGAAGGAGCACACGCCAGCCGGCAGCCGCCGTGTTACGCGCCAGCTCGACCGCAAAGACCGACTTGCCTTCCTTCGGCAGAGCCGAAGTCACCATCACGAGTTTCGGACGATCCTCGCCGAGCACCCGCATCTGGCCGCGCAGCCTGTCGAGCGAAGCGCCCATCGCAGCCGCAGCACGGCCCTTGCGGCGGCGGCGCAGCGTATTCACCCGCACCTTCGGCATCAGCGCGAGGAGCGGCAGGCCGAGGATACCCTCGACTTGCTCCGGCAGGCTGAAGCCTCCGCGTAGCCGCTCAATCACGACAGCGAAGATCACACCGAGGGCAAGCGAGAGAGCCGAGGCAAGAGCAAGCAGGCGTGTAACCTTCGGCGCCGATGGAGCGAGCGGCGGCTCGGCGGCCGAAACCAGCGAGGCGTCGGGCTCCTGAATACCCGCGACGTTCGCAAGCTGCGCGGCGCGGCTGAGGAAGCTCTCATAGATGTTCCGTGTCGCCCGTGCCTTCGTCTCAAGAGTCTGGAGGCCAAGCTCGGCGGAATTTTCCTTGCTCACCGCACTGCGCAGCTGCTCCATCCGTTTCGTCAGCGACGTTTCTTGCGAGCGTGCCGCGTCAACCTGGCTCGCGAGACTGCCGGCCACGTTGGACATCTGTTGCGAGGTTTTTGCCTGCATTCTGGCGAGCTGTGCCCGGATCGCGACGAGCTGAGGATTGTTCGGACCCAGCGTCGCGGAGAGCTGCGACTCGCGGCCAGCAATCGATGCCGTCTCGCTGATCAGCCCCGCAACCACGGGAGAGACCAGAACGGAAGGCAGGGTGCTGGTGGTCAACGCGCCGCCACCGCGCAGAGCGAGCTGCGCCTGAATGAGCTCGCCTTCCTTCTCGGCACGGTCACGTGAAACCTGGATGAGTTCATGGCTGAGTTCGTCGAGCTGCTGGCGATTGACGGTCGCCGTCCATCCGCCGCCACTCGCGGCGTCGTTCGGGGACTCTTCGCCCAGTCCATGTCCCAGGCGATAGCTTTCAACCGCAAGATCATCCGCCCGAACCTGGTCGGCAAGGGATGCGACCTGACCCTGAAGCCAATCATGGGCGCGCTGCATCGCCGCGAACTTTTCCTGCACCTTGAACGCGAGGTATTGTTTCGCGATTTCATTGGCGATCATCGCGCTGAGCTTGGGATCATGGGTCGTTACCGCGACGCTCAGCAGGCTCGACCGTACTTCGTTGCCGAAGCTGATCTTGGTGCCGAGGATCGCGGCCGCTATGTCAATGGCGTCTTCGTTCGACGTCTGCGGCGTGGCCCTTGGCGGCTGGTCGGTAATCTGTTGCAGGTAATCCATCGCGCGGGTCATGAGACCAACGTGATGTGGCGCGAACTCCTCATTCTTGGTGAGCTTCAGCGCCTTGACGACGCCCACCGCCAAGGCCGGCGAGCTGAGAATGTCAATCTGCGTTCTCACCAGGCCGCTCACGTCAGTCGAATCGGAGGATATGGCCTGCAGGTCGCTCACCTGAGTCCGCTGGGGCTCGATGATAATCTGCGCCTCGGCCGTGTAGCGTTTGGTCATCCCCTTGACGACCACTCCGGTCAGTCCGACGCCGACGGCGAAGGTCAGAAGGATCACCCAGAAATGGCGACGCAGGATAAGTCCTGCACGCCCGAGAGGAACCGCGGCGGGCTCTAATCTTGCCGTCGCATCCATCGCCGACGCATAGACGTCCGGCGGAGCGGATTCGAAAGGCCGTTGAATCATCCTGTCATTCATGACTTTGCCATACCTTGCCGACGACCGACCGATAGCCGGCGGTTGATAGCTTTCTCACTACCACTCTTGGCTCGCCCCGTTCGATCATTCCTGTGGTCAAGAGCCATACGACTACTACCGAGTTTGGGTGAGGTAATGAGGCCAGCTATAAAATTTTGAGCACGATTCAGCCCGTGGCGTGAGCTGCGGCCGCTCAGGCGCTCCAATTCGCGCCTGAGAATTGCTGTGGGGCAGATTTTCTGACCCGTATTTTGGCTGTGGATCACGCTTTAGGATGCGGCAGCGTATTGCGCAACCGCGCGTTGAGACTCGAACGGAAAGCGCGGCGCCGCGGTAACAACACTGCGATGCGCCGCCGACGCGAGCGCAGCGTAAAATGCCGGCGCTTCCGCCAAACGCCGCAGGCCCTGGGCGGCGGCTTCCAGATCCGGCTCAGCCCAGGTGCTTCCGCTGTAAATGCCGGCAGGATCGCTCACCGCGACGAGCCGATACGGTACCAGTAGTGTATTCGTGGCATCCGCGAATTCGAGGTTTCCCGACCATCCGGTGGCGACAACCGGAATGCCATGCGCCATCGCCTCCAACATCGGCAACCCGAAGCCTTCCGCGCGGTGCAGCGACAGCAGCACATCGGCGCGCCGATAGAGGGCTGCGAGACCGGCCTCATCCAGATAATCCCGGACGACCTCGATATTGTCACCGCGGAGCTCGTGGCCCAGCGCGCCTTCAAAGGTTTTGAGTTCCTCGTCCCTGCCGGACAACTTTAGAATGAGTCGGGCGGAGGGTGAGGTTCCGAAAGCGCGTCGGAAAGCCCGCACCGCGCCCTCAGGATTCTTGCGCGAAAAGCTCGATCGGCTATCCGCCATGGTCAGGACGGTGAATGGCTCGGCGCTGTCCCGCTTCCGCGCGGGGTGCGGCGGCAGATAGTGTGGCACGACATGAACCGGACGCTGCACGGTCTTGGCAAGACTGGCCTGGGAGAAAGCGCTGGGCGTCCAGATTTCCTCGACATTGCGGTCGCAGCCGCCCCAATCCTGGGGTGGATCGGGCAATTCCCACGCCCAATAGGCAATGCGATAGGCCGAAGCTGCATGCGGCAGCACACTGCCGACCAGGCTCGCGGTCTGCGGTCCGCCGGTATGGAACACATAGGCCGAGCCCGGCTGATGGCGGATACGGTAAAGCGGATTGCGGAGTGCCGGCGTCGCATCGACCAGTTCGGTCTCAACGCCGATTTGCCGGAGCGCTTCCCACTGCAAATAGGCACCCCGCGTGATGCCGTTGTGCCGCGCGAGTGCCGCCACGATCACGACTCGGCTGAAATCGCGACCGCCAGAGCGTCCGCGCAGCATGCGGCGGATCAGCTCGGCATTGCCGGCGAGATAGCTGTCGGTCAGCGAACGTTTGAGGCCACGGCTAATGGCAAGCATCGTCGCCTCCAATTTGGCACGCTCCAGGCGCGGTTAAAATGCGGCACGTTCAATCGGTCGCGGTCACCCTGATCTCTCGACCGGAGGGGTTGGTCCGGGCCTTGAATGCGGCCTGCGTCCGGTTCGTCGCGCCCATCTTGCGCATGATGTTCCGGACATGGACTTTGACCGTACTCTCGCTCATGCCGAGTTCATGCGCGATAATCTTATTCGCCTTGCCCTGTTGCAGATGCGCGAGGACTGCCATCTGGCGCAGCGTCAGGCGGTCGGAGGGCGCGGCCTCCGGCTCGATTACGCGGACCGGCCGTTCCGTCAGCAGCAGGTCGAGCGGCGCGATCGTTCCTCCGGCCTTCACGAAGCGCAGCGCGGCGAAGGCCATCGATATGCCCGTGGTGCGCGTCGAGATGAAGCCATGCGCGCCACTCTTCAAGGTTTCGCGGATCGTTCTGATCTGGTGCGCGTCATCCGAATCCGACAGGAATATCAGAGGGACCGCCGAAAAGGCGTGATGGAGTGCCGCGATGCTCTGGAGCGACGAGGTATCCAGCGCATGGGAGTGGTAGATGATGAGGTCAAGGCTGGGCGCCGCGTCCGCGATACATTCTTCCGCGGTCGCGTAGGGCATCATCGCCAAAGCGGGCTGAACCTCGATGAAAGCCTTCATGATGCATTCCCGAGTCAGCCGATAAATATCGACCCACGCGACACGAAGGCGCTCGGGATCCGAGGGCGCTGCCTTGGTCGGCAACACATGGAAGGGGGTGTCGAATTTCGAAGTTTGCGTTTCCGTAATCTTCGCTCCCGAATGCGTAAGCCGATCGGACTGGATGAACATGGAGCCATGGGTAGTAGGCACGCTCACAATATCCTTCTGGTGCTTCATTGGTAGCCACTCCCAGGCGCATTGAAGTCAATGCATTTACAGATTAGACCCATGTTCGCGTCGCAGGAAGTGAAGTTAACGCGAATACGACTTAGTGGTTACCGTTGCCACCGCGGTTGGAGAAGTTGCGAGTAGTGGTTGTAAAACTTCTGAACACTGCAATCGCGGCACCTTGCTTGAACGGAGTGTCATTGCATGTCTAGGCGGCGATGCCGGTGACATCGGCTTTCTCCGCAGCTATGGCCACGGCATCGCGCCGCAGCGTCACACTGTCATGGGTATGGACCGCGGCCAGGAAGCGCCGCATATCGGTGGCATCCCGGTATTGCCGGGCGACGTTCAAGCGAAACATGATCTCGTAAGCAATGGGAAAGCGCGTTTTCCGAAGGCCGAGCAGTTTCCTGATTCGGTTCAGATGGACGACATCCCTTCTATCGTTGCGGAAAGGCGATACCGGCGTGAACTTTCGCCCACCGCAATAGTGCCTCACCGCGGCCGTCTTCCAGGATCTGGTGAATTTGGTTCCGGCCTGCATGTTGTGTTTGGCCGGAAGCTTCACCCACAAGTTCGCGAAAGTCATATTGATCGCGCATTGATCGACCGATGTGCAGTTGAGTTTGTAGCGGCAGCTCTTTGCGTGCTCCTCGAGCGCCGCAGCATAGGTTTCGAGATACGACGAGCGCCAGTTTCGTGTCGCGAAGACGATCATCCCGGCGTTGAAGTAGTTCCCGATCTCGTCGGCGCCGCTTCGCCCCGTCGCCCAGGTCGAATTGCGGAGCGAGCCGTTGGCACTCAGATCCATATCGACGACGGCGGCGATTGGAGCGAGCCCGAAATTTATGCTCGCGATCTTCAGCTCGTCGAATACCAGGATGTCATTGTCGAGATAGACGATCCGGTCATAGCGATCGACCAGCGTATTGGCGGCCGCCAGTTTCAGGAGGGTCGGAGTCGTCACACGACCACGTGCGGGATGATGCTCCACGGTTGGATCGCTGATGCTGCTGAGCGTCAGTTTCGACCCTAGCTTGTTGAGCGCCGCGCTAAAGAGCGTCGAGGATTTAGGGAGAAACTGGTAGCAAAAGACGTGGATGTCGCAATGCGTGGGCTGCGAAAGCGCGAGCGATACAGCGGAATGCTGTGTCAACTCGTAACCCCGTTTATCAGTGACGAAGATGTAAGCCACTCTCATAGCGAGATGCCGCGCATCGGCATCGAGGCAGCGCGGCACGACTCGTTCCCGAACTGATCAAACCGGCGGCTTCTTGTATCGGTCGTGGTCCAGTCTAGCGTTGCAGGCATATTCCACACTCATTTCGATTGATTCGGTCTCCAGCGTGAACGACAGGACGTCCACCACGCTGATCGCCACAGCCGGAAAGTCGCGCGGTGAACCGAAATGAGCAATATCGCAACTAGTGGAGTGCCGTAGTCTATTTGGCACGAGGGATAGATCACTTTGATAGTGCAGCGTCTTCATTGTCGGGCCGTTTGGCACGGCCCGACTGAATAATACTTAGAAAGCTAAAATACTTTGTAGTGGGGCGGAGACAAGGCCTCTAGTTACCGATGATTGGTGAACTAGAGGTCCTCTCCCTCTCATCTTAGGCGTGGGCCGTCATCGCGCTGTTGGAAAGCTTCAGCGCCTTAAAGGCCGCCTGGGTACGGTTGGTCGCGCCCATCTTCCGCATGATGTTGCGAACATGCACCTTCACGGTGCTCTCGCTCATGCCCAACTCGTGGGCGATGATCTTGTTCGCCTTGCCTTCCTGCAGCTGCGCGAGCACGTCCTTCTGACGCGACGTCAGGCGGCTCGGGGAAGCAGGCTCCGGCGCACTGATCGAGGGCGAGGGCCGATCGGTCAGCAAGCCTTCGAGAGGAGCGAAAGTCCCACCCGACTGGACGAAGCGGATCGCCGCGAGCGCCATCGGCAGGCCCATGGTGCGGGTCGAGATGAACCCGTCCGCACCGCCCTGCAGCGTGTTGCGGATCGCCTTGATCTGATGCGTGTCGTCGGAGTCGGAGAGGATAATCAGGCGAACGGCGCTGAAGGCCTCACGGATCGCCGCGGTGTCCTGCAGGCAACCTTCCGTCGAACGGTGAGAGTAGTAGATGATCAGATCGAGATCGTCGTTCCCGTTGTCGATGCAATCCTGCGCGGAGGCGAAGGAGGTCATGTGGAATTGCGGGTAGAGTTCGGTGAAGGCCTTCGACATGCAGTCGCGTGTGAGGCAATAGCTGTCGATCCAGCCTACGCGGAGCGCCCCGGCCATATCATTGTCCAAATTATGATCGATGGTTTCGAATTTCGGCACATCATCTGAAAAGAGATGCAATGCCTGATCGGCCAATGCCGCATCGGCTAACGCCAGATGCGAAAATTGAGGGGAAGAGAGTTGAAATTCCTGGCTCATATCGGGTCCTTTCGATCAATTGCTCAAATCTTATCCAAACCATAACCCAAATATGCCGAAGTCGAGAAAGAAAGTTTAGACACCTACAACTTTATGTTGAGGTTTACCGCGATAGTGTGCCCGCTTTTTCGCGCTTTTTGGTTCACGTATATCTTAAAAAGGCATTAATGCTTCGTTTATTGGATGGTCGGTTTGGGCAATCGGCATTGTGCATAATTATGGCTATTATCCTAAATTTGGAACATTTTTCGCGACATATTTCGGCTTTTCCCACCTCAGCCCGCTCGATTCTCACGTTTTAGTGAGATCCGGGCATTAATGTCGTTCCGATATCGCTACGGTCTCGTTAGCCCAAGTTCCGTAAACCGTTATTCTTACTCGAAGTTAGCCTTGAAAGCGCGAAACCGGCGCCACGCTACGGAGCAGATCCCGCAGCACGATTTTGCCCGAGAGGATGGCCTCGAATCGCACTTCAGTCGCTGGTACTCGGAGTGCTGCTCGGGCGCGAAAGGTTCTCAAGCGAGCAGGAGGCCGCGGCGATAACGTCAGATGAATTGGTATCCCGTACCGGATTCGAACCGGTGTTATCGCCGTGAGAGGGCGACGTCCTAGGCCTCTAGACGAACGGGACATTCGCGGCCGGCGCCCCGTGGGGCGAACGGCGCCTTCTTACGGGAGCCCAACTCGCGGATCAAGAGGCGGCCCAATGCCCCGGCCCGTACGCCCTTCGGAGAGAAAACTCGGCTTCCGTCAGGAACTTGTTGTCCTGGCTTCGTTGCAGTGCACAATAGCGGCATGCCCGATCATCAGACCTCCGACCCCACCCTCGCTGACCCCGCACTGGGTGCCGACGCCCTTGCCGAGGAACTGCTGAGTCATCTTAGAGAGGCTCTGGAACGCGGCGCCGAGGATCCCTTCAGTAATCCTGTGATGACGATGGCGCTTACGATCTCCCGGCGCATCGACCAGGGGCTGCTGGATGAGCCGACCCTGCATGGCCTTGTATGCTGGCTACGCGATGAGGCGTTCCGCGATCGGGCCAAACGCATTGCCGCCTATGTAGGCCTCACGCCCGGCGCCGACCCCAAGCAGGAGATGGCGCAACTGGCGGCCCGCGTGGTGCGGCCCGATCCCGCCGATAGCGCGATCCCCTTCGCGCAGTTCCGCCGCGCGGTGGAACGCACACGCTTCTCCGCCGTTTTCACGGCCCATCCCACCTTCTCTCTACCAGCCCCGATTTCGGCAACGCTCGCGGAGGCCGCATCCGGCCGCGAAAGCAACGCCTGTTTCACCAGCCATCGCCCTGCGCCCATTACCTTGGAAGAGGAGTTCGCGCAGGCCCACGCCGCCATCGCGCGCGGCCGGGATGCGATCGACACCCTCACGGGCGCGATCCTCGACGTCGCCCAGACCGTGTGGAACGGCCGCTGGCTCGATCTGGCGCCCCGCCCGATCACCCTGGCGACCTGGGTCGGCTACGATACCGACGGCCGCACCGATATCGGCTGGTGGGACACTCTACGTCTGCGCCTGCGGATGAAGCTCTATCAACTCCAGCGCGTGGAGGCAGGGCTTCTCGACCAGCCTGGGGGCCAGGCCATTCTGGAGCGAGCACGCCAGGCAATCACCGCCACCATGGCACAACTCGGCGCTTGTCCAAGCGAGCCGGAGGCGGAGCAGGTCGCCGCCTTCGCGCAATCGCTGGTGGGAGAGCGCGAGGCCGCCCTCACCTCGCCCGAACCGCTTCTCGCGCTGTTTCCCGCTGCCATCGCGGCGGCCGACGAGGCTGGCAAGCGCGCGCTCCTTGTCGTGCGCGCCGGTCTTGTCTCGCATGGCCTCGGCCTCGCCCATACCCATGTCCGGCTGAACTCCGCCCAGTTGCACAATGCGGTCCGCCAGCGCCTCGGCCTCGCCGACCCACCGGCCGACCCCTCGCGTCGCCGCGTGCTGCTCGGCGCCATCAATACGGCACTGGAGACCGTCAAGCCGGAGGCGATCAACTTCGGCACTCTGATGGCCGAGCAGGCCTCCGCGGCGCGCCTGATGATGACCGTCGCCCAGATGGTCAAGCACATCGACGCCGTGAGTCCGGTGCGCTTCCTCATCGCCGAGACCGAGACCGGCTATACCCTCCTCAGCGCCCTCTACTTCGCCCGCCTCTTCGGCATCGAGAAGCATGTCGAGATCAGCCCGCTCTTCGAGACCGCCGAGGCACTCGCGCAGGGCGGCCGGATCATCGAGGAGGCACTGCGCAGCCCGCATTACCGCGCCTATCTGCGCGGTCTCGGCAGGCTCTGCGTCCAGTTCGGCTATTCGGATTCCGGCCGCTATGTCGGCCAGGTCGCGGCGACCTACCTGATCGAGCGGCTGCGCCTCAAGCTCTGCGAGGCGATGGTCAAACACGGCTTGCGCGATGTCGAGATCGTGCTCTTCGACACCCACGGCGAGAGCATCGGCCGCGGCGCCCATCCCGCCTCGATGCATGATCGCCTGTCCTATCTCTCCCCGGCCGTCGGGCGGCGGGCTTTTGAGAGCGCGGGCATCGCCTTCCGCGAGGAATCCGCCTTTCAGGGTGGCGACGGCTATCTGCTGTTCGGCACGCCGGAACTCGCCCATTGCACCATCCTGCGCGTCGCCGAGTTCGCGATGGGCGCCATAGCCGAGGGCGACGATCCGATCTACGCCGACCCCGACTTCGCCGCCGACTTCTTCGCCACCATGCGGTCGAGCATGGAGGAACTGGTCGAGGATCCCGGCTACGCCGCCATGCTCGGTGCCTTCGGCCCGGCGCTGATCGACCGCACGGGTTCCCGCCCGGCTGCCCGGCAAAGCGACGGCGCCTCGGTCGTCAGCGTCATCAGCCACCCGCGCGAATTGCGGGCGATCCCGAACAACGCGATCCTCCAGCAACTTGGCTGGTGCGCGAATACTTTGCAGGGTCTGGGTTTGGCCGTCAGCCGGCATCCCGATGCGGTCGCTGAGCTACGCCGCACCAGCCCGCGCTTCCGCCGCGCGCTCGACCTCGCGACCCATGGCCTTGCCCATTCGCATCTCGACGTGCTGCGCGCGGTGGTCGAGACGCTCGACCCCGGTATCTGGCTCGACCGCGCCGGGCACAGCCGCATTCCAGGGCGGCGGGAGGCATTGATCGCGGTCGCCGGCGGTCTTGAGAGGCTCGGCATCTGGGCCGAGGTCACGGCGATGTTCCGCCGTATCCAAAGCGACCACCTCGCCCTGCGCGCCGCCTGGCCGGAGGCACCCGCGATGGCGGAGCGCGAGTTGCTGCTCCACACCCTCCGCCTCGCCTGCATTCACCGCATCTGGATCCTGACCGCGACGATCCCGGATTTCGCGCCGCGCATGGGGGTGATGCGGGGCGGTCTGCAGCAGCGGCTATTGCGGCTCGACGTCCCGGCCGCCATGGCGACGCTCGAACGCATCTTCCCAAGCGCGCCGGATGACACTTCGGGCACCGATTTCGGCGAACCCGGCACCTCGCCCAATGCCTCCGCCTACGCACGGGAACATGCCGAGATTTTCCGCCCCATCCACCGCTACTTCGCGCTGGTCCGCGAGATCAGCGCGGCGGTGAGCCACGAGGTCGGCGCCTTCGGGTAGGCCGCTCGGCTTTCCTGGATCCGTCATGGCACGCGAAGGCGTGCCATCCACGACTTGCCTTCGTCACGTAAGCAAAGGCGTGGATGCTCGGCCTTCGCCGAGCATGACGTGCCGGTCTACCGCTTCCCTCAATACTCTTCGTCAGCCACGTAAGACCCGATCCGCTGCACCAGGTCCGGCGAACGATGCGCCAGGATGATGCCGTAGAGGATCGAGATCAGCAGCAGCGCCAGCGACAGCCACGGGAAGTAGTTGAACGGCGCCGGCTGACCGGGCTCGATAAGGCCCCACAGCGGGAACAGCATCAGCACCGTGCCAAGCACCGGGATGATCAGATGCGTGAGGACGTTGAAATCCTCGCGGTGGTAGCGAAGCATATAGACCGGCAGCGCAATGTTCGTGATCAGATAGGTGATGACGACCGGGATGGTTCCCAGCGTGCCAGTTTCACCGAACAGCGTGACGGGATCCGTTTGCGTGCCGAAGACCAGAACGATCAGGCAGGCGACCGCGATATAGATCCACATCGCGACATGCGGCGTCTTGTGACGCGGATGGATCTTGCCGAAGAACGCCGGCAGTAATCCCTCACGCCCCGAATTGAACAGAATGCGGGACTGGCCATTGGTCAGGCCGATGAGGCAGGAGAAGATGCTGGTGATACCCGCGAGATAAGCGACGATGAGCAAGGCGCCGTACGAGGCCTTGATCGCGTCGATGAAGGGAATCGTGGACTTGCCGATGGCGTCGGCATTGTTGTGGAAAGCGGTCTCCACCGCATAGGCGATGAACAGGTAGACGAGGCCGCAGGCGATGGTGCCGACGATCAGCGCCCGCGGCACATTGCGGCGCGGATTCTCCGCCTCCTCGGCCAGCGTCGCTGAATTTTCCCAGCCGATAAAGAGATAGATCGCGAGCGGGAAACCAAGGCCGATGCCCTTCAGCCCACCGGCCAGATGCGACCAGCGGAAGGGGTCGAGGGTCATAGCGTCGCGATTGACCCAGAGCATGACGATCGCGCCGATCAGCAACAGCGCGGTCTCGAAGTAGAAGAAAACCGCCGCCCATTTGGTCGAGAGGCTGATCCCGCGTGACACCAAAAGCCCGACGATGACGGTGCATAGGATCGAGATGATCTGCCAGGGAACGCTGATGCCGAGGAACAGCTTCAGCGTGTCATGTACCCAGCCGCCCGAGATCACGACCACCGAGGACGCCGCGATGCAGTAGCCGACCACGACGAAGATCGATGCGGCGGCGCCCGAGACGGGGCCGAAGGCCATGCCGATGAAGGTCACGAAGGACCCGGCACTCGGGCGGTAGCGGGAGAATTGGGCCAGGGTGTTGCAGAGGAACAGAATCACCACCATCGCGACGATGAGGGTGATCGGCGCCGCGACCCCTGCACCGGCCACGATCAGCCCAAAGCCGAAGAAGAAGCCCATGGCAGGAGCGATATTGGCCAGGGTCGAGGCGATGATCGCCGTCAGACTGAGCTGGTTTCGACTGAGCCGGTGTTGCGGCGTGAAGGCCATGGCGGAGGTTCACCTTTCCTGGACGCCTTGCGGCACCGTTGCTCGGACCTGCGAAGGCAAAAACGTTATCGAGATCAAAAGTTCACGATTACGAAATATCTTCGTAAGGTTTTTGTCCATGAAATTCAACGCAGCCGCCCCTTTTCCTCTCACGGCCCCGGAGTTCAATGCCGGGAACGCTCACGCTCCATGAGGTCTTTCGGGATCGAGGCTTGCCGCTTTTTGTGGTGACGGGCCCCGCGGCGCGGCGCTTTTTTTGCGACGGCTAAATCGCGGCCGTGGCGGCGGCGAGCCCACTGGGCGCCAGGGAGGGGACAAGAAGGAAACAGCCACGCCGCCGCGCTAAGGGCGCAGCCGAAACGACCTCTCGGCGGAAATCGCCGGTAAAGTGTCCGGCGTCCTAACTCTGTGCGTTGCGTGTCCCGGCGGGCAGCCGCACCACCAGGCCGTCGAGTTCCTCGGTCATCACGATCTGGCAGCCGAGCCGGGAGGTCTCTTCCAGCCCGAAGGCGAGGTCGAGCATGTCTTCCTCGTCCTCGGTCGGCGGGGTCAGCCGCTCGAACCAGGCGGGATCGATGACGACATGGCAGGTCGAGCAGGCAAGCGAGCCCTCGCAGGCGCCTTCCAGATCGACGTCGTGCTTATGCGCGACTTCCAGCACCGACAGGCCGAGCGGCGCGTCCACTTCGCGCGCCTTTCCGTTGCGCTCGACGAAGGTCATCTTGGGCATCGGCTCGTCAGTCCTTCAGTCCGGGAGAGGCGGAGGTAGTTCGTCACTCGAGGTTGCGCAAGCAGCCGGCGTTGCTCAGGCCGCCCGGCGAAGGGCGCGGGAGGCCAGAGCCTCATAGGCCCGCGCGAAGGCCGCGACATCCTCGGCCGTGGCGTTCCACGGCAGCGAGACGCGGATCGCCTGCCCGGCCACATCGCCCAGCCCCATGGCCTCCAGCACATGGCTGCGCGCCACCTTGCCGGAACTGCAAGCGGCCCCGGCCGAGACCGAGACGCCCGCAAGGTCCAAAGCGATGACCTGTGCCTCCGAACGGACTCCCGGGAGCGCGAGGCAAGTCGTATTCGGCAGGCGAGGAGCACCGCCACCACAGATCCTGGCACCCGCCGCGACAGCCGCCGCCTCGATCCGGGCACGCAGCGCGACGAGGCGGGCTCTGTCGGCAGGCTCGGCATCCAGCGTGGCCGCCGCAAAGCCCGCGATGGCAGGCAAGGCTGGCGTGCCGCCACGCAACCCGCGCTCCTGGCCACCGCCCGCGATGAGGGGAAGGAGATCGGCCGCCGCCTCCGGAGCCAGTAGCAGGGCGCCCGCGCCCATCGGCCCGCCCATCTTGTGTCCAGAAAGAACGAGACTGTCGGCCCCGAGCGCCGCCATATCGACGGCGGTTCGCCCGGCCGCCTGAACCGCATCGACATGCAGCCGGGCGCCCCGCGCGTGGCAAACGGCAGCGATCTCCGCGATTGGCTGGATGGTGCCTGTCTCGTTATTGGCGAGCATGACGCAGACCAGCGCCGGTCCCGTTGCCGCATCCAGCGCGGCCGCGAGTGCATCGAGGTCGATGACACCCTCCGCATCGACCGGCAGCACGACGGCCGCCTCGCCCGCCGCGGCGATCACCGCCGCATGTTCCGTCGCACCCCGCAGCAGGCGGCGGCCGCGCCCGAGCCCATGGATCGCGAGCGCATTGGCCTCCGTACCGCCGGAGGTGAAGACTAGATGTCGTGGCAACCCGCCGAAGCGGCCGGCGATCGCCTCCCGCGCTTCCTCCAGGGCCGCGCGCGCGGCCCGGCCGTCACGATGGATCGAGGACGGATTGCCCAGCCGATCCAGCGCCGCGAGCGCCGCCTCCCGCGCGGCAGGCCGCAACGGTTCGGTGGCGTTGGCGTCCAGATAGGTCAATCGGCGTCGGCCTTGCCCGCGCTTTCCCGCCGTGCCGAGGTGCGGAGCGGCATGTCATTGCTCGCCATGCGGGCGACGCGAAGTTCGAGGTCCGACAGTTCCGCCCGCAGCCCCTCGATCTCGCGGATCAGCGGATCGACCAGCTCGTCGCAGGGTGTGCCATAGGATTCGAAGGCCGGCGCACGGTGCTGGCGATCGACCGGCCGCGCCGGGATGCCTACCATGGTCAGGCCCGCTGGCACGGATTCGATCACCACCGCATTGGCGCCGATCCGGGCGCCGGAACCCAGCGTGATGGCTCCCAGCACTTTCGCCCCGGCGCCGACGATGACGCCGTTGCCAATCGTCGGATGGCGCTTTCCATGGCCGAGGCTGACGCCACCAAGCGTCACCTGATGATAGAGCGTCACGTCATCCCCGACCTCGGCCGTCTCGCCGATGACGAGGCCCATGCCATGGTCGATGACAAGCCGGCGGCCAAGACGAGCGGCAGGGTGAATCTCGATACCGGTCAGCCACCGGCCGAGATGCGAAACGAAACGAGCGAGGAAAAAAGCGCCGGATGTCCAAAGGCGATGCGCCAGCCTATGCCAAATGACGGCGTGAAGTCCGGGATAACAAAAGAAAACCATGACGTTCGAGCGCGCCGCCGGATCGCGTTCCCGGTAGGCCTGAATGCTTTCCCGCAAAAACATGAAGGCCATGCGACAATTTCCGTATGAAACCGAAGGAGGGGCGACCTATTATCATGTCAGCCCTAGATGTACGAAGCGTTGTCGGGACGGAGGCCGGCATTATCTGCCAGTTCACCGCCCGTCTTAACCCCTCTTCCTCTAAGCCTCGCGAAGCTAGGTGTCGCTCCTTCGGGGGTCAATGCCCGCATAGCGGATGTCTCCTGTCCCTCCATCGAGTGCCATAGCGGCGCCGGTCGGAAGCGGGGCAGCTGCCGGGGCTTTGGCGAAGGCGCGGGTCAAGCCGGCGGATGACAGTGCGGGACGTGATTGGGACGTGAATGACCCTCCGGCGAACCGGGGGGCCGAAATGCTTGAAGGATAGGTTGCAGCGCCATGCCTGAAGTGATGTTCGCCGGGCCGGACGGCCGCTTGGAAGGCCGTTACCACCACAGCAAGGAGACCGGGGCGCCTCTCGCGCTCGTCCTGCACCCGCACCCTATGCACGGTGGCACGATGAACAATCGCATCACCTATTCGATGTTCCAGGCGTTCCAGCGCCTAGGTTTCTCGGTGATGCGCTTCAACTTCCGGGGCGTCGGCCGCAGCCAGGGCCGCTATGATGGCGGCATCGGCGAGATCAGCGATGCGGCGGGCGCGCTCGACTGGATGCAGGCGGTCAATCCGAATTCCGGCGGGTTGTGGATCGCCGGTTATTCATTTGGCGCCTTCGTCGGCATGCAGCTGCTCATGCGCCGGCCGGAGATCTCGGGCTGGATCAGCGTGGCGCCCCCGGCGACGCATTACGACTTCGGCTTCCTCGCCCCCTGTCCAACCGGCGGCCTGCTCATTCATGGCGATGCCGACGAGATGGTGGCCGAGCCCGGCGTCCGGAAGCTGGTCGACAAGCTCAACACCCAGAAGGGCGTCTCGATCGATTATCGCGTCTATGAGGGCGCTGACCACGTCTTCGCCCACCACGCCGACCGCATCGGCCAGGAGACCGAGGAATACGTCCGCCAGACAATGGCCCGCCGCCAGATGGCGCTCGCCGCCGACTGACGAGGCGCGGTTCGCCGCTGCGTGCGATCCTTCAGCATAGTCTCCACGTCATGCTCGGCGCAGGCCGAGCATCCACGCCTTGCCCGCTCTACATAGGCAAGGCGTGGATGGCACGCCTTCGCGTGCCATGACGGACCCCGGGGCGCGATCGAACAGGATTAACGCGCCTCAAACCTAGTGCAGCCGCCCGCGCAGCTCCGCGATCGCGGCACGGGCATGAGCCGCATCCGCGCCCGGCGGCGCCAGATCCACCACCCGTCCCATGCAGCGCAGCGCCGCCGCCATCTGGTCGAGTTGCTGGTTGAGCGCCGCCGCCTCCTGCCACAAGGCAATCCCGTCCGGCGCGATCAGCAGCATATCCTCGACGCAACGCAGCGTGCCGACAGCGTCGCCCGCCTTGTAACGTCGGTGAGCGATATTGCGCTGAAGCCGCAACAGCACATCCCGCTTGCCCATCCGCCGCCGCTGGAAGCTGCTCGCCACAAGCCGCGTCCGGCGCCCTTGCACCCGCGTCAGCAACTCCGTGAGGTCCTGCTGGTCCAGCGTCTGGCCGCCGGCGAAAACGTCGAGGATGGTCTGCCCGTCCTCGCCTTCCAGCCCAAGAATGAAATGGCCCGGGAAATCGAGCCCATAGCAGTCCCAGCCAGCCACCTCGGCGCAATGCAGCCAGATGATGCCGAGGCTGATGGGCAGGCCACGCCGGCGGGCGATCACGTGGATCAGGTTGGCATTCGCGAGATCGTCATAATTCTCGTAGTCGCCGCTATAGTCGTGGCGGCAGGCGAGCACCCCGGCCAGCGCCTCGGCTTGGGCAGCGGCGCTGCCACCGGCCCAACGGGCGACCTCCGCCGCTTCACGCGCGACGACAGAGAGGTGACGCTGGGCGGAACGCCAGTCCGCGTCGGGCGCGTCCAGCCGCGCGAACAACAACGCCGTCCCCGCAAGGTCGATTTCCTTGTCCGGCAGCGTGCCCACGGCGGCCAGCGCCGCGCGCAGGCCAGAGGCAAGGTCTGAGGTCTCGGGAAACTCGGTCAGCCGCTCTCTCCATGCTCGGAAGACTGTTCGAAGCCTGCGCCAATTTAGCATGCGTCGCGGCACCTAAACCACATCATCCGACGTGTATTCATTCAAACTGGCAACGTTCCAGCCTTGATGCGTTCCATAGCAAACCTGCTGGTCACGTTGCGCAAGGCCACCGCACCGATCAACCGGCGGTAAAATGCGTCATAGGCATTGATATCGGACACCACGACATGCAGCAGGTAATCGACATCCCCGCTCATGCGCCAGGCATCGACGATCTCCGGCGTGGCCGCCACCAGCTCGGCGAAGCGTTTCAACCAATCGGCCGAATGATCGGAAGTCTCAACCGAGACAAAGACCGACACCGGCAGCCCGAGGGCCTGCTGGTCCAGCACCGCGACCCGGCCCTTGATAACCCCGTCGCGCTCCAGCCTCCGGATACGCTTCCAACACGGCGTGGGCGTAAGCTTCACCTCGGCCGCGATCTCGGCGAGGGAGAGTGATGCGTCGCGCGCGATGAGGCGTAGGATCGCCCGATCGGTTTCGTCCATCGTCACGGCTGACATGCGCGATGCTAGCCTCGGAAGGCCATCCGAAGGAAGCGAGATCAGACGGCGGAGGTTTCCCCCTCACTCGGAGCGCGCAACACGAGGGCCAGGGCGTGCAGGCCGGAGCCGAGTTCCTCAGCCAAAGCCTCATGTACCGCCCGCGAGCGGGCAACGCGGTTTTTGCCCGCGAAGGCGGCGGAAACCATGGTCACGGTATAATGCGTCTCACCACCGGCACGAGCGCCGGAATGACCGGCGTGGAGCGCGCTGTCATCCTGCACATTCAACTGAGTTGGCGCGAAAGCCTCGTTCAACCGGGCGGTGATTCGTTCGTGGCGGGACATGTCTCGGGCTCGCTGGCTTGTGGATGTTAGCTTGCGGGTTGCGCCGCGAAGCAATCAAGCGGTCGCTCGGAAGCCCTGCCCACACCGTTGCGGGATTGCCAATCATCGCGCCGCGCCACCATATACGGTCCATGAGTCGTCGCGCCTCCCGCACCCGGGCCTACGCGCCCGACCCGGATGCGCCGGGCCGGATTTGTGACATGCCCGATTGCCAGGAACTCGGCTGCTACCGCGCTCCGCGCTCCCGCACCTCGTTGCACGAATATCTCTGGCTCTGCCTGGATCACGTGCGCGCCTACAATGCGGGCTGGGACTACTACAAGGATATGACGCCCGGGCAGATCGAGGCCGAGTTGCGGGCCGATGTCTCCTGGCAGCGCCCGACTTGGCGACTTGGGGTCAACGGAAATTTCCGACCCGTCCATGAATCCATCCTGCGCGACCCGCTGGCCTCGATCGACGGCCGCACCGCGCACTCCGCTGAGCCGCGCGATGAGGCGCCGCCCGAGCTGCGGCATCCGCTCGGCGTGCTCGGGCTGTCCTGGCCCGTTAGTCTCGACATGGTGAAGGCACGCTACAAAGAGCTGGCGAAGAAGCATCATCCCGACGCGAATGGCGGCGCGGCCGAGAAGGAAGACCTCATCAAGGCGATCAACATCGCCTATTCGACGTTGAAAAACTTCTTGCCCGCCGGTCAAAGGCAGATGGCGCGGTCCTGACGCGCAGCTTTGCCGCCCCCATACTAGGATCGCGACGGCTAACGACCGATACTTCTCCCTGGCTCGATGCTCCCGCTTGATGCCCCCCGCTTGATGCATCCTCCTGCTTGATGCATCGACGTATAACGATAGGACGCGCGTTTCGATGACGAATGGCCCCGGCTTGGGAATCGCCGATAGCCTTTCCCCAACCCCCAACGGCATGCCCGACACCACGGTCAACGTCCAAAAGGTTTTCGGTTTCGCGAGTGACCTCGTCGTGCCGGCCTTTACGATGCGGACCGACCACGTGCCTGCGATCGACACCACCTACCAGTTTGACCGCGACACGACGCTCGCCATCCTCGCGGGCTTCGCCTTCAACCGCCGCGTGATGATCCAGGGCTATCACGGCACCGGCAAATCCACGCATATAGAGCAGGTGGCGGCGCGGCTCAACTGGCCGTGTCTGCGCATCAACCTCGATAGCCACATCAGCCGCATCGACCTCATCGGCAAGGATGCGATCGTCCTCAAGGACGGCCAGCAGGTGACAGAGTTCAAGGAAGGCATCCTACCCTGGGCGCTGCAGCACCCCTGCGCGCTGGTTTTCGACGAATACGACGCCGGCCGGCCCGACGTGATGTTCGTGATCCAGCGCGTGCTGGAGGTGGAGGGGCGGCTCACGCTGCTCGACCAGAACAGGGTGATCCACCCTCACCCGGCCTTCCGCCTGTTCTCGACAGCCAATACGGTCGGTCTCGGCGATACCACCGGGCTCTACCACGGCACCCAGCAGATCAATCAGGGCCAGATGGACCGCTGGAACATCGTCGCCACGCTGAACTACCTGCCGCATGCGGACGAGACGGCCATCGTCATGGCCAAGCTCGGCATCGACAAGAAGGACGTCCCGGCCCGCCGCAAGGTCGAGGCCATGGTGGCGCTGGCCGACCTCACCCGCGCCGGCTTCATCGCCGGTGACATCTCGACCGTGATGTCGCCGCGCACCGTGATCACCTGGGCGGAGAACGAGAAGATCTTCGGCGACCTCAACTTCGCCTTCCGCCTCACCTTCCTGAACAAATGCGACGAGGCGGAGCGTGCGACGGTCGCGGAATATTACCAGCGCTGCTTCAACGAAGAGATCAACACCGGCGCCCTGCGCCGCGCGAGCTAAACGGCGGTGGCGGTGAGCCCGGGCGGCCAGATCGGCGGCACTCAGGCGCGCGACGCGGCGGAGCGTAGCGAGGAATTCAAACGCGCGACCGCTGGCGCCATTCGCGCGGTCTCGGGCATCCCGGATGCCGAGGTCGCCTTCCAGCCGGGTCCGGCCAGCGCGGGGGCGGGGCGCGCTCGCATCCCAAGCCCCACGCGCGGCCTGCCACCCGCTGAGATGGCGCGGCTGCGCGGCACGGCTGATGCCATGGCGCTGCGCCTCCGCCACCACAGTGACGCCATCCACGCGGCGCGCTCCCCGGCCAGCCGGGAGGCCCGGGAAGTCTATGACGCGCTGGAACAGGCGCGGGTTGAAGCGCTCGGCTCGCGTCACATGGCCGGCGTCGCCGCGAACCTCGACGCCAAGCTGGCGGAGCAATGCGAGGCCGAGGGCTACGACCGCATGACCCGGCGGGACCAGCTTCCGCTCGGCACCGCGCTGTCGCTGATGGCACGAGAGCGCATGTCCGGCCGTACCGCCCCTGCCGGCGCGGATCGCGTGCTGTCGCTATGGCGCGCCACCGTGGCGCCCGAGGCCGAGGCCGCCTTCGCCGAAATGGCCGACAACCTCGCCGACCAGCAAGCCTTCGCGCGCGCCGCCCGCCGGCTGCTTTCCGCTTACGACCTCGCGGAAGCCGAGGCCGAAGCCGATCCGTCCGAGGATCCGCAGGGCGGTGAGGAAGCGCCGGAAGAAGGTCCGCCGCAGGACGCCAGCAGCGAGGGCGAAAGCCAGTCGGAGGCCGAGGCCGATGAGACGGTCGGCGGCGACCCTCAGGACATGCAGGGCGAAGCCGCCGACGAGGATGACGCGGAAGGCGACGAGGACGCAAATGGCGAGGCTGAGGGTGAGGAACGCCCCGGCGGCCCGCAGCCCCACCGCGAGCGGCAGGGCGTGGAGGCGACCTACAAAGCCTTCGCCCGCGATTTCGACGAGGAGGTCAGCGCCGAGGACCTCTGCGACGCCGAAGAGCTAGGACGGCTGCGCCAACAGCTCGACCATCAGCTCCAGCACCTTCAAGGGATGGTGTCCAAGCTTGCGAACCGCCTGCAGCGCCGCCTCATGGCGCAGCAGACACGGGCCTGGGATTTCGACCTTGAGGAGGGGCTCCTCGACGTGAGCCGCCTCGCCCGCGTCGTCGCCACGCCTACCCAATCGCTCTCCTACAAGCGCGAACGGGAGACAGACTTCCGCGATACCGTCGTGACACTGCTGATCGACAACTCAGGCTCCATGCGCGGCCGCCCGATCACGGTGGCCGCCATGTGCGGAGATATCCTGGCCCGCACGCTGGAACGCTGCGCCGTGAAGGTCGAGGTGCTGGGCTTTACCACCCGCGCCTGGAAGGGCGGCCAGAGCCGCGAGCGCTGGGTGCAGGAGGGCAAGCCACGCCTGCCTGGGCGGCTGAACGACCTGCGCCATATCATCTACAAGGCCGCCGACGCGCCCTGGCGGCGCAGCCGCCGCAACCTCGGCCTCATGTTGCGCGAGGGGCTGCTCAAGGAAAATATCGACGGCGAGGCGCTGCTTTGGGCTTACCGGCGCCTACTCACCCGCACCGAGCACCGGCGCATCCTGATGGTCATCAGCGATGGCGCGCCGGTCGATGATTCCACGCTATCCGTCAATCCGGGGAACTACCTGGAGCGCCACCTGCGCCAGGTCATCGGCGAAATCGAGGGGCGGCGCCAGGTCCAGCTCATCGCCATCGGGATCGGCCACGACGTGACGCGCTACTACCGCCGCGCCGTGACCATCGTCGATGCCGAGGATCTCGGCGGCACCATGGTCCGCCACCTCACCGCGCTCTTCGACGAGAGCGAGCAGGAGTCCTGGGAACGCGGCAACGAGCGGGCGCCGGTGGTCGTCTGAGTCTCATTTCGCATCACGCCATGCGCCGTGGATAGAGTTGCAGCAGGCTCCAGCTCAATGATCACTCTGAACCCCGACCCCCAGATTCGTCATGGCACGCGAAAGCATGCCATCCACGCCTGCCTTCGTGAAGCAAGCGAGGCGTGGATGCCGGCCTTCGCCGAGCATGACGGGGTCGAGTGAGCACGGTTCAGACCAGAGACATCCCGCCGAGCTACCGACTACCGCAGCGGACCCGATCGACCTAAGCGGACCGCCTCAACCCGCCGCTTTGGTCTTCTCGACCGCGGCCTTCAACTCATCCAGCGAGGCCAGGAAGCGCTTGTGGACCATGTCGAGCGCCTCGGTGCTGGAGTTGCGCATCAGATCCTCGAGTTCGCGGGCATCGCCTACGCTCTTCTCATAGGCTGACTTGACCAGCTCGGTCTGCTTGACGGCCTTGTCCTGAGGGCCGCCGGGAGCTGCCAGCGTCTTCGCCGCTTCGCTCAGATCCGAAACCTGGCGCTGCATGAGCTCCATCTGACGCTGCACGATCGCCTGCGCGCCCTCGAACATCATCTTATTGGCGGCCGCCAGGGTCGCGAGGTTGCGGCGGTGCATGTCGAGCAATGCCGTCGCTTCCGGGATCGCCGGCATCTTCAGGTTCGAGAATAGGCGCGAGATATCCGGATTCATTGCTCCGCTTCCGAAACGATAGGGAGTGTCCTTCGGACCGTCAGACATCGTCGTCTCCTCCTTGTCATTGGGCTGGCCGCCACTGGAGGGGCCATGCCCCCACAGAATTTGCACCGGCATCGCCGCTGCACCAGGGGCTAGAACGTGAAAAGGTTCCGCGAAGCGCAGAAAGCCTCAGATGGGTGGCACCGCCCCGTTCGCGGGCACCGGGGGCGGTTCATCCGGCGGCATGGTGTCTGATGCGCTTTCCGGGTCTGGAGGGGCATTGTCGTCGGACTCGCCCAGCCACCGGGCCACCTGAGCCGCGCGGTCTAGCGCCTGATCGAGCGCGCTCATCGTCGTCGCCAGGTCGGTACTGTCATCATTCCGCCAGGCGCGAACAACCCAAAGCCACACCGCGAGCAGGCCG
The DNA here is from genome assembly GCF_009765865.1 of Acidisoma sp. L85. Classification (GTDB taxonomy): domain Bacteria; phylum Pseudomonadota; class Alphaproteobacteria; order Acetobacterales; family Acetobacteraceae; genus Acidisoma. The sequence goes on from NZ_LMUQ01000024.1 coordinate 89,621, forward strand.
CGCTTATGCCCCGCGCCGCGTAGCCCGGTCGTCGAAACCTCGGCCGCCTCCAAAAGCCAGCCCATGCTGCGCAGGCTGAGCCGGCTTAGCATCAAGCCGAGCAGCGGATCTCTCGGCGCGGCTTCTAGTACCGCGAGCACACCGGCACGATGCGCCTGCAGCACATCGATGCGGCGCATGATCATGTCGAAGAGCCGGTCCTTGATGGGGCCACTCGGCGGGGCCGCTTCCAGCGCCGCGCGGTCCGCCATCGCGCCGAAGCGCATGAGGACGGCGATGCGAGACGGGAAGCGGGTTCGGGTGCGGGCGACATCGAGTCCGGCATCGCGCGCCGCCTGGACCAGACTAACACTCCGCCACCCTCGGTCTCCCGCCTGCGCGAAAACCGCGGCAACTAACGCTTCGTCAAACTCTGCATCATTCATAAGCATATCTTTATGTGTTTATGCGTGGCGTCAGCCGGAAAGTTCACGAGAGCGGCGGGTGGCAGCCGTCACCGCTTCGTCGATGGCATGCGGCCACGCCTCGGGAGCCATTAACACCGCGAGAGCGGCTTCTGTGGTGCCTTTCGGGCTGGTTACCGCTCGCCGAAGATCAGCAGCATCCTCCGGACTAGCAGCCAAGAGCGCGCCGGCGCCAATCACCGTTTGCCGCGCCAACCGGCGCGCGAGGTTAGCGGGCAAGCCCTGTGCGACTGCCGCCGCTTCCAGCAGTTCGGCGAGCAGAAACACATAGGCAGGGCCACTGCCGGAAACCGCTGTCACCGGATCGAGCAGCGCCTCGTCCGTGGTCCAGGCGACCTCGCCGATCGCCGTCAATAACCGGTCACAGAGCGCACGTTCCGCATCGGCCACGCCCGCACCGGCGACGGCCACCGTTATGCCTTGACGAACGGCGGCGGGCGTATTGGGCATGGCGCGCACCACCCGGGCCTCGGCACCGAGCATGGCAACAACATCCGCCGCCGTCTTTCCCGCCATGATCGTGAGAAAAACCGCGCCGGAAGCGAACCGGCCATACAGCGGAAGTACGGTCGGAGCCATCTGCGGCTTCACGGCCAAAATCACGGCGGATGGAGCGAAATCTCGCGGTATCGCTTCCGGGCCGGCGAGTACCGTGACCTCGGCACTCGCGGCACTTGCTGCCTCCGGACTCGGATCAACGACGATCGAGGACGCGAGGCCGACCTCGCGCCAACCAGCCAGCATCGCGCGCCCCATCTTCCCGCCGCCGACGAGAAGAACGGAGGGCAGTTTGCCGCGGTCGCCTGGGACGGTCATTGGCGCGCTCCCCTCCCTGCAGGGAGGGGAGACCTGACCCGCTTGCTAAAATGCAACCCGGGAAGACTCACGCCTCGCCGACGCATTCCAGCATCGAGGCGGTCAGCGCCTCGGCCGGGGTCTTGCCGCCCCATAGGACGAACTGGAAGGCCGGATAGAAACGCTCGCACTCGGTAATGGCGATATCCACCATATCCTCCAGGCTCTCGGCCGAGGCGGCGCGGGCGCCGCGGAGCAGGACCGCATGGCGGAAAACCGGCATGCCGTCATCCGCATCCAGACCGAAATGGCCGATCCAGAGATGCGTATTGGCCAAGGCGAGCAACTCGTGCAGCGCGGCGCGGCGCTTCTCCGGCACCTTCATGTCGAGGGCGCAGGTGAAGTGCATCGCCGAGATTTCATGCGACCAGTTGAAGAACAACCCGTAGTCGCACCACCGACCAGGGGCCTCGGCGGCCATTTCGGCGTCGTTGCGACGCTCAAAGATCCATTCGTTTGAGGAGATTATCTGCTCGACCACGTCGAGCGGATTGGCGACGTCGGTCTCTGCGGCGAGGGAAAGATGGGTCACGCGAGGTCTCCTCGGGGCTGGAGGAAGGCCGGACATCGGGCGAAGCCGTCAATTGACGCCGGCTCCTCCTATACGCAGGAGCGGGCGGTGCGGATCGCCGAATCCGCGGGTTAGGCTTGGTCGCGAGGTCATTTGGCCGCAACCAAGCCTACTGTAGCAAGAGTCTAAGCGATGACCTTCGAACGAAAGTCTAACCGCCGGAGCCTAAAACGCCGGAAGCGGCATCTCCAAGGTCCGTCCGGACCTCAGTTGGGGGCGGCATGGCGATTGGCGGCTCCGTAGTGGCGCCGATTTTTGGCGCCGCCGCGCCAAGCCGCGCTTCAAGCGCCGCGACTCGGTCGGTGAGGGCGGCGAGCTTGGCTTCCGCCGCCTCCTGCGCCGCGCGGGCATTGGCCGCCATCTCCTGCACCGCCGCGAATTGCTCGCCGCGCACGAGGTCGAAGCGCTGGATGGCGTCATCGATGCGGGCACGCATCACGGCTTCCGCCTCGTCTCGCACGCCGGCGAAAGCGGACATCGCGCCCTGCGCGACTCCCGCCAGATCGTCCATGAAGCGGCTGCGCTCCTTCATCCCGTCCTCCTGCCTTCCGTGCCTGCGAGCGGTTGCGTATAAGCCCGGCCCATGCTTCCGGTCACTGTCTCCGCCGAGCGCCACGCCGCGGCTCCCGCATCATCATGCCATGATATGGGCGTGGCACAGCGTCCAACCAATGCGGCGCCCTGCGGGGAGCAGGAGACGGCATGAGCCATGTGTTGATTTTCCCCGATTTTGACCCGGTCCTGGTGCGTCTCGGCCCTTTCGCGATCCATTGGTACGCCATCGCCTATATCGCGGCGCTCGTCCTAGGATGGCGTCTCGTGCGGCGGATGGCGCTTTGGACCCCGGCCGTGGCGACGCCGGTTCTGGTGGATGATTTTCTTTCATGGGCGACGCTCGGCGTCGTGCTCGGCGGCCGGATCGGCTACGTGCTGTTCTACCAGCCGGGCAATTTCCTGCATCATCCGCTGAGCATCATCGCCGTCTGGCAGGGGGGCATGAGCTTCCATGGCGGCATGCTCGGCGTCACGGTCGCCATCATTGTTTTCTGCCTGCGCCACCGCATCCCCATCCTGGGCTTCGCCGACCGTATCGCGATCGTCGCCCCCATCGGGCTGGGCTTCGGGCGCATCGCCAATTTCATAAATGGCGAGCTGTGGGGCCGCCCCGCCCCGCCCGGCTGGCCCTTCGCGATGATCTATCCCCGCGTCGATATGCAGCCGCGCTTCCCGAGCGAGATCTACCAGGCTTTCCTGGAAGGGCTGGTGCTGCTGCTGGTGATGCTCTTCCTCGCGCGGTCGGAGGCACGCCGCGCCCGCTTCGGATTGCTCACCGGCTGCTTCCTGATCGGCTATGGCATCGCGCGCATTATCGGCGAGTGCTTCCGCCAGCCGGACGCGTTCCTCGGCTTCCTCTGGTCCGGCGTCACCATGGGTCAGGTACTGTCGCTGCCGATGATCATCGTCGGGCTGGGTTTGGTCTTCTACGCCCGGCTCCGCTCGCCGCGGCTCACCGGTGCCTTCGCGGCGTGACGAACACGGCGGAACGGCTCGACCGCTTCATGGCACGAGCCAATGCCGCCTATTACGCGAACCACGACCCCTTCGCCGATTTCACCACCTCTCCCGAGATCAGCCAGATCTTCGGCGAGCTTATCGGCGCCTGGGCCGCGGTCTGCTGGGACATGCTGGGTCGCCCTACCCCTGTGCTATTCGCGGAGGCAGGCCCGGGGCGCGGCACGCTGATGGCCGACGCGACCCGCGTGCTCGCCCGCGTGGCCCCTGCCTTCACCGAGGCGATGACAGTACATTTCATCGAAACCTCGCCCCGGCTGCGTGCCGAGCAGGCGATACGGGTTCCGATGGCCGCCTGGCATGACGCGCTAGAGGGGCTACCGTCCGGCCCTGTGATCCTGATCGCCAATGAGTTCCTCGACGCCCTGCCGGTCCGCCAGTTTCGCCTCGTCGCCGGCCGCTGGGTCGAGCGGTTCGTGCAGGATGGCGCTTTCGTCGAACGCCCGGCCTTCCCGCCGGAGAATGCGGAGGACGACCGCAGCGAGATCGAGATCAACGAAGCCGCCGACGCCTTCTGTGCCGACCTTGCCGCGCGGATCGTCACTGATGGCGGTCTCGCCCTGATCCTGGATTATGGCCGCGACGGCAATGCCGGCAACAGTCTGCAAGCACTACGCGATGGCGCGCCCACCGACCCGCTGGCCGAGCCCGGATCGGCGGATCTCACCGCCCATGTCGATTTCGCCGCCATCGCTCGCGCGGCGCGAGGCCAGGGCGCCGAGGTGCAGGGACCGGTGATGCAGGGTGTCTTCCTCCAGCGCCTCGGCCTCTTCGAACGCGCCGAACGTCTGGCGCGAGGCAGGTCCGAAACCGAGGCCGCGACGGTGATGGGTGCCGCGCGACGCCTGGCCGAGCCGCGTGGTATGGGCAGTCTGTTCGTGGCGCTTGCCATCGCCGCGCCCGGCACCCCCCCTCTTCCCGGATTCGCCGCATGACCCTCCCAAGCTTCGTCTCCGTTCCAGAACTGCGCGCCGCCCACGGCTTCTTCACGCGGGAGGGCGGGGTTTCCGCTGGCGCCTATGCCAGCCTCAATTGCAGCATTTCCGGCGGCGATGATCGCGCGGCGGTCACCGAGAATCGGGCGCGTGTCGCCCGCGCCTTGGATGTGGCGCCGGAGCAGCTCGTGGGGCTGCATCAGGTCCACGGACCGGACGTCGAGACCGTCCTAGCACCCTGGATCGCTGGTGCCGGTCCGCGCGCCGATGCGATGGTGACGGCGGTGCCCGGCATCGCCCTCGGCGTCGTCACCGCCGACTGCGCGCCCGTGCTCTTCGCGGATACCGAGGCCCGGGTCATCGGCGCCGCCCATGCCGGCTGGCGCGGTGCCGTCGCGGGCGTGCTGGAGGCAACCGTAGAGGCGATGGCCGCGCTCGGCGCGCATCCGGGGCGGATCATCGCCGCTATCGGGCCCTGCATCCGCCAGGACTCCTACGAAGTGGCGGGCGATCTGCGCGGCTCGGTGCTCGATCAGAATGCCGAGGATGAGCGCTTCTTTCTCCCCGGCCGCCCTGAGCGCTGGATGTTCGACCTCGCCGGCTATTGCGAAGCCCGCCTCGTCGCGGCCGGGGTCGCCAAGGTCATCATCGCCGAGGGCGATACGGCGGCGGAGCCCGATCGCTTCTTCAGCCACCGCCGCCGCACGCTCGCCGGTGGCGGCGCGATCGGCCACCAGATGTCGGCGATCGTTCTTGGAGCGCGCCTATGATCCGCCTGACTCGTCTCGCTTTCCTGGCGCTCGCCTTGCTGCCTGCCGCTTGCGGCGACTTTCCCCAACCCATGCTGGGCAATCCCGGCCGCATGGGCGCCCTGCTGGCGCATCCGCCGCCGCAGCGCATCGTGGTGCCGACGCCGCATGACGCACTGCTCGACGATCAGGCCGCCAAGCTTTTCGCGACCGACCTCGCCAATGCCCTCGTCAACCAGACCATTCCCGCCTTCGCCGCCCGTCCGCAGCGGGGGGATTGGGTGCTGGGCGTCCATGCCGTTCTGCAAGGCGACAGCGTGGTGCCGAGCTACACCATCACCGATCCGCGCGGCCACAAGCAGGGCAACTACTCAGGCCCGGCGGTATCGAGCGCATCCTGGGCCGCCGGTGATTCCGCGGCGCTCACCGATGCCGCCAATGCGGCGAGCCCCGGCATCTCCGACCTGCTCTCCAATATCGACGCGGTGCTGAAGCAGAACGACCCGAACAGCCTGTATAACCGTCCGCCCCGGGTGGCCTTCTCGGGTGTCACCGGCGCGCCGGGCGACGGCAACCAGTCGCTCGCGAAGGAAATCGGGCGGGATCTGCCGGGCATGGGCGTGGTCATGGTGCAGCAGAAAGACCAGGCGGATTATCTGCTCAGCGGCAAGGTAAAAAATTCGACGGTGAACCCGCAGACGCAGCGCGTCGAACTCACCTGGGTCGTCACCACCCCCGACGGCAAGGAGACCGGCCGCGTCTCCCAGGTCCATGACATCCCGACCGGCTCGCTCGACAGCTATTGGGGCGACGTGGCGGCGGCCGCAGGGAGCCAGGCCGCCTTGGGGATCAAGGAGGTCATCGACAATGCGATCGGCAAGCGGGTTCCGAAATCGGCCAGCGCGCCTCCGTCCAAAGCGACCACGACATCGGGCAAAACGTCATGAGCCGGAGAGTTGACATCCTTTACGCTGCGTGGACACCCCGCTTACGGGTTGATAGAAGCCGCCCCGCCGACCCGCACGCTCCGGAATCCGCCCAATGAAAATCGTCGCCTGCAACAGCAACCGCGCCCTCGCGGAGGCTGTGGCCGCCGCGCTGAACCTGCCGCTGACCAAGGCCTCCGTCCGCCGCTTCGCGGATATGGAGATCTTCGTGGAGATCCACGAGAACGTCCGCGGCGAGGATGTCTTCGTGGTGCAGTCCACCTCCTACCCCGCCAATGACAATCTGATGGAACTGCTGATCACCCTGGACGCGCTGCGGCGCGGCTCGGCCCGGCGGGTGACGGCGGTGATCCCCTATTTCGGCTATGCGCGGCAGGACCGGAAATCGGGTCCGCGCACGCCGATCAGCGCCAAGCTGGTCGCCAATCTGATCACTGAGGCCGGGGCCAATCGCGTGCTGACGATGGATCTGCATGCCGGGCAAATCCAGGGCTTCTTCGACATCCCCGTCGATAACCTCTACGCCGCCCCGCTTTTCGCGCGCGACGTGAAGGAGCGTTACGCCGGGCGCGATCTGATGATCGTCTCGCCCGATGTCGGCGGCGTGCTACGCGCCCGGTCGCTCGCCAAGCGGCTCGATGTCGATCTCGCCATCATCGACAAGCGGCGTGAGCGGGCCGGCGTTTCGGAAGTGATGAACGTCATCGGTGAAGTGGCCGGCCGCGACTGCATCCTGGTCGATGACATCGTCGATTCCGGCGGCACGCTGTGCAACGCCGCCGCCGCGCTGATCGCCGAGGGCGCGCGTTCCGCCAGCGTCTATACCACCCATGGCGTGCTCTCGGGCGGCGCGGTCGCGCGCATCGCCTCCTCGCCCATCGAGATGATGACGATCACCGATTCGATCCTGGCGACCGAGGCCGTGCGGCTGGCAAGCAATCTGCGCCAGGTCACCATCGCGCCGCTTCTGGCCGAGGCGATGCGCCGGATCTCCGACGAGAGTTCGGTCAGTTCGCTGTTTGATTGAGGGGCGCGCGGTCGCTTGCTCGGCTTTGTGAAGGACCACCGATGACGCTCATTACCCCGACCGCCTTCTGGTTCCTCCGCCATGGCGAGACCGACTGGAACGCTCAGGATCTGAGTCAGGGTGACATCGACATTCCGTTGAACGCAAAGGGCCGGGAGCAGGCGCTATCCGCCGCCGCCCTGGTGAAGGGCCATAAGATCGCGACCATCATCTCATCTAGTCTGTCTCGCGCGCTCGATACGGCGCAGGCGGTGTCGGATGCCATCGGCGTGCCGGTCCAGAGCGATGACGGGCTGCGCGAGGTGAAGTTCGGCGAGCAGGAAGGCAAGCCGATGGGCGACTGGTACGACGACTGGATCGCCGGAACCTATACGCCGGAGCGCGCAGAGCCTTTCGCCGTGCTGCGCGAGCGCGCAGTCGTCGCCGTCAATCGCGCCTTGGACAATCCGGCGCCGGTCCTGGTGGTGGCGCATGGCGCGCTGTTCCGGGCGCTGCGCTCCGCCATGGGGTTGCAGCCGAATGTGCGGACGGCGAATGCCGTGCCGATTTACTGCGAGCCGCCCGCCGCCGCCGGCCAGCCCTGGACGCTGCTGCCGGTGAACTCGGCCGGACCGGCCAAGAGCTGAGGGAGAGACTTCATGGCGCATGTAGCGATCGCGGCCGGCAAGACCGCGGTCATCACGGGTGCCGCGAGCGGCATCGGCCTGGCCGCCGCGCGGCGTTTCGCGCGGTTGGGGATGAATGTCGTGCTGGCGGACCTCCCTGGCGAGGCGCTGAACCAGGCGCACGCGGCGGTGTCCGATGAGGCCGCCGGCTCGGAAATTGTGGCGATTCCTACGGACGTGTCGCGCCCCGACGACGTGGAGGCGCTGCGCGAAGCGGTGGAGGCGGGTTTCGGGTCCGTAAGCCTGCTGATGAACAATGCCGGCTCCGGCGCCAATCCGGGGCGGTCCTGGGAGAATCCAGAGGGCTGGCGCAGGCTGCTCGACACCAATCTTTGGGGCGTGATCAACGGTGTCCAGGCTTTCCTGCCAGGCATGATCGGCTCCGCTGAGCCGGGTCTCGTCATCAATACTGGCTCGAAGCAGGGCATCACCTTGCCGCCGGGCAATAGTGCTTACAACCTGTCCAAGGCCGGGGTGCGCGCCTTCACCGAAAGCCTTGCGCATGAGTTGCGGAACACCGACGGCGCGCGGATCAGCGCGCACCTGCTCATCCCCGGCTTCACCCATACGGGCATGACAGGGGGCGCCACGAAGCCCGACGCAGCCTGGACGCCCGATCAGGTGGTCGATTTCATGCTGGCGAGTCTGGAGCGCGGGGATTTCTACATTCTCTGCGCTGACAACGCGGTGCCGCGCGCGGTGGACGAGAAGCGCATGCAGTGGATGGCCGACGACATCATCCGCAACCGTCCGGCGCTGTCACGCTGGCATCCGGACTACGCAGCGGAATTCTCGGCTTTCGTCGAATCGTAAAGGTGGAGTTCTCTCGGGCGGAACGATTCGGCTGAGATTTCAGCCCGGATTAACTTTGACTGCGTAGACCCTCCGACCTCAGCTTGGTCGGGAGGTTGCGGTGGCTATTGGTGGAACTGGCAGGGCGAATGCTCCGACTAAGCAACCATTGAAACTTGACGGTACTGCCAAAAATTTTCAGCCCGGCTCACCTTCTGGAATAAATGAGAAGGACGGGATACATCGATTTCACGACCCATTAGGCAAGCCCACGCCGCACTCCAGCCGCAGGGGTGCCGAGCATGCCATGAAGGAAATGGCCAAGACCACCCGGCAGAATTGCCTAAAGATTGTGCCCAAACCTGGATCGAGCGCTATCCTGGAAGACGGCCTGAAGCTTCTGCATACATTGCCATTTCCCGATGTGAACCAGTTTGGATCGAAAGCTCCGTATCGGGTGAGCCATGAACTCGATGGCAGTCTCAAGTTTACCTCGGCTAAAGCAGCGCCACCGGGTGAGAAAAACGATACCCTCACGCTCAAACCCGATGGTGAGATCAGTTATGCGGCCGGCCCTCATCGAATGGATCCCAAACTCAATCCTGCCCAAAGGGATCTGAATGCGAAACACAACATGCTGAGAATGTTTTGTGCCGCGACAAACAGGAAAGTCGCCGAGCCGACTGGGATATTCAGATTGGGCGCAGCACTGCAGGGGCTAGGACGGAAATTCCGGAAGTAGGGCTCCCACTCAAAATTCCTCAGGCCTGAAGAGCGTTCCCGCGGTCGTGGGCCAGCGAGCGATTTTCGTCGGCGTCTACGCCGGATTCGTCACCCGGTATAGCGCGACGTCGATCGCTCCCGCGCGGAAACCAGCCTCGCAATAGGCGAGATAGTAGTCCCATTTGCGGCCGAATATCTCGTCCAATCCAGAGGCGCGCAGCCGGGGCCAGGCATCGTGGAAGCGGCGGCGCCACTCGGCGAGGGTGCGGGCGTAGCTAAGGCCGAAGGTCTCCACCGTGTCGAGCGATAAGCCGGCGCCACCGATTTGTCTTTGCATGATCGAGGGTGTCGGCAGCATGCCGCCGGGGAAGATATAACGCTGGATGAAGTCGGGACTCCGTAGATAGGCGCTGAACTTTTCATCGGCGATGGTGATGACCTGCAGCACGGCAACGCCACCGGGCGCCAGGCAAGCGCGCAGCTTGGCGAAATAGGTCGGCCAATATTTCACCCCGACCGCCTCCAGCATCTCGATCGAGACAATGCGGTCGTAGACAGTGTTCACGTCCCTGTAGTCCTGGAGCCGTATTTCCGCTTTCGGACCAGGAGTGGAGAAGCGCCGTTGTGCATAGTCGAGCTGGGCTGGCGACAAGGTGATGCCCGTCACATCACACCCGCGCGCACAGATCCGTTCCGCGAGTCCGCCCCAGCCGCAGCCGATTTCCAGCACGGTCTCGGCACCCGTCACACCCAGGTGGCGCAACACGCGGTCCTGCTTGATTTCCTGCGCTTCCTCCAGGGATTGATGCGGGTCCGTAAAGAGTGCTGAGGAGTAGCTCATGCCACGATCAAGCCAGCTCTCGTAGAAGTCGTTGCCGAGATCATAGTGAGACACGATGTTCCGCCGGCTGCCACGTTTCGTATTCGCGTGCCACCGATGCATCACACGATTCAACAGACGCATCGCGGTGGTTCCAGTGATGCTATCGCCGAGCGCATCCTGGTTGCGTGCCGCAAGCTCGATGAGCGCGGGCAAATCCGGGCTGGACCAGTCTCCGTCCATGAAAGCCTCGGCGAAGCCTACATCGCCGCCGAGCACGAGTTGCCGCAGCGCGCGCCAGCGATGCAGGAAGAGCGTCGCTTCGGGTCCCGACCCTGCGCCGGCGCCGACAAGCTCCTCGCCGGACGGCAGCCGCACGGTCACTTGTCCCAGTGCGAGCTGGCGCAGCAACCGGGTGAGGAACAAGCGGCCGATCCAGTCGCCACGCACCGTAGGAGCGGATCCGAGAATTGCTGTTTGAGACATGCTCAGGCGCCTACGAAAGTCACAGCCGCGACAGGCGCCGCGGGGCGTGGGTGATAGCCGGCGCGCTTGCGCCAGATCCGCAATGCTTCCCAATGAATGCCAGTCACAACCTTGAACCCGAGGAGCGGCGCACGCACAAAGGCCCTCAGCAACGAACGGTCGGTAAGGGGTTCGCGGCGGCCTGACAGGCTGGCGGTAATGAGCCGTCCCTGAGCACCGATCCCCTCGATGGAGACGGAAACGAGAGGGCCGGGCGGGAGAACGCGGAAACGATATTCCATCTCCATCGGCATGAAGGGTGAGACGTAGAATACCTTGCGGCAGCTCTGGCGAATGACGCGGTGAGCGCCCTCGGTGGGGATGAGATAGGCGTGCCGCTGGCCGAAGGTGTTGTTCACCTCGTAAAGAACGGCGACGATCGCGCCGTCCGACCCATGGCAGAAGAAAACACTTAGCGGATTGAAGGCGTGGCCCAGGACGCGCGGCATGGCCAGCACGCAGATCGCACCGTCGGCCGCTAGACCCGCCAAGGCACATTGGCCGCGCACCCAATCGGCGAGACCGGTCCGCGTCCCGGCGCCGTGGTCGCTCTGTCGAAAGCTGAAGAGGTTGAACCGGTCGACCGAGAACAATTGCAAACCGTGATCGAGATCCGCCAATTCGTCGAGATCGAGCAGCAGCGAGAAGATGCGGTAGCGCAGCCGGTGCAGGCGCGGCCTGAAACGCTGGTGGATGACGAGCCCGGCATAAAGCGCGGAGTGGCTCATGATATGCCTGCCGCGACAGGCGTTTTCGCCTTTAGACGAATGCGGCCGGATTCATCGTCACACGCCCAAGGCCGTCGAACGTTGCCGAGGGCTTCGGCCACGGCGAGGCCCGCTTGCAGACCATCCTCATGGAAGCCCGCGCCGAACCAGGCGCCGCAGAACCAGGTGCGCCGGACGCCTTGCAGACTCCACAAGTCGCGCTGCGCCGCGAGCGCCGCGCGGTCGAAAAGCGGGTGCGTATATTGCTCGGTATGGAGAATCGTTCCGGCGGCGGGCGGTCGCGGCGGGTTGAGTGTGAGGAAATAATCGCACGGTCCGGGCAGCGCCTGGAGCCGGTTCATCCAATAAGTGACGAAGGGCGGCCCGCCTGCATCACCCGATTCCATGAAATTCCAGCTCGACCAGACGCGCCGGCGGCGCGGCATCAGCGTCGCATCAGTGTGCAGCACCGCGAGGTTGCGCGTATGGCCGAAAGCACCGAGCAGCGCGGTCTCTCGCTCATCGGGATCCGCCAGCATGGCAAATGCCTGATGAGCGTGGCTCGCGATCACAACATGGTCATGCCATGCGACCTCTCCGGCGATATCCTCGATCCGCACCGCATCCTGGGTGCGCGCCACGGAGCCAATCCGCCGCGCGAGATGGATTGGGCCCGAGACGCCATCGACAAGCCAACGCAGGTAGTTGCGCGCGCCGCCAGCAACGGTGCGCCATTCCGGCCGTCCCGAAACGCGCAACAAACCGTGATTGGCGCAAAAGCGGATAAAGGCGGCGGCGGGATAGTCACCGATCGCGGCGGTCGGTGTCGACCAGATGGCAGCGGCCATCGGCAGCAGATGGTCGTCACGGAAGGCAGCGCCATAGCCGCCTTCGATCAAGTATTCGTCGAGGGTGAGATCGAGCGCTTCCATCCGGGCGATATCGCGTGGCGCCTGGCGGTAGAAGCGCAGCAGGTCGCGCATCATCGCCCAGAAGCGTGGCCGGATCACATTTGCCTTTTGTGCGAGAAGCCCGCCGAGATCGGTGCCTGCATATTCGAGCGCGCCCGCGTGACGCGAGACGGCGAAGGACATCTCCGAGGGCTGCGACGCGACGCCAAGATGCGCGAGGAGTGCTGTGAAATTCGGATAGGTCGCCTCGTTATAGACGATGAAACCAGCATCGACGGCGATGCCGGGCGCGCCGCTGGGCGTCAGCGTATTGGTGTGGCCGCCGAGGCGATCGGCGCCCTCGTAGAGCGTCACGCGATGACGTTTGGACAGCAGCCAGGCGCAGGAAAGTCCTGCGATGCCCGAGCCGATGACGGCGATGTCCAAAGGGCTGTCATGAAGGCCGGGGCCAAGTTGCATCCATCCATCCTGCCGCTAACCACCTGACTACGGCTTGGAGGCTGCTTCGGATGCATGTGGTGTCGGCGCGAGAACTTGCTCGTTATCCCCGTCTCGCGGCCTATCTCTGGTCCCATGGCAATCGATACAGATACGGCGCCGCCGACCCGTGGCCGGATTGGCCGGCGGATCCTGACACTTGGCGGCCTTGGCGGCCTTGGCGCCGCGCTGAGTGCTTGTTCGCCGTTAAAGGTTCTGAACGGGCTGGCGCCGGGGCGGCGCGTCGCGCAGGGGTTGCCTTTTGGAGCTGGGCCGCGGCGGACGCTCGATGTCTACAGCCCAGCACGGCGAGACCCGGCGCCGATCGTCGTCTTCTTCTATGGCGGCAGTTGGGATAGCGGCGCGAAGGAGATGTATCGCTTCGTCGGAGGCGCTCTCGCCGCCCGGGGTTGCGTCGTGGTGATCCCCGACTATCGGGTCTATCCGGCAGTCCGCTATCCCGACTTTCTGGAAGACTGCGCCGCCGCTTTCGCCTGGGCCGCGACGAACGGCCATGCCTATGGCGGCGCTGGCAGCCCCTTCCTTATGGGCCATTCCGCCGGCGCGTATAACGCGGCGATGCTGTCTCTTCAGACAGACTACCTGGCGGCAGCGGGCGCGCCGGTTCCGGCCGGTATGATCGGCCTCGCCGGGCCATACGACTTCCTGCCGCTGCATGACGCGGAGCTGGAGAAAATCTTCGGTCCGAACCCCACCCCGCCCGCGACTCAGCCGATCAACCATGTCGACGGCCGCAATCCGCCGATGCTGCTGCTTGCCGGCACCAAGGACACGGATGTCCTGCCGCGCAATACGACGCGCCTCGCCGCGCGCATCCGGGCCGCTGGCGGGCCGGTGGCGGATCGGCTCTATCCCGGGGTCGATCATCGCGAGATCGTCGGCGCGATCGGCCAGCCCTTTCGCTTTTTGGCGCCGACCCTGCGAGACAGTCTCGCCTTCATCGCCGATCCTGCATCCGTAGCGCGCCGCGCCGCGTAGGCTGGGCAACTTGTGAGTTCCTGAATTTCATGACGATTTTACTAGTCGCGGTGCTGGTCGCCTGCAGCCTGGCGATGGTTTTCGCCTGGGTTGTCCAGCAAAGAAGCGGCAATAGCAGCTGGGTCGATGTCACCTGGACCTTTGGCACTGCTCTTGCGGGCATCGTGCTGATCCTGGGGCCCACCGCGCCTAGCCATTGGACGACGCGGCAATTGGTGGTGAGCGCCATAGCGGCGGCTTGGGCGGCGCGCCTCGGCGGCCATATCCTGCGGCGCGCGCTGCAGGGCCACGACGATCCGCGCTATGCGCAGCTCAAGAAGGATTGGGGGCCGAGCTACCGCTGGAAGATGTTCGGCTTCTTGCAGATGCAGGCTGCGAGCGTGTTCGTTCTCGGTGTCGTCATCATGCTCGCCGGACGGAATCCCGCGCCTGGTTTTGACTGGCTCGACTCCGATGCCGTTCTCCTTGCCGTCGCCGCGATCCTCGGCGAGGCGATGGCGGACCGGCAGGTTCATCGCTTCCGCCAGGATCCGGCCAACAAAGGCCGCATCTGCGATGTCGGCCTCTGGGGCTGGTCGCGCCATCCCAATTATTTCTTCGAGTGGCTGATCTGGGTCGCCTATGCGCTATTCGCGGTGGCGGGCCTCGGCTGGGCCTGGGGCTGGCTGGCCTGGATCGGGCCGGTGGCGATGTATCTCGTGCTGGTGCATGGTTCGGGCATTCCGCCAACCGAGGCCCATATGCTGCGCTCCCGCGGCGACGCATTTCGGGACTATCAGCGGCGGGTGAGCAAGTTCCTCCCGCTGCCACCGAAAGTCCGCGCATGAGCCTCGCCACATTCGCCGCCAGCGCCGCCGAGCGATGGCCGCTGCCTGATGCGCTGAGCCGCCTCGGTATCAGCATGATGGTCGGCCGCACGCGCCGCAAACTGGCAGTCATTGGCGATCGCGATGCTACTTTTGCCGCTCGGATGGGCGCCTTCCCGATCGCCGAACATGCCGACGCCGCCAATACGCAGCATTACGAGGTTCCGGCCGCGTTCTTCGCCGAGGTGCTGGGGCCGCGGCGCAAATATTCGAGCTGCCTCTACCCCACCGGGCGGGAGACTTTGGCCGAGGCTGAGGAGCGCGCTTTAGCCGAAACCTGTGCGCATGCGGCGCTGGTCGATGGGCAAGAGATTCTGGAACTGGGTTGCGGCTGGGGATCGCTCACGCTTTGGATGGCGGAGCACTATCCGGCGGCGCGCATCACCGCCGTTTCCAATTCGGCCTCCCAGCGCGCGTATATCGAGGCGGAAGCGGCGCGGCGAGGTTTCTCGCATGTCCGCGTCATCACCGCCGATATGAACGACTTCGCGCGAGATTTCGCGCCCCTCGCCAAATTCGACCGCATCGTCTCGGTCGAGATGTTCGAGCATATGGCCAATTGGCGCCCGCTCTTCGCGGCGATGCGGCGCTGGCTGCGGCCGGAGGGGCGGGCGATGATCCATATCTTCGCCCATGCCCGCGCGCCCTATCGCTTCGAACTCGGCGACAAGGCGGACTGGATCGCGCAGCATTTCTTCACCGGCGGCATCATGCCGAGCCATGGCCTCATCCGGCAATTCCCCGACCTCTTCGCGGTCGAGCGCGAATGGCAGTGGAGCGGGACCCATTACCGCCGCACGGCGGAGGATTGGCTGGCCAATTTTGATCGCAACCGCGCGAAGATCGAGGCGATCCTGCGGCCGGTCTATGGTGCCGACACCGCGCTGTGGCTTCGCCGGTGGCGGCTGTTCTTCCTCGCGACCTCCGGGCTTTTCGGCCATGACCGAGGCCGTCCCTGGGGCGTCAGCCACTACCTGCTGCAACCGGCATAACCGCTCCGCACAGGGCGAGCCCGACTGGGTTCACGTTTATGCTGCACTGCGATAAACTCGCGCGGATGAGAGTTGCGATTCTTTCCCTGCTTCCGCTCCTGGCGCTCGCCGGCTGCGGTTACGGCAATGCCCGGACGGCCCATGCGGCGCAGAGTGCCATGGTCGGCATGTCCTCGGCCGATCTCTTCGCCTGCGCCGGTCCGCCGGACAAGGTCACGCGGCTCAGTCCGTCCGCCGAGATCGACAGTTACGATTACAAGCCGCCGACCTCGACCGGCCTCGGCGTCACGTTGCCGCTTAGTCTCGGCGGGTTGACGCTTGGCAGCAGCGGAGGCGCCTGCTCGGCGATCATGCGAGTCGTGAACGGGCATGTGACCGAAGTGCACTATGCCGGCAGCACGGACGAAGCGGTCGGCCAGGATGGCACTTGCGCGCCGGTGGTGCGCGGCTGCATGAGGCAGCCTGAACCGACGATGAAGCCGTTGGAGCAGGTTTACGATCAGGCGTCGGCCTATCATTCTCCAGCGGTACCGCCACAGCCACCGGCCGCCGAAATCGTGACGCAGCCGGCGTTGACGACTTCGCCTTGAGCATCGCGCTCATCTAAGGCTCGTTTAATGTCCGTCACAGACAGTTCGAGGTCCCCGGACTGTCTCAGCAAGTCCCTTATCAACTGATCAAGTACGCTCTTCGGAAATGTGTAGCGCCCGAATGGGAGCGTCGCAACAAAACCCGCGGCTCGCGATCGTGCGACGAATGACGGCGCCCGGGGGATTCAAGTTCGACCTGGCCAGCACCATATCCTGGAAGAGCAAAGGCGGGACGTACACACCCGGCAAGATCTCGAACTCTTGGCCACAGTGCCGCCCGGTAATTGCACTCATCTCGAGTCGCTCCTTGTTCGACTGCCGACGCCATGCGCCGTGCTGACGGCCGCTCGCTTGCCGAATGGACTCCGTGGCGACGCCGTCAGCCAGCAAGAAACGCTTGTTAGATTGTCGCTAATAGTATGGACGTCCCAATATTCTCGAACATCTCCTTGTTAGGACCGCGCTAGCGCGTGATGACTTAATATCGAGCCGCGCCCCTACGATCCCGTCATGGCACGCGAAGGCGTGCCATCCACGTCTTCCTTTGGCGCCTTACGCAGAGGCGTGGATGCTCGGCCTTCGAGCATGACGTGGAGGAATGAGCACGGTTTAGACCGAAGGCAACGCCCGCGTTCGACACCGATCCCGGCGAAACTACCCGCCGTAGCGGGCCAGCAACGCGTAGACCACTAACAGCATCACACTGACGAGGATCGCCGCGACGATGGCGCCGAAGCGGGGCTCGGCGCCTTTAATGTTCGGTCTCACATCACCCACCAATGCCAAGTGAGGTTTTTACCGCCGGCAGTCCTGGCTTGCCGTCCTGCGTGGTGACGCCATCGAGCCAAGTCGCGAGCAGCTCGGGATGCGCCTTGAGATAGGCCGCCGCCGCTTGGGTTCCCGTTTGTCGCTCGTTATCGATTGCGTTCATCATCATGTTTTCAGCCGGGATGCTGAAAGTAAGCTGGCTGAAGAGATGGGCGAGATTGGGGCAGGCCTGCGCGAAGCCGCTGCGTGTTACGGTATTGACGGTCGCGCCGCCGAAGTTGGGGCCGAAATAGTCGTCGCCGCCCGCGAGATAGGTGAGGTTGAACTTCGTGTTCATCGGATGCGGCGCCCAGCCGAGGAACACGACCCAGCGCTTATGCGGCACGTCGCGTGAAACCTCAGACAACATGCCCTGCTCGGAGGACGGCACGACCTTCCAGCCGCTCAGCTTGAGCGCCGGGTTGTCGATCGCCTTCTGGATGTTCTGGTTGCCCGGCGAGCCGGCGTCGATGCCGTAGATCTTGTGGTGAAATTCCTCGCCATGCGCCGCGAGATCCGCGAAGCTCTTCACGCCGCCGGCCGCGACATAATCGGGCACCGCCAAGGTGTATTTCGCACCATCGAGATTCTGGTGCAGCACGTCGATCTTATTGGCCGCCACGAGCGGTTTCGTGAAGTGATCCTGCGCCGGTGCCCAGTTGCCGAGGAAGACATCGGACTGGCCGTTGCTCAAAGCCTGATAGGTGATCGGCACGGAGAGAGTCTCGATCTGCTGCTTGTAGCCGAGGCCCGTCAGCAAAAGCTCCGCGATTCCGTTGGTGGATTGGATATCGCTCCAGCCCGGTGTCCCCATGCGCACGGTCGTGCAACTCGCCGGATCCGCTGCGCGCGCCGAACTGGAAGCGACCGCCGCGACACCGAGAGCGGCGAAAGCAGTAGAAGCGAGCAGGCGAGAAAGGCGCATCGCGGATCTCCTGTTCGTGTTGTGCGTCAGTTGGTCGCAGGTGTGACACGCGGGAAGCGCGCCATGGCTTCGAGATCATCAAGCTTCATGTGGTTCCGCATATAGGATTGGCTGGCGTCGCGTTTCGGTTCGAAATCCCAGGGGTGGTATTGGCCCTGGTTCAGCGCATCCGACACCAGCCGCCGCCGCTTCTGGCTTGCGAGCACATCCTGTCGCAGCGTTTCCAGATTCCACCGGCGCGCGATTTCCTCACGAAAACCGGCAACGCGCGGATCTTGGGGTGCCAGGTTGTGGCGCTCGTCTGGGTCGGCCACGAGATCGTACAGCTGGTCAGGATCGGTCGGGCAGTGGATGAATTTGAGCGCGCCACGGCGGATCATCACCATCGGCGCGGTGACGCCCTCCGCACAGTATTCGCCAATGGCCTCGCCCGCATCGTCCGGCGCACCCTCGCAGTAAGGCAGCAGGCTGCGACCATCAGGCGTAGTCGCATATTCGGGCTCCCGCCCCTCCCCCGCGATGGCCGCCAAGGTCGGCAACACGTCGAGGAGAGAGACCGCGGCCTTTACGCGCCGCGCGGTGAAACGACCGGGCGCATGGACAATCATCGGAATGCGAGACGCACCCTCGTGGAAGTTCATTTTGAACCAGAGACCGCGCTCGCCAAGCATCTCGCCGTGGTCAGCGAGAAGCATGACGATCGTATCTTCCGCCAGCCGCGCGTCACGCAGCGCCACGAGAAGTGCGCCGACGTGATCGTCGAAATAGGAGACAGCGCCGTAATAGGCATGACGCGCGTCGCGGATCTGCGCCTCGGTCACATCCTGCAAATCCTGACCACATACATGGCGCAGCCGCGCCGCATGCGGATCGCGCTCGGAATTGGCAGCCGGGACGCGCGGCATGTCGATTTCTTCGCGGCGGTACCGTGACCAATACGGGTCGGGGATCGTGAAGGGATCATGCGGATGGGTCATCGAAACGACCATGCAGAACGGCCGGTCGTCGCGATCCCGCGCGATGTCATAAAGCTTCTGCCGCGCGGCGAAGCCGACCTCCTCGTCGAAATCCATCTGGTTGGTGCGCACGCAGAGACCGGCCTGCGTCACGCTGTCCATGCTGTGATACCAGTCGGGCCGCTCCTCCGGCCGCGTCCAGTCGGGGGTCCAGCCGAAATCGGCGGGGTAGATGTCGGTCGTGAGCCGCTCCTCGAAGCCGTGGAGCTGGTCGGGGCCGCAGAAATGCATCTTGCCCGCGAGGATCGTACGGTAGCCGTCGGCCCGCAGGTAATGCGCGAAGGTCGGCATCTGGGAGGGGAACTCGACGGCATTGTCGTAGGCGCCGGTGGAGGAAGGGAACTGCCCGGACATCAGGACGGCGCGTGAGGGCGCACAGAGCGGGCTGTTGCAATAGGCCGCCTCGAAGACCACGCCCTCGGCGGCGAGCCGGTCGAGGAAAGGCGTGCGCGCAACTCCGTTGCCATAGGCGGGAAGCGCCCCGGCTGTCAGCTGGTCGGCCATTAGGATGAGGATATTTGGCCGCTTCCGCACACTTTTGCCCTGTCGTCTCGAAACGCTGCACTATCAGCCACAAGCAACCGTTTGGTGAAGTCAACCATTACTTATGGTGATATAAGCACCACTGATGCCAAGCCGCCGGGCCCTACCACCCCTGCATCGCCTCGCGGCTTTCGAGGCGGCCGCCCGGCTGCTCAATTTCAGCCTGGCGGCGCAGTCGCTCGGCATGACTCAGTCGGCGGTGAGCCAGCAGGTGCTTTCGCTGGAGGAAGCTCTCGGCCGCCCGCTGTTCCAGCGGCTGCACCGCGGCGTGCGGCTGACCGAGGCGGGAGCCACACTCCTGGAAGCTGTGACCCGTAGTTTGGATGGGATCGCCGATGTCATCGCTATGCTGCGCCAGGAAGTGGCGCGCTCGACGCTCACCATCGCGACGGATTTCGGCTTCGCGTCATTCTGGCTAATGCCACGGCTACACGCCCTCGCAGACGCCCTGCCCGGCGTCGAGGTGCGGATCGTGACGTCACAGCTCGCGCCAAACGCACCAGCGGAAGATGCCGATATCACGATCCTCTTCGGCGATGGCGAGGGCCGCGGCGTCGTCATGCTATTCGGCGAGAGCGTGCGCCCGGTCTGTAGCCCGGCCTTCCTGGCGCAACATGGCGGAACAGGCCGGGATTGGCGGATGCTCGATTGGTCCCGCTTGCCGCTGCTCCATCTCGATGCACCGGACCCTGTCCGTTGGCTACGCTGGGCGGACTGGTTCGCGGGCCACGGTCTACCGCCTCGGAGTAGCCGGGACCGGTCGCTACGCTTCAACACCTATCCGCTGGTGGTGGAGGCGGCGCTGCTCGGCGAGGGTGTGGCGCTGGGGTGGGAGCCACTGGTCGACCGGTTGTTGAACTCGGGCGCCCTGGTGCCGGTGATGACGGAAGCGGTAGTGACCGGCCGAGGCTATTGCCTTGCCGAAGCGCCGCGCGGGAGAAGCAACCCCGCGACGCTCGCCTTCCGCGCCTGGCTGCTGACGGAATGCGCGGCGGGAATCAAAGCCTCGGCGCATGCACGCCCTTAGAAAGGCTGAAGTAGCCGGTCGATGTAGTCGAGTTCGGGCTGCGGGCGATCGTGCTCGCCGGCGCGGCGGCGGAGATCTTGGAGAATGGCGCGCAGTTGGGCCTCCGGCGACCCCTGCGGCAGGTTGAGATCGGCGCCAAGGCTCACGCCAGCGCCGGTCTGAAGGGGCCGCCCAAAAGGATCGGTCGGGCCGGAGGCGCCCCCGAAGCCTTCCTCCGGCAGGTCGCCCGGCTGCGAACCCATGGCTCCCTGGCCGGCGCCGCTGATCACCGTGCCGCCGGATTGCGCCGCCAGTTGACGGCCCAGGCGGCCGATCGCGCTTTGCAGACCTCGCATCGCCTGACCCTGGTCATTCGCGGCAATGCCATCGGCGCCCCCTTGCAAGGCGTGGGTCGCATCACCCATCGCGTGGCCGGCGGCGCCGAGGCTGGGGTCGCGGCGGCCAGCAAGCAACGATTGCAGCGCATGGTGCAGAGCGTCCTGTGCCGTCGCATCCTGGTGCTGGCCGTGCGTGTCGTTGCTTTCGGATTCGGCGCGGCGATTGGCGCGATCCATCAGCCCCGCCTGGCGATGCAGCATGGCCTGCAGCGCCGCCAAATCATGCTCCGCCCGGCGCCGCGCCGCTTCGCGCGCGGGATCCGGAGGCTGAACGCGGGCTTGTTCGAGCGAGCGCAGACTACGCTCCAGCGACGCGAGCGACTGGCGCATCGCCTGCGCGTCACCGGCACGCGCCGCCGCCTCCATCTGCCGCAGGGTCTGCGCCAGGGCGCCCATGTCGAGGCGCGGCGAATCGGGCGGCGTGGTGATCTCGCCGCCCTGCCGCTGCGCCATCTGCATGAGCGCCGAAAGATGTTGCAGCAAGGCGGCGCGCACCGCCTGCATGAGCTTCGACAGCTCTGTCGCGTTGGGAGCATTCTTGGCCTGGAGCGCTTTGCGCAAGGCGTCCTCGGCGGCGCGGAGCGATTGCGCGGTCTCGGCGGCGGGCCCCTGCTCGAAATGCAGCGCCACCTGCCACAGCTCGTCGGTCACGCGATTGATCTGGCTGGTGCTGGTGTCGAAGCGTAGCGCCCAGCCGACATCGGCCAGCGCCAGCGACCCGGCGGCCGGGCGGCCGGCCACCGCGGCGGCGGCACCGACCTTGAGTGCGGCCTCTCCCACCGTCGAAGCGTGCTCCGGCGCCGCGACCAGCAGGCGGCGCAGCGCCGCCGCCTGGCGCGCGAAGGGATCCGAGAAGCGCCGCTCCGGCAGGATCAGCATCACATTGCCCGTCGAGCCGGCCTGGCCGAGCGCGTCCTTCGCCACGAGACGGAGGGAGACCGGCAGGCCGGCCCAGCTGTTGGTCGAGAAGTCGATCGACTGCACGCCCTTTGGCGCCGTGGCCGAGCCATCGGGCAAGGCGATCGGCACCACCAGAGGCGGCGCTTGCGGCCGTGTCGCCAGCCGGGCCTCGAATTGCAGCGAGGTAACGCCGTAGTCATCCCCCCCGCGCCAAGCCAGACGCAAAGCGGTGGGGTTGTCGGTATCCGCTACCGGCGGCGCGACGAAAGCCACGTTCGGCGGGCGGTCGGGTATGACCTCGAGCTGCCATCGGGCCAACCGATCCCCGTTGCCGCGCAGAAGCAGCGGGCCGCTGGCCGCCAACATGGTCTCCGCCTGATAGGCGCCGGTGTCGAGGGCGCGGAAACCGGCGACCGGCGACCCGTCGCGGCGCAGCACCGGCGGCTTGCGGGTTCCCGCGACCGTCACTGTCAGGCGCGAACCGGCGGGCGCGGCGAAGGCGAGGATCTGCGGCGACACGAGGAAGGGCGCACGGCCCGTATAGGCGGGCGGCGTAACCCAGGCGGTGACGGTCGGCGGCGGCCCGCCGAAATGGGCGAAGGCAAAGTCGAGCGTGAAGGCGCGGCCCAGCCGTCCGGTGATCTGCGGTCCTGCAATAACCACGGCGGCGACAAGGGCCACGACAAGGGCGCCGCGCAAGGCCATGTGGTCGCGCGCTGCCAGGCCGGGACGCGGCAGGCCCAGCCGCAGGCGGCGGAGTTCGCGGCGGCTCCGGGCCTGATGCGCCAGCCACAAAGCTTCCGCCACGCGGTCCTGTTGCGCGGGACGGTCACGGAGGGCGGCCATCGGGGAGTGGCGCAGACCGGAGTCTCGCTGGAGCCGCGCCTCAGCCTGCGCGCGTCCCGGCCAGCGGAAGCGTCGGAGGCCCCAGCCTAGAACGCCAAGCGCGACAATCGCGCACACTAGAAGAAGGAGCGTGTTGAGCGATGGGCCGAGACGTTGCGGCAGATCGAGCAATGCGGCCAAGAGATACAGGCCGAGGATCCCGGCGGGTGGCCATAGAACGGGCCAGAGCCGCTCGAAGATGAGCACGGCCTGTGCGCGGCGCCGCCAGCCTCCGGGGCTCACGCTTCGAGGCTCCGCTTTGGAGCCGGCAGAATTAGGGGCGGGGCTGCCCGCGTCACCGCTCGCCCGCTATCCAATCGGGCACAGTTTCGCGCGACCACAAGTCGGCGATCTGCTGGCGGGGCGTGATCACGCTCCAGCGCGGGCCATCGACCAGGGCGGCGGCGGCGAAGGGGCGCGCGTTGTAGGTCGAGCTCATCACCGCACCATAGGCCCCGGCATCGAGGATCGCCACGAGATCGCCCGCTGCGAGCGGCGGCAGCGCACGGTCACGCGCGAAAGTGTCGCCGCTCTCGCAGACCGGCCCCACGACATCGACCAAAGC
The DNA here is from genome assembly GCF_009765865.1 of Acidisoma sp. L85. Lineage (GTDB taxonomy): Bacteria > Pseudomonadota > Alphaproteobacteria > Acetobacterales > Acetobacteraceae > Acidisoma. Next base: position 112,853 of record NZ_LMUQ01000024.1, read on the forward strand.
GAGCGGCGCCGTTTCGGGCGTCACCGGCACGATCGCGTGCCAGGCCTCGTACATCGCGGGGCGGATGAGGTCGTTCATTGCGGCATCCAGGACCACGAAACGGCGCGTCCCGGTCTGCTTCACCAGCACCACGGAAGCGAGCAGCAGCCCCGCCGGTCCCACCAGCCAGCGGCCCGGCTCAACCATGAGATCAAGGCCGAGGCCACCAAGCTGTTCGGCCAGCACCGCGGCGAAGGCATCCAGCGGTGACGGTGTGGCGGCGCCATAGGCGATCCCAAAGCCGCCGCCACAATCGACACGGTTGACCGCGTGACCACCTTGCCTAAGCGCCCGAACAAGGTCGGCGACGCGCCGATAGGCGGCGGCATAAGGCGCGGGCGAAAGGATTTGGCTGCCGATATGAACGGCGAGACCGACCGGATTGAGACCCGGCAGCGCGGTCGCGCGGGCATAGGCGGCGGGGGCATCCTCCCAGGCGATGCCGAATTTATTGTCGGCACGGCCGGTGGTGATCTTGGCATGGGTCGCCGCATCGACATCCGGATTGACCCGCAGCACGACATCGACCTGGCGGCCCTGCTCGGTGGCAACCACAGAAAGCATCGCGAGTTCTTCGACGCTCTCGGCATTGATCTGCGCGATCCCCTCGCCCACCGCGAGGCGAAGATCGGCGAGGGTCTTGCCGACGCCGGAGAAAACGATGTGGGCCGCAGGAATCCCAGCGTGACGCGCGCGAATCATCTCCCCCGCGCTCACCACGTCGGCGCCAGCACCCGCCTGGGCGACAAGCGTCAGGATCGCCTGATGGTCGTTCGCCTTCACCGCATAGTGAATCTTGGCTGCGGACAGCCCCGCCCCGTCGAGCGCGGCGCGCAGCGTGGCGAGGCGGTCGCGGAAGGTGCCAGCGCCATAAACCCAGGCCGGCGTGCCGAGTTCGGCCGCGATCTCGGCCAAAGCGACGCCCTCGAAATGTAGCCCCGCCGCGCTCAAGTCCCGCAGGGGCGGCCGGGTGGCGATCAGGGCGGCGCGATCCGGTTGGCCGGGCTCGGGCTGGTCGATATCGGCCATCGGCTAATCCGAGGGGTAAAGGTGCGGGTAGAAAATCTTGTCGGGCGGGCCCGGCGGCGAAGGCGAACCCATCTTCCCGCAAGCGGCGAGAGCCAGCAGCGCCACACCCCCCAGCACCAACGCGATGCGTCTCGCCTGAACCGTCATCCCCGACCTCACCCCAGGATCTCCTGCCACCGAGCGGCTTGCCTCGCGACATTGGCCGGCGCCGTGCCACCAAAGCTCGTCCGCGAGGCGACCGAAGCGGCCACCGTCAGCACGCCATAGACCGCCTCGGTTATCCCAGGCTCAACAGATTGCATATCGGCGAGGTCGAGTGCGGCGAGATCGATGTCCCGCGCCTCGGCCAGCGCCACCAGCCGGCCGGTGACGTGATGGGCTTGGCGGAAGGGTAGTTTCAGCGTCCGCACCAGCCAGTCGGCGAGGTCGGTCGCGGTCGCGTAGCCCTGCCCGGCGGCCGCCGCCATGCGCGCAAGCTCCGGCGTCATGTCCCGCACCATCCCGGCGCTGGCGGCGAGGCTGAGGGCGAGTGCGTCGGCAGCCTCGAAAACCGGCTCCTTATCTTCCTGCATGTCCTTGGCATAGGCGAGCGGCAGGCCTTTCATCACCGTCAGCAGAGCCACCAGAGAGCCCGCCATGCGGCCGGTCTTCGCCCGCACCAATTCGGCAGCGTCCGGATTGCGCTTCTGCGGCATGATCGAACTGCCGGTGGTGAAGGAGTCCGACAGGCGGATGAAGCGGAAAGGCGCGCTGCACCAGATCACAACCTCCTCCGCGAAGCGCGACAGGTGCATGGCGCAAATCGCGCCCGCCGCCAGGAACTCCAGCGCGAAATCGCGGTCCGAGACGGAATCGAGCGAATTAGCGGTCGGGCGGTCGAAGCCGAGTTCGGCGGCGGTCTCCTCCCGGTCGATCGGGAAGGAGGTGCCGGCGAGGGCCGCGGCACCCAGCGGGCATTCGTTGAGGCGGCGGCGGCAATCCGCCAGCCTGCCGCGATCACGCGCCAGCATCTCGACATAGGCCAAGAGGTGATGGCCCAGCGTCACTGGCTGCGCCGTCTGCAAATGGGTGAAGCCCGGCATGGGGTCGGCCGCGTGTTCAGCCGCGCGCCCCGCCAGCACCCGCATGAGGTCCTCGACTTGCAGGGTCAGCCCATCGATGGCGTCCCGCACCCAAAGGCGAAAATCTGTCGCCACCTGGTCGTTGCGGCTGCGGCCGGTATGGAGGCGACGGCCGGCATCGCCGATCCGGTCGGTCAGCCGCGCCTCGATATTCATATGGATATCCTCGAGCGCCGCCTCGAACGGGAACCGCCCCGCCTCGATCTCGGCGGCGATGGCATCGAGCCCGCCGGCGATGGCGCGCTCATCGGCGGAGGAAATGACCCCCGCGCGGGCCAGCATCGCGGCATGCGCGCGTGACCCGCGAATATCCTGGCGCCACATGCGTTGATCGAAACCGATCGAGGCATTGATGTCGCTCATGATCCGCGCCGGCCCCTCGGCGAAGCGGCCGCCCCATTGGGCATTGGCCTCCGATCCGTGCGAAGCTTGGTGCGGTCGCGGCTGAGTGCTGTCGTTCAAGGAGCCTGATCCAATGCGCTTGAAGGTTTCGCGCCGCGCGGCGCTTCGTCTCGGCGGCTTGCTGGCCGGCGGTGTCGCCGGGGGGTTTAGCACGCGCCCGGCCGCCGCACAGTCGCTCGGCGATATCTCTGGGCTGGAGACCGTGCCGCCCGGCCAGTCGCTGCCGCCCTTCCAGTTCTACACGGCCGACAACAAGGTGCGGACGCTGGCCGATTACCGCGGCCAGGGGGTGGTGATCAATCTATGGGCGACCTGGTGCGGCCCCTGCACCGCCGAGCTGCCCACCATGGACACGCTGGCGCAAACGCTGGCGAAGGACGGCATCGTGGTGCTGCCGGTCTCCTCCGATATCGGCGGAGCGACGGCGGTGCAGGGCTTCTACCGCAGCCACGACATCCGCCATCTGCCGGTGCTGCTCGACCATAACAGCGCCATCCTGCAGGCGTGGCAGGTGCCCGGCATCCCGGTAACGGTGATCTTCGACCGGGCGGGCCATCCGAAGGCACGGCTGATCGGCGGCGCCGATTGGGGCACCGAGGAGGCGGCCGCGAAGGTGCGGTCGTTGTGCGGACCGGATCTGGCGAAGGCGGCAGACGTTCGGATTTAGACGCCAACGACGCCCGGCTGGGTCAATCGTCCTGCAATCTTAGCTTCTAAAGCCCTCAGCTCTTCGATTAGCTTTCGAGGCCGGAAAACTTCGGCTTAGATTACAGTCGTTTCGAAGATTTAAGGGGAATGTGGTGACTCCAATTTTCAGATCGGTGGCTTTGGCAGGTCTAGTGGCCTGCTTCGGCCTTGGCGGCATTCAGGCCAGCCGGGCGGCGCAAGCCGTCTTGACGGACCCGCTGACATCCTGGCCGCTGAATTTCGGTGCCCAGGGCACGAGCATGATGCTGAAGGATGGCTTCGTGCACATCACCATGCCGACCTCCGGGGTCAACTGGGCGACCTATGCCGGGTTCAACTTCACTGACCAGGATTCGAGCGTCACGATCACGCCGAAGACTGCCGGCAGCGATGCCGGGCTGATCTTCTGGGCCACCGGGCCGAGCGACTTCTACTTCTTCGGCGTCTCGGATACCGCCGGAACCTTCGGCATCTATCGCCATGTCGCCGCCACCGGCTGGCAACCCATCGTGCCCTTCATGGCGAACCCGAACGTCAAAACCGGCGCTACCGCGGTGAACACGCTGCGGCTCGTCACCAAAGGCAATCTCGTCTCGCTCTTCGTCAACGGGCAACCGATCGGCAAGCTCCAGATCCAGGCGCCTCCCACGGGCGGCACTGTCGGAATCATCGGCGAGGGCAGCGCGAAGGCTCCGTTTGACTATGCCTATTCGAATCTCTCGGTAAGCCAATAGGCGTCGGCACGGTCGCGGAAGCCTGCATCAGCCGGTGCGGGCTTTCCCGCCTAGACCGTCCCCATGCCCTGCGGTTTCCAACTCACCGCCTGCACTTTCGGGAGCGCCGCGAGGACGCGCAGGAAAGCTGGCCCCGCCGGACTACGAACCAATCCCGTGCACCGCAGCTCGTAGCAATGCTCGCTGTAGCCGGCCGTCGGCGCGTGGGTCACTGACTCGCGCGCAACCCAGTAACCGTCGGCGGAGAAGCCCGCGATGACCTGCGGCTCGGTCGTGGCATCGGCTTCGCTGTCGATGGTTACGGTGAGCGTCGCGCGGTGCTCGCGATGTACGAAGACCTCGACGCGCTTCAGGCCCCATAGCGCGAGCAGCGCCAGAACCGTCGCGGCGATGCCCAGCACCAATTGGCCGCCGCCAAGGCAAAGCCCGATGACGGTGACGATCCAGAGCGTCGCGGCGGTGGTGACGCCCTGCACCAGGTCGCCCCGGCGAACAATCGCGGCGGCGCCCAGGAAGCCCATGCCCGAGAGGATACCGAGCGGCAGCCGCATCAGGTCGAGCATCACGAAGGAGCCGTCGGGCCGCCCCGCCAGTGGCAGCAGCAGATTCGCCTGGATCATCGCGACTGAAGCGGCGAGGCAGACCAGCAGAGTCGTGCGCAGCCCGGCGGGCCGGCCGTGTTCGTCCCGGTTGATGCCGATCAGCAGCCCCGCCGCCACCGTCAGCGCCAGCCGCAGCGTCAGGTCGCCGGGCGTGACGACGAGGGGCATCGGCTGCATCGGCTAGAAGCCGAAACGGGCGGCGGGGTCGCGGGCCGCGGCCTCCGCGCTGCGGAAGGCGTTGAGGATCGCGCTCAGAACGATGGCGACGGCGAGGTTCACGATCAGCCCGTACAGCGCCGCATAACCGGGCGCGGTGAAGGCGCCGAGATGCAGCGGGAAAATCGCGGTCTTGAAATGGGTCGAGGCGGCCATCGCGGTGCCGACCACCATGCCGCAGGCCCAGCCCAGCAGCAGTGCCCCCGGCCGCAGCCGCCAGCGCGACAGGCCGAGGAAGACCGACGGCAAAGTCTGGATGATCCAGATGCCGCCCAAAAGCTGGAACTCGATCGCCGCCGTCGCCGGCAATGCCAGGATGAAGATCAGCGCGCCGAGCTTGACGAGGAGCGAGACCAGCTTCGCCATGCTGGATTCCTGCGCATCGGTCGCGTTCGGCTTGAGGTAGGTCTTGTAGATGTCGCGGGTGAAGATATTGGCGGTGGCGATCGACATGATCGAGGCCGGCACCAAGGCGCCAATGGCGATGGCAGCGAAGGCGACGCCGACGAACCAGGACGGGAAAGCCGACAGGATCAGCGCCGGCACCGCGAAGTTCGGGCCGTAGTGGCGGAAACCGGCGGCGAATTGTGGCGCATGGCCCACGCCATAGGCCAGCGCCATGAAGCCCAGCATGGCGAGCAGGCCGAGGATGAAGGAATAGGCCGGCAACAGCATCGCGTTCCGCTGCAGCACGCGGCCGCCGCTGGCGCTCAAAGCCGCCGTCATCGAATGCGGATAGAGAAACAACGCGAGCGCGGAACCGAGCGCAAGGGTCGCATAGGCGCCGTAGCTGCCGAGGGTATGTGCCGTCGGCACCGGCAAAGTGAGCTTCGCCGCTGGGACCGCCGCGAAGATATGCGCCCAGCCGCCGAGCTGCATCGGGATCACGACGACCGCGACGATGACCGTCGCATAGATCAGCACGTCCTTGACCATGGCGATGATCGCCGGCGCGCGCAGCCCGCTGGTGTAAGTGAAGGCGGCCAGCACGAGAAACGCGACGAATAGCGGCACATCTGCCATGATACCGGAGCCCGAAAGTCCCAAGGCCGCGATCACAACCTGCATGCCGACGAGCTGCAACGCGATATAGGGCATCGTCGCCAGGATGCCGGTCACCGCGACCGCCAGGGACAAGGCACGGCTGTCGAAACGCCCGCGCACGAATTCCGGCGCGGTGAGATAGCCGTGCTGTTTGCAGATCCGCCACAGGCGCGGAAACACCATGTAGAACAGCGGATAGACGATCACCGTGTACGGCACGGCAAAGAAGCCGATCGCTCCGGCGCTGAACACCAAAGCCGGCACGGCGACGAAAGTATAGGCGGTATAGAGATCGCCGCCGAGCAGGAACCACGAGACGACCGTGCCGAAGCGCCGTCCGCCCAGCCCCCATTCGTGGAGCGTGTCGAGGTCCCCGCGCCGCCATCGGGCGCCCATGAAACCCATGACCGTGACGAGAAGGAAAAGAGCCAGAAAGACGACGATCGCCACCGGCTGGAGTGCGAGTTCGCTCACCCCTCATCCTCCGAAGGGCCAGACCTTCTTCGCTCGAAGAGAAAAACCAGCCCGATGATGGCTGAGGAAAGCGGCACCCAGAGGAGCTGATACCAATAGAAGAAGGGAAAGCCCCACAGCGCCGGGCCGGTGCGATCGAAGCTCGGCACCCAGAGGACGGCGATCACCGGCACGGCGAGAAGAACCCGCCAGGCAGTGGCGCGGGTTGGACCTGGGCTTTTCATTAGGCGTCCTCCGGCTAGCAACACCCTTGAGGGCGCAAGCCCTCCCTAGCGTGTTTCGCCGGGCGAGAGGAAGGGAGCGCCCGCCAGGCCGAGCCTCGGCCGCGTCGCGCGGAAGAAGCGGCCGGTCAGCAGCAGGGCGGCGACCGATAGACCGGCGGTGAGGCCGATCCAGATCCCCGCCGGGCCGAGCCTCCAACTGAAGGCAAGCCAGATGGCTACCGGCATGCCGACCGCCCAATAGGACAACAGCACCAGCAGCATCGGCATGCGGGTATCCGGCAAGCCGCGCAGCGCGCCGTTGGCGACAACCTGGGTGCCATCCGAGAACTGGAACACCGCCGCGAAGCCGAGCAGGAGCGAGGCGAGCGCCGCGACCTTGAGGTCATCCGTAAAGACGCCGGCGATGTTGTGCGCGAAGCACAGCAACACGACGAAGCTCACCGTTTGCGTCGCGAGCATCAGGATGAAGCCGGCCGTGCCGGCGCGACGGGCGCTTTCCGGATCACGTTGCCCGATAAACCGCGCCACCCGCACCGTGACACCGAGCGAGAGGCCGAGCGGCACCATGAAGAACAGCGCCGACATGGTCATCGCGATCTGATGCGCCGCCACCGCGACCGCACCGAAATGCGCCACAACGAGCGTCGCGGCCGAGAACATCGTGACTTCGAGGAGAAGCGTCACCGAGATCGGCAAGCCGATCCGCAAGAGGCGAAGGAGGATGGCAAAGTCCGGTCGCCAGCCACCGCTGTCCCAGTCGACCCCGCCATAGCGGCCGGAGAGGCGGATCCAGGCGAGATAGGCCAGCGCCTCGGCCCAAAGCACGGCGGAGAGGGCAAGCCCGTCGCCGGTCGCGCCGAGCCCGGGCAGGACGCCGGGGATGCCATACATCAGCCCGTAGCCAATCGGCCCCAGCATCAGCAGGCCGATGGCGCCGCAGATCATGGTCGGCCGGGTGCGCGACAGCCCCTCGGAGAAGCCACGGCAGGCCGAGAGCAGACCTAGCGCGGGAAAGGACAGCGTCGAGGCCAGCAGGAAGCCGCTTGCCATTGGTATCAGATTGATGGGCACGCCGACGGCCGCGGCAAGCGACCGCCCCGCGATGGCGACGATCACCAAGCAGAGAAGCCCGACGCTCAACCCGAGGATGACGCCTTGCCGGAACACGCCGGCCGTCGCGGCGCGCTGGCTGGCGCCGTCGAGCTGCGCGACCGTCGGCTGAACCGACATCATGAGCCCGACGACAACCACGAAGATGACGATCCAGAGGCTGGTGCCCACCGACACCGCCGCCAGTACCGAGGCCCCGAGATGCCCAGCCAGCAGGGTGCTCACCACATCCGTGCCGAAGCTGAAGAGCTGGCCGAGGATGAGCGGTATGGCGAGCGGGAGCAGGATCCCGATCTCGCGCAAAAGCGTCGCGCGTGATGCGGGGGGAGCGAGGGCGGACATGAAAGTCTCTTCTTGCCAGGCGGCGGCGTCAGGGTCCGGGGACATAGCATGAGCGTGCCGGAAATGCAGCAAGGCTCATTGCTAAAAGCTGACTACGCCCGTGGTATAGGCCCTCGACAACGAGTTTATGAATTCACGACGTATGCCATGCGGGACTTGTCATCCACGACTTTACGCGATTCACCGTATCGCCCGAGAATGTCGATGCTCCGCCTGGGCAGAAAGCAACCGGGTGGCTCGGTTGCTCAGCTCGCCGCGACCAGCAGCAGAGTCTTCGTTCTGTCAGTGCTGCACAGGGATATTGGCAACTTCGCCTAACACGCCTTCATAATAGAGGATACATACGAGCGCATCCGACCAACTCGTCGCAGAAGAGCGGCCCAACCAGCCGTCGAAAGAGTTGTCGATCCGACACCCGTTTCCGACCAAGGCTATCGGATCCCAGGAGTTGACCGTAATATCCTTGTTACGCATCCAGCGACCCGGCAGCGCTCCCACCCAGCGGATGGCTGATCCCTCCGGCAGCAGGCGATTCACATCGGTCCAAAATGGTCCGTTTTCCTCGATGTCGCTGAAGGCGACGTCGATGCCTCTGTGCTGCAGCTCCTTGATCGAACGAGCAAAAACATCCGCGCCGATTGCCCTCGCCCGCCCTTTTTCCTTCGGCGGCAACCCCTTGATGAAGTTCTCCATTCCAAAAGCCGACAAGACCACTCGATGGTCCGGATGCTGCGCGCTGCTTCTGAAGATGTGGCCCCACAGCGTCTCAAGCGAGTAGCGGTATGGCGCCTCGCGAAGCCGATTATCGCTGTTCACGTAGTGAGGCCACTCCGGCTGATCCGGCGAACCGAGGTCGGGGGCGGACACGCTGAGAATGACGGGGCGCACAACCTTCCCATCATCCCGCATGAAGGGCGAGCGCATCTCCAGCGACACTTGGTTGCCGGGGAGCACGCATTCAGCATTGGTCCGCGCGAGGCATTGCGCATTCCCAAGGACCGCCTGATTCACTTCGGGCGTATATGTGTCGTCGTCCATCGTCGTGAGACGGCGCGTGAACGCCATCCTGCGTGCCTTATGCGCGGGCATATTGCTGTAAATCCGCATGGATTCGATCGCCCTTACAACATCGCCAGGATAGCGCGTCACCAAGTGCCTTTGGACTGGGCCGCCTGCCTTGAAATATTTTTCGTAGTTCTTCAGCTTCTGCACGACGCGCTCATAAGCTTGAGGATCGCCGATCCGCCGCCGGAGCGTGTCGAAGAGAGGATTTGGCCGGGACTCGACGATGCGCCCACCGCCTGGAGCCCTACGCAGCCGCGCCGCAAAATCATGCGGCCCCTGATCCGTTGCTGCCGCAGTGCGTGCTGTCGGCACACCATCGAGCGGTTTTAGTGAGCTGAGCATTGAAGCGGTTCCTGAGGGTGGGTCGCGGCAGGCAGATCAAAACCGAGGAGTCCGAGGATGCGACCGCGTCCTCGACAACGACTGTGACCGGCCGCAGTTTACCGAATAAACCCTGTCGAACCGTTAGCGCCCCACGCTCACCGCGTCGGCGGAACTCCTGCCACCGCCAGCGCATCCGACTGCCGCCGCGCCAGTGCCGCCTCGTCGAAGCCGGCGACGACTTCCTGATAGAGCCGGCTCCAGTTCAGCTCCGCTTTGAGCCGCAGGAAGACGCTGCCGAGGCCGACCGCCGAGCGATCCATCAGAACGAATTCGCGCGGCGGCTTTACCCCGCCGATGCTCTTCAGGCCCGCATGCACTTTCTCCGCCACCGACCGGCCGAACTGTCCGTCAGTTTCCTGGATGCGGCGAACACGGTCCTGCAACAAAGGCTCGTAGAGGAAACGCGCCCATTCGTTGAGCACCTCCACCTTCGCCGGTGTAATGTCCTTGAAACCCCAGTTGCGATAGGCCGTGGCGGCCTTCTCGGCATTGCCGTCTCGCACCGCCTCGAAGAGGTCGATGACACCGCTGACGAAACGCGGCGGGAAGACACGGATGGCACCGAAATCGAGCAAATTCACCGCCCCATCCGGCCGCACCTGGTAATTGCCGAGATGCGGGTCACCGTGAATCACGCCAAACCGGTAAAGCGGCAGATACCAGGCGCGGAATAATGCCTCCGCCACGCGGTTGCGTGCTTCCAGCGGCGGATCCGTTTCGATCCAGCGTTGCAGCGGTCCGCCTTCGAGCCAGGTCATGGTGAGCAGCCGCGGCGTCGTCAGCTCGGCGATCGCCTCCGGCACATGCACGTCCGGCACATCATCGAGCATCGTGCGATAGAGGCGCATCTGCGCGGCCTCCCGCAGGTAGTCCAGCTCCTCACGCAGCCGCTCGGCGAGTTCCTTGTAGATCTCGTCGTGCTGGATGGCGTTGTCCATGCGGTGATAGACGGCCATGGCCAGCTTAAGCTGGCGCAGGTCGGCTTCCACCGTGCTGGGCATGTCCGGATATTGCAGCTTGCAGGCGACGTCGCGGCCATCGAGCAGCGTCGCGCGATGCACCTGCCCCAGGCTCGCCGCCGCCGCGGCTTCCTGGCCGAAACTGCGGAAACGGGATTGCCAGTCGGGACCCAGCTCGCCCGCCATGCGGCGGCGCACGAAGCCCGCGCCCATCGGCGGCGCATTGGCTTGCAGCTCGGAGAGTTCGGCCGCGTATTCCGGCGGCAGCGCATCCGGAATGGTGGTGAGGATCTGCGCCACTTTCATCAATGGCCCCTTCAGGCCACCAAGGATGGCGCGCAGATCCTCGGCATGCGCCGCGCGATCGGTCTTGAAGCCGAAGACGCGTTCGCCGGCGACGCGCGCCGCGATGCCGCCGACGGCACCGGACGTGCGGGCGAAGCGGCGGACGCTGCCGAAGAGACTAACCTCGTTGCGATCAGCCATTCGAGGTGGCAACGGGGGCATCCGCCTCCAGCTCGTCGATGAAGCCGGCTATGATATCGAGGCCGCGTTGCCAGAAGGCCGGTTCGGCGGCGTTCAGCCCGAAGGGCGCGAGCAATTCGCGATGACGCTTGGTGCCGCCGGCGCGCAGCATGTCGAGATACTTCTCCTGGAAACGCGGATGACCGGCGCGGAACTCCGCGTAGAGGGCGTTCACCAGGCAATCCCCGAAGGCATAGGCATAGACGTAGAAGGGCGAATGGACGAAGTGCGGGATATAGGCCCAGTAGGCCGCATAGTCCGGCGTGAAGGTGAAGGCGGGGCCGAGGCTCTCGCGCTGCACATCCATCCAGATCTCGCCGATCCTTTCGGGCAGCAATTCCCCGCTCCGCCGCTCGTCATGCAGCAGCGTTTCGAAGCGGTAGAAGGCAACCTGCCGGACCACCGTGTTCAGCATGTCCTCGACCTTGCCGGCCAGCATCAGACGGCGGCGGGCGGGGTCGGTCTCGGCATCCAACACAGCGCGGAAGGTCAGCATCTCGCCGAAGACGCTGGCCGTCTCGGCCAGGGTCAGCGGCGTGCCGGAGCGCAGGTAGCCCTGGGATTCACCGGCCAGAATTTGGTGAACGCCGTGGCCGAGCTCATGCGCCAGGGTCATCACGTCGCGGGCGCGGCCGTGATAGTTCATCAAGATATAAGGATGTGCTGAAGGGACCGTGGGATGGGCGAAGGCGCCGCCCGACTTGCCGTCCCGCAAAGCCGCGTCGATCCAGGGACGCTCGAAGAAGCGGCTGCCGAGCGAGGCGAGTTCCGGGCTGAAGGCGCCGTAGGCGTCCAGCACCCGCGCCTGGGCGTCGGGCCAGGAGACGCGGCGATCCTCGTCGGCGGGCAAAGGCGCGTTGCGATCCCAGTGCTGCATCGTCTCCAGGCCGAGCCAGCGCGCCTTGAGCACGTAGTAGCGGTGGGACAGGCGTGGATAGGCAGCGACGACAGCGCTCACCAGCGCATCGACCACCTCGTCCTCGACCATGTTGGAGCGATTGCGGGAACTGCCGGGGCGCGGATAGTGGCGCCAGCGGTCTACAGTCTCCTTATCCTTGGCCAGCGTGTTCGTGATGAGGGAGAAGAGGCGGAGATTGTCGCCCAGAGTCGCGCTGATGCCGGCGGCGGCCTTGGCGCGCGTGTCCCGATCACGGTCCGACAGGCGGTTGAGGGCATCGCTCACGGTCAGGCGCTCATCGCCCACCGGCACGCGTAGCCCGGCCATGGTCTCGTCAAACAGGCGGCTCCAGGCGGCGGCGCCACTCACATCCTTCTCGTGGAGAAGGGTTTCCAGCTCGTCCGACAACTGATGGGGCTGGAAGACCCGAAGGTCCTCGATCCAGGAGGCCCAGGGGGCAAGCGCTGGATCGGCGAGCTTGGCTTTCACAACATTTTCGTCGAGGCGATTGAGCTCAAGCGTGAAGAACAGCAGCTCTGTGCTGATCTCGGTCACCTTCTCGCTCATCGACTGATAGAATTTGGCGATCCGCGCATCGGAGGAATCGCCGCTGAAGAGGAGCTGAGCGTAGGACATGATCCGTCCCAGGCTCTCCTCGATCCGCTCGTATTCCGCCAGGGAACCTGCGATCGCCACCGGCTCCAGCTCCGCGAGCTTGCCCCGGTAGGTTGTCGCGAAAGCCTTGGCATCCCGCATCGCGCGGTCCAGATCGGCGGCGATGCGCGGGCTTTCCGGTGACTCGTAGAGGTCGCTCAGATCCCAGCTGGGCAACACCTCGGCATCGGCTGGCGTTCCCGCTTTCGGAAGTCCCTGGCCGTCGGGCAGGCGCGGCAGGTCGGCTGGACGCATAGCGGGCAATCTCCTCAGTCCGAGTATCTAAGAGTAGGGCATGCACAGGCCCACTCCTAGACGCGTTGCCCTTAACGTTCCGCCATCCGGCCATGCAGGCCCTCATTCGGCCGCCATCCGCGGCGCGGCATCACCATGGCGACGGGTCTGCGCGGCGATCAGCCGGCTCATCTTGCGCAGGTCGCTTTCCGACAGTTGCAGTGCGGCATCGACCCAGATTTCGACGACGTCGCGCAACTCCTCGTGGGTCAGCGGATTGACGCGCTGACGGGCCCGCAGCACCGCCTGGTGGCTGTTATGGCGGCGATCAATCTTGGCAAGGAAAGCACGCAGTGCCGTCTCGCCCTCCCCATCCTCGGCCAGGACATCGACCAGACCCATCTCGTGCAGTTCCTCGGCGGTATAGACCTTGCCGCTCATGATGAGCTTCTCCGCCCGCACCGCATCCAGACGCCGTGACAGGAAGGAATAGGCGCCCATGCCGGGGAAGAGGTTGAACAGGACCTCGGGCAGGCCGAAGCGCGCGCCGCGTTCGGCGACAATGTAGTTACAGGCCAGCGCGGCCTCGAAGCCGCCGCCGAGGGCGTCGCCTTGGACGAGCGCCACCGTCATCACCGACTGACCGTAGCCCAAGGCATTGTGATAGACGATGTCCACGCAGGCATGGGCATAGGTGGTGAGGGCCTTGCGATTCTGGTCGCGAATACTCTGCTGAAACAGGGTTAGATCGCCGCCCAGATTGAAGGCGCCATCGATCCGAGAGCCCACGACGACGTAGCGAAATGGGGCTGAGCCGCCGGCCTGGACGGCCTGATAGATTTGGCCCTGGATCGCCGCCATGTCCCGCAGAAGCTCGGGCGTGTAGCTGGGCCGTCCTTCGGGACGCATGAAGCAGAACAGTGCCTGCGCCGCCGCGTCATGCTCCACCTGCATTGTCGAGAAGTATTGGCTGGTGAGCTTTTCCAGCGGTCGTGGCTGGGGAAGCGCGGCGAGATTATCCACAGCGACGTGGGCTCTGATTTGTTGAACGTTGGTCATGATACTCTCCGGAAAAAGCCGTTTTGCTCGAGGCGCCAGAATCAGGCCTTACGGTTTAAGGCTTAACCATGGCCGCCAGCTCTATTTTGACGAGTTTTTTGGGCATGACAGGAATAATTTCCCGATGGCAGCCAAAACCAGCGGCAGTCTCGATTTGTGGAACGTTCCTATGCGGTTTACGCCATGGTATGTCTCAGAAAATGAGACGAGGCCGCCCGCCTCGAGCGACGACCGCCAGTTTCCGGTTCTAGTCTTGGCTCGCATGCTCTAGGTTCTGCGTCATGGCGTTCCGCATGCTCAGACCTTCTCGCGCGCCGTTTTTCCTCACCGTTTTGGCGTGGTGAGCGGGCATGCCGTTCATCATGATCATCGACGACCGCGCGACCAACCGCAGCATATTCTCCAAGCTCTCCGCCTCGCTCGCATCCGACGTTCAGGTCGAGGCATTCGCTGGGCCGGAAGCGGCGCTGGCCTGGATGGTAAACCAGACTCCCGATCTCATTATTACTGACTACAAGATGCCGCACATGACGGGCGCAACCTTCACCCAGCACATCCGCGCGACCCCGCACGGCGCGGAAGTGCCGATCATGGTCATCACCGCCTACGAGGATCGCGACTTCCGGCTCCAGGCGCTGGAAGCCGGGGCCACGGATTTCCTCCAGAGCCCGATCGACCACCATGAATTCGTCACGCGGGCCCGCAACCTCCTCAAGCTCGGCACTCAGCAGAAGCTCATCCGCAGCCGTGCCCATGCGCTGGCGGAGGAGCTCCACCACGTCGAGCGCGAGCGCGAGGAGTTGCTGCGCAACAACCGCGAGCGCCTGGCGCAGGTCATCGACACGGTGCCGGCGCTCATAAGCGCCACCGACCGTCAAGGCGTGTGCATCTTCGCCAATGCGTTCCAGACGAAACTGCTCGAAGACGGGGCGACCGAGCGCACCGATGAGGACGGGCTCGACAGGGAGCGCCGGAACCGCAGCCGGCAACTGGATGCCCGGGTCTTCGCGACAGGCATGGCCTTGCCCGATTTCGAGGAGGAAATCCGCGACGCGCAAGGGACCACTCATGTCTTCCTGACCACGAAGACGCCGCTGACCGACGATTCCAACCGTGTCACGGCCGTCTTGACCACCTCGCTCGACATCAGCGATCGCAAGCGGGCGGAGCGCTATCTCCACCACCTCGCCCATCATGACGTGCTGACCGGGCTGCCCAACCGGCTGCTGCTGCATCTTCGCCTCGAGGAGGCGGTGAATGCGGCGGCCGATAGCAATGCGGTTTTCGCCCTGCATTTCCTCGACCTGGACCGCTTCAAGAGCATCAACGATGCCTTCGGACACCATGTCGGGGATGCGCTGCTGACCGAGGTTTCCGAGAGGCTGCGTCGCACCATCCGCGCCAGCGACACCGTCGCGCGTCTTGGCGGCGACGAATTTGCGATTATCCAAGGCGGCATCTCCGGCAGCGGAGATGCCGAACGCCTAGCCGAGCGGATCGTGCAGCTTTTCGCCGAACCCTATGACCTCGATGGCCGCGCCATCAGCACGAGTTGCAGCCTGGGCTTCACGCTCTTTCCGGCCGACGGCAACTCGCAGGAGACCCTCCTCAAGACCGCCGATCTCGCGATGTATCGGGCAAAGGGGCTCGGCCGCAGCCGCTTCTGCGCCTTCGAGCCCGAGATGCAGTCAGCGGTGCGGGATGCGGCGCAGTTGGAGATCGATCTTCGCGCCGGGCTCATCCGCAATGAGCTCAGGCTGCACTACCAGCCGCAGATCGATACCCGCAGCGGTCGGGTGACCGGGGCCGAAGCGCTAGTGCGGTGGGAACAACCGGGCCATGGCCTTCTGCCGCCCGGCCGTTTCTTGCCGATCGCCGAGGAGGCCGGGCTGATTATCCCGATCAATACCTGGGTGCTGGAGGCCGCCTGCCGCCAGGCCGCCGCCTGGGCCGCGTCCGGCATGGCGCTTCGCGTCGCGGTCAACCTCTCCGCCACGATCTTCCAGCAGCAGGACGTGGCACAGGTCGTCATTGCCGCCGTCCGCCGTGCCAAGCTCGACCCCCGGCTGCTCGACCTCGAACTCACCGAGACGATGTTCCTGGAGGATCACGAGACGGCGCGGAAGCAACTCGTCGAGCTGCAGGAGCTTGGGATCTCCTTCTCGATCGATGATTTCGGCACCGGCTACGCGTCCTTCTCCTATATCGACAAGCTGCCGGTAAACCGACTCAAGATCGATCAGGCTTTCATCCATAACCTGACACACCGTATAGAAGGCCCTGCGGTCATCCGCGCGATCATTGGCCTTGGTCGCGGCTTGGGCTTGCGTGTGGTCGCGGAAGGCGTCGAGACCATCGAGCAGCTCCACGAGCTTGAGGCGGAGGGCTGCGACGAAGTGCAGGGCTATCTGTTCAGCCGTCCCGTTCCGCCCCTCGAATTCGAGCAATATGTGCGAGCGAACTGGGCGAAGACCGGGGTTGCGGAGCCCCTCATCGAGGCCCAGGTCTCAAAATAGGGATCGACTTCGCGCCCGCTCATCTTGCCAAAGGCATTGCGTTTGGCGCTCCGGGCATGTGGCTTGCATGGTCTTCGGGCACATTTAAGGACAAACGTCGGTTGTCGTTGAGGATTAAGCCCGGCAAAGACGAGGCGCCGAAGCCCGTTAGTCCTGCCCCCTCCCGGTCCACGCCCTCCTTGACGCCACCAGGTCTTTGGGCCGCGCGCGTCTCCGTTCGCAATGCGGCCAGGCAGATTTTCGAACGATTGAAGATGGGGCACGGTCTGGAATACCAGATCGTGCTGAACCGTCTGGTCATCGGCAGCGGCATCTTTGCCTATCTCCTCGCGCTCCGAATCGACGGATCCCTCGGCTCGCTCCGGCCCTTGGTGATGAGCGCGGCCTATGCCGCCTTCGCCGTGGCTTTTTTCCTCGACCTCGTTGTTCGCGCACGACCCTCCGTACCGCGGCTCGCCTTGCAGCTGCTGACCGATATCGGCGTGCTCTCCTTCGGCATGCATATCGGCGGGATGATCGCGGCCCCGCTCTCCCCCGCCTATCTCTGGGCCATCCTGGGTTACGGTTTCCGCTTCGGCCTCGGCTACCTCCGCGCCGCCACCTGCCTCGGCGTGCTCGGCTTTCTGCTCTGCGTCATCACGACGCCCTATTGGCGGGAAAACCCGTTTCTCTCCGGTGGCCTCCTGGTCGGGCTAATCGCCATTCCGCTTTATGCAGGCTCTCTCATTCGTAGCCTGTCAGTCGCCAAGCAGCAGGCGGAAGAGGCGAGCCAGGCCAAAAGCCTGTTCCTGGCGAGCGTCAGCCACGAGTTGCGGACTCCGCTCAACGCCGTGATCGGTATGAGCGATCTGCTCGTCGGCACCCGCATGGATGGCGAGCAGCGGGACATGGTGCGGACGGTCGGCACCGCCGCGCGGTCGCTGCTCTCGCTGATCGACGGCATTCTCGACTTCTCCCGCATCGAGGCGGGCGCGGTTCCGGTCCAGCTCGCACCTTTCGACCTGCCGAGCCTGATCGCCAATGTCGAGCGTCTGGTCGCGGCAACCGCGCAGGCGAAGGGCGTCGCCCTTTCCTCCCACATCAGCACGCGGACCCCGAGCTGGCTCGAGGGCGACGCCAAACATATCGCCGAGGTCGTGCTCAATCTCGCCAGCAACGCGGTGAAGTTTACCGCCCGCGGCTCCGTTCTGATCGCCGCCGATACGGTCGAGCAACCTGATGGCACGCCAGCCCTCCGCGTCGAGGTGATCGATACCGGCATCGGCATCGCGCCCGAGGCTCAGACCCGCATCTTCGACAGCTTCACCCAGGCGGATTCCAGCATCATCGACCGCTTCGGCGGCACCGGCCTCGGCCTCGCCATCTCGCGCAAACTCGTCGAACTCCATGGCGGCGCGATCGGTGTGGTCAGCGAAAGCGGCGCCGGCAGCACCTTCTGGATCGAATTGCCGCTGGTGATACCCGCCAAGCCGGCCCCCGCGCCGGCGGCTTTGCGTGTGGTCCTGCTCTCTGCCGATCCCGGCCGGGTCGAGCCGGTGGCGCGGCGGATGGAAGCCTGGGGCTCCGTCGTCCAGCGTCGTCCGCTTCCGGTCGAGGCGGATCTCCTCGCCATCGGTCGCGCTCTCGCGGAGGTCGGACCGGTCGATGCGATCCTCGCCGATATCTCGAGTTTCGGGCTCGGACAGCGGGCCGGCGCCGACGCTTTCGCGCGAACCCTCGGCCAGGCCCAGCCGGAGCCGACGCCCGTTGTCGTGATCGAGACGCCGACCGAGGGTGATGCCGAGGCCGCAGCACCTGATCTCGCATTGCGCCGCTCCTGCATCAGTATCCTGAGCGCGGCGGCGGGTCCGGCCGAGGTCGAGCGCCTGCTGCGCATCCTCGCCCCGCGCGCCGCCGCCGCGGCGCAACCCGTGCTCATCCGCAGCGCGACGCGGCCGCTCCACATCCTGGTGGCAGACGACAACCGCATCAACCAGAGCGTCGTCGCGAAAATTTTGGACCGTGCCGGCCACACGGCCCGCATCGTTTCGGATGGCGAACAGGCGCTGGACGCCTTGGAGGAGGAAAACTTCGACGTTGTGCTGATGGACGTGAACATGCCCGTGATGAACGGCATCGAAGCGACCAAGCTCTACCGCTTCGCGGCACTCGACAAACCCCGGATACCGGTCCTTGCTCTCACGGCGGATGCGACGCCACAGATGGCGCAGCGCTGCCTGGACAGCGGCATGGACGCCTGTATCGTCAAGCCGGTCGAGCCGGCTCGACTGCTCGACATCATCGACAGCTTCGTGTTTGGCGCGGCGCGCAGTAAGCCGAGCACGGCAAGCGTCACCTCGATCGCCGACCATCCGCGTTACCAGGCCGGCCCGTCTTCGGTGAATGCGAATATGCTGCGGGACCTCGAGGCGCTCGGCGGCCGGGACTTCCTGGTAGGAATCGCCCAGGACTTCATCGGGGACGCGGACAGCCTGCTACTCTCGCTGCGGGCCGCGGCTGAAGCCTCCGACATGAGCCTGTTCCAGGCCGAGGCCCATGCGCTGAGCAGCGCCGCCGCCAATCTCGGCGCCGAGGGCGTGCAGGCGATGTGCCGGCAGATGCGCCAGCTCGACCTCTCCGACCGGGTCGGCCAGGCCGCGCAGTTGCAGGCGCTCGCGGTCGAGCTGGAGCGCGTCAAGCGCGTGCTGCGGGCCGAATGCCTCCCACCCTCAGGCACAAACCTGCGGCGCTAGAAGAGCGTCCAGGGATAAAGCAGACGCTATTCGTTACGAATATGATTGGATTCCGCCGCGGCGGTTCTAACATCGCCACTGAATTTTCATCGAAACAATCCAACTCCGGTTCCCTCGGAAAGCGGAGTTTTCCCAGGCTTATGCTATCGCGAGCCCGACCTATTCGTCGCCGATGCTATTCTAGGAATTTCGCCGGGCATGGATTTGCCGCTTATACTGATCGATCTCGCCGGCTCCGTCGCCCTGCTGCTGTGGGGCGTCCATATGGTGCAAACCGGTGTGCAGCGGGCCTTCGGCGCTCGGCTCCGCGGCTTTCTGGCGACCGCGCTGCGCCACCGGATTTCCGCCTTCCTGGCCGGGATCGGTGTCACCGCGCTGCTTCAGAGCAGCACCGCGACCGGTCTTATGGTTACCGGCTTTACCGCCGGTGGACTCGTCGAACTCGTGCCAGCCCTCGCCGTCATGCTCGGCGCGAATGTGGGCACGACACTGATCGTCCAGGTGTTGTCGTTCGACGTGGCGGCGCTCGCCCCGGCCTTCATTCTGGCGGGAGTCGTGATTTTCCGCCGCGCTCAGGCGGGGATGCGCGACTTTGGCCGCGTTCTCATCGGCCTCGGCCTGCTGCTGCTCGCGTTGTCGCAGTTCGTCGGCTTGCTACGCCCCTACGCGTCTTCACCCGATGTCCACGCTGCCCTGGCGCTGATTTCGTCTCAGGGACTGGTAGATGTCATTCTCGCAGCACTGCTGACCTGGGCGGCACATTCCTCCGTCGCAGTCGTGCTGCTGATCATGTCCTTCGCGAGCCATGGTGATATCTCACCCTATGCGGCCTTTGCCCTGGTTCTCGGCGCGAATCTCGGCACCGCGATCAATCCGGTGATCGAGGGCGCGACCGGACATGATCGCGCCGCCAAGCGGCTGCCGGTGGGAAATCTACTCAACCGCCTGGCCGGCGTCCTGGTCGCCCTAGCCGTGCTTGGGCCGCTCGCCCCCCTGGTCTCGCGCTTCGGCGGCACGCCGTCCCACGCCGTCGCGAATTTTCACACAGCCTTCAACCTGGTGATCGGCCTCATCTTCTTTCCATTGCTCAGCCCCTATGCGCGGCTGTTACAGGCATTGTTACCTACCCGGATCGACAAGGCGGACCCCGCAATTCCCCTCTATCTGGTGCCGTCCGCGGCCTCGGCGCCGGTCGTGGCGCTGGGAGCGGCATCGCGAGAATCGCTGCGACTCGTCGATTTGCTGCTCGCCATGCTGCAGGGCTTGCGGGATGCGATGCAGAAAGGCGATCGGCGGCGGATTACCGCGACGAAACGCCACAATGCCGTGCTCAAGCGTCTTGAAGCGGCGATCAGCTTCTATCTGACCACACTTGAAACCGATTCGCTGAACGCCGCAGATTTCAGGCGTATTCGCGAGATTCTGGCCTTCTGTGTCGCGATTAGCCAAGCAGCCGATGTCATCCACCGCAGCTTGCTTGGAATTGCGCTGCGCAAGCTCAAACGCGGCCTCTCTTTTCCGATCGCGGGACAGACCGCGCTAATCGCAATGATCGACACACTCATCGCGGGTTCACGCGCGGCGGCCGCGGTCTTCATTTCCGAGCAGCGCCGTGGCATGGAGATCCTGACGGGCGAGCAAGTCGTTCTGGATGACCTCGAGGCCGCCGCGACCGCTGCCCATTTCGGCTATTTGCGTGACGGGAACAACGACGTTGCCGAGGCGAGTGCGACGCTGCTCGAAGCGATGCGGGGCCTCAAGCAGGTCCACGCCTATCTGGTCGCCGCCGTGGGCGTGGACCACGGCGAGCCGGGCGAGGTGCAGGGCGACGATGGCGAAGAAGCGGAATAACCCAGAATATTCATCCTTTCATCCGATAGTTGCACTAACACCCGCCAATGCTCGATTTGCCATTAAGCTGGAACATTGCTATCGATACTTCACAGGCGTGGTTTTCTACGCGCCGGGCGATCGGCCTGCCCTGACCGGCCATATTCCCAAGATGAGCAGTATCATGCCCCGCCGTTACCCCACCGATCCCGCCACGGACGCTGCCGATGCCTCTGAGGAGCGCATGCGAGAGGCGCTCGGCCTCGGCAAGCGCTCTGAGAGCGTCGCGCATCCGCAGCAGAATCATACGCCGCATACCTCCGATCCCAACCGCGTGCGCCGCCGCTTCGCGCAGGATGGTGATGTTCCAGTGGTTGTACTTGGGCGAAGCCGGGAGGCCGAAGCGGCTCAGGAATCGCGGGTCGCCGCACTCGAAACGAAACTGCAGGAAGAGCGCGCGGCACGCCAGACGGCGGAGCGAACCGTCGAAAGCTGTCAGGCCACTATTCAATCATTGCGTACCAAGCTCGCCCATTCGGAAATGGCGATCGACGAGGCCCGCGCGGCCGAGCGTCAGGCACGCGCAGAGGCTGCGGCAGCGATCGAGCGTCAGACCCAGGTGCAGACGACCCAGGCCCAACCGGAAAGCGAGCCAGTCAGCCAGGCGGAGCTCGTGGCTGAAGAGCCGCAGTCGCGTTTAGTGCGGGAGCCGCGCAAGGCCAAGGTCGTCGCCGACAGCAACGAACCGGAGCCGCAGCCAATCGAATGGTGGCTGCCGAGCTTCCGCGCCCAGACCCGCGGTCGCGGCCGTCCGCGTAAGACCTGACTGCACGACGCGGTCACTGAAAGCGCTGGGTCTTCGCAAGCGAAGACCACCTAGCGCTTCTTCAGTGGCTGTAGCCGCGTTGATTAACCGGACCGGCGCCCGGCACATATTGTGGTTGCCCTCCCGGAGGCGGACCCATCGGACGACCGGGCTGGCCGACCGGACCGGCATATCCACCCGGCGGCCGGGGCGGTTGCCCATAGCCAGGCGGAGGACCGCCGGGACCACCGTAGCGCGGGCCACCCGGAGGCGGACCGCCATAACCGGGCGGCGGCGGGTGACCCGGGCCGCCGTAACCAGGACCGCCGTAGCCAGGATGGCCGTAGCCGGGACCACCATATCTCGGCGGCGGTGGCGGCGGCCGATAATAGCCCCCGCCATAGCCGCAATTTCCACAACCGCCGCCGCCCACGATAATGGCCGATGAATAGCCATAGCCGGGGGCATAGCCCGGTCCGTAGTCGGGCGCGTAGACAGGTCCACCCGCGTAGCCAGGGGCCGCGTAGCCCGGTGCAGCGTAGCCTGCATAGCCAGGAGGGTAGTAGCAACCCGCGAGGAGCATCATCGACGCAGCCGCCGCAACCATGGCAGTCGCTCGTTTCATAGGCGTCTTCATGATCTTCCCCCGACTGCTGCGTTTCGCGAATGCACGTCATCACGGAACTGTGCGCGGACCGGATCGCGGTGCATAAAGCGAGGCGAAGAATTAAATATGGCCTAGGACTGCGGCTTTTCCATGCGGCCCGTAGGGCGCGGGCGTGGCACGTACGAAAGTGATCGAACGCTCGGACACGCGATTGACACAGAGGCGGTGCTGTTTTCGCCGCAAAGACACATGAAGTTACCCAGATTGTCGTCGCGCCTGATCGGCGCGCTAGAAAGGCTAACGATCATGAGCCTGCGTATTCGCTGGAGATTGCTGCCAACTCTGGCCGCGAGCTTCGGCTTGGCCACCAATTCGATCCTGCCATTCCCGGCTTTGGCGCAGACCGCCGTGCCTCCGCCACCGGCCCCGACCGCCGATGTGCCGGGCGCGACCTCAGGCGATCCGCCTGCGCGGGTCGGCTGGTTGTCGCAGCTTTCCGGTACTGTCTCTTTCCATAGCGCCGGCCAAGACCAGTGGGTGACTGCGACACAGAACTATCCTGTCACGACCGGTGACGCCGTATGGACGCAGCCGCAAAGCGCTGCGTCCATCATGGTCGATTCCAGCCGGATGGCGATGGCCGCTGGAACGGAAGTCACAGCACAGGAGATCAATCAGAACACGGTTGATGCGGTGTTGTCGCAGGGCGAGATCTTTCTAAATCTCGTCGCGATGCAGCCAGGCCAAACCGTGGTAATTCAAACGCCTCGCGGTACGGCACAAATCACCGGAAATGGCGAATACGAAATTTATGCCGGCGACACCACCACGCCAACTTATGTGACCGCGGTCGTCGGCTCGATTCAGTTCACCGGGCTGGGTTCGTCAGCGCCGCAGACGGTGGGGGCACAGCAGACGGCCGAGATTTCGGGCGACAATCCGGTACAGGTACAACTCGTTGCCATGCAGCAGGACGAGTTTCTAACGAACATGCTGCAACAGGTCGCGCCGCCGCCTCCGCCAACAGCCGCTCAAGCGCCGCCGGTCTGCGCGCAGATGACGGGCGCCGCCGTGCTCACGCAATACGGCTCGTGGAAACCGCAGCCGCAATATGGCACGGTCTGGTTTCCTCATGTCGCCTCTGGCTGGGTGCCCTATCGTGAGGGCCATTGGGCTTATGTGCAGCCGTGGGGCTGGACCTGGGTCGATAACGCGCCTTGGGGCTTCGCACCTTTTCATTATGGGCGCTGGTCGCAATTCGATGGGCAATGGGGCTGGATACCGCAACCCGTCGCGGAACCCGGCTACGGCCAAGGTTATGGCTACGGCTATAACTATAGTGAGAGCCAAGGGTATTACGCGCAGCCGGGTTATGTCGCGCCCGCCCCTGCCTATTCACCAGCACTCGTAACGTTTCTAGGCGCGGCCGCAGGGGCCGCCGTCGGCGTCCTTGCCGCCAATGCCTGGAGCAATGGCTCTATCGGCTGGGCGCCGCTTGGCCCTCGCGAGCCTTATTATCCACCTTACCGCGTAAGCCCGCGTTATTTCCAGTCGTACAATCAGCCCTATGTACCGAACTACAATCAATTTGTTCAGCGCAACGTCAATATCGTCAATAATCGCGTCGAATATCGCAATACGACCATTAACAACTTCAACAACGGCGCGGGCCAGGCCGGGCGGGAAGGGCAATTCGCCAATAGGCAGGGCGCAACCTTTGTCCCGACCGCCGCCATGATGAATTCGCGGCAGGTCCGTGGTGAGGTTCAGCCTGTTCCGCAAGGGGAATTGCGGCCATTCCGGGCAATCGACGGTCAGGCATTGCCGCGACCGACCGTGCAGACAGCGGGCGTCGATCCGGCGCTGGCGCGGCGGCTTAACCTGCCCCAGGTGCCGGGCGCCGCGCTCCGATCTGGAGCACCCGGCCCGGCGATCCGGCAGGTGCCAGGAGTGGAACGCGGTCACGCTCCGCCGCCGCCCTTGGTGCCCCATGCCCAATTCGCCCCGAGTTTCCGTGGCGGCGCACCTCAAGCGCCGGGCGTACCGGCTCCAGGGATCGTGCCCGGCGCGCCGGGCAATGCCCGAGGCGGTGTTCCGCTGCCAGGCCAGCCGCAAGCGCCTCGCATCGGCGAGCCGAACCTCCGGCCAAACGCTCCAGTTCCGGGCGTTCCTCAGCTTCCTCGGCCCGGCGTCACGAACTCGCGCCCCGGCGTAGTCGCCCCGCCCGTTATCCCCGGCGCGGCGGCTCCTCGTCCCGGCGTGACCGCGGCGCCTGCTATTCCCGGCGCCACGAACGGTGCGCCTCGGCCCCAGTTCCGGCCGGCGGCTCCCGGCGCGGCCCCGCGGGAACCCGGCTTGCGTAATCAACCCGCGCCGGGTGCCGTCCCCCCGAGAGGCACGCCACCGACGATGCCGGTCGCTCGTCCCCCATCGCCGAACCCGGCGGCGCCGCGTCAGGCGCTACCGCCAGCCGCTGAGGCCAGGCCGCAGGCGCCACGCCCACAAGCGCCGCGCATGCAGGCGCCGCAGGTCGCAGCACCCCGCCCGCCGCAACAAGCGCCACGCGCCGAAGCGCCTAGGCCACCCGCGCCGCAGCGCATGGAGGCGCCGCGGGCCGCGGCCCCTCGCCCCGTCGCGCCACGCATGGAAGCACCCCGCCCGCCGCCGCGCATGGAGGCGCCTCGCCAAGCGCCCCGTATGGAAGCACCTCGTCAGGCGCCACGCGCTGAGGTGAGGCCACCCGGTCCCCAACGGCGCTGAGCGATTTCGACCGACCCAATTCCGTAACCAACTCTTCTGACGCACGCGACGCACCCGGATGACGCAGCCGCCGTCATCCGGGTGTCCTTGTGACATTGCCGGTTGGCCTGAACGGGTCGGGTAGCCTAGGCGGCCATACGCCTATATCGTTAGCTCTCCGACGCGGCACGTCAGGGGAAGCAGGATGCAGCTGGGTATGATCGGCCTGGGCCGGATGGGCGGCAATATCGCCCGGCGGCTCATCAATAACGGCCATGAAGTGGCTGTTTACGACGTCAACCCAAAGAGCGTGGCGGAACTCGCCGCCGCGCAGGCCAAACCCGCTGATTCCCTAGAAGGCCTGGTCCAGGCATTGACCACGCCGCGCGCCGTCTGGGTCATGCTCCCGGCCGGGAACATAACCGAAAGCACAATCGAAACGCTGTCCGGCCTGCTCGAGGCGGGCGACACCATCATCGACGGCGGCAATACCTTCTACAAGGACGACATTCGCCGCGCGAAAGCGCTGTTGTCCAAAGGCATTCACTATGTCGATGTCGGCACCTCCGGCGGCGTCTGGGGCGTCGAGCGTGGGTATTGCATGATGATTGGCGGCGAGAAGGCCGTGGTGGATCGCCTCGACCCGATCTTCGGCACTTTGGCCCCCGGTCTTGGGAATATCGAGCGCACGCCCGGCTACAAAGGCGATCCGCGGGCCGAGCGCGGCTATATCCATTCCGGGCCACCCGGCGCCGGGCACTTCGTAAAGATGGTGCATAACGGCATCGAATACGGCCTGATGCAGGCCTATGCCGAGGGCTTCGACATCCTGCGCGGCAAGTCCTCGACCAAGCTCCCAACCGATGAACAATTCACCATCGACTTGCCTGACACGGCGGAAGTCTGGCGACGTGGCAGCGTGATCTCTTCCTGGCTGCTCGACCTCACCTCCATGGCGCTGACGGAAAGTCCGGCACTCGAGGAGTTCACCGGTGCGGTGGATGATTCCGGCGAAGGCCGCTGGACGATCAATGCGGCGATTGAGGAAGCGGTTCCGGCAGACGTGCTGACGGCCGCGCTTTTCGCACGCTTCCGCAGCCGCATCGACCACAGCTTCGGCGACAAGTTGCTGTCGGCGATGCGCAACAAGTTCGGCGGCCATGTCGAGGGTCACAGCAACGCACCGAGTATCCGTTCATGAGCACTGAAACCGCCACGGCTAAAAAGCCGCCTGTCGCTCCTCCTTGCGCTCTGGTCATTTTCGGCGCCGGTGGAGACCTCACCAAACGACTGGTCATGCCAGCGATCTACAATCTTTGCGTCTCCAATCTCCTGCCCAAGAATTTCGTGATCCTGGGTGTCGATATGGCGCAACAGGATGCCCCCACCTGGGCGAAGGGGATGCATGACTTCCTCGAAGCCAGCCTGAGCCGCGGTGGCGAAGGCACGGCTGCGAACGAGGTAATCAACGAGGCGGCCTGGAGCCATATCGCCAAAAACCTGAGCTATCTCCAAGGCGACCTGACCAAGCAGGATACCTTCGAGCAGCTCGCGCAACGTCTCAAGGCGCTCGACGCCGAGCATCAACTCGGTGGCAACGTTGTGTTCTACCTCGCCGTTGCCGAGCGCTTCTTTGGTTCGACAGTCGAGCATCTGGGGGCCGCGAAGCTCACGGAGGAACCGGAAGGCTCCTTCCGGCGCGTAGTCATCGAGAAGCCCTTTGGCCATGATCTCGCTTCGGCTACAGCGCTCGACGCCCAGGTGCTGAGCGTGCTGACCGAAGAGCAGGTCTACCGGATCGACCATTTCCTCGGGAAGGAGACGGTTCAGAACATCATGGCGCTGCGCTTCGCCAACGGGATGTTCGAGCCGATGTGGAACCGCGACCGCATCGACCATGTGCAGATCACGGTCGCCGAGACCGTGGGCGTCGAGCGGCGCGGCAAGTTTTACGAGGCCACCGGTGCGATGAGGGACATGGTGCCGAACCATGTCTTCCAGTTGCTCGCCATGACCGCGATGGAACCGCCACCGGCTTTCGACGCCGACTCGATCCGCGCGAAGAAGGCGGAGGTATTCTCCTCGATGCATCCGCTCAAGCTTGAGGATGCGGTGCGCGGGCAATACGCGGCGGGGACGCTCGGAGATCAGGCGGTGCAGGGCTATCGCAGCGAGCCGGATGTCGATCCCAACAGCAATACCGAGACCTTCGTCTCGATGCGGCTATCCATCGACAATTGGCGCTGGGCGGGGGTGCCTTTTTACCTCCGCACCGGCAAGCGGATGACCAAGCGCAAAACCGAGATCGCCATCCGCTTCAAGCAAGCGCCTTACGCGATGTTCCGGGATACACCGGTGGATACGCTGGGCGAGAATTGGCTGATCATCCAGATCCAGCCCGAGGAAGGCATGAAGCTGCGCTTCAACGCGAAGAAGCCTGGGCCGATGCTGACCTTCGAGAAAGTCGCCATGAGCTTCAACTACGACGACTGGTTCAGCCAGGCGCCGGCGACCGGCTACGAAACACTGCTGTTCGATGTCTTCATCGGCGACGCGATGCTGTTCCAGCGCGCCGACCAGATGGAAGCGGCCTGGAAGGTGGTGCAGCCTGTTCTCGACTCCTGGGCGAAACCTGAGACCGAGTTCCCGAACTATGCCGCGGGCAGCGCCGGGCCGAAAGCATCCGACGATCTTCTGGCGGAAGATGGCCGAAGCTGGCTGCCGATCTGAGGTGCGGGCAAGACCGGGCTCGCGAACAGGCGTGAGTACGCGAAGCCCGGTGAGCGCCATCAAGGCGGCGCGCGGCGAAGAATTCGGCGCAAGCCGCACACAGGCGGCATGTGATCGTTCGAATCACGCTGCATAAGGGAGGTCGAGATGGCGAAACGGAGCGAGGCGCGCCCGCAGGCTACCACGGAAGCGACCGATGCCGCGGGACCGGGCATTCTCGGCATCGACATCGGCGGCACCGGACTCAAAGCCTCGGTGATCGACAATAATGGCAAGATGCTTGCCGAGAAAGTGCGCGTGAGCACGCCGCACCCCTCTCCGCCCGGCGTGCTCGTAGAGGCGATCGCGCAGTTGGTGACGCCGCTGCCACCCTATGACCGCATCGCCATCGGCTTTCCCGGCGCCGTGCGAGACAACACGATCCTGACCGCTCCTCATCTCGGCGAGGAAGTTTGGCACGGTGTCGATCTTGCGGCACTCGTCACTGAGCGCCTGGGCAAGCCCACAAGGGTTGTGAATGACGCGGAGATGCAGGGTCTCGCCGTCATCGAGGGGAAAGGCCTGGAGTTCATCCTCACCCTCGGCACCGGCTGCGGCACGGGCATTTTCCACAATGGCGAACTCGCCCCGCATCTCGAACTTTCGACGCATCCCGTGCATGGCGACAAGACCTACGACCTTTATGTCGGCGCTGAGGCGCTCAAAAAGGTCGGCAAGAAGCGCTGGAACAAGCGGGTGCAGAAGGTCGTCGCGATCGTCGAGGCGCTGACGCATTACGACCATTTGTTCATTGGCGGAGGCAATTCGCGGCTCGTGACGTTCGATCTGCCCTCCAACATCACTCTGGTCTCCAACGAGGCCGGCATTGACGGCGGAGCGCGGCTATGGGGCGCCAATAGCGGCGACCGGCACCAGCACAGCGTGACGGCGGACAAGACCTAGCGCCACGCCAGATGCCGCCGCCGGAAGTCCTGCGTTTCGCGCTGAGCGGCGGCATGCCAAACCATCCGCATCTGCCTGCGCTGCTCTATCGTGGCGCGGTCGCGCCGCAAGCGGGCCCGGCGGCGCAGGAGACGCTTTTCGCGCGCAGCGGCTGGCCGCCGCAATGGCGTGACGGCGTCTACGACTTCCACCACTTCCACTCCGCCGCGCATGAAGTGCTGGGCATCGCTGGCGGAGGTGCGCGGTTGCTGCTGGGCGGCCCCTCCGGTCAGGCGGTGACTGTAACGGCTGGCGATGTCGTCTTGCTGCCCGCCGGGACGGGTCACCGTTTGCTGGAAGCGACCGATGAGTTTCTCGTCGTCGGCGCCTATCCACCGGGCCAGAGCGCGGATATCGAGCGCGGCCCCGCCACCCTCGCGATGATCAAACGCATCGCAATGCTACCGTTCCCAAACTGCGGCCCAGTCGGGCCGGACGAGACTTATGAGAGGTTGTGGTGCAAAGCCTGAGACTGCGCGCAGCCCGCTCATGCGGCGGCATCGGAGAGGGCTCGGTTTCGGAACGGCGTGTCGTATTAGCGTTTGGGTAAACCATTGCGATTACGCCTGAGACCCCGCGACCTCCTAGGCGATTCAATGACGCAGGTGCAGATGCCCGTCTGGCTCGGGCCTTATCTCATGGGCGATGCGTCCCCCCTCTCCGGAGGCGCCTTCTCGCGCGCTCTCGCCTCAGTCCAAAACTCGACACGCCATACTAACGGACGCGCAGAGCGTCGAGACCGCGCCGCCGAGCGGATCAGCAAATTCTCTCCCAAGC
Organism: Acidisoma sp. L85; assembly: GCF_009765865.1. Classification (GTDB taxonomy): domain Bacteria; phylum Pseudomonadota; class Alphaproteobacteria; order Acetobacterales; family Acetobacteraceae; genus Acidisoma. Next base: position 142,372 of record NZ_LMUQ01000024.1, read on the forward strand.
AGAGCAATCCCGAATCCTGCGCGTCGGCGGTTTTGCTATGCGCTTGCCTGGAGATGAAGCTCATTCCGCCCGTCAACCGTCACGAGCAGAAGGCTATCGAGGCCAGCTTCTTCCGGGAAATGGTTCGTCTAAAAGAGGCGCCCGCGAGGGACGGTGGCGTGACCAATCTTTCCGTCGCCCGCGTAGCTAAGATGATGGGGATAGAAAGCACGATCAGCCTGTCGACGACCACAAACCCCGGAAAAGACGGACACGAGCAGGCGTATCTATTGAGCCGTGCGAAAGCCGCTGGGATTAATGTGGAGGCAGGGCGGCCGATCGATCGGATCGACAATACATGCCGCCGAATCGTGATGGTCGATGCAAGCGTTAAAGGCGGCGACGTCTCGGGACACGCCTTGCTGGAGCGGCCCGACGGAAGCCTGATGGATCCGGCCGACGGCTCAAACCACCAAAGCCTCGCTCACCTCAACCGCACATTGGCTGATCGTGGGATCAGCTATCGGCCATTTGGCGTGACGATCAACCTCAAGCGCCCCAACTGATCCGGATCACGCCGCGCCCCGCCGCGCCGCTTCCTCGACCGGCGGTAGAGCGCGGCCGATCGCGTGATAGGCGAAGCCAGCCATGCGGATCGCGACCGGATCGAAAATGTTGCGCAGATCGACGATGACGCTTCCGCGCATCAGGGCCTTCAGCCGCAAGGGCGCAACCGCGCGGAAGACGTTCCATTCCGTCACCACCACCAAAGCATCGGCGCCAGTCACGGCCTCGATCGGATCGCTCGCGTAGATCACCCCCGGCGGCAGATGCGGCTTCGCCTGCTCCATCCCTTCCGGGTCGAAGACGTGCAATTCAGCGCCATCCTCGACCAGACGGCTGACGATGGGGATCGACGGCGCATCACGCATGTCGTCGGTCTCGGGCTTGAAGGTAAGCCCCCAGACCGCGATGCGCTTGCCTCGCACAGAGCCGCCGCAGGCAAGGATAACGCGCCGCGCCATCGTGCTTTTGCGCGCGTCATTGACCGTGACAACAGTTTCGACGAGCCGTTGCGGCGCACCCGCATCCTGGCCGATGCGTGCCATGGCGAGCGTGTCCTTCGGAAAGCAGGAGCCACCGAAACCCGGGCCGGGATGCAGAAACTTCCGCCCGATCCGACCGTCCAGCCCCATCCCGCGCGCCACGTCATGGACATCCGCGCCGACCCGCTCGCAAAGATCGGCAACCTCGTTGATGAAGGTCACCTTCATCGCGAGGAAGGAGTTGGCGGCGTATTTCGTGAGTTCCGCCGTCTCGATCGAGGTTACGATGATCGGCGTCTCGATCAGGAAGAGCGGGCGATAGAGGGTGCGCAGGATCTCCGCCGCACGGTCGCTCTCGACGCCGATCACCACGCGGTCCGGCCGCATGAAATCCCCAATCGCATTGCCCTCGCGCAGGAATTCGGGATTCGAGGCGACATCGAAGTCGAGATCAGGCCGCGTCTCACGGACGATCTCAGCGACGCGCCGGCCGGTCCCGACCGGAACGGTCGATTTCGTTACAATGACGGCGTAATTCTTGAGCTTGCGCGCGACCTGCTGGGCGGCCTGGTACACGTAGGTAAGGTCGGCGTGACCATCGCCGCGCCGCGTCGGTGTGCCCACCGCGATGAAGACGACCTCCGCATCGGCAAGGCCTTCATCCATGTCACCCGTGAAGGAGAGGCGTCCGGCAGCGACATTCTCGGAAACCAGCCGGTCAAGCCCCGGCTCGAAGATCGGGATGCGGCCTTCCCTTAGCGCGCCGAGCTTGCGCTCATCGGCCTCGACAATGGTGACCTCCATGCCGAATTCCGCGAAGCAGGCGCCGGACACCAAACCTACGTAGCCGCCGCCAATCATAGTGACACGCAAGCGCCCGCTCCTTTGGCTATGGCAGAGCCCGCCTTAACACATTGGACGGGGCCGCAACATTGCCGGCTCGGTTAGAATGTCTGACGGTACCGACTTAAAGATGGCGGATTCGCGTCTGGACCGGGGCGAGGCCGCAAGGAGTTAAATCAGGAGACCAATCGCAGTTTGCGGCGGCGCGGCGCGGTGTCCTGCGGCAGGTCGAGCGGCAGCCAAGGCGATGCCGGCACCGGCTCCGGCATCTCGACCATCTCCGGCTTGGGCAAGTTGCGGCCAAGATGCGCGGCGGCGAGGTGGCGGAAGACATAGTCGATCAGCGATGTCGCTGAAGCCACGGCGACATCGCCCTCCACCGCTCCGCCGGGTCCGAAGCGCAGCCCGACAAAGGCCTCGACATAGGCTTCGAGCGGCACGCCGTGCTGCAGCCCGAGGCTGACCGCCTGGGCAAAGGCGTCCATCAGGCCGCGGAACGCCGGCCCCTCCTTGTGCAGCGCGATGCCGATCTCGCCGAGGCGACCATCCGGATACTCGGCCGTCGTGAGGTAAAGCCGGTGACCGCCAACCGTCGCCTTCTGCAGCGTGCCGCTGCGGCGCGCCGGCAGTTCGACGGGCACAGCGGAGGGCGGCGAACCTGCGGCCGACAGCGCGGCCGGTGCAAGATCACTCAGCAGAAGAGGCGCGGCGATCGGCAGGATCGATTGTAGGGCGGCCGCCATGGCGGTCGCGGATTGCACTGAGCTTTCCGGCAAAAGATCCGCGCCGGTGAGTTGGGCCGCCAAGGCTGCCTCAACCGTCAGGCCGCGCGCGACGAGGAAGGACGCGGTGGCACGGGTGAGCCGGCCCGTGGCATCGACTGGCGAGAAAGCCGGAGCCAAACCCAAGGTCTCTGCGCCCAGCAAGGCCGCGACGACCGCATCCTCGCCGCCGAGCAGCGCTTCATGCGCGACGCGATTCAACGCCGCGGCATGGGCATGGGCGCGCGTGGCGGCAGCAGAGAGTGCCGGAAAGGCGGCCACACTCCGCGGCGCGGGCCAAGGTTGCGGGGAAATCTCGCGCTGGGTGACATCAACTAGGTGAGCTGACGCGGAATCGGCCGCGCCCCGCAGAAGGCTGGCAACCAATACCGCCGCCTGCCGCGCCGTCTCGCCGTCATAGAGCAGGCCGAGGCCGGCGAGCAGCCCATGCAGATCCGCGACTTCCAAGGCGAGCCTCGGCACGGAGGGATGGAGCAGCGTCAGGCATTCAACCGCCATGGCGACGTCGCGCGCGAAAGCCGCATCGTCGAAGCCGGTTACCGGGTCGAGGTAGGCGGGCAGGTTCAGGATGAAGCCGGGTTGTTCGATGGCGCCTGACCCGCTGGTCCATATCGCGCTCGAAGGCGCGGCTCGCCGCATGACAAGCGCCTGTTCGAGGCGCGTGGCGAGATCGGCGCCCGCCCCCGTCGCGCGACATTCGGCCGCCCGCGCCGCACGACGGATCCACGCCTCGGCGAGATTCGGCAGAGAAACTGCGCCGGACGGTGGCGCAAGCGCCGCGACTGCTGACGCTGCCGCATCGTCCCATGACGCGGGTAGAGTGACGCGCCGTGGCGCGTCATCCACCTCAGCGGCGGCATTAACCTCGCGCAGTCGTACGCCCTGCCAAGCTTTGGTCGTTCTCATGGGTCGGACCTTAATCGTGCCGGTTGTCGCTTGGAAGCGCATATGGTGGCGGATTCGCAAGTTACCCACATAATCTTGTGGTGCGACGAGCGTCGCGGCAATCCGGCCCCTGTCACAAACCGTCTGTTGGACCAGCGGCCGGGCATCGCCTATATGGGCGAGATGACCCTTGCGACGATCGGTTATCTCGGCACCCGCCTTTTCACCTCGCTGCGCGGTCGCGCTGTGGGGCAGGATAGCTTCGGCAATCGGTATTTCCAGGAGCGCGGGCTGAGCCGTGGACGGCGGCAACGTCGCTGGGTGCTCTATCGAGGCGCACCGGAGGCCTCGACCGTGCCGCCGGAATGGCACTCCTGGCTCCATTATACGACCGATGCGCCGTTGACCGATGTGCCGCGCCATCCCTGGCAAAAGCCACATCTTCCGAACCGCACCGGAACGCCTTTCAGCTACCGGCCGCCCGGCCACGATTACAGCGGCGGCACGCGCAGCCGGGCGACCGGCGATTACGAAGCCTGGTCACCCGAAGCGGGATCAACCGATGCCGGGACGCCAGGAGTTTAGGATGGCGCGCCGTAGTGTGGCCGAGCTCTCGGCCGGTTTTGTTGTACTCATCGTGGCCGCGGGTTTCCTGGCCTATGCGCTCGCGACCTCAGGTGCCGCGAGCGTTCCCGGCTATCCGCTGACCGCTCAGTTCGACCGCATCGACGGAATCTCCTCCGGTTCGGACGTGCGGATGGCTGGTGTGAAGGTCGGAACCGTCATCGGCACATCGATCGATCCGCGAACCTATCTCGCGGACGTCAATTTCACGGTTTCCAACGCGATCAAACTGCCCACTGACAGCAGCGCCGAGATCAGCAGCGACGGCTTGCTGGGAGGGAAGTATCTCTCCCTCGTGCCCGGCGGCGCCGATGCGATGATCAAGTCGGGCGGCCGGGTGACCATCACGCAATCCTCGGTCAGCCTCGAGGAACTGCTGGGCAAGTTCATCTTCAGCGTGACCGACCTCGTTTCCTCGCTGCAGAAATCGGGCGGAGCAAGCGGTGGCGCGACGCATGACACCGGCGCCGCTCCCGCCGGCGCGGGGTCGACTCAGTGAAGGCTCGCAGCGCCGTGCTTCCGCGCCATCCGTGACGCGCGTCATGCGCTTTTTCGCCGCCGCGGCCCTCCTGATGCTCTCTGGGAGCGCCCTCCTGGTCGGGGCGGCGATTGCCCAGACCAGCGGTGCCATCAGCGCGCAGGATCTCTCGGCGCCTGCCAATACGGATCCGAGCCGGGTCTTGGGAAACGGCGTTCCCGCCGCGCCCGGAGTTCCCAAGCCTCCTGCCCTGCCCCCGATACCCGAGCCGGACACCGCCGCCGCGACAGCATCAGGAACGGCCGCGCCGCCCGACTGGACACCGAAGTCCACGGCGGACCTCATCATCCTCGACAAGATTTACGGCACGACGAATCGCGTGACGGCGGCGCTGGGCAAACCATTCACCGTTCGCACCCTGCAGATCACGGTGCTCGCCTGTTACGTCCGGCCTCCCAATGTTCCGCCCGATGCCGCCGTGTTCCTTCAGGTTGTGGACCATCGGCCAGACGCACCGCCGCCCTTCTATGGCTGGCTACTGCGGGCCGAGCCGGGTCTCTCGGGTCTCGCCGATCCGGTGACTGACATCGCAGTCGGCCAATGCAGCTGAAGCGGCCGGATATCGGATGAGACCACCCGCGCGCGAGTTCACGCGTTAGTGAAAATACGCTTTGCAATGTTTCCGTTACGCCCGAAGCCTAACCAGGCGTCTCGGATGACGAAATGGCGAGCGTAGAGCGTTGCGAATTCCAACCTGGGGTTGCTGAGTGCCAACTGTTGCTAACATATCACGGTGTGTCGAAAACGCTGCGACATGTATGGGAATAGCCACGGAAGGTGGTAAATCAGCTGAACCGAACAGCAGGCAACGCCGCCGCGCGACCGCCCGGGCTGAATGGTATTGCGTCGGTCAGAGAGGAGAAACAGAATGAAGCTCCGCAGTGCGCTTCTAGCAGCGACTGTGATGGCGGTCCCGGCTTTTGCCCTGTCCCACATGGCAATGGCTCAGCCCATCAGCGGTCTCTACGTCGGCGCTGGCGCCGGCTATAACTACCAGAGCACCCAGAAGCTCGTGTACGCTCCTGGTGGTCTTGGTGGGAGCCGCACCTACTTCCAGGGCAGTGTTTCCGGCGAAGGTAGCGTCGGCTACGGCCTCGGCAACGGCCTCCGCTTCGAAGTCGAAGGCATGTATCTGCGCCAGCAGCTTAACAAGCTGAAGCCAGGGTTCATCGCTCCGAAGTTCGATTTCCACGGCTACACGCAGAAATACGGCGCGTTCGTTAACGCCCTGTATGACGTCGATGTGGGCCTACCCTTCTTCTATCCCTATGTTGGTGCCGGCGTCGGCTATCTGTGGACCAACATTGACAACGCCAGCATCAACTCCGCCGGCGTGGATAGCATCAACGGCACCTACGGCAGCATTGCCTATCAGGGCATCGTCGGCTTCTCGGTTCCGATCCCGCCCGCTCCGGGCCTCTCCATCACCGCCGACTACCACTACATCGGCACGACGGCTAAGGAGAAGTTCAGCGGTTCGTTCGAGGGCACGCCGTCCACCTACACCTTTGGCCCAGCTGTTAATCAGTCGGTCATGGTCGGCCTGCGCTATGCTTTCAACACGCCGTCCCCGCCGCCGCCGCCGCCGGCCCCTGTCGTGGCTCCCGCTCCGGCACCGGCACGCACCTACCTCGTGTTCTTCGACTGGGATAAGTACTACCTGACGCCTCGCGCCAAGGAGATCGTCGCCGAGGCGGCCGCGAACTCGACCCACGTCCAGTACACGCAGATCGAGGTCAACGGCTACACCGACACGTCGGGCACGCCGACCTACAACCAGGGTCTGTCTATCCGTCGCGCCAAGAGCGTCCAGGCGCAGTTGATCGCCGACGGCGTTCCCGCTACCGCGATCTCCATCGCGGGCTATGGCGAGACGCATCTCCTGGTGCCCACGGGCCCGGGCGTGCGCGAGCCGCAGAACCGTCGCGTGGAAATCATCATCAAGTAAGTTTCCTTTCCAGGAAGCTTGTCTCGACGATGAAAGGGGGCGTCCCAGCCGGGACGCCCCCTTTTCTTTTTTGCGGCATAACGTTGACGCTTCCCTGCCTCGGGCTGAAGCCTCGATTTAGTTAAGCCCGAGGTAACTCTCCACTGTCAGACGATGAATCTCATGCGGCAGCACGCGTCTCGGCGCGTGGCTTGCCGGGCGTGTTTCAGTCGATCGAGGAGAGCCGGAATGACGTTTCGAAGGGTGGCACTGACAGCGACAGTGCTCGCCGCCCCTACTTTGATCTTGGCGACAGAGGCCGCGGCCCAGCCGGTGACGGGCATCTATATCGGGGGCGGCGCCGGGCTCAACTGGCAGCAAAGCCAGAAGGTCCTTGCCGGTCCGGCTTTCACCGGTGACTCCGTCGGCGCCGGGAACAAGCTCAATTACGATAGCGGCGTCGCGGCCAGCGGCAGCCTGGGTTACGGCCTCGGCAATGGTTTGCGGCTGGAGGTTGAGGGCATTTATCTGCCGAGCGACGTCCACAATGCCTCCGATCCCTATTACGGCACGACGCGGGCCAGCGGTACGAACCGGAAATATGGCGCCTTCGTCAACGCGCTGTACGATATCGATGTCGGCACGCCGTACCTCTATCCCTATCTCGGCGCCGGCGCTGGCTACGCCTGGCAGGACCTCTCGCGGGTAACATACAATGTGAACCCCGTGACCGCGCAGGGCACCGAGGGCAGTTTTGCCTTTCAGGGTATCGCCGGGCTCGCCGTGCCGATCTTGCCTGTTCCCGGTTTGTCGCTCACGGCTGAATACCACTTCCTCGGCACCACCGACCAAAGCAAGTTCGACTCGAACGCGGCGATCGACAACCAAACCGTCGATGGCGAAACCAAGCTGTCGCCGGTCTATGACAATGTTGGGCTCATCGGGCTGCGCTACGCCTTCGACTCCGCGCGGCCGACGCCTCCGCCGCCCGTCGTGGATGTCGCGCCTTCGGCCGAGTCGGCGCGCAGCTATCTTGTTTTCTTTGGTTGGGACAAGGCGAACCTGACGCCGCAGACGAGGGACATCATCGCGGAGGCCGCGGCCGCGTCGAACCGCACCGAATTCACGCGGATCGCTGTTAACGGCTACACCGATACCTCGGGCTCGGCGGCCTATAATCTTGGTCTCTCGGCGCACCGGGCGGCCGTCGTCCGAACCCAGCTTGTCGCCGACGGCGTGCCCCCGAATGCGATCACGGATCTGGGCTTTGGGCAGACGCATCTGCTGGTCGTCACCGGACCAGGCGTGCGGCAAGCGCGCAACCGCCGGGTCGAGGTCATCGTGCGGTAAGCGTCTTCCTGTCGGCCAACAAAGAAGGCCGCCGTCGGCCTTCCCTAATCCGTTTTTCGCTCGAGGAAGGCGCGGGCGCCCGGGCTGGAGCAGGACGTCTTTGGATCGCACCATATGCGTTCCACCACGTCATGCTCGGCGAAGGCCGAGCATCCACGCCTTCGCTTGGGTCACGAAGGCAAGGCGTGGATGGCACGCCTTCGCGTGCCATGACGAGAGTTTGGGTCCCTGTTCAGACCAAAGACATCACGCCTTAGAAGATGCTGCCGATACCGTGGGCGATATTGCCGAAGAAATTGCCTTTCTTCCCGGTCGCCGGAGCAGCAGGCGGCGCGGCTGCCGTGCCGCCAGCAGCCACTGGCTTGCCGGTCTGATCCGCCACGGTCTGAATTACCGGCGCGGCCACCGGGACGCGATGGAAACCACAGATCTCCACTGGAAAAGGCAGGATCAGCGGCGCGTTGTTGGCGAATTCCGCCATCTGTGTGCCGGTCCTGAACTTGGCCACCTGATCGAACAGGCCTACGTTCTGCTGGCAGAATAAGGTGCCCTGCTTGATCCCCGCCTCGGACTGCACATTGGCGAGCTGGGTGATGTAGGCGTCATGCTCAGACCGCCAGTTGTGGCGGTAGTGGTGCGAGAAATAGGAATTGAGCGCGTTATCCTCACTCATCAACGTCGGTCGGAATGCCAGGATGAAGGTGTTGTAGCGGTCGCGGGTGTCGCAGGAGAGTGCGGTCACCATGAGCTGGCTCTTGAGCCCGGCCACATTGAGGGCGGTGCCCTCGTATGTTTTGAGACAGGCGGCGCTCGCCACGCCGGGCATGAGCAAGGCGGTTGCCATTAATCCAGCGATCAGGCGGCGCATGTCGAACTCCGGACGGATGAAACTCGTTGAAATCGGGGAGGAAGGAGCCTCCCGACCTCCGCGAGTTGGGTGAGGTAAAGCCGGTATTCCTCAGATTTGCAAATAAATTCCTGCCGGAAATCCATTGCTCCTGGGGCCTTTGGCGGACAGCGTTAGCCGAGCAAGCAGCCATTTCTAGGGGTCTGGCAGCCCTGCGGCAAACAGCTTATAGCCGAAAGGTCAACACGAACCGAGGAAGCCGATATTATCACGCAAGATCTGTTTGCAGACTGCGATCCAGGTGGCTTCGTCGATGAGCTCTCGGCCGGCCGCGCAGGCGATGGCGGAGCTGGGCAGGCGGTGCGCGATCGGATCTCGGCCATCGGTCTGGAGGGTCTGCGCGCCCGGGCGACCGCCGCCGAAAATGACCTGATGAGCCTCGGCATTACCTTCACGGTCTATTCCGAGGCCCGCGCGATCGATCGCATCCTGCCCTTCGACTGCATCCCGCGCATCATCACCGCTGCGGAATGGCGCAAGCTGGAAGCCGGCGTGCGGCAACGCGTCGCGGCGATCAACTGCTTCCTCCACGACATCTACCACGACCGGCACATCATCAGCGACGGAATCGTTCCCGCCGACCTCATCCTCGGCAACTCCAACTACCGCCCGGAGATGGAACATTTCCCGGTTCGCTTCGGAACCTATGCCCATATCTGCGGCATCGACATCGTGCGCGACGAGCACGGCGAGTTCCGCGTGCTGGAGGACAATGCGCGCACCCCCTCCGGCGTTTCCTACGTTATCGAGAACCGCCATCTGATGCGGCGCGCCTTTCCCGATCTGCTCGCCGGCATGGCGCTGCGGCCGGTCGATGACTACGGCATGCGCTTGCGAGAGGCGTTGACGGAGATCGCACCAGAGGGTGTGCTGGATCCGCAAGTCGTGCTGCTTTCGCCTGGCATCTACAACTCCGCCTATTTCGAGCATGTCTTCCTCGCCCGCGAGATGGGCGTGCCGCTGGTGGAAGGCGCCGACCTCGTCATCGAGAACGACCGCGTTTTCATGCGCACGACCTCAGGGCTACGCGCGGTGCATTCGATCTACCGCCGATTAGGTGACGACTTTCTCGATCCTCTGGTATTTCGCCCGGACAGCATGATCGGTGTGCCGGGGCTCATCGCGGCCTGGCGCAAAGGCAATGTGGCGATCGCCAATGCCGTCGGAACCGGGGTCGCGGATGACAAGGCGGTCTATGCCTATATGCCGCGCATCATTAAATATTACCTCGATCAGGAGCCGATCCTGCTGAACGTCGAGACCAATATCTGTCGCGAGGCTGCCGGCCTGGCGGTGACGCTTGACCGGCTGCATGAGCTCGTCATCAAGCCGGTGGGTGAATCCGGTGGCTACGGCATCACCATTGGTCCGCGCTCCACCCTCGCGGAGCTTGATGCCGCACGGGCCGCGCTGCTCGCCGATCCCTCGAACTGGATCAGCCAGCCGATGATCGGGCTTTCCGTGGGTCCCACGCTGACCCCCGAAGGCATCCGGCCGCGCCATCTCGATCTGCGGCCTTTTGCTGTGACCGGGCGCAGCACCTGGGTTTTGCCAGGCGGCCTCTCCCGCGTCGCGCTCAAGGCGGGGAGCCTCGTCGTCAATTCCTCGCAGGGCGGCGGGTCCAAGGATACCTGGGTGATCGCGGAGACAGCCGCGTGAGCGTGCAGGAGATGCCGCTTCTCGCCCGCTATGCCGAGGGACTGTTCTGGCTCGCCCGCTATATGGAGCGCGTTGAGAACCTCGCTCGCCTTGTGGATGTGACGCAGACTTTCGAAAGTCCAGGATTGGAGGCCGAGGCTTGGGATGCGCTCATTCGCATCCATGCCGACGAGGAGCATTTCGCCAAAAATCACACGGTGCTCGATCCCGAAGCGGTCAAGCATTACTACCTGCTCGACACTTCCAACCCCAGTTCGGTGATCGGCTCGATCGAGGCCGCGCGCACGAATGCCCGCACCTTGCGGCCGATCATCAGTACCGAGATGTGGAAGCACCTCAATGTCTTCCACCGCGAACTCGCGACGGTTCAGGATTGGGAGCTGCGGGGCGATGCGCTTTCCCGTCTTTGCACCCGCATCAAGGAAGCGGTACAAACCCATACCGGAATCACCGAGGGCACGTTCTTCCGTGACCAGGGCTGGCATTTCTACGAACTCGGCCGCCTTATCGAGCGAGCGGACCAGACCACACGATTGCTCGACATCAAGTTCCATCGCCTCGCGCCGAACGGCCGGGAGGAGCGTCAGCTTGAGGAGCGCACGCAGTGGGGCGGCATGCTGCGCGCGGTGGCGGGCTATCACGCCTTCCGCCGCATCGCGCCGGTGGATTTCAGCGGCGACCAGGTGGTCTCTTTCCTGCTCGCCGACCCGTGCTTTCCGCGCAGCGTGCGGCTATGCCTCAGTCAGGCGGAATGGCACCTCACCCAGCTCCGCACCAGCTACGGGCTGCGCGGGACGCTGACGGCGCTCGAGCAGATCGAGGAGATGCGCGGCGCACTGCTGGACCGCACCGCGAAGCAGATCATCCAGGACGGTCTGCATGATTTCCTCGACGCCATGCAGCGCGACCTCATTACGCTTGCCGCGGTAATCGGCCGCGCCTTCTTCCGCGACTGGCGTCCAGCCGAGCCCGAGGTTGCGACTGAGCAATCCCAAAGTCAAAGCCAGAGCCAGAGCGGCGGAGGCTCGCAATCGCAGAGCCAGTCTCAAGGCACGACTTTACGCTCCACGGCGGACGGCGGGATCACGAGCTAATCACGGCTCGGGACGCGTCAGGGTTCGCTGCGCTGAGTTTCGTCGCGGATTGGTTGTTCTGTGATCCACGAAGAGCCGAATATCGCGCTGCGAAGTCGTGTCTCTATTCTATGAGATGGATCGCATTTTCATCTTCGGTGAACAAAGGACGGTGCATTTCCTCGCTGAGCAGCTCGCTCAAGGCTCTCGACGAGAGAGAGAGGCCCGATCATTGCAGCCGGAGAGAACCGTGCCAAAAACGACAAACATGTACATCACCAACAGAAACGCGCGGGTTGGTTATACTCCCTACCACGCAGGTGTTTCGTACTCTGGGCCTGGTTCCTTTGAGGATACATTGCGTAGGTGCTTGCCGATGTCGGGGGACGCTCCCGTTTCGTCAATCCCGTACAGCCCGGATTTTACTCTCGTCAATTCAGGCCAACCTCAATCGAACGCGCAAGGAACTCCGCCCTTCATCCCGGCCCTTCCGCCACAGGCCATCAATCCTTCGCCTTTTACCGCCGTAAACCCGTTCGATCCTTGGCCCACACACTATGGGTTTCATCAGTATGAGCCCGCTCCGCACCAGCCGCCGCCTTCCTATGTGTTACGCGGGCTTCCAGCAGCGCAATGTGAGATGGACCCGAACAAACGACCAAGGGAGCTCCTGGCAGGGGAACTTCGACTGCAGAAGGAACTGAAAAAGGCGCTCCAACGGCAGCAAGAGCAGTTACTAACTTTCCGGGTACAGGAGCTGAAGGAGTGGGGGGAAACACACCTCGCAACTCAAGCTGTGCTCTTCCAGCCACGCGGATGGGTGAAGTTCCTTTTGGCCAATCCAGGACACGAGTTCTCCGCAGCAGAAATTTATGAGTGCATCACACACAGGCCATCCAATTCGAATGAATTGCTGACCGCAATGACTTATTTTATCCACAGGCATCCTGAGTTCAACTTTATGCGGTCCATCGATCCGAAGACAAAGCGTTCACCCTTGTTCGGTTACTTTGGACCGCAGAATTGATCGATTCTCATGCCCTTGCGACAAGAGGCTCGCCCTGCGCCCGCGGCTCAGTCTTCCGACTCAACCAAGGACTTACCCCGACATTATCTAAGGCTTGTTTTTTCGTGGAGCCGGCCTGGGCCGCGCCTAGACTCGATCCTTCGGCCGACGACCAGAGAGAATGTGACGGATTTCCTTAAAACATCCAGAGTTACTCACCCTTTGAACGAAGACATGAGAACGGCCATGACGCATGGTCCATTCGAATTCCGTTACATCGGGTATTAGCGTGATCGAGAAAGTGCGACGGGATAGGTCTTTTGCCGAATGGGGCAGGGCTCCGTCTCTCCTCGATTATATCAGGCTTACTCGCTCCTTCTTCCACCGCAAATTCATCGTTCGCCGTTAGAACATTGAAGTCACGTACGGGCCTGCGCAACGCCTCGGAACCGACACGCGCTGATAACGAGGTAAGAATCGAATCAGGCCGCACTCCTTTCTGCGCGAGATTTGGAAGGATTTTCTCTCCTTCCGACAGAGTTGAGCCCTCTCCTTCCAAATCCCGCCCGGATCTTGCCCGGATCGACGAAATCCTGCCTATGGCGGCATGAATCCGGTTTCTCTCGATCCATCGATGCTGCGGATGGCGCTTGCTGGCCATGGGCCGGCGGCCCTCCGGCGATGGCAATTGCTGCTGGCCGGGGGCGCCGAGGGCGCGCTCTGCTTTTGTGATGAGGCGGATGACGCGCTGACGGAGGCCGCCGGCGCACAGCTTCGGCATGGCCTGCCCGATGAGGCCGCTCTGGCGGCGCTCGATGTCCTCTGGGTAGTCGGCGTGCCGGAGCAGGCGGCGGCGGCCTTAGCCGTCCGAGCCCGAGCTCAGAAAGTTCTGGTCAATGTCGAGGACCGGCGGGAGCATTGCAGCTTCCACAATAGCGCTGAACTAAGGCGTGGGGCATTACTGCTTACAGTATCGACCGGCGGCCGGAGCCCGGGGCTTGCCCAAACGATCCGTGGGCAGCTGGCGCGGGAGTTTGGACCGGAATGGGGCGAGCGGCTGGAAACGATCAGCCGGAAGCGCGATGTGTGGCGGCAGGAAGGCCATGGCCTGCCCGCTCTCGCGGCGATGACCCGGGACTTGGTGAAGCAGAACGGCTGGCTGGATATGCCGGCCACGAACGAAGAGTGACACGAGCGATCATGCCCAGCTTGCCCCAGCTGCCGCCCACCGCGCCGTTCCGGCCGGAGGAGATCGCCGCGCTTAATGGCGTCATCACGAAAAGTTCGCCCGAACAGCGCGCCTGGCTGAGCGGCTTCCTCGCCGGCTATCAGGCCGCCACCGGCCCGGTGCTTCAACCCGCGCTCGCAGCACCGGCCCACGCTGCGGCCAAGAAGGTGCCGCTGCTAATCCTCTACGCCACGGAATCCGGTAATTCGGAAACACTCGCGGCGAATATCCGCAAGGCATCGCAGAAGCTCGGCTTCGCTCCGCGCGTCGCCGATGTGGCCGACATCACGCCCACCGAGGCCGCCAAGGCCGAGAACCTGCTGCTCATCGCCGCGACCTGGGGCGAGGGCGATCCGCCACAGCGCGCCACCGACTTCCTCCAGGCATTGCAGGCGGAGGATGCGCCACGCTTCGACAAGACGCGGTTCAGCGTGCTGGCGCTGGGCGACCGTGCCTATGTGAACTTCTGCTCGACCGGCCATCTCTTTGACGAGCGGCTGGCCGCTCTCGGCGGCACGCGCCTCGCGCCCGTGGTCGAGTGCGACGTCGATTTCGAGAAGCCGGCGGCGGCGTGGATCAAGTCCGCCCTTGAAACGCTTAAGAAAGAGACGATCGACAAGGCGGCGCCCGCGGATGAAAGCGCTGTCATCCATGTCGATTTCGCCCGCGGCGGTGCCGGCGAGGAAGATGAGGCCGAACCGGCCTATACCCGGAACACGCCGTTCGAGGCCGAGATCCGGGAACTTATCAACCTCAACGGCACCGGCTCTTCCGCCGAGACCTGGCATGCCGAACTGTCCCTCGAAGGCTCCGGCCTCGCGCATGAGCCGGGCGACGCGCTGGGCATCGTGCCACGCAACGACCCCGCTCTTGTCGATGAGATTTTGGTGGTCGCTGGCCTGGCGGGCGATGCCATGGCGCAAACCGCGCTGACCGAGGCGCAGGACATCACGACGCTGACGCGGCCGCAGGTCGAGGCCTATGCCAAGCTCACCGACAGCGCGGCGCTGAAAACTCTGGCGGCCGATGTTGACGCGCTGAAGGCCTGGCTGCCCGGCCGGCAGGTGATTGACCTGCTGGCTGCGGCGCCGATGAAGCTGGATGCGAGCCAGCTTACCAGCTTGCTGCGCCCCCTGCCCGGGCGCCTCTATTCCATTGCCTCCAGCCGCCTGCTCGCCGAGGACGAGGCCCATCTGCTGGTTTCCGCCGTGCGCTATGAGACGCATGGCCGCAAACGCAGGGGCGTGGCGTCGGTGGATGTGGCCGAGCGGCGCCGCGCGGGGCAGACGATCAAGGTCTATCTCAAGCCGAACCCGCATTTCCGGCTGCCCGCCGATCCCGATCGCGCGGTCATCATGATCGGGCCGGGCACAGGCGTGGCGCCCTTCCGCGCCTTCATGCAGCAGCGCGAGGCGACCGAGGCCAAGGGCCGCAACTGGCTGATCTTCGGCAACCGCCACTTCACGCATGATTTCCTGTATCAGCTGGAATGGCAGGACTGGCAGAAGTCCGGGTTGCTCACCCGCATCGACACGGCCTTTTCCCGCGATCAGCGCCAGAAGATTTACGTGCAGCACCGCATCTGGGAGCAGCGCGCGGAACTCATGCGCTGGATCGCCGATGGCGCCGCCATCTATGTCTGCGGCGACGCCAATGCCATGGCGAAGGACGTGCATGCCGCGCTGATCCGCGTGATCGCCGATCAGACCGGCAAAGACGAAACGGCGGCCACGTCGCAGCTGGATATGCTGCGGCGCGAGAACCGGTATCTGCGCGACGTTTACTGAAAGTCGAACCGATGGCTGACTCCACCGACAAGCCGCCGCTGTCCCGCAACGAATACATCAAGACCGAAAGCCACGGCCTGCGCGGCGGCATTGCCGCGGGCCTTGGCGACATCATCACCGGCCAGCTTGCCGAAGATGACACGCAGCTCACGAAGTTTCACGGCATCTACCAGCAGGATGACCGCGACGTGCGGGCCGAGCGCGGCCGCAAGAAGATGGAGAAAGCCTTCAGCTTCATGGCGCGCGTGCGGGTGCCGGGCGGACAGATGACGCCCGCCCAATGGCTGGCGCTCGACGATATCGCCGAGGAACGCGCGAACGGCACGCTGCGCATCACCACGCGCCAGGCGATCCAGTTCCATGGCATCATCAAAAGCAACCTACGGCCCGCCATCAACACCATCAACAAGGCGCTGCTCGACACCCTCGCCGCTTGCGGGGACGTCAATCGCAATGTGATGTGTGCCGCCAATCCCTATCAGAGCGCGATTCATGCGACCGCGCTGAAACTCGCCAGCGACATCAGCGACCATCTTTCGCCAAAGACGGGTGCGTATCACGAGATCTGGGTGGATGACGAAAAGGTCGTCGACACCTCCAGCGACGCCGCGAGCGATGAGGTCGAGCCGATTTATGGCAAGACCTATCTGCCTCGGAAGTTCAAGATCACCGTCGCTGTGCCGCCGCAGAATGATGTCGATGTCTATGCCCACGATCTTTCCTTCGTCGCGATCCTCAAGGGCAAGAAGATTGTTGGCTGGGATGTGCTGGTCGGTGGCGGCATGGGCATGACGCATGGCGAGTCCGATACCTTCCCCCGTGCCGCGGACCATCTCGGCTCCTGCACCATTGAGCAGGCGGTGGATGTGTCGGAGAAAGTCGTGCTGGTGCAACGCGATTTCGGCAATCGCTCAGTACGCAAACATGCACGTTTGAAATACACCATCGAGACAATGGGTCTCGACCGTTTCCGCGACGAGGTCGAGCAGCGGCTCGGCTACAAGCTCGGCCCCGCGCATGTGCCCGCTTTCACCGGTCGCGGAGATCGTTACGGCTGGACCAAAGGCGATGACGGCAACTGGCATGCGACGCTTTTCGTCGAGAGCGGCCGTATCAAGGATTGGCCGGAGAAGCGGTTGCAGACCGGCCTGCGGGAGATCGCGCGCGCGCTAGATGGAAGCACCGCCGTCATCATCCTCACGCCCAATCAGAACCTCATGATCGCCAATGTCTCGGCGGCGCAGAAGCCAGTCGTGGAGGCGCTTCTCGCCGAGCACGGCATGGCGACGAGTGCCGATACCGGGCTACGCCGCAATGCCATGGCCTGCGTCGCGCTACCGACCTGCGGCCTCGCGCTGGCCGAGAGTGAACGCTACATGCCCGAGCTGCTGACGGCGCTCGAGGGCGAACTCGAAAAGGCGGGACTGCAGCAGGATGACATCGTCATCCGCATGACCGGCTGCCCGAATGGCTGCGCGCGGCCCTACCTCGCCGAGATCGCCTTCGTGGGTCGCGGGCCCGGGACCTATAACCTCTATCTCGGCGGCAGTTTCGAGGGCGAGCGGCTGAACAAGCTGTATCGCCCAGATGTCGGGCATGACGCCGCCGTCGGCGCCCTCGGTTCGCTGTTTCGGGAATATGCGGAGGCACGCGAGGATGAGGAGAGCTTCGGCGACTATGTCATCCGCGCCGGGCATGTGAAGCCGACGACAGCGGGCAACACGTTCCACGCCGACGTCTAACGGCTAGGAGGCCGGGCCACCCCTCGCCTCCTCTCGCAAGGATTGGTAGTCTGACGCTTGGTAACAGCCAGCGAGCGTCATAATGTCCAAGAACACGGAGCTACTCGAACGGCGGCGGGCCGCGGTGCCACGCGGCGTTGCCAATGCCACGCCGGTCTTTGCCGAGCGCGCCCTGAATTCCGAACTCTGGGACAAGGACGGCCGCCGTTTCATCGACTTCGCGGGTGGCATCGGCGTGCTCAATACCGGTCACTGCCACCCCAAGGTCATCGCCGCCGCGACGAAGCAGATGGCGAGCTTCACCCACACCTCGTTCCAGGTCGTGCCCTACGAGCCCTATATCGAGCTCGCCGAGCGCCTCAACGCTCTGGCGCCCTTTCCGGGCCCGGCCAAGTCGATCCTCTTCACCACCGGCGCGGAAGCAGTCGAGAATACCATCCGCATCGCGCGGCTGGTTACCGGGCGTTCCGGTGTCGTCGCCTTTACGGGCGCCTTCCACGGCCGCACGCTGCTGACGGTGGCAATGACCGGCAAGGTCAATCCCTACAAGAAGGGCCTCGGCCCGATGCCGCCGGATGTTTTCCACATCCCCTTCCCGATCGAGCATCAGGGCGTCTCGGTCGCCGATTCATTGCGCGGGCTCGATCTGCTGTTCAAGGCCGACCTCGATCCCGAGCGCTGCGCCGCGATCATCATCGAACCGGTGCAGGGCGAGGGCGGATTCTACATCGCCCCCAAGGAACTGCTCGTCGCCTTGCGCGAGATCTGCGACCGTCACGGCATCCTGTTGATCGCCGACGAGGTGCAATGCGGTTTCGCGCGCACCGGCAAGATGTTCGCGATCGAGCATTCGGGCGTGGCTCCCGATCTGGTGGCGACCGCAAAGTCGCTCGCCGGCGGTTTTCCGCTCTCCGGCGTCATCGGCCGCGCCGAAATCATGGACAAGCCGGAGCCCGGCGCCATGGGCGGCACCTATGGCGGCAACCCGATCGCCTGCGCCGCCGCGCTTGCCGTGCTGGACGTGATCGCGGAGGAGAAGCTGCTCGCGCGGTCGGAGGCTTTGGGCGCCCGCATCAAGCAGCGGCTGGAGGAAATCGCGCGCGGCAATTCCTCCATCCCCATCGGCGCGATTCGCGGCCTGGGTGGCATGGTGGCCTTCGAGATCTTCAAGGAGAAGGGCGGCTTCGAGCCGGACGCCATAGCGACCAAGCAGGTCACGACGCGCGGCCTGGAGGAGGGTTTGATCCTGCTGTCCTGTGGCAACAACGCAAATGTCATCCGCGTTCTGGTGCCGCTGACGGTGTCCGATGCGTTGCTGGACGAAGGTATGGACAAGCTGGAAACAGCGTTGAGCGCGATCGCTGCTTGAACGTATGCGCAACGATGTCCTCTATGGCGTGATTCTTTGATATTGAGCGCGCCAAGAGATCCGTCATGGCACGCGAAGGCGTGCCATGACGTGATGGAGTAAGCGCGGTTCAAACCAGAAACATCACGCGCGCGATTTTCGACACTACGCGAAAACGTAAATCAACAAGTCCTCAGACGTAACGTCCCGCCTCGGCGGCCTTCTGCAAAGCCGCCATCGCGTGTCGCACCGTTTCCATCCGTATCGCCGTGCGATCACCCGGGAAAATGCGCGACTGCGTGGCGACGCCTGCCGGTGATGCCAACCCGAACCACACCAGACCCACCGGCTTCTCCGCCGTTCCGCCGCCCGGCCCGGCGACCCCGGTAACCGCCACCGCGAGATCGACGCCAGCGGTTCGCCGCGCGCCTTCCGCCATGGCGCGCGCCACCTCTTCGCTCACCGCGCCATGGGCGGCGATCAACGCAGCCGGCACGCCGAGCATGCGGGTTTTCGCGGCGTTGGAATACGTCACCGCTCCGCCATCCACGACATCCGACGAACCGCCGATCGCCGTCAGCAGCCCGGCGATGAGACCGCCTGTGCAGCTTTCAGCCGTCGTCACCTGCCAGCCGCGCGCCCGGCAGGCGCCGAGCACGGCCTCGGCGGCGGCAAGGAAGTCGGGTGGAAACATCGCAGCGGTCTCCTCTTCACCCCAGAAGCGTGGGCCGCCACTGCAGCAGCGCCCAGAGGATCGCCGCGCCGATCAGCCCCGCGATGACATCGTCCGCCATCACGCCGATCGCATTGTGCTGACGGTCCGCCCAGCCGATCGGGCCGGGTTTCGCGATATCGAGCAGCCGGAACAGTACGAAAGCCGCAACCAAACCGCCAAGCGACACATGGCGCAGACCGAGCAGCGCGATCCACTGGCCGGCGACCTCGTCGATCACCACCCAGCCGGGATCATCCGCCGCCTCCGCCGCGCGGATCGCCAGCACGCCGCCGAGCGTCGCCAGGACAGCGGCGGCGCCCAGCGCCGACCAGCCCTCGTAGCGCAGGATGACCGCGCCGAGCACGGCGGCGGCAGCCGAAGCGGCGGTGCCCGGTGCCCAAGGAAAGAAGCCGATGCCTGCCGCACTCGCGACGGCCCGAGAAACTCTCAGCGGAGCCACGCGGCGAGCGGATGGAGCAGGACCACGCCTTCTTTGGCGCGGTAGATCTCGATGCCCTCGGTCACCCGCTGGACGTAATTGCGCGTCTCGTCGAAAGGGATGAGCTCGATCCAGTCGAGCACATCGGGTCCGTTCGGCGTGCGGAAGTCGCCGTTCTGCCCGAGCCATTGGTCGACCCGGTTGGGACCGGCATTGTAGCCCGCGATGGCGCAGGGCAGGCAATTGTCGAAACGCTGCAGCAACCCGCCGAAATAGTCGGTGCCGAGCGTCATGTTGACGGAAGGGTCATTGGTCAGGGCGCCCGGCGTCAGCGCGACGCCTTGTTGGCCCGCCACAAGCCGCGCCGTCGCTGGCATAAGCTGCATGAGGCCGAGCGCCCCGGCCGGGCTGACAGCCGCGACATCGAAGCTGCTCTCCTGCCGCATGAGCGCCAGCAGAACGGCAGGTTCGACTGCACCGGCGGGCGGCTGCACCGGAATGGGCCAGCCGGCGGCGAGCAGCATCTGCCCGTGCAGCCCGGCATAGCGCGCGACGCCCACCGCGGCGGCCGGCACCTGGAAGCCGAGCGCGAGCTGCCCGGCCATCGCCATGTCGGGGCTGTCGGGCGCGATCGGCCCGAGATCCATGAGGAGGTTGTAGGCACGACGCGGCTCATTCCAGGCGACGAGGAAGGCGCTGGCCCGCGCCACCTCGCGCCCCGCGAAGTCGAGCGCCTCCTCGGTGGTCCAGCCCGGCGTTGGGACGTTGAGGATGCGCGTATTCAGCCCAGAGGGTCCCTGGCCGAGTGCCAGCGCCGCGAGCTGTCCGTAGAAGGTCGTCGGCCAGGCAGCGGCGCGGCCATATTCCGCCGTCGCCTGCATAGCGCTCCCTTGGGTGGCGAGCGCCCGTGCCAGCCAATAATGCGCCCGTGCCTGCGTGATGACGGAGGACGACAGGCCAGCGAGTGTCCGGAAATGGAGCACCGCTTTGTCCGGCTGATGCAGCAGCCGCAGAGCGATGAAGCCCGCAAGGAACTCCTCGTCGCCCCGATCGGCGGGTGCGAGCGGCTTGATGAGATCGGCCAAGGCGTAGGCTTGCGGCGCCTGGTTGTCGGTGATGAGCGCGCGGGTGAGTTTTTCGGCCTCGGTCCAAAGCGCGTGCTGCTGCACCGGCAGTCCAGCGGCCAAGGCGGGATTGCCGTCGCTCATCCACAGCGCCAGGGCCTGCGGATCGCCCACCGTCTTTCGCGTGTATCGCGCGGCGGCGAGGAACAGTCCCGGCTCCCGTCGCTGCGCCTCGGGCAAAGCGGCCAGCAGGGCTGCGCCGTCGGGCTGTTGATCATTGAGCGCCACCCAAACCAGGGCAACGGGCTGGTCAGCGGCGGCAAGCCGCTGGATCTGCGCCCCGGCGGCTGGTGAGGATTTCCGGGCGAGGGCGACGAAGCGCGCCCAATCATCCTCCGGGCGGATTTGCGAACCCCACTGGCCGAGAAAGACAGCGATTTGTGCGGGATCCGTCAGGCCCGTGGCGGTCCAGGCGCGGCGGGCGGCTTCGCTTGCATCGGCGGGATCGCTGGTGCCCGCGAACGCGTCGGTACAGCGTAGCAATGCCTGCACACCCTCCGGCCACCGGCCATGGCACTGCGCCACGAGTGTCGCGGGATCTGCCTCCTCGACAAGCGCCTGCTCCCAGCGGGTTTCGAGCAGCGGCTGCTGTGGCCAGTCCGGACTGCTCCGCATGAAGCCGTCGATCTCGGCGGCGGTCGCGGCACCGCGGGTCAGTAGCCGGTAATAGGTGACGAGCTTGCCCGCGACCGGATCGGCATATTGGCCCGCCATGGTGGAGGCCGCACTCCAGTCGTGCGCGGCGACCGCATCCATAGGCGAGGCATAGGTGGTCTGCGCGGCGGCTGGCCGCACGATCGCGACGAGGCACGCGGCGGTCAGGAGAAGGCGGTTCAGTCGTCGCGGGCCGCCCGATCTCGCCGTCATGCATAGCCTTCGATGAGCGCGGCGACGGTGTCTAGAACGGGATGACTTTGGTTTGAACCATCTTTATTTCTCCACGTCATGCTCGGCGAAGGCTGGTCATCCACGCCTTTTTGCGTGCGCGACGAAGGTAAGGCGTGGATGGCACGCGGGGGGCCGCCCCGCCTTCGCGTGCCATGACGGATCTCAAGAGCGCGGCTCAGCATCGGACTACCATGCCTTAAGCCCGATCGCTCCGCATCGGACGCCACGTCTTTCATCCGACTCCAACTCCCACTCAACCGGCTCGGCCGCGAAAGAATGATAGCGGAAAGCCTCCCGCTTGCGACAGGCACCGGCGGACCCTAGTTTCCCCGCCTCACTTCGCCCGCGCTCAAGGGCCAGCCGCCTAAGGAAAAGCCATGTTCTGGGGATCGCTCGTCGCCCTCGTCACGCCAATGTATCCCGATGGATCGGTCGACGAGAAAACGCTCGAGCGCTTTGTCGATTGGCAGATCAATGAGGGCAGCCACGGCCTCGTTCCGGTCGGCACCACGGGCGAGTCACCCACGCTCAGCCATGCCGAGCATCGCCGTGTCGTGGAAGTGACCATCGCGGTCTCCGGCGGCCGCGTGCCCGTGATCGCCGGCGCAGGCTCGAACAGCACGGCCGAGGCGATCGACCTCGCACGCCATGCGAAGGCCGCCGGGGCCGATGCGGTGCTGGTGGTGACGCCCTATTACAACAAGCCGACCCAGGAAGGGCTTTACCTGCACTTCGAGGCGATCGCCGATCAGGCCGATATCCCTGTGATCATCTACAATATTCCCGGTCGCAGCGTGGTCGATATGAGCGTCGCGACGATGGCGCGGCTGGCGCTCCATCCCAACATCATCGGCGTGAAGGATGCGACCGCCAATCTCGCGCGGCCGATGCAGATCCGCCGCGCCTGCGGCGCCACTTTCTGCCAGCTCTCGGGCGAGGACCACACCGCCATCGCCCATCTCGCGGCCGGGGGCGTCGGCTGCATCAGCGTGACCGCCAACGTGGCGCCGCGGTTGCTGAGCGAAATGCATGTCGCCTGGTCGGAGGATCGGGTGCGGGACGCCATCGCCATCCAGCACCGCCTGACGCCGCTGCATGACGCGATGTTCGTGGAGACCAATCCCGGTCCGGTGAAATACGCGGCGCATTTGCTGGGCTTCGGCGCGCCTGATTGCCGTCTGCCTCTGGCACCGGTGGCGCCCGAGACGCGCTCGGCGGTGCGGGATGCCATGGCCGAGGTGGGCCTGATCAACTGACATGGCCGAAGCCAAGGAAAAATCGAAGTCGGGCCTGATCTCGCACGGCATCGCCTCGCAGAACCGCAAGGCGCGTTTCGATTATGCGATCAAGGAAACCGTCGAGGCAGGCCTGGTGCTGAAGGGCGCCGAGGTGAAGTCGCTGCGCCATGGCCGCGCCACACTGACCGAAGCTTGGGCCGGCGAGCGCGAGGGCGAGCTTTGGCTCTTCAACTGCTACATTCCGGAATATCAGGCCGGCGTGCTGTCGCGCTTCGAGCCCAGGGCGCCGCGCAAACTGCTGCTGAAGCATAAGCAGATCAATCAGCTCGCCGGTGCCGTGGCGCGCGACGGGGTGACGCTGGTGCCGCTGCAAATCCACTTCAATGATCGCGGTGTCGCCAAGGTTCTGCTCGGTGTCGGCGAGGGGCGGAAGAAAGAGGATAAGCGGCACGCCATCGCCGCGCGCGACTGGCAGCGGGACAAGGCGCGGTTGATGCGCAACAAGGGGTGAGCGCGACCCTGCGGCCGCCACCGCCCACGGTCGGCGGCTTCTCCTTGGCGGTGCTGTCCGGCGTGGTGCTGGTCCTGCTCGCGGTGGTGGTTATGGATCGGCCGATCGCCCGCTTCGTGCATGATGCTTTCGGCCGCAGCCTGCTCTTCGTGCCGCTGGCCGGGGTCGGCCAGGTCCCGCTCAACCTTGCCGGTCCGGCATTGGTTTGCTTCGCGCTTGCAGCCTGGCGAGGCTGGCGTCCGGGCGAGGACGGCTGGACCGCGATCGCCTGTGCCCTGGCGGTGACGATCGCCATCGCCTTCAAGGATCAGCTCAAATACGCCTTCGGCCGCACATGGCCGGAGACCTGGAGCCACCACAACCCCTCCTTCATCCACGACGGGACATACGGTTTCTTTCCGTTCCACGGCGGCATCGGCTGGTCCGCTTTCCCCTCCGGCCACACCACAGCGATCAGTGCGATGGCGGGCGTGCTGTGGTGGCGGGCGCCAAGGCTGCGCTGGCTTTGGGCGGCACTTGTCGTGCTCACCGCTATTGGCCTGCTCGGCGGCGATTTCCACTTCCTCGGCGATATCGTCGCGGGCGCCTATCTCGGCGTCGCTTGCGGCCGGGCGACGCTGTTGCTGCCCTTCCCCGAATCGGTTGCCGCGCGATGACGGACTGGAGCGACCTCGACCGTGCCGGAATAGCGGAGGCCATAGCCCTCGCGCGCGGCGCACTCGGTACCGCGGCGCCCAACCCCGCCGTCGGCTGCGTCATCATGCGGGACGGCCGGGTCATCGCGCGGGGCGCCACGCAGCCGGGTGGCCGGCCCCATGCCGAAGCCGTGGCGCTGCTGGCGGCAGGCGAAGCAGCGCGAGGGGCGACAGCGTATGTCACGCTGGAGCCTTGCGCGCACCAGGGCCATACCCCGCCTTGCGCCGGCGCATTGATCGCCGCCGGAGTGGCGCGTGTCGTGGTCGCCCATGCCCATGATCCCGATCCCCGCGTCCAGGGCCGGGGGATCGAGAGCCTCCGCGCGGCCGGCATAACGGTCGATACCGGGCTGATGGCGGAGGAGGCGGAGGCGATCATCGCGGGCTTCGCCAAGCGTGTGACGCGCGGCCTGCCCTGGGTGACGCTCAAGCTTGGCGTCAGTCTGGACGGCTGTATCGCCATGCGCTCAGGCGAGAGCCGCTGGATCACTGGCCCCGCTGCGCGTGGGGTCGTGCAGCAGATGCGCGCCGCGCATGACGCCGTAATGGTCGGTATCGGCACGGTAGTGGCGGATAACCCGACGCTGCGTTGCACGCTGGATGGCTTCACCGACCGGCCGCGCTGGCGCGTGGTGGCCGACAGCACGCTACGCACACCACCCGAAAGCCGCGTCGCGAGCCAGGCGCGGGATCACGCGCTCATCCTCCTTACTGCCGAGGATGCGCAGGAGGAGAGAGCCGCTAGTCTCACCGCGCTTGGGGCGACGATCATCCGTGGCCCGCGCGACCAGGCCGGAAACCTCGATCTTGTCGAGGGCTTGGCGCGGCTCGCGCAATTCGGACTGACCTCGATCCTCTGCGAAGGGGGTGCCGGGATTGCCGGTGCCTTGCTGCGCGGGGGCCTGGTGGATCGCCTGGCCTGGCATCGCGCGCCGATCCTGCTGGGCGACAACGGCTTGCCTGCCCTGCGCGGCCTCGGCCTGGATAGACTGGCGGACGCGCCGCACCTGCGTATGATCGCGCGCGAGCAATATGACGACGACGTGCTGGAAACCTATGAGCCTCTCAATATTGCCCCCATCCGGGCCACGCCACCCAAAGCTCCGCCACCGGTGACGGCATGACACATATCCCCACTCGCCCGGCTTTGGCGGCTGTCGGCCAGCCATGCGTCGCACGTGCGCCGGTGCTGATCCCCATGGGTCCGGACGGCGTCGAGGCTGAGTTCATTGGTTTTGACGGACTCGACGGGCAAGAGCACGTGGCGCTTCGCTTCTCCGGCCGCCACCCGGACGCGACGCGCCCGACGCTCGTGCGCCTTCACTCGGAATGCCTTACCGGAGACGTCTTTGCCTCCGCCCGCTGCGACTGCGGCCATCAGCTGCATGAGGCGATCGGGCTGCTCGCCGAAGAAGGCGGGATCCTGCTGTATCTGCGTCAGGAGGGCCGCGGCATCGGCCTCTATGCCAAGCTCGATGCGTATCTTTTGCAGGATCGCGGCCTCGACACCTATGCCGCCAATCGCCGCCTCAACCTTCCGGAGGACGCGCGGGACTACGGCATCGCCGCCGCGATGCTTCAGGCGCTGGATGTTTCGCGCATCCGGCTGCTCACTAACAATCCCGACAAAGTCGCGGCATTGCGAGCGGCCGGGATCGACGTCGCCGAGGTCCGCCGCACCGGCGTTTACGTGACGGACGCCAACCGCGCCTATCTTCAGGCGAAAGCCGATCGCGGACACATGTTCGGCCCCGGCACATTCCGCCTTCCGGTTCGCGGCGTGGTCCGCGACACAGCGGAGATTGGCGCGGGCGGCAAAAACGGAGACAAGGAAGCGGATTACTAGCGGGACGGGTCAAGACAACGTTCGGGTCGCCGCCGTCCGCGCGCCATAGTCGCCCTGCCGTATTTAACCTGCTGCCCTCTCCTTCATCTCCGTCACATCCGGAGCCTCGCTCACAATGTCCCAGCCCACCCTGTCCCAGCCGCATTACGTGCTGACCATTGCCTCCCCGGACCGCCCCGGCATCGTCGCGGCCGTGACGACGCATCTGTTCGAGACCGGCGGCAATATCCTGGAAGCGCAGCAGTTCGACGACGAGGAGACCGATCGCTTCTTCATGCGCGTCGTCTTCGCCCCCTCGACGGAGAGCGGCACCGATTTCGAGCGTGAGTTCAGGGACGGCTTCGGCACCATCGCGGACCGTTTCGGCATGGAATGGACGCTGCGCGACCGCGCGGAGAAGAAGCGGGTCATGCTTCTGGTCTCGAAGTTCGATCACTGCCTCGTCGATCTGCTCTATCGCTGGCGCAACGGCGAATTGCCGATGGAGATCACCGCGATCGTCGCGAACCACTCGCGCGAGACCTATGCGGGGATCGACCTCAGCGGCATCCGCTTCCACCACCTGCCGATCACCCGCACGACGAAGATGGAGCAGGAGGCCGAGCTCTGGGGCCTGGTGCAGGAAACCCGCACCGACCTTGTCGTGCTCGCGCGCTACATGCAGGTTTTGTCGGACGGGCTCACGGCAAAGCTGACGGGCCGCTGCATCAATATCCACCACTCCTTCCTGCCGGGCTTCAAGGGCGCCAAGCCCTATCATCAGGCGCATAGCCGCGGCGTGAAGGTGATCGGCGCCACCGCCCATTACGTGACGAGCGACCTCGATGAGGGTCCGATCATCGAGCAGGATGTCGAGCGCATTACCCACGCCGATACGCCCGAGGATCTGGTCCGCAAGGGCCGCGACATCGAGCGGCGCGTGCTGGCCCGCGCCGTGCGCTTCCATCTCGATGGCCGAGTCCTCCTCAATGGCGGCCGCACCGTCGTCTTCACCGACTGAGGCTTGCCATGACTGCGACCAAGCTGATCGAGACCCGGCTGATCGACGGCCGCGCCTTCGCCGCGAAGATTCTGGCCGAGGTCACGAGCGAGGCAGCGGCGTTGAAGGCCGCGAGTGGTCTCGTGCCCGGCCTCGCCGTCGTGCTGGTGGGCGAAGACCCCGCGAGCCAGGTCTATGTCCGCAACAAGGCCCGGACCACGCTGGAAGTCGGGCTGCATTCGGTGGAGCACCGGCTGCCGGCGGAAACGGCGGAGGCCGATCTGCTCGCACTGGTGGCATCGCTGAACGCGGATCCCGCCATCCACGGCATCCTGGTGCAACTGCCGCTGCCGAAGCACATCGACAGCACGCGCGTGCTCGACGCCATCGATCCGGACAAGGACGTCGATGGCTTCCACGTCATCAATGCCGGGCGCCTCGCGACCGGGCTGCCGGGGCTGGTGCCCTGCACGCCGCTCGGCTGCCTACTGATGCTCAAGGCGGAGCTTGGTGACCTCTCGGGGCTGCGGGCGGTGGTGCTCGGGCGCTCGAACATCGTCGGCAAGCCGATGGCCGCCTTGCTGCTGCGGGAAAGCTGCACCGTCACGATCGCGCATTCCCGCACCCGCGACCTGCCGGCGGTTTGCCGCCAGGCGGATATCCTGGTCGCGGCGGTCGGCCAGCGGGAGATGGTGCGCGGCGACTGGATCAAGCCGGGCGCGACGGTCATGGATGTCGGCATCA
>NZ_LMUQ01000026.1:0-65582 GCF_009765865.1 Acidisoma sp. L85
GCAGACGACATCTTGGCGTCAATCCAGCGCTTCTGCCAAAGAACCGTCGACGTCCAGCAGAGATGTGGATAGAAACTTCGGAATCAGGACACTAGGGTCATCACACACTAGACGGCGGAAGGGCCGGAACGAATTCCGCCCCACGCGGAACTCCTAGCCTGGAACCTCATCCGTCGTGACGAGGAACGTCGTCAACAAACTCGGCCCGAAGATCGTGGAGATCGCGACGTCGGCCGCATCACGCCCGATGCCGATCAGCACGCGGCCGATGCGGCGCCGGTTGTGCCGTGCATCGAAGGTATACCAGCGGTTGCCGAGATAAGCCTCGAACCAGCCGCTGAAATCCATCGGCGCGGTATCCTTGGGCACGCCGATATCGCCGAGATAGCCGGTGCAGTAACGCGCCGGAATATTCATGCAGCGGCACAGCGTAAGTGCCAGATGCGCGAAATCGCGGCAGACGCCCTTCTGCTCCTGCCAGCCCTCATAGGCGGTCCGCGTGTTGCGCGCGTCGTTATAGTTAAAGGTGATACGGTTGTTCGCGTATTCGACAATCGCCGCGACGCGTCCCCAGCCGGGCGGAATATGGCCGAACTCCCGCCAGGCAAGGTCGGAGAGCTTCTCGGTCTCGCAATAGCGGCTGCCGAGCAGGAATTGGAGTGTTTCCGGCGGCAGGTCTTCGACCGCGTTCTGCACGGCGTCAGGCTCGTAATCATCCAACACGCCAGGATCGTTGATCACCGTATCGGTGCTGAAACGTATTTCACCCGGCGGCACAAAGACCCGGCTGCAAAGGTTCCCGAAGCTGTCGTAATATTGGAAAACCGGCAGCTCGGGTTCGCATTTGATGATGTCCGGCGCATGGAGATCCATGGCCCGTTCGGGCCGGACATTCAGCATGAGCACCATCGGCGTCGGCTGCGGAACCTGGAAGGCGATTTCGTAGCCAAGCCGGATCTGCATCTTGCGGTCTCCTGAGAGCGTTAGTGGGCATATCGGGAGCCGGCGCGGACTTTAGAAGGTGTCTCCCTTTTTCGCTATGCAGGAAACGGGCCGCGGCGGCGTTAACCTGTGCCGCGGGCCTTGACCGCGAAGCGCACCGCTTCCTCGGCCGCGCGGAACAGGGCGCGCGCCTTGTGCCGGCTTTCCTCGTATTCGAGTTCGGGCACGCTATCCGCCACCACGCCGCCCCCGGCCTGCACATGCATGACGCCATCCTTCACCACGGCGGTCCGCAGGCCGATGCAGGTATCCATCGTGCCGTCGGCCGCGAAATAGCCGATGCAGCCGCCATAGATGCCGCGCCGCGTGGGCTCCAGCTCCTCGATGATCTCCATCGCCCGCACCTTCGGCGCACCCGTTAGTGTGCCAGCCGGAAAACCGGCGACCAGGGCGTCCAGCGCCGTCAGCCCCGCCTTGAGCTTGCCGCGCACGTTGGAGGAGATGTGCATGACATGGCTGAACCGCTCGATCACGAAGCTCTGCGTCACCTCGACCGAGCCTGGCTCGGCGACCCGCCCGACATCGTTCCGCCCCAGGTCGAGAAGCATGAGATGCTCCGCGCGCTCCTTCGGATCGGCGAGCAACTCGGCCTCCAGCCGCGCATCCTCTTCAGGCGATGCGTTGCGCGGCCGGGTGCCGGCGAGGGGCCGGATGGTCACGTCGCCGTCTCGGTAGCGCACCAGGATCTCGGGGCTGCTGCCGACCACCGCGAAGCCCGGAAAGTCGAGATGGAACAGGAACGGCGCCGGGTTGATGCGGCGCAACGCCCGGTAAAGGGCGAGAGAGGGCAGCGGAAAGGGCACCGAGTAGCGCTGGCTCGGCACCGCCTGGAAGATATCGCCGGCGACGATGTATTCCTTCATTCGCTCGACGATGCCCATGAACTCGTCTTTGCTCATATTCGAGCGCGGCTCGGGCAGCGGATCGATGGGTTTCGCCGGCGCCGAGGGTGGCAACGGCTGTTGCAGCGCCGTCTCCGCCTCATCGAGCCGCCCCTCGGCCAGCCTCAAAGCGGCCTCGGCATCGATGCCGGGCCGGGGATAGATCGGCGCGGCGAGGGTCAGCACGTCCCGCACATTGTCGAATATGGCAAAGAGGGTCGGGCGCGTCAGGATCGCGTCGGGCACGCCGAGCGCATCGGCATTCTTCTCCGGCAGCCGCTCCATCAGCCGCACCATGTCGTAGGCGAGGTAGCCGACCAGCCCGCCCGCCATCGGCGGCAATCCGGGCGGCAGGTCGAGCCTTGTGCGCGCCACCAGCGCCCGCAGGCTATCGAGCGGTGCGGCGTCATCCACGGCATAGGTCTCGGGCGTGCCGAGCGCATTGGCGTTCAGCTCGGCCCGCCCGTCGCGGCAGCGCCACACCAGATCGGGCGCCATGCCGATGATGGAATAGCGGCCACGCGAGGCGCCGCCCTCAATGCTTTCAAGCAGGAAGGAATAGGGCCGGCCATGGGCCAGCTTGAGAAAAGCACCGACGGGCGTTTCGAGATCCGCCGGGCTGTCCCGCCACACCAGCGCGCCCCGTCCTGCCTGATACGCGGCACGGAAGGCGGCGGCCATGGTCTCGGCGGTCATGCGAGCGGGGTCCTTGGTTTAGGGGTGTTGTGCGCGGCGCCTCGTGCGCCCGTCGCGTTCGAGGGCTCGGTCACGGCTGGGCGATCTGCTGGATGACGGCTTGATTGACGTGCGGATTGGCCCGTGCCGTCACCGCGCCCGCGAAAATCGCCTGCATATCGCTGGAGACGGTGCCGGATAGCTGCGTCTTCAACTGGTCGTAACCCACCGGGTCCTTGCTCGGATCGGGCCTCTGGATGCTGTCGAGCACCGCGACCACGAAGCCATCGGGCGTCTCAACCATTGAGCTTTCGCCCACCGTCAGCCCGAAGAGCGGCGTGACGAGGTTTTGCGGAATACCCGGCGGTAGCGCGCCGTTATGGGTGATCGGCCCGCTCGTCTGCACGGTGAGATTCAACGGCGAAGCCGCGCCTTGCAGGGTCCGGCCCGATTGCATGGCGCCGAGCAGACCGGCCGCGACGGTTTCCTGCTCGCGGCGGATCGCGGCATGCGTCCAAGCGGCGAGGACCTGCGGCTGCACCGCCAAGAAGTCGCGCTGCGCGGCGGGGGTGATGCCGTCCACGACCAGGGCGAAATAGCTGTGATCGGGGCCGTTGATGAGCGCCGCCTTCTGGTTCACGCCCTGCTTGAATGCCTGCGCCACCACCGCCGCGCGCAAGGCAGCGGCGCCGGGGATCGGCACAGGCTGGCCCTCGGGCGAGATGCCGTTGGTATCAACCGACCCCTGCAATCCGACGAGTCCGAGATCGCCCGGAAGCTTGTCCAGCGGCGTACCGCCTGCCAGCGCGTCCTGGAACGCATTTACCCGCTGCTCGACCAGCGCGACGGCGCGCTCGCGCGCCACCTGCTGGCGCAAGGCGGGCGCCATCGATTCGAAGCCTGGTGCGCCGCCAGGCTTGATGCCGGTGACCTCGATCACCGCCCAGCCGCTGCCGGTATGGATCGGCGCGCTCACCACATTCGCCGCCGCCTCGAAGGCCGCGTCGGCGATCTCGGGGCTTGGTACCTGGGCGGCGGTGGTGTCGGGCAGTTGGATCGCATTGGCGCCAGCAGCGCTCGCGGCCTTCTGCATCGCGTCCCAGTCGGCGCCGGCCGACCAGGTGGCGGCGAGGCGTTTCGCCGTCGCCTCGTCGGAGGCCACCACCGCGTTGATGCTGCGGGTCTCGACCTTGGTCTGGGCAGCGCTCGCCTGCTGGTAGAGCGGCCGGATATCGGCGTCGGACACCGTGATGCCGCGCGCGACCGCGTCCGGCGACAGCACCGCCACCGCGATGTGGCGATATTCCGGCGCGCTGAAATCCTGCGGGTGGTTGCGATACCAACGCTGCAATTCCGCCGGTGTCGGCGTCGGGGGCGGCGGAGCGGCGGAGAAGGGCAGGGTGACGAAGCGCACGATCCGCGCCTCGTTCTGGATCGCATAGGCGGTGCGCACCATCGTCGCCGGCGCCGTTGCCGAAGCGCGGACGGTGTTGAGTAATTGGTTGCGCATGAGCTGCGCGCGCATAAGGTCGAGGAACTCGCCCTCGGTCATGCCGTTCTGCTGCAACACCTGGTCAAACCGCGCGCGGTTGAACTGGTGCTGCGCGTCCTGGAACACGTCCATGCCGTAGACTTCCGTCCTCAGAGCGGCGTCGGGCGCGGCGAGGCCGAGGCGCTGGGCCATCTGGTCGATCGCCGCCTGGGCAACCAGCCGCGCCGTCGCCTGCTCGGCGATCATCATGCGCATCGGCGGCGTGATCTGGTCGGGGCCGCCCAGTTGCTGGGCGGTCTGCTGTATCTGCTGGCGAAACGCCTGATCGGCGGCTTGCGGGCTTATCCGCGTGCTGCCGACCCGCGCCGCCGAACCGTCATTGCCGAGGTTGCGCACCACGTCGCCCACCCCCCAGACCGCGAAGGACGCGACGAGGACGATGAAGAGGATCCGGGCGGGCCAGGTATTGAGGGAGCGGCGGAGGAGGGCGAGCATAGGTGGTCACGAACCTGGCTGTGATGAGGGGCGCGCACCATAGGCATGCGAGCCAGTGTTTGCCAGTTCCCTCCGGCCGTCCTATCTGCCGGGGCCTGCACGGAGAGAATGACGATGCGCCCCTTGATCGCCGGCAACTGGAAAATGCATGGGCTAACCGCGGAGTCGGCGGAGCTTGCGCAGGCACTACGAAAGGGTGTCGGCGCTCTGGCTCCCGAGATGCTGGTTTGCCCGCCAGCGACGCAGATCGCGGCGGTCGCGGCCATTCTGGAGCATTCCGGCATCGCGATCGGCGGCCAGGATTGCCATGCCGAGACGCAGGGCGCCCACACAGGCGAAATTTCCGCCGCCATGCTGCGCGATGTAGGGGCGAGCTTCGTGATCCTCGGCCATTCCGAGCGCCGGGCCGACCAGGGTGAAACCGACGAGTTGGTTGCCGCCAAGGCGCGCGCGGCCGTCGCGGCCGGGCTTGTTGCCATCATCTGCGTGGGCGAATCGGGTGCCGAGCGGGCCGCCGGCCAGGCTGAGGCTGTAGTGGAGCGCCAGCTCGCTGGCAGCCTCTGCGAGGATTTCGCGGGCGTCATCGCCTATGAGCCGATCTGGGCGATCGGCACCGGCCGCGTCCCGACCCTCGACGATATCGTCTGCATGCATCGCGTCATCCGCGACCACCTGCTCGGCGCGCATGAGCAGGGCGCCGCGGTTCGGATTCTGTATGGCGGTTCGGTCAAGCCGGGCAACGCCGCCGAGATCCTGAAACTACCGGAAGTCGGCGGCGCCCTGGTCGGCGGCGCCAGCCTGGTCGCCGCAGATTTCCTGGCGATCGCTGCGGCGGCGCCGGGCGTTATATAAGGATCGCGTTATACGGCCGCGCAGAGGCTTGGAGTGACGGGACGGCGAGAGGATATGTGGGCGGTGACAGGCTAGTTCGGCGCCCGCGTGAAGCTTCTGTTATGTGGATAAGGCGAGTCCGACCGATTGGCTCCGCGCACGACTTCCGACGCTTTCGCCGCGTTTTGGGCGGCTCGCCATACCGCGTCGTCGACGGCAGAATGCTCCCAGTAGCGTTCACTGAGAGAGCTGTGAGTCCCTCCGGCTTCCGATGCTCGCCCGCCGCACGCAAAATGATTTCCCACAGTGTCTCCTCGTGAAGCAGTGCGTTACATCACGTTGATGCTGCGCTGCCAGGATAGGTGCAATTTGTTAGCGGGCCACTAACCCATGTCTAGCTTACTAACATAATAACTTGCTTATATGTTTATGAGAGCCTCGCTCGTGCGAGGCTGTCATGTCGTGCCTCTCTGGTCGCTGTCCTGGCCCACTGCTATAGCGCGCGAGATACCCATGATCCGGCGGCGCCTCCCCGTGTGCCGGCAAGCCCTGAGGATCCCGCCAATGGCCCGTCGCCGACAGCTCTATGAGGGCAAAGCGAAGATCCTGTTCGAAGGACCGGAGCCCGGCACGCTCGTACAATACTTTAAGGATGACGCCACCGCCTTCAACGCCCAGAAGAAGGGCGTCATCACCGGCAAGGGCGTGCTGAATAACCGCATTAGCGAGTTTCTGATGACGCGCCTGGGCGAGATCGGCGTTCCCACGCACTTCATTCGCCGTCTCAACATGCGCGAGCAACTCATTCGCGAGGTTGAGATAATCCCCCTCGAAGTCGTCGTGCGCAATGTCGCGGCGGGCAGCCTATCGACCCGGCTTGGCATTCCGGAGGGCACCCGCTTGCCGCGCAGCATCATCGAATTCTACTACAAGAACGACGCGCTCAACGATCCGATGGTCGCTGAGGAGCATATCACCGCCTTCGGCTGGGCCGCCCCACCGGATATGGACGACATCGTCTCGCTGACGCTGCGCGTGAACGACTTCCTGACTGGCCTGTTCCTCGGCGTCGGCATCACCCTTGTAGACTTCAAGCTGGAATTCGGCCGGCTCTGGGAAAACGAGGATATGCGCATCGTCCTTGCCGACGAGATCAGTCCGGATAACTGCCGTCTCTGGGACAGCAAGACCAACGAGAAGATGGACAAGGACCGGTTCCGCCGCGACCTCGGCAAGGTCGAGGAAGCCTATCAGGAAGTTGCCCGCCGCCTCGGCATCCTGCCCGAGGCCGGCATGCGCGACATGAAGGGGCCGGAGATGATGCAGTGAGGGGCTCGCCCCGTCATGGCATGCGACCCTCCCGTCTTGGCACGCGAAGGCACCCCACTTCCTCGTCATGGCACGCGAATGCGTGCCATCCACGCCTTGCATTCGCAAAGCAAGCCAGACGTGGATGCTCGGCCTTCCCCGAGCATGACGGGTTGTAGAGATTCTACGCTTCGCCGGAGAGCCAAATGAAAGCCATCGTTACCGTCATGCTGAAGACCGGCGTCCTCGACCCGCAAGGCAAGGCCATCGGCCATGCGCTTGGAACTCTGGGGTTTTCCGGAATCGGCGAGGTCCGCGCCGGCAAGGTCATCGAGATCGAACTAGCCGAAACCGACGCCGCGAAGGCCCAAGCGGCAGCCGAGGAAATGTCGCGGAAACTGCTCGCGAACACTGTCATCGAAAGCTTCAAGGTGGAGATCGCCTGACCATGGCCTTCCGCGCCGGCATCGTCCTTTTCCCCGGCACCAATCGCGAGCGTGACATCGCCATCGCACTAGCCGCCGCCAATGGCGGGCGAGAGCCGGTGATCATCTGGCACAAGGACACGACACTTCCGCCGCTCGACCTCGTGGTCCTGCCCGGCGGCTTCAGCCATGGCGACTATCTGCGCTGCGGCGCGATGGCCGCGCAGTCTCCGGTCATGCGCGCGGTGCGCGATTTCGCGTCGGCCGGCGGCCATGTTCTCGGCGTCTGCAACGGCTTCCAGATCCTGACCGAGGCCGGGCTGCTGCCAGGCGCGCTACTGCGCAACGCCGGCCTCCGCTTCCTCGCGCAGGACCACCACATCCGCGTCGAGAGCACCGACACCATCTACAGCCGCGGCTACGTCCAGGGCCAATCGATCCGCGTCATCCTCGCCCACGGCGACGGCAACTACGCCGCCGACGAGGAGACTCTCGACCGGCTGGAAGGCGAGGGGCGGGTGGTCTTCCGCTACAGCCGCCGGGACGGCACGGTAGCGCCGGACGCCAACCCGAACGGCAGCGCCCGCGCCATCGCCGGCATTTGTTCCGAGAACCGCCGCGTGCTCGGCCTCATGCCGCATCCCGAGGATGCGGTGGAAGCGCTGATCGGCGGCGAGGACGGTAAGCCGATGTTCGCCGGTCTCGCGGAGGCGCTGGCCGCATGAGCAGCCGCCCAATCGATGCTGACCTCGCCCGCTCCTTCGGCCTGAACGCCGAGGAATATGCTCGCGTCCTTACCATCATGGGCCGCACGCCCAGTCTGACGGAACTCGGCATCTTCAGTGTGATGTGGTCGGAGCATTGCTCCTACAAATCGTCCCGCGTCTGGCTGAAGGAATTGCCGACCAAGGCCGCCTGGGTCGTCCACGGCCCTGGAGAGAACGCGGGCGTGGTCGATATCGGTGACAACCTCACCGCCATCTTCAAGATGGAGAGCCACAACCACCCGAGCTTCATCGAACCCTACCAGGGCGCCGCCACCGGCGTCGGCGGCATCCTGCGCGATGTCTTCACGATGGGCGCGCGGCCGATCGCCAATCTCAACGCGTTGCGTTTTGGGCGCCCCGAGAATCCCCGCACCAAGCGCGTGGTCGATGGCGTCGTGCGCGGTATCGGCGGCTACGGCAATTGCGTCGGCGTGCCCACCGTGGGCGGCGAGGTGAATTTCCACGCCGCCTATGACGGCAATCCGCTGGTCAATGCGATGACCGTTGGCATCGCCCCGCGCGACCGCATCTTCCTCTCGGCCGCCGCAGGCCAGGGCAACCCCGTGGTCTATGTCGGCTCCAAGACCGGGCGGGACGGCATCCACGGCGCGACCATGGCCTCGGCCGAATTCGCCGCCGATTCGGAGGAGAAGCGCCCGACCGTGCAGGTCGGCGATCCTTTCACCGAGAAGCTGCTCATCGAGGCTTGCCTCGAACTCATGGCGACCGATGCGATCATCGCCATCCAGGACATGGGCGCTGCCGGCCTCACCAGTTCGGCGGTCGAGATGGCAGGCAAGGGTGGCGTCGGCATTTCGCTCGACCTCGATGCGGTGCCGCAGCGCGAGACCGCCATGACGGCCTATGAGATGATGCTGTCCGAGAGCCAGGAACGCATGCTCATGGTGCTGGACCCGGCGCGGGAAGGCGTGGCGCGGGCGATTTTCGAGAAATGGGATCTCGACTTCGCGGTGATCGGCCGTATCACGGATACCGGCCACATCGTGGTCTCCCATAAGGGCCAGATCGAGGCCGATATCCCGCTACAGCCGCTGGCCGATGAGGCGCCGCTGTACCGGCGGCCCTTCATCCTGCCAGTGGCACCAGCAGTACTCGATCACGCGGCGATCGAAAGCCCTGTCTCATTGAAGGACGCGCTGCTGACGCTCATCGCCTGCCCGGACCTGTGCTCGCGCGCCTGGATCTGGAACCAGTATGACGCGGCGGTGGGCGGCCAGACGGTGAAGCGGCCGGGCGCCGCCGATGCCGCCATCGTCCGGATCGAGGGTTCCCGCCGCGCGCTGGCGCTCACCACCGACTGTACGCCGCGCTATTGCCAGGCGGATCCCCGCACCGGCGGCGCTCAGGCGGTGGCTGAGGCCTGGCGCAACATCACCGCGACGGGTGCTCGCCCGCTGGCCGTGACCGACAACATGAACTTCGGCAATCCCGAGAAGCCCGAGATCATGGGCCAGTTCGCGGCGGCCATCCAGGGCATGGCGGCGGCCTGCACCGCGCTCGACTTCCCCGTCGTTTCCGGAAACGTAAGCCTTTACAACGAAACTGAGGGCCGCGGCATTTTGCCGACACCGGCCATCGGCGGCCTGGGCGTGATCGAGGATGCGGCCCGGGCGCGGGGCATCGCGCTGACGCCGGGGCTCGACCTGGTCGTGGTCGGCGAGGATGGCGGCTGGCTCGGCCAATCTCTTTGGCTGCGCGAGATCGCCGGGCGGGAGGAAGGCGCGCCGCCGCCTGTCGATCTGGTGCGGGAACGTCGGCATGGTGACTTCGTGCGCCACCAGATCGCGGCGGGCGATGTGGCTGCCTGCCACGACGTCTCGGATGGCGGCCTGCTGATCGCGGTCGCCGAGATGGCGCTGGCGGGCGATACGGGCGTGGCGCTGCTCGACCAGCCGGACGCCGTCACGGCGCATGGCTTTTGGTTCGGCGAGGATCAGGCCCGGTATGTGGTGGCGCTCGCCGATGGCACACCGCTACTCTCGGCGGCGCATACGGCCGGTATTTCCGCCCGGCTCATCGGCCGATCCGGCGGCCGGGATTTGACTTTGCCTGGCGGCGTTTCGATATCCTTGGCTACACTACGGGAGGCGCATGGGCGCTTCTTTGCCGAATGGATGGCGTGAACCGAGGAAAACACGATGGCGATGTCGGCCGGCGCGATCGAGAGCCTCATTCTGGCGGCTATTCCCGACGCGCGGGTGACCGTCGAGGATTTGGCGGGGGATGGTGACCACTACGCTGCTACAGTGGTCAGTGAGCAGTTTCGTGGCTTATCCCGCCTGAAGCAGCACCAGCTGATTTACGCCGCCTTGCAAGGACGCATGGGCGGCGAATTGCATGCCTTGGCCTTGCAGACCTCGGCGCCCGAATAAGGAAGATCAGACAATGTCCCAGAGCCTCGTTACGGAGCGGATCCAAAAGGATATCGCCGAGAACCCCGTCATGCTGTTCATGAAGGGCACCGCGATGTTTCCGCAATGCGGATTCTCCGCCCGCGTAGTGCAGATCCTCAGCCACATGAACGTGCCGTTCAAGACCGCGAATGTGCTCGAAGACCCTGCTCTGCGCGACGGCATCAAGCAGTTCTCGAACTGGCCGACCGTGCCGCAGCTCTACGTCCAGGGCGAATTCATCGGGGGCTGCGACATTATTACCGAGATGTTCCAGGCCGGCGAGCTGGCGACCCTTTTCGCCGAGAAGGGTCTGGTCGAGCCCGAGGCCGCCCCTCAAGCCGTCAGCGCCTGACATTCGCACTGGGCGGAACGTGTGGTCCGCCCAGGCTGCTCCATGATCCCCGGCAGCTAGGCGACCCTCCGGAAACCTTTGCTGTGACGTTACGTTGCTATATCGTATCGATATGGCAGTGCACATCGCCGTCCTCATCGCTGCGCGGAACGTCGCCGCCTATGTGGCTTATGCGATCGAGTCGGTCATGGCTCAAACTCATCGCAACTGGACGCTTGTCGTTGTCGATGACGGCTCGACCGATCGCACCGGAGAGGTCACAGCGCGCTACAACGATCCCCGTATCCTTCAGCTAAGACAGGCGGCCCAGGGTGTCTCCGCGGCCCGCAACGCGGCTTCAGCGGGGGCGGGGGCGCCCGATGCGCTGCTGTTTCTGGATGCGGATGACTGGCTCGCGCCAAACGCTCTGGCGCGGCTCGCTGCTGCCCTGATGGCGGATCCGTCCGCTGTCGCCGCCCACGCGCCCTATGCCTTTGTCGCGGAAGGCGCGACACCTCGGCGGCCGGGGAAAGTGGAGCGGCATGCGCCGGCCGCTCCGGCCGATCTGCTGCCCAGGCTCATACGCGGCAATATATTCGTGAATGGCGGCCATGTGCTCATCCGCAGCTCGGCCTGGATGAAGGCAGGCCACTTCCGCCGGGAGCTGAGCTTTGGCGAGGACTGGGAATTCTGGACGAGACTGGCGCTGCGCGGACGTTTCGTCGCGGTCAGCGGTCCGCCCGTCCTCTTCGTGCGTCGCCGCGACGGCAGCGCCATGCGACGCTTCGCGGCTGATCCCGCCGCCTATCGTCCGGCTTTGGCGGCGATCGCCACCAACCGCCAGCTCGCGATCCGGCTAGGCCCGGCCAGGCTCGAGCGTCTCGTTCGCGTCGCGGCGGCGGAGGTGAGCTGGACCGTTGGATGGGAACTGCTGCGGCGGGGCCGCCGCCGGGCAGGCGTTTCCAGCTTGCGCCGAGGTCTGCGCGCCAAGCCCGGACCGCGCCGCGCTGCGCTTCTGGCGCTGGTCGCCTGTGGGCTCCTCAGCCGCCGGAGAGTTTGATCCGCGCGGCCATGGCGCAGGGTCGGGCGGCTTGGCGTCTGGCACGAGGTCGCTCATGTTACCTGTCCCACCGGCGCAACTTAAGCGGCGGTGGATGGGAGGGGACCGCACATGGCCCATGACGTTGTCTCGTTGGGAGAATTGCTGATCGACCTCGTGCCGCTGCCCGACGAAGGCCAGGGGCTGAGCTTTGTCGCGAAGCCCGGTGGCGCGCCGGGCAATGCCGCCGTCGGTCTCGCCAAGCTCGGCCGCTCGGTCGCGATGCTGAGCAAGGTCGGTGCCGACGCCTTCGGCCGCTTGCTGACCTCGACCGTCGAGGCGGCGGGCGTCTCCATCGCTGGCATCGCCGTCTCGCCGGTCCATCGCACCGGCTTGGCAGTGGTGACTCTGGATGCCGGCGGTGACCGGGACTTCCTGTTCTATCGGGAGAACTGCGCCGACGTGAACTTCTCGGTCGAGGAGGTGCGGGAGGATCTCATCCGAGCCGCCGGAATTCTCCATGTGAACAGCCTGGTGCTGGCCAGCCCGATCTCCGCCGACGCGCAGCGGCACGCGATCTCCGTCGCGCACAAGGCGGGGATTCTGATCTCGGCCGACCCCAATCTTCGCCCGCTCCTCTGGGCCGATCGCGCGGCGATGGTCGCGGCGGCGCGGGAAGTGGTGGGAACCGCCAATATCCTCAAGATCGGCGAGGACGAACTTGCGACCATCACCGGGATCAGCGACCCGCATGAGGCTCTGAGGTCCCTGTGGCACCCCGGCCTTCAGGTCGCCGCCATCACGGCCGGCGCGCGGGGTGCGACCATCGTGACGCCTGATGAGCGAGTGACGGTGCAGGGCATGCCGGTCCGCGTCGTCGATACCACCGGGGCCGGTGATGCCTTCATGGCCGCCTTCCTGGCCGGGCTGCTCGACTCAGGCTTCGATCTCTCGCGGGTCTCGCTGGAGAAGATCGGCATCGAGGCCTGTGCTTTCGGCGCCATCACCACCACCGCCGCCGGCGGCATGGACGCCATGCCGGACCGCGACAAATTGGAGAGTTTTCTAGGCGACAGGAGCTAGATCGGACGCCGCCTTCCGCCCGGTCTCTGAGATGACGCGGGGGCGGGAGATTGCAGAACGTTGAACTTACGCCAATCTGCTTGGCGGCGCCGGAGGGCGCAGCTATAAGCCGCCTCGCTCGGCCGGATACATTCCGTAAACGGTTGCCGTGCGATAGCGGAGATCAAGCCCGCATGATGGTGACGCTGCCACAAGACTACCAGCCGCTCGAGGAGGAGGAGTTCATGAACCCCCTCCATACCGAGTATTTCCGCCGCAAGCTGCTGCGCTGGCGTTCCGACCTCCTCAAAGAGGCAAATGGCACCCTGGCTAGCCTGTCCGAAGGAGGAATCCACGAGGCCGATATAACCGACCGCGCGAGTGTGGAGACAGACCGCGCCCTGGAACTCCGCACGCGGGACCGCGCGCGCAAGCTCATCGCCAAGATCGACCAGGCGCTGCAGCGGATCGAAAACGGATCCTACGGCTATTGCGAGGATACCGGCGAGCCGATCGGCCTCCGACGGTTGGAGGCG
This sequence comes from Acidisoma sp. L85, assembly GCF_009765865.1. Taxonomy (GTDB): domain Bacteria; phylum Pseudomonadota; class Alphaproteobacteria; order Acetobacterales; family Acetobacteraceae; genus Acidisoma. The sequence continues at coordinate 13,259 of NZ_LMUQ01000026.1, forward strand.
CGGCCGATCGCTACGCTCTCGATCGAGGCACAAGAGCGCCATGAGCGCATGGAGCGTGTGCACCGCGACGACTAGGCGCGAATTCTTCGTCGGCACTGGAACTGTACTGGGCGATGCGGCACTACTCCGCTCTGTCGCATCGCCCGGGCAAGCTACGCTAAGTTAACCTTTTGTCTCGCAATGTCGAACTTCTTCGAAGAAGGAGACGACACTTGCCTCAAGTAAATCGCTTCGACCCGAACCGCGGGGTCATCAATGCTGGACTACAGAACGCCGAGAGGTTTGGAATTTCGGCGAACCCGCCCCCCAGCTCGCGACTTCCCGCGAATGTGGCCGGGCAGACCGGCTTAGTGCCTAGGCAAACGGGCGGAAGTGGGAATCAGCAAAATACGGGCTACTCGTATCTACCGGATTTCGGTTTGAACGTTGGCGATACCTTCCTTGGTTTGGCTATGGGCGCCGCCGCTATGAATTGGATCAGGCACCGGCTCTGGCCGGCGCAGCCAGGTGGCCAGCCGGCACCAGGGGCAAACCAAAGACGATAATGAAGCCCGGGTTTTGCAAGCGGGCGCCGATGCTCTAGAAGGCGCCCGTCTACCCCGAAAGGCCTCCTATGTTTACCGTCCTGCTGGTCGTGCATGTCCTCGTCACCCTGGCGCTGATCGGCTCCGTGCTCATCCAGCGCAGTGAGGGCGGCGGATTGGGCATCGGCGGCGCTCAAGGCATGGGCAGCTTCATGACCGGGCGCGGCACGGCGAATCTGCTCACCCGCACCACGGCGGCGCTCGCCACCGTCTTTCTCGCGCTATCGCTGGTGCTGGCGCTGATGAGCCGCGGCAATTCCGGCGGCGCGAACTCGATCTTCAGCGCGCCGCCGCCGATCTCAACGGCCGCGACTCCGGCTATTCCCGCGGCGCCCGCCTCCAAGGCGGCGAAAGCCGCGCCGGCCGCGCCGTCCGTTCCCACGACTCCCGCAGCGCCCTCAACACCTTAACCGCCGCGTGGCTGCGTCACGCCCGGCCGGGGTTTCCTCGGCCGGCGGCGGACGTGTATGAGGACCGTCCATGACGCGTTTCATCTTTGTGACCGGCGGCGTGGTTTCCTCTCTCGGCAAAGGCATCGCGGCGGCAGCGCTCGCAGCGCTCCTGCAAACGCGCGGCTATTCCGTGCGGCTGCGCAAGCTCGACCCCTACCTCAACGTCGATCCGGGGACCATGAGCCCCTATCAGCATGGCGAGGTCTTCGTCACCGATGATGGGGCCGAAACCGACCTCGACCTCGGCCATTACGAGCGTTTTACTGGCGTCCATGCCGGCAAGCTCGACAACGCCACCACCGGCCGGATTTATTCCGAAGTCATCGCGAAGGAGCGTCGCGGCGACTATTTGGGCGGTACTGTCCAGGTCATTCCCCACATCACGGATGCCATCAAGGAAACCATCCTGAAGGGCACCGAGGGGCTGGATTTCGTGCTTATCGAGATCGGTGGCACGGTCGGCGACATCGAGAGCCTGCCCTTCCTGGAAGCCATCCGCCAGCTCGGCAACGAACTGGGGCCCGAGCAGGTCATGTTCGTTCACCTCACGCTGGTGCCCTATATCCCCTCGGCCGGAGAGCTGAAGACCAAGCCGACGCAGCATTCCGTCAAAGAGCTGCTGAATGTCGGCATCCAGCCGCAGATGCTGCTATGCCGCTGCGACCGTCCGATTCCCGAAACCGAGCGGCGCAAGATCGCATTGTTCTGCAACGTGCGGCCCTCCGCGGTCATCGCGGCGCTGGATGTGGATACGATCTATGCCGTGCCGCTGCGCTATCATGAGGAAGGCATGGACCGGGAGGTGCTGCGGCACTTCCACCTGCCGACCGAGCCCGCGCCCGACCTCTCGCGCTGGCACGGCATCCTCGACGCCATTCGCGCGCCGGAAGGCGAGGTGCGGGTCGCCATCGTTGGAAAGTACACCAACCTGCTCGACAGCTATAAGTCGCTCGCCGAGGCTTTGGCCCATGGCGGCATCAGCAACCGCGTGAAGGTGCGGCTGGAATGGGTCGATAGCCAGGTCTTCGAGCAGCCCGACGCCGTGCACCGGCTGGAAGATGTCCACGGCATCCTGGTGCCCGGCGGCTTCGGCGAGCGTGGCACCGAGGGCAAGATCGAGGCGGTTCGATTTGCCCGCGAACGCAAGCTGCCCTTCCTCGGCATCTGCTTCGGCATGCAGATGGCGGTGATCGAGGCGGCGCGAAACCTCGCCGGCCTGCCGGGTGCCTCTTCCACCGAATTCGGCCCTTGCGAGACGGCGGTGGTGGGGCTGCTCACCGAATGGGCGCAGGGCAATGAGTTGGTGCGGCGCGAGGCCGGCGGCGATCTGGGCGGCACGATGCGACTCGGGGCCTATCCGGCGACGCTGGCGGCCGGATCGCTGGTGCGCGAGGTCTATGACGGCGCGGCCTCGATCGAGGAACGGCATCGCCATCGCTACGAGGTCAATATCCATTTCCGCGAACAGCTCGAAGCGGCGGGCTTGAGGTTCTCAGGGCTGTCGCCGGACGGCATCCTCCCTGAGATCATCGAGTATCCCGATCACCCCTGGTTCATCGGCGTCCAGTATCACCCGGAACTCAAGTCGAAACCCTTCGATCCGCATCCGTTGTTCGAGGGCTTCGTCGCGGCCTGCGTGCGCCAGGCGCGGCTCGTCTGATGGCGGTCGTGCGCATCCGTAACGTGGCGGTCGGCAACGACCTTCCCTTCGTCCTCATCGCCGGTCCCTGCCAGATCGAATCCGAGGCACATGCGCTGGAAGTGGCCGAGGCGCTAGTGGCGATCTGCGCGGCCGCCGGCATTCCGCTCATCTATAAGAGCAGCTTCGACAAGGCGAACCGCACCTCCGGCGGCGCGGAGCGTGGCGTGGGTTTGTCCAAGGGCCTCGCCATCCTCGCTGGCGTGCGCGAGCGTTTCGGTGTGCCGGTTCTGACCGACGTGCATGATGCGGCGCAGTGCCGCCCCGTCGCCGAAGCCGTGGACGTGTTGCAGATCCCGGCGTTTCTCTGCCGCCAGACGGATCTGCTGCTGGCGGCTGGCGAGACGGGTGCCGCCGTCAACGTCAAGAAAGGCCAGTTCCTGGCGCCCTGGGACATGAAGCATGTCGCCGCCAAGATCGCTTCCACCGGCAACGAGCGCATTCTGCTGACGGAACGTGGTGCGAGCTTCGGCTACAACACATTGGTGACGGACTTCCGCGGCCTGCCCGAGATGGCGCGCACCGGCTACCCCGTGGTCTTCGATGCCACGCATTCGGTGCAGCAGCCGGGCGGGCAGGGCGGTGCCTCCGGCGGGCAGCGCGAATATGCGCCGGTGCTCGCACGCGCGGCTTTGGCGGTGGGTTGCGCCGCGATCTTCATGGAAACGCATCCCGATCCGGATCATGCGCCGTCCGACGGACCGAACATGATCCCGCTACGCGAGATGCCGGCGGTGCTGGCGCGGCTGAAGGCCATCGATCGCGTCATTAAAGGATAGGCTGGCCGCGATCATGACGGTCGTACGATCCGGGCGGATTGCTCGAGTGGCACCGAGTTTTTATGAAGCGGCGATTACCAAACCCATAATTTGACGCGCAGGTTTACAACACTTAAATCAATACGATGTCGAAAATTTGAGGAAAGATCTTCACGAAACCAAAAGCTTTTTGCTGCTCCACTGTCGGTGCGGAGGAAAGCAAAAATGGTTACCGCGCATCTCTGGGGGCATGATCCTGCCCCGTTCACACGCCAGCATAGGCCCGAGGACACAAGAAATTCGGCTGCCTTTGATGCCGGCCTCAAAGAGGCTCGTTCGGTGCCGAAGGATATCTCTGAACCGAAGCTTCGCGGTCCGCCACCATCCTTAAGACCACGCGTCGCGCGGAAAGCGCATGAGCCCTCCCCAGCCAAGGTTGAAGGCGAACCTGTTTCAACGATCGATTGGAGCGATCCAGAGGCGGTTCGTCACTTCCTGATCGAGCTCCACAATAAGGAACCCAAAACAGCGGTTGCCAACGAAATCTTCCGAAACGGGATCATCAACCCTCGTGCGCTCGAGGGTTTTACGCGGGACTTCGCCAAGGAGTTAAAGTCACTGCCGCCCGGCGCGGATAGGGACGCCCTTGCACCACTTATCGCGAAACTCGAAGGACTGCCGGGCCGTCTCTACCAGGATTGCGTCGGGCTTGCCGCCAAAACGCCGGGCGAGCCTCTCGATCCGGCGCTGGCGATCGAACACCTCGCCGACCTGTTTGACGACATGCTGTTGGCCTGTAATCAAGCCAAGAAGAACGCGTCGACGGAGGACGGCAAGGCGCTTATCGGCTGGCTTGCCGCCATGATGCTGGCATCTAAGCGGATGGCGCGCACCAACTCGATCATTCCACTGATCGAACTTGCGGGGGTGGAGGGCTTCGCAGCACTCAAGAAAACGGCTCATCAGCATGGAATTCCCAGATCCGGGCATTCCGTTACTTATGGCGACAATGTCGGCGTGCAGGGCGGTGTTGGCCTTACCAAAGGAAATAGTGGCATCTTCAATATTAGCGCCCTCCTTCCGGTGGGCCTGCAGCGAACCATCAGTTGGTCACGCGACAAGGACGGCGACCTCAACCGCTACAAGCTAACGGGCTTCAAGGCCGGGTTGAAGGCAAGCTTCGGCGTTTTTGCGGCGGTCTCAGCTAGTCTGGGCTTTTCCGTTTTGGCTGAATGGGGCCGTTATCTCGAATCAAGCATGGATGCGCCGGGCATGGCAGTCGCGGCCTCGCAATATAGTGTTTTCCAAGGGCCCATCGGCAATCTCTTCTCCCACCGAGCAAATCGCGGCGCGCGCGAAAGGCATGAGGCGACACGAAGCTTCAAGAGTTTCTGGAGGCTCTTTTTTAGCGGTCATCGTGATCCGCTGCCAAACAAGCTGCCATACTTCATGAACGCCGAAAAAATGGGAAAAGGGGTGAGCAGGGTCGGCATTCATCAGGCCGGCAGCCAGGTGGGCGCTTATCTCGATGCAGCGAGAGGTGGGCATCATCATACAAATGCAATCGATCGCATGCTGCGCAAATACCTCCCGCGTAATAAAGATTTCGAGCGGATTGCTGAACGACAGGAGAATCCTGAGAACGCGCTCGCAGCGCTTTACCTCGACAATTACAACCAGAGGATTTCCGGGCCGGACAATGTGACAGATGCGAAATTGAAGGGAGACCCGCGCGCCTGGCAGCAGTTCACCGCAGCCGTCAATGCCGATCTCCGATTTACACCCCTCTCGGCGGAGGCAGTCACCGGCGGAACGCTCAAGAATGTTTTTAATACTCGGATCGCCGGGAATGCCGATCTGCTCGGGCAGCTTTACATCAAAAAACGAAGTGTCCGGCTCTCACGAACTAACAGGCCCATCGCCGAGATGATGAACATTGGCTACCTGAAAGAGAGCGACGAGGGCTTTAAATTCTTGGGACGTCTTTGGCATGATTATGGCGAGGCCGGCACCGCCCCCTCCGGGCCGCGCGCCACGCATCCGGCTTTGCGCCTTTCCAAGAAATTCTGGCCAATGTTCGGACAGAACAAACCTCATGCTCGGTATTTTGACGACGCGCGACGCAGATTTTACGGCGATCCGGCAGCGATGGCGGACCATCATTTCCACGTGGCGGCCGAGCTCAGGGATGGCGGCGATCCGGTCGAGCTCATGAAACAGATCGATCGCAATCTGGATCGTCTCGTCGAGACGTACAAGGGCTTCATGTCCGACGTCGACGATGCGATGCCGGGCAACTTCTTTTCGCCCGAGCCAGCGCTGGACCGGATCAACCAGAACATTTTTGGGGGCGACTATCCGCTGGATGGAACGCCGGAGGCAACGCTCAAGATCCAGGCCGATGGCGTCAACAGCTTTTCTCTGGCGCTGTCGGACCTGGCGTTATCGATTGCTGCCGCGAAGCACGAGGGGTCTCTCCGCGAACCCAATCCTGAGGCGGATAAGCTTGGACAGGCGCTCGACGCGCGGTACAAGGACGTCGCCAAGTTATTGAGTAGCGAGTCATTTGCGATGCCGCGCCGCGATTCCCGCCGCCGGGCTGTCTTTCGGACCGCGGCTGCTTCGACGAAACTGACAACCTATGGGGAATTCGATTTCGCGCTAAACTTCTTAAACCTCGGCCAGATGCTCGCTAACGTCAACAGCGCGGTTCTCCCAGTCCTGCCTTTCCAGCCCCAGGGCCAAGCCGAGGTCACGCTCTTTTTCGAGAGGGACGTGGTCAAACTTCACTCGGATCCGGGTCGTGTCGGAACCTACTGGACGCATGGCATGTCGGCGCAAACGCTGCATGGACTTGGTGTGGCGAAGCGATTTTTTCAGAAACTATTCGGGAAAGGGCGCAATGAAATCCCGCCAGAAGATGTGGATGAAGATCTTCTAAAAGAGATCAAGCTCCATGGATTTCAAAGCTTGATCAACAATAATTGGTTTTTCAATGTAACCAAAGTCTATCATCGTCTGCCTGACGTCGCCCGTCATTCGCTTGTGGAGAAGCTCGAGACCAGGACCGTCTACCGGGGCCACACCAACAGCACCAGCTTTCCCACACCAAACCTGGCGTCGGCGGCTATGGCCCATGGTATCCCAGCGGTGCTCAACATCACCGGGGGTATGTCCTCCGGAACCCAGAAGGTGAGCAGCTTCAAACTCGGCGGCGATCTGCAGAACGCCTTGCTTCACTTCACTGGGCAATTCTCCAAGCTCTTTATTGCCGATCCCAATGGCGAACTCGATATCGCCGCCACCGCACAAGCCTTCGCGAAAGATCCTATGCTTCTGGAGGCATTGTTCTCCGATGAGGGTGCTATTCTCGATGTCTTGAATCAGATTATCCAGTTCGATCCAAAGCGTCCGTTCGCGCCCTTCGTCGATATCGACTGGAAGACACGCAACAGTTTCAATCCGATGGCGTTCTATGTGGATGAGGATCGGATGCGCGTGTTCAGGTCGAGCGCCGCGGCGAACCACTTCTCGCCGGGTTCCGGTAAGATCGCGAGCGCGGGTCCGGGTAAGGAGTCCGCGGTACTTGAACTCTTCAAGCAGTGCCGGCGCCTGAGGCGGGACGAACCTGAGCTTCTCGCACGCATCAGGGAACTTTTCGTACAGCAGGCGGATTGGACGCCGAAGGAGCAGTTCGACTTTTTCACGAAGACTAAGGAGGGCCGGCACCTTTTCAAAACCTTCTATAGCCTTATGTCGAAGCTTGCCGAAGCGCGTGTCGACTTGCTCAACGCGCGTGGCTATCCGCTATTGTTGAACGAACCATTCCTTGACTCTTTCCCTACCACCTACTCTCGGGCACCCGTGGCCGCCCACTAAGGCGGTCCACGCCTAACCGCGAGGATATACGCGAAACGAGACGCTTGGATTAAATGCTTCGGTAATCACAAGTCTTTAGCTTCCCTCTCGAAAAGTCGCTACGGCGACGACACGATTAACCGAGGGGTAATTGATGAAGGGTCACTTAAGGCGCGAGGTCGGCGCCTGGCCGCTGCTGTTTACAGGCATCGGATCGATTATTGGTTCGGGTTGGCTCTTCGGCGCGGGACGCGCGGCCGCGATCGCCGGACCCGCCGCCATTCTGGCATGGATCGTCGGCGGTCTCGTCGTCCTGACCATTGCGGGCGTCGCTTCCGAGTTGGGCGGCATGTTTCCGGAGACCGGCGGTACGGTGCGCTACGCCTATTACACCCACGGCTCGCTTGTCGGTTTTCTTTCGGCCTGGGCTAATTGGCTGGCGATCGTCACCGTCATTCCAATCGAGGCGGAAGCCTCGATCCAATATATGAGCTCCTGGCCTTTCGCGTGGTGCCACCGGCTGTTTCAGAATGGACACCTGACGTTTCTCGCGATCGTGCTCTCAGGTTTCCTCATCATTGGCTATTTCCTGCTGAACTATTGGGGCGTCCGGCTCTTTGCCCGGGTCAACACGCTCATCACCATCTTCAAGCTGCTGGTGCCGGCGATGACGGCGGTCGCATTGCTCTCCACAGGCTTCCATCCGGGCAATGTGACGGGAGCGACGGGCGGCGGTTTCATGCCCTATGGCGCCGCCAGCGTGCTGACCGCCGTCGCGACGTCCGGCATCATCTTCGCTTTTAACGGCTTCCAAAGTCCGCTTAATTTGGCAGGAGAAGCGCAAAACCCCGCACGCGATATTCTGTTCTCGGTCGTCGGCTCGGTGCTTATCTCGGGTGTGATCTATCTGCTTCTGCAGATCGCCTATCTCGGCGCCGTCGATCCGCGTTTGGTGATTCATGGCTGGAGTGGGATAAAGTTCAGCTCACCCTTCGCGCAACTCGCGATGTCCTTCGGACTCTCCTGGCTCGCGATGCTGCTCTATTTCGACGCTTTCTTGAGCCCCAGCGGCACGGGTATCGCCTATGTCGCGGCAACGAGCCGCATGGTTTACGCGACGAGCCGAGGCGGCATATTGCCCGCGATGTTCTCCCGGCTTCATCCCATTACCGGCGCGCCGCGCCCGGCGCTTTGGTTCAACTTCGTCGTGTCCATCGTTTTCCTTTGTTTCTTTCGCGGCTGGAGCGCGCTGGCGGCGGTCATTTCGGTCGCCACCGTCATCAGCTTCCTCATGATGCCGGTCTGCGCTCTCAGCTTGCGCCGTATCGCGCCCGATCTACGGCGCCCGATCAAGCTGCCGGCCATGGAGATTCTCGCACCGACGGGCTTTGTCTTCGCGTCCCTGTTGCTCTACTGGGCGCGCTGGCCGCTGACCGGGAAGATCATCCTGCTTCTATTGGCCGCCGTACCAATCTACGCCTTCTACCAGAGCCGCGTCGGCTGGAGTAGCTTCCGCCCCCAGTTGCGTGCCGGCTGGTGGTTCGTCGGGTATTTTCTGGTGATGTGCCTGGTGTCCTGGGGCGGCAGCAAACGCTTCGGCGGCGCAAATTACGTGCCTTTTGGCTGGGACATGGTCTTGGTCATCGTGGTGGCGCTGGGCTTCTTCTGGTGGGGCATCCGGAGCGCCTGGCAAACACCGGACATCGTTGAAACACGAGCCAATGGCGGTTTCTGGGATTAGCCGCCACATCCTCTCGCCGAATAATACGGCCATTCAACAATCTTGCCCATATTGTTGAATGGCCGTATAACACGGTCAGGGCGAGGCAGGAGAAGCCGATGTCGGATGGTTTGGTGCGGGTCGATCGGGGCACACGAGAGGGACGGCGCCGCGAGCTCATCGAGGCGGCAACCGGGGTGATCGCCGAACATGGGCTTGCCGGCACGACGCTGGCGCGCGTCGCGGCCGAGGCGGGTCTGTCGGCAGGCATCGTCAACCATCATTTCGCGACCAAGGACACCTTGCTGCTCGAAACCCTGCGAACCCTGTCCGAGGAATTTGGACGGCGGGTGGAGACGGTGCTGTCCGAGGCGGGTGATAATGCGGTGGATGGGTTGCGGGGTCTGGTCCTGCTGCATTTCGACCGTGACCTTGCAAGCGCCCGGCATGTCGCTGTCTGGTACGCGTTTCAGTCCGAGGCGCGCTGGCGAGCCTCCTACACGACCCTCTGCGGCGAGCATGACCGTTTCCAAATGGCCGCGATCCGCGATCTGATCGGCGCCGTGGGGGGCCCGAAATGTGATTCGGATGTGCTGGCGCGGTCGCTGATCGGCCTGCTGGATAGCTATTGGCAGGATATCCTCTTCGACGAGCCGGCCTTTGACCGGCAGGCGGCTGTGGCGGGCTGCCTGCGTTTCCTCGCGGTGATCCTGCCCGGCTTCCCCGCCGACCCTCCAGCCGCCAAATCCCCCGCGACCATCATCGCCTTCCCAGGCGGCGAGACAACCGACGGTGCCCCGGAAAAACCGGCAGGCCCGCCCGAGACGCTGCCGAGCTGGACCTATGTGAGCGAGGAGTTCTTCGCCCTCGAGCGGCAGGAGATCTTCCTCAAGGAGTGGCACATCGTCTGCCACATCAGCCAGCTCCAGAATCCCGGCGACTACCGCAGCTTCTCCTTGCTCGGGGAGCGCGCCTTTGTCATTCGCGGCAAGGATGGCGTGGTGCGCGGCTTCAACAACGTCTGCCGTCATCGCGCGCATGCGGTGGTGACGGGAGAGGGCGGCAATTGCCCCGGCGCCATTGTCTGCCCGTATCATGGCTGGTCCTTCAAGCTGGATGGCGCGCTGAACACCGTGGCGGCGCCTCATAGCTTCGCGGAGTTCGAACGCCTGGATTACGGCCTCTTCGGCGTCGAGACCGAAGTCTTCATGGGCTTCGTCTTCATCCGCTTCGGCGGCGACGGCCCCTCGGTTGCCGAACGCCTGGCGCCCTATGCGGAGGAGATGAAGGCGTATCGTTTCGACGAACTGGTTCCAGCGAGCGAACTCACCGTTCAGGAGAATCACGCGGACTGGAAGACCGTCTGGGACAATTACCTGGAGGGCTATCACTTCGCCAAAGGCCACCCGGAACTCTTCAGCCTCATGGGCAACCGCTACGATCTCGCAGCCGATCCCGCGCGCCGGGTAGCGAGGCTGGGCCACTCGCTGCGGCAAAAGGCGGGCACGAGCTGGTCGGGCCGGATGTATCAGTCGCTGAGGCGCAGGCCGGAGCATCTGCCGGAGCATATGCGGGAAAACTGGACCTATCTCTTCTTCTTCCCGCTGCTTTCCTTCGACGTCTATCCTGAGATGATCGGCCATTTTCAGGTTCTGCCGACCGGCCCTGGAACCTCTCAGCTTCGTTACCAGAATTTCTGTCTGCCCGAGCAACTCGAGGGGCGGCAGGCGCGGGCGGAGCGCTGGCTCAACGCGCGCATCAACAATCGCGTGCAAGGCGAGGATGACGCGCTTGTGACTTCGGTTCAAGGCGGCCTTAGTTCGAGCGCCTACAGCGTCGGCGTGCTTTCAGAGAAAGAAGTCATCGTCCACAACTTTCAGAATTGGGTGAGGGATCGCCTGCCCATTGCGACAGTCCTCCGGCGTCCGGAGCCTGGAACAATGGCCGCCATCAACCGCGATTTGATGGCGCAGCGTATGAACTGAAGAGCCCATCTGCGCCTTGACCCAACGGCGGCGGCCCCCTTCTCTCGAAGACACGGGAGTAAGGAGGACATCGGATGGATGCGCCGGCCGCCACCGAGAAAAAGCCTTGGGCAGTCTGGGCCATGACGAAAGACACGATCAGCGGCTATATCGAGGACAATTGCCTCAGCCGTGGCGCGTCGATCGCCTATTTCACCGTGTTCTCGCTGGCTCCTATCTTGCTGGTGATGATCGCCATCGCCGGCTTTGTGTTCGGCGAGGATGCCGCACGCGGCGTGCTATTCGGCAAGCTCAAGGGCATGCTGGGTCCGGACGCCGCCGGCCTCATCCAGTCGATGATCCAGAGCGCGTCGAACAAGAAGTCCGGCGTTATCGCGACGGTCTCCTCCGTTGTCATCTTGCTGATATCGGCGAGCGGCGTCTTTGGGGAGCTGCAGTCCTCCCTGAACGCGATCTGGAAAGCCGATCCCTCGGCGGAACACTCGACCGTGACGCGGCTGGTCAAGGCGCGCGCGCAGAGCCTGGGCCTGGTCGCGAGCCTGGGCTTCCTGTTACTGGTGTCGCTCGCGATCAGCGCCGCCCTCACCGCGGCCTGGAACCGCGTCAACCAAGTCGTTCCCGGCGTAAGTTTTCTGTTGCGCTTCATTAATATCGGCATTTCCTTCGCGATCACCGCGGTGCTCTTCGCCGCGGTCTATAAGGTCTTGCCGGACAAGAAACTCGAATGGCGAGACGTCATCATCGGCTCGCTGTTCACCGCTGTGCTCTACGTCATTGGCAAGACGGGCATCGCTCTCTACATCGGCAGCAGCCACGTCGCTTCTTCCTATGGCGCTGCCAGTGCGTTGGTGATCTTGCTTCTATGGGTCTATTACTCGGCGCAGATCTTTCTGTTGGGGGCGGAGTTCACCAAGGTCTATGCGCATCGGCACGGTAGCCAGGCGCAGCGGTGGATGAACTGGCAGTTCTGGCATCGGTCTTCTCCCGCTAAGCCGCCGGTTCCGCCATCCGCACCGCAGCCACGCTGAGTCGAAACTCTTATTCAGGCTTAACACAGGAGCGGCGAGTTAGGAACGAATAGAGAACGATCTGGTATCGTTTCGTTGTGGACAGGTGACGGCGAGAGCGGCGAAGAGTGGGGAGCCAAGCATAACCCCTCGCATCCGGAGACGCCGCCATGGATGGAAGCTTTCCGCTACCGCGTATCGCCGATAATGCGAGCCCCGCTCTCGACCCCGCGGCCTCGCCACATCCGAAGGTCCCAGCGACCGTGGGGCCGGAGGTTCCGCAAATCCTGACGCAGGAGGGACCGCGCGGCATCCGCTTCGACTTCAACGACGGCGCCCGCATCGCTTTGCCACCAGGGCAATGGCGTGTGCGGCTGCGGGACCTCGATACGGCCAATGTCCTTTTCGACGGACCATCGGAGGGCGGCGTCGTCGCCAGCACGAAGCACTGGTTCATTCGGTTCGAAATGGAAGTGTGGGAGCACGGCGTCAGCATCTTCCGCCATGAATATGACGCGCGGGACAAGCCCGTTCTGCTGCGCTTCGACCGGGCGATAGGCGATACCATCGCCTGGTTCTCCTATGCCGTGCAGTTTCAGGAACGGCATGGATGCCGGATGACCTGCGAAATGGTCCCAAGTCTCATTCCGCTATTCCAGGGGGCCTATCCGCATATCACCTTGGTTCCGCTCGGCACCCCGGATCCTGACCAATTCTATGCGACGTACAAGGTGATGGTCTTCTTCAACGACGTGAAGAATGATTGGCAGCCCTATGACTATCGGGCGGACGCACTGCATCACATGGCGGGCGCCATCCTCGGCCTCCCAAGGCGGGAAGCGCGTCCGCGTCTCGCCTATGACGATCCCGGCCGGCCGCTTTTGGAGCCTTATGTTTGCATCGCGGTACAGGGTTCCGCGCAGCTTAAGAAGTGGAACAATCCGACGGGTTGGGACGACGTCGTCGGCTTCCTCAAGGCTTCTGGCTATCGCGTGATCTGCATTGATCGCAATGCGGTCGATGGGCGGGAGCATGTCCTCACGTCCATGCCCCGTGGCGCCGAGGACCAGACCGGTGACAAGCCCTTTCCTGAACGAGCCCGTTGGCTGAAACATGCTGAGTTCTTCGTCTGTGTCTCCTCCGGGCTTTCCTGGCTAGGCTGGGCAGTCGGGACGCCTGTCGTGCTGATCAGCGGCTTTACCCATCCTCACAACGAGTTCCACACGCCCTACCGTGTCATTAACTGGCATAGCTGCAATTCCTGCTGGAACGATGTGCGCTGCCATTTCAGCCGTACCGATTTCTTGTGGTGCCCGCGGCAAAAAGACACGCCGCGGATGTTCGAATGCTCGCGCCTCATCACGGCCGAGCAAGTGAAAGGGCGTATTCGCCAGATCCCTGGTTTTCTCGGCAATCAATGATGCTGTTGTGCGAAAGATCATTATAAGGCTGTCGTTTACTAAACGATAAGGCTTCATCCCGCAGATTGTGCGGGCGAGGTGGGGAGGTCTCCGCCAGGTGGAACCTTAGCCATGACGATACCAAATCGTAACAGAATGACCCTCATGAGGCCGTCGCGTCGACAATTCCGCGGGGCCAGAGCAGATCGAAAGGTGGAGGCCGTGGACGGCACTATCAGTATTACCATCCCGAACAGCGAGACCAGTCAAGTAACGAAATCCGTAACGCCGCCGGCTGTCGAGCCGGTGGCTGCGGTTCCCGCGAAAGTCAAAGGCAGCTTCCCCGAGCCGCCTCCGGTGCCGACTCAGGAGGGGCCGCTCGGCATCCGTTTCGACTTCAACCAAGGCGTTCGGGTCAAGGTGCCCGATGGCGATTGGCGTATCCAGCTCCGCGATCTGGATACCAACAACATCCTCTTCAACTCCCCCACCAAGGCGTCCTTCGTCGTCAGCTCGAAACGCTTTTATGTACGCTTCGGGGTCGAGGTTTGGCAGAATGAGGTCAGTGTCTTTCGTCACGAATACGATGCGCGCGGAAAGGAGGTGCTGGTCAATCTGCCGGTCGGAACCTTGGGCGACACGCTCGGCTGGTTCCCCTATGTGGAGAAGATGCGCGTAAAACTTGGTTGCCGCATGAGCTGCGGCATGAACCCAGTCATCATTCCGCTGCTACAGCCCGCATACCCCGAGATTACCTTCGTGCCGATGGATGACATCAATCCGGCGCTCTACTACGCCACCTACAATATCGGGCTGTTCTTCGATGATTCCGGCTTTGTCTATCAACCGACGGATTTCCGGCTTGTTGGATTGCATCGCACGGCGGCCTATATCCTCGGCGTCGATCCCGAGGAACTGCCGCCGAAGCTCGCTCTTCCCGATGACAGGCCGCCGATCGCCGAACCCTATGTCTGCATCGCGGTGCAAGCGAGCACCCAGGCGAAGAAGTGGAACAATCCGCACGGCTGGGCGGAGGTTATCCGGTTTCTCAAGGATCGCGGCTACCGTGTCATCTGCATCGACAAGGAATCGACTCACGGCCAAGGGCTTGCCTGGACCCATATTCCGCATGGCGCCGAGGATCAGACGGGGGACCGTCCGCTCGCCGAACGCGCACGCTGGCTACGTCACGCCAAATGTTTCATCGGCCCCTCCTCGGGCCTCGTCTGGCTCGCCTGGGCGGCTCAATGCCCCACTGTGATGATCTCGGGCTTCACCCATCCGACGAATGAATTCGCGACCGACGGCCGCGTCATCAATTGGCACGCTTGCAATAGCTGCTGGAACGACCCGCGTCATCGCTTCGACCACAAGGATTTCCTGTGGTGTCCGCGCCACAAGGATACAGACCGGCAATTCGAATGCACACGGCTGATCACCGCGGAGCAAGTCAAACGCGCCGTGATCGCGGTGCTCGGCAAAGAATGAGGCGGATGGCGGCCGCGCTTTGGCTCGAAGCGTAGTGGTGCAGGCAGCTTGCAGATACCGCGGTGACGTGGAGTTTTAGCCACGTCACTTTGGTTCGCGAGGCGGACGTCATTGAGGAGTGGAAGCCGCGGCAAGCCGTTTTCGCTGTGAATCCCGATAGCTTTGACTGAAGGCCTTCCCGGCGGTCGGTATCGTCAAGCTCGAAGGATCCCGGCCGAGACCTCGGGTCGGTCGAGATCTCGGCGAGTCAGCCCTTGAGTCGTTCGATAGATGACAATCCTGGCAGGGTTAGACCCGCGTAACGAAAACTCCGAACGAGTCGGTGGTAGCATTCGAGGGCTGATTGGCTATCGGCAGATAGCTTGGCTGCTGGGTCCCTGACCGAGGGCCTGGCGCGCGATTGAGACGCCATAGGCTCCACGCTGACAGGACGAGAGCCAATGGGACGGCCGCCGCTGTGACCGCGCCTGGGGTGAACCTCGTTCCCGTGCCAGCGGGCCCTACACCATTATTGTTGGCCGACCACTCCACGACGGCTCTAGCGCATGCTCCCACGCACATATTAACTACTCCCACCGGACATGGAGTTCTCCCGCTGTTATTGAATTGGGAGCTTAGCGGAGTACCATTAATCAACGACTAACAATCTGTTTCGATGCGGTGTCAGGATATCGATCGTTAGTGGATCTTTGGCTAAACTGAAGTCTCGGAAAGGCCGAGTGCCTCGGGCCCGCTCTCAAGCTGAACTTGCTGGGAAGCATTGACGACCGGCAAATAGCTTCGTCGACCATGTGACGCCAGAGAGTATGTCACGTAGCCTGCCAGGCCCAGGCCGGCCGTTACTACAGCTACATACGGGAGGGTACCACGCATGGTCGGGTGCGCCAAAGTCTCTCCAAGGCGCTCCTGCGTGGACCCGAAAAGGTACTGCCACCAGGTTATATCGTCGCTGCCTCCGGGATACCGATTCGTAGGACCAAAGTCGCCGAAAGGCCCGTACACGTTACCCATAAACGCCTCCGCTCCGTTGACGAGGCAAGCTAAGCATGACGTCGTTAACTTTGACTAAATGAAACGTCGCACGTTCTGTTCCGTCCGCGAAACCGGCGGCCTCGTCGAAAACTCAGCGCCAATCACCAGTATTGACCGCGCGCCGTCCGCAGAGCCGAAATCTTAAACGCTGCGGACACCACCCAGCTTGCAGATGTAGCGCCAATGTTCGGCACTGATGGGTGCCACGGAAAGCCGCGAGAGCCGCAGCAACGACAATCCCTCGAGCTTGGGATCCGCTTTCATGGCAGCGAGCGTGACCGGTTTGGGTACCGGTTTCACCGCCTCCATATCGACACAGACCCAGCCGCCGCTTTCCGCCGTCGGATCGGGATAAGCCTCGCGCTTTACGCGCACGATGCCGACGATCTCCTTGCCGATATTCGAATGGTAAAAGAAAGCGAGATCGCCCTTGCGCATCGCCGCCAGATTGTTCTTCGCCATGTGATTGCGCACGCCGGTCCAGGGCTCGACTTCGTGCGCGACCTGCTGGTCCCAGGAGAAAGCATCCGGCTCGCTCTTCACGAGCCAATAGGCGGTCATTGGCGGCGCCCTCAGCCGACGCGCGCGCCATCCGCGAAGACTTCGCGGTAGGGCTGGATGGTCGTGCGCGCGAAGAGCCCGCTTTTGGTATAGGGGTCGGCCACCGCGAAGGCCTCCGCCGCCGCGCGGTCCGCCGCCTCCACAATCAGCAGGCTGCCGGTCGGTTGTCCCGCGTCGTTCAGCACCGGCCCGGCGAGGCGGATATTCGCGACGACACCCTCGAGATAGGCGAGATGCGCCTCGCGCGTGCTCGCTCGCAGCGCCTGGCTCTCGGGCTTGTCGGTATGGGTGATGGCGAAGAGCATCGCGGCAACTCCTTGACCCTGCGTCGCCAGCCCGCGACGCGAAGGTCGCGGACCCTACCGCAGGCCGCCGGGGCTTCAAACCCAAGCCGGGCGGAGGGGCTAAGGTCAGGGTCAAGCTGAGCGGGCCAGTTCCACGTGGTGGATTAGACGGCCTCCACCTGAGGCACTGCCGGCAGGAAGGGTTGATTCGCAGAAGGGACCGGAACCGCGGTAGCGGCTCGCGGCGGATAAACGTAGCGATACCCGGCGATGACCGCCGCAGCACTAAACGCCGCTAGTGTTAGGCCAGCTCCCAAGTAGACACTCGGCATACCATCGAGGAAGCCGTCCCCGTAGCCTGCTCGACCGGGCGAGCCTGAACCGATTGGGGCCACGAATGGTTTTGGGCCGGATATTCCGCAGTTGGACCAACTGCCCACGATGTAAAATGGCCCAAATGGACACAACGGCATAGAAAGCATCCTCGTGAATGTCGGGACCTTATCGAGCCATCGGTATCCACAATATTAACAACAGCCACACCACGCCTGACCCACATGCCTTTCCTTGATCTTTCCTCAGGCCTCCGTGCCCCGATTTCCGCCGGCCAAACCGGCTCGCGCGGCGATTGCCGCAACCCGATCCAATTCAGCGATGGCCGAGATAGCCAACCAACAATTCTAACCCCGCTTTGCGCGCGGGCGACTTCAAACCGGGCCCATCCTTCGCTAAGGAGACGTGTGGACGCCACCAGCCCAGCCCTTCCGTCGGTCGCGCCTAAACGGGGCCGCAACCTGCACCGCTTCGCCAATCCGGGGCGGTTTCTGCGGCTGTCGGGCCGCGTGTTGCCTTGGCTCGCGATCTGCGGCGCGGTCTTCACCCTGGCCGGTCTCGCCTGGGGCCTGTTCGTCGCGCCACCGGACTGGCAGCAGGGCGACGCGGTGCGGATCATGTATGTCCATGTCCCCGCCGCCTGGCTCGCTTCGATGGGCTATGCGGCGCTCGCCGTCTGCGCCGTCATCTCGATCGTCTGGCGCCATCCTTTGGCGGATCTCGCGGCGCTGGAGATCGGGCCGGTGGGCGCCGCCTTCACCGCGCTTTGCCTCGCCACCGGCAGTCTTTGGGGCAAGCCTATGTGGGGTGCCTGGTGGGTCTGGGACGCACGGCTGACTTCCGTTCTTGTGCTGTTCTTCCTCTATCTCGGCCAGATCGCGCTGATCCGCGCCTTCGACAATCCCGAACGCGGCTATCGCGCGGCCGCCATCCTGGCTCTGGTCGGCGCGGTGAACCTGCCGATCATCAAGTTCAGCGTCGATTGGTGGAACACGCTGCACCAGCCCGACACCATCCATCTCTTCGGCCGGACCACCATGTCCGCCTCGATGCTTGACCCTTTGCTCGTCTCGGCGCTGGGTTTCACGCTTGTCTTCGCGGCTTTGGTGCTGGCGCGTCTGCGGTCGGCAGTGATGGAGCGGCGGATACGCTCACTGCTCAGCGCCAGGGCGCGGCAGGCGGAGGTGTCGGCGTGACCAACCTCGCCTATATCGCGGCATCTTACGGTCTGGCGGCAATCGCGGTGCTCGGTCTGGCAGGGGATGCATGGCGTCGTCACCGCCTCGCGCGCCGCCGACTCGCAGTGCTGGAAGCGACCTCGGGCCGCCGCCGCCGTGGCTAACTCTGGCAAGACGCAGCGGGACTTCCAGAGCAGTTACAGCGATGCTGCCAGAGTGTGCCGTATCAAGGGGTAAGGGGCCTGGCTGGCAGAAAGGCTTGTCTGTTGTCCGCCGGGACCAGAATCTCGTGAAGCAATTGCTGCTGCTGCATTTCTTGGGCAGGCGGCTCCAATACTCGGGTGCCTCCCGCGACATAGGTAAGGGCGGCGTTCGCGATTTGCCTACGATAGGCAATTGCGTACAATGCGAGAGCGCTGACGCCGAGGAAGCTGGCCACTCCAGCGGGAGGGACGCTCTCGACCACATGCTGAAGGAACGTCGGCTGGGTGGTGGTGAAAGGTATGACTGGGTCGTATGTGTGGCCCTGGATGCTGTCTCTTGCGGGCCAGCCGCCGGAGTGGAAGCCATTGGGCATAGCGGTTCCTCCATCATTGGGTGAGCGGTGCCGCGTCACTCGACTTTTGACCGATCGCCCAAGGAACCGTCTCGCTGACAGCACTTGTTGAAAACGGATATCGAGCTACGGAAATGCGACGGTTCTTCGTAGCGCGAGAATGTTTCCGAAACGTAAATTCTCGCCAAAAACGAAGCCCGCAGTGGGGTGTTCATTAAGTGTAAGTCACGCTCTTGGCGGCGATCACAGGCTGACTTCTAACACCGTCCGCTTTTCGGTAGAGAGGGCAGGTGCAAACCCATCCATCATCCCGGCCACTTCGCCGCCTCCGATCTCGCCGACCGGCAGCCGAGACCGGCGGCCGAGGCGGCGACCGATGACCCGCAAGCGGCGCCGGCTCTGGGTATTGGTGGCGTGCGGACTGGGTTTCGGGAGCGCCACGGCGCTTACCCTGTCGGCCTTCACTAGCGATATCGTCTTCTTCATGCTCCCCGGTGACGTGCTGACGAAGCACCCGGCACCCGGCCGCGCTTTCCGCCTGGGCGGCATGGTGGCCGAGGGCACCTTGAAGCAGACCATGGTGGACGGCGCGCCCGGAGCGGTCTTCGGCGTGACCGATGGCCATGGCCATGTCGTGCCGGCTGAGTATCAGGGCGTGCTGCCGGATCTGTTCCGCGAGGGCCAGGGAGTCGTCGCCATGGGCGCGATGACGCCGGATGGCGACTTCCGCGCCACTGAGGTGCTGGCCAAGCACAGCGCCGATTACATGCCGCCCGAGGTCGAGGCAGCGCTCAAGAAAAACCACATGTGGAACCCGGCGACCGGTGCGCCTCCGCCCGCCGCGGCATGGAATGGCACTGGGGCGAAGCTGGCCGGTGGATAGAATGGACACGACCGAGGTTTCTCCTCTCCCTGCAAGGGAGGGGCCGGGGGTGGGTTCCTCTCGCGGCGGCGCCTCACCATGATCCCAGAACTCGGCCACTTCGCGATCGCGCTCGCCTGCGTCATCGCTGCCGCGCAGGCGGTGCTGTCGATCTGGGGCGCGCATCGCGGCGATGCGCGGCTGATCGCGGCGGCGCCCGCGCTGGCGCTCGGCCAGTTCATTGCCGTCGGGCTGTCCTTCTTGGCGCTGGTCTGGAGCGGTGTCGTTTCCGATTTCTCGGTGATGAACGTCGCCGAGTATTCGAGCGCGCTGACGCCTCTGCTCTACAAAATCACCGGCACCTGGGGAAACCACGAGGGTTCCATCCTCCTCTGGTGCCTCATCCTGTCGCTCTGCGGCGCGACCATCGCGGTGTTCGGCCGCGGCCTACCTTCGGCCTTGCGGGCGCGGGTGATCGGCGTGCTCGGCGCAGTGTCCTGCGGGTTTCTGCTCTTCACCCTGACCGCATCCGACCCCTTCAACCGCATCTGGCCGCCGCCGCCGGACGGGCAGGGGGTCAATCCGCTGCTGCAGGATCCCGGTCTCGCCTTCCATCCGCCGATTCTCTATGCCGGCTATGTCGGCTTCTCGATCGCCTTCGCCTTCGCCGTCGCCTCGCTGATCGAGGGCCGGGTCGATGCCGCCTGGGGGCGCTGGGTCCGGCCATGGACCCTGGCCGCCTGGTGTTTCCTGACCTGCGGCATCGCCCTCGGGTCCTGGTGGAGCTATTACGAGCTTGGCTGGGGCGGCTACTGGTTCTGGGACCCGGTCGAGAACGCGTCTCTTCTCCCGTGGCTGACCGGCACGGCGCTGCTGCATTCCGCCATCGTGGTGGAGAAGCGGGAGGCGCTGAAGATCTGGTCCGTGCTGCTCGCGATCATCACCTTCTCGCTGAGCCTCTCCGGCACCTTCCTGGTGCGCTCGGGGCTGCTGAACAGTGTGCATGCCTTCGCCAATGACCCGACGCGCGGGATTTTCATTCTCGCGTTGCTCGGCATCGTGATCGGCGGTTCGCTGCTGCTCTTTGCCCTTCGTGCGCCGGTATTGGTGCCGGCGGGTATCTTCGCTCCGATCTCGCGCGAGGGCGCGCTGGTGCTCAACAACATCCTGCTCTGCGCCATCGCGGCGGTGGTGCTGGTGGGCACGATGTATCCGCCCTTCGTGCAGTTGCTGTTCGGCCAGCAAATCAGCGTGGGCAAGCCCTTCTTCGACTCCACCGTGATTCCGCTCGCCGCTCCCGTGATGGCAGCGATGGGGCTGGGTCCCGTCTTGTCCTGGAAGCGCGCGGCATTGGCTCCCGCGCTCATCCGGCTTTGGTGGGCGGCCTTGGCGGCGCTCGTCGTCGGCCTGATCGCGGCGCACGGCTTGGGTGCCATTCCGGCATTGGGCTTCGGCTTCGCCCTCTGGATGGTGCTCTCCGCCGCCGCCGAGCTGGTCGAGCGCGGGCGGTTGTTCCGCGTGCCGCTCTCGGTGAGCTGGGCGCGGCTGCGGCAATTGCCGCGTGCGAGCTATGGCGCCGCCATCGGCCACGCAGGTCTTGGCGTGACCGTTGCCGGCATGGTCGGCATGTCGCTGGCGGTGCATTCGATTCAGCTGGTCAAGCCGGGCCAGACGGTGGCTTTGGGCGGCTATCGCTGGATGCTTGTCTCGCTGCATGACCAGCCGGGGCCGAACTGGATGGGGCGGGTCGCGACCCTCCAGGTCAACGACGCCGCCAGCGGGCGGCTGGTCGCGATCATGCATCCGGGCAAGCGATCCTTCCCGCTGCAGCAAACGACGACCACCGATGTCTCGATCAAGACCAACGGCCTGCGCGATCTCTATGTGGCGATGGGCGACGAGCGGGGCGGAGGCGTCGTGCTGCGGCTACACGTCAATCCGCTGGCGCCATGGATCTGGTTCGGCGCGCTGATCATGGCGATCGGCGGCTGGCTCTCGCTGTCCGACCGCCGCCTGCGGATCGGCGCGCCGCTGCGTCGCGTCGCCACGGCCCGGCGCGGGCCTGTCGTTCCCGCCGAATGAACCGCCGCCGCCTCCTGCTTGGATTACCGCTCGGCGTCGTCGCGGTCGCCGCAACCGGCTGGGGCGTCATGCTGGCCCGCATGCGCGAAGGAGAGTTCGACCCGCATACGCTGCCGAGCCCGCTCATCGGCCGCCACGTCCCCGACTTCTCGCTTCCCGGCCTTGGCGGCGGGTCGTTCGCCAGCGGCATCACTGGCACCGAACTCCAGAAACCCGGCCGCCCGATGCTGGTGAACTTCTTCGCCTCCTGGTGCGTGCCCTGTGTCGAGGAAGCGCCGGTACTCGCGCAGCTGGCGCATCAGGGGCTGCCGCTCTGGGGCATAACCTATAAGGACGCGCCCGACGCCACCGCGGCGTATCTCGCCAGTCATGGCAATCCTTACGCTCGTATAGCTGTCGATCGCCCGGGCCGGGTCGCGATCGATTGGGGCGTTTATGGCGTGCCGGAGACCTATCTCATCGACGCGGCGGGCATCGTGCGCTGGCGTTTCGCTGGGGCGCTCACGAACACGGTGATCGACCGCGACCTCGTGCCGCTGCTGCGGACCGCTTCATAAATGTCGCGCCGCGCGCCCCTCGTCGCCGCTGTCCTCGTGGCGCTCGCAGCCGCTCCGGCCTGGGCCGTCAGCGATCCCGCCGAGTTGCTGTCGAATCCTGCGCAGGAGGCGCGGGCCGAGGCCATCGGCGCCCGGCTGCGCTGCCTCGTCTGCCAAAATGAGAGCATCGAGGACAGCAACGCCGACCTGGCCCGCGACATCCGCACCATAATCCGCCAGCAGGTCGTGGCGGGGCGGAGTAACCGCGAGATCGTTGGCTACATGGTCCAGCGCTACGGCAACTTCATCCTGCTGAAGCCGCCCTTCAACGCGATGACCTTCGCGCTTTGGGCAACGCCGTTCCTGGCGATCGCGCTCGGACTTATCATCGCTGTGGGAGCCGCTTGGCGCCGCCACGGCAAGCGCGCCGAGACCTCGCCGCCCTTGACGGCGGCTGAACGCAAGCGGCTGGAGACGATCCTCCACCCATGATCTGGCTGGCGATCCTTGGCCTCTGCCTGGTGGTGCTGGCGCCGCTATGGTTCGCGCAACGCCGCATCCGTCTGCGCGGCCGGCGCGAGGCGGCGCTGACACTTTACCGCGCCCAGCTCGCTGAGCTGGAGCAGGAGGGCGCGCGCGGCCGCATCCTGCCCGCTGAGCAGGCGCAGGCGAAGCTCGAGATCGAGCGCCGGCTGCTGGCCATGGCGGACTCCCCGGACGAGGCTCTCCCCGCCGCGCGAGGCGGCTGGCTGCTGCCTGCGATGATCCTGCTGGTGCCGCTGGCGGCGATCGCGCTCTATTTGCCGCAGGGTGCGCCGAATTTGCCGGGGGCGCCGCTCGCCCCGCGCATCGCGGCGGCGGAGGAACAGGCCCGCCAGGATGCCGCGATGCTCGACATACTACGCGCCAAGATCGCCACGCTCGATCCACAGAGCGAGCAGGCGCGCCAGGGATTCGTTCTCCTGGGCAATGCGGAGGCGGGCATCGGCGATGCCCCGGCGGCCTCCGCTGCCTGGGGCCGCGCCCTAGCGATCCGTTCGGACCCCAAGCTTGCAGCGCTCAAGGCGCAGGCGGATGCTTTCATCGCGCAGACGGCAAAGGGGGGCGCGCCCGCGCCGTGAAACTCATGGCAGCGGCGCGGTTGCGTGGGTGATTTATGCCCGGCGACGCCAGATATTGTTGGCGGCGTGTGAAGGAATTACCAATGAGCGAGTCTACCGCGAAGCCCGAACCCTCAGCTGGCGAGAAGCCGATCGAAACTCCGGCGACTAAGCCAATGCCGAAGGAGATAGGTGGCCCCGCTGGGCCCGAGCCGACGCGCTATGGCGACTGGGAGCAGAAGGGTCGCTGCACGGATTTCTGATAACCTCTTGTTTAGACACGGATGATAAGGCAAGCGCTTGTCTCGTTGGAGGAAGCCTTGCCGAAGATCACCGGAACAACTCGATTAGATCTGCAGTGGCCGCTGGTCTCTGGGAGCGAAGTGCCGTACCCGACGTTGACCCCTCGCCAGGTTAAAAGAGCAATCAAAACTCTGGGCGGTTCTGGGGCACCTGCGGCGACTCCTTCGACCGTTGGGACACGGAGGCCGGGCCGGCCGGCGAAGCAGGTGTGCCCAATCCAATGTGCTCATGGAACGACGGCGCAATTGCCGCTCGGACAGCTTCTTCCGACAAGCGTGGCGCCGAAGGCTCAGGGCGTTGTTGAGCCGCCCGTGTCGATGGCCCCAAGTATGACCGCCGGTCGAACCGGGCAGGTTCTGCTGTCACAAGGCTTCGGCCCCGGACCAACGGTGATCAGGTGGCCTTCAACTACAAATCTTTAACGAAGATCGCTGCCCGGCGTGTGATCTTATCCATTGCGGCCAGGAACTAGTTGGCCGTGGCCGTGGCTTGCCAGATCGGGTTCTTGATCTGCGCGACGAACGCAGCGTGGCGGGCCTCCTCCTCCTCCGACACCAGGATTGGCCGTACGGCACGGTCGGCGCGCATCTCGTAACGGGCGACCGATGCGGCCGCCGCCTCCACAGCCAAGGATAGGCCGCGCTGACGGCCGCCGGTCAGCTCGATATAGACCTCGGCCAGCAAACGGCAGTCGAGCAACGCGTTGTGCGAGGTGCGTTCGGAGAGGTCGATGCCGTAGCGGCGGCAGAGGGCGTCCAGGCTATTAGGCATGCCGGGGAACCGCGTCTTGGCGAGCGCCAGCGTATCGACCATGCGATGCGGCGGCAGATGCGGCATGCCGAGCCGCTTGAGCTCCGCATTGACGAAGCCGAAGTCGAATGGCGCGTTGTGGGCGACCAGCATCTCGTCGGCGCCGAAGAAGGCGATCAGTTCCTCGGCGATGATCCGGAAGATCGGCTTTTCCTTGAGGTGCAGCAGCGTGATGCCGTGGATCCGCGTGGAGTCCTCGGGAACATCGCGTTCGGGATGGATGAGGTGGTGGAACTGGCGGCCGGTCGGCAATTCGTTGAAGAGTTCGAGGGCCGCGATCTCGATGATGCGGTGGCCGTCACCATGCTCCAGGCCGGTGGTCTCGGTGTCGAATAGAACGGAGCGGGTCATCCGCGAATCTCCTGGATCAGCCGGCGGATCGCGGCCTGGGAATAGCGGCGGGAGAGGCCGGTTTCAATCACGCGATCGGCGCGGCGTCGTTTCTCCCGGTCGGGCATCTGCCGCGCGACGATCGCGGCGGCCTCGGGCGGTGTCATTCGCCTCCGGCGCTTAAGGCGTGCGCGCTGCACCGCGCGAGGCGCCGAGACGACCACGATCATGTCGACGGCAGGGCGAGGCTCGGTTTCCAGTAACAGCGGAATATCCAGGACAACGAGACGCGCACCACGCCGGCGATTGCGGGCGAGGAAGGCTTTGCGCGCGGTATTGATGCGCGGATGGATGATCGCCTCCAGCACCGGCCAGCCGGCGGGATCCGCCAGCAGCGACGCACGTAACCTGGCGCGATCGACCGCGCCTTCCCGGACCGTGCCGGGAAAGGCGGCCGCGATGGCCGGGACCGCGGCGCCTCCGCGTGCTTGGAGGTGGTGGACTTCGGCGTCGGCGTCGAAAACGGGGATGCGGGCGCGGCGGAAGGCGGCGGCGACGGTGGATTTGCCCATGGCAATCCCGCCGGTGAGGCCGATGACCTTCACCCCGCCAGTGGTGCCGCGGGCAGAAGATCGGCGGCGACGAAGCGATACAGCGCCTCATCCACCACCGGCGTCATGCCGAACCAGGCGGCGAAGCCTGGCGCCGCCTGGTGCAGCAGCATGCCAAGGCCCCCGACCGCCAGCAGACCGGCTGCGCGGGCGGCGGCCAGCAGCGGCGTCTCGAGTGGCGCATAGACGATATCGGCGACGGCCATGCCGGGCGCGGCATGAGACAAGTCGAGATCGAGCGGCGGCTGCCCTGTCATGCCCAGAGAGGTCGTGTTCACCAGCAATGCGTGATCGGCGAGCGCATCATGCCGCGCTTCCCAGTCAATTACCCGAGCACCGGGAATGCGCCTGGCCAAGGCCTCCGCCCGGTCCTCGCTTCGATTACATATCGATATGTTTATATCTTTATCACGAAGTGCCGCGCCGATCGCGCTCGCCGCGCCGCCCGCGCCGAGGATCAGCGCGGGGCCGGACTTCGGCTCAACCTTGTGTGCCGCCAGATTGGCGATGAATCCGGCGCCATCCGTGTTGTCGCCGATCACGCGGCCGCCCTCGAATTTCAGCGTATTGACGGCGCCCGTCGCGCGCGCGGCGTCTTCCAGCGCATCGCAACAGGCGAAAGCCGCCTGCTTATGCGGAAGTGTCACATTGGCGCCCGCGAAGCCTGCGGCCATCAACCCGCGCACGGCCACCGAAAAATCCTCGGGGCGAACGGGGAGGGGCAGGTAAACGCCGTCGATGCCGTAGCGTTCGAGCCAAAAGCCGTGCAGGCGCGGCGAGCGGGAGTGGCTGACCGGCCAGCCCAGCACGCCGGCAAGCCGCGTATGCCCCGTGAGGATTGGCATCGAGCGATGTGCCGGGTTGCTGTGCTACGCCGCCGCCGTCTCAGTTGACGGGCTGCACCGTGGCCTGGGCGCGGCGCGCCTGCCACAAGGCGAGGAAGTCGATCGGTCCGAGCATGACCGGCGGGAAGCCACCGTCGCGCGTCACATCGGCCAGGATATTGCGGGCGAAGGGGAAGAGCAGGCGCGGACCCTCGACCACAAGGACTGGCTCGATCTGGTTCTCGGGGATGCCGGAGAGGGTGAAGATGCCGGCATAGGTAAGCTCAGCGAGGAAGACGATACCGGATTGCTGGGCGCCATTATTCCCCTCGGGCACCTGGGTCGCCTCGACCCGGCAGACCAGCGCCACCTCGAAGACCAGCTGATCCTCCTGCAACCGCTTGACCTGGACGTCTAGGTTGACGGCGACCTGCGGCGCGGTGCGGAGGGTCGCGTAGATCTGCGGCGCGCCGGGAACCTCGAAGGACAAATCCTTCACGTATTGCGCGTTGATCACGAGCGGACCCTGGCTCGGAGCCGCGGCTTCCGGCGGGGTCTGCGGGGCTTGGTCGGACATCCTAGGGTAACTCCGGACTGCTTCGGCGCTGCGTTAGCATTACGGCCGGGGCCACGCCAGCGCGCCGCGCGTCTTCATTCGAGCGGCGGATCGCCTGCCTCGGGATCGACCACGATCCATTCACAGTTGCCCAGGCTCTCTCCTGTTACGGCCAGGATGAAGGCCCAATGCGTCACCACCAGGGTTTCCGCGTGATCCGGGCGGCCGGCCATTTCCTGGCGGAAATGCCCCGCGCGTTCCAGCACGGCTTCCTCGGTTTCGGTATGGGCCGGCCACCAGGTCTCGGCGAGATCGCTGAAGTCGTGCTGCGGCCAGGCTCCGGCGAGGACATCGGGCGGCGAGCCGATATCGCAGGCGAATTTGTAGCGCTCGCGGATGAGGGGGGTGATCGTCACCGGCAGGCCGAGGCGCTTAGCGAAGGGCGCGGCGGTCTCCATCGCCCGGGTATAGGGCGAGGCGATGATGCGTTTGATGGGAACGCCGGACAGCGCTTCCGCAGCGGCGGCGGCCTGCTCGTGCCCTAGCGGCGTGAGCTTGGGGTCGGGAATCCCTGGGTCGATTCGGGTTGCGCTGAAATGCAGGTTGAACTCGCTCTGGCCGTGGCGGAGAAGAATCATCCGCCGAGTATAAAGACGGTGAGGAACGAAAACACCCGTGCGGGCGTCGTTTGCGGTGATCACGTTAAGGGGTGCGTGTCGGCTGTTGTTGCGGCGTAGTGGCCATGGCCTTATGTCTGGCCTGGAAGGAAGGGTGTGGCGGCCAGAATCGTCGCTCCCAGCGGACCTCTCTCATGAACTTCCCCGGCGGCTTTCCGATCGACCTCATACTCTTCGGGTTGATCGCGGCCTTTCTGATCTTGCGCTTGCGCAGCATCCTCGGCCGGCGAATCGGCTTCGAGGGTCGCGGCCAAACCGCGTCTCCTGTCCGTCCCGCCGGGCGTGCCAATGCGGGACGCCCCGAGGCGCCGGTCATCGAAGGGCGTGCGGAACCGCCGCCCGCTCGACCCGCGCGGCCGATGCCGGATCCCGCTGGCCCTATCGGCACCACCCTTCGCATGATGCGGGACATCGATCGCGGCTTCGATCCAACGCGATTTCTGGACACCGCCGAGACGTCCTTCCGCACCATCGTCTCGGCTTTTGCGGCGGGCGACCGGGTGACATTGCGCGGCATGCTGACGGACGAGACCTATCGGGCCTTCGAAACCGCGATCGCGGCGCGCGAGACGGCGAGCGAGACGCAGCGCACCGAGATCAAGGAAGTCACCGTCGCGTCGATCCAGGATGCCGAGCTGCACGAGAAGATCGGGGAAATCACGGTTCGCTTCGTGTCGGATCAAATCAACCTGACGCTTGGGCGCGACAATCAGCCCAAGGCCGGCACCGACGCGGTGACCGAGATCGCCGATCTCTGGACCTTCGAGCGTGACCTCGCGCTGCGTGACCCCGTCTGGCGCCTCGCCGCCGCGCGCAGCGCATAAACTCCGCTTGCCGTTCGCTCTTTGGAGACGCCTGGCGGGAGCCGCGTCGGTAGCCCTTGCGCTCGCGGGATGCGTCGTTCCGCCCAAAGGCACGGTCGCGGTGAGTGGCGCAGGCATGACCCTGACGCCCGTGGCTTTCGCCGCGCTGCCCGGCTGGAATGCCACCCAGCCGTCCGGCGCTTTGGCGGCCTTCGTGACGAGCTGCCAGCGAATTCAGTATTTCCCGCCGGACCAGAGTTTGGGGGGCAGCGGCACCGCCGCGACGCTCGGGGGCAATGCGGCGGCCTGGAGCAATGTCTGCGCGGCGGCGCGTGGCACGCCGCTCTCGGATGACGCCGCGGCGCGGGCCTTCTTCCTGGCCCAGTTCCAGCCCTATGAAGTCGCGGAGACCGGCAGTTCAGCCGCCCGGTTCACCGGCTACTACGAGCCTGAAGTGGCGGGGAGCACCACGCAAACTGACTCGTTTCAGACGCCGCTCTTTGGGCTGCCGCCCGACCTGGTCAGCTTCGACCTTGGCGGCTTCGAGCCGTCGCTCGCCGGGAAAACGGCGGTCGGACGCATCGCTGGTGACACTGTGGTGCCCTACTACGACCGATTTCAGATCGACAACGGCGCGCTGGACGGCCAGCAACTGGCGATTGCCTGGGTAGCCGATCCGGTCGATGCCTTTTTCCTGCAGATTGAAGGCTCCGGCCGCATCGACTTGCCGAACGGCGATACAATGCGAGTGGTCTATGCGGGGAAGAACGGCCGCCCCTATGTGCCCATCGGCCGGGTGATGGTGGAGCAGAAGCTGTTGCCCCCCGATGGCGTGTCGGAGCAGAGCATCCGCGCCTGGCTGGAAGCCCATCCGGACCGCGCGCGTGCCATCATGGAGCGCAACCCCTCCTATGTGTTCTTCAAGACGGCGCCGGAATTGCAGAGCGACGCCGGACCGCCGGGTGCGCTTGGCGTCAGCCTGACGCCGGGGCGCTCTATCGCGGTGGACCGCAAATACCTACCCCTGGGCGCGCCGGTCTGGGTGGATACGACCGACCCGACGACGCACGCGCCGTATCAGCGACTGATGGTCGCGCAGGATCTCGGAGCGGCGATCCAGGGTCCGCTGCATGTCGATATCTTTTTCGGCACGGGTGCGGCCGCCGCGATCCCCGCGGGTGCGATGAACGCGGGCGGAAAGGTTTACGTGCTCCTACCGAAGCCGGCGGCGCCCTAGCTAACCGGCTGCGCCTTCAGAAAGGGCGCCACTGCTGCGAGGAAACCCGCCGGATCCTCCGCATGCAGCCAATGCCCGGCATTCGGCAACACCACGAATTGCGCCGCGGGAAAGAGGTCGCGGATCGCGCCTTGGTCGGTTTCCGCGACATAGGTGGAGCGAGCACCGGAAATGAAGAGGCTCGGGCCGCCGTAAGGCGATGTCTCGCCATTCTCCCACCCCTCGATGGTCGCCATACCGCCAGCGATCTCGGACAAACCGATACGCCATGCGGGCATCGCCTCACCGCCGAGGCGCAGGCTGAGCAATAGAAACGACCGGGTAGCCGGATCGGCCACACCATCGGCGAGCGCCTTATTGGCTTCGGCGCGAGTCATCCCCGGATGCAGCGGCAGAGCGAGCATGGCGGCCGCGATCTCTCGGTTGCCGTGCCGATAGCCACGCGGCGCGATATCGGCGACGACCAGACGCGACACCAATGTCGGCTGGTCCAATGCGAGGCGCATCGCGACCTTGCCGCCCATCGAGTGTCCCAGCAGCGCGCAGGGCAGGGCGCTCATGGCGCCCAGCGTCTCGCGCACATCGGCGGCCATCTCGTCGTAGCTCATGCCCTTCGCATGCGGGCTGTCGCCGTGGTTGCGGAGATCGAGCGCCACGACGCGATGGCCATCGGTGGCGAGAGCTTTTTGCAGCGAATGAAGATTGCGCGAGGCACCGAACAGGCCATGCAGCAGGACAATCGGCGGCCCGTCTCCGCCGAGCGTTACGGCGTTCAGGCGCATCGGGACCTCATCGCGACCAGGACGCGAGGGTGCGCGACCGTCCCTGCCGGCTTCTCATGGGACGCGCAGCATGATCTTGCCGATATGTCCGCGCGTCTCCATCAGGCGATGCGCCGCCGCGACCTCGGCCAAGGGAAAGCTCGTTTCGATCACTGGCGCGCAGCGGCCTTCATCCAGCAGCGGCCAAACTTTTTCGCGCAGACCTTGCGCCACCGCCGCCTTTTCCGCGGCGCTGCGGGGCCGCATCGTCGAGCCGGTGACGACCAGACGCTTTGTCATGATATGCAGCAGATCGACACGTTCGATCGTGCTGCCCTGCATGAAGGCGATGATCTGGAGCCGTCCATCCTTCTTGAGGCTCGCGATGTTGCGTGCGAAATAGGGGGCGCCGACCATGTCGAGAATGACATCGACGCCGCGATGCATGGTCAGGCGCGTGATCTCCTCGGCGAAGTCGGCTTCGTTGTAGTTGATCGCGGCATGGGCGCCGAGGCGCTCGCAGGCGCGCGCCTTGTCGGCGCTGCCGACGGTAGTGAAGACCACGGCGCCGAAAGCCTGGGCGAGTTGGATGGCGGTGATGCCGATGCCGCCTGTGCCGCCATGGATGAGCACGCTGTCACCGGCGCCGAACGGACCGGCCTGAAACAGATTTGCCCAGACGGTGAAATAGTTTTCCGGCAATGCGGCGGCCTGTAAAGCGTCATACCCGCGCGGCCAGGGCAAGCATTGGCCGACCGGCGCCACGCAGTATTCGGCATAGCCACCGCCGTTGACGAGGGCGCAAACCCGATCGCCCTCGGCCCAGCCCGTCACCGCGGCGCCGATAGCCGCGACCGTGCCCGCGACTTCGAGGCCGAGATTGGGATTGGCGCCCGGCGGCGGCGGGTAATGGCCCTGGCGCTGCGAGATATCCGGCCGGTTGACCCCCGCCGCCTCGACACGGATGAGAACTTCGCCGTCCTGGGGAACCGGAACGGGCGCGGTCCGCAGCAGCATCGCCTCCGGCCCGCCGGGCTGTTCGACCACAATGAATTGCATTTCGGTTGGGAGTGTCATGCTTCGTCCTCCAGCGGGTGACGCGGCTCGCCACGCGCCCATTACCTTGATTTCGGAGCGCGCCGGTTGCGTCAAGAGCGGCGTCGTGCATGAACGGGTTTGACGGCTCGGTCGCCGCGCTCAACGCGAAGGGAAACCCGATGTCCAGGCCACGGCGCGACGTGCTGGCCGGTCTTGGCCTGGCGGGTCTCGGCCTGCTGCCGGGCGTGGCCGCGCCGTTGCTGGCTCACGCTGGCGAGACGGTGCCGCGCAATGCCGCTGGCAGGGTGCAGCCGCTGCGGATCGGCGCCCTGTTTCCGGCAACCGGCCCGCTCGCGGCGCAAGGTGACGAATGCCTGCGCGGGGTCCGGCTCGCGGTAGCCCTCAGCAACCAGGCTGGCGGTGTTTTGGGACGGCCGGTGCAACTGGTCACTGGCAACGCCGCGGATCCGGATCGCGCGGTGGCGGAAGCGCGGCGGCTCATCACCGAGGGTCCGCCGGTTCTCATCCTCGGCACCGGAGCGAGCACGCTCAGCCTTGGCGCCACCGAGGTCGGCGAGGGTTCCGGCATTCCGTATTGGGAGCTGAGCGCGACGGCTCCCGGCATCACCACGCGGGGCTTTCGCTATCTGGTGCGCGTTTGCGAGACGGCGAATGCGATCGCCGATCGGGCGCTGCAGGTCGCGACCGAGTTTCAGCCGAGCTTCGGCCCACCACAGAGAACACCGATCGGCATAGCGGTAGTTTTTGGCAACGACACCAACGGCAGCACGATGGCGCAGCTCATCAACGCGGGGGCCCTGGCGCGCAAGATGCCCGCGCCGGAGGCGATCGCCTATCAGGCCGACACCGCCGATTTCAGCGGCATCGCGCGGCGCCTGCAAACATTGCGTCCCGATGTCGTCATCCATCACGGCGACGTCGATCAGGTGGTGTTGTTCTACAACGCGCTCGAGACCATCCATTGGAAGCCGCGCATGCTGATCGGCACCAGTGACGCCTATCAATCGAGTGAAACCGCGACGATGGTCGGAGGCACCTTCGATGGCACGGTCACCATCGGTGCCACGCCCTATCGGGTCGATCAGCGTTTCGCGCCGCAGGCGGCTGCTGTCGCCCAGGCCTATGCGGCGGCTTATGGCGGTCCGCCGCGATCGGGTGAGAGCCTCGCGCATTACGCCGGCACGCGGCTTTGCCTGGAGGCGCTGGCTCTGGCGGGTTCCCCTGATCGGGACAAGCTCATTGCCGTGGTGCGCAAGCTCGACCTTCCCGAGGGCACGCTGGCCGATGGCTGGGGCGCGGTGTTCGGCACCGGGGGCCAGAACACGCGCGCTTTCGCTTGTGCGAGCCAGTGGCAGGGCGGCGCGCCGGTGGCTCTGCTGCCGCGCGGTGCCGCTGCGGGGACCTATTCGCCGCGCTTCCAAACGATGTTCGGCGACCTGGACAAAAGCTAGGGGCCGCCCCACGTGAGCCGCATTGAAAACATGGGGTGTTCGTCATGCTGAAATGGGCGCTCATCTTCGCGGTCATCGCCATCATCGCAGGTGTCTTCGGGTTTACCGGGATAGCGGCGGGCGCGGCGTCCATCGCGAAGATTCTGTTCTTCATCTTCCTGGTC
The DNA here is from genome assembly GCF_009765865.1 of Acidisoma sp. L85. Classification (GTDB taxonomy): domain Bacteria; phylum Pseudomonadota; class Alphaproteobacteria; order Acetobacterales; family Acetobacteraceae; genus Acidisoma. The sequence goes on from NZ_LMUQ01000026.1 coordinate 46,320, forward strand.
GTTTTTGTGGTGTTCCTGGTCATGTCGTTCACAGCCGCACGAAACTTGTGACGACGCGACTCCGCTGAGGATTCGACCTGAGATGAAAGGGCCCCGCGGTTTCGCGGGGCCCTTTTTCGTCTGGCGAGACCTGGAAGGCGATTATTTTACTCTAAGGCGGTGATCGGGCAGCCGCTCCTTATTCTCTCCACAGAGATTTGCGCTATTGGATCCGCGACGCGCGATAGAACCGGCGCGGCGATGAGAGCCTGCCGATGTCCACCCGAACCCTAAGCAACCGCCAGCGCCGGCCCTTCGGCGACTGGGTGCTGCATGCGCCGCAAACTCTCAGGGCCCTCGTCCGCGCGGACGAGCTCTGGCTCACCGTGCTCGCGGCGATCGTTGGCGTGTGCGCCGGCAGTGTTGTCGTTGCGATGAACGGTATCATCCAGGTGATGCACGAAAACTTGTTCGAGCTGCCCAGCGGCGGCCGGCTGAGTTCGGCGGCCTCTGTTCCGCTGTCTCGGCTGCTCTTAGTGCCGACAATCGGCGGGCTGGTGATGGGTCTGCTGGCCTTGGCGCTCGCGCGCTGGCGCCCCCGCCGGGCGATCGATCCGATCGAGGCGAATGCACTTTATGGCGGGCGCATGTCGATGCTCGACAGCCTGGTCGTTTGCGGGCAGACGCTGATTTCCTGCGGCGTGGGCGCTTCCGTCGGTCTGGAAGCGGGCTACACGCAGATGGGATCGGCGCTGGCGTCCCGCATCGGGCGCAGCTTCCGCCTGCGGCGAAGCGACCTGCGGCTGATGGTGGGATGCGGCGCGGCCGCGGCGATCGGCGCCGCCTTCAACGCGCCGCTGACCGGCGCCTTCTATGGCATTGAGCTGGTCATCGGCACCTATTCGGTCGGCATCCTCGCCCCCGTGGTCGTTGCCTCGCTGACGGCGGTCTTCGTGCAGCGCTGGTTGCTGGGGGGCGTGCAGCCTTTTGACCTGCCGCTGCCGACGGATATTCCGCTGACGCAGTTCATTCCGATCCTGGCGCTCGGCATCATCTGCGCCCTGATCGGCATCGCCATCATGCGCGGCGTGACCATCGCCGAGGATCTGTTCCGCCGCAGTCCGCTGCCAGTGTGGTCCCGGCCGATGGTGGGGGGGCTCATCGTCGGTCTTTGCGGGATGGTGACGCCGATGGTGCTGTCCTCGGGCCATGGCGCTCTGCGGGACGGGCTCGATATCGACTATCCCTTTTTGCTGGTCGGCACGGCGCTGGTGCTGAAGTCGCTCGCTTCGGCGGTGTCGATTGGCTCGGGTTTTCGCGGCGGGTTGTTCTTTGCGTCGCTGTTCCTGGGCTCGCTGGTGGGGAAGTGTTTCGCGGATGTCCTCACGCTACTCTCGGTGGGACCGGTGCTGCCGCCGGTGGTCTATGGCCTCATCGGCATGAGCGCCATGGCGGTCGCCGTCATTGGCGGGCCGCTCACCATGTGTTTCCTGTCGTTGGAAACCACCGGCAGCTTTCCGCTGACCATCGCGGTGCTGGCGGCGGTCATCGTGTCCTCGGTCACGGCGCGGCGCACCTTCGGCTACTCCTTCGCCACCTGGCGCTTCCATCTGCGGGGCGAGGCGATCCGCAGCGCCGTCGATATCGGCTGGGTCAATACGCTGAGCGTCGGGCGGATGATGCGGCGGGATATACGGACGATCCACGCGGATATGACGCTCGCCGCCTTCCGGCGGGACTTTCCGCTCGGCTCGACCCATCGCGTGGTCGTGGTGGATGACGCCGATCGCTATGCCGGGATCGTGCAGACCGCGGAGGCCTATAGCCCCGACCTCGCCGTGGACCGGGTGGGCGATATCCTGCATTTCGAGAAGGAGATGCTGACTCCGCAGATGACAGTGAAGACCGCCATCGTGATCTTCGAGGAGGCGGAGAGCGACGCGCTGGTGGTGGTCGATTCGAAGGAGTCGCGCCACGTCATCGGGCTCCTCACCGAGCAGCATGCTTTGCGCCGCTACACTGAGGAACTTGACCGCAGACGACGCGAATTGGCTGGGGAGTAAGCCCGTCCTAGACACTGGCGGACGCGATGCCGGCGATTGGAGGCGGCTCTGCGCCGATCCAGCTTGACCTGACAGGGGGTGATGCCCCATGTGGCGCCCTTGTTATGGGCATATCATGTCCGGTTCTTCGCCGCCCTATCGCGGCGGGATGAGGCCGGGCGGCGGAAAGTGGAATCATGGCCAAGTCGAATACCGTTCAGATCAAACTCGTCTCCTCAGCGGATACGGGTTATTTCTACGTCACGAAAAAGAACACACGCGCCCAGACCGGCAAGCTGGCGATGAAGAAATACGACCCGGTCGCCCGCAAGCATGTCGAGTTCCGCGAAGCTAAAATTAAGTAAGCTTCGCCTAACCCGCCTCACTGAGCCCGAAATACCAGCCACGCTGCGCGGAAGCGCCTCGTGGCTGTCGACGTTTGTTTTGCGTTTCAGTTTGCTTCCGCACCCGGCGGGGGCGCCGCGCTTCGCCCGATGATGGCGTCACAGGCGACCGGCATTGCCGGTGGAACCCCACCGCCGGGCGGCGGCGGCTGTATTCCGCCAGAGGGCGGAAACCACCAGGCCAGACTCGCCCCACATCCGTCCCCCGGCGGCACCGGCGCCTGATCGACGCAGAGCGGTTGGCCCGGCGGGCAGGCGAAATGCAGATGCATATGCGCCCGATGGCCCCACCAGGGCCGGACACGACGCAACCAGCTGCGGTCCCCCGTGACAGTTTCGCAAAGTTCGCGCTTGATCGCCGCGTTTACGAGGAGCCGGTCGAGCCCCGGCAACTCCGTCGCCAGCCGGATGAGCTCGACCGTTGCGGCGGAGAATCGCGATGGATCGACCATCGCCGATCCCGGTGCCACGAGGGCTGGCGGGGTCAGGTTCTCCATCTGCCACGGCGCGAGGCGTGGCTTGGGATCCGTGTCGAGGTAGATGTCCACGTCCAGCCCGCGCTGATGCGCGATGTGACCCCCGGCAAGCGGGCCGCCGCGCGGGCCAGAAATGTCGCCGATGTAGAGTTCCGATAGCCCATCGGCTTGGGCCTCCGCCGCGAGCAGTGAAATCCCGCGCAGCGTATTGGGCGCGCCCCAGAAGCTGCTCTGCCCGGCGCGGATCACGATATAGCCGGGGCCTTCGGGCGGCAGCGCATGGGCACCCGCGATGCAGCCGGTGCTCGCGCCGATGATCCGCAAGGGGCCGGGCGCGGGTGAGCCACCCGCTGCGGCGAGAGTCAGAAACAGGAGAGGCGCCAGCCCAGCAAGACGCATCGCTCAGGTCCCGACTGGCAGCGTGAAAGCCTCGCGGAAACGGCGCAGCGCCAATTCGTCATCGCCCGAGGCCCAGGCTTCGAGGCCGATCGTGCCGCGATAGCCAATCGCCGCCAGCGCCTGGGCGATTGCCGGGTAGTTGATCTCGCCGGTGCCTGGTTCGCAGCGGCCGGGCACATCGGCGACCTGGATCTCGCCGATGAAGGGCGCCGCCCGGCGTAGCAGCTCGATGAGATTCCCCTCGCCGATCTGCGCATGGTACAGGTCGAGCATCAGCCGCAGCCCCGGCCGCCCCACCGATTCCACCAGCGCCAGCGTATCGGCGGCGCGGGCGAAGGGGACGCCGGGATGATCGACGGCATTGTTCAGATTCTCCAGGCAGAACACGACCCCCGCGCGTTCCCCAAGATCAGCGATACGGTCGAGCGTGTGCCGGGCCTTCAGCCACATCGCGGGCGTCGTCTCATGGGCCACGACCACCGGCAGTCCTTGGTTGTCGAGGCCGGTGCCGTGCAGGTTGAGACGAGGGATACCGAGCTTCGCGGCGACCGGCAGGGATTGCTCGGCGGTGCGTAGCAGCTCATCGGCGCCAGCATCATCGGCGAGCGTGCCGGTGACGTAGCCGGTCATGGACGAAAAGGTGACGCCGGTGCGGCTCAGCGCATCGATGTCATGCCGCGTCCAGTCCCAGATCTCGACGTCGAAACCGAGATCCGCGATGCGCCGCACCCGCTCGGTGATGGGAAGATCGCGGAAAACCATCTCGGCGCAGACGGCGAGGGTGAACATGACGGGCTCCGGGTTGGTGGTCCTTGCCTTCTCGTTCAGCCCGGTTCGGGGCGCAACCATGCGCGGGACGCTAGAGCGGCAGGTTGCTGGTTGGAAGCGCACTTATTCCACCATCGTCATGCTCGGCGAAGGCCGAGCATCCATGCCTTTGCTTGCGTGACGAAGGGAAGGCGTGGATGGCACGCCTGCGCGTGCCATGACGGATCTCTTGGGCGGGGTCGAATAGTAGATCAGCACGCGCTAAAAACGACGATCATAGACGGTGATGACATCGCCGGGTGCGACCTTGTCCTCCGGCTGCGCGCGGCCGGTGACCGCGGTCGTTCCCTCCTTGCGTAGGATGCCCACATAGGCCTCGATGGCGCGGTAGGTGTAGCCGCCCGCGATCGAAACGGCGGCGATCGCGGTCATGCCAGGCTCGTAAGGGTATTGGCCGGGCTTCGTGACCTCGCCGAGAATGAAGATGGGACGGTAACTCTCGACCTCCACTGCAACCGAAGGGTCGAGCATCATCCCGCGGCTCTTCAGCGCGGTGGCGATGCCCGCGGCGACGGCGGCGGTGCTGCGCCCGGATGCCTGCACCGTGCCCGCGAGCGGCAGAGACACGGAGCCATCGTCCGCGATGGCGAAGCTGTCCGAGAGTTCCTTGTCGCCATAGACCATCACGCGGACGCGGTCGCCCGCGCCGAGCCGGTAAGGCGTGACCGCAGGCGGCGGCAGCGGCGGCAGATCGGACCCCGCCATGCCGCAGCCGGCGAGTGATACGGCGAGGGCAGCCGCGAGGGTGGAGTAGCGCCACGGTAGCGTAAGGAAAAACATAATGGTCTAGTAACTAATTCCCTTGTTCGCGCCTAGATTTCGTGATGACTCCGGAACGGAATGACACGGTGTCGGGGGCGTTGAATGTCTGCGGAGGCTGGCCGCTACCCGCCCTCCGCCCCTTTGCCCGACGGCGCGGTCGAGATCGAGCACGACACCCGGCCGGAACGGCTTCTGCCGAGGTCGCCGCTGCTCAACGCGCTGGCCGGATTGCGGCGCCATCTGTGGCTTGTGGTGGCGCCGGTGGTCATCGTCCCCGCGCTCGCCGCGGTCGCGGTGTCGCGCATGCCGGCGATGTATACGGCGTCGGGCACTGTTTTCTACGACCCGTCCGGCTACGCCCCGGAAGTGCTGCAGAGCATCCTGCGCAGCGATCCCACGACCGATGCTGTCATGGCGAGCCAGGCCGAGATCCTGGGCAGCCTTGCGGTCGCGCAAGGCGTCGCGCGGACCCTTGGGCTCGCCAACGACCAGGACTTCGCGCGCTCGGCCGGTTTGCAACAACGCACTCCCGCCGATCCCGAACACCGCCGGACCGTCGTCGAGCTTGCGCTGCTTCGCGGCCTCGAAGTCGTGCCACTGAACTCCTCGCGCGTGCTTCAGGTCTCGTTCACGGCGCGCAAGCCGGCCCTGGCCGCGGCGATCGTTAATTCGGCCATGGACGGTTACATCGCCTTGGGACTCGCCCAGAAGGAAGTGGCGTTGCGGGCGGCCGATGGCTGGCTCGCCACCCGCGCCGCCGAACTCAGTGCGCGGGCACAGGCTCAGGACGCCGGGATCGCCACCTATCGCGCCCGGCATGGCCTGCTGGAAGGCGTGCAGGCGACGCTTGGGACCGAGGAGGTCAGCCGGCTGAGCGCCGACCTCATCCAGGCCGAGAATGATTTCGCCACGGCTGAGGCGCGCCGCCAGGCGATCTTCCATGGCTCCGGCGGTACCGCCGCCGCCAGCCTTGCCCAGAGCGCCGCCATTTTGCGGGAGGCAGCGGCGAATGCCGAAGCGTCCTATGACGCGGCCGCCGCCCGGCTTGGCCCTAATCATCCGCTGCTTCGGGGGTTGCGGGACCAGCGGGACGCGCTGCGTGGCGCCGCCGGAGCCGAGACCGCGCGCGTTCTGTCCGGCATCACCGCCGATGCCCGGGCCTCGGCCGCGCGCGTGGCCGCCCTCCGCGCCGAACTCGGGACGCTGCGGGACAAAAGTGCTGTGGAGGCGCATGCCAATGTGGCCTTGGCGGCGATGCAGCAGGATGCCGTGGCGACGCGGGCGCTGTTGCAGTCGGTGCTGACCCGTCTGCAGCAATCGGCACAGCCCAGCCTGCTTCAGGCGCCGGATGCCCGCGTGCTGTCCGAGGCAGTGCCGCCGTTGTCGCCATCCTCGCCCAAGCGCGGTTTGCTCATGAGCGCGTCTGTAGCGGCAGCCGTTGTGCTCGGCCTCGGTCTTGGCTGGTTGCGCGAGCTGACGGTCACGACAGTGCGCAGTCAGGAAGAGGCGGAGGCGCTGCTCGGCCTGCCATGTCTCGGCACGATTCCGGCACTTACTCGCCGGCAGCGGCGCCGGGCCGCGCCCGAGGACTTCGCCCTGGTCTACCCGCAGTCACTGTTTGCCGCGCAGCTCCGCGCGCTGCGAGTGCGCCTGGCGGCGGCATCGGATTCACGCATCCTGCTCATCACGGCGGCGCGGCCGGAGGAGGGCAAGACGACACTCGCTATCGGTCTGGCACGGCTCGCGGCGGCGGCCGGGGAGCGTGTTCTGCTGGTTGATTGCGATTGGGTGCGTCCCGCCGTGGCGCGGCTGATGGGCGCCAGCGAGGTCGGGCTCGCAGAACTCATCACCGGCGAGGCGCATCCTGGCACCGCCATGGCGCGGGAGCCCGATACCGGGCTCGTGGTGATATCGGCTGGCCAAGTCAGCGAGATCGCCGGGGCCGGCCTCGCCTCGCCCGAGCTCCAGCGGATCGCCGCGACCTGGCGGCTCAACTTTGACCTGGTGATCCTGGACGGTCCGCCCGCTCTGGCAGGTCCGGATGCGCTGCTGCTCGCGGGGCTTGCCGATGGCGTGGTGCTCTGCCTGCGGTGGCACGATACGCCGCGCCATGTCGTGGCCCGCGCGGCGGCGCTGCTCGCCGAGGCGGCGGCGCATAAGGCCGGGCGGCTGCTCGGTTCGGTGCTGACGCGGGTCGCGATTCACGATGCCGCGTTGACGGGCTCGGCAGAATCGGACGTTTATTCCCGGCGCTACGCTGCCTATTTCAGGGAATAGCACCCGATGTATTTTCGTCCGCAAGCGGCGGCCCACAGGAGCCGGCCGCGATGAACGGCCGCGCCTTTCTGGTCACGGGGGGCGCCGGCTATGTCGGCAGCCATCTCGTCGCCCATCTCGCCGATCAGGGGGCGGAGGTGGTGGTGCTGGACAATCTGCGCCAAGGCCATGCAGCCGCTGTCCCGCATGGTATCCGGCTGGTGGTGGGGGAGGCGGGCGATCCTTCGACGCTCGAGGAAGTCTTCAGCCGCACGCGCTTCGACGCGGTGTTCCATTTCGCCTCGCTCTCGCTGGTGGGCGAGAGCATGCAGCAGCCGTTCCGCTACCTCGAGGAGAACAGCCTTCAAGCGCTGCGGCTGATCGAGGCCGCCTGCCGCCATCAGGTGATGCGCTTCGTGCTGTCCTCGACTGCCAACCTTTTCGCGGCCCCCGAGCGGCTGCCGATCGACGAGAGCGAGGCGATCGATCCAGGCTCGCCCTATGGGGAGAGCAAATACATCATCGAGCGGGCGCTGGTCTGGGCGGATCGCATTTTCGGCCTGCGCTCGGCGGCGCTCCGCTACTTCAATGCGGCGGGGGCGGATCCGGAGGGGCGGCTGGGCGAGGATCACGACCCGGAAACCCATCTCATTCCGCTGCTGATCGACGCGGCTTTGGGGCGGCGGCCACCGATCACCGTCTTCGGCTCGGATTACGACACGCCGGACGGCACCTGCATCCGCGACTACGTGCATGTCTCCGACCTCGCTACGGCGCATTCGGCGGTGCTCGATCTGCTGGAGACGCGCAGCGCCACCTTCAACCTCGGCAGCGGCCATGGCCATTCGGTGCGGGAGGTGATCGCGGCGGTGGAGCGGGTGAGCGGACGGGCGGTTCCGTTGGTGGAAGGTGGCCGGCGAGCTGGCGATCCACCGGCTTTGGTAGCGAGCGCCGCCGCGCTGCAGCGCGACACCGGCTGGGCGCCTCGCTTCACGGATCTCGACGAGATCGTCGCGACCGCCTACCGCTGGCGGCTCGACCATCCGGAAGGTTACGCGGAATAGGCTTTCCGTCTTCGGCGCGGGGTGTGGCGTGAGGCGGAGCCTCATGCCCATCTTGGCGTGCCAGCCCTGGCTGCTCTGGCCGGCGCTGTGGAACGGCTATCCGCTGCTCTTCTCGGATAGCGGCACGTATGTGTCTCAGGTCGTGGAGCGGCACCTCGGCTGGGACCGGCCGCCGTTTTATGCGCTGGCGGTGATGCTCGTTTCGCTGCGTTTCTCGCTGTGGCCGGTGGTTTTGGCGCAAGGGCTGCTGACGGGCTGGATTCTGCATCTGCTGCGGCGGATGTTATGGCCGGAGATTGACGCTTGGAGCCTGCCGGTTTTGGCGGCGGTGCTCAGCTTGGTCACGGCTTTGCCCTGGGTCACGGCCGAGATCATGCCGGACTTTCTCACGGCACTGATGGCGGCGGCGCTCTGGTTGTTGCTGGTGCGGCCGGGGGGGCTTCGGCGCGTCGAGAGCTGGGCACTCGCATTGCTGATTGCTGGCGCCATCGCCTGCCATCAGGCGAACTGGCCGATCGCAACGCTTTTGGGCGTCGGCTTGTGGCTGATTCGGCGGCTGTTCGGCGGTCGGGTCGCGCACAAGCGCGGCGCGGTGCTGCAACTTCTGGTAGGACCGGCGCTGGGTATTGGCGCGCTGCTCGGCGCCAATCTCATCGGCCATGGCCGGCTGGCGTTGTCGCCTTATGGCGATGTGTTTCTCCTCGCCCGGCTGTTGGGCGACGGGCCGGCGCGGTTAGCTCTGCGGCGCGATTGCCCGGAAGCAGGATGGCAACTCTGCCGTTTTCGGACCGCACTACCGGCAACAGCCGATGATTTCCTGTGGCGGGCGGATAGTCCGCTTTATGCGGCGGGTGGGCCGAAGCGTCTGACGCGAGAGGCGGGGGAGATCGTCCGCAGGAGCCTGAAAGAGGCACCGGGGATGGTGATCCGGGCGGCGGCGAACAATGCGTTTCGCCAATTCGCGACCTTTGGCACGGCAACGCGCGACGAGCTCGAACCCTGGCCACTAACCGCCGGGCGTGCCGTGGCGCGCGACCTGCCGCTCGATCGGGTCACGTACACTGCCGCGCGCCAGACGTTGGGGATGCTCGGCTTGCCCGCTTGGTGGCGCGCGGCGGAGCAAGCGATCGCCGTCGCTTGTATCCTCGGCTGCATGCTGGCGTTGGTGGCGTTTTGGCGACGTGATCGTTTGGCGGCAGGATTCTGTGCGACGGTGCTTTTGGCGTTGCTCGCGAATGCCGCGTTGCTTGGCGCGCTGTCCGGTCCGCATGCGCGCTACCAGTCCCGCATCGTCTGGCTGCCGGTGATGGCGATGATCCTCACGGGCGGTCGGGCGATCAGCCGGTCATGCGGTCGAGCAATGGCAGCGGACGAATGAGAAGCCGCTTGGCGATCACAGGTCCGGCGATTCCAGCGATTGTCAGCAGGATCGCGTAGAGCGGGAAATTCGCGGTGGTCCAGGGCAAAGCGAGCATCAGCACGCCCTTGGCGAGGCCGATGCAAATCGTATTGAGCAGGTAGATCGCGAAGCCGTAGGGAGCGAGCGCATCGAGTACGGCTTCGGCGCGCGGCGGCAGTCCGCGCATCAGGGCGTGCAGTGCGGGCAATGCAATGAGGCTCGTCGCCAGTCGGCGCAGAGATGTCGGCAACCCACCCGGCGCGGCGACATCCAGGAAGAGCATAGCGGCGAGCGCGACGAGCAGGCCGCAGGTCAGTGCTCGGCGGTTACTGTCAAGCCAAGGCGTCCAGTTCGCGTCTTTGCTCGCCGCCGCGAAGAAGACGGCATTGCCGCAGACGCCATGCAGATAGAGCAGCCGAGGCATCGAGACCAACGACAGACCGGCGAGGCCGAGCAAGGAGAGGGCGCAGGCGAAACCGCCTCGGTCTCCAAGAGCGAGACGAAGTGGCGGGGTCGCGGCCACAAAGATGAAGAGAACCACGAGATACCAGACCGATTGCGCCGGGCTGCGGTCGGTATGCCAAACTAGATCAATCACGCCGCTCCATGGGCTCGCTGGCAGATTGTCGACCATGATGAAACGCGCCGCGACAAGCTTGCCGGTGAGAATGACGAGGCCAAAAAGCAAAGCGGGCAGCAGCAACCTTGCCCCGCGTCGCCGTACCATCAGGCGATAGGCACCGCCGCTTCGCCGATCGCTGCCCGAAAGCCCGGTCGCGTAGCCGCTGAGATAAAAGAGGAAGGCGATGTGGAAGCTGTAAAGCACGGCCCGCAGCGGTTCGTACCACTGCAATCCGGCAGGCTCCTGCCGCGCCACAAGATGCCCGAGCACCACGAGCAAAATCGCGAAAATCTTGCCGCGTTCAAGGTCGGCGCGGCGCGCGCTGGCTGACAGGGGGTTGGGGCGCGGGCGCGTGTCAGGCGCGGTAGCCGTTGAGAAAACCCCAGGCGAAGGCGAGGCGGCAGCGCATGCGGAGAAGCCGTGCCCCGCGCCTCGGCCACAGCGCCAGCGGCGCCAGAAGGATGGCGCGAAAGGCGAGGCGACGCGCCTTCGACCGCGCCCGCTCGCCCTCGGCCAGAAGCTCCAGCATCTGAGCCTCCGAGGCGCCGCTGGAAAATTGTCGCGCGATCAGCCAGCCCGGCGTGAGACGTTCGGGCTCGATCACATGGGCGACCGCGGCCCGTGGCAGGAAGTGAATCTGCTGCCCGCAATGCAGCAGCCTGTGGAGCGTGAAAGTCTCCTCACCGGAGGCGAGCGACCTGCCGTTGCGACCGAGCCGCTCGGGAAAGCCGCCGATGGCACGCAGGGCGACCGCGCGGAAGACGATATTCGCGCCGAACACCGTGAGATCGGCCGGCAAATCGCTGTCTCCGATGCGCCCCGACCTCTGACAGTCGATCAGGGAGAGGCAGGGCCGCAATTCGGCTGGCCACCAGTCCGGAATTTGCTGCCCGGGCAGCGGCCGGATCGGGCCACCGGCGGCGGCGGCCAGTGGCGGCAGGGCGGAGGTGCCGTCGAGCACGGCCTCGGCCCAGCCGAGGGCGGCGCGGACATCATCATCCAGGAAAGCGACCCATTCGGCGCGGGCCGCGGCAAGGCCGTGATTGCGGGCGATGCTGAGGCCCGGTGTCGTCTGGCGGAGCAATCGGACGCCCTCGCGGGCGGCGAGGCGGCCGATCTGCCTCGCCGTCTTGGCGTCGGAGCCGCTGTCCACGACGATGATGTCGAGCCAATCCCGGCGCGGCAGCGACCGCAGACAAGCGGCGAGCGACGATACGCGGTCATGCGTGCAGATAACGACCGAGAGGAGGGGCGAAGCGACCAGCGGGGCCGGTGGCGACATGAGTTACGTTCCGGTTTAGGAACCAATAACGTATCGTTTCAAGAACGAAAATGATAGCGTCTTGGCATGCTCAACGCCTCATTGCCATCGCGCCGCAGCTGCCGCCTCGCCGCAATGGCTGTCGCCGCAGCGGTCTCGACGACGCTGCCGGCTACCGCTCAGCTTATCGAAGGTGTCTATCCGGCGGATGTTCCCGGTTTCGGGGGTGCGCCGGGGGTCTCGGTCACATCCCGCATTCATGACGACACCGATTGGCAATCGATCCGTCTCGGCTCGGCCTTGCTGCATCCTGAACTGACGCAAAGCTTCGGCTATGACAGCGCCGTGCTGGCTGGGCAACGCGGCAGCGCCACGCTCGATACTTCCGGCACGCTTTCGCTCTCTGATTTCGCGGGTGATCAGGGTTACGTCGCTAACCTGTCGCTCAACCACCAGCAACTCACCGGCGATCCTTCCCAGTCGCAAACTGATTGGACGGCGGCGGTTGGCAGCGCAATCCCGTTGTCCTTCGGGCAGATGACTGTCGCCGTTGCGCATCTCTCGCTGCACGAGACGGATACGGATCTGGATGCCGCAGCTTTCGCGGAGCCGCTGCCCTTCACGGTCGATACCCTGCGGCTTGGCGGAGCGCTGCCCGCAGGGCGTTTCGACCTGACCCCAAGTTTCGACGTCACGCGCTACGCTTTCGGCAGCACAAGCATCGACGGCATCGCAGCGCCGCAATCTTTCCGAGACCGCAACGTCTATGAGGCAGGCCTAACCGCCTCCACAGGCCTGACGAGCGTCGGCGATCCTGATCGCGCGCTCCTCATCCTGCGAGGCACTGACACCTCGTACACGGATCCGACGGCGGGGCCGGGTGGCACGGCCGAGCCTTCGCGGGATTCCACCGGCGGGTCGGTGTTGGTCGGCACCGCGCATGACCTCGACGGCATTTGGGGTTGGCGGGTCGCTGTGGGCGCTGGAGGCCGCAGCTTCAGCAGCTCGGCGTATAACAGCCGGATCGCCCCCCTGGCCGAGGCCGCGCTGACCTGGCAGCCCACGGAGCGGACGACTTGGCACGCCGCCCTCATCCGCCGCATCGAGGACGCCTCCGACGAGGGCGAAGGCAGTTACGTCGCGACCATCGCCGGGGTCGCCGCGGATCATGAGGTCAAGCGCAACCTCATCCTTCACGCTGGGATCGACTTCGAAAACGCCAATTACAGCGGAGGCACGACGCAGACCATCACCACCGGCCGGCTGTCCCTGCTCTGGCTGGTCGATCGCAATGTCCGGATGTCAGCGAAGGTCGAGCTTTCGGACCATGCTGGCGGAGTGGGCGGCACCTATGGCGAGGATGTGGTGCTGCTCGGCATGACGGTGGGGATATGACCGAGAGCGCGTCTGACACGGCCTTTCTCGGTCTCCGCTTCGCGGATCTGGATGCCGAGGCCGCCGCCGGCCTGATCGCGCGCCGACCTGAGAATGCGTGTTTCGGATACCTCGTCACTCCAAATGCGGATCACCTCATACGGCTCCTCCATTCCCCCGAGTTGCGGCCGGCCTACGAGGCGGCAACGCTCTGCTGCCTCGATTCTGTGGTTGTCTTCCGATTGGCCAGGCTTCTGCGCTTGTGCCCGCCGCGTGTCGCGACCGGAGCCGATATCGTTGAGGCGCTCCTGACCCGCCATCTTCAAGCGGGTGACCGACTGACGATCATTGGTCTCGCCCCGGCGGCCTTGCCCGCGTTAGGCGCCATGCTTGGCGCGGTTCACATCGCCCATCACGCGCCGCCGCGGGGTTTCGCGCGGGACCCGGCCGCCTTCGATCTGGCGTTGCGATTCGCACTCGCGCATCCCGCTCGCTTTACTCTGATCGCACTGGGTTCGCCGGCCCAGGAGCGGCTCGCCGCCGCGATCACTGGCATCGGGGGTGTCAGTGGCTATGGCCTCTGCATCGGCGCGGCGCTCGACTTCCTCACCGGCGTGCAGCCTCGGGCGCCGAGGCTGCTGCGGCGGCTCGGTCTCGAATGGCTGCATCGCCTCTACCGGGAGCCTCGGCGGCTGGCCCGGCGCTACCTTCTGGAAGACCCGGCAATTCTGGGAATCCTTCTCGCCGAGCGGCGCCGGGCGCGGGGCGGCTAGCCGTGCCGTGCAGAGCCGGCGGCCCCGGCTCTGTTGATCCCAGGGACGACTGATATAAACAGAGGCTTCTCCGCGCTGCCACGCATTGAATAGCGCGAGGGATTATGCGGAAACCGCAACAACAAAAAGGATAGAACCGTGGCCACTGAAAAGACGCAGAATGTCCAGGACGTGTTCCTGAACCATGTGCGTAAAAATAAGACGCCCGTGACGGTGTTTCTCGTCAATGGCGTCAAGCTCCAGGGCATCATCACCTGGTTCGACAACTTCTCCGTACTGCTCCGGCGGGATGGACATACTCAGCTCGTCTATAAGCACGCCATCAGCACGGTGATGCCGGGGGCGCCGATCCAGCTCTTCGACGCCGCCAAGGTCGAGGGCACGGCCGCCACGCCAACGCGGGAGACGCTATCGGTCAGCGGTGCGTGAACGAGGAGGCCGCCGGCCCCGGCACACGGGCCGCCGTCATCCTGCCTTGGGAGCGTGCCGAGGCTTCTGACAGCAAGCGTTCCGCCGAAGCGAGGCTGGCCGAGGCGGTGGGACTGGCCGCCTCGATTGGCCTGATCCTCACGCATTCGGCGATCGTTCCGTTGCGCCAGCGGCGGCCCTCGACGCTGCTCGGATCGGGTCAGATGGAGACCATCAAAGCGGATCTCGTGGCGCATGAGGTGGCGGTCGTGGTGATGGATACGGCGCTGTCGCCGGTCCAGCAGCGCAACCTGGAACGCGCCTGGGAGTGCAAGGTAATCGACCGCACCGGCCTCATCCTCGACATTTTCGGGGAGCGGGCGCGGACGCGGGAAGGCGCGCTGCAGGTGGAACTCGCCCATCTCGACTACCAACGCTCCCGCCTCGTGCGGTCCTGGACCCATCTGGAGCGGCAGCGCGGCGGCTTCGGCTTCCTCGGCGGCCCTGGCGAAACGCAGATCGAGGCGGATCGCCGCCTCATCGCGACCCGCATGGCGCGGCTGAAGGGCGAGATCGCCGAGGTTCGCCGCACCCGTGGCCTGCATCGCACGGCGCGCAAACGCACGCCGCATCCGGTGATCGCGCTGGTGGGCTACACCAATGCCGGCAAGTCGACGCTGTTCAACGCGCTGACCGGCGCCACGGTACAGGCCGAGGATCAACTCTTCGCGACGCTCGATCCCACCATGCGCGGCATCGCCCTGGCATCGGGCACGCCGGCGATTCTGTCGGACACAGTCGGGTTCATCAGCGACCTGCCGACCCAGCTCGTCGCCGCCTTCCGGGCGACGCTGGAGGAGGTGGCGCAGGCCGATATCATTCTGCATGTGCGTGACATCGCCCATCCCGATACGACGGCGCAGAAAGCCGATGTGCTGGGCGTGCTGAACGGCATGGTCAAGGATGGCAGCCTCGATGCCGATTGGCCGAAGCGCTGCATCGATGTTCTCAACAAGGCCGATCTCCTCGGCGGCATCGGCCAGGTCCCCGGACAGGTCGAGGGCGACGAGGCGATTCCCATCTCCGCGCTGACCGGCGAGGGTCTTGATGTGCTGAGCCGCGCCATTGATGCGCGGCTCGCCGAAAGCCGGCATGTGGCGAGTTTCGACCTTGCCCCATCGGATGGCGCGCGCCTCGCCTGGCTCTATCGTCATGGCGAGGTGCTCAGCCGCACCGATGGCGACGAGACCATCCACCTCACTGTGCGGCTGCTGGCCGCCGACCGTGCCCGTTTCGAGGGCATGGCCTCAGGAAACGCATCATGAGCCGACTAACCGCCGCGCAGCTGCACGACCTCTGGATGCTGATGCGGCAGGCCGCCGAAGCCGAGATTCTGCCTCGCTTCCGCAAGCTCGGCCGCGATGGCGTCCGGACCAAGAGTGGCCCGCTGGATTTGGTGACGGATGCCGACGAGGCGGCGGAGCGTTTCATCACCGCCGGCATCGCGCGGCTGTTTCCCGGTGCGGTGGTGGTGGGCGAGGAGGCGACGGCCGCGGATCCGTCTTTGCTCGGCCGGCTGGGCGATGCGGATCTCGCTTTCGTGGTCGATCCAGTCGATGGCACCGCGAATTTCGCGGCGGGCCTGCCATTGTTCGGCGTGATGGTGGCGGCGATTTCGCGCGGGGAGACCATCGCGGCGGTCATCCACGATCCGATCGGCGACGACGCGGCGCTCGCGTTGCGTGGCGAGGGCGCGTGGATGGAGACGCCCTCAGGCAAGCGCCACGACTTGAAGGTCGCCGCCCCGGTGCCGCTCGAGGAAATGATCGGCGCGATCAACTGGCGATATTTCGACGAGCCGTTCCGGACGAACACTCTGGCGATGCTGCCGCGCATGGCCTCGACCTGGGATTATCGCAACGCCGCGCACGAATATCGGCTGTTGGCTCAGGGCCACGCGCATGTCGCGGTGTTTGCTCGGATGATGCCGTGGGACCACGCGCCTGGCTTGCTCATCCATGCGGAAGCGGGCGGCTATTCCGCCCGCCTCGACGGGCGGCAATACACGCCGACCGAAACGACGCACGGCATCATCGCGACGCCCGATGAGGCAAGCTGGCGGATGGTGCGGGAGACTGTGGGGGGTCAGTGAGGGATCACTCCCATGGTCGATGAAATACTACGGGCGCAGCTGCGGTTGGATCGACTGATACAGGTGGCTGGACGATGGCCGACGCAACGGCGAGAACCGCGTCAGTCGAGGACTGCATTGTGCCAGGCGCCTTCGGTATGTCTGGCGGTGCGAGCGGCGCGTTCGGTGCGGCCGCTGGCAGTGGTGGCGAGAAAGGCCGGGCACTTTGATTAAACATCGCGGGTGAAGCCGATTGCCCGACCGGAATGGATGCTTCGGCAATCGGCACCGGCACCGGCAATGGCAGGGCGGTCGGGATCGGTGGTGGGAAGAGCGTGGGCTGGTATATCGAGCTGATCCGTGGAGGAGGCAGAGCCCCCGGTGTACTGACAGTTTCGGAGTTGGCCACAGGGAAGTAGTTCGCAGCAGAGTTGCCGGTGGACCCAGAAGTAGCCATTGGCAATAGGCCATTCCCAGGTTCCGCAGTTCGGCTGGGCCAATTCCCATGGTACAAAGGTATCGGTCTAACGACGAGCGAGGGGCTTTGGTTAGTCTCTAAGGTCGTTGGTTGTGGGTTTTCGAACAGCTCGGTGGTCGTCCTTGGCGTGTACGAAGCCGAATGCTTCGCCGGCGGCAGATTGAGACTGCCTAATCGCCGCTTCGCAATGATGATGGGATCGTTCGGCGCGACATTCGAAATCTGATTGGCCGTTGGTCCCAAAGAAGGCAACGCTAAAGGTTGCCCGCGGAGCCGAAAAGCGTGATCAGGCATGAGCACGTCTTTGACCGTTAATTTTTTGCCCTCGGATAATTCAAAGAATTCAGGCACTGCCGCGAGAATCTTGTGTATATTATTGTCGCCAATTTTCTCTCCGAGGGCCTTCAGGTGCGGTACGAGTTTACGGTTGTCAATCGTCCTCGATTCCGGATGCTCTGAAATGTATCGCATCATCTGATTCGCGGGTTCTTGACCTGTTCTTCCGAAGTAAAGGTCAAAGTGGCCCATCTCCTTTCCCGATAGACCTGCCCCAAGTCGTTCGATTCTCTTTTGTACGCTCGGGTCAGCGGTCTCGCCGACTACGGCGTTGAGTGATTGACGACCTGGGTAGTCCAACATATGTGAAGCTTGGCCGGAAAACTCTATGTTGTTGGCGCTCCTTAGACCTTAGGCTGCTTGATGTAGAAGGGTGACATCTCTGGCGGTCACTCCGAAGTCTAGTTCGTCCGAAAATTTTTTGATTAGACTCAACGACCATTTCTTCGGTTGTTCCTTCGGGAGGTGCCGTTGGGCCATTTCTATGATCCAGCCCCTCGCATCTTCGTGCATGATGGGAACACCGAGTGTGTCCAATCGAATCCATTGTGTGTTGAACGCTGTCTGGATCGTGGGCCGCATTGCCGTCGTCCCTGCGGTTGGCGCAAAGGGCGCGCCCGCGATCGGAACTTCATTCGTGGTGATTAAGGGTCGCTTGCTACCGCTGACATGATCCGACATGGCCATCCTCCAGAAAAACCCCGAATAGACGAAAAGTCAGTCGAGTTTCTGAAGTTGCTGACCCGAATCGTTCAGCGCAGTCTGGCTTCTGAATCGTACCTCAGCGGCGTGTCCCGAATTTGGGGCTTAGCTGCCGCTGAACCAGTTATATCCCTGGTCCTCCCAATAGCCGCCCGGGTTCGTGTTCGTCACGTAAATCTCAGCGATGTGCTTAGGGTTTTTGAAACCAAGCTTCGTCGGGATTCGCAGCCGTGCGGGGAAGCCGAATTCGGCGGGTAAGGGCTGCTGCTCGAAATCGAGCGCGAGGATGGTTTGCGGGTGGAGCGCGCTCGCCATGTCGATGCTCGAATAATATTTGTCGATGCATTTGAAACCGACGTAACGCGCACGCGTGTCGGCGCCGACGCGTTCGAGGAAAATGTGAAGCGGCACGCCGCTCCATTGGCCGATCTGGCTCCAGCCCTCGACGCAGATATGCCGGGTGATCTGGCCTTCCTGCGGCAAGGCGCGCAGGCGTTTCAGATCCCACGGCGTCTTGTCGGTGACGAGGCCGGACACCGCCATCTTCCAGGCCCCGCCATCGACGTCGGGGACGCTGTCCTCGTCGTAGAATGCGTTGAAGCGGAAAGGCTTGGTGATGCGGCTTGGCGGAAAGGTCTTGGCCAGGACGACAGGATTGAACAGCAGCGCCTGCACCCGGTCGTTGAACCGCAGCATGGCCCAGAGCACACGATCCGTGACGTCGCCATCAGCGAGATCGCAGCCGGTGAGGAGGGTGAGGGCGCCGAGCGACAGGCTCGACTTCAACATCAGCCGCCGTTCGACCTTGCGCAACTGCGGGCGGAAAGCCTCGGTCAGGGCGAGCCGTTCCTTGCGGGTCATCAGACGATTTCCTCGCCGGGACGCAGCCGGGCGCGGCCGGTGATCATCGTCGGCAGCGTGCGCGGCACGATGATGACGAGCGCCACATGGATGATGACGAAACCGACGATGCCGCTCATCGCGAAGAAATGGATCACCCGCGCCGTCGGGTAGCCGCCGAGCAGCCAGGCGAACCAGGGCAGTTGCACCGGCTTCCACAGGGTGAGGCCAGAGATGACGGCCAATACGCCCAGCAACAGGACGGCGACATAAAGCAGCTTCTGCACCGCGTTGTAGACGCCCGGCGTATGCTTGAGGTTGAAGGTGAGGGCAGAGCGGATATCGAGCAGCACCTGCCGTGCGCTGAGCGGAAAGAAGTCGCGGCTGAAATGGCCGCTCGCGAAGCCGTAGCTGATATAGACGAGGCCATTGACGACCAGCAGCCACAGCGCCGCGAGATGCCAAGCGATGCCGCCGCCAAGCCAGTCACCGAGCGTCATCCAAGGCGGGAAAACGAAGTTGAAAATGGGCGAGGCGTCGTAGATCTGCCAGCCGCTCATGACCATGCAGACGATCGCGAAGGCGTTGATCCAATGCGTGATGCGGACGACCAGGGGATGGATGAGTATCCAGCGCCGTCTCGGCGGCCCGGCGGTTTCCGGCTGAGGCCCGGCCTGCGGCTCCGCCTCGGTCATTGCACGCAACTCCTGGCTATCGGCGGGGGCCCCC
>NZ_LMUQ01000026.1:65750-110862 GCF_009765865.1 Acidisoma sp. L85
CTATTGCGGCGGCGTGATGCCGTTCTCGCCATAGACGATCGCGCCGGCTGTGCCGCCGTCGGGGGCGACGAAGACAATAACCTTCTGCCCGGCCTGAAGCGCCGTCTTGTCGCTCGGCTCGACCGAGACGACGGGAACGTCCGGCGGCACCTCGATGATCTTCTGGCCGCCCTTATAGGTCACGGTCATGGTGCTGCCCTGGGAGCTGATCAGGCTGCCGACGGTGCCATTCGTCATGCTGCTGGAGGGGCCGCGATCCCAGGGGTAATGGCCCTCACCGGCGCCCTTCATGCTGGCCGGGAAGACTGTCACCTCTAGCGCGCGGAGCTTGCCGCCGCCGGCGGGCACGGCGGCGCTGCCGATATAGCTGCCTTTCTGGATGTCACCGAGCGTGGCCGTCTTGGCGCCGACGATATGGGTGGCATCGGTGATCTTGTAGCTCTTTTCACCAGTGCGGGTGGTGACGTCGATCTCGCTGGCGGTCACGGAGGCGATGGTGCCGCGGGTGCGGACGGGCGCTGCTTGGGCGATGACCGTTCCACCGATGAGAGAAACGGCGAGGGCGGCGGCTGCGATGGGAACTATCCGCATGTTCGGTCCTACTTCTGGCCGGCCCAGCGAAGTGCCGAGCCTTGGTTGAAGAAGAGGAGCTATTCGGCGCGCCGTCCACCTCAGTTACCGCATTCTTCATCGCAGGCCAGATCCGCGACAGGGCAAAGGAATAAACCCGTCGCGAAG
The DNA here is from genome assembly GCF_009765865.1 of Acidisoma sp. L85. Taxonomy (GTDB): domain Bacteria; phylum Pseudomonadota; class Alphaproteobacteria; order Acetobacterales; family Acetobacteraceae; genus Acidisoma. The sequence goes on from NZ_LMUQ01000026.1 coordinate 66,489, forward strand.
TTGTTTACGACCTCCGCGCCAATAGCCTTCCGAGACTAAGCCTCGGCGAAAGCGGGTTGTCTCTTTGTAACACGCTCCGCTGCGTAATCGCGCGCCGCGCCGCCGAATTCGCGGAAAATCGCGGTGGAGAGGCGATCGGCGCCGAAACGCCATTCGGGATGCCATTGGATCCCCATCGCGAAATGCTTCGCGGCCGGATTGCTGAAGGCCTCCACCAGACCATCCGGCGCGCGGGCTTCCACGATCAGGCCGGGGGCCAGGCGGTCCACGCCTTGGCCATGCAGGGAGTTCACGCGCCACTGTTCCGCCCCGCTCCAGCGGGCGAGGGTGCTGTCCGGCGCCAGTGTCACGTCATGCACCGTGGCATATTGCTCGGCGACCGCGAGGCCGGGGCGGACGCGGTGGTCGGCGTAACCGGTCTGCTCATGGACCTTGCCATGCAGCGTGCCGCCGAAGGCCGCGTTCATCTCCTGGCAGCCCCGGCAAACGCCGAGCATGGGGATCCCGGCAGCCAGAGCCGCGCGGATGAGATCGACCGACAGCGCGTCGCGATGCGGATCGGAGGGAAGCACCTGCTCCGCCTCGGTCGAGCCGTAATGCACCGGGCTGAGGTTGGACGGGCTGCCGGGCAGGAATAGACCATCGACGATGGCGAGGATCGAAGGGATATCGAGACTGCCGGGGGCGACATTGCCGTCCGCATCGGAGATCCGGCCGGGGATCAGGATCGGCGTCGCGTCGGCGCCAACGGTGACGGCGTAGAGATATTTCTCGTAGACGAGATGCGCCGTGTGCCCGCCCATCGGCAGAACGTCGCAAACAAAACCGATGACCGGCTTGCGTGCCATTCCTAGAACTCCCTTTGTCGCGAAGTGTTCATCAAGTTAGTCCCGCTTCTCGCGCATTCCGAGTCGTTTCCGATGCGATTTTTGCAGCCCTGCGCGGTGATCGCCCAGGGCTGAGCAACCGACCGGGTGGCCGCTGTTTTCTCACCAGCAGCCCTGTATTTCCCAGATGGCCGATGCCGTCGCGGATATCCGCCTCGATGGCGCGCCGTAGTGCCGCGGGATCGCGATCGGCGATGGCGGCGAGCGCCTCGATGTGGCGGTCGATCGGATCCTTCGACGGGGTCTCCTCCAGCGCCACGCGCATGAAGGGGCCGGTTTGCAGCCACACGGATTCGATGAGCGGCACAAAAATGCTGCCGGGCCGCGCCGTGTAAAGCGTCAGGTGAAAGAGGAAATTCTGCTCCACCACGGTATCCGGAGCGCCTGCCGCGTCGGCACGGTTGATACGGTCATCGATCGCATGCAGCTCGCGCAGCCGGGTGTCGTCGATCAAAGGCAGTGCGCGGGTGGCAGCCTCGGTTTCGAGCGTTATGCGGGCTGTCAGCAATTCATCGAAGCGCTCAGTGGTCATACTCGGCACGCGCACGCGGCGGTTGTCGAGAAGTTCGAGGGCCCGCTCGGCCACCAGCCGGCGCAGCGCGTCGCGCACCGGCATGGCGCTGACGTTCATGCTTTCCGCGAGGCCACGGATGGTGACGGCCTGACCCGGCGGAAAATGGCCGGTCATGATCGCGCGACGAAGAGCGCGGAACACCCATTGGTGGATCGGCTCGCCCGGATCGCGGTCCGGCATCGTTACGGTCGGCCTGGGACTCTCAGCCATTTCAATGCCTTCAGCGGCTTCCGGAGAGGGAACGACCGGAGCCGCCACCATTAGGCTTGCAAAATGTGATCACATTATGCGCTTATATATAAGCCGCTGCAATGAAAGCCCATCATGACGTTCCAGCCGAACGCGTTAACCGTACCGACCTCACTTGATCCCGGAATCGTGGAAGCCTTTGTGACGGATGGGAACGGCGTGCCGCGCGGCAAATGGGTGCTGCATGAGAAACTGCCGGAGGTTGCCGCCAAGGGCGTGCTGATCCCGCGCTCGGTCTATGCCCAGGATATCTGGGGACGGGATTGCGACGAGGCGGGCCTCGCACATGGCACCGGCGACCCGGATGGCGTTTGCGTGCCGGTGAGCCACGGCATCGTGCCGATGTCCTGGCTGAGCCGGCCGGCGACACAGGTCATGCTGCGTATGGTGGATGCGGACGGCGAGCCCTTCTTCGCCGATCCGCGCACGGTGCTGGAGGGCGTGCTGGCGCGTTTCGCGGCTGCCGGGCTGCGCCCGATCGTCGCGACCGAGCTCGAATTCTACCTCATCGCGCCAGTGACCGAGGCCGGGCATGTTCCGCGACCGCGCGGCGCCGATGATGCGCGATGGAAGGGCTGGCACTCCAACGTGCTTTGTCTCGACGAGCTGCATCGTTTCGACGGGATCTTCGCGGACATCACGCGCTTCGCGGCGGAGCAGGAAATTCCGCTCGACGGAACCGTGCGGGAAAACGGTCCGGACCAATACGAGCTGAACTTCACGCATACCGATGACGTGGTGCGGATGGCCGATTGGACGATCATGCTCAAGCGCATCGTGCGCGGCGCCGCGCGGCGGCACGGCATGGATGCGACCTTCATGGCGAAGCCATATGGCGGTTTCGCGGGCTGCGGCATGCACACGCATCTGAGCCTGCTGGATGCTTCGGGCGAGAACATTTTTGTGGCGGATGGCGCGGCCTCCGGTGGCAAATTGCGGCAGGCGGTGGGCGGCATGCTGAATGCAATGTGCGACAGCATGCTGGTCTTCGCGCCGCACTCCAATTCCTATCGCCGCCTGACACCTGCTGCCCATGCGCCGACCCGGTTGAGCTGGGGGATCGACAACCGCACGGCCGCGGTGCGGGTGATCGAGGCTGGCCGCGCGACGCGCATCGAGCATCGCGTGGCGGGGTCGGACAGCAATCCCTACCTCATGCTCGCCGTCATCCTCGCCGCCGCCCTGCGTGGCTTGGAGGCGCAGAGCGTGCCGCCGGAGCCGCTGACCGGTGAGCATAGCGAAAGCGGCTGTGAGAGCCTGCCCTCGACCTGGGAAGAAGCGCTGGCCCGTTTCGAGCGATCGGATTTCATCGCCGAGGCGCTGGGTACGCGCTACCGCGCGCTATTCGCCGCCTGCAAGCGGCAGGAGATCGAGGAAATCCGCGCCCATGTCACCGAGGTTGAATACGACGCCTATCTGCGGAGCGCTTGAGTAAGCCGGCTGCCGCGTCTCGCCTCCGTCAAACCAGGAAAGCCCATTCCCATGCTGGATCTTCTGAACGACATCGATCGCCTGCGCGAGATCGACAACGCGCATCACCTGCATCCTTTCACCGACCACAAGGCGCTGCATGCCGGCCGTGTACGCGTCATCACGCGGGCCGAGGGCGTCTGGTTGTTCGATGGCGACGGCAATCGCGTATTGGACGGCATGGCGGGCCTGTGGTGCGTCGCTGCTGGCTATGGCCGTCAGGAGCTGGTGGATGCGGCGACCAAGCAGATGAGCCTGCTGCCGTATTACAACACCTTCTTCAACTCGACGACGCCGCCGGCCGCGCTGCTGTCCGAGCGTCTGGCGTCAATCGCGCCGCCCGGACTTTCGCATATTTTCTATGCGTGTTCGGGTTCCGAGGCGGTGGATAGCGCGCTGCGCATGGCGCGGGTTTTCTGGCAGACCAAGGGTCAGCCCGAGAAGCGCATCATCGTGAGCCGCGAATACGGATATCACGGCTCGACCATGGCTGGCGCCTCGGCGGGCGGCATGAAGGATATGCACCGCCAAGCCGGTGACCTGCCCGATTTCCGCCAGGTCATGACACCCTACGCCTATCGCGACGCCGGCGAGATGAGCGAGCATGATTTCGGCCTGCATGCCGCACGCAGCCTGGAGCGTCTGGTCGAGGAGGTCGGCGCCAGCAAGATCGCCGCTTTCATCGCGGAGCCGATCCAAGGGGCCGGTGGCGTGATCATGCCGCCCGACAGCTATTGGCCCGAGATCCAGCGCATCTGCCGCGAGCACGACATTCTGCTCATCGCCGATGAAGTCATCTGCGGCTTCGGCCGGCTCGGCACGATGTTCGGTTCGCAGAGCTACGGCTTTGTCCCGGACATGATGACGACAGCGAAGGCGCTGACCTCGGGCTATATCCCGCTTTCCGCGCTGTTCGTCGGCGAGCGGGTGGCCGAGAGCTTCATCAACGATGCCGGCGAATTCTACCACGGCTTCACCTATTCGGGTCATCCGGTAGCCTGCGCCGTGGCGCTCGCGAACCTCGACATCATTGTGAACGAGGATCTGCCGGGAGCGGCTGAGCGGCAGGGCGTGAAGCTGCGTGCGAAGCTACAGGATGCGCTGGGCGATCATCCCTTGGTCGGTGAGATCAGAGGGCGCGGGCTGATCGGCGCGATCGAACTGGTCGAGGATCGCACGTCGCACAAATCCTATGACAGCAAGCGGAAGGTTGGCGGAACCTGCCGCGATTTCTGCATCGCGAATGGGCTGATGGTGCGGGCGGTACGCGACACGATGGTCTTCTCGCCGCCGCTGATCATTTCCGACGCGGAGATCGACGCTTTCGCCGACAGCGCACTGCGGGCGATCGATCAGACGTACAAAACGATCAGGGCTTAACGTTTTCGAAGCGGCGCGGCGTTCTTTTTGCTTGCTGGATAAAGACGTGGATGCTTGGCCTACGCCGAGCATGACGAGGCGGCTGAGCTGCTGTTGCCGTCATCCTTGGCGAAGGGCCAAGGATCCACGTCTCCACTTTCTTGGAACGGCAAACGAGGAAACAGTAGCCGCCTCTGTGTTGAGCCAATTCCACTCTTCCAGTCTGGCAACGGAAAGCATTAGGCTGCCCCCATGAACTGGCACCTCTATGCGGGCTTCCTGCTGGTCACGCTGCTGCTGGGTTTAATGCCCGGCCCGAACGTCGCACTGATCGTCGTCAACAGCGCGACCTATGGCGTGCGCCATGGTCTCGTCACGGTTCTCGGCGCTTTCGGCGGGCTCGTTCTGCAAGTGCTTGCGGTCCTGTGCGGCCTAGCCGCGTTATTGGCCGGCCTCGGGCACTGGTTCACCCTGCTGCGCTGGCTGGGTGTGGCCTATCTGCTGTGGCTCGGCATCCGTCAGTGGCGCGCGCCGTCTCAGGATCTAAGCCGGGTGCGGCCCGAGCCGCCGGGGCGGCGGCACACGCTGCGCCAAGCGTTTCTGGTGTCCTGCGCCAACCCAAAGATCATGCTGTTTCTCGGCGCGCTTTTTCCGCAGTTCATTTCGGCGGCTTATCCCGCGCAGCCGCAGATCTTGGTGCTCGGCGCGACATTTCTGCTCGTTCTGGGCGCGATCGATAGCACTTGGGCGCTGCTCGCCTCCCGTGCGCGGCGGCTGCTTTCGGGCAGGGGCAGGCTACGCCAGAGGCTCTCGGGCGGGATCCTGATCGCCGCCGCCGGATGTCTGGCGGCGGCGCATCGGCGGTAGGCGGCGAGACACGCGTATCCCTTCAGGTCACGCGATACTTAGGATTGAAGTCGCCAGGGGCGAAGAATTGTCGCCCTGCAGCTCGCAATCTCGCTGAGGCGGCCGCACCTTCGGAGGCGTTCGCGGCAATGATCTGGCCCCGCGCGCAGGTTGCCTCAGCGGCCACGCATTGCCGCATGAAGTCGTTGGGATCGTTTGTCGGGCTGATCCGCGTTCCGCAATAGTCGAAAGGCGCGTTGGGATCTTCCTCATACCATCCAGGATTTGTCCACTGCGTTCTGACGTTTGTAATCATCGGGTGTTCCTAATTCGAGTCACAACAGCAGAAGCTTAGCCACTCGAATCTTACTCGAACCTGAACCATAAGAATCGGATAAGCGTGTGAAATTCATCGTACTTGCACTTAGCGCCTTAAATGCCGCAAATTGCCCGGCGGTCGCGCGCCCATCCGGCTGATCGTCTCGGCCGCCGCGCGGCTCGCCATCCGGCCGCAGACGGCCAGGCTTTCGCCAGCGACAATCCCCGTCATCAGGCCGGCGGCATAGGCGTCTCCGGCGCCGGTGGTGTCGACCACGGTGGTGGGCTCCGCCGCGATCACCACGCGTTCGGCGCCGCGATAGACCACGCTGCCCTCGGCGCCCCGAGTGAGTGCCGCGATCTCCACCTGGCCGCGCACCACCTCCGCCGCCGCGTCGAAGTCATCGAGACCGGTGAGGGCCGTCAGCTCGGCATGGTTTGCGAAGAGGATGTCGGTCTGATCCCGCACCATCGCCTGGAAGGCGGCGAGGTTATGCTGCACGCAAAAGGAATCCGACAAGGTAAGGGCGACGCGTTGCCCGGCCGCGCGAGAAAGCCGGGCGGCTTCGCGGCAAGCCTCCTGCGCCTCCGGCATGTAGAACAGGAAGCCCTCCAGGTAGAGCAATCGCGACTCGGCGATGAGGTCCCGATCGAGATCAGCGACGGTGAACCCAGTGCAAGCGCCGAGGTAGGTGTTCATCGTACGCTGCCCATCCGGCGTCACCATGATCAGGCAGCGCGCGGTCGGCGCCCCGCCTGGTGCCGCGGCGGCGGATGGGAAATGCACACCGGAGGCGGTGATGTCGTGCCGGAAGATATGGCCGAACTCGTCCTCGGCGACGATGCCGAGATAGGCGGCGCTCGCCCCCATCGCCGCGGCGACGGCGCAGGTATTGGCAACGGAGCCGCCGCTGGTCTGCACGGCCGGGGGCATCAACTGATAGATCCGGGCCGACTCGGCGGCGTCGGTGAGCGCCATGGAGGCTTTCACCATGCCTTGCTCGGTGAGAAACGCATCGTCGACCTCAGTGAGGATGTCGACGATGGCATTGCCGATGCCGAGGATGTCGAATCGAGTCGCGGCCATGCCGTCTCCTGCGAATAAGCTGTGTTCGGTCGGGTAGCAGCGAGGCGCTTTGCCCGCAAACCAGTGTGCCCTCAAAGCGCGAGACGACTTACCGAAAGATAAACCCGTGGGCTGGGTTGTTCCTCTGGAAGAGTTCATGATACGCCGCGCGCTCCGCTAGGGCAGAGTCGAGGTAATCGTGTTCAAGCGCCGAAGCAGCCGACCCGAGGACAACGCCCACGAGGGCGAGGGCGCGCCAAACGAGTTCGGCGGCCCGCTTTTTCCAGCCGGTAACGGCAGTCCGAAGGCCGATGACGGCCTTGGCGTGCCGCCCTTCCGCGCCGCACCCACCAAGGACAAGGAGACTGCCATGGCTCGACCGCCCTTCGCCCCCAATCCGACAAGCGCGCCCACGGTGCCGCCGGTGCCACGGCCGGGACTGCCGAACCCGCAGCATCTTTCGCGCGGCATGTCGCCGTCCTCCGATCCGTCCGAGCGGCGGACGCTTGTCGTCGGGCGCGGCATCAGCGTTCAGGGCACCATCACGGATGCTGAGCGGCTGGTGGTCGAGGGCACGGTCGAGGCGACGATGATCCACGCCACCGAACTCGCGGTTTCTCAGGGCGGCGTCTTCAAGGGCGAGGTCGAGGTCGAGGAGGCCGAGATCGCCGGCACGATCGACGGTGTGATCACCGCGCGGACCAGCCTGCTCGTGCGCTCCACCGGCCGGGTGATCGGCCGCGCGCGTTGCCGCCGCTTGCAGGTTGAGGATGGTGGGCAGATCACGGGTCAGATCGAAATGCTGACCGACGCCCCGGCCCCTTCCGCGACGGCGACCGGAACCTCGTCTTCGCTGCCTGTGCATGACCTGGGCTTCGAGCGGCCGGAAATGCCGCGCACGGATTTCTCGCGCATTGAGAGCAACTAGGCAGAATGTCTTCCGTTGCCTGAACCGGTTCCATCCGGCCATGTCATGCTCGGCGAAGGCCGAGCATCCACGCCTTGCTTTGTTCCGCACAGAAAGGCGTGGATGGCACGCTTTCGCGTGGCATGACCGACTTCAGGTGGCAGTTTACGATTAAATCGTAAGCACTACGCAAAGAAATGGGGTGGCGGGACCCGGTGTCCCGCCACCCCATCGACGTTTACCAGCCTAGGCGTCAGCGCTTGGTGGCGTCGCGCACAGCATCCTTGGCGCCGCCGACGGCGTTCTGGACTTTACCGGCGACTTTCTCGCCTTTGCCTTCGCCTTCAAGCTTAGCATCGCCTGTCACTTTTCCGGCGGCTTCCTTGATGGCACCCTTGGCTTGGTGAGCCATCCCTTCAGCGCGATCCTTGTCCATGTGACTACTCCGATCTGTCTGGGCCCGCCGTTGATCGACCGGCCTGTAAAACACATAGGATCCGGCATCACCGTCGAAAGGCCGCACGCGAAACCTTGAACAGAGAAAAGCCGCGCCGTTGCCGGCGCGGCTTGATCGTCAGCTTAGGGTGACGCGGGTTTAGACCGTCCGTCGGCCGAAAATCGCATGGTAGATCACGAGCAGGATGATCGCGCCCACGACCGCGACGATCATGCTGTAAAGGTTGAAGCCGGTGACGCCCGCCGCGCCGAACTGCTCGAAGATGAACCCGCCGATGACCGCACCGACGATCCCAAGCACGATGTCCAGAAAAAAGCCTTCACCTTGCTTATTCACGATCTTGCTGGCGATGAAGCCGGCGACCAGTCCAAGCACAATCCAGCCGATGATCGACATGATCTTCCTCCCAATGATGAACCCGCTGCCTCGCGAGCAGTGAGCGGATCTGTAGTCAACCAAGTGGGGGCGCGCCCGATGAATCAATGGGCTTTCTTCAGTGTGATGGAACCTGTGACTTTCATGACACAGGGTGTGTCCCAAAATCACGCCGTGAGTGAACTGCGCAGCGCCGGATAAAGCGCCCTGTAGCGCAGCAGACGCTCCTCATACGCGTCCCTTAGCCGGGGAACCGGTGCGACCGTCTCAAGCCGCCGCGGCGGCAGGCAGATGGCAACTGGGTCCTCGCCAGTGACGGCGAGCCTGCCCAATCGCGCCGCGCCGAAGGCACCGCCATGCTCGCCATCGGCGAGCCGGTAGAGGGTGATACCGAGCACTGAGGCGAGAATCGCGATCCAGGTCGGGCTGCGCGAGCCACCACCGATGACGTCGGCGGAGTCGATCACCGTGCCGGCGGTGCGCAGCGCATCCAGACAATCACGAAAGGAGAAAGCGACACCCTCCAGCACCGCCTGGGTCAGCGCGGCCCGGTCGCTGTCCTGGGAAAGCTCGGTGAAAGCGCCACGGATGCGCCCGTCATTGTGCGGTGTCCGCTCACCCGAGAGATAGGGCACGAAGATCGCTTCGGAGGGCCGATCGGGCACGGCGGGCAGAGCCTTCAGCAACCCGACCTCGTTTTCCCCGGCGACGCGGCTCCACCAGGCGAGAGAGGCGGCGGCGGAAAGTGTGACGCCCATCTGGTGCCAGAGGCCGGGAAGAGCATGGCAGAAGGCATGCACCGTAGCGGCAGGGTTGGGGCGAAACCGGTCAGTCGTCGCCCAAAGCACGCCGGAGGTGCCCAGCGAGAGGAACGCCTGACCCGGGTTGATCGCGCCGAGTCCCACCGCGCCGGCGGCATTGTCTCCGGCGCCGCCCGCGAAGATCGGCGGCTTCGTCATGCCCCAGCGTCTCGCGAGTTCGGGCGTCAGCTCGCCAGCGGGATCCGAGCCTTCGACGAGGCGTGGCATATAGGCGAGGCTCATGCCCGTCGCCGCGAGCGCCGCTTCGGACCACCGCCGCGCGCCGACATCGAGCCAGGAGGTGCCCGAGGCGTCCGACATCTCCTCGATCATCTCGCCGGTCAGGCGGTAGCGGAGATAGGCTTTTGGCAGCAGCACCTTGGCGGTGCGGGCGAAGATCTCCGGCTCATGGGCGCGGACCCAAAGCAGCTTCGGCGCGGTGAAACCCGGCATCGCGGGATTGCCAGTGACCGCTTCGAGATCGGGAAAGGCGGCGATGAGCTCTCGGCATTGCGGTTCGGAGCGGGTGTCGTTCCAGAGGATTGCAGGGCGCAGCGCCGCGCCGGTGGCGTCGAGCAAAACTGCGCCATGCTGTTGTCCGGAGATGCCGATGCCGCGAACCGCCGACATCGCCGCCGGCTGCTGCGAGGCCAAGGCGTCCAGCGCCGCGAGCGTCGCGAGCCACCAATCCTCCGGATGCTGCTCGCTCCAACTGGGATGCGGCCGTTGGACTTCGAGCGGGACGACATGGCTCGCGAGGACGGTTTGCGTCTCGTCCACCAGCACCGCCTTGATGCCGGACGTGCCGAGATCGATGCCGAGATACATGGCGCTGCTTCCGCTGTTGTTGATGACTGGCCGCTTCCTTGTCGCGGCCTTAGCAGAGCGTGACCTCGGCGTGTAGCCGTGCGCCGATTGCCTCCCGTCTTCATGCGGCGGTTGATCCGCCTTAGGGTGATGGCAAAGGAGTTCCGCCCGATATGTCCGCCTCCGCTGCCCGGCCTTTGCCGCCTAGCCTCTATGCCGAGACCGCCATTGCGGCGCCCGATCTGCCGCGGCTGGAAGGGAAGGCGCGCGCCACCGTTGGCGTCATCGGCGGCGGCATCACGGGGCTGTCCACGGCTTTGCATCTTGCCGAGCGCGGCATCGATGTGGCGCTGGTGGAGGCGCATGAGCCGGGCTGGGGGGCGTCTGGCCGCAATGGCGGGCAGGTCAATCCTGGCCTCAAGCCGGATCCCGATGATGTCGAGCGCGACTTCGGAGAACTTGGCCAGCGCATGGTGCGCTTCTCCTACGCGGCACCGGAGGCGCTGTTCCGCCTGGTGGAGCGGCATCAGCTACGCTGCGAGGCGCGGCAGGCTGGCACATTGCGGGCCGCCACCAACGCGAAAACCCTGAGTGGCCTCGCCAAGCTGGCGGCGCAGTATGAACGACGCGGCCTCAGCGCTCAGCTATTGGACGCAGCGGCAGCAGCCGAGGCCACCGGCACGGTTCGGTATACGGGGATCTTGCGGGACCCGACCGGCGGCTCGGTTCAGCCGCTCGGCTATGCGCGGGGACTTGCCAAGGCTGCCACGTCGGCGGGCGCGCGGATCTTCGCGGCCAGCCCGGCGACGGCGCTGCTTCGGGAAGCGGGCGGCTGGCGCATTACGACGCCGAATGGCGTTCTCAGTGCGGAGCGGCTGGTGATCGGCACCAATGGCTATTCCGATGACCTCTGGCCGAAACTGCGGCGCAGCGTGGTGCCGCTTTTCTCCGGCATCACGGCTACCGAGAAATTACCGGAAGCGGTGGCCGCGACGATCATGCCCGGGGGCGGCGTGCTATACGAGCTTGGCCACATCACCGTCTATTACCGCGTCGATGTCGAAGGACGGCTGCTCATGGGCGGGCGGAGCGCCTCGCGCGATCTTGCTGGACCGGACGCCTTTGGCTTCCTGCAAGATTACGCGCGGCGTTTGTGGCCGGCGCTCACGGGCGTTCGCTGGACTCATGGCTGGAACGGGCAACTCGCGATGACGCCGGACCATTATCCGCATCTGCATGAGCCGGAGCCCGATGTCTTGATCGCCCTCGGCTACAACGGCCGGGGTGTCGCGATGGCGACCGCGATGGGCGGCATCATCGCGCGGCGCATCGCGGGCGAGGCGCCGGATACGCTGGATATGCCGGTGACCGCGATCACGCCGATGCGCTTGCATGCCCTCTGGCCGCTGGCGGTCCAGGGAACGATCGCCTGGGGGCGGCTGCGCGACAGGCTCGGCGTATGACGGTGCTGGCGCTGACGGGCGGGCGAGTCCTCACCGCGGAAGGGCTGCGTGCCGACGCGACCGTGCTCGTTATGGATGGAGTAATTCTCGACATCGTGGCACGCCCACCGAGCGGTGCGGAGATCCGGCGGCTGGCGGAAAGCGACATCCTCGCACCCGGCTTCATCGATGTGCAGGCCAATGGTGGTGGCGGCGTGCTGTTCAACACGACGCCGACCGCCGAGGCGGCGCTTGCCATTGCGGCGGCGCATCGCCGCTACGGCACCACGTCTTTGCTGCCCACGCTCATCACCGACCGGCCGGAGGTGATGGCGCAAGCCGTCGCGGCGGCGCGCGAGGCCATGACCCATCCGGATGGCGGTGTCGCGGGCATTCACCTTGAGGGACCGTTCCTCAGCCCGAAGCGTCCCGGCGTGCATGACCCGCGGCTCATCCGCAGAATGGCGGCGGAGGACGCGTCCTGGATCACGGCGCAGGCGCCGTCGTTGCCGCTTCTGCTGACACTCGCGCCGGAAGAAGTTGAGGACGACTTCCTGGAGATGCTAGCGCGGGCAGGGGCCATTCTCAGCGCCGGCCATACCGCCGCGAGCTTCGAGCGGATCGGTGAGGCGGTGGCGCTCGGCCTGACGGGCGTGACGCATCTCTACAATGCGATGCCGCCATTGGTGGGGCGCGAGCCGGGGCCGGTGGGAGCGGCACTGCTCGATGACGGGCTGTGGTGCGGGCTCATCGTGGACGGCGTGCACGTCCATGCGGCATCGCTGAAGCTGGCGCTGGCGGCGCGTCCGGCCGAGCGCATGTTGCTGGTGACGGATGCGATGTCGGTGCTGGGAACCACCGACGAAAGCTTCCAGCTTTACGGCGAGACGATTGTCCGCCGCCGCGGCCGGCTGGAACGCGCGGACGGCACATTGGCCGGCGCCGATCTCGACATGGCGACGGCGGTGCACAACAGCGTGTCGCTTCTCGGCCTCGACCTTGCGCGCGCATTGCGCATGGCATCGACCTATCCGGCCGCCTTCATGCACCTCACCGATCGCGGCCGCATCGCGCCCGGTTTGCGGGCGGATTTTGTGTTGTTAAGCGAAACGCTGGGGGTGCGCGATACCTGGGTTGGTGGCCGATCGGCGGCGTTATCCGGCTGACCGACTTGATCGCGACGCCGGTGTTGGCGGCTGCTACCTACAGCAGGATGTCTTTGGTTTGAACCATTCTCGTTCCGCCACGTCATGCTCGGCGAAGGCCGAGCACCTTTGCTTGCTTCACGAACGTAAGGCGTGGATGGCACGGAGTGCCCACACGCCTTCGCGTGCCATGACGGATCTCCGGAACTCGGTTCGATATTGGCCCATCCCGCACTAAGTCGGCGATGATTCCGCGCGTTCCATCGACGTGATGGAATAAAACGCGCCAATGACACCAGGCGAAGATCGGCTACTCGGCCGCCGCGCCCTCATCATCCGGCGTCGCCACGCTGAACTGGTCACGGCCCGCAGTTTTGGCGGCGTAAAGCGCTAAGTCGGCGCGTTCGACAAGGCGGAGCCCATCCGTTGCATCACGCGGACGGCAAGACGCGGCACCGATGCTGACGGTGACCAGGCCACTCGGCGAATCCTCATGCACCAAGTTCAATTCTCTGATCGCCGCAAGGATCTTCGCGGCGAGCTCGGTGGCGCCGGTCAGATTGGTGTCCGGCAGAAGCACGACGAATTCCTCGCCACCGTAGCGTGCGACGAGATCCGCCGGACGGCGCGGCACGCGCTCCAAAGCCTCCGCGACGCGGCGGAGACAGCTATCGCCGGCGGCATGGCCGTAACGGTCGTTGAAAGCCTTGAAGCGGTCAGCATCGATCATAAGAAGTGCGACCGAGTGCCCGGCACGGATCGCCCGCGCGATTTCCGCCTCCAGCGCCTGACTGAAATGCCGCCGGTTCGCGACATTGGTAAGGCCGTCGGTCAGCGCCAGACGCTGCAGTGCGGTCGCCATCGTGTTCAAGGTGTTGCCGAGCAGGCGCAACTCGCTGACCGGCACTCTGGGAAGATCGGCCCGCGCACCAAGCTCGCCCTCGCTGAGGCGGCGTGCGACGCCGGTCAGCAGCCGCACCGGCCTGATGACGCTGCTTTCCGCCAGCCAGGCGGCAGCCGCCACGGCGGCGAGCACAGCGAGGAGCGCGAAGCACAGCGAAATCAGAAGATGCGTGTTCGCGTCATGCGTGACGCCTTCCCAGTCGATGCCGACGGCCAGGATAGCACCTGGATGCGGCGTGCCGGCGCTGACGGTCTGCATCGGGGCGTAACCGTAAATGCAGGATTTTCGATCCGGCCCCGCGCCATTGACGACACCGCCGAGCGGATTGCTGCGGAAGGCGAGCAAAGCGGGGTGGGTGGGATCCTGCTCACCGCTGATTCCCGCAATGGGGGAGGAGGTAGCGAGCAAGGTCGATGTTTGCGAATCGATGATGACGGCACGGTTGTTGGGGTCACCCGCGATCTGGCTCGCGAGCTTGGCGAACCAGCCGAGGTCGAGCTCAGCGACAAAAACGCCGGACGGGTCCGTGCCAAGTCCCGGCAATGGCGCCATCGCGGCGATGCTTTGCTGCACGCGCACTCCGGCGATCGGCTGCGGGCGCGTCAGCGCGAAAGCCTCGCCATGGGGTTGCACGACATGGCGAAATTCGCCCCAGCCGGAAAGATCCGCGCCAACAGCGGCCGGCACGCTGGCGCAGACGATGCGGCCGCTGATGTCGGTTGTGGCGAGAAAGAGGATTTGCGGATGGTCGCGCTCAACCGCGTGGAGCACCGCGTTGCAGGAGGTGCCGTTGCTGGGATTGGAGAATTCGGGCACGCGGCCGAGCACGCGGAAGACGTCCTGCACTTCCTGGATGACGTCGTTCTCCTGCGCCGCACCGATCTGCGCGAGGGACGCGGCATGGGTACGGGCGGAAGCGATGACTTGCTCGCGGCTGGACTCGGCCTGGACGATCAGCAGAGCCACGAGGGGCGTCATGGCAAGGACGGTAAGGAGGACGAGTCGGCTGCGCAGCCCGCTGGGTGTCAGGCGACTGAGGAAGGAGGGGCGCGCGGGCATGCCCTTCGCAATTAGCACGTTCTAGATAAGGAGCGCAGGGCTGAATAAAGAGAAACGTTGGTCCCAGCGCAGCCGGCAGCTACCAAAGGTCAGCCCAGGTTGATGAGGCGGGGCCGCCGATCCTCGTCCAGCGCGACGAACGTAAAGACTGCCTTCGTGACTGGAACCGTCTCCGTTTCGAAGCGCGTGCGACGCACCGCCTCCACAGAGATCTTCATCGAGGTGCGGCCAACCGACAGTAATTCGCCGAAAAAACTCACCTCGTCACCGACATGGACGGGCGCGAGAAACGCCATGCCATCCACCGCGGCCGTCACGCAGCGCCCCTTGGCGAGGCGCTGCGCCAGATTGCCGGCCGCGAGGTCCATCTGCGCCATCAGCCAACCGCCAAAGATATCCCCGGAGGGATTGGTGTCCTTCGGCATGGCGATGACGCGGATGAGGGGCTCGCGCTCGGTCATAGCGTAGGGATTGGAGCGCGATGATCTACTACTGAACCGCGCCCCAAGTATCCGTCATGGCACGCACAGGCCTGCCATCCACGCCTTACCTTAGTGAGGCAAGCAAGGCGTGGATGCTCGGCCTGCGCCGAGCATGACGTGATGGAGTGAGAACGGTTCAACCAGAGACATCCTCCTCTAGAGGCTGCGCTCGATCCAGGCTTTCAGCACGCTCTTCGGCGCCGCGCCGACCTGGGTCGCCGCCGGCTTGCCGTTATTGAACAGGATCAGAGTCGGGATGCCGCGTACCGCGTAGTTGTTCGGGGTCTCGGGATTCTCGTCGATATTGACCTTCGCGATGGTCAGCTTGCCCTCGTACTCGGCCGCGATCTCCTCGAGCGCCGGAGAGATTGCGCGGCAGGGGCCGCACCACTCGGCCCAGAAGTCGACAACCACGGGACCCGTGGCCTTCAGCACGTCCTCGTTGAAGCTCGCATCCGTAACGGCCTTGGTATTTCCAGCCATGGGAACCTCGCTTGAGCCGACGCCCTGGGGCGGAGCGGCGATGATGGGATGTTGACGTGAATCTGGTCCCTCGGCGGCTCCGGGGCAAGCTTTCGCTGCGGCGCGTCAGCCTTGTCCATGGGTTGTAGAAGGCCGCTGCGCGCCCGGCGCATGGGGATCGAGCAGCGACTCGGCAAGCTCGGCGACCGTCGCGGTCTCGGTCCAGACCAGGGCACAGCGGACACGGTGGTCTGGGAAGATCGCCCGCAAGAGGGCGCGGTAGGCCGCCATTTGGCGCAGATACAGCACCGGAGTCGCCTCCACGGCCTCGGGCGGCTGGCGGTTCGTCTTGTAGTCGATGGCGAGCACCACCCCATCCGAGACTGCCAGGCGATCCACGACGCCCGTGATCACCAGCCCGGCAACCTCGCCCGCGAGCGGCACCTCGGCACGGCTGCCGGGGGCGAAGGCCATGACGAGCGCCGGATGGCGAAGGAGGGCGACGACGCTTGCCGCGAGGCTTTGAGCTTCTTCACCACCAAGGCCGGTGCCGCTGCGGCCAAGATAGGCGCGCGCCGCGGCGAGCCGCTCCGGGTCCGGCAGCGCGGGCAAGTGCTGCAGCAGTCCGTGGATCAGGGTGCCGCGCCCGAACCGCTGCTCGGGCGCCACGCCGCGCAGCAGCGGAGAACCCGCCTGAGGTACCGGACCAAGTGACACGTTCTCCGGCCGGCTCGGCGCGAGGGGCTGAGGTCTGGCAGCCTCGGGCGGCGGCATGGCGGCTTGCCAGAACGGCGCCGTGCCCGCCCATTGTGGCAAAGCGGCGACAGCGGAAGCGGCTGCTGCCGTCTTGCGCTTGATGGGCCGACGCTGCGGCGAGTCGAGCGCCAGCCAGGCGCCTGGCCACTCAGTTTCGGGTATTGCGGACGGCACCGTCTCCGCGCCGATCGCCGCGAAGCCCTTGGCGGCGAGGCTGTGCCAGGACGCCATGTTGCCGCGTGTCGCCGTTTCCCAGCCGCAGATGATGAGACGGTCCTCGGCCCGCGTCAGCGCGACATAAAGGAGGCGGTGGTGCTCCTCCGTGGCGCGCTGCTGCATCGTCTGACGGAAAGCACGGCTGCGGTCGCAGTGCAGATCCTTGCGTGGGCAGAAGATGGGCAGATCGAGCTCGTCCTCCATCTGGTCCCGCATCCAGAGCAGTTGCACCCGATCCGCAGCGGGCAATGCGCCGCTATCTGCGAGAATGACCAGAGGCGCTTGCAAACCCTTGGAGGCATGGACGGTCATGATCCGCACGGCATCGCCCGCCGCGTCCGGCTCACGCTTCGCCTCTGCGGTGGACTGGCGCAGCCAGTGGAGAAAGCCCTGCAGCGAGGGCGGATGCGCGGCGGCATAGGCTAGGGCGGCGCCCAGCAACTCATCGACGGGCTCGGCGGCTTCCGGTCCCAGCCGAGCGAAAAGCCTGGCGCGTCCGCCCTGGGCGCCGAGCGCCTGGGTGAGGAGCGCATGCGGCGAGGCGTAATCGACACGTGCGAGCAAGGCGCGAAAATGGGCGAGGGCGGCGGTCCATTCGGGCCGCTCGATCGCACGGGCCTGGAGCGCATCGTAGAGGCGATCCTGTGGCCGTCCGGCGGCGAGCGCCATCAGACTGTCGTCGGACAGACCACCGAGCGGACTGGTGAGCCAACAGGCGAACGAGAGGTCGTCCTCGGGCAATAGCAGCGCGTCGCAAAGGGCGATGAGGTCCTGCACCGCGGGCTGGCGCACGAGCGTGAGGCGATCGAGTCCGGCGACTGGGACCCCCGCCGCCTTCAGCGCGCGGACCAGCGCATTCGCCATCGGCGCGCGTTTGCGCAGGAGGATGAGGATATCGCCCGGGCGCAGTGGCCGCCCTTGGCTTTCCAGCATCGCGCCTTCGGCGATCTGCCGCGCGATCCAGGCGGCGACTGCCCGCGCCACGGTCTCGGGGCCGGAGGTCTGGGCGAGGTTGCGCTCGGGAATGGTCCAGGCTTGCGGCGGAGCCTTCTGCGGCTGTGGGACAAGCGGCCAGATCTCGACGCGCCCGGCATCGTCCGGCCGGGCAGAGACATGCGCGAGCGGCGGGGCGCCGGGTTCCACCACGCCCTGCCGCGCGGTGGGATCGGCGAAGACTGCGTCAACCAGTTGCAGCACCGGCCTAGTCGAGCGGAAGGAGACGTCGAGCGCGCCGTCATGCCAGGGTTCGGCGGCCGCGCGGACCCGCTCAGCGAGCACGCGGCGCCATTCGTCGAAGGAGGCGAGGTCCGCGCCCTGGAAGCCGTAGATCGACTGTTTGCGGTCGCCCACGGCGAAGACCGTCCGGGGCTCCTGCCGCGCGCCGGTGCCGGCGAAGAACTCGGCGGTGAGGCTGCCGGCGATGGTCCATTGCGCGGGCGCCGTGTCCTGCACCTCGTCCAGCAGCAGATGGTCGAGGCCGTGGTCCATTTTGAACAGCACCCAGGCGGCGCCCGGATCATGCAGCAAGGCATTGGAGCGCGTGATGAGATCGCCGTAATCCATCAGCGCCTCGCGCTGCCGCCGCTTGGTTTGACCACGCAGTACCGGCAGCGCCAGGCGCAGGAAGGACGCGGAGAGATCCGCGAGCCGGGTCGCGGCGAAGGCGTCGGTCAGGCCGACGAGGCGGCTCTGCTCGGCCTCGATGATGGGCCAGATTTCAGGCCGTGCGGCGTCCAGGCCCTTGTTGACGAAGAATTTCTGGGCAGTGGCGGTCTCGTCCTTGTTGAGGAAGCCGCGCAGCCAGGTGTCCCAGGCCGCTTTTCTTTCAGGTGCGGGCAGCGCGAGCCAATCCAGCAGGCGCAGCGCCCTCTCTTTCGCGGAGGCGGTGCCGCCAGCGGCGATGCCCTCAAGCGCCGCCCGAACGTGGCTTTCACGCGGCCAGTTTAGCGCGGCCGCCCAAAGCTCTGCCTCCGACCGGTGGGCGCCGAGGGCTATCCGTTGCCGTGCGACCAGGGCTTCCGTGTCATGGCGAAGCAGTCCCGACATGCGCTCCCGCGCGCCATCGACTTCGCGGATCAGGCGGTCGAGGTCGTCGGCGCTGATCTGGCCGGCGAGGCTATCCACCGCGTGTCGCAGGGCGGGTTCCTCATCGCGCATCCCAGCGAGCATGCGCTCCTGCTCCTCCCGCAGGCTGAGCTGGGCATCGCGCTCGTCCAGCAGGCGGAAATGCGGGGAGATGCCGGCTTCGAGAGGGAAACGACGGAGCAGCGACTGGCAGAAGGCGTGGATGGTGTCGATCCGCATCCCGCCTGGAAGGTCGAGCACGGTGGCGAATAGCGCTCGAGCCCGCTGCCGCACCGCTTCCGATCGTTCCGCGCCCAGCTCCCGCAACCCGTCATCGAGGTCGGTGTCGTCGAGCGTTACCCAGCGCCCGAGCCGGTCTTGCAGCCGCAGCGCCATTTCGGCGGCGGCGTTGCGGGTGAAGGTCAGGCAGAGGATGCGGCCGGGATGCACGCCGGCGAGCATGAGGCGCAGCAGCCGGTCGGTGAGAAGCTTGGTCTTCCCGGATCCCGCGGAGGCCGCGACGAAGGTCGAGACTTTCGGGTCGGACGCGGCTTGCTGATGGCCGGTGGCGCGAGCGCGCGCTTCGGCCACCGCATCGGTGGGGCTGTCGTCGGCGAGGGCGCTCATGTCGCATCCTCCCCGCTGCCACCCCATTCGCCGAGCCGGGCAAGTTGGCCGTATGCCGAGTCACGCACGATGCGGCCGGGATGCGGACGCGCGAGATAAGGCGTGGCGGGGTCGTTGAAACGCGCCACTAAGGCAGCCAGCGCCTCGACCGCCTGAGCCGCGAGATTGGCGAGCAAAGCCGCGTCACCGTCGCCGATGATCACGAGGTTGCCCGGGTCATGGCCGCCCTGGAGCCGCCAATAGGCGAGTTCGCCAGCCGGTCCGGTCACTTCATCGCCGAAGGCGCCGAGCGCGGCCATCGCCGCTTCCAGCACGAGCTGCGGCCGATGGCCGTCGATCACCTGCTGCGCGGGCGGCGGCGCGCCGGTCTTGTAGTCGATGATGGCGAGGGTACCGTCCGTGCGCCTCTCGATCCGGTCGGCTCGGCCGGTCAGCGTGAAGGGTCCGCTGGGCGTTTGCAGCACAAGTTCGCCCGAGCGTTCGGTGGCGACCGCGGCGATCTCGATCAGCGCGCGGCGGCGGGTCTCCTCCCCGGCGATCCAATCGGCGATGCGGAGCAGGCGCGGGCGCCACCAGTTGGCCAGCGCCGGTCGAAGGCGGGCCTCGCCGAGAGCGCGCTCCATCGCGACGCGCAGCCTTTCCGGCGAGGCAGCGTTCCAGGTCGCAGCGGCCTCCGCGAGGAACAGTTCCATGCCGCGATGGACGAGGCGGCCATAATCGGCGGCATCCGTCGCCTGGTCGATCGGGTCCAGCTCGCGCAGGCGGAGGATGCGCTGTGCATAGAGGGCGTAGGGATCAGCGATCCAGGTCTCGATCTGGGTAACGCTGAGCCTGCGCGGACGTTGCGCCACCGGCGGGCGGGGTGCGGGCGGCGATACGGGGCGCGGCGCCCCTTGTGGCTGATCCAGCGCCTCGGCCCAGCGGGCTGCGGGATGTTCGGGAAGCGTGATGCCGCCGCCAGCGAGCAGCGCCTCCAGTCGTTTGATCCAGCGCGCGGGCACGGCCGGAGCGCCGTTCAACCGGCGCGGGGTGCTCAGGACGACGGTGGGGGCGGCGCAGGCGAGGGACACGAAGTCATGCGCGGCCTGGCCGATCGCCTCCTCAGGCGACGGCAAGCCGGCCTCCTCGCGCATCCGGCGGCTCAGCCAGGGGCCGGGGTCGGTGGCGGGTGGCCAGACGCCTTCGACCAAGCCGCCGAGAACGATCAGCTCCGCGCTTTGCAAGCGGGCCTCAAGGGCGCCCCAGATGAAAACGCGGGGATGCAGCGTGGCGCCGCTGCCACGTTCCCGGCCGCGCAGCGCGCGGCGGCTACGCACCACGGCGCCCTCCAAAAGCGCGTCTAACAGGCCGGGTAGGGTCGCGGGCAGGCAATCCGGCAGCGTCGCCAGGGCGGGCAAAGCGTCGGCCAGCAGCGTGGCGACAGCTTCGCCTTCCTCGGCGGCCCATAGGACATCCGCGCCGTCCTCCTCGTCATTCGCGGCGACCGCTTCAGCGCTGGCTAAAAGTCCCGACAGAAGGGCGGCGGGAGAGGCGGCGAAAGTGCCATCGGCGATACGCAGCAGCGGCAGCAGCGCCGCCTGAACCCGGTCGAGCAAGTCGCGCGCAATGACCGCATCCGCCTCCTTGACGCGCCGTGCCAGACCGAGAGCTTGGCGCAGGCCGGGCAGGCCCGGCGAAGGCCGCGGGCCTCGCAAGCAGATACCTTCGAGCTTGCGCGCGGCGGCCCGGCACTCAGCGGGCGGCAGGCCAAAGGCGGCGAGAGGGTGTTTCAGGAGAGAGAGCAGCGGCACCGGGGCGAGACCCTCCGCCACCGCCTGGGCGAGCAGGCGCAGCAGGGTCGCGGGGGGTGTCTCGGCGAGGCTTTCACCGGCGCTGTCATCGGCGAGGACGCCGAACCGGCCGAGTTCTGCCGCCACCCGCGCCGCCAAGGCGCGATCGGGCGTTACCAGCACGGCGCGGCTGCGGGGCGTTTCCAGCGTGTCGCGGAGAATGAGGGCGATGGCGACCGCTTCCTGCTGCTGGTCGGTTGCTCGCAGCCTCGACAGGCCCGCGGTCGCACCTTCCAGACTCGCCGTGTCGCCCTGGCGCCAATCGCCGAGGGCTTCCGCGGGAAGCAGCGCGCGAGAGAAAACAGCGAAGCGGGAAGGCGGCGGACGAGGAGGCGCGCCACTCTCGAAGTCCCGCACATCGCCGCTCGTCGCGCCCATCGCGGTGAGGAAATGGCCCAGCCCGTGTTGCGGATGACCATGGGTTAGGCTCTTCCACGCCGCGTCCGGCATGCCGTGGTCGAGGCCAGGAAGAATAACCGCGCCCTGCGGCAGGCCAGCGACGATCCGGGCGAGGCGGGCGACCGCCGGAATGCCGCCGGTCACGCCCGCGACCCAGACCGGCGCCTCGGGCGGTGCTGCCTTCCAGGCCTCGGCCTGAGCGCGCAGGAGTGCGTTCTGTCGCGCGACCGGATCCATCAAGCCAGTCTCGGCAAGAACGGCCGGCCATTGCTCCGTCGCGATGGTCAGGAAGGTGAGGGTCTTCTGCCAATGTGCGGCGAGTTCCTCGGGCACCGCGGCTTCCAATGCCTGAGCGAGCGGCACCTCGGCGCGCTCGGCCTCGTCGAGCAGCCGGGCCAGCTCGCGGGCGAGGCGCCAGGCGGCGTCCAGTCCGGCGCCGACACCCATCGCCTGTTCGAGCGCCAGAATGAGGCGGGTGAGGGCGGCCAGGCGCTGCGCTTCAGGAATAGCCGGAGCCAGCAAGTCCGAGGTGCCACCGAGGATCAGCGGCGTTTCGTCCGGCGCGCCGATCGCCGCGATGCGCGGCAGCAGCATCGGCCGCCCGTCGGTGGCTCGCAGGAATGCCTCGCCTAGGGACCGCGCGGCGCGCCGCGTGGGCAGTAGAATAAGCCCCTCGGCCTGCGCCAGAGGAGATGGACCTTGGCGGTCGAGCCAGATTGCCGCCAGCGTGTCGAGGAAGGGGCGGTCGGGCGGGATGTCGAAAAGCTGGAGCGGCCTCACCGAGGCTCCCCGGAGACATGATCGCGCAGACGGTTTTCGGCCCAGGCGAGGTCGGCGGGTCTCGAGAGGTGGAACCACAACCCGTCATGGACGACGCCGCGCAGCCGCTCTTTCGCCATGGCGCGATCCCAGAGCCGGTTCATGCTGAAGGGTGCGGGCGGCGCGTCCTGGAACAGGCGGGGCGTGAGGATCTGGAGACCGGCAAAGACATAGGGCACGATCTCGCGCTCACGCGGACGGCGGGGGATGCCCCAGCGATCCAGCGCGAAATCCCCTGCGCCGACTTCGCCCACAACATGGGCGCCGCGATGAAAGGCCAGCACGCCATCGGCCTCCGTCTCCGCTGTCATCGCACCCGCAAGACGGTCGAGGATTGGAATTGGGCCGTCGAGCCAGAAGGCGTCGCCGTTGATGACGTAGAAGGGCGCCTCGCCGAGCCAGCCGCGCGCCAGCGCCGTGGCCACGGCGCCGCCGGTGCCCAGCAGCGTCGTCTCGTCCAGCACCCGCACGGCGGGACCATTCACGCGCCCGGCAAGATGGTCGGCAACGGCTTTCGCCTGCCAATGGGCATTGACGACGACCTGTCGCACCCCCACCGCCGCAAGGCGATCCAGCGCATGGTCGAGAAGGGCCCGGCCCTGCAACTGGAGCAGCGCCTTGGCGGTCCCATCGGTCAGCGGCCGCATGCGCGTGCCGAGGCCGGCGGCGAGAACCATCGCGTGGGTCGGCATCTTTGGCCCGGTCATGCGCTGGCGAGCCCCGCGAGCAGCGTGGGCGATCCGCTCAGGCTGGCAAACCGGCTGTCGTCCGGCCCGATGGAAAGCGTGATCGTCAGAGCCTCAGGCGGCGTCTCGCCCAGGCGCTCCGGCCATTCGATGAGGGCGATGTCCCGCACCGCTTCCTCCAGGCCCAGCTCGGCGAGATCATCGGCGCGGTCGATGCGCCAGAGGTCGTAGTGATGCACCGGACCCGCAGGCGTGTCGTAAGTTTGCACCAAGGTGAAGCTCGGGCTTGGCACGTCGAGCGCCGGATCGCCGGTCAGCGCGCGGAGCAAGGCGCGGGCGAAGGCGGTTTTCCCCGCGCCAAGCTGACCTTGCAGCAAAACGACATCGCCTCTCCGCAGCAGAGGCGCGAGCCGCGCCGCCAGTGCCTCCGTTGCCGCAAGTGTTGGCAGGGCGAGGGTCGTCGAGTCGGGTGGTGCGAGCATGGCGGCGACCATGCCTCAAGGGTGATGGGACCGGAAGCGCGTCAGGGGAGGAGATGATCGGTCTCATCATGCTTCGGTTGCGAGCTAGGAAAGACGGTTTTGGCGGTGGCGCGGGTGCTGCTTTAAGGTCCGGCCCTTGTCCGATGAAGACGGGGTTTGGCGGCATGGCTGAGGTTATCGAGACGGATGTTGCCATCGTCGGCGCCGGTCCGGTCGGGCTTTTCGCGGTTTTCGAATGCGGCATGCTCAAGATCCGCAGCGTGCTGATCGACGCGCTGGACGCCGTTGGCGGGCAATGCACCGCGCTCTATCCGGAGAAGCCGATTTACGACATCCCGGCCTATCCCGCGATCGAGGCCGGCGACCTGGTTGGCCGGCTTGAGGCGCAGATCGAGCCCTTCGCGGCTCCCCGGCTGCTCGGGCGGCGGGTGATCGGTCTGTCAGGCCAGGCGGGCGCCTTCACCCTCACCACGGATCGCGGCGATACGATTTTGGCGCGGGCGGTGATCATTGCGGCGGGGGCTGGGGCTTTCGGCCCGAACCGGCCGCCGATCGAGGGGCTCGAAGCCTACGAGGCGACAGGCGGCGTGCAGTATTACGTGCGGCGGCGCGAGGATTTTCGCGGCCGCCGGGTGGTGATCGCGGGGGGCGGCGATTCGGCGGTGGATTGGGCGCTCGCTTTGAAGGACATCGCGGCCTCCGTCGCTGTCATTCACCGGCGGCCGAAATTCCGCGCCGCTCCCGAGATGGCGGCGCGGCTGGATGAGGCGGCGGCGCGCGGCGAGATCGAGATGGTCATCCCGTTCCAGCTACACGGCCTGCGGGGCGAGGCGGGCGCTTTGACGGCTGTCGAGGTCGCGACACTGCAGGGCGAGGTGCGCAGCCTGCCGGCGGATGTGTTGCTGCCCTTTTTCGGGCTGGCAATGGATTTAGGGCCGATCGCGGAATGGGGGATCGCTTTGGAGCGTCATCACGTCCCCGTGACAGCGGCGACCTGCGAAACGAGTCTGCCCGGCGTTTTCGCCATTGGCGACGTCGCGCATTACGCGGGGAAGCTGAAGCTTATTCTTCAGGGATTTTCGGAAGCGGCGATGGCCGCCCATGCGATCCACCCCCTCGTGCATGAGGGGGTGGCGCTGCATTTCGAGTATTCGACCAGCAAAGGCGTGCCGGAAGCGGCATGAAATACCATCCGCCGGCACGCCTACTCAGCCGACGACGAGTAGTATGATGATGATGATGACAACGAGGCCAAGGCCGCCGCCGAGGCCATAGCCATAGTTCGTGAAGCCGCCGCCCCAGAAACCGTAGCCGCCGCCAAATAGCAGTAGCAGGATCAGGATAATGAGAATCAGGCGCATCGCCGGGTGCCTCTTTCCGATAATTAACTAAACGTTAGCTGGATCGGTTTCCCGGCTTGGCAAGGATCGGGGTGCAGAGCTCGGTCGCTCGTTGCCGCATCACAATAATTGGTGATACTACTCGCCCGGCTGCAGGACGCCCTTCTTGAGGATGAGGCAGCCATACAGGCGCCGTTCACCCGTGGCGACGACCGCATAGGCGGTCTTCGCGCGTTCATAGAAGGCGAAACGTTCCACCGGCGTGAGCGCGAATTCCTTGCCACCGAATTTCGTTATCAATCCCGCGAATTCGCTTGCGATGGGCGCGAGTTCGTCAGGCGCATGGACCTGTCTCATGCAGAAAGCGGCCTCTTTCTCGAAGCCATCGAGCGGCATGAGCCGTAGCACGGCTTCCGCCATATGGGTGGCGCTGACGCCATCCGCGCGGACAACGCGCTTGCCCATGCTGGTGGCGGGGAAATTGGCGTCGACGATCACGATTTCGTCGCCATGGCCCATCGCCCGCAGGATAGCGAGAAGCTCCGGACCGATGATGGGGTCGATATGTCGCAGCATGGCGTGTCTCCTCGGCGCATTGGCGCGTGTTTATCGAAAGGTACACCACGGGCGGGGTAGGGCGGCAAGCTTCGCCGTGTTACGGGCGGCGCGAGTATGGCCCGCGAGAAGCCGTGGACTGGGGGGTGAGGCGGAATGGTCAAGATAGTGGCGCGGCTCGGTGCGATGCTGCTGATAGGCGCGAGCCTCCTCGTGGCGTTGGGACGCGCGGAGGCCAAGGATCTGACGGTGGCCTGGGTCCATGGGGATGCCGCCGCTCCGGCCGAGAAGCGGGTGCGCGACGGTCTTGGCGCCTATCTCAAAGACCATGACCTGCACTGGACGCTGCGCGAATCCAACGCTGGCGGCTCTACCAAGAAAGTGGCGGCGGATTTCGCGGCGGCGGTGGCGCTCGGGCCGGATGCGATACTCGTCAGCATGGCCGATCTCGGCGCGGCGCGCGACGCGATCGATGCGGCGACCGCGCGGCACATTCCGGCTTTCGCGGTGGATAGCGGCTGGATGCCGGGCATTCTCGTCAATGTCACCACGAACAACTGGCAGATGTCGGCCGAGGTCTCGGCCTATCTCGTCGATCTCATGGGCGACAGAGGCGGCATCATCATGTTCACGCAGGACGGCACGCGCAATGTGCGGGAGCGCGTCGATACGATGAGCGCGGTGCTCAAGGAAACGCCGGAGGTGCAGGTGCTCTCGACCCACGATATCGATGATCGCAATGTCTATACCGACACCGAACGCGCGATGCAGGATTATGCGACGCGCTTCGGCAACAAGATCACCGCGGTCTGGACGCCGAGCGACAAGTCGGCCGCGGCCGTTGTAGCGGCGCTGAAAGCGACAGGGCTGCGCGCTTATGTCACCGGGATGGACGGCGAGCCGCAGGCTCTGCGAGCGATTTGCGCGCCGGGCGGCATGCTTGTCGCGACGGCGCGGCAGGAGTTCGAGACTTTCGGCGCCCTGTCGGCGGAATGGATTGAGGCGGTCGCCGACCAGAACGCGGATCCGCGCAAGCTGATCCCAACGCGCACGGTGTACCTGCCGGCGCGGATTTTCACGCGGGCGGATTGCGCGGTGGCGAAGCCTTAGACACGTTGTGGGAAATCCCGCTCGGACAAGCGCGTGTGTCCTGGTCTCCTGCGGTTGAACTAACCAGCATCGTCATGCTCGGCGAAGGCCGGGCATCCACGCCTTTCTTGCGTGACGAAGTCAAGGCGTGGATCCTCAGCCTTCGCCGAGGATGACGGTGGTTGGCCGTGCACGTGACCGGCGCCGAAACGGCAGACCACGAACAGACGGCGTCCTTCGTCCAGCCCGTGCTAGTTTGTCAGCCCCTCCCCTTTGCGATAGCGTTTCGCTGTTAAGAGGCCGGAAAACCGGCCTCGTGCCGGAAGCCAGGCGATAGGGAGTGCGGAAGCGCGGTGCCAAAATTCCTCGAGATGACCGGCATTTCGAAGCAATTCGGCGGCGTGAGGGCGCTTTCCGATGTCGATCTCGACATCGCGGCGGGTGAGGTCCATTGCCTCGCGGGCGAGAACGGATCCGGCAAATCGACGCTGATCAAGATCATCTCGGGCGTCCAGCCGCCCGAGCCCGGCGGCCGCATCATGATCGACGGCCATGAGGTCAGCGGGCTGACACCCGCCGAGAGCATCCGGCGGGGTATCCAGGTGATCTATCAGGATCTCTCGCTGTTCCCCAATCTGACCGTCGCCGAGAATATCGCGGTCGAGCGGCATCATGGCCTGCATGCCGTCAACTGGTCCGCGATCCGCGACACCGCGCAGGCCGCGATGCAGCGCGTCGGGGTTTCGATCGATCCGCAAAGCTTCGTCGCGGATCTGTCGATCGCGCAGCGCCAGTTGGTCGCGATCTGCCGCGCCATCGCGAATGATGCACGCCTCGTCATCATGGACGAGCCTACGGCTTCACTCACCCGGCACGAGGTGGATGCGCTGCTCGCGCTGACACTCGAACTCAAGCGCCGCGGCGTGGCGGTGGTTTTCGTGAGCCACCGGCTGGACGAAGTGTTGGAGATCGCCGAGCGGGTCACCGTGCTGCGCAACGGCGAAAAGAAAGGCACCTTCGAGGCGCGCGACATGACCGATCGCCGGCTGGTCGAACTCATGACCGGCAAGTCCTTCAATTACGAGTTGAGCGAAACCGATCTTTCGGCGGCGCCAGTCGTGCTGGCGGTGCGAAACCTCTCGCGCGCCGGCGATTACGACGACATTAGCTTCGAGGTGAAGGCCGGCGAGATCCTCGGCATTACCGGACGGCTTGGATCCGGCCGCACAGAACTCGCGCTGTCGCTGTTCGGCATGAGCCCGCCGGATCACGGCGAAATCCGGATCAAGGATCGACCGCTGCAGCTTAGCTCGAACCGCGAGGCGATCGCGAATGGCATCGCCTATGTCTCGGAAGACCGGCTTTCCCTCGGCCTCATCATGGAGCAGCCGATTTCATCCAATATCGCGCTGCCCGTGCTCGAACGGTTACGCGGGCCCTTTGGTCTCGTGCAGGCCGGCCGATGGCGCGAGACGGTACGGCGCTGGATCGCCGATCTCGGCATCAAGGTTTCGGATCCTGAAAACCCGGTACGCACGCTGTCAGGCGGCAACCAGCAGCGCGTGGTGTTGGCGAAATGGCTGGCGACCGAGCCGAGCCTGCTCATCCTGGATAGTCCGACGGTTGGTGTGGATATCGGCGCCAAGGACGGCATCTACCAGATCGTGCGTGATCTCGCGGCGTCAGGTCTCGCGGTCATCATGATCTCGGATGAAATTCCAGAGGTGCTGTATCACGCGGATC
This sequence comes from Acidisoma sp. L85, assembly GCF_009765865.1. Classification (GTDB taxonomy): domain Bacteria; phylum Pseudomonadota; class Alphaproteobacteria; order Acetobacterales; family Acetobacteraceae; genus Acidisoma. The sequence continues at coordinate 94,703 of NZ_LMUQ01000026.1, forward strand.
GCATCCTGATCATGCAGGAGGGGCGCATCGCCGGCGAATATCTGCCACATCAGGTGACGGAGGCCGCGCTGCGGCAAGCCGTGGATGCGTAACGCTCTTCGTCGTTTCGGCCGCACGCATGAGGCGCGGCTACTACTCGTCACCGTCGCGCTCATGATCTTCTTGTCCTTCGCGACGAAGAACTTTTTCACGATCCAGAACGCGCTCGACCTGCTCACTTCCTATGCCTTTCCGGGCATGATGGCGGCGGGGCTGGTGGTTGTGCTGGTGGCGGGCGGGCTCGACATATCCTTCACCGCCGTCGCCTCGATCGCGCAATATCTCGCGGTGCTCGCGGCCAATCACTACGGCATCGGCTGGCTGGGTCTGTTCGGGATCGCGCTGGCGGTGGGCACCGCGCTCGGTCTGCTCAACGCGCTGCTGGTCACCGGTTTACGGATCGCGAGCATCATCGTGACCATCGCCATGCTGAATGTCTATTATGGCTTGCTGATGTTCGTCACTGGCGGAGACACGATCAACTCGCTGCCGGATTGGTTCGCCAATGGCCTATCCTGGGTGGTCGCCTTCGACTCACATCAGAATCCCTATATCCTCAACATGCAGATGATTGGCCTGGTTTTGGCCTTCATCATGACCTGGCTGCTGCTCAATCGCACCAGCGTCGGGCGGCAATTGCGTGCGTTGGGCGGCAATCCGGAGGCCGCTAAGCGGGTCGGCTTCAACGTGCTGCGGCTCAATATGGTCGCCTACGGTTATATGGGTTTCATGGCGGGCCTTGCCTCGCTGGTGCAGGCGCAAGTCGCGCAGACCGTGATGCCCAATGCGCTGGTCGGTCGGGAACTTGATGTGCTCGCCGCGGTCGTGCTGGGCGGGGCGAGCCTGTTCGGCGGGGTCGGCACGGTGCTCGGCACGATCCTGGGTCTAGCGCTGCTCGCGATCCTGCAGAACGGTCTAATCCTGCTTGGCGTCGCGTCGTTCTGGACGGAGTGCTTTACCGGGATCGTGTTCCTGGTGGCCGTTTCGACCATCGCCTGGGAGCGGCGCCGGCAGCGCCTCGCGATACGGCGCGTGATCGGAACCGCAGCATGAGCGCGCTCGGCCCTTTCAATCGCGCGACCGCGCGCCTGGGTCCGGTCAATCGGCGGCTGATCCTGCTGCTGGTCGCCCTCGTCATCGTCTTTGGGCTGCTGCTAGGTCATCGGCTGTTCAACGCGGCGTCGCTGCGTTCGATGGCCTATCAGCTACCGGAACTTGGCATTCTATCGCTCGCCATGATGATCCCGCTGCTCTCCGGCGGCCTGGATCTTTCCATCATCGCGACGGCGGATCTCTCGGCGCTCGCGATGGCCTGGATCCTTACCCATATGGTGCCGGCCCATCCTGGATTCGCCTGGGTGGCGTGGCAGGTGGCGGCGATTGTCGCGGGCCTGGTGCTGGCCGCCATCGTCGGCATGCTGAATGGCCTTATCATTGCCTATCTCGAAGTGTCACCGATCCTGACGACGCTCGGCATGATGACGCTGATCAAGGGCATAAGCATCGGCCTCACGCATGGCGGTGTCCTGTCCGGCTTCCCGGCGCCGATCGTTTTCATCGGCAATGGCGACCTCTGGGGCGTGCCGATCGTTCTGCTGATCTTCGTAGCGCTCGCCATTCCGGTCGGAATCATGCTGACGCGCTCGCCTTTCGGACAAGTGCTCAACATGCTTGGCTCGAACGAGGCGGCGACGCGCTATTCGGGCGTCGACACGCGACGCGCCTTGGTGAAGGTCTATATTCTGTCGGGCGTGCTGGCGTCCGTCGCGGGCGTCGTCATGATGGCACGCTTCAACTCAGCCAATGCGGCCTATGGCGAGAGTTATTTGCTTGTCACCATCCTGGCGGCGGTGCTGGGCGGCATCTCGCCCTCCGGCGGCTTCGGCAAGGTGACGGGGTTGGTTTTCGCCCTGGTGATCCTTCAGCTGATCTCCACCGCCTTCAATCTGCTAAACTTCAGCCAGTTCCTGACGCTGGCAATCTGGGGCGCGACCTTAATCCTGGTCGCCGGAGTGACGCGGCTACGCGAGCATTTTTTGCGGTAACGGGAGAACGCCATGCAGCGCTTCGACGACAAGGTCGTCATTGTGACGGCCGCCGCCTCCGGTATCGGCCTCGCTGCGGCAAGACGTTTCGCGTCCGAGGGTGCCACTCTGGTTCTCGCCGACAGTGATCTCGCGAAACTGGAGCATGCGGCCGCGTCCTTCGATTTGCCGCTCCGCCGTTTGCGCATGCGGCGCGTGGATATGGGGGAACGGGCGGAAGTCGAGGCGCTGGTGGCCTATGCCGTGGACGCGTTCGACGGCATCGACGTGCTGGTGAACAATGCCGGGGTCAGCGCTTTCGGCTATGTCAGTGAGATCGCTCCCCAGATGTGGGAACGGGTGATCGCGGTTACGCTCAGTTCGGTTTTCTATGCGAGCCGCGCCGCTTTGCCGCATCTGATCGAGCGCGGCGGCTGCATCGTCAATACCGCCTCGATCTCCGGCCTTGGCGGCGATGTCGGCTTCGCCGTCTACAACGCGGCGAAGGGTGGGGTTGTGAACCTGACGCGCGCACTGGCGATCGACCATGCTTCGGACGGTGTGCGCGTGAATGCGATATGTCCGGGGGTGACGGGAACCGGCTCAACCGCCTGGATGCGCAAGCACAGCGTGATCATGGACAGTTTCGAGGAGCGCTTGCCGATGGGCCGCATGGGCCGGCCCGAGGAAATGGCCGGCGCTATCGCCTTCCTGGCCTCCGAGGACGCCTCGTATATCACCGGCATCAATCTGGTGGTGGATGGCGGGCTCAGCGCCTGCACGGGCCAGCCCGCTTTCCGCAAGCTCGTCGAGACGGCGGAGTAGTTTCCGGCGTCCTCCGCGACTGATCGCTTGGACGTCGCATTGGAATCAACGTCGATCAAGGAGCGGAAATTGCTTCAGGGCGCCTTGTCCGCCCGCTCCTCGGCCGCGCCCCGCCATAACGCGGACGTGGTTGCCGGCGGCTGATCGTTGTCCCGCACCAGCCAATAGACGACGCCGAGGGCGAGAATGGCGCCGGCGACCGCCGCGGTCTCGCCCACCTGAATCTCCCTCAGATCGAGCAGGATGAATTTGCGCAGCGTCGCGAGCATGCCGATGAGGATGAGCGAGCGAATCCGAACGACATTGGTCTGCGTCGAGGAGACGAGCAGGAAGGAACGTTTGAATTCGAGGCCGATGAGAATGGTGAAGAATATCGCGAAGAGATCCGGATAGATCTCGGGGTCTGTCGGATCGAGTTTTCCGGCGAGGATCAGCCCAATCGTCTCCAGCGCCAAATGCCAGGTCGCGAAGGCAATCATGAGCACGATGAGGATGGTGAGAACGAGCATCACGAGATGCTCGAAGGTCTCGTAAAGCGTATCACCGATGAAGCGACGCAGGGCGCTTTGCATGAGGTCTCCGGTCATGGAAAAGCCGCCGCGTTGGTCCCGCGGCGGCGGCTCAGCGCGCTCTCGGCGCGAGAATTAGGCGACCAGGCGGCGGTACAAATGCCAGGTGGCGTGACCCAGGACCGGCATGACGACCGCGAGACCGATGAAGATCGGAATGCAACCCAAGATCAAGCCTACCGCGATCACCAGTCCCCATATGGCGATCGGGCCAGGATTGGTCATCGTCGCGCGAACCGAGGTGCTGATCGCCTGCCTCGCTGTGACATTGCGGTCGAGCAATATGGGAAAGGATACGACAGTGATCGCCAGCACGACGACCGCGAAAAGAAAGCCGATGCCGAGACCGAGAATAAGCAAGGCCCAGCCGCCGCTCGTGGTGAAGACGACACGGATCAGCGACGGCAGAGTCGTCGGATAGGCCGGCCCGAGCGTCGCGTCGTACAGGCCGATCGCGACGGCCTGCCAGACGAGAAAAATCCCGACGAGCAGCAAGCCGAGCAGTGCGATGGCGCCGATCGCGGGCGAGCGAACGATGGTGAGGGCGTCGAACCAGGAAACATGTAGGCCTTGTTCGCGCCGCCGGCTCATCTCGTTGATGCCGATCGCGGCCAAGGGGCCGACCAGCGCAAAGCCGCTAATGAGGGGCAGAAGCATATGCGGCATCCCGCCGAAAGCCAGGCAGGCCATGACGATGCCGAGAACCGGATAGATGATGCAGACGAAAATGACGTCCGTGCGGATCGCCGCGAAATCCGCCAGGCCAGCGGAGAGGGCGTCTCGGATATCCTGGATGCCGATCTTTCGTACGATGATCGGCGCATCCGCCGCCTTGGCCTGCCCCCAGTAATCGGCGGGTGTGGCGGAGCCGACCGAATGCACCGAATCTCTCAGGCTATCCCAGGTCCAGGTACCCGGATTTCTGATTGCCATCTTGTTCCTCCATCGCAGGGAGTTCGCGCCGCCGTGGCCGCTGCCTCTGAGATGGTCCGATCAGAAGTGCGCCGGGACGATCCTCCGCTCGATGAAAGTTTTACCCCCGATCCGATGATTTGTCCCGTGTCTCGCATCGGACGCAGGGCTGGCGAGCGTCATCGCCAGCCCTTTTGTGTCAAGAAATTAATTGCGCATCGAGCGTGATCTCGGCCTTCAGCAGCTTCGAGACCGGGCAGCCCGCCTTGGCCTTGGCGGCCAAACCCTCGAAGGTCGCCTGGTCGGTGCCGGGAATCTTGGCCTTGAGGGTGAGGTGAACGGCGGTGATGGCATAGCCGCCATCGACCTGATCCAGGGAGACCTCGGCCGTGGTTTCCATGTGTTCGGCGGTGAGCTTGGCCTCGCCCAGGATGAGGGAGAGGGCCATCGTGAAGCAGCCGGCATGGGCGCCGCCGATCAACTCCTCGGGGTTCGTTCCGGGCTTACCCTCGAAGCGGCTGGCGAAGCCGTAGGGATAAGCGCTGAGCGCGCCGCTCTTGGTCGAGATCGAGCCGACGCCGTCTTTGATGCCGCCTTTCCAGGTGGCTGAGCCTTGCGTTTTCATGAGCTTTTCCTCGTGTTTGAAGCGGTCGGCCGTCCAGCATATCCGAAGCCGGCGCGGCGTCGAGCCAGGCCAGCCCGTTCAATGTGAATTGAGTGGGACATCCGCGCCACGGCAGCCGACGAGGAAATCCAGATCCGCGCCGCGATCCGCCTGTAGGACGTGTTGGACATAGAGGCTCTGATAGCCGGTCGCCGCCGCAACGGGCGCTCGCCATTCCGCGCGGCGCCGCTCCAGTTCCGCCTCCGGCACATCCAGCACCAGGCTGCGTGCTGGCACGTCTAGCTCGATCATGTCGCCTTCGCGGACCAGGGCGAGGGGGCCACCGGCCGCCGCCTCGGGTGCGATATGCAGGACGACGGTGCCATAGGCGGTGCCGGACATGCGGGCATCCGAGATGCGCACCATATCGGTGATGCCCTGAGCAAGAAGTTTCGGCGGCAGTCCCATGTTGCCGACTTCCGCCATGCCGGGATAACCGCGCGGCCCGCAATTCCGCAGGACCATGACGCTGTCCGCATCGATATCGAGATCGGGGTCGAGAATGCGGCGCTTGTATTCCTGCGTATTGTCGAAAACCACGGCGCGGCCGCGATGCCGCATCAGCGCCGGCGTCGCGGCGGAGGGTTTCAGCACCGCGCCATCGGGCGCCAGATTGCCGCGCAGGACGGCGATGCCGCCTTCGGGTGTCAGCGGGTTGTCGAAGTCGCGGATAACCTCCGGTCCGAAGTTCTCGGCCTCGGCGACGTTTTCCCAGGTTGTCTTACCGGTGACGGTCGGCGCATCCCTCTCCAGCAACCCGTGTTCGGCGAGTGCGCGCATCACCACGGGCAGGCCGCCCGCGTAGCAGAACTCCTCCATGAGGAAGCGGCCTGACGGCTGAAGGTCCACGATCGTCGGCACGCCACGCCCGAGTTCATCCCAATCCTCTAGGTCGAGCTTCACGCCGATGCGCCCGGCAATCGCGATCAGATGCAGCACAGCATTGGTGGATCCGCCGATCGCGCCATTGACGCGGATGGCATTGCGGAAAGCCGCGGGTGTGAGGATCGAGGACAGCCGCATATCCTGCCGCACCATATCGACGATGCGGCGTCCGGTGAGCTGCGCAAGGGCGAAGCGGCGCGCATCAACGGCGGGAAGTGCGGCATTTTCCGGCAAGGCGATGCCGAGCGCTTCGACCATGCTCGCCATGGTGGAGGCGGTGCCCATGGTGTTGCAGCTTCCGGCCGAGCGGCTCATGCCGGATTCCGCGCCCATGAAATCGGCGAGAGTCATACGCCCCGCTTTCACATCCTCGCTGTAGCGCCAGATGGAAGTGCCGGAGCCAACAGTTTCGCCCCGCACGCGACCGTTCAGCATGGGGCCGCCGGACAGCACGATCGTCGGCAGATCGCATGAGGCAGCGCCCATCACCAGCGCGGGCGTCGTCTTGTCGCAGCCGACAAGCAGCACGACGCCATCGACTGGATTGCCGCGAATGGATTCCTCGACATCCATGGACGCGAGGTTGCGATACAGCATGGCGGTCGGCCGCAGATTGGACTCGCCGAGTGACATTGTCGGAAATTCGAGCGGGAAGCCGCCAGCCTCCAAAACGCCATGTTTCACGCGCTCCGCGAGGCCGCGAAGGTGGGCGTTGCAGGGCGTGAGTTCCGACCAGGTATTGCAAATTCCAATGACCGGGCGGCCATCGAATGAGTCCGCTGTGAAACCTTGATTCTTCATCCAGGTGCGATGCATGATCGCATCCTTGCTCTCGCCGCCGAACCAGGATTGCGATCTCAGGGGTTTGTTCGTCATGGCTTGGACTCCTGGCTACTTGCCGATGCCGAGCATAAGCCCGCCGATGAGGTAGCGCTGGAACAGCAGATAAGCGAGCATGGCGGGCAGGGCGCTGAGCAAAGATCCCGCGAGCAACACGGGAATATCGAGCACGCGCCCCGATTGCAGCACCGCCAGCCCCACGGTGATCGTGCGTACCGCCGGTTCCTGCAGAAAGATCAGGGCGACAAGCAGGTCGTCCCAGATTTGGATGAATTGCAGCACGGCGACGGCGAGCAGAGCCGGGGTGCTGAGTGGCAGAATGATGTTGAGGAAGATGCGCCAGTAGGACATGCCGTCGATCTGCGCGGCCTCCACCAGCTCATCCGGCACGTCGCGCATGAAGGACGTCATCAGGAATGTGCCGAAGGGAATGCCCAACGCCGCATAGGTGATGATGACGGAAATGAAGTTGTCGGACAGGCCGAAGCCCGCGAAGTTGATGAATTCCGTCAGGATGATGGACTGCATCGGAATCATCATGCTGGCGGCGACCGCGCCCAGCAGCGGACCACCGAAGCGAACCCGCAGTTTCGTTAGTGCGAAGGCGGCAAGCGAACTCACCAACAAAATGACGCCGACAGAGCCCAGTGTGATGATGGTTGAATTGATGAGCTGACGCACAACCGGCAAATGCGCGAAGAGGACGGTCCAGTTGCGCCAGGAAAACTCCGGCTCGCCGGTTGGTCCCACGACCTGCATCGCGCTGCGGCCGATGACATAGAACGGAAACAGCATCACGACCAAAACCAGCGTGAGCACAACAGAAAGCAGCCGCCGTGCTGTCGGACCCAGAAAAACGCGCATGGGCTAGGCCAGCCTGACGGGGATCAAACCCATCCGGCGTCGACAATGAAATTCTGTGCGGTACACATGCGGCTGTCGTCAGACGCAAGGAACAGCACCATAAGCGCGAGATCCGCCGGCATGAGCTTGTCCGGCAGGCACTGCCGCTCGCGGATCTGGCGCTCGCCTTCTTCGTTCAGCCAAAGATCGACCTGCCGCTTTGTCATTGCCCAGCCGGGAACGACGCAATTGACCCGGATGCGCTCAGGCCCCAGTTCCCGCGCAAGGCCGCGCACCATGCCCGCGATGCCACCCTTGGCGGTGGTATAGGCGATATAGCCAGCCTCACCAGCGAGAAAGGCGATGGAGCCGAAGCAGATGATGGAGCCGCCACCGGCCGCCTGCATCCCCGGCCGCACGGCCTGCGCCGCGAAGAACTGGTGGCGCAAATTGGTGTCCATCCGGTTCTGCCAGTATTCCTCGGTGACATCGGCGACCAGATGGCGATCGTCGTTACCCGCATTATTGACCAGCACCGTTGGCGGTCCGTTTCGCTCGGTGCCGCTGCGAACAGCGGCGCGCAAGGCATTGAGATCGGTCAGGTCGCAGGCGATGAAATTTGGCCGCTCCAAGCCCGTTTGGGCGATGCGGTCCGCCACTGCTTCCCCCGCGTCGCGCTGAAGGTCGAGGAACGTTACCCGCGCCTCCTGGGCACAGAAATGCTCGACGATGCTCTCGCCGATGCCGGAGGCGCCACCCGTCACGATGACCGAACGGCCCTTCAGGCTGGGGTAGCGCGTGTCCGTCGTTTCCATGAAAGTCCTTCGGTCCGGCGGCTTGCCGACGATTTTCGTTGACAGCGGGCGACAGTCATTAAAACATATCGTATGATTTTTCCAAGGCCGATTTGGTGGATTTGCCAGATCGATGCCGGGAAGGGCGCAACCGCTGCAGCGAAGGAGAGATCCCGTGTCTCGACATCAGGATGCCATGGCTCGCGTTCCGGCCCGGAAGCCGCGCCGCTTAAAGTCGCTTCTAGCGGCGGCAATCTTCAGCGCCGTTGGATGTCTGGGGACCGCGGCCGCTCAGGCCGGTGACATCACCATCTGGCACAATTACGGAACCGAGGTGAATGCCACAGCGCTCAATGCGCTGGTTACCGCCTTCGAGGCGAAGAACCCGGACATCAAGGTCAATGTCGTCAGCCAGCCCGCCGACAACTATTTCGCCCTGCTGACCGCCGCCTCGATCTCGCATAAGGCGCCGGATCTCGCGGTGATGTGGACGGGCCTCTTCGACCAGAAATACGCCCATCTCCTCGCCGACGTGAAGCCGCTGCTGGCTGCTTCAGATCTCGCCCAGATGAAGGGCTTGAAGTGGGCATCGGAGGATTTCGACACCAGCAAGGCGCTTTATCTGGTGCCTTTCGAGGACCAGTTCTATATCGGTTTCTACAACAAGGCGCTGTTCAAGAAAGCCGGCGTCGATGCCGTGCCGACCGATTGGTCCGAGCTTGCCGATGCCTGCACCAAACTCCGCGCCGCCGGCATCCTGCCGATGCTTTACGGCAGCGACAGCCAAGCGCTGAGTTCCGAGTTCTATCCCTTCTATGATCTGAGCTATCTCGTGGCCGGAGTTTACCCGGCGGGTGATCTGCCCGGCCTCGCCAATGGCAAGATCCCCTGGACAGATCCGAAGCTTGTCTCCCAGGTCACGAAATGGGCCAATCTGCACGCCTCGAAATGCACCAATCCTGACGTGCTGACCTCGACCGACATCCTGACCAAGTTCGATGCCGGAAAAGCCGCGATGATTATCGATGGCAACTGGAACCTGCAGCAGCTTTACGACAAGCTCGGCCCGGATCTGGGTGTTTTCCCGCTGCCCTTCTCCGATACACCGATCAAGGGCGTGGTGCAGATGCCGGGCGACGGTATTTCCGTGCTCAAATCCTCCGACAACAAGAAAGACGCCGCGGCTTTCCTCACTTTCATGATGAGCGGCGACGGTCAGAACATTCTGTCCAAGGCTGGGCTGATCCCGGCGCGCGAGGGATATAAGGCAACCAACCCGCTTTATGCCGGGCTGCTCGGTCTGTCGGATCAGGGCTACACGAAGTATCCGATGATCGACAACGTCATCCAGGGTCCGCTGGTCGATACCGGACAGAGCGTTCTCAATACTGCCTTCGCGGGTCAGACACCGGTACCGGCGGCGATGCAGAAGATGCAGCAGACCTGGGACAATCTGCCGGCTTCGGAAAAGAAGTGAGCAGGATCTGACATGACCGCGCGCTCCCTCCCCGGAGCGCGGCGGCGTGGCCATCAGCAGGGGCGCCAGTTCGCTGGGCTCCTGTTTTTGGCGCCGCTCATCCTGCTATGGGGGCTGTTCCTCATCGTCCCGATCATCGAGACGATGTATTACAGCCTCATGCAGTGGGATGGGCTGTCGGCGGTCTGGAATGGCGTCGGCAACTACCTCACGCTGCTGCACAGCGCGGATTTCGCCAATGTGCTGATCAACAACGCGCTGCTGTTGTTGTCAGTCCCCTTTGCCGTGATGGTGCCGTTCTTCATCGCATTGATTATCGCGGCGGAACCGCCAGGATGGCGCTGGGTCCGGGCGCTGATCTTTCTGCCGGCCACGCTGTCCTGGGTCGTCACGGGCATCGTCTGGCTGCGTGTTTTCTCCTCCGACGGAATGCTGAATGCCGGGCTGCGAGCGATCGGACTCGACGGGTTGCAGATGGATTTGCTCGGCAGCGTGCATACCGCGATCATCCCGATCGCACTGACCTTCGTCTGGTCGCAGATCGGGCAGAATACGCTGATCTTCCTGATCGGATTTTCGAGCATCGATGCGAGCGTGTTGGAGGCGGCGACTATCGACGGCGCAGGATTCTTCAGCGCGGTGCGGACGATCATCCTGCCGCTCATGACGCGCTTCATCATCTTCGCCACGATCATCACGCTGATCGCTGCCTTCACAGCCTTGTTCAGCCTGATCTTCGTGATGACCGGCGGCGGACCCGGTTTCAGCACGACGACGATGGAGTTCTACATCTACCGTCTCGCTTTCGGTCAGACCGATTTCGGCATGGGCGCGACCGTTGGTGTCGTGTTGCTGGTTGTGATCGCCCTTGTCTCGGTGCCACTCATGGGCCTCTATCGCCGGGCTTCCGCATGAAGGACACATCATCTTCCCTGCGTGGCCAGACATTGGTCGATCGCGTCGTGCAGCGGATCGGGCAGGACATTGTCTCGCAGCGTTTCCGGCCGGGCGTCGCCTTGCCCAATGAAACCGAATGGTGCGAGCAGCTGGGCATCAGCCGTAGCGTGCTTCGCGAGGGTTTGCGCGTGCTGGTGAGCAAGAACCTCATCACCATCCGTTCCCGCCTCGGTGGTCGCGTGCGCGAGCGGTCGGAGTGGAATCTGCTCGATCCGGATATTCTTTCGTGGCACGGCCATGGCGAGGATCAGGACGTCTTCGCGGCTGAATTATTCGAGTTGCGGCGGACTATCGAGCCTGCGGCGGCAGGACTTGCCGCTGCGCGTATCGCCGATGAGCAACTTGTCGAATTGCGGAACGCCTACGAAGCCATGGCGAGGGCGGGCGAGGACACGGTGTTGTTCTTCGAGCCGGACGGCCGTTTTCACCGCACTATTTTGGGCGCGGTCGGAAACTCGCTGTTTCTGGCGCTCGCGCAGACAGTGATGGTGGCGCTCGAAATTACCTTGCGGATGGCGCTCGATGCACCGAAGGGCCAGCAGCAGTCCCTGCCTTTGCACGAGGCGGTGCTTGTTGCCTTGGAGCGCCGCGCGCCTGAGGAAGCATCCGCCGCCATGCTGCGACTGGTCGATGCCTCGGAGCGCGACGTGGCGGAAGCCAGGGCCGCGCGGGCGGGCAAGGTGAAACTGGAAGTGGCGCGGTTGCGCCGCGCGGCGGGCGGGAGAGTCAGATGACGGATCGCGAGCATATCGCACGCATACGCGAGGACTTCTTCACAGCACTCCTTTCCGATTGTCTCGATGCAGCCGGCGAGCGCGATAAGGCGATGCCCTTCCATATCCGGCCGCTTGACGACGGCCTCGTCATGGTCGGGCGCGCACGTACCGCGGCTTTCATGGAAGTTTGGCATGTCGAGGAGGGCACCAACCCCTATGAGTTGGAAATGGATCTCGTCGACAGCCTCAGGCCGGATGAGATTCCCGTTTTTGCTTGCGGTGACTCTGGGCGTGTCGCGCCGTGGGGCGATCTGCTCTCGACCGCGGCGATGGCGCGCGGCGCGGCGGGAGCGGTCATGGATGGCTGCGTGCGTGACACGAGGGCAATCCGTAAGGCCGGCTTCCCGGTTTTTCACGGCGGCATCGCGCCGCTCGACACTAAGGGCCGCGCGCGGGTGATGGCGATCGATATTCCGATTAGCTGCGCCGGCGTGCGGGTCTGCTCGGGCGATCTGCTATTCGGCGACGCGGATGGCCTCGTGGTCATTCCCCAGCGTGTCGAGGTAGAAGTGCTGCGCGCCGCTGAGGAAAAACTGCGCGGCGAGCGAACGACCTTGGCGGAACTGCGCGAGGGCGCGTCTCTGCGCGAGGTCTTCTCCCGCTATGGAATTCTGTAACCGCGCCTTCGGGCAAGCCCCGGCCACGCTGCCAAACGGAGACCATGATGCGTCTGATACAATTCCTGAACGACGCAGGCACGCGCTGCGTCGGCGCGATCAATGGCGATGAAGCGACGGTGCGTGTGATCGATGGCTATAGCTCCGTATATGCTCTGGCCGAGGCCGCGATCGGGCGCGGCGCCAGCATCGCGGTGACGGCGCGCGGCGCGATCGGCACTGGGACCGCCGATTACGACACTCTTGTCGCTGAGCGCCGTTTGCTGCCGCCCGTCGATCATCCGGAGCCCGCGCGTTTCTGGATTACCGGCACGGGCCTCACCCATCTCGGCAGCGCCGAGGCGCGCGACAAGATGCATATCGAGCAAAATGGGCCGGAGGAGGCGATGACGGACTCCATGCGGATCTTTCGCATGGGTCTGACAGGGGGCAAGCCGGCGCCCGGGGAGATCGGTGTGCAGCCCGAATGGTTCTTCAAAGGCGTCGGCACCTGCGTCGTGCCGCCCGAGCACCCGCTGCCCATGCCGGATTTCGCGCTCGCCGGCGGGGAGGAGGCCGAGATCGTCGGGCTCTATCTGATCGACGCGGAGGGCAATCCGCGCCGCCTAGGCTATGCGCTGGGCAATGAATTTTCGGATCAGGTCACGGAGGCGCTGAATTTCCTGTATCTCGCGCATTCGAAGCTGCGGGCCTGCTCGATCGGGCCGGAGCTGAGGCTCGGCGAATTGCCTGGCGATATTCGCGGCAAGGTTCGGGTGCTGCGTGAGGATGCGCTGGTCTGGGAGGGCGACTTCTTCAGCGGCGAGGACAATATGTCGCACGCGATCCGCAATCTCGAGCACTACCATTTCCGCTACCCGATGTTCCGCCGCCCTGGCGATCTCCACGCCTATTTCTTTGGCGCCGCGATATTGAGCTGTGCTCATGGAGTGAAGACGAAGCCCGGCGACCGGTTCGAGATCGACGTCCCGGAATTCGGCAGGCCGTTGCGAAATCAGATGGAACAAGCGGCGACGGCACCGGTCGTGGTGAGCGCGCTTTAGGGCGCGACGTCATTGGCTTGAGCGGCGATCCAAACACTCGTCATGGCACGCGAAGGCGTGCCATCCACGCCTTTGCTCACCTCACGAAGGAAAGGCGTGGATGCTCGGCCTTCGCCGAGCATGACATGGTGGAATGAGACGGTTCGAAAACATCCTGCCCTAGCGTCCGCCCGGCTTTAGCACCAGGCGCTCTGGACCTCACCAAGCGAGGCGGACCCGCCTCGCTTGGTTTGTCGCGGCTAATTCTGCGGCGTGACCTTGCCCGACGTGTCGATCATGAAATTGCCCTTGGTGCCGGCGCCCATCCAGTCGCCCTTCTTGTCGGAGGTGAGGTTCGAAACGTTGGAATAGCCGGCCGCCTCGGCGGCGTAGCGCGCATGGGCTTCGTCCAGTCCCTTTGGCGCCATGGTGCCGGGAGGCGCCATGGTGTTCGTGGCGGTCTGGGCAAAGGCCGCGCTGGCGGTTCCGGTCAGCAACAGCGCTGCAAGCAGCATCTTCATGTCGTTGTTCTCCCGTGCTTTTTTAACGCGGTTGCACCGCGCGTCCGGAGAGTTTCACAAGCGCCAAGGCGTAGCAATGGTTTGCAAGCAATCGTTACCATTGTCTCAGCGCGTGAGACCTCGCGCTGCTACTGGCAGGATAGAGTCCACAACTCCCGCGCGAGCCAGCACGACATCGTTGTGAAGGTTGGTGACGACACAGACATGGTTGGGAAGCACCCGCACCCGCTCGCCCAGGGCAGGGGCACGGTCGGACCGGCTGAGATCAACCATGCCGTGTTCCTCGCTTAGCCGCTCGATGACAGCATCCGGGTAGTCGAGGAGCATGCCGTAGCCGGCGGCGACGCCGCCGCGCGGCAACAGGTCCATCGCGAGTGTCTTCGAGCCGCAATCGAGAATGGCGCGATCCGGGGACGGACGGCTGACCACCGTCGCATGAACCTCTAGAGCGCAATCATTGAGGCTCGCGGCGCCAGCTTCCAGCATCATACGGTCGTTGTAGATATAGGTGCCGACCCGCAACTCCGTGACGCCCGTGATCTCGTGGGCATGCGCGAAACCCGGCGTGCCGCCGCCGGATACCACAGCGGCCGCCATACCCTCCGCGGCAATAAGCGGGGCAATTGCCCTGAGGAATTCGGCGGTCGCCGCATTGCTTGGATAGGTCATCAGCCCGTCGAAACGAAGTGATGGCGTGTCCCGCACCTTGCGCAGCAGCGCGAGGGCGTCCTCGATCGAGGTAACACCAGTACGCTTCATGCCGCTGTCGAATTCTACCAGCACGCCGATGGGCCGCCCAGCCCGCTGTGCAGCCTCGGCGGCTGTGTCGAGCGCGAGCGGATTATCGACCGCGACCCGCATCTTGGCGCGAGCGGCGAGCGCCGCCAGCCGTGCCGCCTTGGCGGCCCCAATGAGCGGGAAAGAGATGAGGATGTCGGCGAGCCCGGCATCCGCCATCACCTCCGCCTCGCCGAGTTTCTGGCAGGTGATGCCAGTGGCGCCTGCTGCCATCTGCGCCTTCGCGAAGCGTGGCAGTTTGTGGGTTTTGATGTGGGGCCGCAGCGCCAGGCCGTGATCATCGGCATAGGCCTGCATCCGTGCGATGTTCTGCTCGACCCGATCCAGGTCGATGACAGGAACTGGCGTTTCCAGATCGGTGACGAGCATTTCAACCTGCATCGGTCAGCACTGCGATGCAATCGACCTCGACCTGTATGCCGACAAGCTGGCAGCCGACGGTTGTGCGAGCAGGCGGGGCCTCGGGAAAAAACTCAGTATAGACCTTGTTCCACTCGGCGAAGCGCGTGACATCGCTGAGATAGGCGTTGATCTTAACGACCTGGGACATGCCGCTGCCGGCACCATCCAGTATCGTGCGGAGATTGGTGAGCGTCTTGCGCACCTGCTCGGCGAAACCGTCCGGCTTCTGGCCGGTCGCGGGATCAACGGGGCCTTGGCCGGAGACAAAGACGAAGCCATTCGCCACCACGGCATGAGAGTAGTGCCCTCCCGCAGGCGCGGCGCCCGCCACCATCACTGCTTTGCGCATGCCGTCTCTCCCGCTTGAGTTGTTCATCTTGTTGCCGCGCCGCCGATAACGCGGCCAGGGCGCGCGCCGGTGACGTGGCTGTCGGCCACCACCGCCTCGCCCGCGACCCAGACATGGGTGATGCCGCTCGGTGATTGTACCGGATCCTCGAAAGTCGCACGGTCCGTCACGGACTCCTCGAACAGCACGAGGTCGGCGGTCATGCCGGCGCGGACTACCCCGCGATCGGTCAGGCCAAAACGTTGTGCCGCGACGGAGGTCATGCGGCGCACCGCATCCTCCAGCGTGTACCAATGGGCGTCGCGGCGCAGCGGGCCGAGGATGCGCGGGAAGGTACCGAAAGCACGGGGGTGGGGCCGCGTGCCGGGGCGTGGCAAACCGTCCGAACCGACCATGTGCAGCCGATGGCAGCAAGCGGTGCGGAGGTCGGTCTCGTCCTGCTGGAACATGACGATGGCGGTCTGGCCATCATCCTCCTCCACCAGCCGCGCCAGAAGATCGAAGGGCGTGATGCCGAGGTTGAGGGCGGCGGCGTCCATGCGCTGGCCCTCCAAAGCCTTGAGGGATGGATTGCCGACGCCCGAGATCAGCACATTACCCCAGCCGATCAGCGCGATTTTGGATTGGGCATGGGCATCTCCGCTGCCCTCTTCGACCCATTTTCGCAATTCGGCGCGGGCCTGCGCATCGGCGAGGCGGGATTGCAGTTGTGCCACACCGCCTTCCAGCGCCCAGGGCGGCAGAAGCTGCAGCACATAGCTGCTGCCGGCGGGATAGGGATACATGTCGAAGCTGATATCGATGCCCTCGGTCCGTGCCGCTTCCAGAAGCGCCAATGCGGCGGGG
>NZ_LMUQ01000026.1:111038-123887 GCF_009765865.1 Acidisoma sp. L85
CGAGCAGACCGCCGCCCGCCTGCACCGTCTCCGCGAGCGCCGTCAGTTCGGCGGCCTCCGCGAAAGCGCTGGGCGGATAGACGAGGCCGAGCGACAGCCCCGCCGCGCCCTGGGCGAGCTGGGCTGCCAGAAGGCGTTGCATCTTGGCACATTCCGCCGCCGTCGCCGGGCGTCGCTCATAGCCGAGAACGGCGAGGCGAAGCGCCGCGTGGCCTACCAGCGACACCAGATTGAGCGCGATGCCCTGGCCTTCCAGCCGCTCGCGATAGCCGGCGAGGTCGGCAAAGATCTCGTCTGGTGCGGTAGGGCCGAGCAGACCGCTGAAATGTCCTCGCAGCAGTTCGGCGGCGGGGGCGTCCGGCGCCGGATAGAGCGAGAAACTGCAATTGCCGACGACAATGCTTGTGACGCCTTGCAGCGCCTTTTCCGGCCGCTCAGGCTCACGCAGGAAGGCGATGTCGTCGTGGCAATGGGCGTCGATGAAGCCGGGCGCGAGGTAGCGGCCGTCCGCCTCGACTATCTCGGCATTATCGGCGGGCAGGGACGGGGCAATCGCCGCGATGCGCCCCTCGTCGATGCGGAGATCGCCACGGAACCAGGGAGCGCCGGTGCCATCCAGGATGCGTGCGTTACGGATGAGCTTAGGCTGCATGCGGATGCCTCCAGGCGTCTGGTCTCGGCGCGAGATCGGTGAGGGGCGAGCGGTCCATTCGCCGCGCCGAAAACGTAGAGGCAAATCGGTCGCTGATCATCCTCCCTCCCTATACGCTTCCGGGTCGTTCCGTCATCCTCCGACCGAAACTGCGGGACGGGCAAGATGGAACTGCGCTGGGCCTTCATCACCGGAGCGGGCGGAGATATCGGCGGCGCCATTGCCGATACGCTGGCGAGACGCGGATGGGGGGTGATCTGCGCCGATATCGACGGCGCGCGTGCCGAGACGCGGGCCGAGACGATCCGAACGGCGGGCGGCAGGGCGGCGGCGCTCACCGTCGATGTGACCGACGAAGCCTCCGTCGCGGCGGCGGCTCAGGCTGCGCTGGCGTTGGGTGACGTGCGGGCCCTGATCAACAATGCCGGGCGGGCGCATGGCAGTTCGATGCGGAAGACCGACTACGCGAGCTGGCGCCGGGACATCGCGCTCAATCTGGATGGTGCCTTTCTGTGCATCCACGCCTTCCAGGAGTACCTGCTCGCGGGCGGGGGTTCGATCGTCAATATGGGTTCGGTCAACGGCATCGGCATGTATGGCCAACCCGCCTATAGCGCCGCAAAAGCCGGGCTGCTGCATCTGACGCATTGCCTGGCGGTGGAATTCGGGCCGCACAACCTGCGCGTGAATGCCATCGCGCCGGGCACCGTCCGGACGCAGGCATGGAACCATCGGATGGCCATCAACCCGGCAGTTTTCGAGGAGGTCACGAGCTTCTACCCGATGGGCCGGGTCGCACTGCCGCAGGATGTGGCGAATGCCGTGGCCTTCCTGGTGTCCGACGAGGCCGCCTATCTCACGGGCGTCGTTCTGCCGGTGGATGGCGGCATCAGCGCCGGAATTCCGCAGCTTCCCGCCGCCATAACCCAGGAGCGTTGAGAGGGGGTTCGGGAACGCACCGGGGCTGGACGTGGCGGCGCTTTCCGTATGGAGTGCGCGGCGATTAACTCAGACCATTGAACGGCAAGGACCCCCGCATGTTGAAATCCTGGCTCACGGCGAGCACCGGCCTCGCCGCGCTCGCGGCCCTAGGCTGTGGCCTCGTATCCCCGACAGCGGCCCAGGCCGCGACCACGCTCAGCCTCGTCGTCGCCGATTACGGCACGGGTCCGGCCGATACGAGCCAGAAATATTGGCAGACCATCGCCGATGATTTCCACGCCGCGAACCCGGATATCACCGTCAAAGTCCAGACGATAAACTGGAATGATTTCGACACCAAGGTGCAGACCATGGTGCAGAACCGCCAGTATCCCGACATCACCGAAGGCGACTATTTTTCCAATTACGCGCAGGAGGGTCTGCTCTACAAAGCCTCGGACGTCTTCACCGATCCCGACAATCTGATGCCGGTATTCAAGACGCTCGGCAGCTACAATGGCACGCAATACGGCCTGCCCTTCACCACCAGCGCCCGCGCGCTGTTCTACAACAAGAAAATCTTCGCCGATGACGGCATCACCACGCCCCCCGCCACCTGGGACGAGGTCGCCGCCGACGCCGCCAAGATCCAGGCGAAAGGCAAAATCGGGTTCGGCCTGCCGCTCGGCCCGGAGGAGGCTCAGGCGGAGACGCTGCTGTGGTTCCTCGGCAATGGCGGCGGCTATCAGGACGCCTCGGGTAAGTGGGTCATCAACAGCCCGCAGAATGTCGAAACCATGGAATACATGACCAAGATGGTGAAGGCCGGCGATACCGAGCCCAATCCCGGCACCAAGAACCGCACCGATCTCTTCGAGCAATTCGGCGAAGGCCAGATCGGCATGATGAATGGAGAGGTGGCTTTGCTGCCGATCATCAGCAAGGCGAATGTGCTCAAGCCCGAGGATGTCGGCACCGCCGCCATCGCCGGGAAGACCGGCGCGATCGACAAGACTCTCGGCGTTTGCGATTTCGTCGCCGCATTCAAGGGCGACGGCACGAAACAGGCCGAGATCAAGAAGTTCCTCGATTTCGCCTACCAGGATAAATATCAGCTCGCCTTCGTAAACGAATATCTCGAATTGCCGGGAACCACCTCGGCCGCCGTCGCTTTGGCCAAGACCAATGCGACGCTCGCGCCCTTCGTGAAGGCGCTGCCCAATGCGGTGCAATATCCGAACGATCCGTCCTGGGCGCAGGTCAAAACCCAGATCCAGCAGATCATCGGCACGGCAATTGGGCCGGATCCGAAGAGCGTTTTGGACACCATTCAACAGACCGCGCTCAAAGGTAGCTGAAGCAATCCGCTCCCGGTTCGACAGTCCCCCGGCACAGGGTGACCGCGGCGCCGGGAGCGGCTTACTCTATACAAGCTTGGCGGCCGGTCGCTAATCTGCCGCCTAACGAAACAAAAAGGGGACGTATATGAGCCGCTCGCTCCGTGCTGCCGCGATTGCCGGTGTTTCCGCGCTCGCTTTGGGTCTCGCCACTCTGCCGCATTCCGCGCAGGCGGCCGACACCACGCTCAACCTCTTCGCCGCCGATTATGGCACCGGCCCCGCCGACAGCAGCCAGATCTACTGGCAGGGCATCGCCGATGCCTTCCACGCCGCCAACCCCGACATCACGGTGAAGGTTCAGACGGTCAACTGGAACGACTTCGACACCAAGATCCAGACCATGATCCAGAACCGGCAGTTTCCGGACATCACCGAGGGCGACTATTTCGCGAATTATGCGCAGGAGGGTCTGCTCTACAAAGCCAGCGACGTGCTGAGCGATCCCGGCAACCCGATGCCGGTATTCAAGGCGCTCGGCAGCTATCAGGGCGAGCAATACGGCATTCCCTTCACCACCAGCTCGCGCGCCTTCTTCTACAACAAGAAGCTGTTCGCCGAGGCCGGGATCGCCGATGCGCCCAAGACCTGGGACGAGTTGCAGGCGGATGCCGCGAAGATTCAGGCCAAGGGCCATATCGGCTACGGCCTGCCGCTCGGCCCCGAGGAGGCGCAGGCCGAGGCGTTGCTGTGGTTCCTCGGCAATGGCGGTGGCTTTCAGCAAGACGGCAAGTGGGTCATCAATAGCCCGCAGAATGTCGAGACGATGGAGTTTCTGACCAAGCTTGTGACGGCTGGCGATACCGAGCCCAATCCCGGCACCAAGAACCGCGCGGCTATGCTGGAGCAGTTCGCGGAAGGCCAGGTCGGCATGCTCAACGGGATCACGACTCTGCTCCCGATCATCAAGAAGGCCGGGGTGTTGCAGGATAGCGACTGGGGCACCGCGCCCATCACGGGTAAAGCCGGTCCGCTCGACAAGACGCTTGGCGTTTGTGACTTCGCCGCCGCCTTCAAGGGCGATGGCACGAAGCAGGCGGCCATCAAGAAGTTCCTCGACTTCACCTATCAGGACAAATACCAGATCGCTTTCGCACAGGAATACAATCTGCTGCCGGGCACGACATCGGCGGCCAAGGCCATTTCCGTCCAGATTCCGGTTCTGGCGGCCTTCGTCGCGGCCTTGCCGAAGGCCGTGCAGTATCCGAGTGATCCTGTCTGGGCCCAGGTGAAGACGCAGATCCAGCAGATCATCGGCACGGCGATCGGCCCGGATCCGAAGAGCGTTCTCGACACGATCCAAGAGACCGCGCTGAAGGGAAGCTGAGCTAGAATGGGAGTTCTGACAGCGGAGCAGAGCGTTACGACGCGGGTACGGCGAAAAGCCTGGTCGCCCGCGAAACTCGCGCCGCTGCTCTGGGTCGGGCCGGCGATGCTGCTGATCGCGGTGGTCGTGCTGTGGCCGGTGGTGATCATGATCCGCACCGCCTTCCAGCATATCAGCCCGGACGGTTTCATCCTTGGCTCGGCCGGCTGGAAGAACTTCGTTTATCTGTGGCAGGAGCCCGATCTGCCGGGCATTCTGATCCGCACTGTGATCTGGGTGGTGAGCATCGTCGCCTGCACGATGCTCATCTCGCTGGTGCTGTCTCAGCTCTTCAACCAGAAGTTTCCCGGCCGTCGCGCGGCCCGCTGGGCGCTGATCGCGCCCTGGGCTGCTTCGGTGATGATGACCTCGATCGTCTTTCGCTGGGCGCTCGACGCCAATAACGGCGTCATCAATGTCTTTCTCAACGATATCGGCGTGCTGTACGGCTACAATAACAACGCGTCGGATTGGCTGGGTCGCCCGGGTTCCGCCTTTACCTGGATGATCATCGTCGCGATCTTCGTCTCGATTCCCTTCTCGACCTATGCGCTGCTCGCCGGACTTCAGGGCATACCCTCCGACATCTACGAGGCCGCGAAAGTCGACGGCGCGAGCCCGTGGCGCACCTATCGCTCGATCACGCTACCGCTGCTGCGCCCGGCCTTCATCGTGGCGCTGCTGATCAACGTGATGAACGTGTTCAACTCCTTTCCGATCATCTGGGAGATGACGCGCGGCGGCCCCGGCCATCGCACCAGCACGACGACGACCTTCATGTATCAGCTCAAACAAAGCTATATCGGCGAGTCCGCCGCCATGTCCGTCGTGAACTTCGGGATGGTCGTGATCATCGTGCTCATCTACCTGCGCGTGACGGTATGGGGAAAGGACGAGGCGAGCTGATGAGCACTGTCCTTCCCGCCGCGCAGGCCGGCTTTGCGCATCTTCACGAGCACAAGAAGCCGCGCCGCGCGCTGCCGACGCGCACGCTGATTTTCGCTGGTCTCGCCTATCTCGTCGCGGCCTTCTTCCTGCTGCCCTATATCGAGATGGTGATCTCGGCGCTGCGGCCGCAGAACCAGCTCCTCGACCGCAATTACCTGCCAAGCCATTTCGACTGGTACAACTTCATCGATATCTGGAGCACCGGCTTCGGCAACAACCTTCGGATCAGCTTGGAAGTCGCGGGCGGCGCCACGGTCCTGGTTTTGCTCGTCGCCGTTCCCGCCGCCTATTACACCGCGCGACAGCGCTTCCGTGGCCGTAACGCGTTTCTGCTGTTGGTGCTGGTGACCCAGATGTTCCAGCCGACGGCTATGCTCGTCGGACTGTATCGCGAATTTCTCAGCTTCAACATGCTCGACAGCGTGATGGCGCTGATCCTGGTCAATGCCGGCTTCAACATGGCTTTCGCCGTTTGGATCCTGAACGCCTATGTCTCTGCGATTCCGGCCGAGCTGGAGGAAGCCGCTTTCATCGATGGCTCAAGCCGCATCGGCGCGCTGTTCCGCATCACGCTTCCGCTGGCGCTTCCCGGGGTCGTCACCGCGCTCATTTTCACATTCATCAGCGCCTGGAACGAGTTTATCGTCGCGCTCACGCTCACCACCTCGCCACAGACCGAGCCGCTGACGGTGACGCTCAACAGTTACATCGGGCAGTATCAGGTCGATTGGAGCCATCTTTTCGCGGGTTCCGTCATCGCGACCATTCCGGTCATCATCCTGTTCTCGCTGATCGAGGGAAAGGTCGTGGGCGGTCTTACCGCTGGTTCGATCAAGTGATTGCCGGGCCGCGTGTCGAGATTTGCGTTGACGATCTAAGCGGCGCGCTGGCCGCTGAAGAGGCGGGTGCCGATCGCATCGAGCTTTGCGCGGCGCTGTCGGAAGGCGGCATCACGCCCAGCATCGGCCTGATCCGTGCGGTGCTCGGGCGTTTGCGGCGCATTGGCGTGGTTGTCATGATCCGGCCACGGGGCGGAAATTTCCAGGTCACGGCGGAGGAACGGGCGGTCATGCTCGCCGATATCGCGGCGATCCGGGCGGAGCCGCATGCGCCGGGCGTTACTGTCGGCTTCGTCTTCGGTGCGCTGGATGCGGATGATACGGTTGATGTCCCGACGACGCGGGCCCTCGTCGCAGCATCGGCGGGTGCGCCGGTCACGTTTCACAAGGCCTTCGACGAGACTAGGGATTTGTCCGCCGCGCTCGAAACCCTGATGGCGCTGGGCGTCAACCGTGTGCTGACCTCCGGCGGCGAGGCGACGGCGGCGGAAGGCGGCGCGACGCTGCGTGCTTTGGTTGCTCAATCCGCTGACCGCATCACCATTCTCGGAGGCGGTGGCGTGCGGGCACACAATCTTCGCACGCTGCTCGCTGAAACCGGCGTGCCAGAGGTGCATCTGCGCGCCATGCGCCCCGATGCCTTCGGCCGTCCGGTCACTGTGGCGGAGGCTATCGCCGAGGTGCTGCGCGTGGCCCGCGAAGTCGCATGACCTCGGATCCGGTCGTGCTCGCCGTCGATATCGGCGGTACCAGTCTGAAGGGCGCGATTGTCGATGCGAGCGGGCGGCTTCTGCATCAGGAAGCGGCCCATGTCGGCCATTTGCAGGGCGAAGCGATTTTCGACCAGCTCCGCGACTTGCTGGATCGTTTGCGGAAGGAGTCCGAAAGTCGCGGCCTGTCCGCGCGGGCGGCGGCCCTCATCGCTCCGGGCATGGACGAGGTCAATGGCCGCGTCATGTTCGCCTCCAATCTCGGCTGGCGCGACCTGCCGCTGCGGCACCGGTTAGAGCCGCATCTCGCGCTGCCCGTCGCGACCGGCCATGACGTTCGGACAGCGGGCATCGCGGAGGGGCGTTTCGGCGCGGCGCGTGGTGCGCGGGATTTCGCGATGGTGATGTTGGGAACCGGCATCGCGGCGGCGCTGGTTGCCAACGGACAGGCGATCTCCGGCGCGCGCGGCATGGGCGGCGAGTTTGGGCATATGCCGGTCATCCCCAACGGCGAGCTTTGTCCCTGCGGCCAACGGGGCTGCCTGGAGGCTTACGGCTCGGCTGGCGCGATCGTCCGCCGCTACCGCGCGGCGGGCGGTGACCCCGCGCGCACGGCGGCCGAGATCGTCGCCGCCGCCGAAACCGACGCGCTGTGCGGCCGGATTTGGCGTGAAGCGGTTGAGGCGCTGGGCCATGGGCTCGTAACCCTCACCATGCTGCTCGATCCGGCGCTTATCGTGATCGGTGGCGGCCTCGCCGAGGCTGGCGCCCGTCTGTTCGACCCGGTGGGCGACGCGCTGAGATCCGGTCTCGCGTGGCGCGACCCTCCGCCGTTGGTGGCATCGACTCTCGGCGCGGCCGGTGCCTTGTACGGTGCCGCGGCCCTCGGTTTCGAGCGGATCGGCATGGGCGATGCCGTGCAACGGTGGCGGATCATGTGAAGCGGTGAGCGGGCTAGCTCGCTTCGGTTCAACTCGCGCCCGGCACCGACACGACCAGCGGGAACGGTGCCAGCGGTACACAGCCGGTTTCGGTGAGGTGCAGCATCCACTCCGTCCGCGCACCGCCGATCGCGGGATCATAGGCGCCCGGCTCGATCATCAGCACCATGCCGGCACGCAATACCGCAGTCTCGTCCTCGCAAATGCGCGGATGCTCGTGCGGGGCGGTGCCGATGGAATGGCCGGTGTGATGCGGATAGTCGAATCCTGCTCCGCGCACGACGGCGCGGATCATTTGGTGTGCGGCTTGCGCGCTGAGCCCGGGCCGCAATTCGGCTATCGCGCATTGCAACGCCGTGTGTGCCGCATCGAATAGCCGCGTCTGCGGTTCCGTTGGTGCTCCAAGCACGACTGTCGCGCATGAGTCGCCCCAATAGCCATCGACGCGCGGCGCGAGATCCGAGATCACCGCGTCACCCCTCCCGATCCTGCGATTGTCGGGCCAGCCGCCGATCGCGGCGGTGCGTTCGCGGCCCGAAACAAGATCGCCAGCCACGGCGATACGCGCTCCGGCCGCGGCTTCCATCGCCGTGCGGATTTCAGCGAAAAGCCGCAGCTCGGTGATACCTTGGCGCAAGCTTTCCATCATGCGCCGCTGTCCGACCGCCGCCACTTCCGCGCAGCGCCGGAGTGCCGGGATCTCGTCAGGGGTCTTCGTCATGCGCTGGCGACGCAGGGCGGGTGCGAGATCGGAGCGCTCGCCCGGGGGCAGAAGAGGCTCGATGGCAGCCGGATGGGTAACAGGCTCCGTGGCGATTCGGCCGCCCACACCGAGCTTTCGCGACATCGATGTGAAAGCCTCTCGGAAAGCTGCTTCCGCGGGAGTGCCATGTGTTCGGCCATAGCCGTTGTACCTGAATACCTCGCCTTCACGGGGTATGTCTTGGCCGCCTTCCGAGAGTAAAAGACCCACCGCGCCATTTCGGCCGACCAGAGCCAGAACTGGTCCGGCGGCGAAAGGTGAAGCGCCTGCCTCGATCGGTGGCGCATAGCCCAGCGCATAAGCGATGCTGTCGGCGCTGCTGAGCACCGCCCAATCCGCGCCGCTTTCGGCCAGCGCCGCGACTACGCGCGCAAGCCTCTCATCCATCGCCGAGCGCCTTAGCCCGTCGCCCGCGCCGCATCCGACCAATAATGCTGGCCGTAATGCAGCCGGCACGCCTGACGCAGCGAGGCTTCCGGAATATCGCGGCCCGCGAAACGAGCCGGCAAAAGCGGCGCGATTTCCACGGCGGCGGAGGGATCCGCGATGATCCCGCAAAGCGTTTCCGCGAAGGAGAGGGCGGTGGACAGGCCCCCGACATTGCAGCCGCCGATGACGAAAAACCCGTCCACGCCTGGAACCGGGCCGATCAGGTGCTCGTCATCAAGCGTCATCGTCGGCATTCCGCCACGCAGCTTGGCGCCTTCAAGATCGGAGAGAATCGGGAACTCCGCCCGCACGGCCGCCGCTAAGCCCTCCAAAATGGCGAGGTCAAGCGGCATGTCCTCGACGCTGGCTGGAGGCTCGTCCAAAAGCAGCGGCTCGCTTTCGTAGCCGCCGAGCATGAGGCCGCCATCGCAGGGCCGCACATAGACATTCGCATCCAGCACACGGGTAACTGGCTGCTCCGCGCGCACCTCGGCGATGGGGCGGGTGACGACAAGTTGATGCCGGACCGCGATCATCGGCAGCGCGGCCGACCGGGCGAGGCCGCGTGCCCAGGCGCCCGCCGCATCCACCACAACGGGCGCCGAGATGATGCCGCTCGCGGTGCGCACGCCGCAAACCCTGCCACCGTCGAGCAGGATCTCCTCGACCATCGTATTCGGCTTCGACACGCAGCCCAGACGCCGCGCGGCCTCGGCGACACCCGAGGTGAAGAGCGCGGGATCGAGGTAGAGATCCTCGGGAAAATACGCGATGGCCGCCGCCGCTTCGGCATGGAGCAACGGCATAAGCCGCGCCGCTTCCTGCGCATTGACCATACGAGCCTCGACGCCATAGGCCGCCGCGCGCCGTATTTCCTGACGCAATTGCTCAGCGAGTGCCGCGCTACGGGCGAGTTTGAGGCTGCCGCTGCGGTGAAGGCCGATCGGGATTCCAGTCTCCCGCTCGAAGTCCAGCAGCAGCTCGGCACCCCGGCGGGCGAGGCGGGTCATCAGGGCGCTCGGCCGCAGCACCGCGCTCAGTCCTGCCGCTCGCGGCGAGGTCTGGCTGGCGATGTCGTGACGGTCGAGCAACAGGGTGCTATAGCCCGCGCGGCGAAGGTGATAGGCGACGCTTCCGCCCAGGGCGCCGGAACCGATGACGATGGCGTCCGCAGTTTCCGTCATTGGGCCGGTCTCCGTCCTAGGCGTGGCTGCGCCACACTTGACTATTCATCCCATGATAGGATGAAATTGCCAATGTCCCGCGAGGTGACTATGCCCGGCTTGCTGGCGGATAAAATCATCCTCATCACGGGCGGCGGGTCCGGCATCGGTGCTGCGGGCGCGCGGCTGGCCGCGAGAGATGGCGCGCGCGTGATCGTCGCGGACCTCATGCCAGAGGCGGCGGAGCGCGTGGCGCGCGAATGCAATGGCGAGGCCGCAACCGTGGATGTTCGTGAGACTGCCTCGGTCCAGGCGCTGATCGATGGCGTCGCCACCAGGCATGGTCGGATCGACGGGCTGTTTCACACCGCCATGTCGGTGCCGCTGGTCAACAAGAATGACCGCCGGGTCACGGAACTGACCGAAACGACCTGGGAGGCCATCCTCTCGCTGGTGCTCACCGGCACCTTCCTCGTCTGCAAATATGCCGGCCGACAGATGCTCAAGCAGGGCGGCGGCAGCATTGTGCTGACCGCGACGGCGGACGCGCTGATCGGGCAGGCGGGACTGGATGCCTATACCGCCGCCAAGGGTGGCGTCGTTTCCATGACTCGCTCGATGGCCGCTGGACTTTCGCCGGAAGGCGTGCGGATCAACACGATCTGTCCCGGCTTCGTCGATACGCCGCATCAGCGCGAATTCCTCGATGTCCCGGCCTTGCGGGCGCGGATCGAGGCGATGCAGCTGACGCCGATCATGACGGCCGAAGATATCGCGGAAATGGCACTGTTCTTCCTCTCCGATCGCGCGCGATATCTCACCGGCGGAATCCATGCCTGCGACGGCGGCTATAGCGCCTTCAAGGGCCGGCTCGACGTCATGGAGGTCTTCGGTCGTGCGGAAGAGTGACGAGCCACGCACCGTCTTCAGCCAGGTCGTCAATCAGCTCGGCGCGGCTATCCTGCGTGGTGACTACGGTGAGGGTCCGCTGCCGGTAGAGGCCGAGTTGGCGGCGTCTTTTGGTGTCGGCCGCAACCTGCTGCGCGAGGCGATCAAGGTGCTCGCCAGCAAGAACCTCGTCGCGGTCGGACCCAAACTCGGCACCCGCGTGCGGCCGCGTTCCGAATGGAATTTGCTCGATCCCGACGTATTGTTCTGGCTGGGCGAAGTCGAGGGCTCGCTGAATCATTCCTTCGATCTCGTCGAGTTTCGTCTTATCACCGAGCCGCGCGCCGCCCATCTCGCAGCGCTGCGCGCGACCAATACCGAGCGGCGCGCCATCGCGATCGCCTGCACGGCATTGGAGCAATGTGTCGGTCATCCGCATTTGATCGCCGATCGCGACCTCGCCTTCCACCAGGCGATCCATACGGCTTCGCACAACACGCTTCTGGCAAGCATCGGCTGGCGGCTCGGCATGATGATGCGCGTGCAGGTACGCACGACGACGGATCATCCCGGCGCCTTCGAACGCGGGCTGCCCTTGCATCGTGAGGTGACGCAGGCCATTGCGGAAGGCGATGCCGTCTGGGCCGAGGATGCGTCTCGCCGGCTCGTCGCGATGCCCTACACCGATCTTGCCGGCCGGATGCGCGTTCCAGTGCGCCGCCGTCTCGACAGCCAGCTCACGAATCCGCCAAATGGCGGCGGAAAGACGAGCCGACTGAACGTGGGACGCTGAAATCCCCTGCAGCAAGGAGCTTCGATAATGCGCCGCACTCTTCTCACCTTCACCCTTCTCGCCGGACTGGCGGGCGGGCTTACGGGTCTTGCCGGCCCGCTCCATGCGCAAACATCCCTTGCGGGCCAGAAAATCACCGTGCTGCTGCCGCCCTGGGGCACGCTGCCGAAGGACATGACGGATCGCTTCCAGAAGGAGACGGGCATCAAGCTCGATCTACAGACGCTCGGATGGGACGATATCCGCACCAAGGTCGTGACCTCCATGGTCGCTGGCACGGCACCCGCTGACGTGACCGAGGTCGATTGGTCCTGGGTCGGCCAGTTCGGTCAGGCCAATTGGTACACGCCGCTGAACGACAGCATCGATGCGGCGACGGTCGCCGATATCCCGACGACAAAAAGCTTCCGTTTCGCCGGCAATCTGCTCGCCGTTCCGTACAACAACGATTTCCGTATCCTGATCTACAACAAGAAGCTTTTCGAGGCGGCGGGAATCACCGAGCCGCCCAAGACGATCGAGGAACTGACGGCGGATGCCCGCCTGCTCAAGCAGAAGGGCATCGTGACCTATCCGATCGCGCTGCCGCTCTCGGCGACGGAGGGTGTTTCGACCGCCTGGTATCTGCTCACGAAAGCCTTCGGCGGCGAATTGTTCGGACCGAACTACACGCCGCTTTTCACCGATCCCAATAGCGCCGGTTACAAGGCTCTGGCCTGGGAGATCGATGCGTTGAAGACGGGCCTTATCGATCCGGCCTCGACGGGGCTCACCGATGTGCAGATCCAGGACGAGGTGAAGAACGGCCGCGCCGCGATCGATGTCGCGGGCTGGGCTGGCAATCCCTCGACTTATAACGACCCCAAGCAGTCCAAGGTCGCCGGCCAGATCGTCGCGGCCGTGATGCCGGGCGAGGGCGGCAAGAGCCGCACCTTCGGGCTACCCGATGCGCTGGGCATTCCCGCTAACTCTCAGCACAAGGAAGCGGCGGTTGCTTTCATCAAATGGTGGATGGGGCCGGCAAACCAGATCGAGGCGG
>NZ_LMUQ01000026.1:123967-264273 GCF_009765865.1 Acidisoma sp. L85
GCGGATGCGACGCTCGGAGACCTCCCGACGCGCACCACGGTGCTTGAGACGCTGAACAAGGAAGGCAAGCTCGCGGCGGGTGACGTGCTGCTCGCGCAGATCCCAACCATCGGGCCGTTGTTTCCGCTCGGTACGCCGCCCTGGTATCCGCAGTTCTCCAGCGCTGTTTCCAGCAGCATCAACGCCGCGGCGAAGGGCAGCATGACGGTGGATCAGGCTGTTCAGCATATCGCGGCACAAGCCAAGCAGGCCATGAAGCAGTAGGCGTGAGTCTTGCCCTCGCGCTAGCACCCGGCAGGCGGCGGGAGACTGGGCTCGGTCTCCTGTTGGCTCTGCCCATCGTCCTGGTGATGGCGAGCCTCGTTTTCTATCCGCTGTTACTAACGCTGTGGGATAGTCTGCACCGCGTCGATCCGATGCGGTACGGCACGCCGTTTGTCGGGCTCGGCCAATATATCGAGCTGTTCAACGACAGCGACGTCGGCGCCGCCTGGGGCAATACGATTTGGCTGGTGATCATGGCGGTGGTCGCCGAGACCGTGGGCGGCGTGCTGATCGCGCTGCTGCTGCAATCGGTGCGGCGCGGCCGCCAATGGCTCCTCGCCGCGGTGATCCTGCCCTGGGCGATGCCGCCGATCGTCAATGCGATTATCTGGCTGTGGATCTACAATCCGAGCTACGGGCTGCTGAACGCGGTGCTGCGCGATCTCGGCGTCATCTCGCACTACCATGTCTGGTTCAACGACCGAGCGACGGCGCTCGCGCTGATCGCCGTTGTGCATGTGTGGCGCATGATGCCGCTAACGGCGGTGATCGTGCTGGCGGCTTTGCAGGGCATTCCGCATGAGCTGTATGAGGCTGCGCGCATCGACGGGGCCCGGCCGTGGCGCAGCTTCGTTGCGATCACGCTACCGCTCATCGCACCAGCTTTGGCTATCGCGCTGACGCAATCGACCATCTTCGCCTTCAACCTGTTCGACGAGGCCTGGATCCTGGCGGGCGCGAGCCTGGATACGCGCACGCTACTGATCGAGACCTATATGCTCGCGTTCCAGAACCTGCATTTCTCGTACGGCATGGCGCTGTCGGTCCTGGTCATGCTCGTGTCGCTGGCAGTGTCGCTGCTCTACGTCATGCGAAGCGGCCGAGGGGCGACCTACGAATGAGGCGGATCTCTGCCAAACCTGTTGGTGTCGTCGTGCTGTTGATTTGGTCGCTCGGGCCGATCTATTGGGCGCTTGCCTCGTCTTTCATGCGGCCGACCGATCTCACCGCGCAGCCGCCGCATTTTCTGCCGCCTGTGGTTACCTGGCAGCACTATGCGAATCTTCTAGGCTTCAACAGCACCTTTCAAGGCCAGCAGGTGCAGTCGGTTTGGCCGCAATTCAGCCGGGCGCTGGTCAATAGCCTGGTGACCTCCGGCGCCGCGACAATCGTGACGGTCGCTCTTGCTGCTCTTGGCGCCTATGCCTTCGTGCGGCTGCGTTTTCCCGGACGCGACGCCATCTTCGCCCTGGTTGTCGCGACGCTCGCCATCCCGGCCTATACGGTAATGATCCCGCTCTACCGGCTGATGATCGTGGTGCATCTGGTCGACACTTATCTCGGCGTCACGCTGATCTATGTTTCCGCCTTCCTGCCGCTGGCCTTGTGGCTCATGCGCAGCGTCTATCGTGCGCTGCCGCTGTCGCTGGAAGAGGCGGCAGCGCTGGATGGCGCGAGCCGGCTCTACACGCTGTTCCGCATCGTCATACCGCTGTCGGCGCCTGGGCTTATCGCGAGCGCGATCCTGACCTTCCTGAGCGCCTGGGGCATGTTTGTGGTGCCGCTGGTGTTTTCACCGACGCTGCATACGAAGCCGCTGACGGTGCTGATCCCGGAATTCGTGACGAAGAACTACGTCGATTACGGGCTGATGAACGCGGCTGGGCTGCTGGCCATTATCCCGCCCGTGCTGGTCGTGATCTTCCTCAACCGGTATCTGGTGAGCGGGTTGATGGCGGGGGCGGGGAAGTAAACCCAGGCGACTCTACGAAAGACCCCCGGAAATCGCCTCCGAGAAGGGCTGCAAAGTCTCGACCGCCCCCTCATCCACCGCCGCGCCACCCGCTGTCGCCTCGCGGTCCGGCAGGCGCCGCCAGCCGCCGCCGCTGAGTATTTCTGTCGGATGGAAGCGCGTTTTGTAGGCCATCTTGCGGCTCTCGGCGACCCAGTAGCCAAGATAGACATGCGGCAGGCTTTGCGTCCGCGCCGCGTCGATCAGCGACAGAATGGCGTAGGTGCCGAGCGACCGGCGCGACTCCTCGGGCTCGAAGAAGCTGTAGACGGCGGAGATGCCGTCCGCGAGGCGGTCTGCCAGGCAGCAGCCAATCAAGCGGCCCGCAGCGCGGAACTCCACCATGAACGTGTCGATGGGCGTGTCCTCGACCATCGCGCGATAGTCGTAGAAGCTCATCGTCGCCATATCGCCCTCGCCGTGGCGGAGCCGCTGGTAGCGCTGGAACAAGGCGAATTGCTCGGGCGTCGCGGTGGCGGGCAGTGCCTCCCGCGTGACATCGGCATTGGCTTTGGCGATGCGCCGCAAGCCGCGATCCGCCTCGAACTGCCCGACGGGGATGCGGATGGGAACGCAGGCATTGCAGCTCGGACAAACCGGCGCATAGGCGATGTTGTGGCTACGGCGGAAACCGGCGCGAGAGAGGCGGTCATGCAGGGCTTCCGCATCGGGTCCGGTCAGCTCGGTGACGACCTTCCGCTCCGTGCGGCCGGCGATATAGGGGCAAGGCAGCGGCGCGGTCGTGTAGAAGAAATTGGGCCGGCGCATGCTCTTGTAGCTCATCGGCCCAGGCGGTCTCCGCTCAGTCAGCTCTGCCATGGCCCCGTCCAGCGCAAGGCGCCCGCTCGCACCACCACGAGTCCGGAGATCATGTCATGGATCGCCCGGCGCCTGTATGTGAAAAACGCCACAGCCAGCCAGATCACACCAGCTGCCAGGGTAATGTAGAGCAGCGCCACGAAGGCCGCAGCCTCTACCAAAGTCGGACGCTCGAGATCGGCCATTCGGCGAACGGCCAACCCCACGGACCTTTGCCCCGGCGTCGCGCCGCCCGGCCCCGCGATCCACAGCGTCTCGTAGATGAAGCCGACAATCAGGAAGAGATGCGCAGGCCCATGCAGCAGGCCGAGGCTCATCACATGGATGACCGCGAAGCCGATCGAGACACCCATGGTCAGCACGGCGATCAGCAGCCAATCGACCACGAACGCGGCGATCCGGCGGCTGGGCACGCCCCAGGTCAGGCTGTCATCCGCGTAGCGCGCTGCGTCTGGCGTCATGGTGACTTCGATAGTGGCATGATCCGGATCTGGCGCGAAACCTCATTCGGCTCAGGGCCGAGCTGCAAGTTCAATCCCTCTCGCCAGGGCAGCAGCAGGTCACGCGTGTGGGAATCGAGCAGGTTGCCGGATTGCCCCGGCGCGATGACGAAACGGCTCTCGTCGAGATCGGAGAGATCGTAGATGGCCCGCAGCTCCGGCCCATGCACGGCGGTGAAGCCATGCGGATCCTTCTCCGTCGGAGCGGGCGCTGAAAGATCGATCGTCGAGTTATCGCCCGGCACCGGGATACTGAGGCGGCCGAGCGCGCCGATCAGCGGCAGGCGGCTCAGCAACGGATGGGCGAAAATCGCCGGATGAGCGGCACCCCAGCGCCAGGCGGCGGGATCGGCGCCGTAGCGGCGCCGTAGCGGCCTCATCGCGCCGTCCAGCGCCGCGAGCAGGACCGGGTTGCAGTCGCCGCCGCACCACATGGCCTGGGCCGCCGTCGTTGCGTTCGGGCCGAGCAGGGAGAGCAGGAAATTGTTTTCCTCGATTGGCGCGTCACCCAGCGAGAGGCCGTTCTCCTTGAGGATCAGGGCGATGATGGCGCGATTCCAGGCGGTGAAGATGAGCGGCTGCGGCCGGTCCAGCGTCATTTCGCCGGCCCAGTTCTCCAGCAGCGCAGCGGCCTTGGCGGCGGGATCTCCGGCCGGGACCTTGAGCTTGCGCAGGCGTGGCAGTTCGGCCGCCGCGAAATCGCTCGTCACATCCGCCTGGATCACGCTGAAACTCTGGACCGACTGGCGTTCCGAGGCTTCGAGCAGCGCGCGGATACGCCGTGCCCGCCAATCGCCATGGGTGTCGCGCGACAGGAAGATCGGGAAGCTCGGCCCGACCGTCGGTTCATTGGCATTGACCAACCTCCCCGAGCGCGGATCGACACTATGCGGCAGCGTGACGCCGCTCGCGAAGCCGATCCAGTCATGCTTGCCATCCGCCCCATCGACCGGCCAAGCGCCATCACCCGCATGCCGGATCGGCACCCGCCCGGTCGTGAAGAAGCCGATGTGGTTGGCGATATCGGCGGCGAGCAGGTTCTGCACCGGGCTCGTGATATGCGCGGCGGCAAGCGCGACATCGGCCATGTTGCGCGCCCGGTCGAGCATCAGCAGGCCGTCCGCATCCGTATCGTGCGGCGCGAGATTGGCCATATCGACGGCGAGAAGGCTGCCGCCGTCAGGCGTGCTGCCGATGACCGGACCGTGGCGGGTCTCGGCGATGGTGAGCACCTCGTCCTTGTGGCCGCGCACGGGAATGTCTTCGGTGCGCATCACGAAGGGCTTCGGACCGTCTGGCGTCTCATAGCTATGCCCATCCGCCGTGCGGTGCTCGATGAAGATGTCCTGCACGGCGGCGCCGGTCGTCGTGAAGGTCCAGGCCACGCGGTCGTTATGGCCGATAACCATGAACGGCAGTCCAGGCGCCGTGGCACCGGCCATGACACCGCTCGGCGTGTCGATGCGGACGAGATACCAGAGGCTCGGAAAGCCGAAGGCGAGATGGGGGTCACCCGCCAGAAGCGGACGGCCAGAGGCGGTATGCGCGCCGGAAACCGCCCATTCGTTGGAAGCCTCAGCGGGCTGAGTGAAAGGCTGCGGAAAATGCCGCGTCCAGCCCAGGGTCTCGGCCGCCGCCGCGGCGAGGCGGGGCAAAGCAGGCTCAAGCGAGGCAATCTCGGGCAACATGCCCGGCACCGGCGGCCATAAGGCGTCGATCTTGGCGCGCGACAGCTTGCCGGACAGCGCGAGACGTTGGAGTTGCTGCCGCCAGTTGCCGGAAAGCCAGAGGCTCATCGTCTTGCCCCAGAGCAGGCTATCGACGATCGACCAATGGGCTGGCTTGCCGAGGAAGACGAATTCCGGCGCGGCAAAGCGCCCGCGCCGGCTGATCCAGGCGTTCACCCCGTCCGCATAGGCCTGCAGCATCGCTCTCGCGGCCGGCGAAAGATCGGCGACATCGGCCTCGGCGCTGCGCCGGACGCCCAGCAACCGCATTTCCCGGTCGTTCGGCAGCGCCGCCGGGCCGAAGAGCTCGGCGAGCGTGCCGCCGGCCGCCCGGCGCATGAGGTCCATCTGGAACAGCCGGTCGCGCGCATGGATATAGCCAAGCGCCGCCGCCGCATCGGTCGCCGAGGAAGCGCGGATGAAGGGAATGCCGTTGCCGTCGAAAGCCACCCCGATCGGTGCCGAGATGCCCGGTAGCGACACCACGTCCTGCTGCGGCGGTAGCACCCGCCACATCAAGGCGGCAGCCGTGGCGCAAAGCACGAAAATGGCGGCACCCACCCCGATCAGTACGCGGCGGAGGAGGCGTGGCAGCCGCCTCCAGCGGAAGCGTGACGGGGAGGTCGTTGAAACGGAGATGGTCTTGGTCCTCTCGGTCTTCCGGCGTCATATGGCGGTCGTAAGCGGCGGCAGGATGCCCCGGTCCGAGCTTCCGCGCCAAGCGGCGCGTGCCGGGGCCGTCAGCTTAGAGGGAGTTTGGAATGACGATGCGTGAAGGCTCGGTAAGTTATCTCCTCACGGATGGCTTTCATCGCATGGCGTATGCCGAATGGGGTCCACAGGATGCCCCGCCGGTTATCTGCGTTCACGGCCTGACCCGCCAAGGGCGTGATTTCGACCGGCTGGCTGCGGCCTTGGCAACCGATTTTCGCGTCATCTGTCCCGATTTGCCCGGCCGCGGTCATTCGGGGTGGCTCAGCGACCCGCAGCTTTACCAGGTGCCAGCCTATATCACGGCGCTGTCACATCTGCTGGCGACCCTTGACCGGCCGGTGCATTGGGTCGGCACCTCGCTCGGCGGCGTCTGCGGCATGGTGCTGGCGGCGCAGCAGGACCAGCCGATCCGGCGCATGGTGCTGAACGATATCGGGCCGCATATCCCGAAGGCAGCGCTGGCGCGGATCCGCGAATACATGCGAGAGCCGCCGGTTTTCGAGGATCTCGCGGCGGTGGAAGCGCTCCTTCGTGTCATTCACGCGCCGTTCGGAATTCCCGATGACGCGGCCTGGAGGGAATTCGCCACGCATTCGGTGCGTGCGCTGCCGGACGGCAAGTTAACGCTGCATTACGATCCGGCCATCGCCCACATCATCCGGGCGCAGGAGCCGGAGGACGTCAATCTCCTGCCATTCTGGTCCAAGATCACGATTCCGATGCTCGTGCTGCGTGGCGAGACCAGTGATCTTCTTCTCGCCGAGACCTTCGCGGAGATGCAGCGCTCCGGCGCGGAAGGCGTCACTGTGGCTGATGCTGGTCACGCGCCGGCTCTGATGGATGAGCACACCATCGCCACAATCGCGGCTTTCCTGAGAAAAACACCGCCTTCGTGACGGGTTGAAGGAAAGGAAGATGCTTTCTCTGCATAGCGGAGGCACAGCCTATCGCAGAGATTTCTCTTGCGCCCAGGGGGTATGGCCCGCATAACCCGCCGCCTTGGCCCCAGGGGACTTGTCACGAGGACAATGTCCAACAGGCCGTCTACTGGTTGAGGGAGCATGCGAATGAACGCACTTGCCCGACTGGGGATGGTCTCGGATTTCCCGAGCGATAACCAGACGACGATCATCTGCGACGACGCCGAGGCGCCGAAGCAGAAGGACTATTGGATCGAGCGGGATGGCCAGAGATTTGCTGGCATGCATCTGCTTGTCGATCTCTGGGGGGCGCAAAACCTCTCGGAGCCCGAACATATCGATCGCGCGCTGCGTGATGCGGCGTTGATCGCTGGCGCGACGATTCTCCATTCGCACTTCCACCACTTCACGCCGAATGGTGGCGTGTCGGGTGTTGTCGTGCTGGCGGAGAGCCATATCTCGATCCACACCTGGCCCGAGAACGGCTTTGCCGCGATCGACATCTTCATGTGCGGTGACTGCGATCCGCGCAAGTCGATCCCCGTGCTTCAGGCAGCCTTCATGCCGGAGCAGACCGTGCTTGGCGAGCAGCGTCGCGGCATCGCCGCACCTTAGACGCTCCGCCGTTCCCGTCACCAACTCTTCATGCGACCCGCGCCTGGCACCCGTGCCATGCGCGGCTTTATCGCACGCAGGGAGTTTGCTCCATGGCAACTGATAGCTGGTTGAACGAGACGCTGTATCCGGATTGGGGCCAGCGCTTTCGCGTCAAGCGCGAACTCGCCCGTGTGCAAAGCGAGTTCCAGGACATCGCGATCTTCGAGAGCGAGAGTCACGGCCGCGTTATGGTGCTGGACGGCATCATCCAGATCACCGAGGGCGACGAGTTCGTCTATCAGGAAATGCTGACGCATGTGCCGCTGCTGGCTCATGGCGAAGCCAATCGCGTGCTCATCAT
Source organism: Acidisoma sp. L85 (assembly GCF_009765865.1). GTDB lineage: Bacteria > Pseudomonadota > Alphaproteobacteria > Acetobacterales > Acetobacteraceae > Acidisoma. Next base: position 131,662 of record NZ_LMUQ01000026.1, read on the forward strand.
CGGGGCGGGTGACGGCGGCGTGCTGCGCCGCGTGCTGCAACACCGCAACGTCACGCAGGCGGTCATGTGCGAGATCGATGGCGAAGTCATCCGTCTCGCGAAGGAGTTTCTGCCGAAGATCGCCGGCGAAGCCTGGAGCGATCCGCGCGCGAACGTCATCGTCGGCGACGGGATCGATTATGTGCGCCGTGCCGCGGCGGGGAGTTTCGATGCGATCATTGTCGATTCGACCGATCCCATCGGCGTCGGCGAAGTTCTCTTCACCGACGAGTTCTACGAGAATAGCGCGCGTATCCTGAGCAGCCGCGGCATCATCGTCAATCAATGCGGTGTGCCCTTCATGCAGGCCGACGAGCTGCGTGACACCAGCGCGCGCCGCCGCCGCTTCTTCCCACATGTCGGCGCTTATGTCGCAGCGGTGCCAACCTATGTCGGTGGCTTTATGACTCTCGGCTGGGCGTCGAAGGACGCGGCGATCAGCACGGCGCATACCGTGACGATACGCTCTCGGGCGGAAGCGGCGGGTATTCTGGGCACGACGCGCTATTGGACGCCGGAAATCCATGTCGGCAGCTTCAACCTGCCGCCCTATATCGCCGAGGCGCTCGACTGACGACGAGGCGTGCGCGTGATGATCTAAGCTGGGCCGCGCCATAAGTATTCGTCATGGCATGCGCAGGCATGCCATCCACGCCTTGCCTTCGTCGCGCAGTCAAAGGCGTGGATGCTCGGCCTCCGCCGAGCATGACGTGTCGGAATGAGCGCGATGCAAACTAGATACGGGCTTCCCTAAGACCGCACCGCGCCGTTCGAGCAGGCGCGTTCCCAGAGGGTCGGAAAACTCGGGTCCTGGAATTCCAGCGATATCATGCTGGGTGAACCTAGAACGGCGACATAGCGCTCCGCGCCATCGGGATCGACTTTGGGATCGGTCGTTCCGCAGACGCTTACGACGTGACCAACGCTGACGCTGATGAACCTGTCGCCAAAGCTGTCATAGGACGGGTTACCGAGCGCTTGGCGCAGCGCTTCCTCGCCTTCCCGCCAATCCGCCGCCTCAGCCGGATCCGCAGCAGTCGCGGAAATCGTGGGCGGCGTGTCGAACTGAAGCGGCGTGAAGGCGGCATGAACCGACATGATGCTGAGGCCGACGCCGGCCACGCAGACGGCCCCCGCTACTAACGGGGGTAGGCGCCGCCTGCGGCTACGCGGCCGAGCCTTCGATGCGCGCGCCTCGGCTATGCGGCGTGGCGCTCTGGGCTCAGAGCAGAGAACCTTCAAGCCACAGCCATGGCACTCAGCGGCGCGGGGACTGAGGAGCGTCATACAAAGGACGCAAGCAGTTGAAGGCATATCGAATTTGCCTCTAAAATGAGCCTTTACGCTAAAATGTCTCATCACTTGAATAGCGCCCTCGGCTCTTCGAGGGAAGAGACAAGCGTAGTTTTTCACAAATTTGTTAAGTCATTAAAAACAAACAGTGTCTAAAGACGAAGGACAGCGCCTGCCAGATAAAGGCTTCCGCATATTACCACGCGCCCTGCGGGCCCACCGAGCGCCGCGAGCTGTGTAAGTGCTTCGGTGACTGTCCCGCCAGGTCGAGCGACTCCATCGGAGGCGAGAACAACGTCCTCCACTGCCAGCGCGAGATGCTGACCAGGCTCCGCAACGGCCCAAACGCTGGCGGCCAGAGGCAGAAGGGGGCGAAGGAACTCGGCCGCGTCTTTGCCTTGCTTCATGCCGATTACGAGGTGCAGCGGCTTGTCAGTCCAAGCCGCGACATGGGCGGCGAGAGCCAGGCCGCCGCCGGGGTTATGGGCGCCATCGAGCCACAGTTCCCAGTCGCGCGGCAGCAGGGCGGAGAGCGGCGGTCCCAAACGCTGCAAGCGGCCCGGCCATTCCGCTGTAGACAGGCCGCGGCCAAACGCCGCCTCTGGAAAACCCAATCCACTCGCCCGAAGCGCCGCTATCGCGATCCCGGCATTTTCAACCTGAAAGCCGCCAGCCAGAGAAGGTGGCGGCAGAGCCAAACGGCCAGCCTGATCCTCATAGATCAGGCCATCTCCCTTTGGCCCGATGCGCCAGTCTCGGCCATGGGCGAGGAGAGGTGCGCCGACCGATCGCGCCCGTTCATCGAGAACCCGCAGAACCTCGGCGGGTTGAGCGCCGACGGCCACGGGAACGCCCGGCTTCATGATGCCTGCCTTCTCGGCGGCGATGCCCGTGAGTTCATCGCCCAGGAACTCGCGATGGTCGATCGAGATGGCGGTGATCGCGCAAACCCTTGGCCGCTCGATCACATTGGTCGCATCGCCGCGTCCCCCGAGCCCGACTTCCAATATGCAGAGATCGGCGGGGTCTCCGGCGAAAAGCAGGAAGGCGGCGGCGGTGATGACCTCGAAAACGGTGATCGGCGCACCGGTATTGGCCCGTTCTACCGCCTCTAGCGCATCGGCAAGGGCGGCGTGGCTTACCAACCCGTTTGACAAGCGGATCCGCTCGTTGAAGTCGATGAGATGCGGCGAGGTATAGACTTGCACGCGTAGCCCCGCCGCCTCACCGATGGCGCGGGCAAAGGCGCAGGTGCTGCCTTTGCCGTTGGTGCCCGCGACATGCAGCACCGGCGCCAGCCGCCGCTCCGGATTGCCCAGCCGATCGAGCAAGACGCGCAAGCGGTCGAGGCTGAGATCGATCGCGCGCGGAAAGAGTGCGAGCAGCCGCTCCAGCACGTCATCCACGCGCGGATCCAGGCTGTGCTCCCTCAAATGCGTCTCCGGCTTAGGCTGGCGCGTGAAGGTACGTCGTTACGCGGCCTCGGCGAGCTGGACTTCCTCGCGCAGCAACAGACCGGTCACACGGATCAAGGTTTCCCGCAATTCCAGCCGGTTGACGATCATGTCTACGATGCCGTGTTCGTAGAGATACTCCGAGCGCTGGAAACCCTCGGGCAGTTTCTCACGCACGGTCTGCTCGATGACCCGCGCGCCGGCGAAGCCGATCAGAGCGCCGGGCTCCGCGATCTGGATGTCGCCCAGCATGGAGAAGCTCGCCGTCACGCCGCCCGTCGTGGGATCGGTCAGCACCACGATGAAGGGCAAGCCAACTTCTTTGACCATCTGCGTGGCGATCGTGGTGCGCGGCATCTGCATCAGGCTGATCGCGCCCTCCTGCATCCGCGCGCCGCCCGAGGCGGTGTAGATAATAAGTGGCGCGCGCTGGAGCACGGCGAGTCGCGCCGCCGCCACGATGCCCTCGCCGACGGCCGCACCCATCGAGCCCGCCATGAACTCGAAGGCCATCGACCCGATCACTGCCTTGCGCCCACCGAGCAAGCCATGCCCGACAAGCAACGCGTCCTCCAGCTTGGTCTTGTCGCGGGCTTCCTTGAGGCGGTCGCTGTAGCGTTTCTGGTCGCGGAAACGCAGCGGGTCCTGCGGCACCTTTGGAGTGTCGATGATGGTGAAGGCGCCATCGTCGAAGGTCCAGACGAGGCGGTCCCGCGCGGTGGCCCGCAGGTGATGGCCGCAATGCGGGCACACCTTCAGGTTCGCATCCAGGTCACGCTGGAAGATCATCTGCTGGCAAGCGGGGCATTGGTGCCACAGATTCTCGGGCACATCCTTGCGGCCGAGCAGGGTGCGGATCTTGGGGCGAACGAATTCGGTGAGCCAACTCATCTAGGGTCTCCTCGGCGGCATGCGGCGCTGCGGCGCCAGCTCATGCCAAAGGGTTCAGGCGGCTACCCGCGTGGCGCGGACAGCATTGGCCAGGGTGCGCACCTGATCCAGGACGCGCTCCGCTGTGCCAGGCCGGGCGTGGCCGTCCTCGTCAAGATCCTTCGCGAGCGTCTCGATCAGGGCGGAGGCGACCACGGCCGCATCGGCGATGCCAGTCGCCTCGGCGGCCTGGGCGGGGCTCCGAATCCCGAAACCGATGGCGATCGGCAAGTCCGTCGCGCGGCGCAGGCGGGCGATGCCGGCCGAGAGGTCCGCGCCGGTGGCGCTGCGGGTGCCGGTAATGCCGGTGATGCTCACGTAATAGATGAAGCCTGAGGCACCACTGAGCACCAGAGGCAGCCGCGCCTCGTCCGTGGTCGGCGCGACCAGCCGGATGATGTCGAGCCCATGGTTGAGGGCATAGGGCGCGAGCAGATCCGACTCCTCAGGCGGCAGGTCGACGGCGATCAGTCCGTCCACCCCGGCCGCCGCCGCGTCCGCGCAAAAGCGTTCCGCGCCATAGGCCACGATGGGGTTGAGATATCCCATCAGGATCACCGGCGTCGTGTCATCCCGCTCGCGAAACACACGCACCATGGCGAGCGTGCCAAGTAACGTCGCGCCAGCCTTGAGCCCGCGCTGTCCGGCGCGCTGGATCGTCGGGCCATCGGCCATCGGATCCGTGAAGGGCATGCCGATCTCGATGAGATCCGCGCCCGCCTCCGACATGCCGTGCAGGATAGCGGTGCTGGTGGCGAGGTCCGGATCATAGGCTTCGAGAAAGGGAATAAGCGCGCCGCGCCCCTCCCGCTTGAGTGCCGCGAAGCGGGTGGCAATGCGGCTCACAAGGTCACTCCGCTATGGGCCGCCACGGTGAAGATGTCCTTGTCGCCACGTCCGCTCAGATTGACCAGGATGATCTCGCTTGGCTTCATCTCGGGCGCGATCTTCGCCACATGCGCCAGCGCATGGGCGGATTCCAGGGCCGGGATGATCCCCTCCTTGACGGTGCAGAGGTGGAAAGCTTCCAGCGCCTCATCGTCGGTCACCGGCACGTATGACACGCGGCCGCTGTCGAAGAGCCAGGAATGTTCCGGCCCGACGCCGGGATAGTCGAGGCCGGCACTGATCGAATGCGCCTCCTGGATCTGCCCATCCGCGTCTTGCAGCAGATACGTCATGTTGCCGTGGAGCACGCCGGGCTTGCCGCGTGCCATGCTCGCCGCGTGCTTGTCGGTATCGATGCCATGGCCCGCAGCCTCGACGCCGATGAGACGGACGGAGGGCTCGTCAAGGAACGGATGAAACAGGCCGATGGCATTGGAGCCGCCGCCCACCGCGGCGATCGCCACATCTGGCAGCCGCCCCTCGGCCTCCTGCATCTGCGCTCGCGCCTCGTTGCCGATCACGCATTGGAAGTCCCGGACCATCTGCGGATAGGGATGCGGCCCGGCAGCGGTGCCGATCAGATAATAAGTGTCGTGAACATTGGCGACCCAGTCGCGCAGCGCCTCGTTCATGGCATCCTTCAGCGTCGCTGAACCGGATTCCACGGCTTTCACCTCGGCGCCGAGCAGCTTCATGCGAAAGACATTGGGCTTCTGCCGCTCCACGTCCACAGCGCCCATATAGATGGTGCAGGGCAGGCCAAAGAGCGCGCAGACGGTCGCCGTCGCCACGCCATGCTGTCCGGCGCCAGTCTCGGCGATGATGCGCGTTTTCCCCATGCGCCGGGCGAGCAGGATCTGCCCCATACATGAGTTGATCTTATGCGCACCCGTGTGGTTCAGGTCCTCACGCTTGAGATAGACCTTCGCGCCGCCGAATTGCCTGGTCAGGCGCTCGGCGAGCCACAATGGGCTCGGTCGCCCAACATAATTCTTGAGGTAGAGGTCGAGTTCGGTTTGGAAGGACGCATCGCGCCGCGCCGCCTCGTAAGCGTGCTCGACTTGTAGCACGAGCGGCATCAGCGTTTCGGCGACGAAGCGGCCGCCGAAGAAGCCGAACCGGCCGCGATCGTCCGGCTGGTTGCGGAGGCTGTTCTGGCCCGATGGCGGGCGGAGGAATGGCTTGTTCACGTGACCCCCTGATCCAGCAGTTCTCATACCTCTTGAGGATGAGAGCCGGAAGGGCGGGCGGCGCGTGCTGCCCTCACAAAGGCGCGGATCAGCTCTGGTTCCTTAACCCCTGGTATGCGTTCGACCCCAGACGACACATCGACAGCCCGCGTTCCCGACACCGCGATGGCTTCCGCTACATTGTCAGGCGTGAGGCCGCCCGCCAGCAGCCACGGCACCGGCGGCGACCACCCGGAGAGCATCGCCCAGTCGATGGCCACTGCATTGCCGCCCGGCCGCGTGGCGCCCGGCGGCGGCTTTGCCTCGATCACCAAACCGTCGAGCCCCTCCGCAGCGGCCGAGGCGGCGGCCAGATCGGCAGAGGTGGCGACCCCTTGAGCGAGCCAGACCGGCCGCCCGAATTCGCGCCGCACGGCCCGGGCGAGCGCCGCATTGCCGTAAACTTGCAGGCCGTCGAGCGCCACGAAACCCAGCACCGCCGCGATTTCCGCGAGCGTCGGTGCTACGAAAAGGCCGATGGCGGGCGGCGGTGATGACTGGGTCGCCTTGATCGCCGCCGCCTGTTCCACCGTTACGGCGCGGGGCGAGCGAGCGAAGAAGACGAAACCGATATGGTCGGCGCGTTCCTCGGTCGCGGCGGCGAGGGCCTCGGCGCTGTTGATACCGCAGATCTTGACCCGGATCATGCCATCGACCGCCCGATGGCGATTGTGGTTTCCGCGGGAGACGGAGAATCGGTAATGGGGCGGCCGATCACCAGCCAGTCGGCGCCCGCCACCATGGCTTCACGCGGAGTGAGCGTGCGCGCCTGATCACCGCTCGCGCTGCCGGCGGGACGGATGCCGGGAACCACTAACAAGGCGGCGGCACCCAGGTTCCGGCGCAGCATCGCGACTTCCTGCGGACTGCAGACCAGCCCATCCGCGCCAGCGGCCAAAGCGAGGTGCGCGAGCCGCAAGACCTGCTCGGGAGGTGAACCTGTTACGCCGGTTTCGTGAAGGTCAGTGGCGGAAAGGCTAGTCAGCACCGTTACCGCCAGGATTTTGGGCCTCGCATCGCCGGCCGCTTCGGCTGCGCGCCGCGCCGCGCCGATCATCGCGCTGCCGCCGGATGCGTGGAGCGTCAGCATCGCCGGCCGCAACGGCAATACGGCCGAGACGCCGCCCGCCACCGTGTTCGGAATGTCATGCAGTTTGAGGTCGAGGAATATCCGCGTCGGCCCCGCGGCTTCGGCGACCGCGCGATAGCCCGCCGCGCCATGCGCCAGGAAAAACGCGAGACCGAGTTTGAGCATGCCGCAATGTGGGGCGAGAGCAGCCGCCCAGCCGCGCGCGGTCGCGAGGTCGGTCGTGTCCAACGCCGCGATGATGCGGCGGGCCGCCGCGCCGTCCATCGCTTAGCCTTCCCGCAGGGCCACTGCGCGAGGCACCGGCAGGGCAACCCGATTCTCCACCGGTGCCTGGCGCAACTCCGTTGTCGCGATCTGCGCCTGGAGGCGGGAGACCAGAGCCTCAGCGCGCCGCGCCCGCCGCCGCAGGCCAACTGTCTGCACCCAGACGATGCTGGCGCCGACAAGGAAGGCGAGGGCCATGCCGACGAGGATGGCAACCGAGAGCGGAACTTCCGCGACGTAGTCGGTCGGCCAGAAGCCAAGCGCCACGTCCTGCCTGTTCGACAGCGCGAAGAGCACGAGCACCAATACAAGGACGAGGGCGGGGATGAGACGAATCATGACACGCAGTCTACCGAGGATGGATCGCTAAGGCGATCACTCCTCGGTGCGGGTAGACCTGCGACGTTCCGGGCGGCCGCCACGATTGACGCGGCCGCGAAGTTCCTTACCGGCCTTGAAGAAGGGCACGACCTTCTCATCGACCGCGACAGCCTCGCCGGTACGGGGATTGCGGCCGGTGCGAGCGACACGCTTCTTCACCGTGAAGGCGCCGAAGCCGCGCAATTCCACGCGCTCGCCACGCGCCAGGGCCTCACTGATCTGGTCGAAGATCGTCGCGACGATGAGTTCGACGTCGCGGCCGGTGAGGTGAGGATTGGCGAGTGCCAGCTCGGCGATGAGCTCCGACTTAGTCATCCCGCTGGCATTCGCCCCCGTTGTCAGTCGATGCCGCCAAGGCAATGGCCATCAGGCGGTGAGCCATATCGGGCACACGCCACGAAACGGAAGGCTGCCAGACAGCCTCCGGAACGTCAAGCGTAAGTCTTTGAAATTGGCTGAATAGCCGAAATATTCCCGCATTATCTCAACAAAATTAGAGTGGTGGCGACCGTCTCGGAGAAGCGAGAGACGATTGCCACCCAACCAAAGGCCGGCCGGGCATTGAGGATCGTGCGGCCTAAACCGTCATTCCGCCGCGTCCCGCATCTCCTCGGCCACCGAGGACGTGTCCCAGCCGCGGTCGCGATCTGAGGTCACGGACTCCTGAAGCTCCGCCGAAAGCAGTTGGTCGAGGGTCGCCTGACTCTGCCGGCTGGCCAGGATGAAGCCATCCTCGTCGTCGCGTAACGGCATCAGCTCGTCGAATAGTCGGCGGTCCTGCCGCCGAAAGAGATTTGCCGCCCGCAGCGCCTGATTTGCCCGCAGGCCCAGCCGTTGCAGCCCGATGCGTCCCAGCGCCAAACCGCCCTCGAAAGTCTCGCGCTCGACGACATCGGCGCCGCGATCAAGCAATTCATAGGCGTGGCGGCGATCCCAGGCGCGCGCCAGGATGGTGAGCTGAGGAAAGTATTGCTTCGCCGTTTCCACCAGTTCGAGTGCCTTTTCGCGGTCGTCGATCGCGATCACCAGAAGCCGCGCCTTCTCGGCGCCGGCGGCGCGCAGCAGATCGAGCCGCGTCGCGTCGCCGTAGTGGATGCGGCGGCCAAAGCGCCGCAGCAGCTCGATCTGTGACACGCTGACATCGAGCAGCGAAGTCCGGAAACCGTTAGCGGCGATCAGGCGCCCGGCGATCTGTCCAAAGCGGCCGAAGCCCGCGATGATGACATCCGCCGTCTCGTCGAAAGCGTCCGGCACGGCGGCGGTCGAGACCTCTGCGTTCCCCTGCCCAAACCGCTCATGCAGCAGGAAGACGAGGGGCGTCAGCACCATGGAAACCGCGACCACCGCGTTGAGCATGCGGCCGAGTTCGCTCGTCAACACTCCAGCGCCGACCACGAAACCCACCAGCACGAAAGCGAATTCGCCGCCCTGGCACAATGCGACACCGACGGTGCGGGCATCGCCCCAGGGCATCCGGAAGGCGCGGGCAATGCCGGACATCGCCACCGCCTTGATCGCCATGAGACCCAGGGTCAGCGCCAGGATCAGGACAGGATGGCGCATGAGCAGCCCGAAATCGAGGCTCGCGCCGACCGTGATGAAGAACAGCCCGAGGAGCAGCCCGCGAAACGGCTCGATATCGGCTTCGAGTTCCCGCCGGAACTCATTCTCCGCCAGCATCACCCCGGCGAGGAAGGCGCCGAGCGCGGGCGACATGCCGACGAGTTGCATGAGCGCCGTGACGCCGATCACCAGCAGCAACGCGGTCGCCGTATAGATCTCGCGCAGGCGGGTCGCCGCGATGAACCGGAAGATGGGGCCGATGAGGTAGCGGCCGCCGGCAACGATCGCCAGGACCGCCGCGAGAACCGCCAGCGCATGCCACCAGCCATGTAGCCCGCCATCCGCGCCGGCAACCGCAACGACGGGCACCACCGCGAGCATCGGCAGCAGAACAAGCAACGGAATGACCGAGAGGTCCTGGAACAACAGCACGCCGAAGGCCGCTGAACCCACAGCACCGCGCCGCAGCCCCTTCTCGTCCAGCGTCTGCAGCACGATCGCGGTGGAGGACATCGCGAGAATGGCGCCGATCGCCGCCGCATGGCGCCAGTCCAGCCCGAGCGCCATAGCGGCGGCGGCGATGCAGAGCCCGATGCCGATGAGCTGCGCCGCGCCGAGACCGAAGATCGCGGCGCGCATGCTCCACAGCAACGCAGGGCGAACCTCAAGTCCAATGAGGAACAGTAGGATGACCACGCCGAATTCGGCGAAGCGCATGACATCGGCCTGGTTGCCTACGAGATGCAACGCGAACGGGCCAATCGCCGCGCCGGCGATGAGATAGCCGAGAACCGAGCCGAGGCCTGCGCGCTTGGCAATCGGCACGGCGATGACGCTCGCCAGAAGATAGACGAGGGCCTGCATCAGGACGGTGTCGGTACTCATCCCGTCAGGCCGCCGTCGCGGTGGCTGGTGCCGAGTTCGTCACCGGCAGCGCCGCGATGAGTTCCGCGAGCCGCTTGCGATAGCGCGCGGCTTGGATAGCGATACCCGCGTCGTCGATCTGGAAAGTGTCGTGAATGATGAAAGGCTCCGCCCAGGCGAGGCCACAGAGGTAAGCCGTCGCCTCCATGGGCCGGAGGAATTCCGCGATCGGAAAACGGTTGCTGCCCGATGGGGTATAAGCCTCCGGCTCGCCGCCGGTGGTGACGGCGCAAAGCAGCGTCTTGCCGTGCAGCCGCGTGCCGCTGCGGCCATAGGCGAAGCCGTGCAGCCAGACCATGTCGAGCCATTCCTTGAGGAGGGCAGGGGTCGCGTACCAATACATTGGGAATTGCAGGATGATGAGGTCGTGGTCCGCGAGCCGCTGCTGCTCCACCTCAACATCGATGGAAAAGTCGGCGTAGGATTCATAAAGGTCGTGGAAAGTCACGTCATCCGCCATATCGGCGACGGCGGCATAGAGCGCCGCGTTGACCCGCGATCTCTGAAGCGCCGGGTGGGCCAGGATGAGTAACATTCGTCGATTATGCCGCTCGAGCACTGGGCCGCCGGACGGGCCGCTGGCTGCCAACCTCGGCTTGGCAATTACCCTCTTACGGCGGCCAAACGGCCAGAATGACTTCATCTTTGGACTGCCCTCATGCCGCGCCTTTCTGTCTCGCGCGCAGTATGGCGCAGTCCGGTGGCGATGCCGATCCTTTGTTACAATGGGTCGCTGATGGTGGCGACGCCCGATCGCCGCTACAGGTAAATCAGGACGATGAACCCGCCCACGATGCCGGCGGCGACCAGGCTGGTGACGAGCATCAGGCGCTTCTCGATGAAGTCCCGCGCGGCCGTGCCAAACAGGCGGAGCAATAGCGCGACCAGGAAGAAGCGAAGGCCACGTGTAACGAAGCTTGCCGCCATGAACTGCCAGAAGCTGAACTTGGCGGCGCCTGCCGCGATCGTGACGATCTTATACGGGATCGGCGTCAGGCCCTTGATGAGGATGAGCGCCACGCCGTAGCGCGCGAACTTCGCCTGGAAGGTCTCGAAGGCATGTTCCATGTGGTAAAAGTGGATCACCGGTTGAGCGAGCCGGTTGAACAGGAAGTCACCGATCGCATAGCCCAGCGCGCCCCCGCAGACGCTGGCGACGGTGCAGATGAGCGCATAGCGCCAGACGCGATCGCGCCGCGCGAGACACATCGCGGCCAGCAATGGATCCGGCGGGATCGGGAAAAAACTCGCTTCCGCGAAGGCGACCGCGGCGAGTGCCCAGGCGGCGAGGGGATGCCCCGCCAAGGCGAGGATGCGGTCGTATAGGCGTCTCAGCATGCGTGCATTCCTGGTTCGGGCGCGCGACGCCCTGACACCGCGGGAGGACTTGCCACGCTGCGCCCGGCCGTTCAACAGATTGGAGCGACTTCCGCCCCGGGGCGGGATCGCTCATACTCGGCCGCCCCGCCGACAGCTTTCCCGTCATGAGGTTACCATGTCTTGTGCCCACTCGCGCTCCCTGGCCGCCTACGCATTTCTGGCGGGCATGCTGGGCGCTTCCTTGCTCCCTTCGTATGCCCAGGCCGCCGAACAGCCGCCGCATGCCTGGCTCTACGGCAATTGGGCTGGCGGCCTCTATCCCGCGCCGCCGGACATGACGGCCGCGGAATGCAATGCCCACCCGACCTTCATCGTGACCCAGGATGCGGTTCTGCATGCGACGCTGACGGAGCCCGGCTATGTGCAGAATCTGATCGCAAGCGTGCGCGGCACGCCGCAGGGCACCGTCTTCACCCTCGCGCCGTCAGCAGACGCGGCCGCTGCCTCGGCCAACGCGCTGCCCGGCGCGACCGCGGAGAGTGACTATGGATGCGCGGACAGCAATATCCTACGCGTCGTGAAGAGCGGCGCGACCTCGATCGCTTTCCCCGGCTGCGCCGCCTTCCCGAGCCCGCTTGTCCGCTGCCCCGCAAAGTAACACCTGGCCCCGCCAAACGGGTTCTCGCATGACACCCGGCGCCCCTCGGGTCGTCGTCATCACCGGTGGCTCCTCCGGCATCGGACGCTGCGCGGCGACGCTCTTCGCACGGCGCGGCTGGCGGGTCGGGCTGATCGCCCGTGGCGCGCTGGGCCTCGCCGCCGCGGCGGCTGAGGTCACCGCCGCCGGTGGCGTGGCGGCCACCGCCGTCGCGGATGTCACCGACAGCGCCGCCCTCGGCAACGCCGCGGACGATCTTGCGGCGACCCTCGGGCCGATCGACGCCTGGGTGAATTGCGCCGGCAACGGCGTCTATGGCCGCTTCCTCGACGTGCCGGAAGATCAGTTTCGCCAGGTGACCGAGGTGACCTATCTCGGCGCGGTCAATGGCACGCGGATCGCGTTGCTCGCCATGCAGCCGCGCAATCGCGGCACCATCGTCAATGTCTGTTCGGGCGTCGCCTTTCACGGCCTGCCGCTGATGACGTCCTATTCCGGCGCCAAGGCCGCGCTGCGCGGCTTCGCCCAGGCGCTGCGGGTCGAGCTCGCGATCGAGCACAGCCGCATCCGGCTCAGCGCGGTCTTCCCGCCGGCGATCAACACGCCGTTCTTCAGCCATGCTGCGAGCCATATGGGCTGGCCGGCGAGACCGGTGCCACCGGTCTATCAGCCGGAAGTCGCGGCCGAGGGGGTCTATCTCGCCGCCACCACTGGCCGCGCCGAGGTCATCGTGAGCGGCACCATGTCGCTGTTTTCGCTACTGACCCGTGCGGCGCCGGTCTGGACCGGGTTCATCGTGCGGCGCCTCGGGATCGAGGGAAATCTCACGCGCGATCCGGCGGCTCTGCGGTTGCAGGAGTGCACATTGTTCGCGCCCTCGGTGATCCCAGGCGGCATGCACGGCCCCTTCGGCCACCGGGCGCGCCGCTGGAGCATGCAGATGGCGCTGCAGAAGCTGCGCGCCCGGATCGTGTCCTAGGTTCCTATCAACCTCTCCGTTGCCGCAACCACCCTTGCCATCAGCGCCGCATCGCGCGTGACCGGGTTCGCCGCCGCGGCCTTGCTGCGCTTGAGGTAAAGCCCGGTCTTGCCCTCCAATTCGGGAGCGATGCAGGCGAAGAGAGGCGTCTCGGCACCTTTCTCCTCGGTAAGCGCGAAATTGCCGAGCAAGCGCCAAGCGAGGCCAGTCACGCCACGCTCCCGCACCAGCCCCGTCGCGACCAGACCGGGATGCACGACATTGACGGAGATACCGCTGCCTTTCAGGCGCTGCGCGGTATCCAGACTCACCATCAGCAACGCGATCTTGGATTGGCGATAGGCGCGGACCCGGTTCCATCCCCGCGTCAATTCGAGGTTGTCCGGATCGATCACACCGCGATCTGCCGTCGAGGAGCCGACATTGACGACGCGCGCCGCGCCTGATGTCCGCAGCACCGGCAGCAACGCCTCAGTCAGCACGAAGGGCGAGAGGTGGTTCGTCGCGAGGACCCGTTCATGCCCCTCGGCCGTGACTTGCCGCGTCCCGAGAAAGGCGCCCGCGTTGTTGACCAGGCAATCGAGGGGCCGGCCCTCCGCCAGCACCTCCTCGGCAAAGGCGCGCGTGGCGGCGAGGGAGGATAGGTCGATGAGGCGAAGCCGGGTCTCGCTGCCGGGGGCGCGGGCGGTAACCCATTTCTGCGCCGCCTCGCCTCGCGCGGAGTCACGCCCAACCAGCGTTACCCGGTAGCCGGCCTGGGCGAGGCCGCCCGCGATCCAGCGGCCGATGCCGCTGGTCGCACCGGTCACGATGGCGGTTTTCATCGGTTTCGCCGCTCGGCGGGGTCGGGCATCGGATGCTCCTCGGCCGTCATCCGGCCGTCCCGTGAGTTTAGAGCGGCGACCTCATCAACCGCCAGGGTCCGCGCTCACGCCGCGCGGAAGAGGGGCGAACCCCAGGGATTCTGTGTCGCGCCACCATCGACGACGATCTCGCTGCCCTGGATGTAGAGGGACTCATCCGAGGCCAGGAACAGCGCCGCCTGCGCCAGCTCCGTCGCTTCGCCCATGCGGGCAAGCGGGATACCGGCCGACATGCGCGCATCGAGCGCGGCCATCGCGGCCTCGCTGCCGGCACGACTGTCCCAGATCGGGGTCCGCGTCGCGCCTGGCGTCACCTGGTTCACACGGATGCGGCGGGGCGACAGTTCGGAGGCGAGGTTCCGCGTCATCGCCCGCACCCCGGCTTTCGAGGCGGCATAGGCCGAGGAGCCTGGAATGCCGAGCACCGCATGCACCGAGCCGTTGAGGATGATCGAACCGCCATCCCGGAAATGCGGCAGCGCGGCCTGGATGGTGAAGAAGACGCCGGTGAGGTTGATCCGGATGATCTCCTCAAAGGCTGCGAGAGTCGTCTGGCCGAGCGGCGTGGCGCCGGGAATGCCGGCATTGGCAAAGAGGATGTCGAGCCCGCCGAGGCGCTCCGCGGCTTGATTGATGGCGCTCTCCGTCGCCGCGACATCCCCGACATCGGCGCGCACGGCAAAGGCGTTGGACCCGAGTTCGGCGGCCACCTCATCGAGCGTCTTCTGGTTGCGGCCGGTAATGGCGACCCGCGCACCCTCGGCGATGAAGAGCCGGGCGGTCGCGAGCCCGATGCCGCTATTGCCGCCGGTAATCAGGGCCGTCTTGTTCGTGAGCCGCATGGGATCCTCCTTTGGATTGCGTGCAACCTGGATTATGACCATAATCCAGGTTGGTCAATCAGCGGCGCTATCGAGGTTTTGCATATGGGTCATTCAAGGGCACAGAAGGCCGCGACGCATGATCGCCTGGTCTCGATCGCGGCGCGCCGTTTTCGCGAGCAGGGGCTGGAGGGATTAAGCGTCGCCGACCTCATGAATGAGGCCGAACTGACGGTCGGCGGCTTCTACAAACACTTCGACAGCCGCGAGGCGCTGGTGCGGGAAGCAATGGGCGTCGCGATGGCGGAGAGCGAGGCGCGCGTCGAGGCACGGGAGAGCCTGGCCGAGGGGATCGACGCCTACCTGAGCCCGGGGCATCGGGACAATCCGGGCGATGGCTGCCCGATTGCCGCATTGTCCTGCGATGTTGGCCGCGCCGTTGCCGAAACGCGCACGCTGTTCACCGAACGGATCGAGCGACGTCTGCGGTCACTCGAGATAGGCGTCACGGCGCCGGAGGGCATGGCGAAGCGCGATGGCGCGATTGTCACCCTGAGCACATTGGTCGGTGCCCTCACCCTGGCGCGCGCGGTTTCCGATGATGGGCTGTCAGAGGAGATCCTCGAAACCGCGAGGGTATTCCTGCGCGAAACCTTCGCCGCGGATCAGGGCTAAGGCGTCACGATCAGGTGTTGAACCGCGACCCAATGCTCCGTCATGGCACCGAAGGCGGGGCGGCCCCCACGCGCCATCCACGCCTTGCCTTTGTCACGCGAGCGAGGGCGTGGATGTTCGGCCTTCGCCGAGCATGACATGGTGGCTTAAGCGTGCGTGGTGGAACGAGGACGGCTCAAACCAAAGACAGCTTGCCCAAGATCAAACGTAAGGCGGTTTGGTCATCCCGGCCGGGGAGAGCGTGAAGATCTCGCAGCCGGTCTCCGTCACGCCGATCATATGTTCGAACTGCGCCGAGAGGCTGCGGTCGCGGGTCACGGCAGTCCAGCCGTCGTCGAGGATCTTCACCTCGTGTCGGCCGGCATTGACCATGGGCTCGATGGTGAAGACCATGCCCGACCGAAGCGTCAGCCCTTCATGGGGGCGGCCATAATGCAGCACGTTTGGCGGCTCGTGGAAGCGGCGGCCGATGCCGTGGCCGCAGAAATCACGCACCACGCTAAGGCGCTGCGGCTCGACATAGCTCTGAATCGCGTGGCCGATGTCGCCCAGCGTGGCGCCCGGCTTTACGGCGCGAACACCCCGCATCATCGCCTCATAGGTCACGTCGATGAGCCGCTTCGCCCGCGTGCTCGCCGAGCCCGCGATGTACATGCGGCTGGTGTCGCCGTAATAGCCGTCGAGGATCGCGGTGATGTCGATATTGAGGATATCGCCATCCTCCAGCCGCCGCTCGCCCGGTATGCCGTGGCAGACGACATGGTTGATCGAGGTGCAGATCGATTTCGGATAGCCGCGATAGTTCAGCGTCGCAGGGACGGCTTCGCGCTCCACCATGAAGTCGTGGCAGAGCGTGTTCAGGGCTTCAGTCGTAACGCCGGGAACGACATGTTCGGCGATCATGTCCAGCGCCTCGGCGGCCAGCCGCCCGGCCAGCCGCATGCCGGCGAAAGCCTCGGGGCTGTAGAGAGTGATGCGCCGTGAGTCCGTCTCGCCGTCCATAGTCCGATTCTCCGTCTCCGCTCCGTCAGGCGGTCTCCCAAAATGCGCGGCGGCTGGCCGACACACAAGTGCGTTGACGCGGGGCGGCGTCGCGTCCCGTGTTTGCGGGGCGGGGTCTTGAAATTGGCGGTGCCGCTGAACCGCGATCCCAAAATATCCGCCGTGGCACGCGAAGGCGTGCGGGCCACCTCGTGCCATCCGCGCCTTGCCTTCGAGGAACGAGGAAGGCGTGGATGCCCGGCCTTCGCCGAGCATGACGTGATGGAGTGGGCACCTGCACCCAGAGATATCCTTAGCTCCCATCTTTCAACAATCGCGAAGTGCGACTCGGCATGCCGGTTGCTCCGTGGCCCCGGCTCTGGCAGACAGCCCCCATGCACCGCCGCCGGATTCTTACCCTGCTCTCAGCCGCAGGCGCGGCCTCCCTGGTAGGCATTTCGCGCGCCGACGCGGCTGGAGCGTTTCAGGATTATCTCGTCTCAGTCGATCGCCAGGCGATGGCCGCCGGGATCAGCTACGCGACCCGGCGCGCGACACTTTACGGGCTGCAACCTAACGAGAAGTGCATAGAGCTCATCAACAGGCAGCCGGAATTCACCCAGACCTGGGCGCAATATGCGGCGGCGCGGCTTTCCGCGACGCGCGTGGCCAACGGGCGGCAGAATTACGCGGCGGCGAGCGGCTTGCTTGCCGCGATTCGCGGCCGTTTCAATGTCGATCCGGGCGTCATCATGGGCATCTGGGGACTCGAGACGAATTACGGCCAGAACACCGGCGGTTTCTCGGTGGTGCAGGCGCTGGCGACACTCGGCTGGGCCAGCCATCGTGGCGCCTATTTCCGCTCCGAGCTGATCGCGGCCCTGCATATCCTCGACCGCGGCGCCATCTCGCCGCAGGGCATGACCGGCAGCTACGCGGGTGCGATGGGCCAGCCGCAATTCATGCCGAGCGTCTATCTGAAGCTCGCGGTGGACTACGAAGGGCAGGGGCGTCCGAATATCTGGACGAGCACGCCCGACAGCCTCGCCTCGATCGCCAATTATCTGAGGAAATCGGGCTGGCATGCCGGCGAGCCCTGGGGCGAGCAGGTGGTGCTCGGTCCGAATATCCAGCCGGCCGGCATCGATCCCGATCAGGCGCAGCCGCTCGGCTCGTGGCTCAGCATGGGGGTCCGCCGCTTGCCACGTGCGCCGGCGGCTTATGCGTCGCTCCCCGCGCGCCTCATTCTGCCGGATGGCGTCGGCGGCGACAGCTACCTGGTCTATCCCAACTTCAAGGTCATCCGCCGGTATAACCCCTCCGATTTCTACGCCCTATCGGTCGGCCTGCTGGGCGACATCGTTACGTGATGAAAGCGGGCGCCGCGCTGGCGCTGCTGCTCGGGATGATCGGCTGCGCGCATCAGCCGTCGGTCGAGGCACCAGGTCCAAGCTACGTCATCGGCCAGGGCTACGAGGCACGCGGCGTGTGGCACTATCCGCGCGAGGATTTCGGCTATGACCGCACCGGCCTCGCCTCGGTCTATGGCGACGATGCGCCGGATCTAACGACCGATGGCGAGGCTTACGACCCCAATGCCATGGCCGGCGCCAGCCAGATCCTGCAGCTTCCCGTCATCGTGCAAGTGACCAACCTTCAGACCGGGCGGCAGCTTCTTCTGCGGCTCAATGACCGTGGTCCAGAGGATCCTGGCCGCATCATCGCGGTGACGCCGAAGGCCGCTCGCCTGCTCGGGATTCCGGAAGACGGCGCGGCGGAAGTCCGGGTGACGGTCCAGCAGGGACCAAGCGAGGCGCTCGCCGACCATCTTGGCGCCGGGATCAAGATCGCGGCAGCGCCCGTGGAGAGCTTCCAGGCGGCCAGCCTTGCGCCTCCGCCGGGGGTTGCCTCCGGTGGCGGCCTGTCCATCGGCGAAACCGACCAATCGAGCGGCGGTCTCCTCGCGCCGCCGCCTCCGCCGCTGAGCCTGCCGGTCACGTTGACACAAGTTCCGCCCGAGCCTGGCGGGATCTATGTCCAGAACGGTTCCTTCGGCCGCCGCTACGATGCCTCGCGCATGGCCGCGCGACTGGCGGGGCTGGGGAATGCCCAAGTGATCGTCTTCACCGGCGAGGGACGGACCCTGTACGCAGTCCAGTCAGGCCCCTATCCCGCCGTCGCGCAGGCGGACCAGGCACTCGCCGCCACGCTGCAGGCCGGCGGCGTCGACGCGACCATCACCGTGCGCTAAGCCGCGCCGCCACGAACGGGATCGTCCCATGCATACGCGCCGCCTCTGGCTCGCTTCCGCCGCCGCACTCGCCACTGTCGCCGCTGCCCCAGCCTGGGCGAAGCGTAAACATTCGGCCATGGTCGGTGGCACTTCGGGCAACGCTTCCGGCGATGAGGGGGGACCGACCACCAACGGCGCCGCCGGTGTCTCGACGCCCGCGACCACGCCGATCGGACCGCTCGATACGGTGGCGAGCGAAGCCATCATCATCGACGTGAACACCGGCGCGGTGCTGCTGGAGAAAAGCCCGGACACGCCGAGCCCGCCATCCTCGCTGACCAAGCTGATGACGATCTACATCACCTTCCAGCACCTTAAGGAAGGCAAGCTCCGTCTCGACCAGACCTTCCTGGTCAGCGAGCACGCCTGGCACATGGGCGGCTCCCGGATGTTCATCCAGGTCGGCACCAATATCTCGATCGAGGATCTCATCCGCGGCGTCTTCGTCGATTCCGGTAATGACGCGGCGGTGGCGCTGGCCGAGGGCATCGCCGGTTCCGAGGATTCCTTCGCCGCGATGATGAACGAGCAGGCCAAGAAGCTCGGCCTGACCGCGTCGCATTTCGTCAATGCCTCGGGCTGGCCGGCGGATGGCCATGTCATGTCGGCGCGGGACATCGCGACGCTAAGCGTCGCCATTCTCCGCGATTTTCCGGATTATTATCATTACGCCGGCGAGCAGACCTTCACCTACAACAAGATTAGCCAGCCCAACCGCAACCCGCTGGTCACCGCCGGTCTGGGCGACGGGCTGAAGACTGGTCACACGGAGGAGGGCGGCTATTCGCTCGCCGGCACGACAAAGCGCAACGACCGCCGGGTACTGGTCGTGCTCAATGGCCTGCCGAGCTGGAACAGCCGGGTCACGGAATCCAAGCGGCTGATGGATTGGGCTTTCAACAACTTCGAGGACGTGCCGCTGTTTACCGCCGGTCAGCAGGTGGTTCTCGCCCCGGTGTGGCTGGGCGAGACCCGCACCGTTGGGCTCACCGTCGATAAGCCGGCGGTGGTTACGCTGCCGCAGGGCTGGCGGAACTCCGCGAAGATCGCGGTGGACTACGCGGCACCCGTGCCCGCGCCGATCCTGCGCGGCCAGAAGATCGGCCAGCTCAGCCTGAGCGGTCCGGGCATCCCAAGCGGGCAGGGATCGGCCACGGCGGCGCTGGTCGCGATGGTCGATGTGCCTCGTCTCGGGCTGCCGGGCCGCGCCCTCGAACGCGCCAAGCATTTCGTGACCGGTGCCTGAGACCGAGCCTCTCCGCCCCGAAGATCCGGTTCCGTGCGGCCGCTTCATCACGTTCGAGGGCGGCGAGGGCAGCGGCAAGTCCACCCAGGCCCGGCTGTTGGCGGCCACGCTGGATCTAGACGGCTTCCCCGTGGCCATCACGCGCGAGCCCGGCGGGTCGCCGGGGGCCGAGGCGCTGCGTGCCCTTCTGCTGGGCGGCGAGCCGCCCTTTGCGCCGCTTGCCGAGGCCATGCTGCATTTCGCCGCCCGCGCGGATCATGTGGCGACGCTGATCCGGCCACGGCTTTTCGAGGGTCGGCATGTCGTCTGCGACCGCTATACGGACTCCACGCTGGCCTATCAGGGCCATGTGCTCGGTGCAGGTATCGCCGCTGTCGAGGCCCTCACGGCGCTCATCGCTCTCCCGCCCGATCTGACCTTCGTGCTCGATCTCCCAGCCGAGCAAGCGATGCGGCGGCTGGTCCGGCGCGGCGGCGGGCTGGACCGCTACGAAGCCCTCGGCCTGCCCTTCTTTACCGCCGTAGCGGAGGCGTTTCGCGCCATCGCCGCTGCCTGTCCCGAGCGCTGTGTGCTGGTTCCCGCTGACCGGCCGGTGAAGACGCTGCAACTGGAGATCCGCGCATTGCTGCGTGAGCGCCTCGGTGTCGGATGAGCGCGCCCGCGCCCCGTGCCAATCCCGACCTCATCGGGCAGGAAACGGCTGAGCGAGCGCTCGTCGAGGCGCGCGCGGCGGGACGGCTGCATCACGCCTGGCTCCTCACGGGCACCGAGGGAATTGGCAAGGCGACGCTGGCCTATCGCTTCGCCCGCTTTCTGCTCGCGCGTGGAACTGCCGGAGCCAGTCTCAAGGTCGATCCCGCCGACCCAGTGTTCCGCCGCGTCGCGGCCGGAACTCATGCCGATCTCATGACCGTCGAGCGCGGCATGGACGACAAGCGCAAGCGAATGCGGCAGGAGATCGTCGTCGATGAGGTGCGGGAAGTGTCGCGTTTCCTGCGGCTGACGCCGGGTGAGGGCGGCTGGCGGATCGTCATTGTCGATGGCGCCGAGGATATGAATCCCAATGCCGCGAACGCGCTGTTGAAGCTGCTGGAGGAGCCGCCGCAAGGGGCGATGATGCTCCTCACCTGCCACGCGCCGGGGCGATTGCCAGCTACCATCCGCAGCCGGTGCCGCCGATTGCGGCTCTCACCGCTCGCGGACAGTGAGACAGAAATCCTACTGTCGCGCTATTTGCCTGACATGCCCTCGCCCGACCGGAGCCGTCTCGCACGGCTCGCCGAAGGCTCCCCTGGCCGCGCTTTGGCCCTGGCGGAAGGTGACGGGCCCGCGATGGCGGAACGTGTCGCGCGGATCCTGGCTGCACCCCCCGCCGCGGCCGCCGCTTTGGCGGTGGCGGACGAGATCGGGCGCGACGAGGAAGCCTTCACGCTGTTCATGGATATGCTGCGTCAAGTCGTATCCGCCGAAGTGCGCCAGGGGGCGCGCAGCGGCGCAGGCGCCGCGCCGCGTTCCCTTGAACGGTGGGGTGGGGTATGGCAGGGCCTCACGCGGTTGCAGGAGGAGACGGAACGTTTCAGCCTCGACCGTCGCCAGGCGGTTCTCGCAGGGCTGAGCTTGATGGCAGAGCAATGACCGAAACATTCTACGTCACGACGCCGATCTATTATGTCAACGGCGCGCCCCATATCGGCCACGCCTATACCTCGATCGCCGCCGATGTCGTGGCGCGGTGGAAACGCCTTCAGGGCCGCGACGTCTTTTTCCTGACGGGCACGGACGAGCACGGCCAGAAGGTCGAGAAGGCGGCGCAGGATGCCGGCCTCGAGCCGCAGGCTTTCACCGACCGTATCGCCGCCGAGTTCGAAGCCATGGCCGCGACCTGCGGCATTTCGAACGACGATTTCATCCGCACCACGGAGCCTCGGCACAAGGCGGCCTGCGCGGCACTCTGGTCCAAGCTGGTGGAATCCGGCGATATCTATCTCGGGCATTACGAAGGCTGGTACGCCGTCCGCGACGAAGCCTTCTATGCCGAGGACGAGCTTGCAACGAACGTCCATGGCGTTCGGGTGGCACCGACGGGCGCTCCGGTGGAATGGGTGCGCGAACCTTCCTATTTCTTCCGCCTCTCCGCCTGGCAAGACCGGCTGCTCGCCTTCTACGAGGCGCATCCGGATTTCATCGCGCCGCATGCCCAGCATCGTGAGGTGCTGAGCTTCGTGCGCGGCGGCCTCAACGACCTCTCCGTCAGCCGCACCAGCTTCCGCTGGGGCGTCGAGGTGCCGGGCGACCCTGACCATGTCATGTATGTCTGGCTCGACGCGCTGACCAACTACATCACCGCCGCCGGCTACCCGGATGAAAGCGCCGAGCGTTGGCGCTTCTGGCCCGCTAATCTGCACATGGTCGGCAAGGACATCATCCGCTTCCACGCCGTCTACTGGCCAGCTTTCCTCATGGCGGCCGGCCTGCCCGTGACGCACCGCGTTTCGGCCAATGGCTGGTGGACTGTGGAGGGCGAGAAGATGAGCAAGTCGATCGGCAATGTGATCGAGCCGGCCGCGCTTATCGCGGAGTTCGGGCTCGATCCTGTTCGCTTTTTTTTCCTCCGCGAAATGCCTTACGGAAATGATGGAGATTTCAGCCGCAAGGCGCTGATCTCACGGCTTAATATTGACCTGGCGAATGACCTAGGCAACCTCGCCCAGCGCAGTCTCTCGATGATCGCGCGCAACTGCGGCGGACGCCTGCCGTCCATGCCCGGCGCGCCCGCCCATGCCGATCAGGCGATCCTCGATCATGCGAGAGACCTGGTGACGCTGGTGGGCACCGCGATCGATCGCCAGGCCTTCCACGAGGCGCTGGAGGAGGTCTGGCGCGTTATCCGCGCCGGCAACGGCTATATCGACCACCAGGCACCCTGGGCGCTCAAGAAGATCGACGAGACCCGCATGGGCGAGGTATTGCGCGTGTTGGCCGAGGTCATCCGCATCGTGGCGACCGTGCTGCAACCCTTCATGCCCGAAAGCATGGGGCGGATGCTCGACCAGCTCGGTGTTCAGCCTGACGCGCGCAGCCTTGCGGTTCTCGCCCTGCCGATGGCGGACGGCACTCTGCTCCCACCACCGCACGGCATCTTTCCACGTTTTGTGGCGGAAGCGGTTTGTTGACCCGCCGGCCTTGAACTTTCCTCCAGCAGGATCGCTTCTGCCGCAATGCCCGGCTTAAGCCCCTGGCCGTAGACCATAAAACGCGTAGTGCCCCTGTTGGTATTTTACGAATGGCAGTTGCAAGTTGGCCGCCTCGGCTTGACTGAATAGTTTCGTTATTCGTGCATGAAAATTGTTGTAGGCTTGATTGCGAAATGTCGCTCTGCCGGTCTCGTTTATATCGCACGCTTCCATCAACTCCCGTAGCGTGAAGCGGTTATCGGGCCGACGTCTGAATAGCGGCATAACTCCGGCCAAAAGCTGGATTGAGTGCGCACTCAGGAGGGGGGGCTGCGGGTCCTGCGGGAGCAGCTGCACAGGATGCGGCACAGGATAGTGAACGACGGGTCCCAGGACCGGCGCGCGACCGAAGGGGGTCGGCACGTAAGAGACGGGCTGTGGCGCAGGTAGATCACCGTTCCAAACCGCCCCGTTACTCATCTCATCCCTTTGCCCCTTGGGCGGATCCGGGACGAACGGCGGAACGACCTCATTTCCCCTTCCCGGTGACATGTCGTAAGAGCCGACACCGCCGGATCAGTCGTGTCCGCGGATGGCTTGGTTGGTCATGAGATACCTCCTGTGAGAGGTTCTTCTGGCGCCGACATCGTAAAGGTACTGTTATCGCCCGATGGACGTTATGATGCCGGATCGGCCGCCCCTACTGATCGATTCACACTGCCACCTCGACTACTTCAAGCCTGAGGAATTTCCCGACGTCATCGCGCGCGCTCGCGCGGCCGGCGTTGGCGAGATGGTCTCGATCGGCACCAGCCTCGCTCAATCGCGACGCATCCTCGATTTGGTGGCGGGGCATCCTGGCCTGTGGTGCAGCGTCGGCATCCACCCGCAGCACGCCCATGAGGAGCCCATCCCGGAACCCGCTGATCTTGTGGCAATGACGCGCCACCCGAAGGTGGTTGGCATCGGCGAGACCGGGCTGGACTACTTTTACGAAACCGCGCCGCATGAGGTGCAGCAAGCCGGCTTCCGCGCCCATATCCGCGCGGCCCGTGACGCTGGTGTCGCGGTCGCCATCCATGCTCGGGACGCCGATGCCGATATCGCGAAAATCCTGCAAGAAGAGCGTACTGCCGGGGGTCCCTTCGATTTCCTCTTACATTGCTTCAGCTCCGGCCGGGCGCTCGCCGAGACTGCCATCAAGTTGGGAGGCTATGTGAGCTTCTCCGGCATTCTGACCTTCCCGAAATCCATCGAACTGCGGGAGATCGCCCGCGACATGCCGCCCGACCGCATCCTCGTCGAAACCGATGCGCCTTACCTCGCCCCGGCGCCCAAGCGCGGCAAGCGCAACGAACCCGCCTGGGTGGCCCATACCGCCGCGACTCTGGCGGAGGTACGCGGCCTGACGGCTGAGGCCCTGGCGGCGCTGACCACCGCGAATTTCCGGCGGCTCTATCCGAAGACCCAGGGCGTCCAGGCGTGAGGGCCGTCGTGCTGGGATGCGGCGGCTCGGCCGGGGTGCCAATGGTCGGCGGTGCCGATGGGCGAGGGGATTGGGGCGCCTGCGACCCGTCCGAACGCCGCAACCGGCGGACCCGCGCGAGCATCATCCTCGAAGGCGACGACGGCCGGCGCATCCTGATCGACACCGGGCCCGACATGCGGAACCAGCTCATCGACAATGCGATCCCGCAGGTCGATGCGGTGCTGATCACCCATGCCCACGCCGATCACATCACCGGCCTCGACGACCTGCGGATTCTCAACCGCATCATCAACCAGCCCATGCCTCTGCGCACGGACGCCGCGACCATGGAGGCGCTACGGCTACGCTTCGATTACGCTTTCCTGCCCTGGCGGCCGCCGAGCTTCATTCGCCCGGCCCTGGAACCCGAGATCATCACGCCGGGTGACCGCATCACGCTTGCCGGCATGTCGATCGAGGTTTTCAACCAGGACCACGGCTTCTCGACCTCGCTCGGTCTGCGCATCGGGCGCTTCGCCTATTGCACAGATGTCGTCGCGCTCGATGACGCCGCCTGGCGAGCGTTGGAGGGGGTGGAGACCTGGCTGGTGGATTGCTTCCAGCGCGACCCGCATCGGACTCATGCCTGGCCCGCGCTGATTGAGGAATGGGTCGCCAAGCTGGGACCGAAACGCACGATTCTCACCCATATGGGAAACGACATGGATTGGGGCTGGATGATGCGCAACCTGCCGCTGGGCATAGAGCCGGCCTATGACGGCATGGAAATCGCCATCGCGCGGTAGAGCCTCCGCCGAGGGGCACCAAATCGACATCGAATCCCGCCCGAAAACGCGCTTCGCACTATGCCGCGATGTCGCGGGCGGGTAGACTGAGCCCGTGATCGCAACACGTATCCTCGCAGTGCTCGCGGCGGCCTTTCTGGTCGCTGCTTTTGCCGTGGCCACCATCTGGCCGCCGGATATGTCGCTCGCCGCCCTGATCGGGATGGTGGATACGACGTGGCTTCCCGTGGCCCAGTCCTTCGTCCGGCGCGCTTTGTCGCCCTGGATTTGGGACCAGGTCGCTGTGCCCGTGCTGCAGCGGCCCGGCTGGCTGGTTCCCACAGCCATCGGCCTAGTGCTCTTCGGCGGCGCTGTCAGCCTCTCCGGTCCCAGGGGCAGCCGCACCCGCCGCTGGCGCAGCTGAGCGGGTCCGTTGTAGTGCGGGCGATACGCGCCATGAACTTCCGGGATCAGAGGTGACGCCATGGACGTAACACCGCTTCGCGTGACAGCGACGCCAGCCGCTTTGGACCTCATCTCGACCCTGCAAAGCGAATACGGGCCGGTGCTGTTCCACCAGTCAGGGGGGTGCTGCGACGGTTCCTCGCCGATGTGCTACCCGGTGAGTGACTTCATGATCGGTGACTCCGATGTTCAGCTCGGAGAGATCGGCGACGCGGCCTTCTATATGAGCCGGTCGCAATTCGACTACTGGAAGCATACCCAGATCATCATCGATCTCGTGCCAGGCAAAGGCGGCATGTTCTCGCTGGAGAATGGCCGCGGCGTGCGCTTCCTTACCCGTTCGCGCATCTATTCCGACGAAGAATACGCGCAGTTAGCGCCGGTCTGACCGTATAGCGGCGAAGCGTCTCGCGTTGCATTCGGCCGTCCCGGATTTACATGTTGTACCACAGGCATGATTGCCGTGGGGCAACCCGGGAGGAGACCAACATGACCGCAACGCCCAAGGGTAAAGCAGGCGCCCCAAAGACAGGCGAGGCCAAGCCCGTGCCGAACCCGCCGCAAAGCAAGCAAGACGACCACGCGGCCAAGCACGGTGTTCCGGAGGAGATGGGCCAAGGCGATGAGCCGAAGGGCCATCCCACCAGCGATCGTTTCCAGACCGAGACCGCTTCGGAGAAGCCGCAAAAGTAGGATCAGCGTGGAGACCCCGGACGTACCGAGCGATGAGTGACGGTTCGGCCAGCTTCCTGATGCTCGCGGTCGGCAGTGCCACGCTTGCGCTCGCCCTTACCGATATCGCGGAGGTTCTTCCCACGCCGCGTCTCGCGCCTGTTACCTCGATGCCTTTCGTCGTGCGCGGGGTCTTCATGCTCGGCGGCAAACCCAAGGTGGTCATCGATCTGGCGCGCCTGCTCGATCTCGCGGAAATTGACCAGAACGGCTTGTTCCATCACCACATCCTTTTGCCGAGGAATGCCGAGGACGTCGCTGACGCGGCAATTCTCGTTCGCCGCGCCACGGGCACGCGCACGGGAGTGATTTGCCCGCAGCCAGAGGAGGAAAGCTTCAACGGCTGCGTCGCCGCGAACGTCTCATTCGGCGACGATCTGATACCGCTGCTGTCGCTCGCGCGATTGCTGACGGCGTTGGAGCGGCAGCGTCTTGGCGAGTTTTCCCAGCGAGCGGCGGCCCGTGCATCCGGCTGGCCGTCCGCGCTGGATGAGAGCGCGGATGAAGGCTGAAGAAGCGGCTTATAAGCGGCTGAAGCAGGCGGTCGTTGCCCACACTGGACACCATTACTACGACGACAAGGACGCTTTGCTGCGAAAGCGGCTCGACGAGCGGGCGCGCGAAGTCGGTGCTCCCAACCTTGCTGGTTATGAAACGGTGCTCGCGGACCCTGTGACCGGGGATGCCGAGTGGCGGGCGCTCGAAGCCGTAGTCACCGTCGGCGAGACCTTCTTTTTCCGCCACAGCGAGCAATTCGCTGTCTTGCGGGACACGATCCTTCCAAACCTCCTGAACGCCGCAACGAACCGTCGCCGGCTACGCATCTGGAGCGCCGGCTGCTCCACCGGTGCGGAACCTTATTCGCTTGCGATCCTGATCGAGCGGCTGCTCGGCGATGCCTTGCCCACATGGCGCGTGGACATCATCGGAACGGACATCAACGAGCAGGCGCTCGTCAATGCGCGCAAGGGCCGTTACAGCGCCTGGAGCTTGCGCGGGATGACCGATGTGGAACGTGCGCGCGATTTTGACGCTGACATTAGGCCCAGCGCATGGCGGCTGCATGAGCGGCACCGGCCAAGGGTCGAGTTCCGCCGCCACAACCTGCTCGATCTGCTGCCCGAGCCGCCGGCGGAGTGGAGAGGCTTCGACCTTATCCTTTGCCGCAACGTGTTGATTTACTTCGGCGCCCATCAGGCGGCGCCGATGCTTTCAGCCTTGGGGCAATGCCTCTCGTCGGGTGGCTGGCTTATGATCGGATATTCTGATGCCCTGGCCGACATACCGCCGGAGCTTGACGTCGTCCAAATCGAGGCCACTCGGGTCTTCAGGCCGCGGGGCGTGACGAAACTCGCCGAGGTCCCAGCCGCTCTGCCCGAGCCTCCGGCGCCGGAATCCCACCGGCTTCCGCCGCGTCACGCACCGAGGCCGGCTGAGGCGCCGCAGCCTCGCGTGATCGCCTCGGCGCGCGCCGAGGATCGTGATCTGGACCGGATCAGAACTTTGGCTGACACCGGACGGCTGGAGGAGGCGGCGCTACGCTGTGCCGGGGCCTTGCAGGCCCACCCGCTCGACCATCGGCTCCATTACTACGACGCGCTGCTCGCCCAAGCGGCCAGCGACCGAACCCGCGCGGAAGCGGCGTTGCGCCGTGCGATCTACCTCAGCAATGACATGGTGATGGCGCATTACCATCTCGGCCTCCTGCTGCTTCAGGGCGGCGCGGCCGAGAGTGGCCGAAGGGTTATGAGCGTCGTCACGGAGCTTTGTCGCGCGGTGCCCGAGGACACGGTCTTGGAGGAAGGTGACGGCCTCCGCGCCGGCGACCTGCTCGCACGTGCGGTCTTGGCAGTCGAACCGGCGATGGTCGATCAGGCGTCGCAGCCGTGAGCACAATACCGGCCCCTGACATGGGACAGCGGTCGTGGGAAGGCCGCGTGCTCGACGAACGCAGCCGGCGTCTGGCTGTGCGCGGCCTCAGCCAATCCGATCGGACGGCCGCCAGGGTCCACAGCCTCCTGGTATGGGAGGAAGGGAGTGAGCTGTATGGCATTCGTCCCGAGGAGGTCCGAGCCGTCCTGCCCTATGCCCGCTGCATGCCGATTATCAGCCGGCAGCCCTCCTGCATTGGCGTCTTGGGCTGGATGGGTGCCGTCTACAGCGTGATCGACAGCGCGCGCCTGTTTCAAGCATCGAGCGAGCATCCGAGCGACGGGCATCTGCTCCTGCTCACCCATGAGAAGCCGTGTATTGGACTGCGGGTGCCCCAGGTGTTGGGTCTGATTTCCACCGCGCTTGGCAGTGACGAAGCCTCCGCTCTTGTCGCCGAGGGGGCGCATGAACTTTCGGGCCGTCCGGTCATGCCTATCGATACTGCCTTCCTCGCCGCGCGCTTGGGCCTGCCTGTCCCAATCCTTGGAGCCTAGACGATTGTGACCATCGCCACGCGCCTGCTTCTTGGTTTTGGGGTCAGCATCCTTCTGCTGGTAGGCATCGGGCTTTTCAGCCTTTGGGAGATTTCCAGCGTCCGCTATGCGACTGAGACGATCGTCGCACGCGACCTCGCCGCCTACCGCGCTCTGGGTCAGATCGCCGAGAGTCAGTCCAACATGAACGAGTCCCGCCGGGCCGCGGTGCTCGAGGCCATGATGCATCCTTCATCCGCAGTCGCCATCCATGCGGTCGCGACGCGGTGGGACGCCCAGGCGGACACGACGGAATCCCTGCTCGACCAGGCGATCACCACCACCGCGACCTACGAGCAAACCGCCCTCGACCCTGGCCGCCGATCCGCCTGGCAACAAACCGCCGAGCTCCTGCGGCAGGCACGGCTCCGCCTCCAGTCGCTCCGGGCTGGTTCGGACAAGCAATTCGACGATCTCGCGCGGAATGATGCGGCCGGGGTCATGGCTGTCGAACCGAGCTTGATCTCACTGCGAGCGGACTTCGTCGTCACGCTGCGGCAGGCCGAGGATGCGCTCAACGTCGGCGTTGAGGCCGGGCAGCGGAGGATCGAGCTCATTTACAATACGAGCCGGACTTCGCTGATTGTCGCCGCAGCCGGCGCGGCCCTGCTGTGTCTGTTGATGACCTTCCTCATCCAGCGCTCGATCGTCCGGCCATTGGCGCGCTACGTGCGTTTCGCTGAGGTGGTGGGACAGGGCGATCTCACGACGCCGCCCACACGCGCGGGGCATGATGAGCTGGGCCGCCTCGGCGGAACGCTCAACGCGATGGTGACTGGGCTGCGGCAGTTGGCGGTGCAGACGCGCGATGTGACGCGCAACCTCAACGCCGCTGCCGCCGAAATCCGCGCCTCCACGCAGGAACAGGCGGCTAGCGTCGAGCAGCAACTTGCGGCGATCCAGGAGACGGCGGCGACCGCCGATGAAATCACCCATTCCGGCACCCGCATCGCGCGCCGCGCCGAGGAGGTGATCGTCGCGGCTGAGGCCGCCACCCAGCGGAGCGCCAGCGGACTGCAGGCGGTGGTCGAGACCGCGCGCGCGATGGAACTCATTCGCGACCAGGGCGGCATGGTCGCGGGCAATATCGTGGCGCTCAGCGAGAAGACCCAGGCGATCGGCGACATCATCATGGTCGTCAACGACATCGCGGAGCGCTCGCATTTGCTCGCCCTCAATGCGGCGATCGAGGCCGCCGCGGCTGGTGAAAAGGGCCGCAGCTTCGCGGTGGTCGCCTCCGAGATGAAGATCCTGGCGGATCAGGCGAAGGAGGCGACGGTGCAGGTGCGCTCCATCCTCGGCGAAATCCAGCGCGGCATAAACACTTCGGTGATGCTGGCCGAGGAGCAGGTCAAGCGCGTCGCCTCCGGTAAGGAGCGTACTGACCTCACGCATCGCGCGATCGAGGAAATCACCGGCAGCGTGCGGGAGAGCGTGCAGACCTTCCAGCAGATCGTTGCCTCCACCAACCAACAGCAGATCGGTGTGGAGCAGGTGATGACGGCACTGCAAAGCATCCGCCAGGCGAGCCAGCAGACTGCCGCCGGGACCCGGCAACTGGACTCTGCCGCGGGCAATCTCACCGAGTTGTCGCACCAGCTCGTGGCCCTCGCGGACCGCTACCGGGTGTGAGGCAGCAGAGGGATGAAGCCCGGCATTGATCTCTGGCTTTTGCAGAGCATTGCGGTGGTGTTTGCGTTGGAAAGCGGCGCGGTGCGGTGAAGGATATCCAAACAGAGCTGCTCGCCGCCTTTGATGCGGAATATCGCGAGCATTTGGCGGTCGTGCGGCACGGTCTCGACATTGCCCGAAGCGGGCAGCCCCCGGATCTTAAGGATATGTTTCGGCGCATTCATTCGCTGAAGGGCGCGGCCCGTGCCGTCGGCCGGCCCGAGGTCGAACATCGCGCGCATGATCTCGAAGCTCTACTTGCCGCGCTGCTCGATGGCGAAACCCGTCTCGATGAAGGAGCAGCCTCGGCAATCGAAGATGCGCTGGACGCAATCGCGCAAGTCGCCGCCGCTGTGCCCGACATCAAAGCCGAACCCGAGAGCGTGGACACGGCCGCCGCCTCGATCGATCTCCTCCGCATCAATGGCGCGCGCCTCGCGGCCGTCGGTACCAACGCGCAGCAAGTCGCGCGGGCTGCCGAGCGACACGAGCATCTCGAAGAGCGGCTCGACGCGATCGCCCGCTCGACGCGCCGGGCGACGCAGCTGCTGACTCCCTTGTTGCGTGCGGCGTCTCCGTCACCCACGCTGCTCCACCTCGCGCAGGAACTTCGGCAATCGGCGCGGCAGGTGACGGAGGCACGGCGGCAGTATCAGGACACCGCCTGGGCACTGGACCAATCCGTCTCGACGCTGCTTGGCGGCATCGAGGCGCTCAGTCTCGTCACCGCCGAAACCGTCTTCGGAAATCCAGCGCGGATGCTGCGCGACCTGGCCCAGGAGGAGGGTGTCGAGGTCGCACCAATCGTCGAGGGTCTGGATCTGCAGGCGGATCGCAGGGTGTTGCAGGCGCTCAAGGATCCCGTGATCCAGCTACTGCGGAACGCCGTCAGTCATGGTGCCGAGGTGCCGCCACGCCGCCGCGCGCGCGGGCGTCCGGACGCGGCTGAGATCGGCCTCGCTTTTGTCCGCGACGCTGATCGGCTGCGCGTGACCGTGACCGATGACGGGCCGGGCCCCGACCTCACGGCAATCCGCAGGCGCGCCGTGAACGCCGGCCTCATTTCGACGGAAGCCGCGGCCAGCGCCAGCCGCGAGACTATCCTCTCCTTCGTCTTCGAGGCGGGCTTCTCGACCCGCGCGGATGCGGATGCTTTGGCCGGGCGCGGCCTCGGCCTCTCCATCGTCGCCGAGGCGGCGCGTGCGCTGCGAGGAACCGCGAGCCTCCTGCCGCGCGCCGGCGGCGGAACGGTCGTCGAGATCAACGTCCCGTTGTCGGTGGCGCGTGAATCGGTGCTGCTGCTCGACTGCGGTGTCGGCTATGTCGTCGGCCTGCCCAGCCTCGCGGTGGAACGGCTCGTTCGCCTCCCCGCGTCCCGCATCGAGCGTCGGGCCGGTCATCCCGTGTTGCGGCCAGACCCTGACAGCGCGGACGCCATTCCGCTGATCGCGCTTCGCCGATTGCTCGGCCTCGGCGGTGAGGAATTGCCGATGCCGGAAGGCAGCCTGCTGTTGGTGCAGCTACGCAAGACCGGCGGAGGGTCTTTGGCGATCGTGGTCGACGCTCTGAGGGACGTGCGCTCGATGCTCGTGCATGCCGCGGAGGTCGTCGGCCTCGACACCGAACTCGTACAGGGCTTCGTGTTTCTGGAGCAGGAGCGGCCAGCGATGCTGCTGTCACCCCCTGGCCTGCTCGCGCGCTGGCAACGCCTCGTGGAACATGGCCCGCAAGTGGCGGCTCAGGCGGAGGTGCAGGCCGGCCCAAGGCCGGCCGCCCGCCGGACGATCCTGGTGGTCGATGACTCGATCACCACGCGGACTCTCGAAAAGAGCATCTTGGAAGCGAATGGCTATCACGTTCTTGTCGCGGTCGACGGGATAGAGGGATTGGAGGTTCTGCGATCGGATGCCGTGGTTGACATGGTGCTGGCCGATATCGAAATGCCCCGCATGGATGGCTTCGCCCTGCTGGAAGCGATGAGGAAGGATTCGGCTCTGGCCGCGATCCCCGTCATTGTCATGACCTCGCGCGCCGCCGCCGCTGATATCCGTCGTGGCCTCGATCTCGGCGCCAACGCCTATATAGCTAAACAGAGCTTCGACCAGCGCGACCTGCTGCAAACCATCGGCAGGCTGTTATGAGCGGCGGCGCGCCGGCCTTGGGCAAGCCGGTGAGGGTGATGATCGTCGAGGATTCGCCCGTCGTGCAGGCGCTATTGCGCCACATCATTGCCGCTGATCCTCGCCTTGAGCTGGTCGCCACCCTGTCCTCAGCGGAGGACGCATTGGCGGCTCTGCCGCTTGTCAGGCCCGATGTCATCTCGATGGATATCCGACTTCCAGGCATGGATGGGCTGGAGGCGACGCGGCTCATCATGACGCGTCAGCCTACACCGATCGTGGTGATCGCCGACGCGGTTGCGGACCTTTCTCTGATGATCTCGATGAACGCCCTGCGGGCAGGGGCGCTGGCCGTGGTCGAGAAGCCCGCAGGCTTCAGCCATCACGGCCATAACACGATCGCCGAGACCATTCGCACACAGCTTTTTATCATGAGTCAGGTGCCCGTCATCCGGCAGCGCGCGTTCCGACCTTCCGGCTCTACCAGAGCGTCTCGGTTGCCGCCGGGCGGCCAGGCAGGCCTCGTGCGGCCGAGGATAGTGGCCATCGTCGCATCGACGGGGGGACCGAGCGCGCTTGCCCGTTTGCTGAGCGCATTGCCGGTTGATTTCCCGCTTCCCGTTCTCGTCGTGCAGCATATGGGCACGCCGTTTCTCGCGGGCTTCGCCGCCTGGCTCGACAGCCTCGTCCCGCTCAAGGTGCGGATCGCCGTCGATGGTGAAGTGGCTGAACCCTCCATGGTCTATGTCGCGCCCGGCGACAGCCACCTGCGCCTCACACACGACGCCCGCCTTCGGCTGACGCTAGAGGGACCGGTCGCGGGACAGAGGCCATCGGGCACGGTTTTGTTCCGCTCGCTCGCCGAGGCGGCGGGGGCCGCTTCGCTCGGTGTGCTGCTTACTGGAATGGGCGAGGATGGCGCCGAGGGCTTGCTGGCGATGCGGCGGGCGGGGGCCACCACTTTGACGGAGGATGAGAGCACAGCGGTGGTCTTTGGCATGCCGCAGGCGGCGGTCCGCCTGGGTGCCTCCGCCCTCAGTCTGCCGCTCGACAGTATCGCCGGCGAGATGCTGCGGCTGACCGCCGGCCGCGACGGCCAATGACTAGCCCCGCCATGCGCGTGCCCCATCTGCTGGTCGTCGAGGATTCCGAAACCCAGGCGCTCGCCATCCGCCGCATGTTGGAAGCAGCCGGCTTCACCGTGGATCGCGCTGGCTCGGCGGAAGCGGCGCTCGATCAACTCAGCCGGCGCCTCCCCGATCTGGTCGTCGCCGATTATCATCTGCCGGGAATGAACGGCGGCGAGCTGTCGCGGCAGATCAGACTCGATACCCGAACGAGGTCGCTGCCGCTCCTCATGCTCACCAATGCCTCGGAGCGGGAAACCGAGCGGGACGGGCTGGAGAGCGGCGCCGACGCTTATATCTCCAAGACCGCCGACCACGATCTCATGATCCTGCGCATCCGCGCGCTGCTGCGGCAGCGGCCCACGGTCGCAACGATGGAGGAGACTGACGGCAGCGCGGCCCCGCTTCGCCGCATCCATGTGCTGCTGCTCGACGATCCAGGCCTGTCCCGCGACAACGTGGCGGAGCTGCTGACCCGGGATGGCTATCGCATCGACGCCTTGGACGATGCCACGGCGGCACTGGACCGATTGCGGGACACCGGGCGACCGATCGACTGCGTGCTCGTTGGGCTGCGCGCCTCAGGCTTTGACGGCATCGAGGCCTGTCGTCGCATCAACGCGCTACGTGAGCGCGCGGCGGAGGTTACGGCCGACGCGGCTGCGTTCCTCATCATCGGCATGGAGCGCGCCGAGGGCGGCGGCCGCGATCTGTTGGCGCGCGCTTTCGATGCGGGGGTCGACGAGTGCATCCCGGCGCAGCCCGATCCCGGCGTCATGCGCGTGCGTATCCGAGCGGTCGTGCGCCGCAAGCTACTGCAGGACGACGCCCGCCGCAGCGTGGCCGAGCAGCGCGAGCACGCGCTGACCGAGCAGCGCGCCCGCATGACGGTCGCGCTTACGCAAGCAAATCACGACCTCGAACAAGCCAACCAGAAACTGCGGGACACTCAGGCGAAGCTGGTGCAGGCGGCCAAGATGGCGTCGCTGGGCGAGCTGGTGGCCGGCATCGCCCATGAGATCAACAATCCACTCGCCTTCATCTTGGCGCATCAGCACACCGTCGAGCGTCTACTCGGCCAGGTCGAACCCGAAGCCGCCGAGAATGCACGGGTCGCCCGCACGATCGCCAAGGCGCGCGACCGGACCCAGGCAATGGGCACCGGACTGAAGCGCATACAGGACATTATTCTTAGCCTCCGGCGCTTCTCGCGCATGGATAGCGGCGGCTTCCAGCATGTCGATATCCCGGCGGGTCTCGACACCGTGCTGTTCCTGCTCGGCCCGAAACTCGGGGAGCGGATCGAGGTCACCCGGCATTATGAGGGTCCGCCGTCGCTGTGGTGCTCGCCGGCGCTGCTGAACCAGGTGGTGATGAATATCGTGAGCAATGCGGCGGATGCGATCGAGGGGAAAGGTTACATCGACATCTCCACCAAGGCCGACGAAGAATGGTATGAGATCGCCGTGGGTGACTCAGGGCCAGGCATCCCAGACGAAATTAGGAACCGGGTCTTCGAACCATTCTTCACGACCAAGGCAATAGGCTCGGGAACCGGCCTCGGCCTCGCCATCGCCTATAACGTGATCCAGTCGCATCAAGGGACCCTCGCTATCGAAACCTCGATTTACGGAGGTGCTGCCTTCATCATTCGTGTGCCGTTAGTTCCCCTAACATCGGTAAGCGCATGAGCGCCGAATCTCGCGGCATGATTCTCCTCGTCGATGACGAGCCCGAGATCCTGACCGCCCTCCGCGATTTGCTCGAAGACGAATATGACGTCTGGGCCGCAAACTCGCCGCAGGCCGCGTTGGAGATACTCCTTCAGGAGCCGGCGATTTCCGTCATCGTTTCCGATCAGCGGATGCCCGGAATGACCGGCGACGTGCTGCTCGCCAAGGCGCGCGGGATTTCGGACGCGGAGTCGATATTGCTCACGGGCTATGCGGATCTCGACGCCGTGGTGAATGCGATCAACCTCGGCGGCATCTCGGGCTATGCACAAAAGCCTTGGGAGCCGGTGCTGCTGCTGAGCGTGATCGCCAATGCGCATGCGCAATGCCATTTGCGCCGCGCGTTGACGACCGAACAGGCGTTGCTGCGCGGCTTGATGGAAGGAAGCGAGGACGGCGTCTCCTTCAAGGATCGCGAGGGGCGCTTCGTGCGACTGAACGCCGCCAAAGCGTCGGCACTCGGCGGCGTCGCGGAGGATTGGATCGGCCGCCGCGAAATCGGCGAAACCGCCGAGGCGGATGACGTCGTGTTGTCCCTAGGACGCAATTCTCAGACGACCGAAGAACTGCCGATGCCGGAGGGCCCGCGCCTCTGGCAGGTAACGCGGGTTCCGGTACGGGCGGGGGATGGCAGGATCACCCACCTCGCGCGGCTCGAACATGACATCACCGATCGGCGGCGGATGGAGGCCCGGCTGCATCAGGCGGAAAAGATGCAGGCGCTTGGCACGATGGCGGGCGGCGTCGCGCATGACTTCAACAACCTTCTGACCGCGATCCTGGGCAGCCTCGAATTGGCGGTGCGTCGCGTGACTGGAGACGAACGCGTGGAGCGGCTGTTGCGCAACGCCACATTGGCGGCGGAGCGCGGCACGTCCCTCACGCAGCGTCTTCTGAGCTTCAGCCGTCAACGGGATCTGGCACCTCGGTCGGTGGATGCCAATGCGCTGATCAGGCAGATGCAGGATCTTATACTGCGCAGTATTGGCGATGGTATCGAGATCGAGGAGGCGCTTGCGGCGGATCTTTGGCCGGCGCATGTCGATCCCGACCAGCTCGAACTCGCCGTGCTCAACCTCTGTATCAATGCGCGCGACGCCATGCCCGCCGGTGGCCGCATCACCCTCGCCACGCGGAACCTTGGCGCCGTGGAGGAGGGGCTCGACCTTGTGCCGGGCGACTATGTGGTGGTGTCGGTCAGCGATACGGGAACCGGTATCCCGCCCGAAGTGCTGAGCCGTGTGTTCGAGCCTTTCTTCACGACGAAACCGATCGGCAAGGGCACCGGGCTCGGCCTATCCATGGTTTACGGGCTGGCGCAGCAAGCGGGCGGCGTCGCCCGCGTCACCAGCGCGACGGGACAGGGCACGACGGTCGAGATGCTGCTCCGCCGCTCCCACGAACCGCCAGAAGGGCGATGAAGGCCGCCGCGTCGTCGGTTGCGGTCTTGGTGGCTACTATCGTCGTGCTCGGCGAAGGCCGAGCATCCACGCCTTGCCTTCAGGGCCGCGAGCGAAGGCGTGGACCCTCGGCCTTCGCCAAGGATGACGGGCGGGGATCGCTTCGAGGTCTATAGGCTTAAGCCGCCGCAGGCTTCCGTAGCCGGCTTGTGAATTCCTTCCTAACCTTCGCGACCTTCGGCGCGATCACCACGCGGCAATAGCCGGCGTTGGGATTGCGCGAATAGTAGTCGTCATGCTCGCGCTCGGCCGGGAAGAACTGGCGCAGCGGCTCGATCGTGGTGACGATCGGCTTGCCCCAGACGGAATTCGCCTCGAATTCCGCGATGACTTCGCGGGCGACCTTCGCCTGGGCATCATCGGTCACCAAGATCGTCGAGCGGTACTGGGTGCCGACGTCGTTGCCCTGGCGGTTGAGGCTCGTCGGGTCATGGGTGGTGAAAAACACGCGCAGCAGATCCGCGAAGGACAGGACCTCGGGGTCGAAACTGACGCGCACCACTTCCGCATGGCCCGTGCGGCCGGTGCAGATCTGCTCGTAGGTCGGACTGGGCGTCTGGCCGCCGGCATAACCGGACTGGACGTCCGACACGCCATTCAGTTCCTGGAAGACCGCCTCGGTGCACCAGAAGCACCCGCCACCCAATACCGCTTGCTCGACTGACATTGTCGCTCTCCGTTTTTTGACCAACCGCCTCACACGGCATATCGGCATCGTGAGCACTCGGCAAAAGGGGCCGGATGCGCGGAGGAGGGTCCTGCATGGCTATTGCGGAAAGCGCTGCCGCTGGCGGCCGGATTGTCACGATCGGTGAGATCCTGGTCGAGATCATGGCGACACAGCCCGGCGACGGTTTCCGCGCGCCGATCGAGCTGACAGGTCCCTATCCCAGCGGCGCCCCGGCGATCTTCATCGACCAGGTGGCGAAGCTCGGCCAGCCCTGCGCCATCATTAGCTGCGTCGGCGACGATGATTTCGGCTGGGTGAATATCGACCGGCTGAAGCGGGACGGCTGCGACGTGAGCGGGATCGAGGTGCGGGATGATCAGGTCACCGGCAGCGCCTTCGTGCGCTATACGACAAGCGGCGACCGCAACTTCGTTTTCAATATCCGCAACAGCGCCGCCGGCCAGACGCGGGTGACAGAGGCCGCCGCCGCCTTGCTCGCCGACTGCGCGCATCTCCATGTGATGGGTTCCTCGCTGAGCTCCGCCAGTTTGATCCGCGAAACACAAGAGGCCGTGGCGGCGGTGAAGGGCAGGGGCGGCACGATTTCATTCGACCCGAATGTACGGAAAGAAATCCTAGGCGCGCCGGATGTGCTACAGGCGATCAGCTATATGCTCTCCGCCTGCGACATCTTCATGCCGAGTGGCGCGGAGCTCACCATGCTAACCGAGGCGAAGACGGAAGCGGCGGCGATCGCCGAGATTCTCGGCCGTGGCATCACGGCCGTCGTCGTCAAGCGCGGCGCCGAAGGGGCGAGCTATCACGACAGCACGCAGGACCGCCGCATCGCCGGCTTCGCGGTGACGGAACTGGACCCAACCGGCGCGGGCGATTGTTTCGGCGCCACCTTCGTCACCTGCCGGTTGCAGGGCCGCCCCATCGCCGATTGCCTGCGCTACGCCGCCGCCTCGGGCGCCTTGGCCGTAACCCGGCGGGGACCCATGGAGGGTACTTCGAGCTTCGCGGAACTCGACGCGCTAATCGGCGAAGGCGCGGTGCAATGAGCGCCGACATCCTTGCGAGCCTCGTCGCGGCACGGGCAGCGGGACGCCCCTTTGGCATCACCTCCGTCTGTTCGGCCCATCCGCTGGTCATCAAGGCAGCGCTGCTGCAAGCGAGCGAGGATGGTGGCCCGGCGCTCATCGAGGCGACCTGCAATCAGGTCAACCACCATGGCGGCTACACCGGAATGACCCCGGCGGGTTTTCGGGATTTCGTCGAAGGCATCGCCGCGCGGCTGGGCTTTCCGCGTGACCGTATCATCCTCGGTGGCGACCATCTCGGTCCCAACCCCTGGAAAACCCTGCCCGCGGAACAGGCGATGGCCGAGGCCGGGGCCATGGTGCGGGCCTATGCGCTGGCCGGCTTCGCCAAGCTGCATCTCGATACGAGCATGGGCTGCGCCGGTGAGCCGGTGGCGCTGTCCGATACGGTGACGGCCGAGCGCGCGGCGAAGCTTGCCGCTGTCGCCGAAGCGGCCGCCGCGGAGATCGGCTCACGGCCGTATTACGTTGTTGGAACAGAGGTTCCGACGCCGGGCGGCGCGCTCGAAGCTCTCGACCACATGCATGTCACCGCGCCGGACGCACCGCTTAAGACCTATGAGATACATAAACATATGTTTATATCTCTAGGTCTCGACGACGCCCTAAGCCGGGTTGTGGCCCTGGTCGTACAGCCCGGCGTGGAGTTTGGTCATGACAGCGTGGCGCGATACAAGCCGGAGGCGGCAACCGCTCTGTCTGCGAGCCTGGAAGGCCTGCCGAGCCTCGTCTTCGAGGCGCATTCAACGGACTACCAAAGCGAGGACGCCCTAGCCGCGTTGGTGCAGGATGGTTTTCCTATCCTCAAGGTCGGACCCGCTTTGACCTTTGCCCTGCGCGAGGCGCTTTACGGCCTCGACGCCATCGCCTCCTGCCTCATCGAGGGAGACGGGGTGGAACGGCTTCCATCGGTCATGGAGCGGCTCATGGTCGAGAAGCCGGGCAACTGGCAGGCGCATTACCACGGCACCCCCGCGGAGCAGCGGCTGCTGCGTCACTTCAGCTACAGCGACCGCATCCGCTACTATTGGGCCGAGCCCGAGGCGGTATCGGCTGTCGATGAACTCTTCGCGCGTCTCCGCGACCGGCCGATCCCACCGACCCTCGTCAGCCAGTTCCTTTCGCGGCTTTCCGACCGCGTGGCCGAGGGCCGCATTGCCGCCGATGCCCGCAGTCTGGCCCTCGAATCCGTGCGCGATGTGCTCCGGCTCTACGCTGCCGCCAGCATGGCGAGATAGGAGGGTTTCGCCGAAGACGCTTGGCAGAAAGGGCATGGCGGGACTATCTCCCCGGCATCCAAGTCGGAAGGCGAGCGGCTTATGGCGGCGTTCAATACTGAAACCGTGACTAAGGTTCATCACTGGACGGACCGGTTATTCAGCTTCCAGACTACCCGCGACCCCGCTTTCCGCTTCCTCAATGGCCAATTCACGATGATTGGATTGGAGATCGAGGGGAAACCCCTGCTCCGCGCCTATAGTCTGGCCAGCGCCAATTACGAGGAAGGCCTGGAATTCCTCAGCATCAAGGTGGCGGATGGTCCGCTGACCTCCCGCCTGCAGAATATTCGTGAGGGCGATACCGTTCTCGTCGGCCGCAAGCCGGTGGGCACGTTGGTCGCCGACAGCCTGCTGCCCGGCGAGACGCTCTATCTGCTCGGCACCGGCACTGGCCTTGCGCCCTTTATGGCGATCATCAAGGACCCCGAGATCTACGAGCGTTTTCCGCGCGTGGTTCTGGTCCATGGGGTGCGGCAAGTCGCAGAGCTTGCCTATGCCGATTACATCCAGCGCGATCTGCCGGGCGACGAGCTGATCGGCGATCTCGTCAGCGGCAAGCTCATCTATTACCCGACCGTCACCCGCGAGCCCTTCCGCAACCGCGGCAGGCTGACGGACCTCATCGCCTCCGGCACCCTGACCCAGGAGCTTGGCCTGCCGCCGATCGACAAGGCGCGCGATCGATTCATGCTCTGCGGCAGTCCCGAGATGCTGACGGACATGACCGCCTGGCTGCGCGGTCAGGGTTTCGAAGAGGGGAGCCACGCTAAGCCGGCGGAATTCGTGGTGGAGAAGGCCTTCGTGGAGAAATAGCCCTTCATGGCAAGAGACGGTCTCCGGCCCGGTTCAGCTTCGGGCCTGGCACAGAATGCCAGCGCCTCTGTGCGGGAGATCGTCGACCTCATCGAGCATTGGACGCCGGCCTTTATCCGGGCGACCTTCGGCCTGTTCTTCGCCGGTTTCTCCACCTTCGCGCTGCTGTATTCGATCCAACCGCTCCTGCCGGTGTTCTCGCGGGAGTTTCACGTCAGCGCGGCGCATTCGAGCTTCGCGCTGTCATTGACCACCGGCTTGATGGCGGTGTGCCTCTTGGGCGCCAGCAGCCTGTCCGAGAGCATCGGCCGCAAACCGATGATGATCGCCTCGGTGGTCGCATCCTCGCTGCTAATGCTGCTCTCCGCCGTGATGCCGAGCTGGACAGGGTTTCTCATCGTGCGTGCCCTCATGGGGGTAACGCTGAGCGGTTTGCCGGCGGTGGCGATGGCCTATGTGGCGGAGGAAATGCACCCCCGTTCCATCGGTCTTTCGATGGGGCTGTTCATCGGCGGCAATGCGGTGGGCGGGATGTTCGGGCGGCTCATCATCGGGCTGCTTACCGACTACATGGGGTGGCGGACTTCAATCCTATTGATAGGACTATTTTCCTTCGTCGGCAGCCTCGTGACCTGGTGGTGCCTGCCGGCGTCGCGCAACTTCCGCAGCCGGACCTTGTCACTTGCCAGCCTCGGGAGTGCCTTCGCCTCCCATCTCAAGGACGAGGCGCTGCTGCTGCTTTTCGCTGAGGGCTTCCTGCTGATGGGCGGCTTCGTCGCGATCTACAATTACCTCGGCTATCGGTTGCTGGCGCCGCCCTTCGACCTCAGCCAGTCGGCGGTGGGGTTCATTTTCGCGGCCTATCTGGTGGGCATTTTCAGTTCCGCCTGGATGGGCAATCTCGGCGGCCGGCTGGGGCGGCGGCGGGTGCTGTGGGTCGGCTTCGTTATCATGGCGGTCGGCACCGGGCTCACCGAGGCGCACAGTCTCGTCCTGGTCATTCTCGGCGTGCTGGTTCTCACTTTCGGGTTTTTCGGCGCTCATTCGATCGCGAGCAGCTGGGTGGGCGCGCGGGCGCGCCACGCAAAGGCGCAGGCCTCGTCGCTCTATTTGTTCTTCTACTACGGCGGTTCGAGCGTGGTCGGCACCTTGGGCGGCGTATTTTGGGGCCATTTCGGTTGGACGGGCGTCACGGGCATGACCGGCACGCTCATCGCAATCGGGCTACTATTATCGTGGCGCCTCAGCCACATCCAGCCGCTGGCGGTGCGATCAGCATGAGGTGGCCGGGCTCTTGACCTGACCGCACCGCTCTGGACCTTCGTCTTGCGACGGAGGGACCAGCGGCCATGCGGAATGGACTATCGGCGCAAGCCGCCTCGGCGGGGCTGCTTGCGGCACTCATCGGCTTCGCCTCCTCCTTTGCGGTCATCCTGCGAGGCCTGGGCGCGGCGGGCGCCACGCCGACGCAGGCAGCCTCCGCGCTGCTGGCGCTTTCGGTCGCCATGGGCGTCTGCGGCATTTTGCTGAGTGTCGGGACGCGCGTGCCGGTCAGCGTCGTCTGGTCGACGCCGGGCGCTGCCTTGCTCATCAGCGCGCCACCGGTTCCGGGTGGCTATGGCTATGCCGTGGGCGCCTTCATGCTGGCGAGCCTTCTGGTGATCCTCGCGGGACTCTGGACACCGCTGGGCCGGCTGGTCTCCGCCATTCCGCGCTCGCTCGCCAATGCCATGCTTGCGGGCGTGCTGTTCGAGCTTTGCCTCGCGCCGGTGCAGGCACTCGAACAGCAACCGCGTGATGCGATCATCATTCTGCTCGTCTGGGCCGCGGTGGGGCGGTTCCGGCGGCTCTATGCCGTGCCGGCCGCCGTGGTCGCGACGCTGATTCTGGCGGGCCTGGCGCTTCATCACGGCAGCACCGGCTTGCAGCTCCACCCGGTGCTGACCCTGATCGAGCCGCACTTCGCCTGGGCGACGATCGCCAGCGTCACCATCCC
Source organism: Acidisoma sp. L85 (assembly GCF_009765865.1). Taxonomy (GTDB): domain Bacteria; phylum Pseudomonadota; class Alphaproteobacteria; order Acetobacterales; family Acetobacteraceae; genus Acidisoma. The sequence goes on from NZ_LMUQ01000026.1 coordinate 174,614, forward strand.
GCTATTCGTTGTGACCATGGCGTCGCAGAATATCCCCGGCCTGGCCGTGCTGCATATGAACGGCTACCGGCCGTCTCCGCGCCTGTTGTTCGCGAGCGCCGGGTTTACTGGCTTCCTGACGGCGCCCTTCGGCGGTCACATGCTCAACCTCGCGGCCATTACGGCGAGTCTCTGCGCCGGGCCGGATGCGCATCCTGACCCGGCCCGGCGCTGGTGGGCCGCGGTGGTCGCCGGGGTCGGCTACATCTTCCTCGGACTCCTCTCGGGCGCCATCACGACCTTTATCGCGCTGTCCTCGCCGGTGCTGATTGCCGCGGTCGCCGGTCTCGCGTTGCTCGGCCCCCTCGGCGGTGCACTGGCCGGCGCGACCGCGGAACCGGCGGAGCGCGACGCCGCCATTCTTACGTTTCTCATTCCGGCTTCGGGTCTCAATTTCCTCGGCATCGGAGGCGCCTTCTGGGGCCTGGCGGCGGGCTGCGCGGTGCTGGCGATCCAGGGCAAAGGGCTATTCAGAAGAGCTGTCTAAGATATATCTTGACTCTTCGGTTCAGCGATATATCTTGAGCGTGTCGAACCAAGAAAGGACACGACATGTTTGGACATCATCATCTCGGCTGGGGCCGCCGCTTCGCCCATGACAACGAGGACAGCCCGCGCGGCGAGCGGGACGGCGAAGGCCGTTTCGGCGGCCGACACGGACGGCATGGCCCATGGGGTCACGATCGCCATGAGGGGCGAGGCGGTCGCGGCCGGGTCTTCGATCAGGGGGAGTTGCGACTTGTGCTTCTCGCGCTGATCGCCGAGCAGCCGCGCCATGGCTACGAGATCATCAAGGCCATCGAGGAGAAGCTCGGCGGCAGCTACAGCCCGAGCCCGGGAGTGATCTACCCGACCCTGACGCTACTCAACGAGCTGGGCTTTGCCACCGTCAGCGAGACCGGCGGCGGGCGCAAACTCTACACCATCACCGAGGAAGGCCAGGCCGATCTCGCAGCGAATAAGCCGAACGTAGATGCGATTTTCGCTCGCATGGAGCGGACTTCGGCCTCGTCCTCGGGCAACCGGTCGCCGCAAGTAGTGCGGGCGGTGCAGAATATGCGGACCGCGCTGCATATGCGCCTGTCACGCGGTCCGCTGGCGGATGGCGAGGCTCAGGCTATCGCCGATGCCTTGGATGCCGCCGCCCGTGCTATCGAACGGGCCTGAGCATGATCGGCGAGATTATGCTCTCCCTTAACCAGACGGGGGCGGCTAATCCCGCCCCCGCAACGGAGACGACGAGGATGCTGGTAACCGAGACGTTTTGGGAAACGCCCAGCCCGGCCCGCTATATGGGCCAGCTCTGCAAGCATTTCGCGCATCGCGCGCCGGTAGTGCTGAATGAGGCTGACGGCAAGATCACCTTCTCCTTCGGCACCTGCGACGCGATTGCCGAAGCGACCGGCTTGCGCATGCGCGCCACGGCGCCGGATGCGGAGGACATGGCTCAGCTGCAGCGGGTCATCATCAGCCACCTGCAGCGCTTCGCCTTCCGCGAGATGACGGAGGAGCAGGCGGCGGCGATAGTTTGGAGCGCCGCCGGCTGACGGTCGACGATCGCTGAACGAGATTGGTGAGGGGTCGGTCGATTTTTTTGGCTTACAGTCTAGATGTAGATCAGAGCAACGAGTTTGCCAGATTGTAGTACTGAATTCGAAGCGAATATATGTCGACGTTCGTAGGGGGCCCGCCGGATAGCGAATTCTTATAAGCTGTAGCGAGATGCTGGAAATTACGCAGAGATGCCTTTGTCGTTTCATCTGAAGTTCTCAGAATGGCCGCAGCTGCCGTGTTGATGATCCAATTGGCTGTTTCGATTCTATCGTCCGGTTTGGCACCCGCTTGGGCAGCTGCTCGAATCGTTCCTGGATCAATGTGGTAGGTCGATGGCTTCAGCTTTCGCGTCAAGTTGCAGGCAAACCTGTAGAGAAAGCTTGGGGGCTTTTGAGGCAGAGGTGGTCCAACGAACGCGATATTCTGTGGCGTTGGATTCAGAATTAACGCGATTTCCCGTGGCTGCTCATGCGGACGAAAGAATTTGTCTTGAGGAAATTGGCCTTGCTTGCTGTTTGATTTTGCGGGATGCAATTCGAACTTTTTTTGAGCTGGTGGCGACGGATCTCTATTGGAAGGCCGGCCCCCTGGTTGTATCCACGTCATGCATCTGCGTCCTTTTATGTCGCGCCCCGTTGCCTTCCGGGATCGCGATTGAAACTCGCATTTAGGTTGTTTCATCGCGGTATATATTTCGATAAGCGAACGCTGATTTCATCGCGTATATTGAGCTTCACAACGGCTTTAAGTCGTTGCCGGAATACTTGGGATCCTCATCTCGCGAGGCGCTCTGATCCACAACAGGGATCGCATTGCGACATAAGGTCGATGTTTTGCGCGGAGCAAGGACGCAAAGCCGCTCGCGTCGCAGCAGAAGATACGCGGGCTGCTGGCATCAGGGGGCGGTGGCCGCCGGTGACGAAGCAGGGGCGCGTGACGACCAGCCCACGCACCGGGACGCTCGCCTTGGGAGATGGTGGTCGCAGAGTTTACACTCCGGCACTACGGGGTGCGAAGTGAAGGATCGCCGTCAAAATATGGAATCGGTGCTCTCTCGTCGCGGTGCGTTGACACGGAAAACCGAGCTTCGCGGGCGGGGGTTGAGGTACTGCTCAACCGCATCGCGTGGGCCGATGAATATTGATGAACCTAGCTGACCTGGACCTTGTTGCCTTAGAGGCGCAACCGCAACGTACTGCCGCTGCACCCACGGAGTTGCGGCAGGCTTCTGTGGTTTATTTCGGCTAAGCAAATTCCTCTACGTTTCGCGGAAACTGCCATCGGGGCCGGCTTCCACTGGTATTTGCCGCGGTGCCGAGGCAACGGGAGATGAGCGCGTCATGGTCTTTCCTGAGTGCTGTTGGCTTCTCGTCACGCTGAGGATTGCACTGAACGGCCTAAGGAAGCGTAACGACATCACGCCGCCCGCGCGCCCCGCGCGAGCTGAAAGTGGTACAGCCGCTCGCGCCCCAGCAGAAAGATGCGCGGGCCGCGTGGGAACAGGGACGCGATGGCGGCGTCGCTCACATCCAGGCCGCCCGTATAGGCGCCGAAAGCTGGCAGCATCAGCCGCCGGTGACCATCGGTCACGAAGCAGGGGCGGGTGACCACCAGCCCTCGCACCGGAACGCTCGCCTTGGGATGATGGTGGCCGCAGAGTTCACCCTCCGGCGGCACGCCCGCCCGTGCCTCGTGGCGGAAGACGAGTGGTCCCTCCGCCCAGTCGGGCACGACGTGGCCGGGCAAGCTCTCCGGCAGGGCCGGATCGTGATTGCCCAGCACCCAGGTGAAGGCCGCGCCATCCGCCATCAGCGCGAGGCGCTGGCGATCGGCCGGCTGCAGGCTCAGCGCGCCTTCCTCGTCGTGGAAGCTGTCACCCAGCGCGACAACCCGCGTGGGCCGATAATGCCGTAGCAACAGCGCCATACGGTCCAGAGTTGTCCGGCTGTCATAGGGCGGGAGCAGGCGCCCGCGCCGCGCGGCGGCCGCCGCCTTCTCCAGATGCAGATCGGCGAAGATGAGCATGCTCGCGGCGGGCCAGAAGACGGCACCAGCGGGATCGAGCATGAGGCGCTCGCCAGCCAGATGTAGAAGGGCGGCTGTCATAGGCGGAACTTCATATTCTAGGTGAACCTCAGGTCGAAGCGCGGTGATCTGGCAAGAACGTTCTCGGCATGTTCCTCCCCTGTTGCCTCTGCGACAAGAGCCTCCGCCTCTGCCAGTAAATCCTCCTCGGCTTCGCCCTGCACATGCTCGCGGCCGATGTCGAGGATGACCGGCACGGCCAGCGGCGAGACGCGATCGAGGATGACGTGGTGAATTTTCCCGCGCACCCGCTGCAGCATGCCGGAGAGGCGGCCGAGATCGGTGAGGCCGCCCGCGGCATCGGCCCAGGTCGCGCGCAGCAGAATATGATCGGGCTGGTGGCGGCGAAGCACGTCGTAGATGAGATCGCTGTTCACGGTCACTTGCCGCCGGTTGCGCTCGGCTCCCGGCATCTGCCGGTCGATCAGCCCCGCCACCACCGCGACATTGCGGAAGGTGCGCCGGAGCATTGAACTCTCGGCCATCCAGGCTTCGAGATCGTCGCCCATCATATCCTGGGAGAAGAGTGCCGCTATGTCATGCGGCTCATGCGCCGACCAGGCGGCGAGCACGTAATCGGTCGCGACATAGCCGAGCGGCCCGATGCCGAAACGCTCCATGCGGCGGGTGAGGAGCATGCCGAGCGTCTGGTGGGCGTTACGACCCTCGAAGCAATAGGCGACCAGATACCAGCGGCCGCCGCGCGGGAAGGTTTCCACCAACAAGTCGTCGGCGCCGGGCAGCGCGGAGCGTTCCCGCTGGATGGCGAGCCATTCCTGCACCGGCTCGGGGAACGCCGGCCAGCTTTCCGGATTACTCATCAGGCCGCGCACACGGACGGCGAGGCCCGTGGTGAGCGGCAGCCGGGCTCCGGCATAGGTTGGCACGCGAGGCGGCCCGCTTCCGCCTTCTGCGACCTCGGCGGTGGTTTCACGCAACCGCACGAACCGCAGCAAGCGGCCGGCGAACATGAAGGTGTCGCCCGCCGTTAGACCGGAGACGAACCATTCCTCGACCTCGCCCAGGAAAGCGCCCCGGCCGAGGCGCAGCTTGATCATCGGCGCCTCGACGATAGTGCCGATATTCATGCGGTATTGGCGCGCGACGCGGGCGTTGCGGACATGCACCCGGCCCTCGAAATCGCGGAATAGTTTCCTATATCTTTCGTAGGCGGCGAGGGCGTAGCCGCCGTTTTCCACGAAGTTCAGCACTGCCTCGAAGGTCGCGCGGTCCACTGCCGCAAAGGGTGCCGCTCGGGTGATCTCGGCGAAGGCCTCATCCGGCAGGAAGGGTGCGGCGCAGGCGAGACCGAGAAGATGCTGCGCCAAAACATCCAGCCCGCCGGGCCGGGGCGCGTCGCCATCCAGCTCGCGGGCGGCCACCCCCTGGCGTGCCGCTTCGCATTCCAGAACCTCAAAGCGGTTGGCCGGGACCAGGATGGCGTGACTGGTCTCGTCCATGCGGTGGTTCGCGCGGCCAACGCGCTGTAACAGACGCGAGACGCCCTTGGGTGCGCCGACCTGGATCACCTGATCGACGCCGCCCCAGTCGATGCCCAGATCGAGCGAGGAGGTGGCGATCACGCCGCGCAGCCGCCCCTCGGCCATCGCGGCCTCGACCTTGCGCCGCTGATGAACGTCCAGGCTGCCGTGGTGGATGGCGATAGGAAGAGTGTCCTCGTTAATCTTCCAAATATCCTGGAACAGCAACTCGGCTTGGGCACGGGTATTGACGAAGATGATGGTCAGGCCGGCGGCCTTAACCCGTTCCAGGATATCCGGCGCGGAGGCGAGGCCCATATGGCCCGACCAGGGCAGGTGGCCGGCCGGCAGCATGATCGAGAGGTCCGGCGGCGCCGGATCGGCCACCTCGATGAGGGTGACATTGCCGCCCTGGCCATCGGCCGAGACATAGGCCGCCAGCGGCACCTTATGCGCGACCGTCGCCGACAGTCCGATCCGCACCGCTTCGGGCGCCAGCCGGTCGAGCCGGGCAAGGCCGAGGGAGAGCAGGTCGCCGCGCTTAGTGCCCGCCAGCGCATGCACCTCGTCGAGGATGATACTGCGTAGGTCGCGGAACATCGTGGGGGCGCCGTCCAAGGAGAGCAGCAACGAGAGGCTTTCGGGCGTCGTAAGCAGGATATCGGGCGGCGTTTCCCGCTGGCGCTGGCGGCGGTTCTGCGGCGTATCGCCGGTGCGTGTCTCGACACGGATGGGCAGATCCATCTCGGTCACCGGGTCCATCAGGTTGCGGGCGATATCGGTCGCGAGCGCCTTGAGCGGGCTGAGATAGAGGGTGTGGACACCACGCGGCGGCGCATCCTCGGCCGGGACGGGGCGTTCCGCGAGCGCGATCAGGCTCGGCAGGAAGCCGGAGAGCGTCTTGCCTCCTCCGGTCGGTGCGATCAGCAGGACATGGCTGCCGGCCCGTGCCGCCTCCAGCACGTCAATCTGGTGTGGCCGAGGCCGCCACCCGCGCGCCGCGAACCATGCGGCAAAGGCCGGGGGCAGCGATTGCGGAAGCGTGGGAAGGGCGGCGGGGCGGCGTCTGCTCATCGCGACGAGAACATAGCGTGAATCCTGCGTCGGCCCAGCCACTTTCTCTCATTGGTGCGGTGCGGCGGGGATGGCGCTGTGGGTATCTTTGCAAACAGCACGAAACGTTAGCGTGACGCAAAGATGACGTTTAAGACGTTCTATAACGCTGCGCTTAGGGGTGGCGGTCGGATGTTGCTGGCAGACAACCGTCCGGCTATCTCTCGTCTGCGCATGAATCGAGGAGTTTGGCTGATGGGCAGAAGCCGAAGTCCGTCCTATCCCCAGATCGGCCTGCGGGAAGCGGTCCAACGCGTAAAATCCGTCTACGACCGCGATTACAGAAATGTTTTGACGCGAGAGGTCGCGGCAGAGCGCCTGGGCTATTCGGGCCTGAACGGAAAGTCTCTCGCGGTTCTCGCGGCCCTGGGCCGTTTCGGTCTGGTCGAGGGGCGGGGCGACGAGGTGAGGGTTACCGATCTCGCGGCCCGTATCCTCGCCTATCCGGGCGCGTCGCCTGAACGAAGCGAGGCGGTGGCCGAGGCCGCGGCCAAACCCGCGCTCTTCGGCCGTCTCGATGAGCGGTTCGCCGAGGGTGCTTCCAGTGACGCGGCGATACGCGCCTGGCTCGTGACCCAAGGGTTCATCCCGCCCGCAGCCGAAGCCACGGTCCGCTCCTATCGGGAGACGAAACAGTTCCTGGCGGAACAACTTGTTCGGCAGCCGGTTTCGATGCCGTCCACCACCGAACGCCATTCCCTCAGCGAGGTGGTTTCACTGGTCGAGCCGTCCGCTCGGCCCGAGGGCGTCCGGCGCGCGGTCTTCGGCTTGGCGGAAGGCGAGGTCGTCATTACCGCACCGGTTTTCCTCTCCGCCGAGAGCGTCGACGATCTGAGAGACTACCTCGAGGTCTTTATGAAACGGGCGCTTCGCGAGGCAGGGCTTACCGATTCCTAGCGACGTCCGGGTGATGTCGGGACCGGCTGCAATCCTAAGAGCCGTCTAAGTGTTTCAGAAGATAACCAAATCTTAACCCACTCCACCACTACTTTGGCCCGAAAGTAACCGGAGGCTTGAAATATGGCGGAAACACCATCACTGCAACAAATGCCTGTGGGATCCGCGAGCACAGAGTGTTTCGATACTAGTACATTTACACTTCCGAACCATCGCGTTGCGGCAAAACAGAAACGGAAGAAGGAGCGCGAAGCGGAGCTTGCGATGCGGGAAACGATGGCAAAAGAAGATACGGCTGCGAGCAGCTTGGTCACCCGCAAAACTTCTTCGCCGGAAGGGGTGAATGAGTGAAATCTTATCCGTAGCGATCCACGCCTACTACCCCGACAGCGGCATCAACGAGACGGAAGCCCGAAGTCTCTTTGCGAGCAGCGCCAGAGATCGCACGGTGACCAAGCCGGCCTCCGGCGACACGGGGTTTCGGAACGCGTACGCTAAAATAAATCTTACGATTGGTCACAGAGGCCCTATGGTTCCAGTACCGAAACGACAGGACCTCTGTGATGGGCGAGCCGGACATCTTCTCGGATAGTCACGCGACCACCGGGGCGACCGGTCCGAGCCAGTATCTATGGAGCGATGCGGCCAATTGGTCGGATGGCATCCCAACGAACGGCGAAGCCGTTGTCGTCGGCGGCACGGGGACGGACGATATCCCGGGCCTCAGCCTCCCCAGCGTGACGGTGCTCGCCGACGGTGTGCTCTATAACATCGATGATCTCTCGGTCGGCAGCCTGCTAGTGGATGACAATGCCACTGTCGTCGATGATGCCGAAGGAGGCACGCCCAGCACACTGACGATAGCGTCGATCCTCGGAGATGGGACGGGAGACGCCGAAGGCGCGACCGCCGCGGTGGTGGCCGCACTCGGTGGCGGCGCGGTGGTACATCTCACCGGCAGTGACCCCGGACTCTATTACGCGGCAACGGATCGTGGCGTGGTGCAGCTGGATGACGCACCCAACGCAAACTCCGCTTTTTCCTTCCTCGACCCGGCGCGGCCGGGTATTTTCGCCTTCTCCAATCCGGGGACCGTGATTCAGGCGTCGCTTCTCGGCCTCGGCACCGGCGATGCCATCGAGTTGCCCGGCACCTTTTTCTCCGCCGTGACGATCAGCCCGAGCGCGGTCACCATCGTCTCCAACGCCGGAACGGTTGCCTTCACGGATGTGAGCTACGCGACCTCTCTCACCGGCGAAGCGATCGCGAAGGATCCCAGCACCAACCTCGATGCCCTGACTTTGCTGGGCTACACAACATTCGAGCAGACCGTTCCTGCAGGCGGTCCATTCCTCTGGAGCGACGGCCAAAACTGGACCAATGGTGCGCCGCAGGACGGCGACGGTGTGGTCATTGGCGCGGCCGGGCTCGATGACATGGCCGATCTCCATCTTGTCGGGCTGACGGCCGAGAACGGCACGGCGCTGACGGTCGAAGGCGATCTCGTAGCCACCGCGATGCAGCTTGCCGGCGGTGCCACGATCACCGTCAGCGCCACCGCCGGAAACCCGCACGGGATCCTTACTGGTCAGGTGAGCGGTGGTGGCAGCCTCGTCTTGAACGGCGCTGGAGCTTCGGCGGAGGTTGGCGTCGATGGCGGTGCTGACTACACGCTTCTAAACGGCGGGATCCTCGCGCTCGAAAGCACTGTCGCCGTCAGTACCGACATCGACTTTGTGGATGGCGAGAGCGACACCCTGGCGCTTGCCGCTCCGGGCGCCACGATCGATGCTGGGCTGGCCGGGCTCTCAGCGGGCGATATTCTGGAACTTCCAGGCACCAGCGTGGTCGGCGTCACGATTGGCAGCTCCACGCTCACCATCGTGACCAATATCGGCACCTATAATTTCGACGATGTTGCGTACGGCATCCAGCCTGCCGATTATACCTCGGGAGAAGACGAGGTACGCGGCCTCGCCACCATCGACTTCACACCCGCCTGCTTCGCCGCGGGCAGCCGGATCCTGACGCCCGGGGGAGAGGTTCCGGTGGAAGAGCTTGGCCCTGGGGGAATGGTCATTACCGCCGACGGCAATGCGCGGGCTATCCGCTGGGTCGGCCGGCGCCGCGTGTATTTCGGCCTTCAGCCTGATCCGACAAAGTTCCTACCCGTCCGCGTCCCGGCTGGCACTTTTGGACCCGACGTGCCTCAACGGGATCTATACCTCTCGCCGGATCACGCGATTTATTCGGAAGGCGTGCTCATCCCGATCAAGCATCTCATCGATGGCCACGGCATTGTCCCCGTGGATACCGAGACCGTGCTCTACTGCCATGTCGAGCTCGAGACGCATGATGTCCTGCTTGCCGAAGGCATGCCGGCGGAGAGTTTTCTCGATACTGGAGTCCGGGCGGCCTTCGCGAATGGCGGCACCCTCGCGCAATTGCACCCGGACTTTGCGGCCGCAGAGGAGCCGCTGGTCTGGGAGGCAATGGCCTGCGCGCCGCTGATAGTGACCGGTGCCGAAGTCGCCCGGCTGCGCCAGATCATCGCCGCCCGCGACTGCGCAAAAGGTCGCGATCGCCGTTCGTTGGCGTGATTGGAACCGCACAATCCGAGAAGTCCGCTAGCGGCTACCGCGCGTACTTTAAGCGCAGAGCGTTTTCGCGTTTCGGCGTCCCGGGGGCCGATACAAACCATGAGCGCGCCGAAGGCGACAATTTTTTAGTCGCAATACCGCAACGAAATTATAAGCATGCTTCGGTTACAAAAGCGGCGTGCATGGTCACGCAGCGAAGGCAGCGTGCGACTGATCTCTGCTTGAACTTGGAACATAATTCTTCGGTCGTCGTCGGGCGGCTGGCAGGACAGAAGACAATGGCGATAGGGCCAACGACACAAGCCACGCTTACGTCGGCGCGAGCACTGCGTGAGGAGCAAACGACGACGCCCTTCGAGCCGAAGCCGACAATTCCGCAGCCTCAGCACGCACCTGGCGGCTTGAGTTGCTACAGAGTCGTTAAGCGGCTCCCTAAGGCCTTTCTGCAACTCGAGCGGCAGTCTGGCCCGCAAAACTCACCGCACACGATCGCTATGGAAGAGAAGGAATTTCTTCGCGCAAATCACGGAGGTCTCGTACCGATAAATTGGGAAAAGGCGCAATTGCTCCCGGATCAAAACAGAGCATCAGCTGAGGACGCTGAACAGTCAGAAACCGAAGACTAGCCTCCGCCGCCAAGCTCAAAGCGCCTCTTCCAGGACAACGGGCAGACCCTATATCTACTCCGTGGTCGTGCCGCATCCTGAAACTTGGCTCCGCGTGCTGCCTCAGGGCCTGTATTGCGAGCCTGGAGGGTTTTTCATCGATCCGCTGCGAGCGGTGGATCGAGCGGTCATCACGCATGGCCACTCCGATCACGCGAGGGCGGGTCACCAAGCTGTGCTCGCTACCCCCGACACGCTTGCGATCATGCGCGCCCGTATGGGGGCGGAGCGGGCCGGGGAGAGCCAGCAGCCGTTGGCCTATGGCGAGCCCCTGGACATTCGCGGCGTGCAGGTAACGCTCAGGCCGGCTGGTCATGTTCTCGGCTCGGCGCAGATCGTCATGGAATGGCGAGGCAGCCGTGCCGTTGTCAGTGGCGACTACAAACGCCAGGACGACCCGACCTGCGCGCCGTTCGAGCCCGTCGAATGCGATGTCTTCGTGACGGAGGCGACCTTCGGGTTTCCGGTCTTCCGCCATCCGCCACCCGCGCATGAAATCGCCAAACTTCTCAAAAGCCTCGCGCTGTTTCCCGAGCGCACGCATGTCATTGGCGCCTATTCGCTCGGCAAGTCTCAGCGGGTGATCGCCTTGCTGCGCGAAGCCGGTTGGGATGGCCCCATCTATATCCACGGCGCGCTGACCTCGCTCTGCGCCCTCTATGAGGAACGCGGGGTTCGCCTTGGTGACCTTCGGGCAGCGACTGCGGCTAAGAAAGAAGTCCTAAAGGGGGCGATTGTCGTGGCGCCCCCGGCGGCCTGCGCCGACCGCTGGGGTCGGAGGCTGAACGATCCGGTGATCGCCCGCGCCTCCGGCTGGATGCGGGTGCGTCAGCGCGCCAAGATGGCCGGCGTCGAGCTGCCCATGATCATCAGCGACCACGCCGATTGGGACGATCTCTTGCGCAGCATCGCGGAGGCCCAGGCGCCGGAGGTTTGGGTGACGCACGGCTCGGAGGAAGCGCTGATCCACGCACTCTCGCTGCGCCAGATCCGTGGTCGCGCCTTGCGGCTGGTCGGCTATGAGGGCGAGGAGCCGGGCGAGGAAGCACCCGACGAACGCGCCTCGGCGCCGCCCGAACCCGGCGACCATCTGCCGCCCGTGGCGGAGGGTGCCGCATGACACCCTTCGCGGCTTTGCTGGAGCGGCTGCTTTTCACCCCCGGCCGCCTCGCCAAGATCGCTCTGCTACGGGACTACTTCGCCCATACCCCCGATCCGGATCGAGGCTATGCCCTTGCGGCCATTGCCGGCGATCTCAGTTTCGTCGCCGCCAAGCCCGCCATGATCCGCGAGATCACCATGGCGCGGGTCGATGCGACGCTCTTCGAGTGGTCCTATGACTATGTCGGCGACCTCGCCGAAACCGTCGCGCTGATCTGGCCCGATACGGCGCCGGGGGTTGCGCCGCGCCTGTCGGAAGTGGTGGACGCCTTGCACGACACGAGCAAGGCGGCTTTGCCGGCGCGGATCGCTGGCTGGCTCGACCTCTGCGATCCCTCCGAGCGGATCGCGCTGCTGAAGCTCATCACGGGCGGATTGCGCGTCGGCGCCTCGGCTCGGCTGGCAAAGATCGCGCTGGGCGAAATGGCGGGACTTCCAGCCGATGACATCGAGGAGGTCTGGCACGGCCTGTTGCCGCCCTACTTGCCGCTATTCGATTGGCTGGAGGGCAGGGCGCCCAAGCCTGACGCGGCGGGGGCGCCGGTTTTCCGTCCGACCATGCTCGCCCATCCGCTGGAGGAAGCCGATGCGGCGTCGATCGACTGGGACGCGTTTCGCGCCGAATGGAAATGGGACGGTATCCGCGTGCAACTGGTCGCGACGAGCGGGGGCAAGCGACTCTATACCCGCACCGCGGAGGACATTTCTCACGCCTTTCCCGAGATCCTAGCGGCGATGCATTTTCTCGGCGTATTGGACGGCGAGTTGCTGGTGCTGCGAGACGGGCAGGTGGCGCCGTTCGCGGACTTGCAGCAACGCCTGAACCGCAAGTCGCCCACCGCGAAAATGCTGGCCGAATTTCCAGCCGCCGTGCGGCTGTATGACATTCTGTTCGACGGCGATGAGGATCTCCGGGCGCTGCCTTTCGATGCGCGCCGACAGCGCCTGGAAGCCTGGTATGCGCAGGAAAATCCGGAACGGATGGACCTCTCGCCACTCATCGATTTCGCAGGCCCAGAGGATCTCGCTCAGCTACGCCTCGGCGCTCGAGCGGCGAGCATCGAGGGACTGATGCTCAAACGCGGCGATGCGCCCTATCTCGCCGGGCGGCCCAAGGGGCCATGGTGGAAGTGGAAGCGCGATCCGCTCTCGATCGACGCTGTGCTGATGTATGCGCAGCGTGGGCATGGCAGGCGGTCGAGCATCTATTCCGACTATACCTTCGGCCTGTGGCGAGACGACGGGGTGCTGGTTCCGGTGGGCAAAGCCTATTCGGGCATCACTGACCAGGAACTGAACTTCCTCGACTCCTGGGTGCGCAACCACACGACATCGCGCTTCGGACCGGTTCGGGAAGTCGAGAAGGCGCTGGTGCTGGAGATCATTTTCGACGCGGCGCAGCTTTCCACACGTCACAAATCGGGCGTGGCACTCCGCTTCCCGCGCATCAGCCGCATCCGTACCGACAAGCCCGCGGCCGAGGCGGATAGGCTTTCGAGCCTTATGGCGCGTGTGGTACGCTCCGGCATCGCAAAGGGCGAGACGCTGGTCGAGGCTCCCGCAGCCGCGAATTAGCGTATGGGGCAGGGAGGCGAGACGATGGCGCGACGCTTGGCGATTCTGGCTATTGTTGGACTGGGCGGATTGCTAGTTGGCGGCGCGGCACAGGCGGCGACCCCGCCTGCCAAGACTGCCATTTGTGCATCCTGCCACGGCAAGGACGGGCGTTCGCCTTACCCGACCTTCCCAAATATCGCCGGCCAGAATGCCGGTTATATCGCCTATGCCCTCGGCCAGTATCAGCAGCACCAGAGGCTGGGCAGCCAGGCGGACACGATGAGCGGCATCGCCGCGCAGCTCACGCCGGACGATATCAAGGCGCTCGCATCCTATTACGCATCGCTGACGTCCTAGCCGGCGCGGCGGACGGCTTATGATTTAGAAGTGATTTAGCGGTATGATCCGCGGCACAGACTTAAACGTGCCGTCCATTCCTGTCGGAAATCCCAGGTGCCCGTCCCATATCTCGCCTGCATGATCGCCGCCGCGGCGGCTTATCACCTGCCCGTGCGTGTTCTCCCGGCCATCCAGGCGGTTGAGGGCGGGTATGTCGGCGCCGTTAGTCCCAATCGGGACGGCAGCCACGATCTCGGTATCATGCAGGTCAATTCGCGGTGGGTGAAGCCGCTCGCCGCCTATACGGGCTTGCCCGAACAAGCGGTGAGCCTGCGCCTCATCCTGAGCCCTTGTTTCGGCGTGGCGAGCGCTGCCGCCATCCTCAAAGGTTACCTCGTCGAAACCCACGGCAATATGCTCCAGGCGATCGGCTACTACCACTCACACACGCCGGGTCTAAGCGGGCCGTATCGCATGAAGGTACTGGAGCACGCGATAGCGATGGCGCCGCTGCCCGGAGCGACGCATCGTCACAAACACAAGGCGGGGCCGCCGGCGGCGGCCCCTTAGTCACGGCCGCGTCGGGCCGCGTCCCGCGCCTGTCGCCTGGATCGCCGCCGCGATTTCGTCGAGATCGTGGCTGGTGAGTTGGATGAGGCCGCCCTCGACCCAGCCATCCACCTGAGCCGGGCTACGCGCACCCACGATTGCTCCTGTCACTGGCGCCCAGGACAAGACCCAAGCGATCGCGACGGCCGCAACCGCCACATTGTGACGTTCGGCGATCGGCCGCAGTGCCTCGGCGAAAGCGAGGTTTTGGCGCAGCCCGTCGGCTTTGAAATGGGGGCTGCGGGAGCGCCAGTCGTCGGCGCCCAAGGCCTCGGCCCGAGCGACCGAGAAGGCTCCAGTCAGCAGACCCGCCTGCATGGGGCTATAGACGATCACCGCCGTCTCATGTGCCGCACACCAGGGGAGCAGGTGTTCCGCCGTGCCGCGCTCGATTGCCGAGAAGGGCGGTTGCAGCGTGTCGACATGACCGAGCGACTCAGCCGCCTCGAGCTGCTGTGCATTGTGGTTGGAGAGACCAACGGCGCGAACCTTACCCTCGGCCTTGAGGTCGAGCAGAGCGCCCCAATAGTCGGCGATCGGCGTGCCGTCATCCGGCGGCCAGTGCATCTGATAAAGGTCGATCCGCTCGACTCCCAGGCGCCGCAACGACGCTTCGGCCTCCTTCCGAATGCCCTCAGGCCGGCCGATCCGCTTGGCGACGGCGCGGCGATCGGCCTCGTCCCAGCCCAACCCGCATTTGGTGAAGACGAAGGGACGCTGGTCGGGCGACATCTCGCGCAAGGCCGCGCCAACGACCTCCTCGGACCGGCCGAGACCATAGACCGCCGCGGTATCGATCCAGTTCACCCCATGATGCTCTACGGCGTGGCGGATGGCGGCGATGGAGTCCGCATCATCCTGACTACCCCAGCCAAATGCCCATTCCCCGCCGCCCAGCGCCCAGGCGCCGAAGCCGACTGGCGTGATCTTCATGTCGGTCAGCCCAAGCCGCCTCAGCGGCAGGGATTTATTGTCGCTCATGCTCTTCTCCTGAGGTAACCCAGGACATAGGACCTAAAGAGACCAAGCGTGAAGAGGTCGAGCGCGACCGTCACAAATCGTAACCTCGAAGACTTAACATAATATATCTTCTGCGACTTTTTTATGCGGGATGGTGGGCTGTCGAGGAGTTGATGCGTCCTTGCGCCGCCTCTTCCGTTTCGGAAAGCGTAAATCTTCGGCGTCTCAGCAGTGTGAGGAGCACGTGGCGGAATTCCGCTCCCTCGGAACCGAGAATGCCAAGCCGGTCAGCTTCACCCGCGAGCACGTCCTATCTCGCGGGTGAAGCCTACTCGTCTTAGCGCTTGCCAGTTTTAGCAAGCGCGTCCGGGACGGCTTTTCCCGGCACCTGAGGACTTGAACCCGAGGCTGCTGGTTTCGCGGAGGTGTGCTGTGCGTCACCGAAGGCTTCGGCCGGCGTCGTGACCTCTTCGTCACCATCCGCGCCCGTGGGCGCCGTCTTGCTCACATTGCCTATAGCTTCCGGAACAACTTTGCCGGGCGGCCCTGAGGTTGCCGAAGAGTTTGTCGAATCGCGGTCTTGCGGCTGCATTGCCATAGCGTCCTCCCTTTCTGGGCCCCCTCAGGGGCGGGGATCAGACGATAGCCAGCGGAACCGCGCGTCTCGACGCACGATAAGATGAGCGCGAGAAACATTCGCGCGAGCACGCCAACCGCACTGTTTTCTACTCAGTCCCGCTGGAGAAGATCGAGTCGATACCCCTTCCCCATCTGCCGTAGCGAGATCGAAAACCCCGTCTCCGCGATACAGCGGTCGGCGGCCGCAATGCCCTGGTTTGGGTCGTCCAGAGCGCCGGTCCAGTTCACAAGCAAGACGCGCCCGCCAGGCTGAAGATGTTCGCGCAACCGTGTCGCGACCTGGGAAATATCGGGGCCGTCGAGGAAATACAGCACCTCCGACAGCACAACGAGATCCAGCGAAGCCTCGGGCCACTCAGCCGGTATCACCATACGGAGGAAGCGCGCTTGCGGCAGATCGCCGCAGCGTCGGCGGGCAGCGTCGAGCGGCATATCCGTGATGTCGACACCCAGAAACCGCTCACAGAGTGGCGCTACCTGGCGCGATAGCACGCCAATCGAGCATCCGACCTCAAACGCTGAGGCGTAGCGGCGGTCGGCCAGCGCGGCCAGGCTACGGGCGTATTTCTCCTGCTCATAGGCACTGGTCGTGAAGCCCCAAGGATCTGGATTGGCCGCGTAGAGTCGCTCGAAATGCGCGGCGTCGCGGGAAGGCGCAGTCATGAAGCGAGGTAGACCTCGAAGGCCTTGGGAAAGTGGGTGAGCAAGCTTTCTGGCAGTTTGAAACCGCCCGGATCGTCCTTGATGAGGTCGCCATACTGGGTGGCATGCGCCTTAATGGCCTGCTCTTTCACATCCAACTCATCGCCGATGTCGAGCCGCCATCCATGGGGGAAAGGCTCATCGACCATGGCGTCGTCCGGTAGTGTCCAGCCCCAGACCGGATAGCTGAGCAGCGGGATCCCTGCCCGCCCCGCGACATGCACGGCTAGTCCTGCCGCCGCCTCATGGTCGCAATGCGGGTCATGCCGCCACGCGGTTAACAGGACCGGACGTTCCTGGCCCTCGCAGATGCCGAGAACGCGGCGGGCCGCGAGCTGAAACGCCGGACCGACGCGCGGCATCGCCGTGTCTTCCAATCCGAGAAACCAGATGTTGCCTATGGGAAGACCAAGCAGCCCAAGCGCCGTCTGCGCCTCCCGCTCCCGCGCGTGGCGCAGACGCTCCGCCGGATAGCTCGGCGAATTGGGATGTGACCGGCAACCGTCGGTGAGAATGACGACTTGTGGCTTCACGCCAGCGGCGCAGGCCTGGGCGATGAGCCCGCCACAGCCGATGCTTTCGTCATCGGGATGCGGCGCCAGGATGACCGGCACGCGTCCTTGCAGGATTGTGTCGAGATCGGCGAGCGGCAGGTCGTTCCAAGCCTGCCGCACAGCTTCCATGCGCATCATGACCTCCTCCCCCAGAGGCCGTCCGGCCGTGTCATGAAGTAGCCGCCCGCTTGTACTAGAACCTCATCGATCGCGGGCTGCCGAAGATAGGTTTGCAGGTCGCGCGCCACGCGCTCCACCGCGGTGCCGCTTAGGAAGGCGCTCAAGCCGAGCGAGCGTTGCACCCGCTCGATCCCGTCGAGACAGGCCCTCTCGACGATTGTTCGAGCGAGGCCAACGGTAGCGACGATCTGCTCCGGCGGTGCGATCAGGTTTTCCGCCGCTTGTCCCGCCTGCTCCAGCCATAGCTGGCCGGTCCGATATGCCATCAAAGTCTCCCCGTAGCGCACCCGTTGGTGGGGATCGCTGTCGCGCCCTCGCACCACCAGCGCATTGCCGAGCAGACCTAGCAATGCCCGCAACCCGCCCAGCGCCACCGCGCTGCTGCGCCAGGCACCGGCTGAGAAGTCGGGCTCGCGCATGTAGTCGCCCGGTTGGCCAATGATACGACCGCCATCGACACGGAGTTTAGTGAAATCCACCTGCCCGGTAACAGCGGCGCGCATGCCGCTCATCGCGGTGGGCAGAGGCGAGACACGCTCGCCCCGGTCCAGGTCGAGCATGAGCAGCCGAGGCGCATCGGTTCCGGCCTCGGCCGCTGTCACGACGGCATGCGTCACATGGCCCGCGCCGGAACAGAAGGCTTTACCGCCGCGCAGAATGAGCGCACCGCCTTCGCGCTCGAACCGCAGAGCGCTTTCGCCCGGCGCGTCGGTAACCCAGAGGGCGAACAGCCCACCGGCACGAACGGCGCTCGCTGCCTCCTCCCGGAGCCCCTCATTGCCGCAACGCATGATCAGCCGGAGCGCATTGATATGAGCCTCGACGATCCGACCGACCGAGAGATTGGCCGTTCCCAAGGCTTCCAGGTAGTCGAGGAGCTGGAGCCCCTGCCCCGGCTCCGTGCCCAATCCGAAACCGCCCAGATCGCGTGGCAATGAGGCGATCAATCCGCCGATTGCTTCGAGATCAGCGATATCTTGTGTCGGGAAACGGCCTTCGCGATCGAGGGCAGTGGCGCGGTTAGCCAGCTTCGGGGAAAGAGCGGCGAGCGCTTCGAGCAATCCCGCCGAGCGATCATCCGGCGTCAAGCGGCAGCCAGTTCGCCGAGGTCGATGCTCGGCTCCGTTGCAGGCAAGCGGCCGAGAGGTTCAGATTCAAAGGCTGATTTATAGCCGGCGAGCCGGTTCGTGGCCTCCGAGATCAGCGCCGCCAGCTCGTGCATCGCCACCGGTCGACGCTCTAGCCTCGGACTTGCTCTTTCGATCGCCTGCCAAACGGCGCCAAAGCGGGGCAGTCGGAACATGGCCGCCAAGGCGTCGACCTCACTCATTGCCAAACCGTGCGCCATTTCGCTGATCTCCCGCCGATCAGGTCGTTTCTGCCACAACCGCCTCGCCTCGGCGCGCAGGATCGAGCGTGCGATCGCGGCTTCCACCGGCTCCAACCGGTCGTCGGCCCATTGGTCCTGCTTGATCATACGGCGCGCGATCGTCGCCGCCATCCCGCCTTCCGCGCGACCGACCATCCGGCCTGAAACAACAACGTCGATTTCTGGATCATGCCTGATCCGGGCGTCATGTTTCAGCGCCGCCTCGATCAGCGCCCGATCTTCTCCAATCGCGACGCGCGGCACGCCGCCGATGGCGCGCAAGGCGGCGACGGAAAAGGCGATGCTGGCGCCGGAATGTTGTGTGTGGCGCGGCCAAGGATCATCGGGGTTAGGGTCGATCACGCTGTCGATCTCGTCGAGCAGTCGCGTGTAGCAGGCTTCCCGCGCATCATCCTCGACGATCTCGCGCCTGAGCGCCCGCTCATCGTCCGGGTCGATCGTGGCCGTGCCACAGACGACATCGGCGCCACCGCGCAGTCCCGTGAGGTTCCGCGCCACCCACTCTGGCGGAACACGGCCATCCGCATCCGTTGTCAGCACAGCGCCGCGCGGTCCGGCGAGCGAGGCAGCGAGATCTATGGCCAGGCCACGCGCGATACCGGCGCTGGACTGTTGTGGCGCGAGCTTGCGCGTGACGATACGCAAAATGGATGGACATAACCGCGCCATCGTGCGTGCCACATCCTCGGTGCCGTCCGTGCAATTATTCAGCAAAAGCAGGATTTGATCGGGCGGCTCGGTCTGAGCAAAAAGAGCGGCGAGGCAGGGGCCGATCGCCGCTTCCTCGTTGCGAACCGGAATAGCCACTGACGATGCCGTGATCCTATGCGCGTACAGGTTCGAGAGGCTGCCGGTTGAAGCTGCGCGCACGGTTTGTTCCGAGGTTAGGCACCCTCAGCTGGCCGTGCGCTCCTCAATCGACAAGACACGCTCAACGGAATTGCGGAAGATCTCGCGCATCTGTTAGCTCGGTCGCCATCTCGATTGCGCTACGTCCCATGAGACGTAGCAATCCCCGTGGCTTGCGTGGTCTCAACCAAAGCGGTCGGGCTTTCGTGCCGCCCCAGCTTCGTACCAGTCCGTCCACGTCATCGATGGCATCGACCAAGCCGGCTTCGACGCCGCGTGTTCCGGTCATGTAGCTGCCGTCGAACAGTTCATCCTCCGGTGCGCGCAGGCGAGTGCCACGGCGGCTGCGCACCCAATCCTTGAAATGCCCGTGCAGGTCGTCGAGCAACTCGCGCGTGAACTCCACATCCTCGGGGCGCTCGGGCCGGAAAGGATCGAGCCGGCCCTTGTTGCGGCCGGAGGTATAGATGCGCCGATCGATATCCAGGCGATGGATCAACCGGTCGAGGCCGAAGCCACCGCCGATCACGCCGATCGAACCCACGATGCTCATGGCATTCGCCCGGATTTCATCGGCCGCGCAGGCGATCCAGTAGCCGCCCGAGGCGCCCACATCGCCGATCACCGCGGTCACGCGCGTGCCGGTTTCCTCCGCGCGGCGGCGGATGAAGCGCCCGAGCAGGTCAGACTGCACGGGGGAGCCGCCGGGGCTCTCGATCGCCAGGATGAGGCGCTTGTCGGCTTTGGGCGCGAGGGCGAAGCCCTTTTCCAGTGCCACGCTGACGGATTGCAGGTTGAGGGCGCCGGGCCGGGCAGCGATGACGCCACGCAGCTCGACCACGGGATAGCGCTTGCGGTGCCAGGGCAGGATTCGCATGGCTCTAGTTATGGTCCTTCGGTGCCTCGGGCGCATCCCCGGCCGGTGCGGCCGCCGCCGGCGGACGTTCCACACGGATATCGAGAGGGTGGCGGAAGCCGCTCACGGTGACGGGCGGCGTCATGCGGATGCCTTCTTCCTGGAAGGCGAGCTTGATCCGCCGGTTATATTCCCGCTGCACGCTCCAGCGCGCCCCGTCCGTGCAGACGATCTGGCCAGCGAGCGTCACCGTGGTTCCGTCCACCTTATCGACGCCCCAGAGCTGGAGGTCGCTGAGCATGCCGCTGGCGTATTTCTCGTCGTCGCGCATCTCTTTGGCGACTCTGCTCAGCAGAGCGCCGACGCGATCCGTGTCCTCCTCGTAGTCCACCGTTACCGCCACGGCCGCATTGCCGATGCCCCGGTTACTGTTGGTGACGGTGGAAACGGCGCTGAAGGGGATGAGATGCACCGAGCCATCGCCCGCCCGCAGCCGGAGGGTGCGGATGGAGAGGTTTTCGACCGTGCCGGAAAGACCGCCGGCGGTCACATTATCCCCGACCTGCATGGCATTCTCGATGAGCAGGAAAATCCCCGTGATGAAGTCCTGGACCAGCTTCTGCGAGCCGAAGCCGAGCGCCACGCCGAAAATTCCCGCCCCCGCCAGGAGCGGCGCGATGTTGACGCCGAGTTCGCTGAGCGCCGTCAGTCCGATCAATATAACAAGGACAATAAACAAGGCGTTGCGCAGCAGCGGCACGATGGTTCGCAGACGCGCCGCGCGCAGGTAGTCGCCGCGCCGCGTCAAGCCGTCGAGCTGCGCCTGCATCCCGACGTTGAGCACTTCCCATAGTCCGACCGCGATTACCAGCGTCACGGCCAGGTTTAGGATCAGCCGCAGCAATTGGCTGCCGATGCGGTCATGGGTAAGCCAGCTCAAGGCGCCGAGGCCCCAAACCTGGAACAGCGCGAGCAGCGTCGCGATGACGATGAGGGTCTGCAGGGCAACCCGCACCGGCCTGTGGTAATGCGCGACCCGCAGCCGCACGACACTCGCGGTCTCGGTCGCGCGTATGCCGGGGAATAGCCGGTCGAAGCCGCCGAGCAGAACGATCCACACGATGCGGGCCAGCACGAGGATGAGGAGGCTCATCATCACGAACTGCACCGGGCGTGCGGTGCCGTCATAATCTGACGTTGCCGCAATGATCCAAACGGCGACCACAACGATCATCGCGTGGATGTGCCAGAAGGGCGCGTAGCGGCGACGCAGCCGCGCCCATGATGTCATCTCGTCCCCGGTGCCGGCGATCCACAGGGCGACAGGCGCTCGGCATTCGATGATCGCCCAGATCAACAGAAGATGCACCACGAGCGCAATCATGTGGATGAAGCCATTTTCGAGGAATGGGCTCAAGCCGAGATAGAGCGCGATGCGTCCGAGGATGTAGCCGCAGACTATAAGTGCGACGATGCGCCGGGTCCAACGCCGCACGAAGGCGGCTCCGGCATCAGGGACATGCAGCAGCCGTAGGCGGAAGGCCGGCGCGGCGATCAGCGCCCTGATGACGCAGTAGGCAACCCGGCCGCGGGCATAGATGCCGACCGCACCCAGAACCAGCAGCCGCGTCGTCTCGCCGCCGGACAGCGGAGTCGCCAAAACCAGCAGGGCGGTGGCGAGAAAGACCAGGGGGCCAGTCAAATCGACCGCCAAAGCGAGCAGGATGAAGGGCAAGCGACGTAGCAGCAGCCAGCCCGCTCGCAGGCGCCTGCGCCGTGCCTCGGGCTCCGCTTCGGGTCCGGGTGGGACTTCCGCTGGGGCTTCGGGCTCCTCCGCCGCCTCAGCCGAAGCGTGTGCCTGATGGCCGCCCAGGAAGTCATAGAAGCGGCGGGTGAAGTGGACCGTGAGCCATTCAAGCAGGAAGCCGAGGAGAAAGATCACGACCAGGGGCACCGCCGCGCGGCCTGCCGTCCGGAGCTTGGCCGGATCGCGCGCCACGCTAACCACCCAGGCACCCAGGGCCGGGAAATCCGTGATCTCCTTCGCTGTTCTGGCCAGCATCGCGCCGGTGTCGGCGCTGGCGGAAGAGGCCTGATCCAGCAACTCGGCACCCAACCCATCCGCCTTGAGAGACGGGGCTTTGGCTGGAGGTGGCGCTCCTGGTTTGGCCGCGGCGGCCGGCGTGGTCGTAACGGCAGCGACCGGCACGACCTTTTGCAAGTTCTCGAGCGTCGTAATCACCATCGCGCGCTTTGCCGGGTCCTGAAGGACGTCGAGGAGCTGCTGCGCCTGGGCGGACGACAATCCCTGCGGCGCCGTGGGGGATGAGGGCGAATCAGCCACGTCCGCCGTCGCGGCCAGGCTCGGTCTCGCGATGAGCAGCAGAAATACAGCAAGAAACGCGCGGATCGGGATGCTCATCGGGGCACCCCGATCATGAGGCGGCGGCCGGTGTCAACGCGGGAGCCTCGGGCCGCCGTTCAACATGTGGCGCGCAAGGTGCACGCCATCGATGGGCATCCGGTCTAGTAACCCAGCGCGCAGCCATCCTTGCGCGGATCGGAACCGCCCGTCAGCACGCCCGTCGCATGGTCGATCCAGATCGCCTGCGCGCCGCCGATCGGGTCGTCCGCCGCCATGAAGCTATGGCCAAGCGCCTCCAGCCCCGCCCGGCTTGAGGCGGGCAGCGTCGCCTCCGCCTCGATCTTGCCGGTCATTGGATCGGGGAAGAGGCGCGGCAGGTCGATCGCGGTTTGCAGGTCGAGGCCCTGTTCCAGGACCTTCGACAACAGGGCCGCCTGTCCCATCGCCTGGTAATGGCCGCCCATCACGCCGAAGGACATCACCACGCGGCCCTTTCGCGTCAGCATCGCCGGGATAATGGTGTGGAGCGGCTGCCGACCCGGCGCCAAGGAATTTCGGTGACCCGGAACGAGCGAGAAGCCTGAACCGCGATTATTAAGCAGCACGCCGCTGCGAGGCGCCAGGATGCCGCTGCCGAAACCCCAGAAGATCGAGTTGATGAAGCTCGCGGCGTTGCGGTGCCGGTCGACGACCGTGATGTAAACCGTGTCGCGATGCTCGGGCCCCGGATAGCCATGAAGCTCGGTCGCCGCGCTCTTCGTGTCGATAAGGGCCGCCAGTTTGTCCAGGAAGCGCGGCGCCAGAAATTCCTCGACCGATTTCGGCGAGCCCTCGGCCAGGGCGGCATCCCGCACCGCATAGGCTTGTCGCACCGCCTCGATCTCGAGATGCAGCCGGGCAGGGTCGAGCGGTCCGCCGGAGCGCGGCAGGCGCTCGAGGATGCCGAGGATGAGCAGCACAATGATGCCCTGCCCCGGCGGCGGACACTCGACGACCTCGTAGTCGCCGAAACTCGCGCGGACCGGCGTGACGTACTGGCCGGCATGGTTGGCGAAATCCGCGAGGTTATGCGAACCGCCCTCGGCCCGGAGCGTCTCCACCAGCTCCTCGGCCACCGGCCCGGTATAAAGCGCGTCCCGGCCATGCTCCGCGATGGCGGCCAAGGTCTCGGCCAGCTGTGGAAGACGATGCACCGTTCCGGCGGCCGGCGCCCGCCCCTGTGTCAGAAAGGCCTCAGCGGTCGCCGGGCGCGCAGCGAGGACGGGCTCGGCGTTTCGCCAGTCGAAGGCGACGCGGGGTGTCACTGCGTAGCCGTCCCGGGCATAGGCGATTGCTGGTTGCAGCAACTCGCCCAACCGCATGGAGCCATGATCGGCCGATAGGCGGCACCAGGCATCGATCGCGCCGGGTATCGTGACGGCTGCCGCGATATGCGGCGGGATCCGCGCATGGCCTTGACGCCGCAGTGCCTCCGCATCGCTCCCGGCGGGGCTCCGCCCGGCGCCGTTGAAGGCGTGAATCTCGGCACCGCCATTGGGCGCGTAGAGCGCGAAGCAGTCACCACCGATGCCGGTCATCGCCGGCTCGACGACGCATTGCACGGCACAGGCGGCGATGGCGGCATCGATGGCATTGCCGCCCGCGCGGAGCACCTCGATCGCGGTCAGGGTTGCGGCCGGGTGGCTGGTCGCGGCCATACCATTGCGCCCCATCGCTACCGAGCGGCCGGGCGCCTCGAAGTCACGCATGAAGGGTGAGGAGGCTGACGCCTGAGACATTGGCAGTTTGTCCATCGCTACATCAATCAGAGTCACTTCGGAGGCGGAATATACCGTCTATCTTCATCAAGCTGAAACCCGTTTCCGGCAAGTCATCCCGCGTTCAAGGCACGCATTCGCTGCTCCGCGCGAGCACAGTCGAGAGGCTGATGTCCTATCCTGCCAATCGGCGTGACGCGCCATACGACAACGAATGCACGGGATTGCCATGAAGGTTGCTGTCGTGACGGTCATCAAGAACGAAGCATCGGATCTGCCGGCCTGGCTTGCCTGGTACCATACGATCGGTGTCGATACGATCATCCTCTTCGACGATGAATCGGATGATCATACCTACAATATCGCCAGAGCCGCGAGCCAGTGCCAGGATATTCGTCTGTTGCGAACGGACGCGAAGCTGCGCTCGCGTACGGACCGGCAGTCCGCGGCCTTTCGGGAAGCTCTCGCGTTATTCGGCGCGAAATTCAATTGGATGGGGTTTCTCGATGGCGACGAATATCTGCACCTCCGGCAAGACCTCTCGATCAAATCCTTCCTCGCCCGCTATCCCGGCGCGAACGGCCTCGGCTTCAGCTGGTGCAGCTATGGAAATAACGGTCACGTTCTAAAGCCGCGGATCCCGCCTTTTGAGGCTTTCACCCGGCATACGGCTCCATGGTCCTATCACAACGTCATCAAATCATTCGTGCGCCCCGGCAAAGTCGGCCCGCAATGGCTCGACACGCATCGCTTCGATGTCGAGGCGCCTTATATCGACGCTGCGGGGCATCACCTTGACTGGACCGAACACGGCTGTGTTGCCAAACCGCCGGACTGGTCGCAGGCGAAGGTCATGCAGTTTACCGGCCGCAGCATCGAGCATCTGATCGATCGCCTGCATCGCCGGCCGGATCTGCGCCTGCTGTCACAGGAGGATCTCGGTGGGTTCGGAACGAACGAGATCGAGGATCTTTCGCCGCTCGATAAATTGTCGCCAATCTACCGGCAGATCCTCCGGATCGACCGCGAGGTATTGAAGGCTTTCGTGAACCGATGCCGACAGGCGGCCTTCGCCTTCAGGCGCGAAGCTCGGGAGAGGCGAAGCTTGCCGCGTCTTTTTGCCCCACTGGCGCAGCGATTGCTTTCAGTGATCGGCACCGCGCCAACAGCCGCCGCGCCAATCGTTTCGCCGGCAGCTGATTTTCACTGGATCGTAAGCGCCTTTGGAACCGTGCTCTGCGCCGACGGAATCACCGGGGAACTGCTCCACGCGACACCCGACACCATCAAGCTGGCTGGCTGCCATCCAGTTTTCGCCATGAGACCGCTTGCGGAAGCCGATATAGTCTTTCTCATCTCTTCGCGCTCGGAGATCCCGCTCCGCATCGTGCGGCCTGTCGATCCCGCCATTCGTGTCGATTTCCTGAGAGAGCATCGCATCGGCGATATCCTCTCCTACCAGGCGGTTTCTGTTGCGGGCGACGAAAGCGCCCGGTTCAGCCTGCGCCATCCTCGCACCGGGCGCTTCATCACGGCGTGGCCGCCGATGGTCGATGATCCAGAGGGTATCGGTCGAGTTTTCGTCACCCGTGAGGTCGCGATGGACTGGGAACGCTTTTCGCTCGCCAAGGTCCACGGATTGCTCGGAGCTTTGCCTCAGCCCGAGATCGTCGCCGAACTCGCGTCGCTGCCGCCGAAGGTCCTGACCTCGGAGGGATTGTTCGCCTGGGTCTCGCGGGGAACCCCGCCCTCCCCGGCGGTCTTTGCAGCGCTACTGACCTTCCTGCCTTATCGCGACCAACTCAACTTCATGAAGGCGGCGCCAGACGCCGCCCTGCCAGACTGGATGCACTACCACTGAGCGCGAGGCGGCCTTGCTTCGCCGCGACTGCCGGATGTCTGATGACGCGGTCGCGCCGATGACCAGCAGCTGCGCAGCCGCTCACTACCTGTCGGCTGATCCCGCCGAGACGCGGATTGCCGGGGTCGAGTGTTCACGCGGCGTTAATCCGATCCAGGCCGCGAAGTGCCGCCTCCACCGGAACCGCGCCGCATCCACAGTCAGCGCCAGCGTGATGGCGCTGACCGACCGTCGCCGGGGACCGCCGCAAGTCTCTGGCTCACCGGGTTCGCCTTGTGCAGTGCCGCGATCGTGCGAGCGAGTTCGGCGAGTTCCGCATCGAGACCTGCGACGTTCTTCCCGAGCAGCTGGGCAATCGCCAAAGCCGGCGCGGGCAGCGCTGCGACCCTGGATGGCATGCCTGCGCGGACGATGACGCTGGTGGGCATTGCCAGCGAGAGCTAGCGCGGGAAAGCGTCACAGACGTTGCGACTCAGCAAATATTTTGGTTGCGACTCAGCATCTAACTTCATACACGATACGAAACCACTTTGCCACTGCCCGCGATCAGCCGCGAGGTTCGGCGAAAGGAATTCCGTGCCCCATTCGCCAAGTCTGTGCCGCCGCGCCATCCTCACTTTCGCCGGGGTCGGCCTCGATATTCGCCCAGCCGCGAGGCGGTTTCGCGACGCGATGCTGCGGTCTCATCGCACCGAAACCGCGCGACTTTTCGCCCGGGTTGAGAAGACCCAGTTTCACCTTCAAGTCGAGGTCGCCGCATTGCGCGGACTCCTGCAAGCGGAAATCGCGGCGTTTCACGAGCGGTGCGAATTGCTTGAAATGGCTCTCGCCGCGGCGGAGGCAGGAGGCGGCGTGTTGGAGAAAGCTGACGCCTCGGCGTCGGACTGCGCTGTTACAGCAATCCGCCGATCAGCCACAGGTTGAGACCTAGGATCAGGAAGGCGACGCCCCACGCCAGGGTCTTGGCTGGCAGATTGAGAGCGAAGGCGCCCATGCGCCGGCGGTCGCCCACGAAGCGAACTAGGGGGAAAACGGCAAAGGGAAGCTGGCACGACAGCACGACCTGACTCGCAAGAAGCAGGCCGTTGACGCTGTTCGGTCCGGCGAAAGCGGTGAAAGCCACGACCGGCACCACCGCCAGGCCCCTTGTCGCGAGCCGCCGCATCCAGGGCCGCAGACGGATGTTGAGAAAACCCTCCATCACGATCTGGCCCGCCAGCGTCCCCGTCACCGAGGAGTTGAGGCCGGAGGCAAGCAGCGCCACGCCGAAAACCAACGGAGCGATATGGCTCCCGAGGAGCGGCGCCAGCAGGTGAGAGGCTTGCGCGATATCGGTCACGTCATGCCGTCCATGCGCAAAGAAGGTCGCCGCCGCCAGCACCAGGATCGCCGCATTGACGACGAAGGCGAGGCCAAGGGCGACATTGGAATCGAGGACCGCCCAACGCAGCGCCGCGCGTTTTTCTCCATCCGGTCGATCCGCCCGTCCGCGCGCCAAGGCGGAGTGCATGTAGAGATTATGCGGCATCACCGTCGCGCCGATGATTCCAATCGCGAGATACAGCATCGCCGGGTCGCTCACGATCCGCGTCGTCGGCACAAAGCCGCCGAGCACCGAGCGGATTGGCGGCTGCGCCAGCGCCATCTGGATCGCAAAGCACAGCATCACCGTGATGATGAGGGCGATCACGAAGGCCTCCAGCCCGCGCATGCCGCGCCCGAGAAGGGCGAGGACGATGATGACGTCCACAATGGTGATGATGGCGCCGACAAGGAGCGGCAGTCCGAACAGCAGCTTCAGCGCGATCGCCGTGCCGATGACCTCGGCGAGGTCGCAGGCGATGATGCCGAGTTCCGCCGTGGCCCAAAGTGCGATGCGCGGGATCCGGGGCAAAGCCTGGGCGCAGCTCTGGGCGAGGTCGCGCCCTGTGACAAGGCCGAGCCTCGCCGACCAGGCCTGCAGCAGCATCGCCATGATGCTGGAAGCGAGCACGACGGAGAGCAGGCGATAGCCATAGGCCGAACCGCCAGCCAGATCGGTCGCCCAGTTTCCCGGATCCATATAGCCGACGGCGATAACGTAACCCGGACCAGAAGCCGCGAGCAGACGCCGCGGCCAGGTCGCCCCGCCGCTCAGCCGCAAGCTCCGTGTCTGTTGCGCCTCCGCGTCCATGAGACAAGATGTAGCATGTGCTACATCTTGATCAAGTGCGATGTCTGCCGCAGTTTGGCTTTGGCGTAGCGACAGCGACCGCGAGGGAGGGTCCGCTTTGACAGAATTGCCGGCCCAACCCACTCAAGCCCATCGCTTCAGCAAGACCCGGCGTGCCCAGGCTTCGGCGCTTTTAGAGGATTACGTCGAGCTCATCGCCGATCTGCTCGACACAGCCGGGGAAGCCCGCGCGGCCGAAATCGCCCGTCGCCTCGGTGTCTCGCATGTCACCGTCATCCGCAGCGTGACCCGGCTGGAGCGCGAGGGGCTCGCCCTCGTCAAACCCTATCGCGGCGTCGCGCTGACGGCTGCCGGACTGCGGCTTGCCGAGCGGGTCCGGGCCCGCCACCGCCTGGTGGTCGCGACCCTTCTCGCCTTGGGCGTGCCCCTGGAAATCGCCGAACAGGATGCCGAGGGAATCGAACATCACGTGTCCGATACCTGCCTCCAGGCTTTCGCGCGTTTCGTCGAAGGCGAAAATGGTTAAGCAGTCGTCAAAAGAGCTGGCACGACGGCCAGCCTGCGAGGAAATGATGACGGACTTCTCCGAACTTCACGCCATCAGCGACATCTGCCTGCTGGTCCAGGACCTGGACCGCTCGATCGCCTTCTATACCGAGAAGCTGGGCTTCACCGTGCGGCGGCGGACCGAGGGGTTTGCCGCCTTCGACAGCCGGGGCGTCAGCCTGGTCGTCTGGCAGGTGGGGCATGTGCCCGATGTGAAACGTCCGAACGGCCCGCCAATATCGCCGCGCCCCGACCACCGCGCCTGCGTCTCGATCAAACTACCGAGCGCCGAGGCGGTGGATCGCTGGCACGCAACCCTGACGGAGAGCGGTCTCCTCTTCCAGCGGATGCCGGCGGATTATCCCTGGGGTGCGCGGAGCTGCTACTTCACCGACCCCGACAATATCCTGTGGGAGCTCTACGCGGAGGTTCCGTAAGACCGCCGCGCCCGCTTTGGCGTGATGATCTAGCACCGAACCGGAACGACAGATCCGTCATGGCACGCGAAGGCGTGCCATCCACGCCTTCCTTGGTTCGCAGGCAAGGCGTGGATGCTCGGCCTTCGCCGAGCATGACGTGGTGGAACAAGCATGACCCAAACCAGAGACATCCAGCTTAACTCGCGAGGCGCTTAGCCGCCGCGATGAGTGCCTCCACCGCCGCCGGGTCGGTGACGTAGGAGGTCACGAGCCGCACCATCGGATCGGCGGAACTCTGTCGCGCATCCCAGCGGTAGAAGCCGAAACCCTCCGCGAGGAGACCGGCGACCACAGGCTCCGGCAGGCAGATGAAGATCTCATTGGCCTGCACCGGAACCGCGAGTGAGGCGCCAGGAATGGCGGCGAGGCCAGCGGCGAGACGCGACGCCATCGCATTGGCGTGGGTAGCGTTCCGCAGCCAAAGCCCGTCCTCCAAATAGGCGCCGAGCTGCGCGCTCACGTAGCGGAGCTTCGACCAGAGGTGCCCTGCCCGCTTGCGCCGCTCCTCGAAGCCGCGCGCGAGGGCGCGGTCGAAGAAGATGACCGCCTCAGCCGCCATGGCGCCGTTCTTCGTGGCGCCGAGCGACAACACCTGCACGCCGGCCTTCCAGGTGGTTTCGGCCGGCGAACAGCCGAGATGCGCGACCGCGTTGGCGAACCGCGCGCCATCCATATGGACCGGCAGCCGCTGCGCCTTCGCCGCCTCGCCCAGCGCTTGGAGTTCGGCGGCCGAATAGACCGCGCCCCACTCGGTCGATTGAGTGATGCTGACAGCCGCCGGCTGTACGGCATGGACGCCGAGGGCACGCGCCCGCTCGGCTTGCTGGTTGATCTGCTCGGGCCGCAGCCGGCCATCGGGCGCCGGCAAGCCGATCAGCTTGGCGCCGCCGGTGAAGAATTCGGGCGCACCGCACTCATCAGTGTTGATATGCGCATCCTCAGCGCAGAGCACGGCGCCGTAGGAAGGCACCAGCACCGCGAGGGCGAGCGAATTGGCGGCGGTGCCGGTGGCAACCGGAAAAAGGACGAGGTCGGTTTCGAAGATGTCGCGCGCCTTCGCCTCCAGCCGCAGGGTCCATTCGTCGGCGCCGTAGGAGGCGGCGGTGCCGTGATTGGCGGCCGCGATGGCTTGCATGATCTCGGGCGCGACGGGCGCCACGTTGTCGCTACCGAAATTCCAGTCGTTCCGTCCGCCAGCCATTCCGCTTCATCCTTCAAGCTCAACCGCGCGCGACCCTACCGCCACCGCTCGCCCCCGCAAAACCGCGCGAGCGAACCGATGACGCGCGAGGCCGCGCGTGGCAAATAGCGGTGCGATGCAATCGATGTGTTTAGGGGACGCCATGAAGAAACCGGTACGCATCGGGCTTGTCGGGTCCGGCTTTATGGGGCGAACCCACGCGTTGGGCTTCCGCACCGTCGGCGGAGTCTTCGACCTGGCATTGGCGCCGGTGCTGGAGGTGCTGGCGGATGCGAATGAGGATCTGGCGCGTGGCGCCGCGGCGCGGCTGGGCTTTGCCCGCTCAACCGGAGATTGGCGGGCGCTGGTCGCGGATCCGGCGGTGGATGTCGTCGATATCACCGCGCCCAATCTGCTGCATGCGCCCATCGCTCTGGCCGCGATCGCCGCTGGCAAGCCGGTCTATTGCGAGAAGCCGCTCGCGCCGACCGCCGTGGCGGCGTTGGAAATGGTGGAAGCCGCCGAGCGCGCCGGGATCGTGACGCAGGTCGGCTTCAACTATATCTGCAATCCGATGCTGGCCTTGGCGCATGAGATGATCGCCAGTGGCGAGCTTGGCCAAATCTGGTCTTTCCGCGGCATCCATGCCGAGGATTTCATGATCGACCGCCAGTCGCCCTGGACCTGGCGGCTGGACCCTGCGGGCGGCGCGGGTGCCATCGCCGATATCGGTAGCCACATCATCGGCATCGCGCGGTTCTTGCTGGGCCCCATTTCCGCGCTCTGCGCCGATGTCGAGACGGTGATTCCCGAGCGGCCGCTGCCCGGTGGTGGCGGGTCACGCGCTGTAGAAGTCGATGACCAAGCGCGCATGCTGCTGCGTTTCGCGCGTGGCTGCCGTGGCGTGATCGAGACGAGCTGGCTTTCCTCCGGCCGCAAGATGCAGTTGGAATTCGAGGTGATCGGCGAGAAGGGCGCGCTGGTTTTCTCGCAGGAACGCTTCAACGAGCTGCGCTATTACAAGGTCGAGCGCGACGGATCGCGCAACGGTTTCCGCACCATTTTGGCCGGGCCGGAGCATCCGCCTTATGGCGCCTTCTGCATCGCGGGCGGCCACCAGATCGGTTTCAACGATCTCAAGGTCATCGAGATCCGCAACTTCCTCGAAGCGCTGGCAGGCGGGCCGCGACCCTTCGCTGATTTCCGCGAGGCCTATGAGGTTCAGCGCGTCATCGACGCGGCGCTGGAATCGTCGCGGGCGCAGCGCTGGGTGACGCTGGATTGAACGGAGCCTAGTGCCAGGAGTGATTTCACCCCCGTCATGCTCGGCGAAGGCGGGGCCGCCCGCGGCCGAGAATCCACGCCTTGCCTTCTCGCCGCGAGTAAGGCGTGGATCTTCGGCCTTCGCCGAAGATGACGATGGAAACCCCCGACGGCTCATGTCCGCAACTCAGACGGTTACTTCGCATTCGCGGGGATCGTGAAGCTCACGAAGCGTGTGATTTTCCACTTGCCGTCCGCTTGGCGCTGGAAGGCGTCCATGCCGATTTCTTTGGATACGACGCGCGGCTTGCCTTGGCCAACACGCTCCTGCAGCGTCCAGGCGATCGGCACCACGGCGAGGTCGCCCGAGACGATGATGTCCCGGATTGCCATCGTGTAGTGCAAGGCGCGCGAGTTATTCGCCAGCGCCTTGCGCAGGCCCGCGCAAACCGTGTCGAAATGACGGGTCGGGCTGCCCTGGACGGCAGCGACCAGGTCAGGCGCGAAGAGATCGCAGACATGAGCGGCATCGCGCGTATTGAATGCCGTCATCCAGGCCTTGAGCGCGTCCGCGATCTGCGTCTGATCAGGCGTCGCGGCACGCGCGGGCGCTGCGGGGCCGAGGCCCAGCGCCAATCCCGCCGCGAACATCAGCACGACGCCGCGCCAATTCGCCGCCGGAACATTCGTCATCGCTACGATCCTTTCCCCGACAAAGAAAAGCCCGCGCCGAGGATCGACGCGGGCTTGTAGCGGTCCTGGTCCGGCGCGCTTACTTCGCGGCGGTCGGATCCCAGCCCTTGTAGCTTGCAACGTTATCCGCGGTGATCAGTGTCGGCGCGAGCAGGATGACGTTGTTCGCGGGCTTCTTGCCGCCGACGATGCCAACGGCAATCTCATAGGCCTGAGCGGCCATGCCGTAGGGGTCCTGCGCGGCAGAAGCCTTGATCATCCCGTCCTTATTCGCGATCTCGCCCACGATATCCGGGGCTCCATCGACTGACGTGATGAAAAGGTCCTTACGGTTCTGCTGTTTCGCGGCGAGGCTGAAACCGATCGCCGTCGGGTCGTTGATCGCGAAGACCGCATCGATTTGAGGGTAGCGGGTCAACATGCTCTGTCCCACCGCGAAACCGCCATCGCGCGAGGCCTGGCCGTTCTGGTTATCGGACAGGATTTTGATGTCCGGCGCTGTGGCGAGCGCCTGATGGCAGCCCTTCACGCGATCGACGATGGACGAGACCTGCGGGCCATTGATGATGATGACATTGCCCTTCTTACCCGGCAGATGATCGACGATGTACTGGCAAGCAATCTCGCCCGCCTTGACGTTGTCGGTCATGACCGTGATGTCGGCACCGGTCGCCGCGACGTCGAACCCGGCGATGACGATGCCGGCGGCCTGAGCCTTCTTCACCGCGGGCAGGATCGCCACCGGGTCGACGGCATTCAGCATGATGATGCTGTCACCGGCCGCGATGAAGTTGTCGATCTGGGTGAACTGCTTGTTGAGATCGTAATCCGACGATACCGCGGTGAGATGCGCGTCCGGCGTGATCTCCTTGGCTTTCGCCTGGATGCCCTTATCGGTCGCGGCGAAATAGGGGTTGCCGAGCGAACCGACGGTGATGCCGACATTCTTGATGTCAGCCGCGAAAGACGGGCTGGCGAGACCCACCGCGAGCGCGGCGCCGAGGGCGAGGCGGGAGAGACCCGAACGGGTAAGCTGCATTATCTGTCCTCCGAATGGCGTTGATGGGGCCCGGATCGTTCCGGGCCGGTCAGGTGCGGCCGTTATGGTCCAGCCGATAGCGATCGAGTGTCACGGCACCGATAATGACGAGACCCTTCACGATGAACTGCCAAATATCCGAGACACCGGAAAGCACAAGCCCATTCGTGAGGATCGCGATAATTAATGCGCCGATCAGTGTGCCCCAGATCGATCCGATGCCACCGGTGAAGCTTGTGCCACCCAAAATGACGGCGGCGATGGCGTCCAATTCGTAGCTCTGCCCAAGCTGCAACCCATTCGCGGCATAGAGGCGTGCGGCGGACATGACGCCGCCGAGCCCGGCAAGGAAACCCGAGGTCGCGTAGACGAAGATGAGGATGACACCGACCTTGATGCCGGTCAGCCGCGCCGCGTCCGGATTGCCGCCGACCGCGTAAATGCGAGTGCCGAGCACGGTTCGCCGCAGGATGAACCAGGACAGCACCACCACAATCAGCGCGATGATGACGAGCCAGGACACGCCGAAAAGCGTGCCATTGCCGATGAAGGCAAAAGGCAGGTTCGCGTTGAAGATCGTGGTGTCGCTGCCCATCAGCCGCGCCATCCCGCGCACCGCCGTCAGCGAACCCAAGGTCACGATGAAGGGCGGCAGGCGAACCAGCGCGATAAGCAGGCCATTGATGAGACCAAACCCCAGGCCGACCGCGAGCCCTGCGACGATGCCCAGCATGCCGAGGCCATGGATCTTGGAGACCAGCAAAGCGCCCATCGCGGAAGCGGCGAGGATCGAGCCGACCGAAAGGTCGATACCGGCGGTGAGGATGACAAAAGTCATGCCGGCCGCGAGAACCGTATTGATCGCGGCCTGCTGCAGGACGATCGAGATATTGGTGAGCGAGGCGAATCGCCCATTCTCGATGGCGAAGCCGATGCAAAGCAGGATCAGGACCGGCAGCATCCCGGCGTACTGGAACATCGCCCGCATGCGCTGCGCATGCGTGACCGTTTCGCGACTTTTTCCCGCGATCGGATCGCCCGCTACTTCAGACATTTCTCGGCCCTCTCATGCTGAAGGATTTATTCTTCGGGGTCATCACGCCGCGTGAGCCGCCGCGAGATCCGTGGCGAGCGCCATCACGGCTTCCTGAGTGATGGGCGCACCGGCATGCGCCTCGACCTCGCCCACCAGATGGCCGTCCCGCATGACGACGACGCGATCGGAGACACCGATGACTTCCGGCAACTCGCTGGAGATCACGACGACCGCCGCGCCGCCGCGTGCCAGATCGTCGATGATACGGTAAATTTCTGATTTGGCGCCGACATCGACGCCGCGCGTCGGCTCATCGAGGATAAGCACCTTCGGCTTGCTTTCGAGCAGGCGCGACAACAGCACTTTCTGCTGATTGCCGCCCGAGAGGCTGCCGACATTAATCTCGGCGTTAGGCGCGCGCACCCCTAGTTTCTGGATGGCCGCCGCCGCCCGGCGGCGCGCGGCCGCAAGGTTGAGCACGCCGCCGGTCAGGGAGTCTTCGCCGATGACGTTGATATTGAGGTTGCCGCTGATGCTCATATCGAGAAACAGCCCGAGCACCTTGCGATCTTCGGTGAGATACACAATCCCCGCGTCGATCGCGTCGCGCGGATTGGAGATGTGCTTCTCCTGACCCTCGATGAAGACCTGACCACGGGTTTTCGGGTCGGCGCCATAGATCAGCCGCGCCAGCTCTGTGCGGCCGGAGCCAACGAGACCGGCGATACCCAGCACCTCCCCTTCCCGCACCACAAAGGAACAGCCGTGGACGCGGCTGACATCGGCCATGTCCCGCACCTCGAAAACGGTTTTGCGGTGCCCTTCCTCCGGCGGCCGATGCTCTTTCTTGTAGAAGGAAGATTCGTCGCGTCCCACCATCATGCGCACCAGCGTCGGGGCATTCAGTTCCGCACGCATGAGCGTCCCGACCATGCCGCCGTCGCGCAATACGCTGACGCGGTCGGAGAGTTCGTAAACCTCGCCCATCCGGTGGCTGATATAGATGATCGCGATCCCCTCGGACCGAAGCTGCCGGATGATCGCGAAAAGCTTATCCGCCTCGCGGGCCGAAAGGCAGGTCGTCGGCTCGTCCATCACCAGGATATGCGGATGGCCTGCCAGCGCCCGCGCAATCTCGACGAGCTGGCGTTCGGCGATCGACAGGCTGATGACCTTGGCGGAAGGCGAGAACGGCGCCGACAGACGCTCCAGGAAAGGCCGGGCGGCGGCGTTCATGGCGGCGCGGTCGATCATGCCGCCACGGCGCATTTCCTCGCCCAGAAACATATTCTCGGCGACGGTGAGATTCGGGGCGAGCGCCAATTCCTGGTAGATCACCGCAATGCCGGAGCGGCGGCCGGCCTGGGGGCTGCCGATTTGCAAAGGCTTACCGTCGATCCTGATCTCGCCGCCCGGATCGGCATGATAGGCGCCGGAGAGGATTTTCATGAGGGTCGATTTGCCGGCGCCATTCTCCCCCATCAGGGCGTGAATTTCACCAGCGTAGGCCGTGAGGGAAACGTTCGTCAGAGCGCGGACGGAGCCAAAGGTTTTGCTGATTCCACGCATTTCAAGCGCGGTCGACTTCGGTTTGGCGTCAAGCGCTGGCGCGCTTGCGACCGTCTCGTTCGGCTCCATAAACCCTCCCGTTTCCGCGCGGTTTGAGCCGCATCTGCAATTTTAGAGGTTTCGCGCCGGGAACACTCTTGTCAAGCGCTCCCGGCACGGCAGCCCCGCAATAATCCGTCAGGCGAGCGTTGGCATCACGAAGTCCGCCCCGGCGCGGATACCGGCCGGCCAGCGCGAGGTCACCGCCTTGTATTTGGTGAAGAACCGCACGCCCTCCGGCCCGTGCATGTGGTGGTCCCCGAAGAGCGAGCGCTTCCAGCCGCCGAAGCTGTGATAGGCCATCGGCACCGGGATTGGCACGTTGATGCCCACCATGCCGGCCTGGACCTGGTGCATATAGGCGCGGGCAGAATCGCCATCCCGGGTGAAGATGGAGGTGCCGTTGCCGAATTCATGCTCATTGACGAGCTTGATGGCCGAGGTGAAGTCATCGGCGCGCACGACCGCGAGTACCGGACCGAAGATCTCCTCCTTGTAGATCTTCATCTCGGGCGTCACGTCGTCGAACAGCGTGCCGCCGATGAAATTGCCGTTCTCGTAGCCCTGCAGCTTCAGGCCGCGGCCATCCACCACGAGCTTCGCGCCCTCCGCCACACCGGCATCGATATAGCCGGTGACTTTGTCGAGATGCACCTTGGTGACGAGCGGACCCATTTCGGCTGTGCTATCCGTGCCCGGCCCGATTTTCAGGGCGCGCACGCGCGGCGCCATGGTCTCAATCAGCTTGTCGCCAATTCCTCCGACTGCGACGGCCACGGAAATCGCCATGCAGCGCTCGCCCGCCGAGCCATAGGCCGCACCCATCAGCGCATCGACGGTCTTGTCGAGATCGCAATCCGGCATGATGACGGCGTGGTTCTTCGCACCACCCAGCGCCTGCACGCGCTTACCGTTCTTGACGCCGGTGTGGTAGATATATTCCGCGATCGGCGTGGAGCCCACGAAGCTGACCGCCTGGATGCCTTTGTGCTCCAGGATCGCATCCACGACTTCCTTGTCGCCGTGGACCACACCTAACACGCCATCCGGCAGCCCCGCCTGCTTGAGCAGATCAGCGAGCAGCAACGAGGCGCTGGGATCGCGCTCCGAGGGTTTGAGGATGAAGCAATTGCCACAAGCAATTGCCATCGGCAGCATCCACAAAGGCACCATCACGGGAAAATTGAATGGCGTGATGCCCGCACAAACGCCGAGCGGCTGGCGCAGCGAGAAAGCGTCGATGTCGCGTCCGGCCTGTTCGGTGAAATCACCCTTCAGCAGCTCCGGAGCGGCGGTCGCGTATTCCACCACCTCCATGCCGCGCGTGACTTCGCCCAGCGCATCGGAGAGCACCTTGCCGTGCTCTTCGGTGATGATGGCGGCGAGCTTCTTCGCGTTCTGCTCGATGAGGTCGCGAAAACGGAACATGACGCGAGCGCGCATCAGCGGGGTCGTCGCGGCCCATTTTGGGAAGGCGGCGGCCGCCGCACGCACCGCGGCATCGACATCGTCACGCGTGCCGAGAACGACTTCGCGCGCGACCGAACCATCCGCCGGCTGGTAGACCTTCGCCCGTCGCGCGGAAGCGCCGGAAGTCAGCTTGCCCCCGATATAGTGCTGAACAGTATCCACTTTCGACTCCTCGCGCGCGATGCGCTGCTTACCAGGTCAGGAATGCGTGGTCGGGCGACATCGTGAAGCGCCACTCGCGCACCGGTCCCGCCATCACATTGAGATAGAAAAGATCAAAACCGTGCGGCGCGCCGACTGGGTGGTAGCCTTTCGGCACCAGCACGACATCACGGTCGCTGACCGCCATCGTCTCGTCCAGTGATCGGTCGTCTGTATAGACGCGCTGTAGCGCGAAGCCTGAGCCGCGCTTGAGGCGGTGATAGTAGGTTTCCTCAAGATAGGTCTCGCGCGGCGGATCGTTCACGTCATGCTTGTGCGGTGGGTAGCTCGACCAATTGCCGCCGGGGGTGACGACTTCCACCACGAGCAGAGATTCGGCGATGCCGGTATCCGGCAGGATGTTTCGCACATAGCGGGTATTGGTGCCCTTGCCGCGCGTTTCCTGCCCCACCTCGTCCGGTGTGATGACACGGGCGGGCAGCTTGCCTTCGGCGGGGGAGGAACAGACGCCGATTTCGGCGGCGGTCTCGGCGGTCACAGTCCAGCGGGAATGCGCGGGGATATAGACGGACCAGCCGATGCCATCGAAAACCGACTCGCGTTCGCCGAGCATGCCGAAATCCTCCGCGCCCGCTTCGATGCGGGCGCGGCCCGAAAGGATAACGAGGCAGACTTCGGTGCCGCCGGTCTCGCGCGTCACGCGCTGGCCGGGTTTTAGTTCGAGCG
Source organism: Acidisoma sp. L85 (assembly GCF_009765865.1). Lineage (GTDB taxonomy): Bacteria > Pseudomonadota > Alphaproteobacteria > Acetobacterales > Acetobacteraceae > Acidisoma. The sequence goes on from NZ_LMUQ01000026.1 coordinate 213,202, forward strand.
CGGCGAAACCGACATAATCCCAGCCGGCGCTAGCGGGCGTGATGTCGTGGATATAGCCGTCGCCATCGGGTGCGTTCGGATGGAGCAGAAGCTTCGACATCACATCAGCCCCGTCTGTGTCAGCACTGTCTTGAGATAGGCATAGCCCTTCGTCGTATAGACGAGCGGATTGGCCTTCTTCGGATCCTGCTCGGCCTCCAGCACGACCCAGCCGGAATAGCCTGGGAGACTTCGGAAGATCGCCGCGAAGTCGATCGTGCCGTCGCCGGGCACGGTGTAGACGCCGTTGAGGACACTTTTGAGAAAACTCCTGTCCTCGGCATCGCTTTGCGCGCGTACGGCGGGACGAATATCCTTGGTGTGGACGTGGCTGATACGATCGCGATAGCGGGCCGCGAGCGCCGCCGGATCGGCGCCGCCCCAGGCCGCATGGCCGGTATCGAGCAGCAGATCGATCGACGGTCCTGTATGAGCCATGAAGGCATGGATATCGTCATCGCTCTGCACGACGCTGCCCATGTGGTGGTGGTAGACAATGCGGATGCCCTCGGTCAGCAGCCGGTCACCCACGGCGGTCATCCGCGCGCCGAAAACCTTCCACTCATCGCCTTTGAGATGCGGGCGGCGTGACAGAGGCGTCTCGATTTCGCCCTGGATAGTGTTGGAAGTTTCGCAAACCACCATGACCGTGCTGCCCATCGCCTTGAGCAAAGCGAGGTGCTTGCCCATGGCGGCGAACTCCGCATTGGCATCACGCGTGAGCAGCTTGGCGGAGTGCCAGCCGGAGATGCAGGCGAGATCATAAGGCGCCAGCGCGGCCTTCAGCGCGTCTGGGGTACGGGGGAATTTCTTGCCCAACTCGAGGCCCTCGAAGCCGACCTGGTGCGCTTCGCTGAGAATCGTCTCGAGCGTCGTGTCGCCGCCGAGCTCGACCATGTCGTCATTGGACCAGCAGATGGGATTGGCCCCGATGCGGATGGTCATGGTGCGGCAGTTTCCTTCGCGATGCGGGCGCCCCAGCCCATCGTCAATTGCCGATGAACTGGTGCTCGATGGCGGCTTCGTATTTTTCGCGTGCGGCGCGGACCTCGCTGCGGACGGAGACTTCCGGCACCGAGACATCCCACCAATAGCCACCGGCATCCGTGCTGATGAGCGGATCCGTGTCGATGACCACGGCATAAGTCCGTGTGCTTGCGCGTGCGCGTTCCAGCGCTGGGCCAAGTGCCGCGAGGTTCGCGACTTTCTCCGTCACTGCGCCGAGGCTGCGCGCATGCATCGCGAAATCAACTTCCGGCAGCACCTCATGCACAGCGTCCCGCAGGAGATTGTTGAATGGCGCCCCGCCGGTCGCGCGTTGCAGGCGATTGATGCAGCCGTAGCCTCGGTTGTCGAGGATCACGAGGGTTATCTTGTGGCCCAGCATAACGGAGGTCGCGATCTCGGAATTCAGCATGAGGTAGGAGCCGTCGCCCACCATCACGATGACCTCGCGCTCGGGCTCGGCCATTTTCACGCCGAGGCCAGCGGCGATTTCGTAGCCCATGCAGGAGAAGCCGTATTCCATGTGATAGCCGCCCGGCTTGCTCGCCAGCCACAGCTTGTGCAGCTCGCCCGGCAACCCGCCGGCGGCACAGACGATGACGTCATCCGCCTGCGTCTGCCGCTGGACCGCGCCAACTACTTGAGCGTCGGAGGGTAGCTCGTTGCTCTCCGCGACCGGTGCCGCCGTGTAGTCGGCGGCTTCGACGGTCCAGCTCGCCTTGTTCTCCGCCGCGCGACCCGCCCAAGCTTTGGGTGCGCGCCAGTCGCCCAGCGCCGCCGCAAGTTCCGACAACCCGGCGCGCGCATCGGCGAGCAGCGGCTGAGCATTGTGCTTGCCGGCGTCGAAAGCCTGCGTGTTTAGGCCAATGATGCGACGACCGTCCCCCTGGAAAAGCGCCCAGGATCCGGTGGTGAAATCCTGTAGCCGCGAGCCGATCGCGAGGACGACATCCGCCTCCGCCGCCAGCGTATTGGCGGCGCCCGTGCCGGTCACGCCAATTGCGCCGAGATTCATAGGATGCGTGCTGGGCAGCGAGGATTTGCCGGCCTGCGTCTCACCGACTGGAATGCCGTAGCTCTGCGCGAAATCGGCCAGCTCGCGCTCGGCTTCCGAATAGAGCACGCCGCCGCCGCAGACGATGAAGGGGCGTTTCGCGCCGAGCAACATCTGCACGGCCTCGCCCAATTCATGGACATCGGGCCGCGGACGGCGCGGCACCCAGAGTTTGTCCTCGAACATATGCGCGGGGAAATCATAAGCCTCGGCCTGCACATCCTGGCAGAGGCCGAGCGTCACCGGACCGCATTCCGCCGGATCGGTGAGAACCTGCATGGCGCGCGCAAAGGCTGGGATGATCTGCTCGGGGCGCGTGATGCGATCGAAATAACGCGAGACCGGGCGGAAGGCGTCGTTCGCGCTGATCGTGCCGTCGCTCCAATCCTCGACTTGCTGCAAGACCGGATCTGGGCGGCGGGTGGCGAAGATATCGCCCGGTAACAGAAGCAGCGGCAGGCGATTGACATGGGCGAGTGCAGCGGCCGTGACGAGGTTGAGCGCGCCGGGCCCGATCGATGTTGTGCAGGCCATCACCCGGCGGCGGCGCAGCGCCTTGGTATAGGCAATGGCGGCATGGGCCATCGCCTGTTCGTTATGCGCGCGATAGGTCGGAAGCCGTTCGCGAATGCCATGCAGCGCCTCGCCCATGCCGGCGACATTGCCATGGCCGAAGATCGCCCAGACGCCGCCGAAGAACGGCACGGTCGACGTTTTGCCATCCGGCGTCTCGATGATCGTCTTCTGCGCCGCCATGGCGCGCACCAGGGCCTGCGCCATGGTCAACCGGATTTTGTTCATGCCCGTTCCCCCCATTGCGTCCACGGCTCAGGCCGCTTCCGCTCGCCGCGCCTGCCCCCAGGCCTCGACGAGGCGGGAGAACCTTTCGGCCATCTGGTCCACAGCTTGCGCGTCCGTGATGCGGCCCGCCAGCCATGCGCGTGCAGGCTCGATATGTATCGTGCGACCGACCGCGAAACCCTTCACCAGCGGCACACCGGCACAGGCGCGGAAAGCCTCGACCAAATCCTCGATCGGCGCTTCTAGCCCCAGCACCATGACGCCGCGGCAGTATTCGTCGTTGCGGGAAATGGCCTGGCTGATGGCGTCCCAGGCCTTGGCGCTTTTTTGCGGCTCCAGCTTCCACCAGTCGGGCTTGATGCCGATGTCGTAGATGCGCTGGATCACCGTCGAGATGGTGTCGTCGGTCAGCGCGCCGTGTTTGCCGGCGATGATCTCGATGAGCAGGTCGCGGCCGAGGCTGCGGCAGGCGTCATAGACGCGCTGCAACTCCCGCTCCTGCCGCAGCTTCAACTCCTCTGGGTCATCTGTGTGGTAGAAGCAGAGGCATTTGATGACCTGCGCGGTCGGCCACTCGATGAGATGGGTGCCTAGGCTGCCGCCATATTCGAAGTCGAGCGGACGGGATCCGGTGAGTTCCACGGGGCGTGCGACCCAGAGCTTGTGGTCGGCGGCGCGGAACAGGGCCTCGCGCCCGTAGCGGCCATCGATGAACATGCCGAAGCCGGGGCGGCCGTCGGCGACGCGGGCGGCGGCCTGCACGGCCAGCACCTTGAAGTCATCGATCTTCGCGAAGGGCGCGCCGACTTCCTTGGCGACAGCCTCGAGCTGGACACGGTGATCGATCGCGAGCGCCATGATGCCCGGCGGGCTGGCGGGCCGGGTGGTGGCCCAATGGACATGGTTGAGCGCCGCGTCATGGCGCAGGGCGCGATGCGGGCTGCCATTGGCGAGGAAGGTTTTCAGTTCGGCGAAAGTCGGGATTTCGGGTGAGCAAAGGAGGCGCGAAACGGCGAAGGCGCCGCAAGCATTGGCGTAAGCGCAGCAGGTCTCCAGCGCCTCATCCTTGAGCCAGCCGCGCAGGAAGCCGGACATGAAGGCATCGCCCGCGCCGAGCACGTTATAGACTTCGACCGGGAAGCCGGGGCCGCGCACGCCATCCTCGATATCGTCAGGGATCGCACCGGGGAAAACGACGCAGCCCATCGGGCCGCGCTTGCAGACGATGACGGCGGAAGAGAGCGCGCGGATATTGCGGATGGTCTGCAACGTATCCTCGGACCCGCCAGCGACATGCAGCTCCTCCTCCGTGCCGACGATGAGGTCACATTGGGCGAGAACCGGCGCCAGATGGGCGGTCACCTCGTCCGAACGGATGTAGCGGCTTTCGCCGGCGTCATGGCCGGCGAGGCCCCAGAGGTTGGGGCGATAATCGACATCGAAAATGACTTTGCGGCCGTTCGCCGTGGCGATGCGGATCGCCTTGTTCTGCGCGGCGGCGACGCCGGGGCGGGAGAAATGGGTGCCGGTGACGACGACAGCGGCGGCCGAGGCGATGAAGGCCTCGTCGATGTCGTCCTCGCATAGAGCCATGTCGGCGCAGTCATCTCGGTAGAAGATGAGCGGAAAGGTGTGGCTGTCGCGTACGCCGAGAATGACCAGCGCCGAGAGGCGCGCCTTGTCGGTGACGACGCCGGCGGTCTCCACGCCCTCGCGCGCCAGTTGCTCCAGGATGAAGCGGCCGACCTGTTCATCTCCGACACGGGTAATGAGAGCGGAACGCAGGCCGAGACGCGCGGTGCCGATGGCGATATTCGACGGGCAGCCGCCAACGGCTTTGGTGAAACTGCCCATATCCTCAAGCCGACCGCCGATCTGCTGGCCATAGAGGTCGAGCGAACTGCGGCCGATCGCGATCAGATCCAGGCTTGGGGCTGGCATCGATTTACGTCCTCCCGAATTCATTGGGCCGACCCCTCAGGATCAGCCGAGCACACTAAAATCAGTATTCCAAATCGAAGTCAATATGGTTCATTCATTCCTTTTAGTTTGATCCGAAGAATCTTGAGCCGAACCGGTCGCCGAGCGGCGGCTGACCAAAGCGACGGCCAGGGTCGTTGCTAAAGCGAAGGTCGCCGCGAGGGAGCGGAAGCCGGCGTAATCAGATTCGGCAACCTCCAGCCAGACAGATGCGGTCTGGACAAGCGGTGAAAAGGGGGAATCAGTGATGCCGATCACCGGCACGCCGCGATCGAAGGCAGCGCGCGTGATCGACAAGGTTTCGCTCGCGTAGGGCGTGAAGCTCACCGCCAGCAGCGCGTCCTCCGGATCGATGAGATCGACCTGGCGGCCGCCTAGCCCACCAAGCTGGTCGATCAGATCGCAGCGCGCCCCGAGCTTCTGCAACGCATAGGTGAGGTAGATCGCGACAGGGAAGGCGCGCCGCACACCGACGATATGGATAGTCCGCGCCGCCGCTAAGACCACGACGGCCTGCTCCAGCGCGACGAGGTCAACGCTTTGACGGAAACTGATTGTCGAGTTGCAGGAGGCTTCGACCAGCCCATCCAGCAATGCGGCTACGTCCCCGCTTATCGCGCCCCCCTGCAGCGCTTCGAGACGGGTATTGTAGTCGGGCCAGCGGTCGCGGGCATGGGATTGGAAGACGAGCTGGAGATCGGAGAAGCCGGAATAGCCGAGCGCCTGGGCGAAGCGGATCATCGTCGAGGGCTGTACCCCCGCCTGCCTCGCGAGTTCGGCGACGCGGCCGAAGGCGATCTCCGACGGATGTTGGAGCGCGAATTCGGCGACCTGGATCAACCGCTTGGGCAGCCCGTCCCGTCGTTCCAGGATCAGCGCGCGCAGGGTTCGGAAATCGCGCGGGGTCTCGGCGGGTGGCGCGGCGACATGCGCCACTTCGTCCGTTTCCCCCGCGCCAGCGAAATCATGTCCTACGTCCTGCATGGGCGTCATCTCCCGTTGACATCCCATAGCGTGAATGGAATACGACTTCCAGAATTAGATCGAAGAAAAAGAAACGCTCCAATCTAAGCGGCGCGTGAGGGAAGGATCGCCTGCCGACTCAGCGCTCCGGCGCCCTGCCCTCTTTGGCCGTTGCCGACATCTCGCACGCCGACCCGAACACTCACACGCCCTCGCCACACGAAAGAAAAATGATGATCCGTTTCTCCGTTCTCGGCTGTGGCCGCATCGGAACCATGCATGCGCGCAACCTCGCGCGGCATCCGCAGGCCCGCCTCACCTCAGTCTTCGACGTGGTGACCGCCGCCGCCGATCGCATGGCGGCGGAACTCGGAGTGAAGGCAGCCGCCTCCATCGAGGAAGTTCTGCGGGATACGGAGGTCGATGCCGTTCTCATCGCGACCAGCACGGACACGCATGTCGAGTTCATCACGGCCGCCGCCCGGGCCGGGAAGGCGATCCTTTGCGAAAAGCCGATCGCGCTCGACATGGCGAAGGTCGAGCAGTGCTGGAACGACATTCGCGATCTCAACGCCACGGTAATGATCGGCTTCAACCGTCGCTTCGACCCGTCCTTCCGCGCGGCGCACGACCGGATGGCCGCTGGCGAGATCGGCAAGCTTGAGCAACTCGTCATCACCAGCCGCGATCCGGCGCCGCCGCCGATCGCCTATATCAATGTCTCGGGCGGGTTGTTTCGCGACATGACAATCCACGACTTCGACATCGCACGCTACTTCGCGGGCGAGATCGCAGAGGTGCAGGCTTTCGGTGCCAATCTGGTCGACCCGGCCATCGCGGCGGCGGGCGATATCGACGCGGCGATGGTGACGATGCGGGCGACTTCCGGCGCGCTCATCCACATCAACAACAGCCGCCGCTGCGCTTATGGTTACGACCAGCGGCTCGAGGTTTTCGGCGAGAAGGGCATGCTGCTCGCCGGCAACAAGACGGCAACGACGGTCACGGCTTTTTCGGCGGAGCGCACCGGAGCGGGCGATGTGGTGCTGCCGTTCTTCATCGAGCGCTACGCTGATGCATACGCCAATGAGGTCGCGCATTTCGTCGACAGCATCGCGGCGAAGCAGACGCCGCTTACGAGTTTCCGCGATGGCGCGGAGGCGTTGCGGCTAGCGAATGCGGCGCTGGAGAGTTTGAAGACGGGCCGGGCTGTGAAGCTGGGGTGAACTAAACGCGCTGACGGCTTTTCCCCTCCCGTGCACGGAGGGGGTAGTGCGTCATGATTCGATCCCCGAGCCGTCACCCAACGATTCGTCATGGCATGCGAAGGCATGCCATCCACGCCTTGCCTTTGTGAAGCGAGAAAAGGCGTGGATGCTCGGCCTTCGCCGAACATGACGTGGTACGATGAGCATGGTCCTGACCAAAGTCATCGCATTCTAAATAACTTTGCCCTCGAACGGCGGCAGCAGATCCGGGGCATCGAATTCGACTACCCAGAGGTCCGGATCGATGCGGATCTGGCGCGCCACATAGGCATCGGCCGTTGCGTCGTCCACCGGCGCGGCGCCGGTGCCGCGCATCCAGGCGAGCGCTCCGCCATCCGTCCGGGTCTGCGACAACACGGAGACGCCGCCCTCGCGGTCGCGCAACACCGCCAGCACGCCGCCGGCATCCGCGTCGCCCCGGCGCAGCACCATGCCGGGCCGGCCGCCGATATCGGCGAGGCGTAGCGCCGCCTGCACCCAGATGCCGGCCTTGACCCGCGCCTCAGACATGCCGGCGTGGCTTCCTCGTAACCAAAAGCCCCTCTCGACACCCGCGCGGCCGCCTGCCAGATGAGCGCGACGGGCGGGAGATGCGGCATGCAGCGCAAAATGAGCGAATCACAGAAGGCCTATGAGACGAAGCGGGCGCAGAAAGCCGGCATGTCGCTGGATAAGTGGCTGCAATCCAAGGAGCGGGAGCGCCTGGAAGCCACCGCCCAGCGCAAGCCGCCGCCACCGCCGAAGCCGCCCGGCCTGCTGCGCCGCCTGGTCGATCGCGCCCACAAGCCGCTGAAGAAGACATAGGCAGTCAGTCCTCGGTCATATCGAGCGCCGCGACATTGAGGAGGCGGTCCAACACCTCCTCCTCCTGCGCGCCGGCGATGGCGTGGCGGCGGCCGAGAACGAAACAGGGCGCGCCGTTGATGCCGAGGCGATGGGCGCGAAGATTGTCACCATGCACCTGGTCCGTGCCGTCCCCCGAGGAGAGGTAGTCACGCACCTCGCGCCGGTCGAGCCCGCATTGCATCGCGACGCGGACGAGCACCTCGGCGGACCCGATATCCAGACCATCCGTGAAATAGGCCGTGAAAATAGCATCCGCGACGATCTCGGCGCGGCCGAAGCCGCTGGCATAGCCGACCAGCCGATGGGCATCGACACTGCTCGGTGACCGCTTGATCTGGTCGAAGCGGAAGAGAATATCCTCACCCCGGCCGAGCTGCGTGATGGAGTTGAACAGGCGCCGCGCCCGGTCCTCCGCACCGAATTTCCGCGTGAGGTAATCGACGCGCGACATCCCGCCGCGCGGCATATCCGGATTGAGCAGAAACGGACGCCATTTAATACTGGTGGCGTATTCCGGCCTCCGCCGCAGGGCGCGCATGAGGCGCCGCGTGCCGATGAAGCACCAGGGGCAAATCAGGTCATAGATGACCTCGATCGAGAGCGGTGCCCGCGCATAGGCCGGCATATTCATCCGACGTGTCCTTTTCCTCCAGCGCCCTTATAGCCTTCTCGTGCGCGTGGCGGGCATCTTTCGCGGGTTCAGGCGGCAGCTACGTGGTCGGAGACCACAGGATCGAGCCGGAACTCCGCGACAAAGTAGTCGATGATCGCGCGCACCCGCGGCGCCAGGTGGCGTCGGGAGGGATATACGGCGTGGATCGGAATGCGCGAGGTCTGCCAATGGGTGAGGATCGGCTTCACCTCGCCCCTTCGGATATCCTCGCTGAACATCCAGATCGGCAGCCGCGCGACGCCGAGCCCGGCCCGCAACCCGTCACTGATCCCCTCGACGCTGTCGCAACGGAAGCGGCCGCTCACCTCGACCGTCACGCTGCCGGCCGGCCCCTCGAAATCCCAGCTATGGGCCGTCAGCCTCTGGGAGCCGAAGCCGCCCGTGTAGATGATGCAGGCATGGTCGGCGAGTTCGGCCGGCGACTGCGGCTCGCCATGCGTCGCGAGGTATGAGGTGGCGGCCATCACGCCACGGCCGGTCGATCCCAAATGCCGCGCCACGAGCGAGGAATCGCCGATCGTTCCTGCCCGAATCGCGAGGTCGATATTCTCGGCGATGAGATCCTGGGCCTGCTCGGAGATGCTGAGCTCCACCTCCAACTGCGGGTAGCGCTCGAGCAGGCGCGGCAGGCGGGGCACGATATGCAGGCGCGCCATGGCGGTGGAAGAAGCGAGCCGAACCGTTCCGGAGGGTGAGGCGCGGCGCTTGCCCAGCACCTCCTCGGTCTCCTCCACCGTATCGAGCACCCTGCGAGCATGGCTCAACAGGTCCTGGCCGTCTTGCGTGAGCGTCAGGCTGCGCGTGGTACGTTGGATCAGGCGGACGTCGAAATGCGCCTCGAGGGCGGCGATCTGGCGGGAGATCGCGGGCTGCGTGGCTCCTACCTCTCGCGCCACTGCGGAGAAGGAGCCGGTTTCGGCCACGCGCACGAAACATCGGAAGGCACCCAGTAGATCCAAACGGCCTCTCTCATGCGAAAATAATTCGCGGGAAGTAGAAGGAGACCAGCCAATTCGGCCGATCGACGACGCAACTGATCCGAAGATCACCGGCCACCGAACAAAGAAGATACGCCTCCATGGCCGAGAGCGCATGCTGCGCGGAAAGCAGGTCGATCATGCGAGAAACGGCGTCTCGCGCGCCGGTCATCAGATCAGGACCGATGCCGGTGGTCGCCTCATAGCCTGCACCATCCAGGTGGCGCGTGACCGGCCCCGGCGTGGTGAAGCGCGGCGTGGCCAAGGGCGTCTGCTTGATGAGGTCGAGCTGGGCCACCACCGTCATCGGGCTTTCAATCGCTGTGCCGCAAACCTCGCCATCGCCTTGCGCAGCATGGGTATCGCCGATCGAGAACAAGGCGCCGGGGACCTCGATGGGCAGATAGAGCGTGGTGCCCGCCGCCAGATCCCGAATGTCCATATTCCCGCCGACCCGCCTGGGCGGAACGATCGAGTGCAGGCCGGGTTCGGCCAGAGCGACGCCGATCGTGCCGGCAAAGGGTTTCAGCGGCACGCGGGCGGTGTCGGAGAATGCCGCGGGGGCGAGTTCGTTCGCGTCGTAGGACCAGAGTTTCAGCGCGGGGTCGGTGAACTGGTCCGCCAGCAGGCCGAAGCCGGGGATATTGGCGGTCCAGCCGAAGCCGGAGGGCGCGAAGGATTCGATCGTGACCTTCAGCACATCGCCCGGCTCGGCGCCCTCGATATAGACCGGGCCGTTGACCGGGTTGATCCGGCTGAAATCCAGGGTCGCGACATCGGCCACCGTGCTGCTCGGCCCGAGCTGGCCGGCCGAGGCGTCGTTGCAGACGAATTCGATGCGCTTGCCCGGCTCGGTGCGGAGAACCGGGGTGAAGCTATTGTCCCAGCCGAAATGATGCTGGGCGGCATGAATGGTAAAGTCGCACCGCTGACACATCGGCTCGTTCTCCTGCTGGCTGGTCTGGGCGCGGCTTGCCCACCACGCGCAGCCGCTTTATCCTCGGCAGCCTATGTCCGCGTAGCTCAGTAGGATAGAGCACAGGATTCCTGGTCGCCGGAACTCGAAGGAGTTTCGGCAATCGATTGGGCGTCGCGAGGGGAAACCGCGCGGCGGATTCGCTCAAAGTCGGGGAAAGCTCCCGGTGCACGCGCACCCAGCCAATCCCGAGCCAAGCCCCGCCTACCCGGCGAGGAAGGTGTAGAGACTGGACGGGCGACGCCTAACGGATGGAACGGGTTCCATCTCAAGGCGAAGGGACAGTCCAGACCACGAACGGCGGCCATTTCGGTCGCCGGCGGCGGAAGCCGAAGTGGGATGAATCCTGGGGTCGTGGGTTCGAATCCCGCCGCGGACATACTGCTCAGCGCTAGCCGGCAGAGACGTTATCGACCGGTTGATAGCCGAGTAGCCGCGCGGTCTGTGCGATGTCCCAAACCATCCGATCGTTGTTGGACATGCCATTGACGATTATCGAGGGCTCCGTCCAAGCGCCGGCATCGGCGCAGATCGCGCGTTCGAACAACTGCGCGAAATCGCTGTTGGATAGCCACATGTTGCGGAACCAAGCGAGGTCTCGCGCGGCTTCGGCATCCATTTCGCCGCTGTGCTCCGCTCCGGGCATGCCAGTAGCATTGAGCGTCTCCGGCCGGTTGTCTCCCGGCTGACACCAGCCGATCCGAACCGCGACGGTCGTGAGGCTGCCGTTCGAGCCTAGCGCGCGTTCGCGACAAATGCGCTCGCCGGTTAGTTTCGAGACAGCATAAGGATGGGGCTGGACTTCGCTGCCATTCGGCTCCTTCACCTTTGTGCCGGGCCACGGCGGAAGATCGACCGTCAGGGATCCGGGCAGCATGCGGTCCGACTCTTCCTTGTAGCCGCCCATCACATGGTTTGACGTCGCAAAGACGAAGCGCCCGACATTCATTGCCTGCGCGGCGCCGCTGAGGTTCAAGGTCATGTCGATCGAGGCCGCCATGTCTTCCCAGTTGGCGTCCGTATAAGGATTTTGGGCAGCGAAATGAACGATCGCATCGACGCCGCGTAGCGCGTCCAGCCATCGCTGATCCCTGCGATCCGCAAGATCCGCAACGACCGAGGAAACCTTGTCGCCCGCGCCATCCCAGGAACGGATGTCGAGGGCCACAACCTCATCACACCACGGGGCGCGGACACAGGATTCCACCAGTTTGCGACCGAGGTTGCCGCAGGCTCCCGTTATGGCGACCCGTTTTGGCCGTGCCGTTTCCATTGTGCTTCCCCCTTCGCAAACCCGACGCGAGCCAGGATGTCATACCTAGCGACGCTTGCGGGTCAACTGGTCCGCGTAAACCGCGAGGATGACGACTGCGCCGGAAGCCACGTATTGCCAGAAGGAAGGCACGTTCATGAGCGTCAGGCCGTTCTGCAAACCGCCAAGGGTCAGCGCGCCGATGAGGGAACCGAGTGGATTGCCTATCCCGCCGAACAGGCTGGCGCCGCCGATGACCGCCGCGCCGATCGCCTGAAGCTCGAATCCGCTGCCGCCAATAGGCTCTGCGGCGCCGATGCGCGCGATGAGCACGAAGCCCGCAATGCTCGAGAGCACGCCGGATATCGTGTAGACTAGTATTTTTCCGCGATCGATGCTGATGCCGGACAAGCGCGCGGCCTCCTCATTGCCACCGATGGCGATGACCTGTTCGCCCAGGGCGGTGAAGCGAATGAACAGGAAGGCAGCGACCGCGATTATGATGGCAAGCAGCACCGGCGTCGGGATCGCCAATATTCGCCCCGCGAAGGCGTCACGGAAGGCAGGCGGCAGACCGTAGATCGGCTGGCCGTTGGTGTAGATCAGCGCGGCCCCGCGAAACACGCTCAGCGTGCCGAGAGTCACGATGAAATCTGGCAATTTGAGCTTTGCGATTAGAATGCCGTTGATCGCGCCACACAGCAAACCGACGACGAGGCCGGCGATAATACCGACAAGCAGCCCATGAGACAGCATGTCCGATGCCACCATGCTCGACAGACCCACAACCGAGCCAACCGAGAGATCAATCCCGCGCGTCATAATGACAAGCGTCATGCCGACCGCGATGATCGCGTTGATCGACGATTGGAGCATGACATCGATGAGATTAGCCGGCTGGTAGAAGTTGCTCGTCAGGATCGAGAAGATGACGAACAGGCCAACGCAGCCGGTCAAAGCCCCGGCTTGCCGGAAGACGCTCTTGCGCCGCCCGATTGAGGGAGCCAGGGCGGCGGGGGATAGCTCGGTTTTAACGGCCTGGGTTTTCATGCTGTGCCATCCACTTCCGTATAGGCGATGAGCATATCTTCGCTGAGATCTTCGGTATTTTCGACGGTTCGGGTCAGACGCCCGCCAGAGACAATTGCGATGCGGTCCGACAGCAGGAGCAGCTCCGGCAGCTCGGACGAAATGACGAGGATGGCGGCGCCGCTCTCGGCGAGGCGCTTCAGCTGAGTGTAGATCTCGGCTTTCGCCCCGACATCGATGCCGCGGGTGGGCTCGTCAAACAGCAGAACACGCGCTCCGGTCGCCAGCCAGCGGGCAATCACGACTTTCTGCTGGTTGCCACCTGACAGGCTGCTCATGAGCGAGGCTGTCGTTGTCGGACGGATACCGAGCTCGCCAACAAAATGATCGATCGCCCCTCGCCTCGTGGCTCCGCGCAGGACGCCCAGCCGAGAAAACTTGCGCGGGCTTGCAAGGCCGAAATTCTGCTCCACCGTCATCATCGGCACGATGGCGTGACCACGACGATCCTCAGGAATCAGCGCGATCCCGGCGGCAATGGCGTCGGCCGGCCCGTGGATGTCCACGGGCTCGCTATCAATGAGGATCTGTCCCGAGGTTTTCTTGTCGATCCCGAAAATGCTGCGCATGATCGCGGTCCGCCCGGAACCCATGAGCCCCGCGAGGCCCATGATTTCACCGGGCCTCACCGTAAGATCGATGTTACGAATCCGCTGGGTCGAGAGGTTCCGCAACTCCAGCAGCGGAGCAGCGGCGTTCTCCTTGGGAACGTGATGGCGGCTTAACGCACGCGAAAGCTCTCGCCCGGCGATCAGCTCATTGAGGGCGTCATCGGTGAAATCACCGATCGGCCCGGATGCCACCACCGCACCATCGCGCAATATCGTGACCCGGTCGGCGATGGCGCGGATCTCCTGCATACGATGCGAGATATAGACGATCGCCTTGCCGTCATGCTGAAGCCGCCGGATTACAGCGAAAAGCGCTTCCTGCTCGGCAGGCGTCAGGCTGGATGTCGGTTCGTCAAAGGCGATGACACGGCCGCCACGTGCCAAGGTTCTACTGATTTCCACAAGCTGACGGTCTGCCATGCCTAGGGTCTGGACAGGAGCATCGACCTGCAGATGAGGTGCCAGAGTTTGCAGTATGATAGCCGCTTCGTCGCGATAGCGCCGGCGCGGTACGATCCCCATGGCCGGCGTTTGCCCGAGAAAGATGTTTTGTGCCACGTCAAGTTGCGGAACAAGGCTGAGTTCCTGGCTCACCATCCCAATCCCTAAGGCCAGCGCGTGACGCGGTCCATCGACCCGAATTGGGCCAACGGAATCCAGATCGATAACCCCCGCATCTGGCTGGACGACGCCGAACATGATTTTCATCAGGGTCGACTTTCCCGCCCCGTTCTCCCCGAGAAGCGCGTGAACCTCACCCTTCTGCAGGGTCAGATCCACGTTCTTCAATACCCGGGCCGCGAGAAAGGCTTTGGAGATGCCTTCCATCCGCAGCATGACGGATGCCCCGGTTGAGCTTTCGCTCACGGCGGGAATGCTTTGCATGGGTCGGGTCCTTAGTCGCCCGTGGCACTCGGGAAGTCGGCGAGGTTGTCCTTGGTGATCACGACCTGAGGCGACAAAACCCAAGCCGGGATCGGCTGGCAGTCTAGGAGCCGAAGAGCCATCTGCACGCCGAGCTGGCCTTCCGCATAGGGAGCCTCGGCAACCGTCGCCCTGAGCTCGCCCGCTATGATCGAATTCTTCGCTTCCTTGATGCCGTCGGTTCCCACGACCGCGACTTTCGCCAGGTCGCCAGCGCTTTTCACAGCCTCGACGACGCCGAGCGCCATGCCGTCATTATTGGCGTAGATGCCCACGAGGTCGGGGTGCTGACGTAGAATGTTGGAGGTGGCATTGAGGGCCGTCAGCCGATCCCAGTTGCCCGGCTGGCTCGCGACAAGCTGCAGGTTGGGATAGGTCTTGAGCTCATCCTCAAAGCCCTTGATACGAAGACGCGCATTCGGCGATCCAGCGGCGCCCTCGATCTGTGCGACCTTGCCGCCATTCGGGTAGATCTTGTGGAAGAAGTCAGCGGCCTTGGCGCCGATCGCCACCTGATCGGTTCCGATATAGGTGCTGGCGCCCTTCGTGCGGGCGTCGTCGATAACCACGGTCGGGATATTCGCGGCGCGCGCGGCCTCGATGACCGGCACGAGATTGGAATCGGATTCCGGCGACAACAGCAGCGCATCAGGTTTCTTCGACATGACCGTCTGAGCGAGGTTCAATTGCTCGATCATGGATGACTCATCATTCGCCGCTTGCAGATCGACCTTGATGCCGTATTTGGCCGATTCACCTTTCACGCCAGCCGCGACGACCTGCCAGAATTCGTTGATCAGCGTCTTCGTGACATAGGCGAATTTCAGTTCATCCTTCGGCTTCGGCAGTGCGCCGAATTTCGCAACAATCGCGGAGGACTCGATCTTGTCGATCGGCGAAGTCGGATATGCCGAGCAGGAGCTGGCGGCAAAGGCCGGCGCGCAGAGCAACAGCGCGGCAAGCGCGGTCGTAGACCCGAGTATAGCGGACTTCTTGTTCACGGTCGTTTCCCCTTCGTTAGCGGAACCGGATTCAATACCGGCGCCGCTTGGCATTTCTGGTTCTTGCTTAGCGGTCTCGCGCGTCGGCGTATTAAGCGGCCTTCGCGGCCCGGCTGGTTGCCGCGGCTTCCATCTCGCGCCTGAGCGCCACAACGTCGAGATCTCGGACCATCTCGACATCGTCGAAGCTTACCATCGCGTCCTTGGCGACCGGTCGCTTCAGTCGCACATTGCCGGCGAGGCCTATTGGAAGACCGCCGAAGGCGAGGCTCTTTGTGGCAGGGATCGCATTCGCCCAAACCATATAGCCGCCCTCCCCGTCTAGCATTTCGCCGACCTTCAGATCGCGCTTGGCGGTCGCGACCGCATCGCCGCGGAACTCCTTTGACGAGCCGGTCGCTTCGCCGCGCAACACCGCCGACAGAACGCTGACACTGGTTTCGAGACCGATCATGTGGAACGGACGCCACATTGAGCCATACCAACCTGAGGAGTCCGTCAGCAGCCCATATTGCTTGAAGCAGGCGCGCGCATATTCGTTGTGTGCCTTGAACGTCACAAAGACGCCGTAGCGGATATTGTTCAGCACCTCGCGACCATCGGGCTCCTGACTCGCGGCGATATCGACGAGGCCGCTACGTGACAGGCGGCCACCATCGGCGGCAGGACGAAACACCTGTGCCAGATCTTGCAGGCCCGCCGGAGGAAACGCCAAGCCGTCATCCGGACAGTCGAGACCAGTGCCGTTCGCGACAGCCGCCATCTCGATCGCGGCTTTCGTGCCGTCGGTGAAGGAGTTGTACATCTTCGGATTGAAGTCGCCCTTGGCAACCTCTTCCTCACTCCATCCGAAGAAACCCCAGACTGTATCCGGCGTGGAGTAACGGTAGCGAGGCTCGAAGTTCATGCCTTTGCCGGCGGAGGTCAGCTCGAAGCCGCAGGAGCGTACCCAATCGACCAGCTCGCAGATAATGGCCGGCTGATCGCCATAGGCCATGGAATAAACCAGGCCTTTCGCCGCGGCGCGTGCCGCCAGCAGCGGTCCGCATAGAACATCCGCCTCGACGTTCACCATGACGATGTGCTTGCCACCTTCGATCGCCGCAAGCGCGTGGCGCACGCCGGCAATCGGATGGCCCGTCGCCTCGATGATACAGTCGATTTCGTCACAGCCAGCGAGCAGCGCCGCATCGTCCACGATACATGTGGAGCCTGACTTCAGAGCGTCGCCAAGCGACTTCGCAGCATAGCGCTCAGCAGGCCAGCCGACGCGCGCGAAGGAGGCGCGAGCTTTCGCGACATCGAGATCCGCGACGCCCACGACATGAAGCCCGACAATCTGCTGCGCCTGCGCCAGGATCATGGACCCAAACTTGCCCGCGCCAATCAGACCGACACGCACCGCACGTCCCTTCGACGCGTGAGCAGCCAACAGTGAGGAGAGGTTCATGCTCGTCTTTTCCTGTTCAATAGGCCTTGTTGTCGTCACTCAAACGACGCCAATGCCCGATAGCCATCGATTGAAATAAACGCGTGTCGAGCCCGCTCAGGCTCGCACGCCCGCGCCCTACCGGAGGGTCGTCACGAGTATCCGCATGGAAACTGTTCGGTGGCCGCCATACTTGGCCGGCGCCATGACGTTTTTCCTCTGTGGTCTTCTTGCTGAGGAGGATACGGGCCTGCTTTGGTTAGAACAATGCAGATTTTCGATCGGATCGATTAGCCAGGCTAAACGATTGCCTTGATGGGCTCCGCTGAGCTGTAACCCGCCAAATCGCGCTCATTGCGCAGCCAGTCGAGAAAAACCCGCACCTTTCGCTGCCTCAAATGGTCGTGCGGGCAGACGATCCATTGCGTCGTGAGAATGAGCGGCGGCGGTGCTCGCACCGGGCAAATGAGGCTGCCGTCGCTTAATTCGCGCCACATCATAAACCGGCTTTCGAGCGCTATCCCAAGACCGTCCGAGGCGGCGTCGATCGCCATGTGGCTGCGATCGAACAGGATTCTTCGCCAACGCGCGGGTGGCTGTACATTTGCGATCACGAACCAGTTCGGCCACTGCGCCTGGGACTTCACCGAGTGAATCAGCCGAAAGTTGGCGACTTCACCCGCGTCCAGGCTCTCAGCGGCGGCGTAAGACGGTGTGCAGACCGGAACGAAGGATTCGTCCGCCAGCCCCTCGATGAAGAGACCTGCCCATCGGCCGCCACCGTGGCGAATTTCAAGGTCGACAGCCTCACGCGTAAAGTCCGTCGACTCATTCGTCCCGTCGAGCCGGATCTCGATATCAGCATAGGCGTCAAGGAAGGACCGAAGACGCGGCAACAGCCATTTATTCGATAGTGTCGGCGAGGCTCGAACCGTCAATGTAGTCACAGTTCTATAGCCACGAATATTCTTCGTCGCCTCGGAAATACGCTCGATCTCGTCGGTAATACTTTCAAAGTAGCGCTCCCCGGCCTCTGTCAGCACGATACGGCGGCCGGTCTTGGTCATCAGTGACGTGCCGAGCTGGACTTCAAGTGCCTGAATTTGCTGGCTAACGGCCGATGGCGTCACGTTGAGTTCGGCGGCAGCCTTGGTAATGCTGCCTGCCCTGGCGGCGGCGTGGAACACGCTAATGGCACGGAGTGGCAAGTACATGATCTGACCGTTGCGCGCTGCTTCCGCTCACACTTACATTCAGCGCAGATGGATGACTACCCTGAGAGGAAATTAGGCTAGAGCGTCCTTTGGCGTTCGCGTTCGAGATTGCTTGGCTTCCGATGCATTTAATCTGGAAGGTGACCTCCCATGGCAACCACAGTGTATTTTGCGAGCAACCGAATCCTGACCGGCCCGGCCGACGATCCCGCAAGCTACGGCCCGAATATCCAGCCGCCCTCGAACTCACAATCGATGGTCTACGGCACCGCTTTCGTCAACGGCGTGGATATTCCGACCAACAACCCGGGCGTCATCACCGCCATCGAGGAGACAACTCTCGGCCGCTTCCCGACAGAAGCAGCCGCCGATCTGTCGCAACCCGGACGCAACCTGCTGGTCTTCATCCACGGCTTCGACAACACCTTTACCGATGCGATCACCCAAGCGGCGTTTAATCGCGAATGGATGGCCGCCTCACGCGTTCTGGCCGCGAATGACGCGATCATCTCCTTCAGCTGGCCCTCCCTGGGGAAGATCGTCGAAGTTCCGATCTTGCCCGATGCCTACAAGCACGATCAGGCCATGGCACAGCATTCCGGCATCCATCTGATGTCGTTCTTCGCAAAACTCGAGCCTATTCTGCGAACGGCGCGCGCGAACAAGTGCCGGACATTCCTTCTTGCCCACAGCATGGGCAATCTGGCGCTCAATAGCGCCGTGGAGAACTGGTTCCTGCACGGCCAAGGGGACGCCGCACTCTTCGACCTGACGATTCTCGCCGCCGCCGATTGTGGCTTTGACGCCTTTGATCAACCTAACATGCTTGGCCTCAGCGGTCTTGTGCATCTGACCGACCGCGTCTCGATCTATTACAGCGACCGCGACGACGTGCTTAAGCTCAGCCAGGTCGTGAACCTTGCGCAGAGGATGGGCCAGGACGGGCCGCGCGACCGTGCCAATGCGCAGACCTTTCCCGTGCCGCCCTACACCATGTTCGACGCCGCCACCGCCTCCGACTACCCTGCGGGCTTCCTCGAATCGCATCAATATTACCGGCGCTCGCAGGTTATCCGTACGGCAATTACAAAGGACATGCAGGCTGCGACTTAGGCTCTTGGTGTGACTCGAATCAGCCGAGAGCGGCGCGGATAAAGTCGCCAGCGGAAACGAGTGCTCGCTGGCCGGCCGCAACGTGCTGATGGAACAGCGGCCAGACATGGATCATGTCGGGATAAACTTCCAGCGTGGTCCGCACATCGACCTCAGCCGCGGCGGCGGAGAGACGTAGCGAATCATCGAGCAAGGTTTCCGCTGAACCGCACTGGATCAGGAGCGGCGGCAGCCCGCGCAGATTGGCATAGAGAGGCGATGCGAGCTGGTTGCTGGCGTCGGTGCCGTTGAGGTATTGGCCGGTCAGTTCTTCAAGGTAAGGTTTCTGGATCATCGGATCGGTCGCCGCTTTGGTGCTCATGCTGATGCCGGTCATTTCCAGATCAACCCAGGGCGAGATGCACCAGGCACAGCCAGGCAGGGCCTCGCCCGCCTCGCGCAGCATGATCATCATGGCGATCGTCATCCCGCCGCCGGCGCTGTCACCGGCAACGACGATCCGGCTCGGGTCGATGCCACTCGCGACAAGAAAGCGGAAGCCGGTCACCGCATCTTCCAGTGCGGCGGGAAACTGGTTCTCGGGCGCCAGACGATAGGCCAAGGCGAAAGTGCGAAGCTTCGCCTGACGGCCGGCCTCGGCAACCATGGCGCGATGGCTGAGCAGCGATCCCGAGACATAGCCGCCGCCATGGAGAAACAGCATCACGCGGGAGGGATCGGCCTCCGGCGACATCGTCCATTCCGCCGCGACACCGTTGGCATCGGCGGGTTCGACACGAATATCGGGCGGCAGGTTCGATGTCCGGCCGAGCATGTCGAGCCTTTCGCGCCGCTCAGCCAAGGCGGCAGGGCGCGGATTGGCCGCCAATATTTCGCGAATGCGGTCGATTTCGGGATCAGCCATCATCTCTTCTCCGATCGGAGGACCGAACCTCGCCTAGCACGATCCGATCAGCCGCCGCTACGTCGTCGCATGGCGGACGGAATCACGCGGCGAGGCGAACAATCTTACACCGATTTCAATACCTTAATTCAACCTGATCCCTCGCGCGGTCGTTTCACGCCTTTCCCCGTGAGCTTGCCGCATAGCAATCCCCGTGGTGTCATGCGCCCTTCCGCTTAAGCTTCGGCTGTGTCGGAAGGAAGCGGCCGGATGAACCACCGGCCGCGCCGAGAAAGAAAGGGGACCAGCCCCGAGGAGGAGCACCATGCGTATATCATCCGCTGTTCTGCGCCAGTCGGGGCTTCCGAAGCCCTATGCGACCTCACGGCCTTTGAGCATTGAGACCCTTGAGCTCGCGCCGCCGGGGCCGGACGAGGTGCTGGTGAAAATCGCGGGCGCGGGCGTGTGCCACTCCGATCTTTCCGGCATCAACGGCGACCGGCCGAGGCCGCTGCCAGTTGCACTCGGCCATGAGGCCTCAGCCGTGGTCGAGGAGCCCGGCTCGAACGTCAAGGATTTGAAGCGCGGCGATCATGTCGTGATGTCCTTCCTGCCGGTCTGCGGCGTTTGCCCAAGCTGCGCGAGCGGCCGGGCCTCGCTTTGCGAGCCGGGCCATGCGGCGAATGCCAGCGGCACGCTGCTTTCCGGCGCGCGGCGCATCACCTGCGACGGCGTGGAGATGAATCATCACAGCGGGGTCTCGGCTTTCTCGGAATATGCGGTGATCTCGCGGCATTCGATGGTGAAGATCACCGATGCGATCTCCCTCACCCATGCGGCGCTGTTCGGCTGCGCGGTGATGACCGGCGTCGGGATGATCGTGAACACCTGCAAGGTCTCGCCGGGCCAATCGGTCGGCATTGTCGGGCTCGGCGGCGTCGGGCTTTCCGCGCTGCTCGGCGCCGTCGCGGCGGGGGCCGGGCGCATCGTGGCAATCGACATCCTACCGGAAAAGCTGGAACTCGCGCGATCGATGGGCGCCACCGACACCTTCCTCGCCACCGATCCGGAGGCCACGAAGGAGATCCGGGCGGCGACCAATGGCGGCGTCGATTACGCCGTGGAAATGGCGGGATCGCCCCGCGCCTTCGAGATGGCGTTCAGCATCACCCGACGCGGCGGCACCACCGCGAGTGCTGGGCTGGCGCGGCCCGATGCGATTTTCCAGATTCCGCCGGTCACCTTGGTCGCCGACGAAAGAGTCGTGCGAGGCAGCTACATGGGCAGTTGCGTGCCGTCGCGTGACATTCCGAGATACATCGACCTTTTTCTCGCCGGCAAGCTGCCGGTGGACAAGCTGCTGTCCAGCACGGGTCCGCTCTCCGGCATCAACGAAGCCTTCGACCGCCTCGACCGGGGTGATGTCGTGCGGCACATCATCGAGATGTAAACTGGAAAACACTTCGTCCTCTGCCATTACAAAGCGCCAAGGGCAGTGATGTCAAACCAGCCGATTCAATTGCTGCTGCTCGCGACGCTGGTGCTGGTGATCTCGGCCGTTGTGCCGCGGCTGCGGCCACACTGGCCGCTTTGGCTGAGGGTGAGCTGGCGCGTCGCGGTCTTTGTCGTGCTCACCGTGCTTGTCCAGCACATCCTAGGCTCGCCGTTGCGCCCGATCTACGGCAACGGCCAGGAAGGCGTGTTGTTTTGGGAAAAGCTCGTGGAAGCGGGCTGGTGGGTAATCGCCGCGCGCGTCGCGGTGGGCATCGTGCGCCTGCTTGTGGTGCTGGAGCATCGGCCACGGGAGACGCAGATCGTCTCGGATCTCATGGCCGGCGCGATCTATGTCGCGACGACGCTGGCGATCGTCAATTTTGTTTTCTCCGTGCCGATCGGCGGCTTGCTCGCGACCTCGGGCGTCATCGCCATCGTGCTCGGCCTCGCGCTGCAAAACACATTGTCGGATGTTTTCTCCGGCATCGCGGTGGGTTTGGAGCGACCGTACAAGGCCGGCGATCTGCTGTGGGTGGAAGGCGGTATCGAGGGCCATGTCATCCAGGTGACCTGGCGATCGACGCAGATTTCCACCGGGCACAACAACATCGCCGTGATTCCCAACAGCATCATGGCCAAGGCGCGGCTGGTCAATCGCAGCCTGCCCACACCGACGCGCGGCGATTCAATTGAGTTGAGGCTCGATCCAGCGGCGGCTTCGGACCGTTGCGTCGCCGCCCTGACCGCCGCGACGCGCGCCTGCCGTATCCCACTGGCACCGCCCGGGATCACCTGCACCGGCCTGCATGGTGACGGCGTTACCTACGAGATCAGCTTCACGGTTCCGTCGAGCGACCGGCTCGGCAAGGCCCGCGACGAACTCTTCACGCAAATCCAGCGCCATCTGCGCCATGCGGGAATCGCGCTGGCCGTTCCGGGCGTCGCAACGGTGCCCGCGATAGCGATCCCAACCTTGAGCCAATTGCTGGAGCAGTCGGATCTGTTCGGCGGTTTGCAGCCCGGCGACAGAGACTCGCTGGCGGAGCACTTCTCGCCGGTATGGCTGAAAGCGAGCGAGACGCTGATCCGCATCGGCGAGACCCCTGTCGCGCTCTATGTCATTGCGTCCGGTGCCGCCGAAATCACGGTGAACGGGCCGTCCGGTCCGCGTGTCGTGTATCGGATGAGCCCTGGCGAGACCGTGGGTGCGATCGGCCTGATTACCAATGCGCCCTTCATCGCCACAGCCACCGCCTTGACGCCGCTGAAGGTCTATCAGCTGGAAAGGGAGGCGATGATCGCCGCCATCAAGGCCAGCCCCGAACTTGCGAAGGGCTTGGAGGCCGTCGCGCAACGCGGCCAGGCGGCGCTGCGCGCGGATACCGCGCCCCATGAGGGCAGCGAACTCGAACACCCGGAGATGTTCCTTACCCGCCTTCGCAGCTTCCTGCGACTGCTGAACGGATAGAGCGCTGGTGCGATTACGTCGCTAAGCGGAGGCGAGGCGTTCGCGCCAATCCTGCAACACGTCCTTGATCGTCTGATCCCAAGGCACGCGTGGCTGCCACTGCAACAGTTCCCGCGCCCGCGCCGAATCGCCACAGGCGAGCAGAATATCGCTCGGCCGCAGCTTAGCTGGATCCTGCTCGATCGCCACGTCCGTCAGCCGTGCTGCTGCTAAAAGCGCTTGCAGCACTTCGCCAACCTGTCGCGGCACACCCGAGGCGATATTGAGGATCGTGCCGGGCGCCAGAACTTCGGCATTGGTTATGCAATCAACATAGGCCCCGCAGACATCCCGGACATCGAGGAAGTCCCGCTTCGGCGAGAGGTCCCCGACACGGATCACAGGCGGTAAGCGGCCCGCTTCGATGAGCGCCAGTTGCCGGGCGAAGCTCGGAACCACAAAGGCATCCGACTGGCCGGCACCCGTGTGATTGAAGGCTCGCAGCCGAACGCAGCGCAAGCCACCCGCTGCCATGGCGCCCAATGCCAGATCCGCCGCCGCTTTTGTGGCCGCGTAGGTGTTGAGCGGGGCCAGGGCCACGGCCTCGTCCACCGCCACGCGGGATTTGAATGCGCCGCCATAGGCATCCGCGCTCGACGCGTAGAGCAGGAGGCAATCAGGCACGTGCTCACGCACCGCTTGCGCCAGATTCAGCGTGCCGTCGAGATTGACGTGCCAAGCGCGTTCCGAGGACCGGTTGGCCTCGGCGATCGCCGCGATGGCGGCCAGGTGGATGCAAACGTCAGGCCGGGCCGCGGCTATTTCGGATGTGATGGCCCGCCGATCGGTAATGTCGGCGGCCGACGAATGAACCATCGCGTCCGGGAAGGACTTCCCAAGCCGCGTGAGCATGTGGCCGCCGACAAAACCTCTGGCACCCGTCAGAAATATGCGGCGAGGATTCATACTAGGGCGGGTTCATACCACGTCCTGAGTTTCACGCGATATCTCGCAAGATCCGCTTCCACCATCTCGGTCGCCAGGCCAGCCAAGGGCGTCTCCGCGCTCCAGCCCAGCTTCGACTGGGCCTTCGAGGCGTCGCCCAGGAGGAGATCGACCTCGGCGGGCCGCAACAGGGCCGGGTCTGAGCGGAGGTAAATCTCGGGGTCGAGGCCGACATGACCGAAGGCGAGCCGGCAGAAATCCCGGATCGACGCGGCCTGGCCTGTTGCGATGACGAAATCCTCCGCCACGTCCTGCTGCAGCATGAGCCACATCGCCTGCACATAGTCCCGCGCATGACCCCAGTCGCGCCGCGCATCGAGATTGCCGAGAGTCAAATGGTCCGCCAGTCCAAGCTTGATGCGCGCCACGCCGTCCGAGATCTTCCGCGTGACGAATTCGATTCCTCGAAGCGGGCTCTCGTGGTTGAACAATATGCCGGAGCAGGCATACATGCCGAAGCTCTCGCGATAGTTCACCGTCATCGTATGGGCATAGAGCTTGGCACAGGCATAAGGGCTGCGCGGATAAAAGGGCGTACGCTCGTTCTGGACCGGCTCCTGGATCAAGCCGAACATTTCGGAGCTGGAGGCCTGGTAGAAGCGAACCTTCGGGCGAACGATCCGCAAGGCCTCAAGCAGATTGGCGGCGCCCAACCCTGTGACGGTCCCGGTGAGCAGCGGCTGTTGCCACGACGCTGTCACGAAGCTCTGGGCGGCGAGATTATAGACCTCGTCGGGGTTAGCCTGTTCGATCGCCCGGATGAGGCTGGAGAGGTCGGTGAGATTGCCGTCGATCAGCTCGACCTGATCGAGCACGCCGAGCCAGCGCAGCCGCTCTCCGACGACGTCCGAGGACGCGGAGCGGCGAAGCAGTCCGAAGACGCGATAACCTTTTCCGAGGAGCAGTTGCGCCAGATAGGCGCCGTCCTGACCGGTGATGCCGGTAATAAAAGCTGTCGGCATCTAGTGGGATATCCGCATTTGAAAGGTCCCTGTTGCTGAGTCCCGGCACGATGGCAATCGCGGACTCCGGACGGCGACTTGACGGGGCTCCGGGTCTTCCGGCGAATTCGTTCAAGACCCTCAGATGGTGGGTCGGCCAAAAGGATGCGCCGCGCGACGGCGGAGATCAGACATTGTGATGAGGTTGCGAGTGACCTGCCCACGCGGCGATTGCGGGATCTTTGCTTGAGACATTCGCGCGCCGTTAGCTTCTCTAGCGTTATTCATTGCAAACCTCGCTATCCTGATCGAAACACGCGATGACGTCGATCTATTCGACAAGGCTTAAACCGGAAGAAACAGCCCGCAGGCGGTATTCGGGGCGCTCCCTCAAGGTCTTGTCTGGGCTTCGGAGCAGAAATCGCCACGGCCCTCGCTCTGAACATGGCAAGGTCTCCGCGATGCCAGTTGATGGTGGGCCGTGCGCCTGCGATCCCTAGGTCCCGTCACCCGAGGGTTCCAGCCATGCTCATCCGAGTCATTGTCGCGCTGCTCTTGATTGCTTCCCTCAGCCGGCCAGCGCTCGCCGAGGATCGGCTGACGGTGGTGCTGGACTGGTTCGTGAACCCCGATCACGCGCCGCTCTTCGTCGCCGAGCAGATCGGCGCCTACAAGAAGCGCGGGCTGGAGGTGAAATTCATTGCCCCCGCCGATCCCTCGACGCCGCCGCGCGAGGTCGCGGCCGGTCAGGCGGATCTGGCGGTGAGCTACCAGACCCAGATTTATCTGCTGGCGGATCAGGGCCTCCCGCTGGTCCGCGTCGGCACGCTGATCGACAAGCCGCTGAACGTGCTTGTCGCCCTGCCAGCGAGCGGCATCCGCACGATGGCGGACTTCAAAGGCAAGCGCATCGGCTATTCCGTGCCGGGGCTGGACGAGGCTTTGCTCGACACGATGCTCGGCCATGCCGGGCTGCACCTCTCGGACGTGCATCTGGTCAACGTCAATTTCGCGCTGGTGACGTCATTGATGGCGCATCAGGTGGATGCGGTGACCGGCGCCTATCGCAACTTCGAGGTCAATGAGTTGAAGGAGCATGGGCTGTCGCCCGTCGTCATCGATCCCCAGGCCGAGGGTGTCCCGGCTGATGACGAGCTGATCCTGATCGCCAACCGTAAGTCGCTGTCGGACTCGCGTCTCCCCCGCTTTCTCGCCGCCGTGAAGGAGGGCGAGGATTATCTGCAAGCGCATCCGCAGGAGGCCTGGGAGGGCTTCATCAAGTCGCATCCGGATTTAAACGACACGCTGAACAAGACGGCTTGGTTCCAGACCCTGCCCTATTTCGCGGCCGATCCGTTTCGCTTGGATGGCCCGCGCTACACGAACTATGCGGATTTCATGCTGGCGCATAAGCTGATCGCCAAGACGCTGCCGCTCGGAGATTACGCCGTGCAGCTCAAGGAGCAGGAGTAGTCCGCGCATGACGCTCTTCCGTGGCCTGTCGGCCTTTCCCATCACGCCTTTCGACGAGAACGGGCGGGTCATTGCCGAGGACCTTCGAGCGCTGCTGCGGCGGCTGACAGGGCCGGAGGTCGGGTCGATCGGGCTGCTCGGCAGTACGGGCGCCTATCCCTATCTCACACGCGGGGAGCGGCGGCGGGCGATCGAGATCGCGGTGGATGAGGTTGGCGGGCGGGCGCCGCTCATGGTCGGCATCGGCGCGTTGCGGACGGATGAAGCGGTGGCGCTCGGGCAGGACGCGAAGGCTGCGGGCGCAGATGCGGTGCTGCTTGCGCCGGTATCCTACACGCCGTTGACCGAGGACGAGGCTTTTGTCCATTACGAGACAGTGGCGGGGTCGGTAGGTTTGCCGCTTTGCATTTACAACAATCCCGGCGCAACGCGCTTCGACTTCTCCGCCGGGCTGGTCGGCAGGTTGAGCCGGCTGCCGCATATCGTGGCGCTGAAGAACCCGGCATCTGGTGCCGATACCGCCGCAGAGGATCTCCGCCGGTTGCGGGAGGTGGCGGCGGCTGACTTCTCAGTCGGGTACAGCATGGACTGGAAGGCCGCCGAGGCGATGATCGCTGGGGCCGACGCTTGGTACAGCGTGCTCGGCGGAATTTTCCCCGGTCTTTGCGCGCCGATCATGTCAGCCGCTGAAGCGGGCGACGCGCGGAAGGTGCGTGATCTCGCTCAGCGTCTCGCCCGGTTGTTCGATCTGTTCGTAGAGGCCAGCAGCGTCCGGGTGGTTTATGCGATCGTGAACCAGCTTGGTCTCAGCAACGCGCAGCCGCCACGCCCGATGCTGCCGGTATCACAAGATGTCGCGCGGCGGGTTGGAGAAGCGCTGGAGACGCTGCGGCTAGTTTGAATAGGTCCGCCGCGTGTAGCCACCACTCGCACTCGTCATCCTCCGCGAAGGCGGAGGATCCATGCCTTGCTTGCTCCAGGAAGAAGGCGTGAATGGCACGCCTTCGCGTGCCATGACGGGTATTCCGCCGAACCATGTCCGTTGACGCCAGATACGCCAGTTAAATTTCGGCCAAAGGTCGGCATGGACGGCCCAAACAACCCTTCAGCAAGCCAGCTTCGGAATCGCGCGGGTAAGGTTCGGAAAGGTCAGGCCAAGTTCATGCAGCGCGGCGGTATCGCTTGCGAAACGCCCGCGGGTCATGCGGGTGCCGGACGGCACGAAGACCATGCTCCGCCGGTTCAGCTTATAGAACCACACCTTGTAGCGATGCGGATCGACATGCGCCTCGTTGCCCCAGATGAAGTTCCAGACCGCGAGGCCGTAGCCCTTCCTTCCGCCAAGATCGCCGACATAGATGCCGCCTTCCGCCATCGTATCCAGCGTGCGCGGCGTCCAGAGGCTGAGCTTGCCCCGGTTGGAGCCGAAAACCACCGCCTCATAGGCACAATCCGAGCCGCCGGTGGCCGCTGCCACTGCAAGCACCGCGCGGGAGTCTGGCGTCGGCCCGGGCAGCACAGCGTAATGCACCGTAGGGTTCAGCGTGCCGTCCGTATTCTGCTGGATCCTGAAATAGTCGGATTGCGTGCCACCCACCGCCGTGCTCAGCAACACGCGGCCAGCTTTATCCGTAACCACGACCTTCGGGAGCTGACCCACCGCCTTCTCGGTCTTGATGAAGACCTCGCCGATGCCCGGGAACACATCGCCCGAATGCTCCGCTCGCGCGCCCACGGTACCGAGGGCCAGCCCCACCATAAGCGCCGCGCCCAGCCGGAGAGGCCGCAGTCTTGTCGAGATGGTCCGCATGCTCGCTGTCATCCCAAGATCATGGTGCCGACGCCGCCCTCGGTGAAGAGTTCAAGCAAGCAAGCGTGTTCGACGCGGCCATCGAGAATCGTGGCACCGCGCACCCCGCCGCGCACGGCCGCGATGCAGTTCTCGACCTTCGGGATCATGCCGCCGCTGATCATGCCGCTCGCGATTCCCGCCTCCACCTGCGCCACCGTCAGCTCTGGCAGCAGTTCCCGATTCTCGTCCAGCACGCCGGGGACATCCGTCAGCATCAACAACCGGTGTGCCGAGAGAGCGGCGGCGATCGCGCTGGCGGCGGTGTCGGCGTTGATGTTGTAGGTCAGCCCGTCATCCCCCAGGCCCACAGGCGCGATGACCGGCACCAGACCGGCGCCGGTCAGCGCGTGGATGACGCGGATGTCGATATGCACCGGCTCGCCGACGAAGCCGAGGTCCAGGGCACGCTCGATATGGCTATCGGGATCGCGCTTCACCCGGGTCAGCTTGCGCGCCCGTATGAGGCCGCCATCCTTGCCGCAGATGCCAACCGCGAGCGCCCCCGCCTGGGTAATCAGCGACGAAACCTGTTTGTTGACGGTGCCGGCGAGAACCATCTCGACGACCTCGACCATCGCGGCGTCGGTCACGCGGAGTCCGTCCACGAAGGTCGATTGGATCGCCAGCCGCTTAAGCATCGCGTTGATCTGCGGGCCGCCGCCATGAACCACGACGGGGTTGATGCCGACCTGCTTCAGCGCCGCGATGTCACGCCCGAAGCCGGCGGCAAGGCTCTCATCGCCCATCGCATGGCCGCCGTATTTCACGACGATCGTGGCACCGGCATAACGGCGGAGATAGGGAAGTGCGCGCGATACGGTGGAGGCCTGTTCGGCCGCAATCCGATAACGCTCAGCCGCATTGGTCATGCGCGCGAATCCCTCCGGCAATTGGCAGGTTTTCAGCTAGTGGTCTGGCTCGCGCGGCGGGTCAAGCCGTCAGCTTCAGTGCCTGCGAGGGTCCGGGCTAAGCGTGATGTCTTTGGTCTTAGCCGTGTGCATTTCACTGCGTCTGCTCCGCGAAGGCAGAGCATCCACGCCTTACTTGCGTGACGACGGGAGGCGTGGATGGCACGGGGTGCCCCGCACGCCTTCGCGTGCCATGACGGATCCTTTGGGTCGCGGTTCAATAATAAATCACCACGTCTCAGGCCCGCCTAAGCCAGCAGCGCCGCGAAGGCGGCGCGAGCCTCCGGGATGCCGTCGCCGCTGCGGGCGCTGGTTACCAGCACCTCGGGAAAGCCTGCCGGATGGCTGCGGGCCATCGCCTCCAGGCTAGCCAGCTTGCGGGCCAGCGCGGGAGGCTTCAGCCCGTCGGCCTTGGTGAGGACGAGCTGGAAAGTAACCGCGGCTTTGTCGAGCAGATCCATCACCGCCGTGTCGGAGGGCTTCAGCTCGATCCGCGCATCCATCAGCAAGGCGATGCGGCGGAGGTTCGGGCGGCCGCGCAGGTAGTCGAACATGAGACCCTGCCAATCCTCCTTCACCGCCTTCTCGGCCTGGGCATAGCCGTAGCCTGGCATGTCCACGAGGGTCATGCGCCCGCCAAGATCGAAGAAATTGAGCTGGCGCGTGCGGCCGGGCGTGTTGGAGGCGCGGGCAAGCGCATGCTGGCCGGTCAGCGCATTGATCAGCGATGACTTCCCAACATTGGAGCGGCCGGCGAAGGCCAGCTCGATGCTGCGCGGTGCCGGCAGTTGCTCCAGCCGCTGGGCCGCGAAAAAGAAGGTGCAGGGCGCGGCGAACAGCAGGCGCCCCGCCTCGATCTGGTCGGCGTCGGGCGGCTTGTGGCCGATCGGCGCCGGGGTGCCGGGCTCCTCCTCCAGCTCGTCCCAGTCGGGCTCGGGCTCAGGCACCGGAACGGACACGCGGACGATCGGTCCGGGCGATACGCGGCTTGGCGAGGCGGGTGCGGCGCATGATGAACCACTGCTGTGCGACGGAGAGCAGGTTGTTCCAGCTCCAATAGATCACCAGCCCGGCCGGGAACCGCGCCAGCATGAAGGTGAAGATGATCGGCATGAACTGGAACAGCCGCGCCTGGGTCGGGTCGGGCGGCGGCGGGTTGAGCCGCTGCTGCAGCGCCATCGTGCAGCCCATGATGAGCGGCCAGACGCCAAGATGCAGGAACGGGGCGATGGCCGTCGGATCCCAGGGGATCAGACCGAAGAGGGTGAAGATATTGGTGGGATCGGTCGCCGACAGATCGTGGATCCAGCCATAGAATGGCGCGTGCCGCATCTCGATGGTCACGAAGATGACCTTGTAGAGGCAGAAGAACACCGGGATCTGGATCACCATCGGCAAGCAGCCCGAGGCCGGATTGACCTTCTCGGCGCGATAAAGCGCCATGATCTCGGACTGCTGCTTCGCCGGGTCATCCTTGAAGCGGGCTCGCACCTCGGTCATTTTCGGTGCGAGGAGCTTCATTTTGCTCATCGACTTGTAGGATTTGTTGGCGAGCGGGAAGAACAACAGTTTCACCGCGACCGTGAAGACCAGGATCGCCAGACCGAAGTTGCCGAGCACGCGGTTGAGGTAGTCGAGCGCGAAGAAGATCGGCTTGGTCAGGAAGTAGAACATCCCGAAATCGACGGCCTTGTCGAAGCTCGGGATATTGAACTCGCTCTCATAGCGATCGAGCAGGCTCACCACCTTGGCGCCGGCAAAGGCATGGGTCTGGGTGGATGTCGTGCCGCCGGGGGCGACGACCTGCGCCGTATTGGCGATGAAGTCGGTCTGGAAGCCGGTCGTGCCGTTGATCTGCATCTCCCGCACATCGGCGGTCGCGCTGAGGCGCTGATCGGGGACGAGGGCGGTCAGCCAGTATTTGTCGGTGATGCCAAGCCAGCCGCCGTCGCTGCTCTCGGTATAGCCGATGCCATCCTGATGGGCGCCGTCGCTCTTGATCGACTTGTAGCTGAACTCGTGCAGCGTGCCTTTGAAGACGCCGACCGGACCCTCATGCAGAAGATAGAAACCTGCGGTCGTCGGCGTGTAGTCTCGGCGGATGCGGGACCAGGGATAGAGCGAGACCGGCTGCTTGCCGCTATTCGTGACCTGCTGGTCAACCGTGAACATGTAATGCGGATCGATCGCGATCACGATCGAGAAGGTGAGGCCCTGGCCGTTATCCCAATGCAGGGTAACCGGGTGGGCCGTGTCGAGGTTCGGCGCAGATGCCGTCCAGAGCGTGTTCGAGTCGGGCAGCTTCAGTGGCGCGCCGTCGATCGTGGCGCCGGGTGCGCCGGTCCAGCCGAACTGCAGGTAGTAGGGCTGCGGCTGGGTAGCCGGCTCGAGCAGCCGGACCAGCGGCGATTTCGGATCGACCGTCTCGTGATAGTCGCTCAGCACGAGGTCATCGAGCGTGGCGCCACGCAGGCTGAGGCTGCCATCGACGCGCTCGGCATGGATCGTGACGCGCGGCGCGGCGGCGGTGGCGGCCGCCGAGGTTGCCGTACCGATGCCGGGCTGCGCGCCCGCTCCCGGAGTCGTATTGCCGGTGGAGGCAGGCGCCGTGGTTTGCGCCAATTCGGGCGGTGGCTGAGGTAGATGCGGGCGCACCAGGAACTCGAACCCGAGCAGGATCGCGACCGAGATGGCGATCGCGATAATGAGGCGCTTCTGATCCATCAGCCGACAGGGTCCTAGGTTGAGCGCGAAGAGGCGGGAGGCACGGGGTCGCTCCCGCCGCCATGCCAAGGGTGGCAGCGCAGGATGCGGCGCCCCGCCAGATAGCCGCCGCGAATGGCGCCATGGCTGCGGATCGCCTCCAGGGCATAGTCGCTGCAGCTCGGCGTGAAGCGGCAGTTATTGCCGAGGATCGGGCGCAGGGTCAGCTGATAGGCCTTAACCAGCCCTATCAGAAGCGCGCGGAGCAGCGTTGCCAAAAAGTCGTTCATTCACGGCCGCCGATCATGACCGCTTGCCCCGCCGCGCTCTGGCGATGGCGGCATGGAGGTCATTCACCAGGTCTGGAAAGGGCCGTGCTGCGGTCTTGTCCCGGCCGATCACCACGAGGTCGAGGCCGCGATGGGCGTCCGCCTCCAGCGTCAGGCGTACGGCTTCGCGGAGGCGACGCTTGGTGCGATTCCGCACCACTGCGTTGCCGACCTTCTTGGTCACCGTAAAGCCGATACGAGGTGGCGCGTCGTCGCCACGCGAAAGAAGTTGCAACACAAGTCCGGGCATCGGCGCCTTGGCGCCGCGGCTCGCGACAGTGAGAAATTCCGCCCGGCGCTTAAGGCGCGCCGGCGGCGTCAACCGCGTCGGCGCCATGGCGACGTGCCCTTGCGATGTGCGGTCGGGCCTAGGCCGAGAGCTTCTGACGGCCCTTAGCGCGCCGATTGGCGAGCACCTTGCGGCCACCCACCGTCGACATGCGGGCGCGAAAGCCATGCCGCCGCTTGCGGACGATCTTCGAGGGTTGATAGGTGCGCTTCACGTTACTCTCCAGCTCTCTTTAACAACGCTTGGCCCCACCTCGCCGTCGAAGGGGGCCGCACGGTCATCCGCAGCAACGAAGGCGGCGCCCGTCACAGGCACCGTTTTCGGCGGCGGTGTATAGGGGCCGCCAGAAGCTCACGTCAATGCCACGCGGATTTTTGGTTCCAGTTGGCACCGGCCCTAACCCCCACCCGGCCACCCATCAGCGTACTGTCGGGGGTGGCCGGGCGGGGTGAGGGCGGTGCCGACTGGAACTTGGATCCGCTAAGAAGTTGCCGCCGCCTCGTTGAAGGCTCACTTACCCCAGGAATGACATTGAACGCGACTCCTTCAGACGCCCGGCAGGGCGGCATTGCTTTCGCTCTCCAGGGCGGCGCTGCGCATGGCGCCTTCGCCTGGGGCGTGATCGACCGCCTGCTCGAACGCGATGTCGTGCCAACGCGGGTCTGCGGCGTTTCGGCGGGGGCGATGTTGGGCGCCGTGCTGGTACAGGGTCTGGCGCAGGGTGGAGCGGCTGGCGGCCGAGCAGCGATGCATCGCCTTTGGCAGGGTGTCGCCTCCGCCGGCGCCCTCAGCCCGATTCGCAGCTCGCCCTTGGAAAAGTGGCTCTACGGCTGGGATCTGTCGAACAACATGGCCTGGGCCGGCCTCGAGACGACGATGCGGCTGTTCAGCCCGCATCAGCTCAACCCTCTTGGGCACAATCCGCTCCGCGCGCTTCTCGAGGAGCTGATTGACCCGGCGCTGCTGGAACATCCGGATGCACCGCGACTCCATGTCGGTGTGACCGACGTGGAGACCGGGGCGCCGGTGATCTTCGGCAATGACGCGATCACCGTCGACGTGCTGCTCGCCTCCGCCTGCCTGCCGCTGGTGTTCCCAGCGGTGGAGATCGATGGCCGCGCCTATTGGGACGGCGGCTACAGCGGCAATCCGCCGCTCCGCCCGCTGCTCAACCCGCTGCCCGACGAACTCTGGATCATCCGTGGCCAGCCCGAGCGGCGGCGCGGCGTGCCGAGGACCCCGGCCGAGATCATGAACCGGCTGAACGAGATCGCGTGCCACACGGTGCTGGAGACCGAACTCGCGGCCTTGCCGGCCGGCATCCTGCTGCGCTCAATCGACGCTGACCCTACGCTCGCGGAACTGCCGATTTCCAGTAAGTTCAACACCGAGTTCGACTTCCTGACGGAGCTTTTCACGGCTGGCCAGGCGGCGGCAGACGACGCCCTCGCGCAGCCGGCTGAGGCCACGCCGGAGCCACATATCGGCCAGCCCAACGCTTCTGCATGAGGAGGTCGGACGGCCTTCCTCGTCGGTTCTTCCTGCGGATCTTTATCGCCGCCGTCCTCGCTGAGGCCGTGACCCTTGCCCCCGCCACTGCTCTCTTGCCGATGGCGACCGGACCCATACTGGTGCTTTGCCTCATCGGTCTGGTTGCCGCCTTCGCCGTGGCCTCAGTCGCGGCGGTGCTGGCAAGGCGCTGGATCGCCACACCACTGGGACAGATCACCGGGGCGCTAACCGCGACGCGCGAGGAGCTGGACGCGCTTTCGCTGGCCTCCGTGGAGGCCGACGAGGTCGCGGCGCTTACCGCTGCCATCCATCGCCACGATCAGCGATTGCGCGACGCTCTCTGGCGGCAGAACCGGCTCGCCGAGCTTGGCGTCGCGGCGGCCAAAGTTCACCACGACCTTCGTAATCTGCTGACCTCGGCGATGCTGGTTGCCGACCGGCTGCAGGAGTCGGAGGACAAGGCCGTGAGCCGAGCGGGGGGCAGGCTGGTAAGTGCGGTGGAACGATCGACCGCGATGCTGCAGTCGGCGTCCGACTTCGCCGGAGAGGCGCGCCCTGCCCTCACCCCGTCGCGTTTTCGATTGGCCGAGCTGGTGGACGAGATTGCACTCAACCTCGGGGAAACGCACCGCTCGCTGTCGGTGGAGAACCGCGCCCCGGCCGAGCTGGAGGTCGAAGCGGATCGTGCTCACCTCGACCGCGCCTTTGCCCATGTCCTGCGCGTGGCAGCGGATGCCCAGGCAAAGGTCGCCGTGGTCGAGGCACGTACGGAAGCCCGCAGGATCGTCATTTTCGTGACCGACGACGGCACCGAGTTCGCACCGGCCATGCGGGACGATGCGTTCCGCGCCTTCTCCGGCTGCTATCGCTACGGGAGCACGGGTCTTGGCCTGGTCATCGCCCGGGACGTGATGCTTGCCCATGGCGGCGACATCACGCTCGCACCGGAGATGCCCGAGGGCCGCACCCGCATCGTGCTGACCCTGCCGGCTTAGGCGGCGACTCCGCTAGGCCAATCGCTCGGCCTCCCGCGCCTCGTTGCCGAGTTTGACGTGCCGGTTCTCCACCCCGAAGCCGACAAGCAGGGCGATCACCACCGCGACGGTGCCCGCCACCCCGGCCAGCGCCCAGCTGTAATTGTGGCCGTTCCGGGCACCGATCGCCGTTTGCAAGGTCGCGTTATACGAGGCGAGGAAATTGCCGAGCTGGTAGACGACGCCCGGGAAGGTTCCGCGAATTTCGCCCGGTGACAGCTCGTTTAGATGCGCTGGGATGATGCCCCAGGCGCCCTGCACCATGAACTGCATGAGGAAGGCGCCGAGGCCGAGCACCCAAGGCGACGAAGCGAAGGCCCAGAGCGGAATGACGAGCAGAGAGAGCAGCGACGCGATGACCATGGCGCGGCGCCGGCCGATATGCTGAGAGACCGCGCCAAAGGACAGCCCGCCGAGGATCGCGCCGATATTATAGGTCAAGGCGATCATCGTGATGGTGCCGTGGCTGAAGCCATGCTGCGCCTTCAGGAAAGCCTTGGGGTAGATGTCCTGCGTGCCGTGGCTGAAGAAGTTGAAGGCGGTCATCAGGATCACCGCGTAGATCGTGAGACCGATGTGGCGGCGCAGGACCTCGGTGATCTTGACCTTCGGCTTCTCCTGGATGCGTTCCCAATCCGGGCTCTCGGGAACGTTGCGGCGGATATAGAGCACCAGCAGCGCCGGCAGCGCGCCCACGATGAACAGGCCACGCCAGCCGACATAAGGTCCGAGAATGCCGTAGGCGAGCGTCGCCAGCAGATAGCCGCTGGGATATCCCGCCTGTAGCAGGCCGGAGACCCAGCCACGCCAGCGCGCCGGAATCGTCTCCATCGTCAGCGAGGAGCCGACGCCCCACTCGCCGCCCATGGCGATGCCAAAAAGGGCGCGCAGAAACATGAAGGCGAGCAGCGTCGGCGCGAGACCCGACAGCAGCTCCAGCCCGGAGAAGCAGAGAATATTGATCATCATGACCGGCCGCCGCCCATACCGGTCCGCGAGACGGCCAAAGATGAAGGCGCCGACGGCGCGCATCGCAAGCGTCAGAGTGATGGCGAGGCTGGCCGTGGTCAGCCCAACTCCGAAGGTCCGCGCAACGTCGTCGAAGACGAAAATCATGATGAAGTAATCGAAGGCGTCGAGGGTCCAGCCGAGGTAGGAGGCGACGACGACCCGGCGTGCATTTCCAATGTCTTGCATCAACCACCCCTTCCGCGGCCGCAGCTTCGATCGCTACGCCTTTGCCGAGGGCAATCCTGTCAGTTTCGTCATGAACTGCCAACCCGGCGCCGGCCGGCAGAAAACTCTGTCGTTGAGTTTTTTGGTAATATTCCCGTAACCTTCCTCATCATTTCGTGAAAGGCTGCGCATGACCCAGCCCACCGGGCCTCTTCGACCACCATCGCCGCACGAGCCGGAAGTTCTCGATAGCGATACCCAACATCTGCACAAGATGGGCTACGCGCAGGAACTTTCGCGCCGGATGCCACTCTTCTCCAATTTCGCCATATCATTCTCAATTATTTGTATTCTTGCTGGCGGCATCACATCGTTTCAGCTCGGATTCAGCTCGACCGGCGGTTTCAGCATCGGCGTTGGCTGGCTCATCGGTTCCGTCTTCGCGGTCATCGTCGCATGCTCGATGGCACAGATCGCTTCGGCCTATCCGACGGCGGGTGGCCTTTACCATTGGTCCTCGATCCTTGGCGGCCGGGGCTGGGGATGGGCGACGGCCTGGATCAATCTGCTCGGCCTCATCTTCGTCGTGGCCTCGGTCGATGTCGGCGTCTATCTGCTGTTCACCCAGCTGATCCTGACCAATATCTTCCACATCGACGTGTCGCATTGGGGGCTTACGCAGCAGGCTATCGGCGTGATTCTGATCACCGCGAGCCAGGCGCTGTTCAATCATTTCGGCATCCGCGTCACGACCAAGCTCACCGACTTTTCCGGCTACCTCATCCTGGTCACCGCCGTGGTGCTGACCATCGCGATGCTCTACGCGGCACCCTCGATCCATATCAGCCGCCTCTTCACCTTCGTGAACAATACCGGCGATGCGGGCGGCGGGGTCTTCCCGACCCATACCGGGCCGTTGATGGCCTTGCTGCTCGGTCTTATCCTGCCGCTCTATACGATCACTGGCTTCGACGCCTCCGCCCATACCTCCGAAGAAACGGTTGACGCGCAGCGGACGGTGCCGAAGGGCATGATTCATGCCGTCGTCTGGTCCGGCCTATTCGGCTACATCATGGCCTGCTCCTTCGTGCTTGCCATGCCCGACATGACCAAGGCGGCGAAGGACGGCGGCAACGTCTTCTTCAACCTGCTCGGCGGTTTGCCGATCGCGGTTTGGCTCAAATACCTGATCTTCATCGCGATCGTGCTGGCCAACTACCTTTGCGCGCTGGCCGGCGTCACATCGACCTCCCGCATGCTCTTCGCCTTCGCGCGCGACGGCGGGCTGCCCTTCTCGAACACTCTGAAGCGGGTGAACCCGCATTACCGCACGCCGGTTCCGGCGATCTGGACCGTCGCGGTACTGTCCTTCCTCGCGACGCTCTACTCGCCCGCCTTCAACGCGCTCGCCGCCGGCTGCGCCGTGTTCCTCTATGTCTCCTACGCCATGCCGGTTTTCGCGGGTCTTCTCGCCGAGGGCCGGAGCTGGACCGATTTCGGCCCCTTCCGGCTCGGCGCGCTGTCCAAGCCTTTCGCGGTGATCACCGTGGTTGGCGGAATTATCCTGCTCTACATCGGCACCCGGCCGCCGAACGACATTCTCGATAGCTACGCGATCGGCGCCCTGGTGCTGCTGGTGATCGGCTGGTTCGCGCTGGAGCGCCGCCGGTTCAAGGGCCCGCCGATTGGCGACGCCGCGATCCGCGCGCGCCAGGCCGCAATCCTCGCCGAGGAGCGGGCATTGGAGGCAGAAGCCTAAGACGACGCGGCGTTTCCCGGCCGGCGCCGTGTGTCGGCCGGGGTCAGCGCCAGTTCTTCGCGCGCCGAATTGCCTCAGCGAAACGCACCAGATCGGCTTCGGCCACAGGCGGGCCGGGCGAGTAACGGCGGCCATCCGCATGGGGCGCCGCCTGCGCTCGTCCCAGCCCCTCGGCGGCCATAAGCGCCGCGCCGAGGGCTGCCGCCTCACCCTCAAAGACCCGCACCTCGCGGCCGAGAGCGCGGGCCAGGAACCGGCAGAAATAGCCATTGCGCGATAGGCCGCCATCGATCGAGACAGTGTCCGCCAGTGGCAGCAACCCGCCTATCGCCCGCATGATCTCGGCTGCTCTGAGCGCCACGCCCTCCACTACGGCGCGCGCCATCTCCCGGCCGATCGTATCGATGCCAAGCCCGAGAAACGTGCCCGCCGCTGAACGGTCCCAATGGGGGCAGCCGAGGCCGGTCAGCGCGGGCACGAAGACGAGGCCGCGTTCCAGTGCCGAAGGTCCGTCGAAACTCTCAATCTCCGTGTAGTCCGAGAACAGCCCGATCCGCCGCGCCCAATCGACCGCCGAGGCGGCGTGATAAAGGCCGCCGTCGAGCGCATAGTCCGTGCCGCCCGGCCGCCGCCAGGCAACCGTCGTCAGCACGCCGTTGGTCGTATCCCGCACAGGCTCCGCGCCAGTCAGGGCGAGGGCGAAACCGCCGGTGCCGAAGGTGAACTTGAGTGCGCCCGGCTCCCGGCAGCCATGGCCGAACAAGGCTGCCTGCTGATCGACGAGCGAGGCGCGCACGGCGATGCCCTCGGCCGTCGTGCCGAAGTCGTCGGCGCTCGATAGGATCTCGGGCAGTGTCTCAGGCGAGATGCCGTAAAGGGCGCAGAGCGTCTCGTCCCACCGCTCGGTGTTGAGATTGAGCAGGCCGGTGCGCGAGGCGGTGGAGAGGTCGGTCGCGAAGCGGCTCGTAAGGCGATGGAGGAAGAAAGCGTCGCTCGTGCCGAGCCGAAGACGGCCGAAGGTCGCGAGACGCCGCGCCTCCGGCACGTTATCGAGGATCCAGCGCAGCTTGCCGGCGGAGAAATATGCGTCCAGCGGCAGCCCGGAATGCTTCAGGCTGACCTCCTCCGCTCCCGCCACGCGAAGGGTCTGCAGAAGTTGCTCCGCTCGCGCATCCATCCAGACGATCGCGGGATGGATCGCGCGGCCGGTCTCGGCATCGAAGGCGATAACGGTTTCGCCCTGATTGGCGAGGCCGATTGCCGCCGGTGACTCCGCCTGCCCCGCGGCAAGCGCCGCTGCAATACTTGCCAACAACTCCTCTGGGTCGTGTTCGACCTGGGCCGGCCTCGGGTGTGATTGGGCGTGGCGCCGCTCGAAGACCAGTCGGTGGCGGCCGTCCGGCCAAAGCAGCACCGCCTTGGTGCCTGTGGTGCCTTGGTCGATCCCGAGGATGGGCTGCGCGTTCACGCGATGCGCACCTCAGCCTCGGCAAAGTGCCTGCCGGCGAGGCGCCAGGGTGGAATGGTGTGGCGACGCTCCGCCAGATAGTGCCGCGGCCGGGACCAAATCAGTGTGCCGTCCAGACGGATCTCGAGCTTCCCGCGCACTTCTTCGGTTACCTGGAAGTGGATCGGCGCCATACCCTCCCCGGCCAGGCGCTGCGGATAGAGCGAGCGGATCGCGCCCGCCGCACGAATCAGGCGCGTGTCACCCAACGGCGGCAAAACCCCCGCGAGGTGATCGGCGATTGCCTCGCCCGCCGCCATGCCGTCGCGAAAGCACCGCCCAGCGGTTTCCACCGGATGCACGAGGTTGCCCGCAGCAAAATAGCCCGGCAGCTCGAGGCGGCGGAACTGGTCGATGGATGGGCCGCGTGAGCCCGGATCGACGAGTCCGGGATGATCGGCGAGGAGCGCCGTCTCGGGCCGAAATTTTCCGGTGAAGATCACGCCGTCACACGCAATGACTCTTGTCTGACCGGATGCGAGGCGCAGGCGTACGCCGGTCACGGTTGACCCGCCTTCAATCGCCTCGAGATGCGCGCCGCGCAGCACCGATACGCCGAAGGCATGCCGCGAGACGAGATGGGCGGGCCAGCGGGCGAGCGTGCGGAAACCCTCCCCGATCATCGCCGCGATCTCGATGCCGGCATGGCGGCAGGTCAGGATGGCCGAGAAGGAGACGACCTCAGTGCCGATGATCACCACCCGCCGCACCGGGCGCGCGCCTTGAAGATAGACCAGTTGCTGCAAAGTGCCTGTGGTCATGATACCCGGCGCCCGGATGCCGCCGACGAGCCGCGCGCTGCGCGGCGTCTCCCGCGCCCCGGTCGCGAGCAGCACGGCGCGGGCCCTCAGTTCATACGACCCTTCCGGACCGACGACACTTAGCTGGCCGTCCGGTTGCAGCCTACGCACCGTATGCCGGCGGCGTAGATCCGCACCCGCCCCCAGCTCCGCCGCAAGCCGGCGGGCGAAGTTCGGGCCGGGCATGAGGCGGCCGTATTCGGCGACGCCGTAGCCCGTGTGGCCACAATGCCGGGGAATGCCGCCCGCCTCCGACTCGCGCTCCAGCACGATGACATCGCGCCGTCCCTTCCTGGCCAATGCCCGCACCGCCCCCGCCGCCGTTGGGCCACCGCCGATCACCACCACGTCGCGTTCCGCGCTCATGGCGTGACCAGCTTGGGCGCGAGCGCCGCGACTTGCGCCGCGCAGTAGAAACCTTGGCAGCGGCCCATCATCACCCGCGTGCGCCGCTTGAGGCCACCGAGATCCGCCGCGGGCAGCGGCCCAATGAGCGCCGCCTCGATTTCCCGCCGGGTTACGCCTTCGCAGTGGCAGATGATCGCGCCGGGCGCCGGACCGTCGATCCCGCGCGGCCGATCCTCGGCCAGGTTCGGCATGCGGATAAGGTGCGGCGTTGGCACCGGACGCGGCGGACCGAAGTGACTCGCGTAAAGCGCGCGCACCATGGCCGCCACACCAAGCGAGGCGGTCAGCCCTGTTGAACGGATGCCGCAGGCGGTGATCCAGCGGCGGTCAGGTACCGCCTCCACGACATAATCCTGCCGCTCCGTCGCTGGCCGCAGCCCGGCATAGGTGGCGGTAATCTGTATGTCGCGCAGCGCCGGGAGCCGGGTCTCAGCGACCTCGCGCAGCATGCGAAGCTGGTCCTCCGTGGTCGTGGCATTCTCCCGCTCATCGACCTCCTCGGCGGTTGGGCCGACGAGCAGGTTGCCGTAGACAGTGCGGCAGAGAACGATGCCCTTCGTGCGCTCATTCGGCACTGGCAGCAGGATCGACTGCATCAACGCGGCGGCGGGCTTGTCGTAGACGAGGAACTGTCCGCGTCTTGGGCGGATCGCGAAAGGTGAGGTTCGCGCCAAAGCCTCAACGTGATCGCCGAAAAGACCGGCCGCGTTGACGACCACGCTGGCGCGCACCATTCCACGCGACGTCTCGATCACCCAGCCATCGCCATCGAACCGCGCAGCTGTCACCGCCGCATCGCGCAGCACGCGCGCGCCATGGGCCATCGCTTGCAACGCGTAAGCGAGCGGCGCCGACCACGGATCGATGAGGAACTCACGCGGCACCTGAACGGCGCCGAGTGCGCCACGGGCAAGGGCCGGTTCGCGGCGCGACAACTCCGCCACCTCGATGCGGGCGACGTCCGCCACGCCATTGGCCCGCGCCTTCGCAACGATCGCGTCGAGCTTCGCGACCTCTGTCTCTGTCCAGGCGACGACATGCGCGCCGGTTTTCCACAGCGGCAGGTTAAGGCTCTCATGGATCGCGAGATATTCGTCGTAGCCAGCCTGCATGGCGCGCAGTTCGACGCTGCCAGTGGGCGCATCGAAACCGGTATGCAGGATCGCGGAATTGGCCTTGCTGGCGCCCGACAAAATGTCTCGCCCGCGCTCGATAAGGACGACCGAGAGGCCCTCAAGCGCCAGGGCGCGGGCGATCGCGCAACCGACCACACCGGCGCCGATGATGGCGACATCGGCCGGTTCGATGGTCAGGGACGCCGCGCCGTGGCTTGCTAGGCGGGTTCCGTCACTCGGCCGCGAGGACATAAGGGTTGCTACGCCGCTCCGCCCCGATCGTCGAGCGGGCACCGTGGCCGCAGATGAAAACGACGCTGTCATCGAGCGTCATCAGCTTCGTGCGGATGGATTCCAGTAGCGCCTCCGTGTTCCCGTACGGGAAGTCCGTGCGGCCGACCGAGCCCCGGAACAGGACGTCACCGACAATGGCGAAACCCAAATCGGCGGCGATGAAAACCACGCTGCCGGGCGAGTGGCCGGGGCAGTGGCGCACCGCGAAACGGGCCCCGGCGATCTCGACCTCATCCCCCTCCGCGAGCCAGCGATCGGGCACGACGGGGCGCGCATCCGTGAGGCCATAGCCCTTGCCGGTGATCTCAAGATTGTCGAGCAGGAATTTGTCGGCCTCGTGCGGTCCCTCGATGGGCGGTGGTGTGCCGGCACGTGCGGCTAGCTCGTCCCGCAGCCGCGCTGCCCCGCCCGCGTGGTCGATGTGGCCATGCGTCAGCAGGATGCGGTCGATGTGGATGCCGAGTTTATCGATCGAGGCGAGTAGACGATCGACCTCCCCGCCTGGATCGACAATCACGCCATGCTTTGTCGAGTCGTCCCAGAGGATCGCGCAATTCTGAGCGAAGGGTGTGACGATCTCGATCGCCAGCTTCAGGGGAGTCGCCAAGGATTTCAGACTTTCTGATAGGTGACGAGTGAACCGTCATCGGCATGAAAGGAAAGACCGACCCAATCCCAGGCCGGGGTGAAATAGGTGTCGAACCGTAAGTCGCCACTGGCGTTGAAATGCCGCGCAGTGACGGTGCCACCACTCGCCGTCGGCAGGCTGACCAGCCCCATGTCAACCACATGCGGGTGCATGAGCCGGCCGTCTTCCGTATTCAACATCGGCCCGCTCAGCATCGCGTGATTCCATTGCGAGGTCGGCAGCGCATTCGGCGGTGCCACATAGGTCGCCGGGTGCCGCGTGCCCCGCGCCATGAGCTGCCCGTTGTCGCGCCATC
Source organism: Acidisoma sp. L85 (assembly GCF_009765865.1). Lineage (GTDB taxonomy): Bacteria > Pseudomonadota > Alphaproteobacteria > Acetobacterales > Acetobacteraceae > Acidisoma. Next base: position 256,290 of record NZ_LMUQ01000026.1, read on the forward strand.
CTTGGGCGTAGAACTTGGTGCCGTTCTTGTTCGTCGTCGACGAGAAACTCAGGAAAGTGCCGTTCTGCCAGGTTTCCGTCTCGTGATGATCGAGCGCGTATATCGTCACCATCGCCAGCGTGACTCTGATGTGAGCCTCGATCGTCACCGTCAGCATGCCGCCCGACTGGTTGAAGCTGATCGTCTCATGCCCGATCACATCGCCATGGCGCACGAGCTGGTAGGTTGCGTGGCCCGACGCCGGGATGACCTGTGCCAATGCCGGGTGGTCGAGCACCAGGGCTGTCGCCCCCGCCGCCGCACCCAGCAAAAAGCGGCGCCGACCCGGGACGCTGTTGCTCTGCTTCTCTGGCGCCACAACCGGAGATTGGAGCGAGTGAAAGAAACCGCCAATCATGCGGCGCGCCCGACAGCCCGAGGCAATGCTGTGTTGGTGGGCGTCTCGCGTTTCGCCAGTTCGAGGTGATCGAGCATCTGGTTCGTCCTCCTTCCTGCAGTCTCGATCCGGCCGGAGAGGCGAATCTGACATGGATGGCCAAGCGTCTTAAGCCTCAGCCATGTTTTACGGACAATAGGTGAGGATGGATGTCCCTGACGACAGGGGTCGGGTTTCGTGGCAGGATCGCGCTCATGCGTCAGCTGCTTCTGCTCCGGCACGCCAAATCAAACTGGGAGGACCCCAGTCTTGCCGATCACGATCGACCCCTCGATAGCGAGGGCCGGTCCGCTACTTCTGGTATGCGCGAGACAATTCTTGGCCTTGGCTTCGCACCTCAACTGGTTCTCGTCTCCTCCGCCCGGCGCACGCGCGAAACGCTTGAATTGCTTGAGCCGCTGCCGGGTTCGCCTCGGATAGAGCGGAGCAGCGACCTGTATTTGGCGAGCCCGCGGCAGATCCTTGACTATCTCGCGCTCACCCCGCGCGAGATCGAGCGCGTGCTGGTGATCGCGCATAATCCCGGCCTGCACGATCTCGCGATGATGCTCAGTGGGGCGCATGGCATAAGCCTGGGCGGCAAACTCACGAGCCGGCTGGCGCGCGGCCTGCCCACCGGCGGCCTGCTCGACTTCTCCGTTGCAGGCCAATGGTCCGACCTGCCGCACGGCGCGCGCTTGTTAAATTTCGTAACTCCCGCCGAAACTCGAGGAAACGCTTGAGCGCCATGAGTAAGAGGGGGCAGCCCGGTGCCCAGGCGCCCACGATCGAGATGATCTGCTCAACCGAGGTCGCGCTCGCCCTCCCCCGCCACGCGGCATTCGGGCGACCACGCGGCACCCGCAGCCGGTTTCGCACAGTGACCCGGACCTTTTACGACACTACCGGCTGGGACCTCGCGGCATGCGACCTGGCCTTGGTCGAGGCTGCCCCGGTATGGAGCGCCGAGACTGTGGGACGCGCGAGGCGCCAGGGTCCTGGGCGGCCCGTCCCGCCCTCCGCGACGTCTATCCACCCGGCGGGAATCGAGGAGCGCCTTGGTCATCCTTTGCCGGGCCCGCTCCGCCCCTTCGCAAGCCTGCACGGCCGCTTGCAGCGACTAGGCCTGAACCATGACGGCGCCCCGCTCGAATTCCGCATCCTGAGCGGCACGCTGACTGCGGTGAACCTGCACGGGGAGATCACCGCCTCGCGTCCGGTCGCGCGCATCGAGATCGAGGGAGATGTCGCCGCGGCGCTGTCCTTCGCGAAGCTGGTCGGGCGGGACACCGCGCTCACGCCATCCCTTCGCAGCCTGCCGCATGAGGCATTGAAGCTTGCCGAGGCTACGCTGCCGGGGCGGGTGCCGGTGAGGCTTAGTCCGGAGATGTCCGCCGCCACGGCATTCGGGACTTTGCTGCGTGACCGGGTCAGCACGCTTCTCAACCTGCTCGGCGGGATCAAGCACGACAGCGGCGAGGAAAATGTCCACCAGGCGCGGGTGACGCTGCGCCGGCTGCGAGCGCTGCTTTTCGCCTTCCGGCCGCTGCTGGGAGAGACCGAGGAAGCGCTGAAACTCGCCTTGGGCGGGCTGAAGGAAGCCTTGGGTCCCGCCAGGGATTGGGATGTCTTCCTTGCCGAAACGGTGGGGCCGCTCGCGGATGGCTTGCCGGCGGAAGATCCCGCCATCGCCTGGCTACGGCAGACCGCGGAACAGCGGCGGAGGGAGGCCTATGCCACGCTTCTTCAATGGCTGGCCGGGGATGCTTTCCGGCAGCTAGCCTGGGATCTGGTGGCTGTCACTTTAGGTGAAGGCTGGAAGGGTGAGGCGCAGAATGAGCTTTCCCCTGAGTTGGCCGCAGAGCCGACGCTTGCTGAAGCCATCGACGCCGTCGCCTCGGATCCCGAGGCGGATGTCCCGCTGCCGCCCGCACTGTCCGAGCCAGCCTATGAGACGATCGACAGCTACGCGCGGCATCTGATTCATCGCCGCTGGAAGAAGATCGCGTGCCCCACGAGCGAAGTGATGGCGCTATCGGACGCGGACCTCCACAGGCTCCGGATCAAATGTAAGAAGCTGCGCTACCAGACTGAAATGTTTTCCGATGTTCTGCCTGAGCGTGAGGCGAGGAAGCTTGTCCAGCGGCTGTCTCAACTGCAGGAGAGTATGGGAAAACACAATGACGGCATCGTCGCGGCGGGTCTGGCGCGCGATCTCCGTCCGCCCAAACCTGACGCGCGCGCTGACGAGGCTTTAGGGCTGGTGCGCGGCTTCGGTGTTGGCGGCGGCCGCAGCGATCGCGGCGAGGTTCTCGAGCTTTGGCGCAAGCTGCTTAAGTCCGGCGCCTTCTAACTTCATCACTGCGACTGACCTCACACCCCGCGATGGCTGCTGCGCCGCGGTTGCTGCAGCAGCGAAGATTGCCAGGGTGAGCCGGCGATATTATGTGCTCTTGAAGGTATCCCACCTTTCCCTCCGAGCCATGCTTGTCGAGGGGTACTAACGCAAAGGGCGGCACAATGACCGATACGGCCAGTGGCTCGGCGACCGTCACGCTGAACGGCTCCAACCGGGTGGCGGAGTTGCCGATCATTACCGGCACAATCGGCCCGGCAGTCGCCGACATCCGAAAACTCTATGCCGACCTCGGTATCTTCACCTTCGACCCTGGCTATGGCGGCACTGCGGCCTGCGAAAGTAAGATCACCTATATCGATGGCGATGAGGGCATCCTGCTGCATCGCGGCTATCCCATTGCCCAGCTCGCCGAACAGTCGAACTTCCTCGAAGTCGCCTATCTCCTGCTGAACGGCTCGCTTCCGAACGAAGTGGAGATGGAAGACTTTCACACCGGCGTCATTCGTCACACCATGGTGCACGAACAGCTTCGCCGCTTCTTCGAGGGCTTTCGGCGTGACGCGCATCCGATGGCAGTGCTGTGTGGCGTCGTCGGCGCGCTCTCGGCTTTCTATCACGACAGTCTCGACATCAATAACCCCGAGCATCGCCGCATCAGCGCTTTCCGCCTGATCGCGAAGCTTCCGACAATCGCAGCCTGGGCCTACAAGTACTCGATTGGCCAGCCCTTCATGTATCCGCGCAACGACCTCGGCTATGCGGCGAATTTCATCTACATGATGAATGCGGTGCCCGCCGAGGAATACGTCGTAAGTCCTGTTCTCGCTCGGGCGATGGATCGTATTCTCATCCTGCACGCGGATCACGAGCAGAACGCCTCGACCAGCACGGTGCGGCTGGCGGGTTCGACCGGCGCCAATCCCTTCGCTTGCATCGCGGCGGGAATTGCCTCGCTTTGGGGTCCCGCGCATGGCGGCGCCAATGAGGCGGTGCTGAAGATGCTTGGCGAGATCGGGCACAAGGACAACATCCCGGACTTCATCGCCAAGGTGAAGGACAAGACGAGCCATATTCGACTGATGGGCTTCGGCCATCGCGTGTATCGCAACTACGATCCGCGCGCGAAGATCATGGAACAGACCTGCCGCGAGGTTCTGGCCGAACTTGGTATCAAGGATGATCCGCTGCTCGATCTGGCCATGGAGCTAGAGAAGATTGCGACGCACGATCCCTATTTCGTCGAGCGCAAGCTGTACCCGAATGTCGATTTCTATTCGGGCATCATCCTAAAGGCTATGGGCTTCCCGACGAGCATGTTCACCGTGCTCTTCGCCGTCGCGCGCACGGTCGGCTGGATTAGCCAGTGGAAAGAGATGGTCGAAGATCCGGCGAACCGCATTGGCCGGCCACGCCAGGTCTACACGGGCGAGACCGCGAGGGACTTCATACCGATGAGCGAACGGGCGTAACGCTCATTCGCTTCGCTTATGGGTCACGTCGCGGCGAAGGCCGCGATCGCGCGCAGGCCGCGGTTCGGATAGTCGGTGGTTATCGCCCCGACGCCCCAGCCAAGGAGGCGGGTCATTTCGGCTTCGTCGTTGACCGTCCAAGGGTTGACGAGCAGACCAAGCGCCTTGGCCTGCGCCACCTGCGCTTCACTTAGACCCTCGTGGTCCGGTCCCCAGGCTGTTATGGCACCTGCCGCAGCTTCGGCCGCGACGGCGCGCGGGATGGAGCCGCCATAGTCGGCGGCGGTCGGGCCATCCCACCAGAGGGCAGCATCGGCCAGGCTCTCCGCATCCGTCAGGAAGCCGAGGCTGAGACCGGGACAGCGTCGTCTTAGGTGGCGCAGCCCGCGCCAGTCGAAGGAGATGACGCGGGCGCGGCCGAGCCCCCCGCCCTCCTCCAGCACCGCCAAAACCGCATCGGCCATGACCTCGGGAGAGGTGCTGTCCGCTGGGCGGTCAGGGTGGGTCTTGAGCTCGACGCTGAGCATGACCTCCGGCCGCAAAGCGACGACCTCGGCGAGCGTCGGAATGCGCAGCCCGTCGAGGCCGCGTTGATCGGGAAAACGGCCCGCCTGGGCGCTCCCCGGGCGGATGCGACCTATGTCGTAACGTGAGAGTTCCGCCAAAGTCAGATCGAGCACGCGCGGTGTCGGCGCATCAATCCAGTCGCCATCCAGCCGGGTAAGATCGGGGTCGAGCCCAGGATCATGGCTCAGAACGACCACGCCATCGGCGGTGAGCGCGATATCCATCTCGATGGCGGTAACGCCAAGAGCGATGGCGGCGGCAAATCCGGGGAGTGAGTTCTCGGGCCATAGGCCACGGGCACCACGATGCCCGTGCAACTCGATCGTCATGGCCGAAAATCAGTCGGCGCAGTCGCAACCGTTGGTCGGCCCCTCGTCGGCGCGGACATGATGGTGATCGATCCACTCGGCAACGAGGCGGCGAGCCTCGGTGAGCGGTGCTTCCGGGTGGTGGATGCGGTAGAGGGTCACGCAGCTTTGGAAGGCCGACATGTCCTCGCAGCCGATCGACCGCAACTCGCCATAGGCGGTTGCCACGGCACGTTCGCAGCGCCTCGCGATGTTGCTGAACTGGCGAACCATCCGGGGTATCGGCTCCTCGCCTCAACGCAGCCGCGACAATCGCGGCCCTTGGTCGTCCTCTATCGGCGGTAGCCCGTGAATTCAAGCGAGCCACCGATAGCCCATACTGCCAGCCGGCGCGCCTTGCGGACAGGGTGTTTTCCACTAGAACCCCCAAAAGGAGATAAGGAGTTCGGACATGGCTGTCCCTTCCCGCAAGATCGCGGGGCATGCGAGCGACTGGGATCGGGACGCGGCCATGACCACGGCCCGCATCCTGCTCGAGATCAACGCGATCAATTTCCGACCCGATGAGCCTTACACCCTCACCTCGGGCTGGAAATCGCCGGTCTATATCGATTGCCGCCGCATCATCTACTTTCCCCGCGCGCGGACCCGGATTTGCGAATTGGCGGTCGAGAAGATTTATCGCCATATCGGCTTCGAATCGGTCGAGGTCGTTGCGGGCGGAGAGACCGCCGGCATCCCCTATGCCGCCTGGATCGCCGACCGCATGGCCGCGCCCATGGCCTATGTCCGGAAAAAACCCAAGGGCTTCGGCCGGAACTCACTCATCGAGGGCGATGTGCCGGAGGGCAAGCACACGCTGCTGGTCGAGGATCTGACCACCGACGGGCAGTCCAAGATCCGGTTCGCCAATTCGCTGCGCGATGCCGGCGCCTTCGTCCACCACGCCTTCGTCATCTTCTTCTACGGCGTCTTCGAGGGCAGCCTGGAGACTCTCGCGGAGAACGATATCGCCCTGCATTACCTCTGCACCTGGTGGGATGTGCTGGAGGCCTGCCGTGAACGCTCCTACTTCCCGGCCGCGGCGCTGGCCGAAGTCCATCGCTTCCTTGAAGCTCCGGCGGACTGGTCGGCGGCGCGAGGCGGCGCGACCTCGAACAAGCTCATCGCCGAAGGCTGAGTTTGGGGGCTGCCATGGTTTGACAGCGGCGGCGCGGCGCCCTAGACAGCGCGCCATTGCTGGGAATGTGGACGAGATGCGGCCTTCCGTGCCTCGCGCCCGCCACCCAAGGCGTTTCGGGCGGAGACTGCTCCTATTGGGGCCGGTCGCCGCCCTTTCGCTGTCTTCCGCCCCAGGGCGGCAGGCCGGGATGGACTACTGGCGCAACACGAGAAGGAGTAGCGCGTGACCAAGCGCCTCGAGAGTAAGTACAAGATTAACCGCCGCCTCGGCGTGAACCTTTGGGGTCGTGCCAAGTCCCCGATCGGCAAGCGCGACTACGGTCCCGGCCAGCACGGCCAGCGCCGCAAGAAGCCGAGCGACTTCGGCGTTCAGCTGATGGCGAAGCAGAAGCTCAAGGGCTACTACGGCAACATCAGCGAGAAGCAGTTCCGCAAGTATTATGAGGAAGCCGTGCGCCGTAAGGGCGACACCAGCGAGAACCTCATCGAGTTGCTCGAGCGCCGGCTGGACGCGGTTGTATACCGCCTGAAATTCGCGGTGACGCCCTTCGCGGCCCGGCAGTTCGTGAGCCACGGCCATCTGATGGTGAACGGCCGCAAGGTGAATATCGCCTCCTACCTCGTCAGCAATGACGACGTGATCGAGGTGCGCGACAAATCCAAGCAGCTGGCCGTCGTGCTTGATGCCGCCCAGAGTTCCGAGCGCGACGTGCCGGAATATATGGAGGTCGATCATCGCGCGATGAAGGGCCGCTTCTTGCGCGCGCCCAAGCTGACCGACGTGCCCTACCCGGTGCAGATGGAGCCGAACCTCGTCGTCGAATTCTATTCGCGCTGAGGGCGGTTTCGGCAGCATCGCCGGATCGGAAAGGGCGCCTGCGGGCGCCCTTTTTTTGTGGAGGCAGCCATGACCGACGTCGTGCTGGAAACGCCGCGTCTTCGCCTTCGCCGGTTCGAGTTGGCGGATGTGCCCGCCTTGCACCTCGCTTTGAGCGACCCCGACGTGATGCGCTACTGGTCAAACTTGCCGCATGAGACCGAGGCGCAAACGCGGACGTTTGTGGAAACGACGATCGCCGCGGTCGTGGCCGGAGACAGCGACGATTTCGTCATCACACAGGATGGCGTTGTCATCGGCAAAGCGGGCCTGTGGCAGGGCTCCGAGATCGGCTTTTTCCTCAGCCGCTCCCATTGGGGACGAGGCCTCGCGCGGGAAGCCTTGCAGGCCGTCATCGGCCGCGCTTTCGCGCGCGATGTGACCGCCATCACGGCGGACATCGATCCTCGCAACGACCGGTCCCTGCGGCTGTTGCTCTCCCTTGGATTCGAGAAAACCGGTGAGGCGCAGGCGACCTTTCGTGTGGGAGAAGTCTGGACCGATAGCGTCTACCTCGCCCTCCCGGCGCCGGACCCGTTGGCGAGATCGATCTATGCTCCTTAGAACAACGCGGATTGCGAGCGCCGGAGCGACGCAGGTTGCGAAGTGAGCTCCGGGCTCGACGCGGACAGCTGTGGCTGCATGACGGGAAGCCATGGCGCCTCTATCTCGCCGCCCGAGGGTAGACCCGCCAAGAATGGCGCGTTTGCGCCAAGTTCCAGATCCCGGTCCTCCCGGGCGACCGCGCCGGCGACGTCGCCGCTCGCCGATCGGTTATAGACAGATACTAGCGTTATTCCCAAGAGT
>NZ_LMUQ01000026.1:264418-343242 GCF_009765865.1 Acidisoma sp. L85
TCGCGGGCGATGTTACCGAAGAACCCCCCGATCACCTGGGGCCAGGTCCGGTTATCATGGCGAAGTTGGGGATAATGGTGGCGGCCATGTAAGTGATGTCGCTGATAGCCGGCCTCGAACGCCCCACCCGCGGCATGCTCCCGCGTCCATTCATTCCGTTGCGTCAGGTAGTTCGTGATCGCCGATGAAGCATTCTGCTGCAAGAGATGTGAGAAATTCGCCTCCGGTATCCAGCGGCCCCATTGCCAGACGAAGCCATCTCGCTCTTCCACAAACTCGCCACTGGCGGGGGGAATAATTCGAATGCCTGACATGGCTCAGCTCCGCGTCTTTTGTTCGCGGAGCATTCGGTGAAAGTGTTTAACCGGACATTAATATCTGGAATGCGGCGGCCCGCTCTTACTCAGCGCCAAGCAATTGTTCATCCAACAACATCGGCTCGCGACGGCAGAAGCGCCGCCGAACGCGACGCTTCTTCTGTACGCCTACCCGTCAGTGCTGGTAATAATAACCCGGCGGCGGCGGAGGCGGCGCTGCATAATAGTAAGGCTGCGGTGCCGCATAGTACACCGGCGGAGGCGGAGGCGCATAATAGACTGGCGGCGGAGCCGCATAGACCGGAGCGGCCAAAGCTGTGCCGAGCGCGGCGCCGAGCAGGGCACCACCGACCACCGCGCCAACGCCGTAGCCGCCATAATAGCCGCCACCGTGGTAGCCGCCGTACCCGCCATAGCCGCCGTGCCAGCCGCCACCGCCGCCATGCCAGTATTGCGCCTGTGCCGGAGCGGCCAGTGGCGCGGCGAGCGCGACCAGAAGGGCGCCAGCGGCCAGGCCGCGTTTGAGCGTAAAGCGTGAGAAAATCGTCATTGCTTCATCCTCCTGTCCCGCAGCTTACCAAGGTTCCGTAACTATTACGTATCAGTGGCGGCGCGGGGGACACCGATGCCGTTGACGAGTAACTTGGCGTGGAGTTGCGGTGGATCTAGGGCGGCGTTGGCAAGAATTGGCCGCAATTGCCTGCGATCGCGCGGGGTATCGGTCAGTCTCAGATCGACGCGCACCAATCGCGCAAAGGGCGCCAAAGCTCTGACTCTGCCCGGCTGCCGGCGGCCATGCCAACATGGCCCGCCGCTGGTCGATGGACGGCTGCGCTTTTCAGCGCAGTCGCCAGGCTTATGGCGGATTCCGGCGGCACGATGCGGTCCCGTTCGGGGATGGCGACGAAGCTCGGGCCTTTCCAGGCAGCGGGCTCGATGGGCGCCCCCGCAATCCGCCAGGCACCCCGTGCCGGCAGATTCTCGCCATACCACCCGCCAAGGCATTCGCGTGCGACAGGTGCCGCCAGCGGGATCCCGTCGTTCAGCCAATCCTCGATGGCCACAAACATGGTCGCGCCCGCGCCGGACTGTTCCAGCCGCCCGAAAGCGCGGTATTTACGCGTGACATCAAAGGGATCGAGACAGGCGAACAGCATCTGGAGCAAGTCGGTCGAGAGATTGCCGGTCACCGCCATGGCGGGCTCCAGCGCTGGGAGTTGCGCGGCCAGGTTTCTCGCCCGGTCTGCGTCTGGCGCGTGAAAATCCCAAGGCGTCGCCAACAGCGCCAATCCCCTCACCCGGTCGGGACGACGGACAGCGGCCGCAAGGGTGAGCAGGCCGCCCATACAATACCCCGCGAGGATCACGGGCTCCTCGAGGGAACCGAGCACTCGCTCAAGCCGGCCGGCGACATAGTCCGTGAGGGTGAAGCTGTTCTCGAGCGCTCCGGGCGCGCCCCAATCCAATAGGAGCGGTCGCATTCCCGCTGCGGCAAACCAGCGAAGGACCGACCGATTTTCCATAAGATCAAGGATATAGGATCGGTTTATAAGACTTGGAACGAACAAAATAATAGGTCCGCCGGCCCCCGGGGCATAGTCCAGCAAGCGGCTGCTACCCTCATGCCACAGCGTAGGCGGCTCCGGCATCGCGCGGGAATAGGGGTGGCGGCGGTAGGCGGCGATGCCTTTCAGTAGCGCGCGGTCCTGAGTCCAGGTTTCCGCAAGAACGGCTTGCGCGAATTGCCCCTCAGTTGCCGACCCGTCGCGCTTTAGCAGCTCGGCGAGGCGTGCGAGGGGGGGCGCCGTCGCCGCCGCTGTCCGCTGGGGCCAGATAGCGCTCCAGCTCGGCCACGCGCCGCTCGAGACGGCGGATCTCGTCATCGCGAGAGTCAGGTGCAGCAGCAGCGGGCGGGGGCCCCGGCGATGGAGAGGGCCCGGCGGATTGGCGCGAGCGGTCACTTGTTGCTCCGGATGGCGGCCAGCCGGCATTGGGATACGGCACGCCCTGGGGCATCGCACGCACCATCGCCTGGGCGGCACCGCCCCAGAGCGCCATCAACGAGCCCCAGGATTGCTGCGTCTCCGGGTCGGCCATGAAGGCGGTGATCTCGCTCTGCCAGATCGTGATCCAATCCTCGGCAAGCTTGCGGAGATCGCCCTCCGAGTCGTCGGCGGGCGGGTGACGCTGGTCCATGTCGCATCCATACTCCTGCACCGCACATTGGGTAGTGTCCCAGGCGTCGGTCACCCGCTATCATTATGGCGGAATCGCGGCATATTGAAGTCGTGGTGGCCCGCTAGCCTTTCCCACAGAGCCCCTTACGGAGGTGGACCGATGCCGCAGCCCGAAGCCCCGCCCCCCGGTACGGAGGCTCACGCCAAGCCCCCGGTCGTTGTCAAAAAGTACGCTAACAGACGCCTCTATAACACTGAAAGTTCAAGTTACATTACGCTTGACAGCCTGGCGCTCATGGTGCGCGAGGGGCGCGATTTCGTGGTATTCGACGCGAAGTCGGGCGAGGATATCACGCGCGGCGTGCTGACTCAGATTATCGTTGAGGAAGAGAGCAAGGGCAGCGCCCTGTTGCCGACCGCCTTCCTGCGTCACCTCATCGGCTTTTATGGCGACAGCATGCAGGGGGCCGTGCCGCGCTACCTCGAACAGTCGATGGCGAATTTTACGACACAACAGCAGCAGCTTCGCCAGACGATGCAGCAAACCATGGGAAACCTGTTTCCCTTCGATATCGAGCAGGTCAGCCGCCAGAACATGGCGATGATCGAGCGGACGATGAGCCTGTTTAGCCCATTCTACCGGGGCGAGGGTGGGGTGGAAGAGGGCGCTGCTACCGCACCACCGGCGGATCCGAGGGTTGAAATCGCCACCCTGAGAGGGGAGTTGGCGCGGCTGCAGAAGGAGTTGCGTGACGTCCGGACCAAGCTTGCCGAGGTGGCGACGCCAGCAAGTGGCACGTTGGGGAACAAGTCCGCTGCGGACTAAGAGACTGCGGTCCTCGGAAAAATGCTTTAAAATCAGTCTGTCACTACTCACCGCGCGCGAGGCGGACTGTCACGCCTAAGCGTGATCATCCAAGCTCAACCCTGACCCAGACCCCGTCGTGGCACGCGAAGGCGTGCGGGGCAGCCCGTGCCATCCACGTCTTGCCTTTTGTCCCACAAGCGAAGGCGTGGATGCCCGGCCTTCGCCGAGCATGACGCGGTGGCATGAGCGCGGATCGGATTAGAGACATCCGGCCTTGGTGCGAACCAAAGATACCAGCCTCAATCCGCGAAGCGCGTCACCGGGACGCCCGCCACCGGGCTGGGCAGCAAAAAGAGCCCGCCGGCCTGCGGATAGCGTGCTTGCACCTCGGGTTCCTTGGGCAGCCCGGTCGTCACGAACAGGCCATGCGGGGAGAAGCAGGGCATGGTCGGATTGGGCACAGGAATCGCTATCTTCTCGACCAGCTGCCCATCCGGCGCGAAGCGATTGACCACCCCCGCTCCGGCGCCCGCCGACCAGTAGCCGCCCTCCACGTCGGCGGCGCCACCGTCTGGCCGCCCTTCCGCCTCGGTCAGATCCGCGAAGCGCTGCCGGTTGCTGATCTCGCCAGTAGCGGTGTCGAAATCCCAGGTATCGATCCACGGGCCGCGAGTGTCGGAGTGGAACATCTTCCGGCCGTCCGCGGTCCAGGCAAGGCCATTCGAGTTCTTCAGCCCCTCGACCTTGATCTCGACCTTACCCTGCGGCGTGATGCGGTAGAGCTTGCCGCTTGCCGCGCCGTCGCCGCTCTCGTTGATCGTGCCTACCCAGAAACAGCCATCGGGCCCGACCTTGCCGTCATTGAGGCGGTTGCCCGTAGGCTCGCTGATCGCGGCGAGCGGCGTCAATGTCTCACGGCCGAGATCGAAGATCGCCAGAGCCTGCTTCTGACAAATCAAAATCCGACCCGAGCGGCAGAGACCAAGGCTGCCAAGCGAGTCAGGGAAGGTCCAGACCTGATGCGCGGAGGTTGCGGGGTCGAAGCGATGAAGCTGGCCGCGCGGGATATCCGCAAAATACAGCAGGCTCGCTTCGCTGTCCCAGACCGGGGATTCCGCGGTGCCGCAACGGCTGTCCAGCACCAGTCTCGCGGTCTTCATGTCGCTCATCGGCGCGTCCTTGCAAGCAGCATCCGTTGGTCAGATGGTCTTACCTCAGGATAGCGAAAAGAGCCCGACCGCCAACGTCACTCCGGCGTCACACTAAGAGACCGCTTGATAGCAAGTCTCTAAGCCGCGTCGACCGCGCGGCGATCTCGCCGGCTATCCTGCTCGGGGGTGCGACCGGACTCATCCGAGGCGAGCGCATCGAGAATGGCCTGGCGCAAACCGGTCAGCTTGCGTTCGTTCTGAACCTTCAGGCCGAAGACATCCTTGACGTAGAAGACGTCGATAGCCCGCACGCCATAGGTGCTGACATGGGCCGAGGCGATCTGCATGCCCTGGTCGGTGATGGCCGCCGTTACGTCATGCAATAAGCCCGGCCGGTCGCGGCCGTTCACCTCGATGACCGTATGGGTATTGGAAGCGTGGTTGTCGATGACCACGCGCGGCGGCACATGGATCGCCCGCATTCGTTGCCCTAGCAGCGCATCCGACAGGCTGCGGATCTCGGCCGCAAGACGCAAGCGGCCGGAAAGCGCCTGCTCGATGAGCACCGAAAGCCGAGCCAGGCGCTGCGGAGATGCGAAGATGCCGCCCGCCGCATCCTGGATCCAGAAAGTATCGAGCGCCATGCCGTTGGTCAGCGTGTGGATGCGTGCGTCCACGATCGAACCGCCCGCTATGGCGAGTGCGCCAGCGATGCGGCTGAACAGGCCGGCATGGTCAGCGGCATAGACCGTCACCTCGGTCACCGCGCGATTGTGCAGCACTTCGGTGCGGACGCTCAGCGGCGCATTGGTGTGACTCGCATCATGGATCATCCGCGCGTGGCGCTCATGGGTGGATGGATCAAAGCTCAGCCAATAGGCGGGATAGCCGAGGTTGAGGAAGGTGTTGATGTCCTTCTGCGACCAGCCCTCCAGCCGCTCCGCCGCCGCTTCCTTCGCACGGGCGACGCGCACGTCGCGCTCGGTGGTGGCAAGGCCGCCGGCGAGCACTTCGGCGACGTGGCTATACAACTCGCGCAGCAGCGTCGCCTTCCAGCCGTTCCAGACTTTCGGTGATACGGCACGCATATCCGCGACGGTAAGAACCAGAAGCAGCTTGAGTCGCTCGGGGGATTGGATGGTGTCGACGAGATCGAGGATGGTCTTGGGGTCGTCAATGTCGCGCTTGAAGGCGGTCTGGCTAAGAAGGAGATGATGCAGCACAAGCCAAGAGACCATTTCGGTCTCCTCCGCCGAAAGTCCGAGCATGGGACAAACGCTGAGGGCCAATTCAGCGCCGAGAACGGAATGGTCACCGCCCCTGCCCTTCGCGATGTCATGCAGCAACACAGCCGTGTAAAGCGCGCGACGGGATTGCAGGTGATCGACGATGCTGGAGGCAATCGGCGCCGCCTCTGCGAGATCGCCGCGCTCTAGCGAAGCGAGAATGCGCAACGCCTCGATCGTATGCTCGTCGACGGTAAAGACGTGGTAGGTGTCGAACTGCATCTGGCCGACGATGCGCGCCCAATCTGGCAAGAGCCGGCTGAGAAGGCCGGTCTCGTTCAGCATCGTCATCCAGCGCGCGCCATCCGAGCGCGGCTCCTCACCGTCCCAGCCGCACAGCAGGTCGAGGAAGATCGCCATCGCCTCGGGCTCGCGACGCAAGGCGATGGCCGAGCGTTCGTTGCGTATCATGGCGCGCAATGCGAGGGGATGGATGCGCAGATGGCGTTCCCGCGCGATCTGCATGATCCGCAACATCAGGATAGGCGAGGCCGCCGGGTCTTGGGCGGCACCGAAGACAAGTTGGCCATCCGCCAAGGCGAAACCCGATTGCACCAAGCTTTCATCAGCGCCCGCCGTCAGGGCCGGCGTGCCACGCGCAATGCGGACGAGCTCAGGCTCCAGCACATGGGAAATCCGGGCGACGTCGCGCGCCGTCAGGAAATAGTGGCGCATGAAACGTTCCACGCCGTCCTGCACACCATGGCGCGTGTAGCCCATGCGGGCTCCAACGATGGGCTGCAGATCGAACGTCAGGCGTTCCTCGGGCCGGCCGGCGACGTAGTGGAGATGAAACCGCACTGTCCAAAGAAAATCAGCGGAACGGTTGAAGTGCCGTGCTTCCCGCGTCGTCAGCATCGGGCCGAAGGGGCCGTTCTTGGTCAGTAAGTCCTGGACGCTGTCGATGTCGAAGACATAGCTCGCGATCCAGTGGAGGAAATGCAGATCGCGTAACCCACCGCGTCCTTCCTTGACGTTTGGCTCGACCATGAACGGGCTCTCGCCGTAGCGGCGATGGCGCGAACTGCGTTCCGCCTGCTTTACGCGGATGTATTCGGCGGCGCCTGCCTCGCGACACTGGCCACGAAACGTGTTTCGAAAATTCGCGAAGAGTTCCTCATCGCCAACCAGACAGCGGGCATCGAGCAAAGTCGTGCGGATCGTCGCGTCCCGCTTGGCCTCCGCCAGGCATTCGCTTATGGAGCGCGTGGCATGGCCGACCTTCAGGCCCAAATCCCACAGGAAATAGAGCATGAACTCGACGCCATGCAGCGTGCGGTCGGAGGGGTCGGCCTCGGTCAGAAACAGCAGGTCGATGTCGCTGAAAGGGGCGAGGTAGCCGCGCCCGTAGCCGCCCGTGGCCACCACGGCCATGCGGTCGGTGGCACCCGGCACCGCGTCATTCTGGGTATAGGCAACCAGGGTCGCGATGACCGCATCCATCTGGCAGGCGAGATGGCGCGCCGCGGCCAGACCGGAAATCTCGTCGCGCTCGAAAGCGTGCTGGACCTGGTGCTGCACGCGTGCCAGGTGACGGCGGAAAGCGCCGAGAGCAGCCTCACGCGCGACGCCGCCGGCCTCGCCGGCCAGTTCGGCGAGGGCGTCGGACAAGGCCGCGGGCGCCGCTGCCGCGCCACGCGGGAAAGAGGTTTCGGTCAACATTCCTTTAATGGTAACTGTTCCTCTTCATCAGGGCTAGAAAGCAAGTCTTTCAGCACGTAAAGGCTGTCCAGCGCTTCACGCGGGCTCATTGCTTCAGGATCAAGCCCTGCCAAAGCGGCCCTCAGCGGATCCGGGGCCTCCGCCACCGTTTCGGCAGGCACCAAAGCCCGGTCCTGCGCGGCGGCAAAAAGAGGCAATTCCGCCGACTCGGTCAGCGGCGCCGCCTTTTCGAGAGTCGCGAGCAAAGCCCCGGCGCGCTTGACGACAGGCGCCGGCACGCCGGCCAACGCCGCGACATGCACACCCCAGCTGCGGCCAGCCGCGCCTTGCGTCACCTCATGGAGAAAAACGACGCCACCTTTCCAATCCTTCACCCTCATCGTGGCGGCTTGCAATTGCGGAAGGGTGAAGGACAGGCGGGCGAGTTCGTGAAAATGCGTGGCGAAGATGGTGCGGCTTCGAATCGTATTGTGCAGTGCCTCTAGCACCGCCCAAGCGATTGCCAGACCATCGAGCGTGGCGGTGCCACGACCAATCTCATCGACCACTACAAGGCTGCGCGGGCCGCCTTGGTTGAGGATGGCGGCGGTCTCCGTCATCTCCACCATGAAGGTGCTGCGGCCGCGTGCGAGGTCATCCGCCGCGCCGACGCGGGAGAAAAGCCGGTCGACGATGCCGATTTCCGCGCGGGCCGCCGGGACGGGCAAACCCGCCTGGGCCATGATGACAATGAGGGCGTTCTGCCGCAGGAAGGTCGATTTTCCAGCCATATTCGGCCCGGTCAGCAGCATCAGGCGGCGTCCCGGTGACAGATCGCAGTCGTTGGGAACGAAGGGAGCACCGCCGGAGATGGCCGCCTCCACCACCGGATGGCGGCCGCCGGTGATGCAAAAGGCCTCATCCGCCGTCACGATCGGCCGGCACCAGCCGGAACCGGCGGCGAGCCTCGCGCAGGACTGCAATACATCGGCCAGTGCCAGGGCAGCGGCGCAGCGGGTGATGGCGGCGCGTTCGGCCAGCACGCGATCCACCAGATGCTCGAAAACGAGCTTCTCGCGGTCCGCCGCGCGTTCGGCGGCAGCAGCGATGCGGGTGTCTAGTTCGGTCAGTTCGACGCTGGTGAAGCGTGCCCCATTCGCCATGCCTTGGCGCAGCACGAGGTCGGGATGCGCGCGCAGCCCTTCCACCGCGACGGCCGGGACCTCGATCACATAACCCATCTGGGCATGGTGGCGGATCTTGAGACTGCCAACGCCGTAACGCTGCGCGTAGTCGAGCTGAACCTGCCCAAGGATTTGGCGCTGCTCGTCCCGCAGCCTGCGCTCGGCGTCGAGTTCCGGGTCGAAGCCCAAGGCGATGGCACGCCCATCCTCCAGCCGCGCCGGCAGCGGATCGGCCAGAGCCCGCTCCAACAATGCGGCGAGCTCCGGCAGGCAAGCGAGATCCGTGGCGACGCCGGAGAGCACAGGCGGCAGCGCGCCCTGCAGCAACTCCGCAAGATCGCAGGCGGCGCGCAGCCCATCCCGCAACGCGGCGAGATCTCGCGGGATGCGTTGCCCCAGCACGAGGCGCGCCAGAGCCCGGGCGATGTCCGGGGCCGCGCGCAGCCTTTGCCGCAGACCCTCGGCCATTGCCGCATGGGACGAAAGAAAGTCCCAGCCGTCCTGACGATGGAAGATCTCCTCCCGCTCGGTCAGCGGTGCCTGCAACCACGCCTCGAGCAATCGGCCGCCACCCGGTGTCACGGTGCGGCGGATGGCTCCGAGCAGAGTATGGGCCGCGTCACCGCCCTGCCGAGGCGCGCAGATCTCCAGGCTGGTGCGGGTGGCCGCATCCATGGCGAGCGACCCGCGCCCACCTTCCGGCCGGGGGCGAGAGAGATGCGGCTCCCGACCGGCCTGGGTGCGGCGAACATAATCGACGGCGACGGCGGCAGCGGAGGCTTCCTCATCCGTGAAGCTTCCGAAGGCGTCCAGGCTGGCGACGCCGAACATGCCGGCCAGCCGCGCACGCGCCGCCTCGGGTCTCGGCACCACCACCGGATCGGCGCCGCGCCGCGACAACCAGCCGCCGAGGTCGACGCCATCGCCGCCGAGGATTTCAGCCGGATCAAGCCGGGCGAGCAGTGCCGGAAGTGCGGCCGGCGCAATCGCCGCTGTCTCGAACTGGCCGGTCGAGATGTCGAGCCAGGCAGCCCCAAGCGGGGCCAGGTTGCCGCGTGCTACTGGCTTGGGGGGCGCCAGCGAGACAATAGCGAGAAGCAAGTTCGGCCGCACGGCTTCGAGCAGCGCGTCCTCCGTCAAGGTTCCGGGGGTAATGAGGCGAACAACTTCGCGCTTCAGCGGCCCTTTGCCGGTGCGGCGGCGCGGATCCTCGGTTTGCTCGGCGAGTGCCACGCGAAAACCACGGCGAATAAGACGGGCGAGATATGCCTCCTTCGCATGCGCGGGTACGCCGCACATCGGGATCGGGCTTCCGCCGTGCTCGCCTCTTGCGGTCAGCGCGATATCGAGCGCGGCGGCGGCCGCTTCCGCATCGGCGAAGAACAGCTCGTAGAAATCGCCCATCCGAAAGAACAGCAGCGCGTTCGGATGCTCGGCCTTCATCGCGAACCATTGCGCCATGGAAGGCGACGCGCCGTCCGCATTCGGAATCCCCATAGTCTTCGTTTAGCCGCCATTTAGAGCGGCGCGAAGACCGCGACTGGGCTTCCCCGACAGGCTGAGGCGCTTCAGTATGGGCTCATAAGACGAACCTAGGGGAAGCTGCCATGGCCGAAGGCGACAAGGATCGGCGCACCACGCGCGTCTCGGCCGAAGAGGCGCTGCTCCTGCACTCTTCCGGCCGCCCCGGCAAGCTCGAGACCCGCATCAGCAAACCGCTGCTTACGGCGCGTGACCTCTCCCTCGCCTATTCCCCCGGCGTCGCCGAGCCTTGCCTGCGCATCTTCAAGGACCCCGACCTCGCGTACGAATATACGACACGCGGCAATATGGTGGCCGTGATCTCCAATGGGACGGCGGTTCTGGGCCTCGGAAACCTTGGCGCCCTCGCCTCCAAGCCGGTGATGGAGGGCAAGGTCGCGCTGTTCAAGCGCTTCGCCGACGTCGACGGCATCGATCTCGAGGTCAGCACCGAGGACGTCGATCAGTTCATCAACTGCGTGCGCTACCTCGGCGCGAGCTTCGGGGGCATCAACCTTGAGGACATCAAGGCGCCGGAATGTTTCATCATCGAAAGCCAGCTCCGCGAGATGCTGGACATTCCGGTATTTCACGATGACCAGCACGGCACGGCCATCGTTGCCGCAGCCGGTCTCATCAACGCCTGCCATCTGACCGGCCGCGCCCTCGCCGAGACCCGCATGGTCGTGAACGGCGCCGGTGCGGCCGGTATCGCTTGCATCGAGTTGCTCAAGGCGCTGGGCATGCGGGCGGAAAATATCCTGCTCTGTGACACCAAAGGCGTCATTTTCCAGGGCCGCACCGAGGGTATGAACCAGTGGAAGGCGGGACATGCCGTTTCGACAACGAAACGCACACTCGCCGATGCCTGCGCGGGCGCCGATGTCTTCTTTGGCCTCTCCGCCAAGGGTGCGCTGACCGGGCCGATGCTGGCCAGCATGGCGGCGAACCCGATCATCTTCGCGATGGCCAATCCGGATCCCGAGATCACACCCGAGGACGCGCATGCCGTGCGCCAAGATGCGATCGTGGCCACCGGCCGCAGCGACTATCCCAATCAGGTCAACAACGTTCTCGGCTTTCCCTATATCTTTCGTGGCGCACTGGATGTCCGTGCGCGCACCATCAATGAGGAGATGAAGATCGCCGCGGCCCATGCGCTGGCCCAGCTCGCGCGGGAGGATGTGCCGGACGAAGTCGGTGTTGCCGGATCCGGGGCGCGCTTCAAGTTCGGTCCGACCTACATCATCCCGAACGCCTTCGATCCGCGCTTGATCTCCCGCATTTCACCGGCTGTCGCGAAAGCGGCGATCGATTCGGGCGTGGCGCGCAAGGTGCTGCCCGATCTGCGCAAATACGCCCGGGAATTGTCGGGAAGGCTGGACCCGACGGCGCTGGTACTCGACACAATTATGGAAGCAGTGCGCTCGCAGCCAAAGCGCGTGGTTTTCGCCGAGGGTGAAGAGGAGAAAGCCGTCCGCGCCGCCTATGCCTTCCGCAATGCCGGTTATGGGACGCCGATCCTGGTGGCCCGAGAGGAACGGGTGAACGCCATCGTGCGGGATCTCGGCCTCGGAGATCTTGGCGGGATCGAGATCCAGAACGCCAAGCGCTCCGGGCGCAATCGCGACTACGCGCAATTCCTCTATGGGCGGCTACAACGCCAGGGCCATCTCGCTCGCGATTGCCAGCACATGGTCAATATCGATCGTAACGTTTTCGCCGCCTGCATGGTCGCTTTGGGGGATGCGGACGCAGTGGTTACGGGCCTGACACGTCCGACTTATGTCTGCCTCGAGGAGATCCAGCGTGCGATCGATCCGGCACCGGGTGGTGCCGCTTTCGGTCTGACCTTGATGGTCGGTCCGCGCGGCACGCTGTTCGTTGCCGATACGCTGATCCACCCACGGCCCACAGGCGAGCAACTCGCCGACATCGCAGTGGGCGCCGCGGCCGCGGCGCGGCGCCTGGGCCATGAGCCACGCGTCGCGCTGCTTTCATACTCGACCTTCGGCAACCCGATGTTCGAGGTGGGCGAAGCAAGCCGGCAGGCTGTCCGCGTGCTTGAGGAACGCGGCGTGGATTTCGAATTCGACGGTGAAATGAGTCCGGATGCGGCGCTGGAGCCCGCTGTGCGCGCGCTGTACCCCTTCTGCCGGCTGACTGCCCCCGCCAATGTATTGGTCATGCCCGGACTGCATGCTGCCCATATTACAACGCGGCTCGCATTTCGCATGACTGCTGCGCAAGGTGGCGGTAGCACGATTGGCCCGATCCTGCTCGGCATGGCAAAACCTGTCCAAATCCTGCCGATGGACGCTTCTGTTAGCCAGATCGTTGATCTTGCATGCCTCACCGCCTATCAGGCCGAGCCCGTCTAAAAAGCCGCCTCACAGAAGAATTTTCGCCGAAATTGAGATGCGCTCCAATCCATCGCCAGCCGAGGACGGTCTTGTAACGAAAGCACATGGTTATGAGATCGATTCAAAATGATGCCATCTCGATTAAACGCGACTTGGATTCTTCTATTAGTTGTTATATCGTAATTTGATTATTCTGATATCGATCCAAAAAATTTTGCTTTGATTCGCGACGCTAGGTGCATCCAAAAATTTGCGCTCTGACAAAATATCATCAACACGCTCTAGGTCTTGATCGTCCCCAAGCGCTGATCTTCGTGTAGAAGGGCTGAACAGCACGCAAGGTTTGTCATGGGTGATCAAGCGAGAGAGGAGCATGCTCGACACCGTGCATTTCGAGAATTTCGTAGCGAAGAGACCTTCTAGTCGAGGGGCCCTCCGCCTAGCCGCTTCGCACAGTCCGAAGTGTAAAGGATCACATGCCCAGCTTCTATATAGGCACGCGCATACTCACTGAGCGCGGTCGCGTGAAGGTCGAAAATCTACGCATCGGCGATAATGTTTTGGCCTGGCCTAATGTCCCCATGCCGATCCGGTGGATCGGACGTAAGATGTACCGAGCTCCCTTCACGAAAACAAACCCGGGAATCGTTCCAGTGCTGATCAAGGCCGGGGCGATCGACAAGGGTCGACCTCCCGCGACCTACGCGTGTCCCCACTGCATTGCATCCATGTCAGTGGCGTATTGGTGCCCGCGAACAAGCTGGTTAATGGTGTAACGATTCTGCGTTGCGAGAATCTCGACGAGGTCTCGTATTTTCACATTGAACTCAGCCGCTCCGCGCTTCTGGTTGCTGAGGATGCGTTTGCGGAAAGCTATGTAGATCGTGGCAATCGCGGCATGTTCTTGAACGCGGAAGAATCCGCGGAGGCCGCGCGGCGGCAGGAATTAACCCCATCCTGGAGTTCCTGCGCACCACTCGTCGAGCAAGGCCCCGAGCTCGAACGCATCCGCGAACACCTCGCTTTGCGCGCGGGCATCATTCCCGCCGAGATCATGGAACGTCCGCAGCAGGGCCCACTAATCGGCTACCTCGAATGGGCGGATCACGTAACCGTCTCAGGCTGGGCTTGGCTCCCCGAGTTTCCCGACACGCCGGTGGTGCTCGAAATTCGCGATGGCGCCGAGACGATTGGGCGCGTCATCGCCAATCTTCCACGAGAGGATCTTCGTAAGGCCGGCATCGGCTCCAGCCGACACGGCTTTCACTTGCAACTGGCACGCTCTCTCGACCCCTCGCGCCTTCATTCGCTCTCCGTGGTCCGGGCCGAGGATGCCACCCACCTGCCCGGCTCGCCGCGCACACTCCGTGCCCAGCCGACCTTGCAACGGCTCCAAGAATTCGATCTTGAGCGCCTTGCGGTCGATAGCTCGGATGTCGAAATTGTCGAGATGCTGTCGTGGCTCAAACAGCAACAGGCGAAGCTGTCCGAAATCCTGGGCGCGTCGAACGCTTCCTCCTCATGGCTTGACCTTGAAGTGGCAAATGCGCTGGCTTCACGATCTGTGACCAGGGGTGCTCCCGTAGCCAGCAGTGCCGCCACGGCCAGCAGCACAAGAGTGACGCGCGTAAAGGCGAGCTAGCAGCAGACCGCGCGACAGCCAACTTTGCGATCGCCTCGCCAAGCGGCGGGGTCCCCGCTACAGAAGCCGGGGACCAGGAAAGGCGATCAGCAATGGCCGACATGCCGACCTTCGCTACCCCGCCGGGCTTCCTCGGCCTGCCACATGGCGGCGACCCTCACGCAGAACTGGTAGTCGCTGGCATCCCACTCGACATTGGTGTCACCAACCGCTCCGGCGCGCGCTCCGGACCTGCGGCGATCCGCCAGGCCAGCCGCATGCTGGTCGATGGCGAGCACCCTCATTTCTGGACCCGCGTCGATACGCTGCCACTTGCCGATATTGGCGAGTTTCGCATCCTGCTGGGCGACCTGACGCGCAGCCTCGCCCTCATTGAGGAGCAGGCGGCGCCGCTGAAGCATTTGCTGGCCCTCGGCGGCGAGCACGGCATCACGCTACCGCTGCTGCGCGCGCTGCGGAAACGCATCGGCGAGCCGCTCGGGCTGGTTCATTTCGACGCCCATGCCGATACCTGGGACGATAACTTCGGCCAAGTCTATGGGCACGGCTCAGTCTTTTTCCACGCCATTAACGAGGGTCTGGTCGATCCCCGCCGGATGATCCAGATCGGCATCCGCTCGCCCATCCAGCGCGAGATCTGGGATTGGACGGTAAGCCAGGGCGTCACGATCCTGAGCGCGCAGGAAGTCCATGAGATCGGCCCGGCCGCTGTGGCCGCTCGTGTCCACGAGGTCGTCGGCAATGCCCGTCCCGCCTATTTCACCTTCGACGTCGATTGCCTCGACCCCGCTTTCGCGCCGGGGACGGGAACGCCGGAGATCGGCGGTCTCGCCTCCTGGCAGGCGCAGGCCATCATCCGGCGATTGGGCGGCATTCCCTTCATCGGCATGGATGTGGTGGAGGTTCTGCCTGCGCATGACGTGAGCGAGATCACCGCGCTGGCCGCGGCGACGGTAGTCTGGGAATATCTCGCTTTGCTGTTCCGTCCCCAGACGCCCGACTAGATGCGCAACCTGCTCACCGATATTCCAGGCGTCATGGTCGGTCACGCCACCGACCTCGCGCTCGGTTCCGGTGTGACCGCGATTCTGTTTGACCCGCCGGCCATCGCCTCCGTCTGCGTGCTTGGGGGCGCGCCGGGTGGACACGACACGACACTTCTCGAGCCTGAGATGACCGTCGAGAAAGTCGATTCGGTGGTGCTCTCTGGCGGAGCAGCCTTCGGCCTGAGTGCCGCGAGCGGCGTGCAGGCCTGGTTGCGCGGCCTCGGCCGTGGCGTCGCCGTCGGCGCGGCGCGCGTTCCAATCGTGGTGCAGGCGATCCTGTTCGATCTCCTCAATGGCGGCGACAAGGATTGGGGCCGCTACCCGCCCTATCGCGAGCTTGGCTGGCAGGCGGCCGAGGCGGCACGGTCGGGTGCCTTCGCCCTCGGCTCGGTCGGCGCGGGCACAGGTGCCACAACCGCGACCTTCAAGGGCGGCATCGGCTCGGCGAGCAGCGAGACGGAAACCGGCTACCGCGTCGCGGCGCTGGTGGCCGTCAACGCCGTAGGCGCGGCCAGCTTGAGCGATGGCCCGCATTTTTGGTCGGCGCCCTTCGAGCGCGACGGTGAATTCGGCGGTATCGGCTGGCCGTCTCCGATGCCGGCGGACGCCCTTACGCCGCGCCTGAAGGGCGCCGCCCCACCCCCCGAAACCGGAACCACCATCGGCCTCATTGTGACGGACGCGCCGCTGACCAAAGCACAGGCCAAGCGCCTTGCCATCGCCGGGCAGGACGGGCTCGTGCGGGCGATCATGCCAGCGCATCTTCCGTTCGACGGCGACACGATCTTCGCCGCCAGCACAGGCGAGGGACCGGCAGTGGATCCCATGGTGCTCACCCTGCTCTGCCACCACGCGGCGCTCACCTTATCGCGCGCCATCGCGCGCGGCGTGTTCGAGGCGACCGCCCTGCCCTATCCCGATGCGAAACCCGCCTGGCGGGACCGCTTCAGCACGATGCCTCGAAATCCAGCGCCAGGTTGAGCAAGGTCGCCTCGGACCACAGCCGCCCCACGAACAGCAGCCCGGCACCGCCGCCGGAGGCGTAGGTGCCAGCGGACACGGTGATGCCAGGCAATCCAGAGATATTGATCTCCGAAACCGCGGTCTCCAGGATCACAAGGTCGCTTTCACGGGGCGGAATCGCCTCGCGCGTCTGTGGCATCACAATCGCATCAAGCCCGGCAGCGTCCATGACCTTGTCGAATATGTCGAGGTAGCTTTCGCGCGCCGCAACGAACTCCGACATGTCAGGCGCCTCACCATAATTCTCGACCAGAGCTGCAAAATTCTCCAGCTCGTAAAGATAGCCCAGCGAGCCTGAAGGGCCGAGCGGGTCCGCGCCGGTGACGCGCCGCAAAGTCTCGATCGAGTGGATCGGTGCGCCTGGGCCGAAGCCCGCGAGGTAGCGCTCCAGGTCATAGGCGACATATTCCTCACCCCGCGGATCGTAGGGCATGCCGCGCAGCAAGCGGGCGAGTTCCGCGAAGCCACTGCCGGCGAAGGGATCGGGCACCAGCAGCGCACCCTGGCGCCGCAGCCGCTCCTGCGCGGCGGCGTAGAGCGTCTCGGTCTCCGATGAGAGCGGTGCCGCGCGCCATCCCGCCCCATAAAGCCCGAGCTTGCGTCCCTTCAGCGCGCCGGGGCGGAGCGACGCCGCATAACCCCCTTTCGGCCGGTGGCCGATGCCAGCGACCGTCTTCGGATCGGCCGCCGTATATCCCGCGAGCACATCCAGCGCGATTGCGGCATCCGACACGGTGCGCGCCACCGGCCCCACGACATCCCGCGTGCTTCCAGCCAGCGGCATGACCCCCGCATTCGGTATCAGGGCAAAGCTCGGCTTGATGCCGACCAGGCCCTGCGCGGCAGCCGGGTTCTGGATCGAGCCGCCGGTCTCCTCGGCGAGGCCGATCACCGCATAGCCTGCCGCGACCGCGGTGGCACTGCCCGCGCTGCTGCCGCCGGGCGCGCGATCTGGCGCGATGGCGTTGAGCGTGGGGCCTGCCCAGCTGTCATTGGCGTGGGTGCCGCTCGCGCTCATCACCGGCACATTGGTCTTGCCGAGGATCACCGCGCCCGCCGCACGCATGCGGGCGACGACCGGTGAATCGCGGCTGGGAATGAGATCGGTGCCACCCGCCCTGCTGCTGAGCTTGAACCAACCGCCGGTCGTCGGCAGTCCCGCGATGTCCATCGTGTCCTTGACGACGATTGGGACGCCCGCCAGAGGCCCGGCATCCCCCCCCGCAGCAATGCGACGGTCGATCGCCCGGGCCTCCTCCAGCGCATCAGGATTGGTCGTGATGATGGCATTGAGCCTGCCATCGAGGCGGTCGATTTCACCTTGAGCCTGTCGGAGGATCGCTTCGGCCGTCGTCTCGCCGCGCACCAGCGCCGCTTGGATTTTCGCCACCGTCCACTCGCCGGGCTTCATTGGGCCGATCTCCTTCGCCTTGGGTCGAAGCGGTCGCGCAGACCGTCGCCCAGCATATTGAGGCCAAGAACCGCAGCAGCGATCGCGAGGCCCGGAAACACCGCGAGCAGCGGCGCTGTGTAGATATAGGTTTGCGCCTCGTTGAGCATCCGCCCCCAGCTCGGCGCCGGCGGCTGGGCGCCCAGCCCCACGAAGGACAGCCCCGCCTCGGCCAACACGGCAAGCGAAAGCTGGATGGTGACCTGGACGATGAGCAGGCCAAGGATATTGGGCAGCACATGGACCAGCGCGACGCCTCGGCGAGTGCGGCCGAGGGCGCGGGCGGCGCGGGCATAATCCTGCACCCAGATCGCCGCGGCGGCGCCACGCGTGGTGCGGGCCAGCACAGGGGCGGTGAAAACGCCGATCGCGATGATCTCGGTGATCGCTCCAGCACCGCGCAGCGCGGTCAGCATCACCGCCGTCAGCACGGCCGGAAAGGCGAAAGTGAGATCGGCGCCGCGCATCACCGTCTCATCGGTCCAGCCACCGCGTGTCGCTGCCAGCATCCCGGCGGGCACACCGATCGCGGTGCCCAGCAGCACCGCCAAGGCGGCGACGGCCACGGCATCCTGGGTGCCGACCATGACCATGGAGAATACGTCGCGGCCAAACGGATCTGTGCCGAACCAATGGGCGGCGGAGGGGCGTGACAACCGGTGGATGATGTCGATGGCGGTGGGAGGATAGGGTGTCCAGACCAGCGAGAGCGCGGCGAGCACGAGCATACCGGCCGTTAGCGCGCCGCCGATTGCCAGCCCCACCCTCACGCCGTCGCCTCCACCAGCCGGGGATCGATGGCGGCGTTCAGCAAGTCAACGGCCGCGTTGACGATGATGACAATGCCCACGAACAACAGGACCAGATCCTGCACGACGACGAGATCCCGCTGCGCGATGGCCTGGAACAGCAGCGCGCCAAGCCCCGGCAGGGCGAAGACATTCTCGATGATAATTGTTCCTGCCAGCAGAAACGAGAATTGCAGGCCCATCATCGTGATGATCGGGCCGAGCGCATTCGGCACCGCGTGACGCCAGACGATGCGGCGCTCGCGCTGACCCTTCGCGCGCGCGGTGCGCAGATAGTCGCGGCTGCCAATATCGAGCATGGCGCCACGTGCAACGCGCGTGAGGATCGCCGCCTGAGGCAAAGCGAGCGCCACAGTCGGCAGGATCAGCGCGCGAAACGCGGCACCGGCACCATGCCACCAGCCGGGAAAGCCCCCAGCCGGGAACCAGGCTGCGTGGACCGCGAGCACCAGGATCAGCAGCAGCCCGACCCAGAAATCCGGCAGCGCCACGCCAATCTGGGTGAGGCCCATGATCCCGACATCCGCCAGCCGCGCCTTCCGTACTGCAGCTGCGACGCCTAGCGGCACAGCCAGCACGCCAGCCAGCGCCATCGCCATCACCGCAAGTGGGAGTGTAACGGCCATGCGTTGCAGAATCAGGTCGGAGACCGGAATGTCATACGCTGTGCTACGCCCGAAATCGCCGCTCAGCAGGCTGCCGATCCAGTGCAGATAGCGCAGCCAGACCGGCAGATCGATGCCGAGTTGATGGCGCAGCGCCGCCAGCGTATCGGGCTGCGCATCTGGCCCCAGGATCACCAGCGCCGGATCGCCAGGTAAGATCTGCAGCACGACGAAGACAACCAGCGAGGCAACCAATAGAGCCGCGACGAGCGTCGCCAGACGGCGCAGGAGAAAGGCGCGCATGCCGTCGTCGCCGGCTTAGGGTGCCCAGTATGCGCCGGTCACATCGTTGATCGGCATCGGGTCATTGGTCCACAACCCGCGAAGCTTCGCGTTCCACACGCCGATCTTCGGCAATGCGAACAGGAAGATATTGGGCTCGTCGGCGGAAAGCTGACGCTGCAATTGTTGCAGCAAGTCGGCCTGTTTCGCCGCATCGGTAGCCGCGACGTATTGCGCATAAAGAGTCTTGTACTGGTCGCTCGCATAGTTGAAGTAGTAATGCGGGCGCGCATAGATATCGAGGTCGCGCGCCTCGGTATGCGCAATCACCGTCGCGTCGAAGGCCGATTGTCCGAACACCTGCGCCAGCCATTGCGCCCAAGCCACCGACTGCAGCTTCGCGTTCAGACCGACCTGTTGCAGATAGGCCGCGATCAACTCACCGCCACGCTGCGCGTAGCTCGGCGGCGGCAGCATAATGGTGAAGCTCGTGCCCGGCGCCACACCGGCTTGCGCCAGCAAAGCCTTAGCCTTGGCGGGATCGTAGGGATAGGCGCCCGTAAGATCCACGTAGCTCGGATCCTGCGGCGTGTAATGCGAGCCAATCGGCGAACCCAGCCCCGAATAGGCCGCATCGATGATCGCCTTGCGATCGATGGCATAGGCGATCGCCTGGCGCACGCGAACGTCGCTGAAGGGCTGGCGCGCGTTGTTGAGCGCCAGGATCACCTTGCCCTCGTCATGACCGATCGCGACGGTGAAGCGCGGATCCTGCCGAAACCGCGCCACCGCCTCGGGTGCCGGAAAATTCGTATAGGCGTCGAGCGTGCCCGACAGCAGCGCCGCCGTCGCCGCGGCGGGATCGCCGATCACGCGAAATGTCACCGCTTTGAGCTTGGGCGCGGCGCCCCAGTAATGATCGTTGCGCAGCAGCTCGATACGGTCGCCGGGAACCCAGCGGCTGAACACGAAGGGCCCCGTGCCAATCGGATGCGCCTTGTTTCCGGCCGCAGTTTTCGGCGCGATCATCACCGCGTCGCCCCAGGCCATGTCGTAGAGGAATGTCGATGTCGGCTGCTTCAGCTCAACGACTGCTGTATCCGGTGACGGGCAATCGACGGATGCGATCGGCGCGAAGAGTTGCTTCTGCGCGTTTATGCTTTCGGGCGCCGCGGCACGTCCATAACTGAACTTGACGATACTGCAATCGAAGGGCGTGCCGTCATGGAAGGTCACGCCGGAGCGCAGCTTGAAGGTGTAGGTTAGCCCGTCCTTGGAAATCTCCCAGCCGCTCGCGAGATCGGGCTGAACCTGCCCGTTCTCGTCGATATGCGTCAGGCCCTGGAAGATATTAGCGTAGGTCACCTCGCGGATCGCCGACGCGGCGCCTGCAGTCGGATCGAGGCCGGGCGGTTCCAGCGGCAGGCCGAGCGTCAGCGTATCGGGCGGCGCGGCATAGGCGGCGCCCGTACCGATCACCAGCGCCGCGACCAAGAAAACGCCAAGCTGCCTCATGCCAATCCCTTTCGGGGCGCCCTCGCCCCTTCTCTCCGGTGGAAGCGCGGTACGCGGGTGAGTGTTCAGGCGAGCTTGGCGCGACGCCGCCAGCTATGGAGGATGAACTCCGTATAGCCATTGGGCTGCGCGCGACCTTTCAGCACCAGGTCACAGGCCGCGCGGAAAGCCGGGCTGTCATAGTCCGGCGCCATGGGATGATAGTTGGCGTCGCCAGCATTCTGCCGGTCCACCACCAGCGCCATCCGGTGCAAGGTCTCCTTCACCTGCGCGCGTGACGTGACACCATGAAGCAGCCAATTGGCGATATGCTGGCTCGAGATCCGCAAGGTCGCGCGATCCTCCATCAGCCCGACATCGTGGATATCCGGCACCTTGGAGCAGCCAATCCCCTGCTCGACCCAGCGCACCACATAACCGAGAATGCTCTGGCAGTTATTGTCGAGTTCCTGCTGCACATCCTCCGCCGACCAGTTCTCGCCGTCGGAAAGCGGCGGCGTCAGCAGTTCGTCCAAGGAAGCGCGCGGACGGCTTGCGAGAGCGTGCTGCCGTGCCGCCACATCGACTGCGTGATAATGCAGCGCATGGAGGGTCGCGGCGGTGGGGGAAGGTACCCAGGCGGTTGTGGCACCGGCATTGGGATGGCCGATCTTCTGCTCCAGCATCTCGGCCATACGGTCTGGCGCGGCCCACATGCCTTTGCCGATCTGCGCGCGTCCCGGCAGCCCGCAGGCGAGGCCAATATCGACGTTGCGATCCTCGTAAGCCTTGATCCAGACAGTGGATTTGATGGCGTTCTTGCGCACCACCGGCCCGGCCTCGATCGCGGTATGGATCTCGTCACCGGTACGGTCGAGGAAGCCGGTATTGATGAAGAACACGCGATGCTTCGCGGCGTGAATGCAGGCGGCGAGATTGACGCTTGTCCGCCGCTCCTCGTCCATGATGCCGATCTTCATGGTATGGCGCGGAAGGCCGAGCAGATCCTCGATGCGGCCGAAGACCTCATTCGCGAAAGCGACTTCCTCCGGCCCATGCATCTTGGGCTTCACAACATAGATCGAGCCCTCGCGGCTGTTGCGCAGCCCGCTCCGCCCCTTGAGATCATGCATCGCAATGAGCGCGGTGACCGCGCCATCTAGCAAATTCTCCGGGATGTCCTTGCCCTCGGCATCGAGCACCGCATCCGTTATCATGTGATGCCCAACATTGCGCACCAGCATGAGGCTGCGGCCTGGCAGCACAACTTCGCCGCCAGCCGGCGCCCTGTATATGCGATCGGGTTCGAGCCGGCGTTCGACCGTATGGCCGCCCTTCTCGAAGCTTGCGGTAAGCGTGCCCCGCATCAGACCAAGCCAGTTGCGGTAGACGAGGATCTTGTCCTCGGCATCGACCGCGGCGACGCTGTCCTCGCAATCCATGATGGTGGAAATCGCGGATTCCAAAACGACATCAGCGATGCCCGCCGCATCGCCCTTGCCGATCGGATGCGCGCTGTCGATCAGCAGCTCCACATGCAGCCCATGGTTGCGCAGCAGGATCGCGCTTGGCTTCGCGGCATCTCCGCGATAGCCGGCGAAGCCTGCAGGGTCACGCAGCCCGGTTTCCGTGCCATTCGCTAGCGCCACTTTCAGCGCACCGTCAGACACCGCATAGCCAGTCGCATCCGCATGCGAGCCGATGGCGAGCGGCGCCGCCTCATCGAGCAAGGCGCGCGCTTTGCGGATCACGAGCGCCGCACGTTCAGGGTTGAGGCCGCGTCCACGCTGCGCGCCGCCTTCCTCCGGAATCGCATCGGTGCCGTAAAGCGCGTCGTAGAGGCTGCCCCACCGCGCGTTGGCGGCGTTGAGCGCATAGCGTGCGTTGGTGATGGGCACGACAAGCTGCGGCCCCGCCACTGAAGCAATCTCCAGATCCACGTTGGTCGTCTGGATCGTGAACGGCGCAGGGTCAGGCATCAGGTAGCCGATGCTCTCCAGAAACGCACGGTAGGCGGCGGGGTCGCTCGGCCGCCCGGGATGGCGGCTGTGCCAGGCGTCGATCTCGGTTTGCAGCGCGTCGCGGCGTCGCAGCAGCGCATGGTTGCGTGGCGCGAGATCATGAACCAGGGCGCCGAAGCCAGACCAGAACGCCTCCGGAGAGACGCCGGTTCCCGGCACAACCTCCTCCCTCACAAAGTCATGGAGGGCGGTGACGACCGACAGGCCGCCGATCTCAATTCGCTCCATCGACCTTCTCCTCATTCAGTTTCGTCGAGCCGCCATTGCCGAAACCTGCCGCCGTCGGCAGCAACTCCGCCAGCAGGACGGTGCCGCCCCAGCCGCGCACCATCTCCGCGCCCACGACATCCGCCGCATGATTGGATCCCTTGACCAGGAGATCCGGGTGCAGGGTATTGATCAGGGAAATAGGTGTCGTCTCGTCGAAGAAACAGACCAAATCGACCGAGGAAAGGCAGGCTAGGTTCGCGGCGCGCTCGGCCTGCGGTCGCGGTCGCTGAGGTTGCCGGCCGCCATTAACGATTTTCGCGATGCTCGCATCGCTATTGACCGCCACGATCAGCCGGTCGCAGCCCGCGCGCGCCTGTTCCAGCAGGTGAAGATGACCAGAATGCAGCGTGTCGAAACGCCCATTGGTGAAGCCGATGCGCCAGCCTCGCCGGCGCCAGCGCTCGGCCTGTTCCACAGCCGCCGCAAGGGTCACGATCTTGGCGCGATTGCCATCGAAGGGGGAGAGCCGCGCGATGATATCGTCCTGCCGCGCGACGGCCGTTCCCACCTTCCCGACCACGATTCCCGCCGCGACATTGGCGAGCCGTGCCGCCTCATGCAGCGGCAGCTTGGCGGCAAGCCCAGCGGCGAGAGTCGCGGCCACCGTGTCGCCAGCTCCAGCGACGTCATGCACCTCCAGCGCCTCGGCGGGGAAATGCCAGGTCTCAGTCTCGGTGATGAGGCTGAGACCATGCTCGGACCGCGTCACCAGCACCGCGCGGAAGCCCAGCCGGTGACGCAGAGCCTGGGCGGCGATGACGATCTCCTCATCGCTGTCGACCGGCAGGCCGGTTACGGCCGCAAGCTCTCGGCGGTTGGGCATGATGACATCGGCGCCGGCGTAGTCCTCGTATTGGTTGCCGCGCGGATCGACGAGAACCGGCCGGCCCGCTGCCCGCGCCGCCGCGATCAGCTTGCCCGCGATCCCGGCGCCAAGCACGCCCTTGCTGTAATCGGAGAGGATGGTGACCGTGGTCGCTGCGATGGAATCGCAGGCGATGCGGAGAAGCCGCTCCCCGAGTTTCGGGTGCAGCGGAGCCGGATCCTCACTATCGGCGCGCAGCAGATGCTGGCCACGCGCCACGAAGCGGGTCTTCACCGTGGTGACGCGGCCGCCCTGGACCAGCAGCCAGGGCTCGACGCCCGCCTGCCTCCCGATCAGCGCGGTGAGGTCAGATCCCGCAGCATCATCGCCCACCACCGACACGAAGGCGGCGCTGACGCCAAGAGCGGTGACGTTGCGCAGCACGTTGGCGGCGCCGCCGGGCACCGACATTTCGCGCTGCACGCCCAGCACGGGCACTGGCGCCTCGGGGCTGATGCGGGTGACCTCGCCGTAGTAGTAGCGATCCAGCATGGCGTCGCCAACCACGAGAACGGAGCCGCGGCCGAGCCAGCGGGCGGCCTCGGCGAGATCCTGGGGCGGGTTATCGGTCGGAGCTGGTGTCGCGGAAGAGTCGTTGGACATCGGCTTCCAGATAGCCGCTCTGGCCGGTCCCTGGTAGTGGCAGGCTACAGGGCGCCTGGGAGGATGGTTGATCCCCTGGGATCGTCGTGGTAATCCGCGCCCCCTGTCCCGGTGGGGGATAGTTTAGCGGTAGAACTCCCGGCTCTGACCCGGGCAGCCTTGGTTCGAATCCAGGTCCCCCAGCCAGTCCAATGAATTCGGTCGTCAGCCGCTTAACCCAAGGTCGTTGTTAACCCGAGGTGCTTGCGGAGATCTTCCCCCGTCACTCGCCTCAGCTCGCTGGCCCGACGACTGCGGTCACCGCGATCACGTAGAGGCTGCTCGGATAGGTGCGGCAGAACTTCGCCACCTTGTCCATCGCGTCTTCCATCGTCACCGTATAGGCCTTGTTGAGCAGGAGGCTGGTGATCGTTAGTGAGCCGGCCATGAAGGCGTAATAGCCCTCATATTGGAGGTCTTTGACCTCCGGCGGCTTGCCGGGCTGGTTCGAGCCCGCCGTCTGCGCATCGTTGTGCTGCCGCGCCACGAGAAACTCGGAACAAGGACTCTTGCCAAAGCCATAGACCGCGAATGTTCCGGGCGCGTTCCGCTTCGCAAGGGCGGGCGATGTGGACAGACCTGCCGCGACGAGCGCGAACGCCAGAATCCTCAGCTTCATTCCGACACCTCAAAGTGGTTCAGACGGCTTTGGCAAGCGACCGGCCGGGATCGCAGCTTACGCTCATGGTCTTTGAGCGATCTAGTGCCACGGAACTGCCGCCGGCGAGACGGCGATCTCCCTTCGGCGAACCCGCTTCGTGACTCGGGCCGTGGTGGTGGTAGTCTCCCTCGCCTGTAAGAGCATCCAACGAGGGAACGAGACCTTGATCCATGTTGTCGCGATCATCACCACGAAACCCGGCCAGCGCGGGACGGTGTTCTCATCCTTCCGGGACATTATTCTCGAGGTCCGCCGGGAAGAAGGCTGTGTCGAATATCGCGCCACTGTGGATATCGAGGGCGGCCCCGAGACCTGGGCGAAGTTCGGCCCCGACACCTTCGTCGTGATCGAGAAATGGGAGAGCAAAGAGGCACTCGAGGCTCATAGCGCTTCGGCCCACATGGTGGCCTATGCGGCGCGGGTTAAGGACCTCATCGCATCCCGAGCCATCCACGTTCTCGAACCGCTCTGAGCCGCCCAGAAACACAGGAGAACCCGCGGCACATGCGGGTCAGCGCCATCACCCTCGCGGCCTCACGCGATGGCTGAGCAATGTGCCGCGGCGAGCATGCATCGGCCCTCCCGATGCTCCCAAATACGCGTATAGGCATACCGTCCCTCGAAGGCCGTGCCGTCCAGCTTGCCGCCGACAGTGGCGGTCACCGTAACCACCGCGCAACTCCCCATCAGCCTCGTTTCGAAATCCTCGATCGTCATGCTGCGGATCCGCAGCGAGCCGGACGAATGCGCGATCAAGCTGTCGATCTTGTTGAGGCGTTGCCCCGTCTGATCGGTAAAGACGAGTGCTGGACTGAGAAGATCGCCAATCGCCTTGACGTCGTTTGCGAGAACAGCCCGCCGCAAACGTTCTTCCGCATCGTCGATTAGCGTGGTTGTCACCATTAGCCCCGCTCCTTGCGCGTCCGGGACCGGGCTACAAAACGGCACTAACTCCGCTCCGGTCCGGCCCTCGGCGTGACAATCTTAAGGGTCTCGCGCCGCTTGCCCAAGCGCTCCCAGCGCTTGCCTCATGCGACCGTCGCAGACCTCTTCTCACTCAGCGTCTGACCGCCCACGGATAAGGCAGGGCTAGATTCGTTCTAAAACAGTAATGTATGATTTCGCCGGGCATGAGGTAGGCGCGGCGGTGTTGGTGGTCGGAATTTTACGGGCGGCGGTCTTCATCCCATTGCCTGACTCCCCAGGGTTTTTGGACCCGCTGGAAGCACGAGCCTGGGCGCGCGCCTATCTGAGAGATCATCCCGATCTTCTTCAGCCTGGTTTGGACGCGCTCACCTGGCGCGCCATGGAGGTTCCGGACGAGGACGCCCGGTGACTTCATCGGGGCGTCGACGATGGAATGGGGCGCCGGCGGCTATTTCACCCACGGTCCGCCATGCGGATATCCGCCGCCATGCCAGCCCCCGTGGTAACCGCCGTGCCAATAGCCGCCACGGTAGCCGTAGCGGGGGTAGACACGATGGTTGAAAAACCCGAACGCGCAAACCGGCCCACCAAAATAGCCATAGGGGCCATAGCCGAAGCCAGCATAGGGGTCGGCGTAGAAGCCGGATCCCGTATCGGCATAGATGGGATAGGCCTCGAGCTTGTTGCCGTTCGCGGCCATGCATTGGATATACGAGGCGTCATAGACCCGCTGCAGGCTCGCACCCGAATAGGCGCCGTTCGTCGCCCCGGTCGCGGCACCCAGCACGAGCCCCGTCCCAGCACCGACGGCTGCTCCGGCGCCCGCATTCCCGGCGGCGGCACCGATCGCCGCTCCAGCCGCCGCGCCGACCGCAGTTCCAACCGCGGCGCCCGCGACACCGCTCGACCTCGCCGCCTGGTTCGGCGAGGTGGGTCCGGTCTGCGCTTGTGCATAGTCACGGCAACCCGCGTCATCGGCCTGGAATTGCGGTAAGGTCTTGTTGGGCCCAGGAACTTCGAGCACCGTTGGGCCATCGGGAGGCGCCGCGCATGCGCTCAGCCCTAAGATGCTCGTCAACGCCAAAGCGACTCCGCACCGCATCATGACTTGCTCCTTGCCGCCGCCCGGTTTCCCGGCGACTCCTCAAGGCTGAAAACACCCGCGCTGGGGCTTTCTATTCATCTCTTCGATCCGTGGACCGGGCATAGCTGTCAGGCGAGAGGCACCTTAGCTCACATAGCAGCCGGATAGGTGGAAAGCCCTGTCCCGCGCTCCCCGTCGCAGTTCAAGCGAGAGTGTTTTCGGTGCGCCTTAGCAACGTTTTGTGCTATCGAACTGCTGGCACGGACGCCCCCGCCTCTCGCAGCCTCCCGCCCGTCGTGACCAAGCCCAACAAAGAGTAGCAAGCTCGTGCCCCGAGATCGCCGCCCCAGCGCCGAACCAGATTATGCGCAGCTTTGGTTCAAGGGCCGGGCCATCTCCTTGCTCACCACGATTGGCGCGCGGGTCTTCGTCGGACTTGTCTTAGTGATCGCCGTCATCGCGGACCGCGTGAGCGACCGCGGCGGCGAAACCGTCATATTGGTGATGCTCTGCGCCCCTTGGGCGCTTGTCGCGATCTTGCTGCCCATTGCGATCTATCGGGCTTTCGTCCCGAAAATGACCCCTCACGAACGCTGGCTCGCCCGCAAGGCCGCCGAACCATGGCCGGATCCGACACCCTGGAAGGCGAAGAACCCTCTCGATTTGGGGCCGTATCGCGTTCCCCAGACCCCGGACGGGACAAAACGCGCGAAACGCATCGAACCGCGCTTCTAACGGAAGCTCAAAGCCGCATCTCGAAAGCCACCATTCGCCGGGGGTAGCGTCGCACCGGCGTCTCGTCTACCCGGAGCCCTGCGGAGGCGTCAGCCGCCCGCGAGGTCAGGAGGCGGCGAGATGGGCGGCATTTCCCCGAGCCAAGCGGTAGCGCGGCTCGAATTCAACTACGAGCGGGCCTGCAACGCCCTGCGCGACGCGCTCTCGCGCTACGTCAATACCGGCGTCGCACCGACCGCCGCCGACCGCCGCGCCTTCCGCTACCCGCAACTCGGCGTATCCTGGCAGCCGAAGGGCGCCATCCGCTACACCACCCGCGCCTGGGCCAAGCTGCAAACCCCCGGCGACTATGCGACCACCATCACCCAGCCGAGCTTCTTCCGCGCCTATCTCCTTGAACAGCTCGAACCCCTAGTGGAGGAATTCGGCGCCACGCTGTCCGTCGGCGTCAGCGACCTCGAAATCCCCTATCCCTACGTCACCGAGGTCGGCGACGAATTCGTGCGTGGCGAGGTGCAGGTCGATGACCTCGCGCGTGTCTTCCCAACGCCGATGCTCTCATCGGTGGGAGACGAGGTGGCGGATGGCTTGTGGCAATTCCATGCCGACCGGCCCCGCCCTCTCGCTTTGTTCGATGCGGTGCGGACGGACTTCTCTCTCAAGCGCCTCACTCATTACACCGGCCTGGATTGGCGGCGGCTTCAGCCCTGGATCCTACTCACCAATTACCAGCGCTATGTCGAGGGCTTCGTGCGCCACGCCCTCACCGAGATCGCCCGGCCGGACAGCCCCTATGTCGCGCTCCTCCTGCCGGGCGGCGGCCGCGTGACTCGGGAGACACCGCCGGCGGAAGCGGCGGAAATCGTCGCGGCGAGCCCATGGCAGCGCTTCCAGATGCCGGCCTATAGCTTGGAACGCGAGGACGGCCAGGGTATTACCATCGCCAATATCGGCGTCGGCCCGTCGAACGCGAAGAACATCACCGACCACCTCGCGGTGCTGCGGCCCAATTGCTGGCTCATGATCGGCCATTGCGGCGGTCTGCGGCAGAGCCAGGTCATTGGCGACTATGTGCTCGCCCATGGCTATCTCCGGCGGGACCGCATTCTCGACGATCTGCTGCCGCTGGAAGTCCCGGTGCCCGCGCTGGCCGAGGTCCAGGTCGCGCTGCAGGAAGCGGCGGCACGCGTGACCGGTGAGCGGGGCGAAGCGCTCAAGCGACGGCTGCGCACTGGCACTGTCGTAAGTTATGACGACCGCAATTGGGAACTGCGCTGGAGCCAGGAGCGGCGGCGCATCAATCTCAGCCGTGCGATCGCGGTGGATATGGAAAGCGGCACCTTGGCGGCGCAGGGCTATCGGCTGCGCGTCCCGTACGGCACACTGCTCTGCGTCTCCGACAAACCGCTGCATGGAGAGATCAAACTGCCGGGCGCTGCCACCGCATTTTATCAGCGCGCTGTCGGTGAGCATCTCGCGATTGGCTTGGAGACTATCGAGCTGCTGCGCGGTCAGGTTCACTCGCTGCATTCGCGCAAGCTGCGTGCTTTCGACGAGCCGGTGTTCCGCTAAAGCGTGTTTGCCCATGATTGAACCGCGACCCGCCTATCCGTCATGGCACGCGAAGGCGTGCGGGGCACCCCGTGCCATCCACGCCTTGCTTGTCGAGAAAGGAAGGCGTGGATGCTCGCCTTCGCCGAGCATGACGACGGTGGAATGAAAACGGTTTGAACCGAAGACATCCTGCTGCACACCCCATGCCTCAGTGGTGCCAAGCGGCGCTCGTGTAGAAAACGCGGCCGAGGCCAATGGTGAATATGAGGCAGCCGGAAAGGCTGTGCGCCAGGCACGCTAGTTTGAGCGAGCGGTGGCGGCCGTAGTCGCGCGCGAAAAGGAAGCCGCCAGCCGCAGTCATCGCGATCGCGATCCAGTTTAGGAAGATGACATGCGCGAAGCCGAAGGTGATCGCGCTCGCCAGCACCCGCCTCGCATTTGTCGGAAGAATAGCCGCGTACCGCATGAAGAGCAGTGCGCGATACAGCACCTCCTGTGGCCAGACTGATAAGACCGGGTAGAGCACCATGATGATCGCCCAAAACAACGGTCGCTCGCGCGGCAGGCTGAGGAACCTCTGGGGCCAAAGAAGCCATGTTGCGCCGGTAATAATGTGTGCCAGCACGGCGAAGCGGAGGAGCACTGCGCGGATCTCGGCGCGACTGTCCTTCGGAACCGGCTGGACGCCTCGGGTGGCGACGTAGGCGATCAGCGCGCTCACCCACAAGACTAGGAACAAGACACCGGGCAAGCGAACCAAAAGCACATACAAAGGGCCTCCGCCATAGATCAACGCGAACTCCGCGATGAGCCATAGTCGGAAGCCCCTGCCTGAAGTGGCACCCTTCGCCGCCGCCATGTCAGGCGGCGAAGGGTGTTTTTAGCCGCCTAGAGAAGGCGCAGGCGGCCAATCAGGTAGCCGACGCCGATCAGCACGAGTGCCGCTACCAGCGGCTGGTCGCGGATCATGTCGGCAGCGTCACCCATCACATCCTCGGCCTGGCCGCGTGCCTGGTTGACCTTGCCGCGCACTTGCGTCCGTGCGTCGCCGGCGAAATCGCCGACTGCTTCCTGCACCTTACCCGCCGCGTCGCGCGCCGCGCCGGTGAACCTGTTCTCGCTCATGCGTGGTCTCCCTTTAACCTGCGCCACATCTGGGAGGCCGTTCACGCTTCGCAACCGCCCGCCGCGCGTCTGTGAACGACTCAAGCGGCCTTTCTTGTGATGGCGCGCAGTGCCGCCAGGGCGCGCGCCCGCCCCTCGGACAGATCGACCTGAGGACGCGGGTAGGTTTCGCCCAGCTTCACGCCAGCGGCCTCCAGCGCCTTCACGGGCGCCGACCACGGTTCGTGGATATACCGACTCTCCAGCTTCGCGAGTTCGGGCACCCAGTGCCGGACGTAAGTGCCCTCGGGATCGAATTTCTGGCCTTGCAACACCGGATTGAAAATGCGGAAGAACGGCGCCGCATCGGCCCCGCAGCCGGCAACCCACTGCCAGTTGACGGCGTTGTTCGCGAGATCCGCATCCACCAGTGTATCCCAGAACCATGCCTCGCCCTCCTCCCAAGGCAGCAGAAGGTGCTTGACCAGGAAGGACGCCGTGATCATGCGGACGCGGTTATGCATCCAGCCGATCGACCAGAGCTGACGCATCCCGGCATCGACGATCGGCACCCCGGTCTTGCCCTTCTGCCACGCCCGGAGTTGGCCCGGATCATGCCGGCGCTCGAATTTCTTGAACTCCGCCCGCAGGGGCGCATCGGGGGTTTCCGGATGGTGCCACAGCACATGGGCCGTGAATTCGCGCCAGACGAGTTCGCGCCGATAGGCTTCGGCGCCAGCCCCATGCGGCTGCGGTGCTTGCGCCACGGCGTGCCAAAGCTGGACCGGCGAGATCTCGCCCCAATGCAGATGCGGCGACATCGAGGAACTGCCATCACTCGGGATATCGTTCCGCCCCGTCGCGTAACCCGCGAGACCATCGTTCATGAAGGCTTGAGCGCGTCGCTTGGCGCCTGCCTCGCCTGGCTCCCAGCGGCGCGAAAACGCCGCATCCCAGGGGACGGCGGGCAGCAGCCGCCAAGCATCGAGCCGGTCGGGCGTCGAGAGCTTCGCACCTTTGAGGCGCCGAGGCGCCAGGACCGGCTCGGGGACATGCGTGGCCTTGGCGAAGGCGCGCGCAAAGGGCGTGAAGACTGTGAAGGGCTTGCCGGCTTGCGTCCGTACGGCGTCGGGATCGTGCAGCAGGCTCGTGCGATGCTGGACGAGCCGCCGCCCCTCCGCCGCGAGACCAGCCCCGACCTCGGCATCATCCGCCTTCTCCCAAGGTTCGGGCATGATCCCGGTATGGACCTCGGCGGCGTCGACCTCGCGGGCGAGCGTGAGAATTGTGCTGACGCGCGGACCGCGCCGCAGCAGCAGATCGGCACCTCGGGCGCGCAGGCCTTCCGCCAACCGTTCCAGGCTATGATGCAGCCACCACTGCGAGGCGGCACCGGCCTTCCAGCCACCCGGCCCCTCATCATCGAGCACGAAGACCGGCAAAACGAAGCCATGGGCCTTGGCCGCCGCGCGCAGCGGCGCATGGTCGTTCACGCGAAGGTCCCGCCGATACCACACGATGGCGGGACCGGACGCCGCACTCACACCAGGTTGTCTCGCCAATCCGCCCGCTCCTCACTCGACGCAACGCATATGGGCGCTAATACCTGAGCGAGAAGCGAGATCGTCCGCCTTATCGGTGACATTGATTTATCGAGCTGAGATTTATCAAGCTGGCGGCGACTGGCCCCTCCCAGCAGCATAGTGAAAGAATTAGCATTCGAAGTAACGCGCCTCAGCAGCGAAACTTCAGGATCCGGCCATCGCCAGCCCGTCGAATAGCGACATCTGCTTGTTGCCCGTTGCCGATACCGTCTCCGGCACTCGAAATTGGCTGGTGTCCAGCGGACCCATTCCAGCGTCCAGGCCATTCTGCCGCACCGCACGCTCGAACCGGCGGCCAATGAGTTCCGCATATGGACCGGTGCCGGTGAAGCGATGCCCGAAACGTGAGTCATTGAGGTCGCCCCCGCGCATCTGCCGCACCAAGCTCAGCACATGGTTAGCGCGGTCAGGCATATGCTCACGCAGCCAGGCCTCAAAGATCTCGCGGAGTTCCAGCGGCAGCCGCAGCAGCGTGAAGCCGGCCCGCTTGGCGCCCGCTTTCGCGGAAGCCGCAAGGATCTGCTCCAGCTCCGCATCGTTCAGCCCTGGAATCATCGGCGCCGCCAGCACACCGACTGGCACCCCGGCCTCGGCCAATGCCGCGACGGCCCTTAGCCTAAGGCTGGGCGCCGAAGCGCGCGGTTCCATGCGGCGCGCCAATTCCCCATCCAGCGTCGTGATGGAAATGAAAACGCGTATCAGCCCGAGCGCCGCGAACTCCTTCAGCAGGTCGAGATCCTGCACGATGCTCGCTGACTTGGTGACGATGCTGACAGGGTGCCGAAACCGCAGCAGCACCTCCAGAGCCGCGCGTGTCAGCTTGAGCTTTCGCTCGATTGGCTGGTACGGATCGGTGTTCGAGCCGAGCGTGATCGGCTTCGCGGTATAGCGCGGCCGCCGCAATTCCTTGTCCAGCAGCGCTGCGACATCCGGCTTGAAGACAAGCTTGGTCTCGAAATCCAGGCCAGGCGAATAGCCGAGATAGGCGTGGGTCGGACGCGCGAAGCAGTAGACGCAGCCGTGCTCGCAGCCGCGATACGGGTTGATGGATCGGTCAAAGCCAATATCGGGACTGTCGTTTCGCGCGATGACTGTGCGCGACGCGTCGCGAATGAGCGTGGTCTCGAGCGGCGGTAGAGCGGCGAAGCAATCCTCCAGCGAACCCCAGCCGTCGTCATAGGGCGTGGCGGAAGCGCTTTCGAAGCGCACACCCGGATTGGTCGTGGCGCCACGTCCCTTCCTTGCCAGGCTAGGCGCGGCGGCGACTGGCTCCTCCTCGACCGCATCGTCCACGGCTGGCGCGACGGTCGGTCGCGGCGCCACGGCGGCACGCCTCGACGGCGCCATAAGCGCCTGGCGAAACACCATCCGGACTTTTCGTTCGGTCTTGCCTGG
Source organism: Acidisoma sp. L85 (assembly GCF_009765865.1). Lineage (GTDB taxonomy): Bacteria > Pseudomonadota > Alphaproteobacteria > Acetobacterales > Acetobacteraceae > Acidisoma. Next base: position 298,080 of record NZ_LMUQ01000026.1, read on the forward strand.
CACTCCGCCGGTTTCGGTCCCGGCCGCGACTGCTTCGCCCATCTTGCGCCCCGCTTTCTGGCTGAGAACAAGATGGACAGGCGGGGCACCGCCGTCAAGAACGAATAGAGAACATCGGTTTTGCGCCGACAGCGACGGCGGCAAATTCCACCCGAAAGCCCAATGAAACATTGCGTTAAGCAGGTGACGCCGGCCGCACTCCATGCCTAAAGTTCTGATATCGGCCGGCGATGGGCGCCGTTGCGCCCCCTCAACTGTCACAAAAGTGACGTTGTGGCTCGCCATGGCCGCCTGTATCGCCCCTCCGCACCCCATCGTGCGGATTGTCTTCGCGTCTATCCGCCTCTCATCTGACCCTACCCCAGGAGATCCTGATGCCGATCGACCCCCGCCTTCTCGGACGACGCGACTTCGCCAAGCTCGGTTTCGGTGCCGCGGCACTGGCGACGGCCGCGACCATTCCCGGCCTGCGCCACGCCTATGCGGCGGCGATGGATGCCACCAGCGACATGAATGCGCTGATCGCGGCGGCGAAGAAGGAAGGCACGCTCAACGCCATCGCCCTGCCGCGCGACTGGGCGAATTACGGCGCGCTGATGGACACCTTCACCCAGAAATACGGCATCAAGATCAACGACGCGAACCCGGACGGTTCCTCCGCCCAGGAAATGCAGGCGATCCGCAGCCTCAAGGGGCAGGACCGGGCGCCGGATGCCGTCGATGTCGGCCCGTCTTTCACAACCGCGGGCGTGCAGAAAAAGCTTTTCGCACCGTATAAAGTCGCGACCTGGGAGACGATCCCGCACAACATGAAAAGCCCTCAGGGCTATTGGGTCGCTGACTATTTTGGCGTCGTCTCCTTCGCGATCAACAAGAGCGTCGTGAAGAACTCGCCGCAGACCTGGGCGGATCTGAAGAAGCCCGAATATAAGGGCATGATCGCGCTGAACGGCAGCGTGCTCGGCGCCGCCGCGGCCTTCTCGGCGGTCTTCGCGGCCTCGCTCGCCAATGGCGGCACCTACGACAACATCGACCCCGGCATCGCCTTCTTCGCCGACCTCGCCAAGCGCGGCAACCTCAACCCGGCCGCCGCGACCGGTCCCGCGCTGCTGGTCAGTGGCCAGGCACCCATCGTCATCAACTGGGATTACCTGGCGCTCGGCTATCGCGATGCCGCCGTCGGCAAAGCGGTCATCGACGTTGTTGTTCCGAGCGGCGCGCCACCTTATGGCAGCTACTACTGTCAGGCGATCCCGACCGACGCGCCACATCCCAACGTTGCACGCCTGTGGCAGGAATTCCTGTATTCGGATGAGGGACAGCTTCTGTTCCTCGCCGGCTACGCGCATCCCGCGCGCTATGCGGATATTGCCAAGCGGAATCTCGTCCCCGCCGAATTGCAGAAGAAGCTGCCGCCGGCTGGCCCCTATGCCGAGGTGAAGTTCGCGACCCAGGAGCAGATTTCCAAGGCGCAGAAGGAAGTCGCGGCGCAGTGGCCCCGGATGGTCAAGATCTGACGCTCGGCCGCGAGTCTTGAGCCAGGCTCTGTCCACTCACAAACCAAGGCCGATGGGCGCGCGGATTGGCGCGCTCATTCCCTGGCTCTTCGTCGGTCTCTTCCTCGCCTTTGTCTGCGCCTTCCTCATCGCGCCGACTTTGGTGCTCGTCGTGCAGTCGGTCACCGGTGACAACGGTTTCACGCTGTCGTACCTGGCTCAGCTCGGCGACTATCAGTATCGCGTCGCGTTCGAGAATTCCGTGATCCTGTCGGCCGCTTCGGCGGTCGTCGGGTTGATTTTCGGCGGCCTGCTGGCCCATGCCGTGCTGCGGCCGGGCGCGCCCGGTTTCTTGCGTTCAGCTGTGACGAGTTTCTCTGCGGTCGCCGCGAATTTCGCCGGCGTGCCGCTGGCTTTCGCCTTTATCACGACGCTAGGAACATTGGGCTTCGTGACGGTGGCGTTGCGCAGCATCGGCATCGACATCTACAGCCACGGCTTCTCGCTCTATTCGCTGACCGGTCTGACCATCACCTACGCTTATTTCCAAATCCCGCTCATGCTCATCGTCATCATTCCGGCGCTCGAAGGTTTGCGGACGACGTGGCGCGAGGCGGCTGACAATCTCGGCGCGACCGGCGGCCAGTATTGGCGGCTGGTCGGCCTGCCGGTGTTGTTTCCGTCGTTGCTCGCGGCCTTCCTGCTGCTGTTCGGCAATGCCTTCTCGGCCTTCGCCACGCCCTTTGCCCTGACTGACGGCAATATCGCGCTGGTGCCGATCGACATCAGCAATGTGCTCTCGGGCAATGTCATGTCCGATCCGCAAGTGGGTGCCGCGCTCTCCACCGGAATGATCGTGGTGATGATCGTGGTGCTCGCCATCTACGGCCTCATCTCGCGGCGCGCCGCGCGGTGGAGGCGCTAGCATGAGTGCCACACTCTCCCGCAGCGGCGGGCCGCGCGTCGGTCTTGGTAACTGGATCATCATTCTGGCCTGCGGGCTGTTCTTCCTCGTGCCGCTGATCGTGACGGGAATTTTCAGCCTCTGGGAGGGTGGCCACAGCTATGGTGTCTCCTCCTATGTTCTGTTGATCCATAGCAGCGGCTTCTGGCGCAGCCTGTTGCTGTCTCTGCAACTGGCGATCGAGACGATCCTGCTGAGTTTCGTGCTGTTGGTGCCTGCGATGATCTTCGTCCATCTCAAGGCGCCGAAGCTCAAGCCGCTTTTCGAATTTATCGCCACCCTGCCCTTCGTGATCCCGGCCATCGCCCTGATCGCCGGTCTCAGCACGCTCTACACAGGGCCGAACTGGCTGATCGGAACACCGAACTATCTGGTCATCCCATATTTCTTCTTGGCCCTTCCCTATGGCTACCGCTCGATCGATGTCGGACTCAACACGCTGGATGTGAAGACGTTGACCGAAGCAGGGCAGTCGCTCGGTGCTGGCTGGGGGCGCATCATCGTTCTGATCCTGCTGCCCAACATGACCGCCGCGCTGGTTGGCGCCACGCTGCTGACGCTCACCATCGTCATGGGCGAGTTCACCTTCGCCAGCGTGCTGCTGTTCAAGACTTTCGCCGTCTTCATCAACGACACTGGGCAGAACGCCGTGACCGAGGCCGCAGCCCTGTCGCTGTTCAGCTTCGTGCTGACCTGGATCGCCATGCTCGGCGTCATCGTTGCCGGCAAGCGGCAGCGCACCCGCATCGGCGCCCGCTGATGAGACGGCCAACCCCCATCAAGGAGCGCGCCCGATGACCGGGGTTACCCTCACCGCGATCCGCAAAACCTACGGCACGCGCACCGTTCTCGCCGATATCAATATGCAGCTGGACCAGGGCGAGTTGCTCTGCCTGCTTGGCCCCTCCGGCTGCGGCAAAACCACGTTGCTGCGTATTCTGGCGGGGTTTGAGACGCCGGATTCCGGGCAGGTCGTCATCAACGGCCAGGATGTCAGCAGCCTGCCGCCGAACAAGCGGCGGATGGGCATGGTGTTCCAGGCGTACAGCCTCTTCCCCAACCTGACGGCTTTGCAGAACGTCCGCTTCGGCCCGCGCGTTCGCGGCCTCGGCACCACTTCCGAGCAAACGAAAGAGGCGCAGCGGCTGCTCGCGATGGTCGGGCTCGCCGCGCATGTCGATAAGTTCCCGCACCAGCTCTCTGGCGGCCAGCAGCAGCGCGTGGCGCTGGCGCGCGCGCTCGCGGTGCAACCAGACATCCTGCTCCTCGACGAGCCGCTATCGGCGCTGGACGCCAAGGTGCGCGTGCAGCTCCGCTCTGAGATCCGCCGTATCCAGCGCGAGATCGGCATCACCACGGTTTTCGTGACGCATGACCAGGAGGAGGCGCTGTCGATTTCCGACCGCGTCGCCGTGATGAATGAGGGTCACGTGCTGCAGATGGCGGCGCCCGCCGCGATCTATCGCCAGCCCGCAGACGCCTTTGTCGCGCGCTTCATCGGCGCGGGCGGCGTGCTCGCTGGCCGTACCTCTGGAGCAACCGTGCGGATCGGCGAGATTGCTTTGCCGTCCGATGCCGCCGCCGCCATGCCGTCTGGCACCGAGGTCGAGATGTTCCTCCGCCCCGAGCATGTGTCGCTGCATGATGCCCCGGAGGGTGCGCCAGCAGGGTCCGTGGCGGCGGAGGTCGTGGATCTAACGTTCTTCGGCTCGCTCAGCCGCATCAAGCTGGGTCTGACGGGCGCCCCGACCGGTGACGACGCGGGAAGCGGCGAGATTTGGGCCGACCTCTCCAGCGCCGCCGCCGAGCGTTTCGTGCCAGGTACGAAAGTATGGGCATCCTGGCCGTCAGGGGCGCCACGCGTCCTCGCGCGTTAGCGCTACACGTTATTCGATATTGTCGGCCACCGTATCGCAGGCCGCAGGCTGGGGCGGCGCAGTGGTCGGATGGGTCGGGATCGTCGAGGTCACCGTTCCGCAATCGAGCGCAGTGCCCGTCGGCAGCCCGGCGAAGAGCTTCATCGTGATGAGGTCGCCTTCCTTGGTCTGCAGGATCGGTTGCCCAAGCGGCTCGATGATCCGCGCAAAATTCGGCTCAGAGGTCCGATCCGCCTGCCCGACCCTGCCAAACAGCACCCACACCCGGCCACCGGTCGAAAGATGCTGCGCCGCCTTATAAACGTCGAGCGTCCAGGCATCCGCAGGGATCTCGTCGCCCTGCCGCTTGAGGAAGAAATTCATCATGTAGACGGGCAGGCCATCAGAAACGAGCACGACGTCACCTGGTAACATTGCCTGTCGCAGATCCTGGCCCGCCAAATCCCAGCGCGGCTTGGTCTCGGCCCGGTAATAGGGCGCGAGATTGATGGCCGCGAGGAGGATGAGCGCGAAGGCGGCCCCACTCTGCCAGCGCCGCGGCAGCAGGCTTACGCCCAAGCCGACGAAGAGCAGGAAAGGCACCGAACTCCACAGCAGGTAACGCGGCATCCATAGCGGCTTGATGAACGAAATCAGGAGGATAGTCAGGGGCGGCATGAAGGCGGCGATAGCCAGCGCGCGGAGCATGGTGCGCGACAACCCGGGCGTCGCGCCGCGCTGCAAGGCGCCCGCGACCGGTTGCCGCTGCAGATAGGCCAGTCCCATCGCGGCGAAGACGACGATGGCCGCACCGAAGCCCGGAATGGCAGCCGGCAGCAGCTGGAAGCTGATCAGCCGCGAAGTCCGCATGAGATAGAGCGAGGAGATCGTCGAGAAGAAGTGGCGCAAGGTCAAAGCGGGCACCCAGTTGGTCGCGTTGCCCATATAGCCATGCGTAAAGATGTCCATCGCGACGAACCAGGGCAGCGAGAAGCCCAGCACGATCGCCTGCGCCACGAGCCAGCGCAGCAGGAAGCGCCGACGGTCGACCCGCGCGTCAAAGGCGATCGCGAGCGCCGCGAGATTGGCCGAGATCAACCAGAAGAACGCAACGCTTAGCACATTGAGGGCCGCCAGGGTGCCGAGGGTATAGAGCACCCAGGGCGCATGCCGCGCCGAGGAATCGCGCCATGGTGCCGAGGCGGCGCGAGGGTCGCGGGCCAATTCCACCAGCCCCAGCAACCCGATCGCCATCATGCAGATGACGAAGCTGTAGGAGCGCGCCTCCTGGCCGTACTGCACCTGTAGCGGAGAAAGTGCCAGCAGCATGCCGGCGATCAACCCGGCTCGCCAGCCACCAAGCTGCCGTCCGATGAGAAACAGCACCGCGCAGGATGCCGATCCGAAGATCACGGAGGGGATGCGGAGAATCGCCTCGGTGGTACCGAAGGAGGCGAGCATCGAGGTGATCATGAAGTAGGACGGCAAATGGTGATGCGCGAGAGAGTCGGCGATCATGTCCCAGAACGGCAGGCTCGACCGCGTGACCGTGGTAATTTCGTCCAGCCAGTACGGCATGCTCGCAACACCGTAGTAGCGCGCGAAGAAGCCAACGAGGAAAACGGCTGAGAATAACAGCAGCGTCGCATTCGCCTCCGCCCATAAAGCGAGGCGCGCGCGTGGCCGTTCGGCGATGCCGGCTACGGGTTGAGGCTGGGAGGCGATCGACATTTAGTCTCCATACGGCATTAGCCGCCAGAGGAAGTTAACGGCCGATGGGACCGCCTACCAAGGACGAAGATGGCGGGGGATTGAGGCAGCTTTATAGCTTGTTAGGTAGCACTTTGTGGCGCTTTGTTGCCGCCTGCGTGCTCAGAAACGCCCGAGGCTGGCCGGTCACGAAGGACGGCAATCGTTGCTCTGGCCGCCCCATCAGGCGCGGCGCGAAAGATCGCCCAGGAAGCGGTCGCGCCACGCCGACAGGCTGTTGCGTCGTAGGACCGACATCATCTGCGCGTGCCGCTCCCGCCGCTCACGCAACGGCATCGCCAGCGCCTTCTCGATCGCATCTGCGATATCATCGGCATCGTGCGGATTGACCAGCAGCGCCGCCGTCAGCTCGGCGGCGGCGCCGGCGAATTGCGACAGCACGAGAACACCGGGATCAGCCGGATCCTGCGCCGCGACATATTCCTTGGCGACGAGGTTCATCCCGTCCCGCATCGGCGTCACCAACCCGACATCGGCGAGCGCATACATCGGCATAAGCTGGTGCCGCGCGAAGCCCTTATTGAGGTAACGCAGCGGCGTCCAATCCACCTCGGCGAAGCGGCCGTTGATGCGCCCGGCCTCTCGCTCCAGCTCCAGCCGGATCTCGCGATAGGTATCGACATCGGCCCGCGACGGCGGTGCGATCTGGAGGAAGGTCACATCCCCCCGCGACGTGTCCTGTCGCTCGAGAAACCGCTCATAGGCCAGGAAGCGCTGGCTCAAGCCTTTGGAATAGTCGAGCCGATCAACGCTGATGATGAGGCGGCTTTCGCCAATAGAGTTGCGCAGCCGGTTCATCTGCGGGCAGTTCGCCGGCGCCTCCGCCTGGCGGCGGATCTCATCGACCTGGACGCCGATCGGATAGACACCGGTGCGCAGTACGCGACCGAAAGCCATGATGGCGCGGCCGGGCAGCAAATGCCCGTCCGCCTCGCGGAGGATATAGTCCTCAAAGGCGCGGCGGTCGGTCTCGGTCTGGAAGCCGACCAAATCGAATTGGCAAAGCGCGCGCGCCAATTCGGCGTGCGGCGGCAAGGTCATGAAAACCGAGGCCGCGGGGAAAGGCGTGTGCAGAAAGATGCCGATGCGATTGGTCGCTCCGCCTTCCCGCATCGCTGCCGCGAGGCCCAGCAGGTGGTAGTCATGCGCCCAAATCACGTCATCGGGCGCGATGCTATCCAGCAGTGTCTTGGCAAACAGCGCGTTGACGCGGCAATAGCCGGCGTATTCATCGCGAGAGAAACGAGCGAGCGCCGTGCGGTAGTGCAACACGGGCCACAGCGCGCCATTGGCGAAGCCGCGATAATATTCCTCGTAATCCGCGGCGCTGAGATCGATCGTACGGAGGAGGATCCGCCCCTTCGCCTTCTCCGGCTGAGCGGTAGAGGCTCCGGCGGCGATCTCCCCGCTCCAGCCAAACCACAGCCCGCCTTTCTCGTTGAGCGCATCCAGCACACCGGCGGCGAGCCCCCCAGCGGTCGGTTGCCCCTCCTCGATCGGGGCGATGCGGTTGGAGACCACGACCAGCCTGCCTGCCTGGGCCTGCCAGGAGCGGCGGGGCGCCTGCTCCAGCAGATCCGAGTAAGCCCGACCGAAGACCGTCTCTTCCATGGGAGCGCTTCCCTATGTCCCTGCGAATGAGCTGAGCCGCGTGCGAAGCATATGGGAGGCCTAAGCCGCCTTGGGGAGGTGGACGACGTTTTGCTTGGACAAAAGATCGCGATACGGACCGGGGCGAAGAGAGAGGTCACGCGGCGACCCGTCGTCGATAACGCGACCCTGATCCATCACGATGATCCGGTCGAAGCTCTGTAGCGTCGAGAGACGATGCGCGATGGCGATCACCGTGCGGCCTTCCATCAGCGTATCAAGCGCCGCCTGGATCGCCTGTTCCGAGCCGGTATCGAGGGCGGAGGTCGCCTCATCGAGCAGCAGAACCGGCGCGTTCTTCAGCAGGGCGCGTGCAATCGCGAGGCGCTGGCGCTGGCCGCCTGAAAGCTTGGTGCCACGATCGCCCACGACGGTATCGAAGCCCTCCGGCAACGCCTCGATGAACTCGCGGCAATGCGCCATCTCGGCGGCCGCCAGAACCTCGGCCTCTGTCGCGGTCGGCCGGGCGTAGCGGATATTCTCCAGCACTGAGCGATGGAAAAGCGAAATGTCCTGCGGCACCACCGCGATACCCTGGCGGAGGCTTTCCTGCGTCACGCGGCTGATGTCCTGGCCATCGATGAGGATGCGGCCTTCATTCGGATCGTAGAAGCGCTGCAGCAGGCTGAGCATGGTGGACTTGCCGGCGCCCGAGGCACCGACCAGGCCGACGCGCTCGCCGGCGGCGATCTTGATGTCAACGCCCTTCAGGATGTCCGGACGGCCGGGATAGCCGAAACCAAGTTCCTCAAAAGTCACGGCACCGGCGGTCAGCAGCAGCGGACGCGCCTGGGCGATGTCCGGCAGAGCATGGGGAACGAGCAGCGTCTCGGTCGCTTCCTCAAGCCGCGCGACATGCTGGGTCAGATCGACCAGCGCGACGGCAAGATCCCGTGTGCCGTGCAGGATGGTGAAGCATAGCGAACCAACCAGCACGATATCGCCCGAGGTCGCGTGACCACCCTGCCAAAGCAGGATCGCCCAGGCCATGACACCGGCGGAGAAACCCGCCGTGACGACGGCATGCAGGAGACGCAGCTTCTCAAGGTAGATCAGGCTTCCATGGCGCGACTTCATCTCCGTCGCGATGGTCTCGCTCATCCGGCGAGATTCGCGCAGCGTCGCACCGAAGGCCCGCACCACGCCGATATTGCTGATGATATCGACGAGTTCGCCATCCACCCGCGCGGCAGAGGTCGCATAGGTGCGGTGAAGCGGACCGCCCTTGCGGGCCAGCATGAAGATCACCGCGGCAAGACCCACGCTGATCGCGAGCATGACGATCGCCATAAGCGGATTGACCGAGGTCACGAGGGCGATCGAGAAAATCACCGCGACGACGGGCGGCAGAACATTCCAGGCAATCGTATTCTCAGTCGTGAACACGGCGTTCGCGGTCGCCGTAACCCGGCCGGCGAGCGTGCCGGGCAGGCGGTCAGCGAAGTAGCTCGGCGAATGACCGGCGAGATGCGCGAAGAGGTCGCGGCGGACGTCGCCGGTGACCCGAACAAACAGCCCGGCCGCGATCCAGCCGCCCACGCGCCACATCAGGTTATCGGCGCAGATCAGCACCGCGAGCACGCCGAACGCGATCCAAACGCCCGTCACGGCCGCCGCCGAATGGCCGTGCGCGACCGCGTCGATCACGTTCTTCAGGCCGTACTGCGTCAGCACCGAACACAGCACCGCGATCAGTACCGACCCGAGCACGCCGATATGGGCAAGCTTATGCCGCCCGGCAAAATGAAGGAGAAAGTGGATCGGCTTGGAACGCAGGCCGAGTAGCGAGGGCGCATGCTCCGCCGTCACTGTCCGCTCCGTCGTCCCAGCTTCGCGAGCACGATTGAAACCGCGCATGCCAACACTCCAATAGACTTCGATATCGCTGCGGCTGATTGCCTGGCCAAAGCCATGGCCCCGCCGCCTGCTTGAACGAAACCTAAGAGAAGATCGTAGCGGAAATAGGGCGCATTTTACGGAATTGCCAAGTTTTCAAAGCTTTAGCGCCGAGATTTCGCCACATTCACGGAAGATTTTTATACCTGCCGTTATCGGGCTGAGACCAACCATTAAGACTTCCGGCTATCCCACTGGAGAGTCTGGCATTCGCCGGAACGCTCAGCATCGGACCGCACAGGAGAGTATCCCGCCCATGCGTATCGCCCAGGTTTCGCCTCTGTATGAGGCTGTTCCCCCTCGCCTCTATGGCGGCACCGAGCGTGTCGTCTCCTTCCTTACGGAAGAACTGGTGGCGATGGGCCATGACGTAACATTGTTCGCCAGCGGTGACTCTATCACCCGCGCACGTCTCGAGCCGATGTGTGCCGAGGCCCTGCGCCTCGATCCCTCGATCCGTGATCGTATCGCTCCCCATTTGTTGATGATGGAGGCGATCCGCGACCGCGTGGATGAGTTCGACGTCATCCATTTCCACAACGACTACCTGCCCTTCTCGCTGTTCTCTCGCCAGGCAACGCCTTTCGTGACGACCATCCACGGCCGCCTCGACCTACAGGAATTCATAGACATCTACGGCGCTTTTCCGAAGGTGCCGCTGATCTCCATCTCCGACAGCCAGCGCGCGCCGGTGCCGAACCTGAACTGGCTGCGGACAGTCCATCACGGACTGCCGCTCAATCTGCTGACGCCGCGCTCGGTCGAGCCGAGCTATCTCGCCGTGCTCGGCCGCGTTTCGCCGGAGAAGGGTGTGGACAAGGCGATCCGCATCGCCGGCCGCGCTGGGATGCCGCTCAAGATCGCCGCCAAGGTCGATGCAGCCGACGAGGAGTATTTCCAGGCCGTGATCAAGCCGCTCCTGAAGCAGCCGCATGTCGAGTTCATCGGCGAGATCAACGAGCGGCAAAAGCCCGAATTCCTTGCCGGCGCCCATGCCCTGCTCTTCCCCATCGACTGGCCCGAGCCCTTCGGCCTGGTGATGATCGAGGCCATGGCCTGCGGCACCCCTGTCATTACCTACGAGCGCGGTTCCGTGCCCGAGGTTATCGACGAGGGCGTAACGGGCTTCGTCGCGCGCGATGAGGCAGACGCGGTGCGTGCTGTGCGTCGCCTCGGCGAAATCAGCCGAGACGGCGTGCGCGCCCGCTTCGAGCAGCGCTTCACATCTCGCCGCATGGCCGAGAACTACCTCTCGGTCTATGAGGAGATGGTCGAGCGCCGCCCGCGCCCGGCGCTCCGCGCTGTCGCGGGCTAACGCGCCAAGAGGCTGACAGGTGCCTGATCGCCATGACGCTGTTGGAGATCAGGCCCGGCCTCACTTTGGATGACGAAACCATCGAGTTTCGTTTCGTCCGCGCCTCGGGCCCGGGCGGCCAGAACGTCAACAAAGTGTCAACCGCGGTAGAGCTGCGGTTCGACACCCGGCGCTGGCCGGAAATGCCTGCCGCAATGGCACCACGGCTGGCGACCCTTGCCGGCCAGCGCATGACGCAGGACGGTGTTGTCGTGATCTTCGCGCAGAGCTACCGCAGCCAGATTCGCAACCGGGAAGACGCCACTGAGCGGTTGGTGGCGCTTCTCCGCGAGGCTGCTGAGGTACCGCGCCGCCGCCGTCCGACGCGGCCGACACTCGGCAGCAAGACGCGAAGGCTGGACACCAAGACCCGCCGAGGCAACGTCAAGCGGATGCGGGGTTCGCCGGATTCATCGAGCTGAGATGAGGAGAATCTCCCCGCCCTGCAAGCGAGGGGTTGGGGGTGGGTTCGGCATCGCGACGGTAGGTTTCGACCCAAAGAACCCACCCCAAGCCCCTCCGTTGCTGGGAGGGCAACCGGCAAGCAAGCCCCCTTAGCCCAACACCATCAACGGCTTGTAGCCGCCAATTGCTGTGCGGTTAGAAAGCGGATGTTGCGCTGGACCGCATTCCGCACCGTTATCTCGTGACCCTGCTCAAGCGCGGTGATCATCGCCGCCATATCCTCTTCCACGCGCTTCATCTCCTTGTAGATGGGATGGCGCCCGGCGCCGTAGCCGTTCTTCCTTAGGTGCTCCAGGATCATCCAGGCACGGTCGTAAACGATGCCCGCACCCTTCCAGGCCGGCACACCGCCCTTGCCGCCACTCACCGTGTCGTAGCTCATGGGTATGTCTTTCATCCTGGCCGAAATCGACAACCGCCGGGGGTCCCGGCTGGATCATGTGCCCGCTTGGTCATAGGCTTCACCCCTGACTGGGGCGGGAATCGAAAAGCATGCGACGCTTGATCACCTCGGGATCGCCCTTCGAGGCGACCATCGGCTATTCCCGCGCCGTGGTCGACGGCGCATGGGTCTTTGTGAGCGGCACGACCGGTTTCGATTACGCGACCATGACGATTTCGCCCGATGTGCGCGAACAGGCCGAACAGGCGATGCGCAATATCGGCCAAGCGCTGACCGAGGCCGGCACTTCCTTCAATGATATCGTTCGCGTGCGCTACATCCTGCCCGATGCCGCCGATTTCGAGCCGTGCTGGCCGGTGCTGCAACGCTATCTCGGCGAGGTCCGGCCAGCAGCGACCATGCTGGCAGCGGGCCTCCTCGATCCGCGCATGAAAATCGAGATCGAAGTCACGGCGCGCCGAGCAAGCGTACCCCCAGAAGGCGACCGCTGATGGCCCCCCTCGTCTCGGTCGGTCTTGCCGTCGTCGCGGTTCTCGCGCTGATCGTCCTCATCGCGCGTTTCCGCATTAATGCGTTCATCGTGATCTTCGTCGTCTCGCTAGCGCTCGCGTTGGCCGCTGGCATGCCCGCGGCGAAAGTCGTGACCTCTTTCGAGAATGGCGTCGGCCATGCGCTCGGCCATATCGCGATCATCATCGCGCTCGGCACCATGCTGGGAAAGATGCTGGCCGAATCGGGTGGCGCCGAGCGGGTCGCCGAGACGCTGATCCACTGGTTCGGCCCGAAGCGCATCCACTGGGCGATGATGCTCATCGGCCTGATCATCGGCCTGCCGGTCTTCTTCGAGGTCGGTTTCGTCCTGCTCATCCCGGTCGCGTTCAACGTGGCAAAGCGGACGGGCACGCCGCTAATTCTCGTCGCTTTGCCTCTGGTGGCGGGGCTTTCGGTGGTCCATGGACTGATGCCGCCGCACCCGGCGGCGATGCTCGCGGTCCTAGCCTTCAATGCGCCGATCGGGCCGACAATTCTCTACGCGTTGATTGTAGGCGTTCCCGCCGCCATCCTCGCCGGGCCGATTTTCGCCTCCTACCTCGCGCCGCGCATGCGCCTGCCGGACGAGAATCCGATGGAGGCGCAATTCGTCAGCGCGGAGCAACAACGTGTCCTCCCCGGCTTCGGCATCACCATGGCCACCATCCTGCTGCCGGTCTTCCTCATGCTGTTGGGAAGCTGGGTCGGCCTCCTCACCACCAAGGGCTCAGCGGCTTACGAGATTCTAAATTTTCTGGGCAATACCGATATCGCGCTGCTGCTGGCGACGATCCTGAGCTTCTATACGCTCGGCATCGCACGGGGCATCTCGCGTGACACGATTCTCAAATACACCAATGAATGCTTGGCACCGACCGCGATGATCACCTTGCTGATCGGTGCGGGAGGCGGTTTCGGCCGTGTGCTGATCGATAGCGGCGTGTCGCAGGCAATCGTGACCGTCGCGACCGGGGCGCATGTGCCGCTGCTCGTTCTCGCCTGGCTGCTCGCAGCACTGGTGCGTCTGGCGGTGGGTTCCTCGACCGTCGCGATGACCACCGCCGCCGGTATCGTCGCGCCCATCGCGCTGCATTCGCCCGGCGTCTCGGCGCCGTTGCTCGTGTTGGTGACTGGTGCGGGCTCGCTGATCTACAGCCACGTCAATGACGGCGGCTTCTGGCTGGTGAAGGAGTATCTCAATATGAGCGTGGCTCAGACGCTGAAGAGCTGGTCGGTGCTGGAGACGATCATCTCGGTGACAGGACTGATTCTGGCGCTCGGCCTGTCCTTGGTTGTCTGACGCGACGGGGGTTCCGCGAATCGGCACCGCGGGTTGGAGCATTCCGAAGGCGGTCGCGGATGCGTTTCCAGCGGCCGGCAGCCACCTTACGCGCTACGCCGCGCGCTTTTCGGCGGTCGAAATCAACTCGTCGTTCTATCGCCCGCATCGCCCCACGACCTATGCCCGCTGGGCGGCAAGCGTGCCGGAAGATTTTCGCTTCTCGGTCAAGCTGCCACGTTCGATCACGCATGAGCGCAAGCTGGAGGATGTGGCGGAACCGCTTGACCAATTCCTGACCGAGGTGTGTGCGCTTGGTGACAGGCTTGGCCCTATGCTGATCCAGCTGCCGCCCAGCCTGGAATGCGAGCAGGCAGTGGCCGAGCGTTTCTTCACTCGGATGCGCGAGTGCTTCGATGGCGCGCTCGTCTGCGAACCGCGCCATGCGAGCTGGTTCGAGGATCGGGTCGAAGCAATGCTGGCGGCTTTCCGGGTCGCTCGAGTCGCCGCCGACCCAGCGCCAGTTGCGCGCGCGGCCGAGCCAGGTGGCTGGCCGGATCTCGTCTATCGCCGCCTGCATGGCGCACCGAAGATCTACTATTCAAGCTATGCCGCGACGGAACTCGACTGCTACGCGGCGTCGATGCGCGACGCGGAGGCGGCGGAAAGCTGGTGCATCTTCGACAATACGGCGCTGGGCGAAGCAACCCGGAACGCGCTGGACCTGCTCGCCGGCTGCGGGCGTAACAACTAAAACCCGCCAGGTGGGACCCTGAGCGACGGCGGCGCCGGGCGGCGCGCGGCCTGGATGACACTGTCCAGCGCGGCGAGAAAGCGTGAGCGGTCCTGCTTTGTCAGCGTCGATGGGCCGCCGGTGGGCAAGCCTGTGGCGCGCAGATGCTCGGCAACCGCGCGTCCAGCGAGGGCACTGCCGATATTGTCCGAGGTCCAGACATGCCCCTTCGGCGAAAGCGCTCGTGCGCCCCGAGCCAGACAGCGGGCCGCGAGCGGGATGTCGGCGGTGATGCAGACATCGGGCGCCTCGACGCGATCGGCGATCCAATCATCCGCCGCGTCCGGCCCCGCATCGACGGTGATCATCTGCACGTTGGGCCGCCCGGTCGGCCGGATCGGCCGCGACCCGTTCGCCACCACAAACACCGCCAGCCCAAGCCGATCCGCCACGCGATAAACCTCATCGCGCACCGGGCAGGCATCGCCATCAACATAAAGGATGGTCATCTCAAACGAACCGCGGCCTGGGGCCGCCGGCCGCAGCGGGTCGAGGGCGGAGCCCTCGCCTTGCCTCAGTGACCGCCCTGCATTTCGCCAAGATAGGCCTCGCGCACCGTCTCATTCTCCCGCAATTCGGCCGCGGAGCCCGAGAGGATAACCTGCCCGGTCTGCAAGACATAGGCGCGGTTGGCGATGAGCAGTGCCATGGCGGCGTTCTGCTCCACCATGAAGATCGAGACGCCTTGGCGATTGATCTCCTGGATAATGTCAAAGGTCTGCTCGACATAGAGTGGCGAGAGACCCATCGACGGCTCGTCCATGCAGATCAGCCGCGGCCGGGCCATCAGCGCGCGGCCGATCGCGACCATCTGCTGTTCGCCACCCGACAGCGTGCCGGAGACCTGATCGCGCCGTTCCTTCACACGCGGAAACAGCGAATAGACCCGGTCGAGATCCTGGTCGAATTCGGCGCCCTTTTTGCGCGTATAGGCGCCCATCTCGAGATTCTCGAAAACCGTCATGCGGGGAAACAGCCGCCGCGCTTCCAGCACCGGCGCGATGCCGCGCTTCACGCGCTCCACAGTGGCGAGACCCTCGATGGCCTCGCCCTCATAGATGACGCTGCCGGAAGTTGGGCGGACGATCCCCATGATCGTCTTCATCGTGGTGGTCTTGCCCGAGGCATTGCCGCCGAGCAGGCAGACGATTTCCCCCTGATCGAGCCGGTAGTTCACGTTCTTCAGAACGTGAAGGTCCCCGTAATGCGTATTGACCATACGAAACTCAAGCACGGGCGGCGGCCCCTCTGCCCAGATAGGCGGTTAGCACCGCTTCATTGCGACGCACCTCGTCGGGTAGGCCCTCGGTCAGCTTCTCGCCATGGTCCAGCACGATTACCTTCGACGCGATGCGCGTCACCACATCGAGCTTATGCTCGATGATAAGGATGGTCAGGCCGAGCGCGTTCAGCCCCTTGATCTGCTCCGCGAGCTCAAGCGATTCCGACGTGTCCATGCCGGCCGTCGGCTCATCGAGCAGCAGAATGCGCGGACGCGAGGCCAGCGCGCGAGAAATCTCGACGCGGCGGCGGTTCGCGTAGGACAGCCCTTCCACCGTGTGATTGAGACGCGGCACGAGACGGTTGCCGAAAATTTCGGCGATCTCTAACACCCAGCTCCGCGCGACCTTCTCCTCTTTCAGATTGCTGGGGCCCCAGAAGACGGTGCCGATCGGGCCGCTGCGCAGACGCGCATGCTGACCAACCAGGATATTGTCGAGCACCGTCATGGTCGGGAACAGCCGCAGGTTCTGAAAGGTGCGCGCCACGCCCGCCTTGAGGATCTCATGTGGCTGAAGACCCAGGATCTCCGCCCCGTTGAAGAGGATGCTGCCTTCGGCGGCGCGTGTGAGGCCGGTGATAGTGTTGAAGAGCGTCGATTTCCCGGAACCGTTCGGCCCGATGACGGCGACGACGCTGCCGGCAGGCACTGTGATGTTGATCTTGTTCAACGCCACCAACCCGCCGAACCGAACCGTCACGTCATTGATCTCGAGCATCGGCACCGCACCCGGCGCGTGGGCGTAGCGCTCGCCACTGATCTGCGACAGGCGAACATCGCTCGCCGCACGGCGCTGCACCGAGGCATGCTGCTGCTCCGTGGTCAGCGCCCGCTGACGGCGCGCGGCCGGAATGAGACCTTCTCGCCGGTAGAGCATCATCGCGACAAGGATAATGCCGAAGATAAGTTCACTCGCCTGGGTGAGATCGAGGGAGCTTATGTAGTCGGAGCCGATGGCGGTGCCGAGCGCGTCGATCCACTGTGTCAGCGAGCCGAGGAACCAAGTCTGCAGCAGTTGCAACAGAATGGCGCCGAGCACCACGCCCCAGATGCTGCCGAGACCGCCGAGCACCACCATGACCAAGATCATGACGGAGACGGGGAAACCGAACATGTCGGGTGTCGCGGTCTGTAGCTTTGCGACATAGAAGGTTCCGGACATTCCGGCGAAGCCGGCGCCGATACCGAAGGCCAGCAGCTTGAAGCGGACGAGATGAATGCCCATCGCGCTGGCGGCGATTTCGTCATCGCGGATTGCCATCCAGGCGCGGCCGATGCGGCCGTCTCGCAGACGGGTGCTGACGAAGATCAGGAAGGCGATGAGGCCGAGGCCGACGTAGTAATAGGGCGTGGCGTTGATGCCGAAGTGATAGCTGCCGATTTGCGCACCGGCGATGCCGTTCAAACCTGCGGCGCCATTGGTGAGTCCGGTCCAGTTGCGCGCCACGATGGGCACGATCTCGCCGAAGCCGAGTGTCACGATCGCCAGGTAATCGCCGCGCAGGCGCAAGGTCGGCGCACCAAAGAGCACGCCGAAGAAGGCCGCGATGAAGGCGGATACCGGCAGCATGATCCAGAAGGAGACGGTGAAATGCACGATGGCATGGCCGTTTTGCACGACCTTCTGGACCAGGCCGAGATAGGCGAAGGGTTGCCAGAAGACACCCCAGTCGGGGGTGATTTGCCAGGACGTCAGGATGCCGAAGGAATAAGCGCCGATCGCGAAGAAGGCCGCGTAGCCGAGATCGAGCAGGCCGGCGAAACCCACCACGATGTTCAGGCCGAGCGCCAGTGTCGCGTAAGCCGTCGCATTGGCCGCCGCGTCGATATTGGCCTGATCTCCGCTGAGGATCGGGAAGATCAAGGCGAGGATCGCGACGACGGTGATGACGGCGTATTGGACGCGCGGCCGCTCGAAGGGCGCGGTCAGCCGTGTCCAGCGGCTCGTCGCGACCTGCACGGTGTGCAGCGCATTGACGTTCTCATGACCAGGCGTGTTGTCCAGGATCGTGGGGTCAGGTGTGGAATCCGGGGAGGTGGTGGTCGTTTCCATCGCGCCTCTCCTCAGGACTTGGTGGGCGCAAGGCGGCCAAACAGGCCCGCCGGACGGCAGATGAGAACGAGAACGAGAATCGAGAAGATGATGACATCCGCCCATTTGACGGCGATGTACTGACCCGCGAGCGATTCGATGAGGCCGATGATGATACCGCCCACCATGGCGCCAGGAATATTGCCGATGCCACCGAGCACGGCGGCGGTGAAGGCACGCAGTCCGGCGGAGAAGCCGATGCCGAAGCTCGTGAAATTGTAATAGAGGCTGAAGATCAGGCCTGCCGCTCCCGCCAAGGCGGAACCCATGAAGAAGGCGGTCATGATGACGCGATTGACCTCGACGCCCATCATCAGCGCGGCGTCCGGATCCTGCGCCGTGGCGCGCATCGCCTTGCCGAGCCGGCTACGCTGCACGAACCAGAAAAGGCCGCCCATCAACAGGGTCGAGATGACCCAGATGAGAATCTGGAAAACGGTGATGCGGGCGCCGTTTATGCCGCCGATATAGAATGACCAGTGCGGGATCGGATTGGGATAGTTCTTCTCGTTCGCGCCTTGAGTCAGCAGCACGACGTTGGAGAGAATATACGAGACGCCAATGGTGGTGATCATCGCCATCGGCCCCTTCACACCGCGTAGCGGCCGAAGGGCGAAACGTTCGATGATGACACCAAGAAACCCACAGGCAATCATCGTGACGACAAGAACAACAAGCAAAACGCCGACGAGCGGCAGCCCATGCAGTAGCACGGACTGGCCCTCAATTCCAAAAAGGTGAAGCACGCCCATGGCGATGAAGGAGCCGACCATGAAGACGTTGAAGTGAGAGAAGTTGATCAGCTCTAGGATGCCGTAGACGATCGTAAAGCCGAGAGCGAGCAGCGCGTACATCGCGCCCAGGCTGAGGCCATTAATGAGCTGCTGAAGCAGCAGGTCGAAAGGGGTCATCCGCACCTGACTAGAGCTGGAGAATAAAACGCCCGGAGCGCGCGCATTGCGGCTCCGGGCGGAGAAGATCAGCTCTGCGGCGCGTTGCCGACGAACTTGAACTGGTGCTGCGGATCACCGTCCGGGAACTTCGGATCATGCGTGATGCGGAACACACTGACGATGCGCTGGGTGATATCGCCATTCTTGTCGAAGGAAACCGCCCCTTGCAGCGTCGGGACAGTTCCGGATGCGATCGCCGCGCGAACCGACTCACGGTCCGGCGTTCCGCCGCTCGCAACTACCTTATTAATCGCGGCGATGATGACCTGAACACCGTCGAAGGCGGTGATCGCGTAGTCATCGGGCGACTCGTTGAACTTGGACTGATAATCGCCAATCCATTGCGACAGCTTCGTATCATCCGTGAGATGCGGCGATGCGTTGCTGATGTACCAGCCTTCCGCCGCAGGGAAGCCGGCGCCGGTCAGCACGTCCGGGCTATACATGCCATCCCCCGCCCCCTTGGGGATATTCGGCACGATATCATAGGCCTGCTTGACGAGCTTGACACCCGCCTGGGCAACGCCACCGAAATACAGCGCCTCGGCACCGAGCGACTTCACCTTGGTCAGGATCGAGCTGTAATCCGCCGCCGTTGGGTCAAGCCTGTCACGCCCGAGCACCTTGATGCCCTGAGCCGCTGCCTGCTTCTGGAAGGCATCCGCGAGACCCACGCCATAGGCGCCGCTGTCATCGAGGACGTAGATGCTCTTAACCTTGAGCGTCTCGGCGAAGTAGTTCGCCATGTTCGGGCCCTGGAAGGCGTCAGTTGTCACCGTCCGGAAGAACACCGGCTTGCCGCCCGGCATGTACTGCGCGGCGAATTGCGGGTTGGTCAGGTCCGGATTGGTGGCGGCCGGGGTGATCATCGTGAGGTTGCCCTCGCTGAGGATCGGCACCATGGCCTTGGCCGAGCCGCTCATCTCCGGCCCGATCGCCGCGAGAACCTTCTCGTTGGACACCATCTTGCGCGCGTTGGTGGCTGCCTGAGCAGGGTCATATTGCCCGGCGGTCGGCGTCGCGTCGTTCAAAACCATCGGCTTCAGAGTGTAACCGGGGACGGCTTTCGAATCATTCGCCATCGAAATGCCGAGGAGCGCGCCATTCATGATGCGCTTGGCCCCAGCCGCGTCACCACCGGTTATCGGCAGATTAATGCCGATAATGATCGTCTTGTCAGCGGCTTGGGCCCCGTGCGGGAGACCCACGACAGCGGTAAGGGCGGTGGCAGCGATCAGTGAGGCGAGGAAGCGTCGCTTTAGCATATGGACCTCCATGTCCGACATAGGTGGCATGCAACTCAGCTTGGTGCCATCGCAAGGGGAGCGCAAGCAGGAATGGGGCCACGCGACCCGATGGCCGGAGACTAGGAGGCTAAAGATTTACGAAAGATTGCGATCGCGGCGAAAACGCGCGCGGGATGAGGGGGCGGGCTAGCTATTTCGACAGTCTGCTCAAAGGTCGGAGCACTGCCCGCAGCCTCAGCGATTTAAATCGAGTGCCAGGTAGAGGCGACGCGCGGCAAGTGGTAGCGAGACGATAAAAGTCTATTGTATCAACACGAACTCACGTGTCTCGTAAGCGTTGGCGATTCGCTAGACGTGGAAGCTTTCGCCGCAGCCACAGCGGCCTTTCTCGTTCGGATTGGTGAAGGTGAAGCCGGCCGAGAGCTTCTCCTTGCGGTAGTCCATGATCGTACCGATCAGGAAAAGGCTGGCCTTGCGATCCACCAAAACGGTCTGGCCTTTATCGGTCACACGCTCGTCAGTTGGGCCCGCGGCTTCCACCCAGCTCATCTCATAGGCCATGCCCGAGCAACCCTTGGTATTGACGCTGATGCGCAGCAGCATGCCGGCCTGGCCGCCAGCGTAAAGCGAAGCCAGCCGTTCAGCCGCGGCGTCACTGAGCTGCATGAGCGGCGGCAAGGCGCGGCGCGGCGGCTTCGGCGGGGCGCCAGCGGGAACGGAAATGGCGGATTGGGTTACTTCACTCACTTGCTTCAGCTCCCTCAGAACATGTTCAGGGACAGGCGGGCTTCGTCGCTCATGCGGCTCATATCCCAAGGCGGATCCCAAACGGTCTCCACCTCAACACCAGTCACGCCCGGCACCATCTCGACTGCCTGCTTCACCATCTCGGGCAGTTCCTGAGCCGAAGGACAAGCAGGAGCAGTAAGGGTCATCTCGACCTTGATATGGCCCTCGTCGGAGATGTCGATCGCGTAGATCAGGCCAAGCTCATAGATATTCACCGGGATCTCGGGATCGTGGACGGTCGCGATGGCGCTGATCACGTCATCCTCACTTACCCGCTGCGCGGATGCGGGCGCGACTTCACCCTCCGGCGTCCAGGAGTGGTGGAGGGCGGTCTCGGTCTCCGGCGAATGGTCCATCATCGTCATCTCCATTGCGCCCGGGCCAGAGCAGATTGCACTGCTCTTTCTTCGTATGAGATGAGCAAGCTCAAACGAAGAAGGCCCGAACGCGGTCCAGCGTATCCGCGAGGAAATCGATCTCCTCGATCGTCGTGTAGAGGCCGAAACTCGCGCGCGCGGTGCTGTCCACACCCATGCGGCGCATCAGCGGCTCGGCGCAATGATGGCCGGCACGCAGCGCGATTCCCGAGCGATCGGCCAAGGTCGCCACATCATGGGCATGGGCGCCGTCCAGCGTAAAGGAAATCACGCCACCCCGATCCTGCGCCCGCCCGATGATCCGCAGGCCCTCGATCGCGGACAGCCGCGCGATGGCATGCTCCGTCAATACCGCCTCATGAGCCGAGATGGAATCGTAGCCGACCGCCTCGATATAGTGGATCGCGGCGTCCAGGCCGATGCCCTCCAGGATCGCGGGGGTTCCCGCCTCGAACTTATGCGGCACCCGCGCCCAGGTGGTTTTCTCGAAGGTCACGGAGGAGATCATATCCCCGCCACCCATCCACGGCGGCATCGCCTCCAGCAATTCGGGCCGTGCCCAGAGCGCGCCGATCCCTGTTGGGCCATACAGCTTATGGCCGGTGAAGACGTAGAAATCGGCGCCCAGTGCCTGCACGTCGATCCGGCGATGCACCACCGCCTGCGAGCCATCGAACAGCACCTTCGCGCCATGCGCGTGGGCGAGCGCCACGATACCCTCCGCCGGTGTATAGGTTCCGAGCACATTCGACATATGGGTGACGGCGACGAGACCGACGCGGCCATCCTGCAACAGTGCCTCGAGGCTCGCCATATCCAGCTCGCCCGCATCCGTCACGGCGGCGACGCGTAGCTCGATGCCATGAGCATCCCGCAGCATCTGCCACGGCACGATGTTGGAGTGATGTTCCATCTCCGAGATCACCACCGCCTCGCCCGGCTTCATCACACCGCGCCCGTAGCTATGGGCGACCAGGTTGATCGCCTCTGTGCTGTTGCGGGTGAAAACGATCTCGTTGCGGGAGCCTGCGTTGAGCAGCCGCGCGACGGAATCGCGCGTCGCCTCATAGGCTTCCGTCGTGCGTTCGCTCATCCAGTGGGCGCCGCGATGGATATTGGCGTATTGCGTTTCCATCGCACCGACCATCGCGTCGATCACCACGCGGGGCTTCTGCGCGGAGGCGGCGCTGTCGAGAAACACCAGCGGCTTGCCGCGCACGGTCTGCGACAGAATCGGAAAATCGGCACGCAGCCGCGCGATGTCATCGACGCCGATACGGCTTGGCGCGATCACATTCATGACGCAAGCGCCTCCGCCGCGCGGCCCGTGGTGTTCCACCAGGTCTCGACAGCATGTTCCAAAACGGCGCGCACACCCTCATGCGTCACCGCCTCGAAAGCATCAGTGAGGAACGCGCGCACCAGAATCATTCGCGCCTCGGCGGCGGCGATGCCCCGGCTGCGCAGGTAGAAAAGCTGCTCGGGATCGAGCGCGCCGACCGTCGCGCCATGGCTGCACTTCACGTCATCCGCGTAGATCTCGAGCTCGGGCTTGGAGTTGATCTCCGCATCCGGTGACAGCAGCAGCGCCTGGTTCATCTGGTAGCCATCGGTCTTCTGCGCCACGCGCGCGACTTCGATGCGGCCCTGGAACACGGCACGCGCCCGGCCGATCAGCACCGACTTCACCGTCTGGCGCGATGCACAATTCGGCGCGTCATGCGTGATGACCGTCGTGAAATCCGAAAGCTGCGTGCCGCCCATGATCTGCGCCGCGTTGAGATGCACTGCTGCCTGAGCGCCGCCGAGCCGTGCATGGATCTCACTGCGGCCAAGCTGCGCGCCGAGCGACAGCGAGAAGCTGTCATACGTCGCGCGCGCGGCGGTATCGACATAGACCGTTGAGAGGTGGAAGGCCTCGGCCGATTCCTGCTGCAAGCGGACATGCGTGAGATGCGCGCCCTCTGCGAGGTCGATCTCGATGACCGGATTGTGCAGATATTCGCCCTCCCCGGCCGAAACTTCGAGCAGGACAAGGCTGGCGCCGCGACGTAGCCGCAGGCGATGCCTGGGATGGCTCGCTACCCGGCGATGCTGACCGCTCGTGAGCTGGCCGAGCAGCAGGAAGCCGCCATCGATGCCCTCCGCCACATCGATAATGGCGCCATCTTCGGCAAGCATCGTGTTGAGCGCCACCAGCCGGTCACGCTTGGGCCGGGCCAATAGATCGAAGCCGCTGGAGGCGCCGCCTTCAGCAAAGGTGCTGGTCGTCACATCGGGCGGCAGTGCGGAGAGATCGCCGCGAAACCGCCCATCCACGAAGATCAGGCGGGGGCCCGCGACGGCGGGCAGATGCGCGATGAGTCGCGTACCATCGCCGGTCTCGGCCACCGCTTCATGGAAGACCTGAGCCTCGACAGGGCGGAGGTTGGTGTAGTGCCAAGGCTCCTCCTTCGGGGTCGGCCAGCCCATCTCGCGTAGCACCTCGGCCGCGGCGTCGCGCGGCTCGTGTGGTCCGGGCAGGCGTTCGCGCAGACCGTCATACCGGGTGAGGAAGGCCGCCAAAGCGGCGTTTGGTGCGCGAGCCGGCGTGCGAAGCGGGGTCGCTGCCATTATGCGGCCTCCGCCGATTCGCCGACGAGGCCGGCATAGCCGCGCGCTTCGAGTTCATGTGCGAGCTCAGGACCGCCAGAGCGCAGGATGCGGCCCTCGGCCAGCACGTGCACTCTGTCGGGCACGATATAGTCGAGCAGCCGCTGGTAATGCGTGATGATCAGCGAAGAAAAGCCTGGGCCACGTTGCGCGTTGACGCCATCGGCCACGATCCGCAGCGCGTCGATGTCGAGGCCGCTATCGGTCTCGTCCAGAATTGCAAGCTTGGGTTTCAGCACAGCCATCTGCAGAACTTCGTTGCGCTTCTTCTCGCCGCCGGAAAACCCGACATTGACATTGCGCTTGAGCATGTCCTCGGACATCGCGAGCTTCTTCACCTCGCCGCGTGCAAGCTTGAGGAACTGCACTGCATCGAGTTCCGGTTCGCCACGCCGGCGATGGATGGCGTTGAGCGCGGTGCGCAGGAAGTTCGCATTGCCGACGCCCGGCAATTCGACGGGGTACTGAAAGGCGAGGAACAACCCGGCCGCCGCGCGTTCCTCAGGCTCCATCGCCAGCAGATCCTGGCCGTAGAAGGTCACGCTGCCGGCGGTGACTTCATAGCCCTCGCGCCCGGAGAGGACGTAGGACAGCGTGGATTTGCCCGCGCCGTTCGGCCCCATCACGGCGTGGATCTCGCCCGGCGGAATGGTGAGGTCGATCCCGTTGAGGATCGTCTTGTCGTCGATGGTGGCCGTCAGGCCGCGAATTTCGAGCATTTTCTCACGTCTCGTCAGCGATTGTGTCGTGAAGTCTCTCCGTCATGGCACGCGAAGGCGTGCCATCCACGTCTTGCCTTCGTGGAGCAGGCAAGACGTGGATGCTCGGCCTTCGCCGAGCACGACGAGGTAAATTGCCGAACATGCTCAGCCCACGGAACCTTCGAGGCTGATCGCAAGAAGCTTCTGCGCTTCCACCGCGAATTCCATCGGCAGCTCCTTCAGCACATCCTTGCAGAAGCCGTTCACAATCAGGCCAACCGCATCCTCCTGCGAAAGGCCCCGGCTGCGGCAATAGAACATCTGGTCTTCGGCGATCTTCGAGGTCGTGGCCTCATGTTCGATCTTCGCCGTCGCGTTTCGGCTTTCGATATAGGGCACGGTATGCGCGCCGCACTGGTCGCCGATCAGCAGGCTGTCGCACTGCGTGAAATTCCGCGCGTTCTGCGCCTTCGGCATCATGCGGACAAGCCCGCGATAGGTGCTGTCCGAACGCCCGGCGCTGATCGTCTTGGCGATGATCGTGCTATTGGTGTTGCGGCCAATGTGAATCATCTTGGTGCCAGTATCGGCCTGCTGACAGTTATTCGTCACCGCGACCGAGTAGAATTCGCCGACGCTGCCATCGCCCTGCAGAATGCAGGAAGGATACTTCCAGGTTATTGCCGAACCTGTCTCAACCTGCGTCCAGCTGATGCGGCTGCGCGCGCCACGGCACGCCCCGCGTTTGGTGACGAAGTTATAGATGCCGCCTTTGCCATTCGCATCGCCCGGATACCAGTTCTGCACCGTGCTATATTTGATCTTGGCATCATCCAAGGCGATGAGTTCCACCACCGCCGCGTGCAGCTGGTTCTCGTCCCGCATTGGCGCGGTGCAGCCTTCAAGATAGCTCACGGAAGCGCCCTCGGCCGCGATCACCAACGTACGCTCGAACTGTCCCGTGTTGCGGGCGTTGATGCGGAAATACGTCGATAACTCCATCGGGCATTTCACGCCCTTGGGGATGTAGACGAAGCTGCCGTCGGTGAAGACCGCCGAGTTCAGGGCCGCGTAGAAATTATCCCCAGCCGGAACAACGCTGCCCAGATATTCGCGCACCAAATCGGGGTGCTCACGCACCGCTTCGCTGATGGGGCAGAAGATCACGCCCTGCTTCGCCAGCGTCTCCTGAAAGGTCGTCGCGACTGAGACGCTGTCGAAGACCGCATCAACAGCCATCGGCAGCCGATCATCTGGGCTCGGCTCGACGCCCGCGAGCAACGCCTGCTCGCGCAGCGGAATGCCGAGCTTCTCATAGGTGCGCAGCAATTCGGGATCGACCTCGTCGAGGCTTTTCGGTCCGCCGCCCTTCTTGGGCGCGGCATAGTAATGGATGTCCTGGTAGTCGATGCGCGGATAGGTCGCCTTCGCCCAATGCGGCTCGGCCATGGTCTTCCATGCCGCAAAGGCCTTCAGCCGCCAGGCAAGCAGCCATTCAGGCTCTTCCTTCCGCGCCGAGATCAGGCGGATGGTGTCCTCACTCAGCCCCTTGGGCGCGATATCCATCTCGAGATCCGTCTCGAAGCCCCACTTATAGGTGGAGCCCGTGACGGCGCGGACGGTGTCTAGGGTCTCGGCGACTGCTGGCATTATCTCACTCGGCTGTGACGGCGGCGGAGGAAGGGGCGGGTTTGGTAGAGATGTGCGGCATGGGGTCCGGCATAAAGCTCCGGCCACGCATTTCCGCTAGGCTAATGCCAGAGAGCGCATCGAGGATGGCGGCATTGACCGCATCCCACCGCCCCCGGACCGGGCAAAGTCCCGAGGCTTCGCAACTGGTCACCGAATGTTCGACGCACGCGGTGAGTGCAATCGGGCCATCGACCGCGGCAATCACATCGGCGATTGGAATAGCGCTGAGCGGCCGGCCAAGCCGGTAACCGCCCCGCGCCCCGCGATGGGACAGAACGAGTCCGCCGGCCCCCAGGATCTTCAGAACTTTGGCGACCGTAGGCTCAGGCACGCCGATCGCGGCGGCGATGCCGGCCGAACTCTGTAGGCCGCCCTCCTCGGAGAGCCGCACCAGCACAACCACGGCATAATCCGTGAGCTTGGAGAGGCGAAGCATGCACGAAACCTTCTGGCGACCCTGGTCGCCTTGAGCGAAGGTTTAGCGGCTCAACTAGGACCGCGCGAGTCCTGTTTTCGGAACGCTGGGCGGCGCGACGCGCAGGCTGTCCCACCGGGTTAGATTACGGGATGGAAACTTGAAACCCCGTCCGTCTTTCGCCACTGTCTTTCCCATGAGCGACCGTCAAGGCTACGACCTCGACATGCGATCCGATGGCAGCTTCGTGCAAGCGCAGCGGCCCGGGCCACTCCCCGGATGGCGCGGGGGATCGGCGACCTTCCGAGCACCACGCGGTTTGGGCCTAGTGGCGGTGATCGCGGGCTCCGCGATTGTTGCAGGCATTGCCCTGTCGCTCGCCCTCATCCTCGTGCCGATTGCCTTGGGCGCGGCGCTGATCGGCTACGCCGCCCTGCGCTGGCAGCTCTGGCGCATGCGGCGGAACGGCTTCGAGGCAAAAAGTTTCGGCCCCGTGATGAGCCGGGTCCAGGAAATGCTGAGAGCCCAGCAGCGCGCTGGCCGCTGGCGGGGCTAATTCCCGCCGCGCTTCGTCTTACAGAGCCCCAGTGCCAAAGGCTGCCCGCAGCAGCAGATAAAGCACGCCTCCGGCGAGGAAGCCGACCAGCGTGCCGTTGACCCGGATGTATTGCAGGTCCCGTCCCACCCGCAGTTCCAGCCGCTCCGTCACCGTGCGCGCATCCCATTGGGACACCACCGACGCGACGAAATCGGCCGAGCGTTCCTGAGCCATCGGCAATAGCCCGGCGACGACATTAGCGATCCCGCGCTCCAACCCCTGACGAACCGCCGGATCCTCCTCGATCGCGCGACCGACGGCAGCAAGGGTCGATTCGATGAAGCTGATCGTATGTCCCCCCGGACGCACCGCATCCCGCTCCACCACAGCCCTCAGCCTTAGCCAGACATCGCCAAACCACAGCCGCACCGACTCATGGCTGAGCACCCTGCGGATGGCCGCGCCCATCTCGGCCGCCCGCGCCGGATCTTCCTCCATCGCCGCGATCTCGCGCCGCACCCATTCGTCGAAGGCCGCGCGCATCGTGGACCCGTCGGGTCCGACATTGTCCAGTTCGTCGTTGATCGCGGAAATCACCCGCTTGGCGATGCTCGCCCCGATCGCCCAGCCGAGGAGCTGGCCGCCTTGCTCCTTCACCCTGTCGCGAATCCCCTTGCGCAGATCTTCCTCTTTCTCCGCCAGCATGCCGCGAAGCTGGGTGAGGATGAAGGTGAAGACCTCCTGATGGCGGCCACCCTCCACCAAGCCTTGCAGCGCCCGCGCCACCACCCGCCCGGCGGCAGCCCCCCCCAGCAGGCGCGGCAACAGCCGGGAAATCAGACGTCCCGCCCGGCCATCCTCGATCGCCGAGAGCAGCTTCGGCAGGCTCGCCGCCATCGCCTCGGCGGCGGGCCGAGCAGTCACCGGATCGGCCAGATAGCGATGCAGCAGCCCCGGCAGATCGGCGCGGCCGAGAACCCGCAGCACCTCGTCCTGGGTGATGACATGGGTGCCAATAAACCGCCCAAGCGCCCGCCCCAGCCGTTCCTTCTGCGCCGGAATGATCGCAGTATGCGGAATCGGAATACCGAGCGGATGGCGGAACAGCGCCGTCACCGCGAACCAATCGGCGAGGCCGCCCACCAGCCCCGCCTTGGCGCAGGATTGCAGCAACTCGCGCCACATCGTGGGCGGCAACGCATAGCTCGCCAGAACCAGGGCCGCCATGACAACGAGCAACCCGCTCGCGAAGGCCCGATGCCTGCGGAGCGAGCGGCGAGCCGTGGCATCGACCTCCGCCGCCGAGGTCAAAACGCGGTCGAATGCGTTCGACATGGGCTAGGGCGTGGCTTCCAGCCGGCCGGTCACCCGGCCGTTGCGAGGATCGACGAGCAGAATGCGGTCGGGTCCGCCACCCGTCAGCAGCACCGCGAGACTGGCGCCGACGCCGGTGATATTGACGATCCGAGAGCCCGCCGCCTGTTGCAGGTTGCTCACGGTCAGCGAGGTTCCTGGGGGTCCCGCCGCCGGTGCGCCAAAATCGGTGACGAGCTTGAACAGCAGCGCCGCGGTCGCGATGACGATGAGCACCCCCATCGTGATCACCGTGATCAACATCGACCGCATGGATCGCATCGCCTCGCCCCCCGGCCGCTTCTTGGCTATGTCTGCGGCATGACCTTATTCGAAGTGACTGCCGATGCCGGGCAAGCGGGCCAGCGCCTTGACCGATTCCTCGCCGAGAGCCTGGACTCCCTCTCCCGTTCGCGCATCAAGAACCTGATCCTGGATGGGATGGCAAGCGTCGGCGGCGCCTCGTTCCGGGACCCGTCCGAACTTGTGCGTGAAGGCGAAACCTATGCCCTGACGGTGCCCGATGCCGTGGCGGCAACCCCTCAGCCGGAGGATATCCCGCTCACCATCCTCTATGAGGATTCCGATCTCGTGGTGCTCGACAAGCCAGCGGGGCTGGTGGTGCATCCGGCGCCGGGCCATCTCGAGGGCACGCTGGTCAACGCCCTGCTCGCCCATTGCGGCGACAGCCTCACGGGCATCGGCGGCGAGAAGCGGCCAGGCATCGTCCATCGCCTCGACCGCGACACCTCCGGCGTCATGGTGGCCGCGAAGACCGAGCTCGCCCATACCCGGCTCTCCGAGATCTTCGCGACTCGCGATCTCGATCGCCACTACAAGGCGCTGGTCTGGGGCATGCTGTCGCCGGTTTCAGGCGATATCGAGGGCGCCATCGGGCGGGACCCGCGCGACCGCAAGCGTATGGCGCTGCGGGACGCCGGCGGCCGCGAGGCGCTCACGCATTACAAGACGGAGCGCAATTGGCGGATGTGCGTCTCGCTGCTTGACTGCAAGCTATCGACGGGGCGAACCCATCAGATCCGTGTGCATCTCGCGAGCCGCAACCACCCGGTCGTCGGCGATCCCGTCTATCTGCGACGCGTTCCCCCGGCCTCACGTGGTTTGCCCTCAGAGTTGCGCCACCTGCTGCTGGATTTTCCGAGGCAGGCGCTGCATGCGGCGAGTCTTGCTTTCGCGCATCCGCGTACTGGCGACCCGATGTCGTTTGAGACGGAGCCGCCGGAGGATTTCCGCGGATTATTGGCGGCGCTGGATGAGATGGGGAGTTAGCCACTCCACGTCATCCTCGGCGAAGGCCGAGGATCCACGCCTTACTTGTGGCGGCGACGTTGAAGGCGTGGATGCTCGGCCTTCGCCGAGCATGACGAATCGACGATCAGATTACTCGGCAGTCGAGGGTTTTGCGTGCCCTCACCCACCACGGTTCGCGAGCGAAAACCCCGGCGTCGCTTGCGATACCGGATCCGGAGAGCGCGTCACGATGTCCATCATCGTGAGGCTCAGCATGATCACCAGCCAAAGCGCGCCGGTGAACGCGAAGATTTTCGCTTCCCCTGTGCCATGGCGAAGATGCATCAGCACCATACCGACGCCCGCCGCCATCACGATGCCGATGAAAGGCGTCACATTCCCCCAGCCCAACCAACGCCCGCCCACCGCCTCGACCGCGAGCAGGATTATCAGCCCGGCCCAGGTCAGCAGATAGTCGCGCGTGCGGGTGAGGATCATCCGGCGCGCCCCGCCAGATAGATCATGGGGTAGAGCACCAGCCACACCATATCGACAAAGCTCCAGTAGAGACCGACGATCTCGACCGATGCGTGGCTCTCGCGCGTCACCGTGCCGTTGCGTGCCCGCAGCGCGATCCAGGTAACGAGACCGAGGCCGATCAGCAGATGGATCGCATGCAGCAAGGTCGCCAGATAGTAGAAGATCCAGAACAGCGCCGCGCCCTGCGAACCAGGTCCCCGCAACGCGAAACCAGGCCCGGGCACCATCCCCGCGTCAATGTCGAGATACCACTCGACGCCCTTCAGGAGCATGAAGACCACACCGAGCGCGATCGTTGCCACGGCAAGCCGGAACAGTAGCTTGCGATCGCCGACCCGAATGGCGGCGACGCCGCAGGCATAGGTCACGCTGCTGGTGATGAGCAAAGCGGAGTTCACCGTGCCGATCGCGAACTCGGTGTGCTCCGTGGCAAGGGCGAAACCAGCAGGGAAAAGATAGCGGTAATAGAGCCAGATCAGGAACAACCCGCCGAAGAACAGCGTTTCCGTCGCCAGGAACAGCCACATCCCAGTCATAGAGGTGTCGTGCTGCTCGCGCTCGCTGGGGTACTGGAACTCGGTCTCCGGTCCCGGCAAGTCCTCGCGATGACGCGTCGCGGCGCTCATGCCATCGGCTCCTGCTGTTCGGGCGGCGGATAGTTATAGGCGGTTTCCGTCACGCGCGGCGTCACGGAGAAATTCTGTACACGCGGCGGCGATTGCGTGCGCCACTCAAGCCCCGTCGCATCCCAAGGATTGTCACCGGCCGGCTGGCCATAGACGAGCGACCAGAGCAGGTAACCCATCGGCAGCAGATAGCCGCCCGCCAGAATCGTGGCTCCGGCCGAGGACAGCACATTGAGAACCTGGAAGCCTGGATCATAGATCGGGTAGCGCCGAGGCATCCCGAGATACCCCAGCACGAATTGCGGCAGGAACGTCAGGATAAACCCGCCGAACAGCAGCAACGCCGCCACCCTGCCCCAGCTCTCGGGATAAAGCCGCCCCGTCATCTTCGGCCACCAGAAATGCAGCCCGGCGAAGAAGGCCGTCACCATGCCGCCGACCATGATGAAGTGGAAATGCGCGACCACGAAATAGGTGTCGTGCAGATACACATCCGCGCCCAGCGCCGCCGTGAACAATCCAGAAAGTCCGCCGATCGTGAAAAGCCCTACGAAGCCCAACGCGTAAAGCATCGGCGTATTGTAGCGGATATAGCCCTTATGCATCGTGCCGAGCCAATTGAAGACCTTGATCGCCGAGGGCACGGCAATCACATAGCTCAGTAGCGAAAACACCAAAGCCGAATAGACCGAGACGCCCGCCACGAACATATGATGCGCCCAGACGAAGAAGCCGATCACCGCGATGGCAATGCTGGACCAGGCGACAAACTTATAGCCGAACAGCGGACGCCGCGCGAAGCAGGGGATGATCTCGCTCACGATCCCGAACCCCGGCAGGATCATGATGTAGACGGCGGGGTGCGAGTAGAACCAGAACAGATGCTGGAACAGCACCGGATCGCCACCCAGCGCCGGATCGAAGACGCCGATATGGAAAATCCGCTCCATCGCGATGAGGATCAGCGCCATGGTTAGCACCGGCGTCGCCAACACGTTCAACACGCTCGTCGCATACATCGACCAGACGAAAATCGGCATTCGATACCAGGTGAGCCCCGGCGCTCGCAGCCGATGGATGGTGACGATGAAATTGAGCCCGGTCGCGATAGAGGCATAGCCGGACAGAATGATCCCGAGTGCGGCGACCTCAACGAAGCCTTTGGAGAAATTAGTCGAGAGCGGTGTGTAGAAAGTCCAGCCCGTATCGAGGCCACCGTAAGTCACCGCGAACATAGCGATCGCGCCGCCAGCAATGAACAAATACCAGCTCAACAGATTGATACGCGGAAAAGCAAGATCCCGAGCGCCGAGCATCAATGGCAGCACAAAGTTGCCCAGCACGGCAGGCGCCGCTGGCACCAGGAAGAACCACACCATGACGATGCCGTGCATCGTAAAAAGTCGATTGTACATCTCAGGTGAGACTAGGGCGCCCCGAGGGCTCAGCAGATTGTAGCGCATCAGCGCCGCCGCCGCCCCGCCGATGAAGAAGAAGGCTGTGATCGAGCAAAGATACAGGATAGCGATCCGCTTGTGGTCGGTCGTGACCAGCCACGAGCGCACCGTAGTCTCGTGGTTGATGTAGTTATCCGACCGCAATCCGGCGGCGATGCTCATCTTGGCGTCTCCCCCGCCATCGATTTGATATAGGCGATGACCTTGACGAGGTTCTCCTCGCTGATCTGGCCCGCATAGGACGGCATGAGATTCGGATAGCTCGCCACGATCTGCGATGCGGGCATGAGGATCGAATCCCGGATGTATTTATCGTCCGCCGTCACCACCGTCCGGTCCGCGAGCGGCACCAGGCTGCCGTAAAGCCCGATCAGCGGCGGCGCGCGCACCGTGCCGCCACCGCCGCCCTCGGTCGTCTCATGGCAGCCGCTGCAGCCATAGCGCATGAACAGCGTATGGCCCTGATCGGCCAGCGTGCCGCCTATTTCTCCATTCGCCGACAGCCAGGCGGAAAACTCCACCGGCTTCAACACGACAATATCGCCGACCATCTCAGAATGCCCAGTGCCGCAGAATTGGTCGCAATAGAGCGGATAGGTCCCGGCGCGGTTGGGGTGAAACCACAGCGTCTCGTAGCGGCCCGGCAGCACGTCCCGCTTCACACGAAAGGCGGGAACCGAGAAATCATGGATCACGTCTTCCGAGGTCATGATGAGTTGCACGTCGCGGCCGGTCGGCACATGCAGCGCATTGATCTCGCGCTGGCCGCCCTCATGCTCGGCCTTCCACATCCATTGCTTGCCGATGATGTAGATCTTCATCGCATGCGCCGGCGTCTGCGACTGCCGCATATAGACATCGGCACCCCAGACATCGAGCGCGAAGAAAGCTACAATCGTCACCGTGGTCCAGGCAATCTCGAACCGCCAGCTTTTCTCCCCCGGCGCACCGCGATGAGCGGTGCTGCGGGCGCGGTAGCGAATGCCGTAAAGCGCCATAAGGCCGAAAACCAGCACCAGCACGGCGAGGCTGATGAGCAGCAAAGCACCGAGCAACTGATCCGTCTCAGCGGCGCCCGGAGAGGCAACGGGAAGGTCGAAATTCATGCCCGCCCCTCTCGCCGCCGCAGGATGAGCATGACGCCAATCAGTGTCAGCACCGTCAGCAGGCCGGTCAGCCGCAGCACCTTCATGATGGCGAAGGTGTAGCGGCCGGTGGTCGGGTCGAAATGGAAGCACAGCAGCAAAACCGGCTGCACCGTTTGTTCCACGCCGCCGCTGCTCGCGCGGATGATCGCGGCGCGCAAATCCCCCGGCTGATATCCGATGCCGAGCACATAGCCGGACACCGCGCCGCGCGGCGTCAGTACCACAATGCCGGCCGGATGGATGAATTGCTTCAGCCCCACGTCATAGCGGCTGTAATATCCCACCGCCCGCTCCACCGCCGCGACGGACTCTGACGTGCCGCTGAGGAAATGCCATCCGTCGGCCGAGCCCACCGTCGGATAGCGCGCGCGGTCATCCGCCCAGGCTCTATGTGCATCCGACACGGTCTCATGGGGGTCGATGCTGACAAACACGACCTGGTAGTCAGCGGGCGTCGAGAGACCACTGCGCCCAAGTGCCGTCAGTAGATCGTCACGGATCACACCGCACAGCGCGGGACAGGCGTAGTAGCCGAGCGCCAGGATCGTCGGGCGGCCGACAACGACATCGGCCAAAGCGGTTCTCCGTCCAGCCTGATCGGTGAAAGCCGCATCGAGCGGGAGGTTTCGGCCAAGCTGCGGACGATAGCCGATCCCGGAAGTATCAGGCGCGCGCTGCGCTTGAGCCTGAACGGCCACCAGCATGAGCCCGATTACGAGAAACAAGATCCTCACCGCGAGATCCCAGTCGGCGACTGCTTCGGCCAGTCTGCGATCCCGCGCTCTGCCACAAGCGCCATCGCATCATCGATCGGAATGTGGATGAGCCCTTTTGTTCGATCGACCCAGCCGGTGCCATGCAGGCGCTTCATCTCCTCGGCATAGAAGCGATTCATATCGAGCGGCGTATTCGGCTGCAGGCGCGGCAGAGGAAATTCGTTGACCCCGACATTGGCTGGCCGGTCACGTAGTGAACTTGGAAACATCCACATGCTGAGCCCCGCCAGCAGGACCGACACCAGTACCACCAGCAGCAAGCCGATGATGATGGCGCGCGGAGCGACATCCTGAAGCTCGCGCTCAGCCAGGGGGAGTTCGGGATGTTCCGCGTAGTCAGACATTCTGCGGCCTACGCACTACAGAGACGCTAAGCCCGTCGCCACGCGCAATCCATGCGAATGAAGCACCACCAAAAGCCAGCATCGCCGCGAGATCGATCCAGCCGATTCTTCGGCCCGCCGCGTGATGTGCCGCAGGCAATACCAGCCACCAGCCACGCAGAATCGCGGTTGCGACAACCAGGACGCAGGCGACACCGAGAACGCGCTTGCTCCGTCTTCCTCGGGGCGAAAGCAGCAGAAAGAATGGCACCGCGAACCGTCCGATTTCGATCAGCGCCATCACGCCGCCCCAATAGCCATCCGTCCGCCGAAGATAATAAGGCCCATCCGAGGCTAGATCGGATTCCCACACGATGAGCAACTGCATGAAGTCGAGATAGGTCCACAGCACGACCAACGCGAGCAGGAGCTTGCCAAGATCGTCACGTGCCTTCTCATCTGCAAAGGCTAGGCTGATGAGTATGGCTACAGACAAGGCCAGCAAGCCAGCACTCGCCGCCTCCGTCATCGGATAGATCGTGGAGGTGAAGTCCTGCAGTGACATGGTGAGGTCGATCACCGCGAAGCTGAAACTGACCGCCAAAAGGATCAACCCCGGCGCCGCGAAAAGCCGCAATACCCCCCCGCGCCGCTCCGACGCGAGAATCACCAAAGCCAATCCGAACCAAACGAGCAGATACAATACGCCGCGCGCCGCGAAAGCCGGAGGGTTGAGGTAGAAACCATTCGGCGCATGCGCCCCCGCCTGCGCCCAATCGTAAAGCACCGGCATCGTGCAAAGCAGCGGCACCATCGCAGGCAACAACAGCGGCAAGCTCGAAACACCGATGAGCAAACCTGGCCGCGCCGCCTCGCCCCATCTTCCGCCTGTCAGAGCATGCGCCAGGATCACGGCCATGCTGCCCAGCGGCCACAGCATCCAAGTGTAAACGGCGGCGAGCCAGGCGTGGGGGGAAACGCCAGGCTCCAAAATCCAACCGAACAGCGACAGCACCAGCCCGACGCCGCCCGCGATCCAGCCGTTGCGTTCCGCGCGGCTCACGGCCCCGCCTCCAGCGCCTTACGCTGCGAAGAGGAAAGATCCGCCAGAACCGCGTGCTGGCTGAGTTGCAGCGCGCGGATATAGGCGGCGATGGCCCAGCGGTCAGTGGGTGGCACGCGCTGCGCAAAGGAATACATCGCGCCATGGCCCTGGGTGATCACGTCGTAGAAGTGCTGTGTCGAACCCCCGCGCAGCCGTGTTTCCTCATAGTTCGGCGGCGGGCTGAAACCACGCTGCACGATCATGCCATGCCCATCACCAAGCTCGGAATGACAGGGTGCGCAGTAGATGTGAAAGCGCTCTCCGCCGTGCCGCAGCAAGGCGAGCGTGAGCGGCGGTGCCGCGACGGGCTTTTCCTGAAACTGCACGGTCTCGGCGGGCGGCGTCTGCGGATCACCCTGGCTGCGCGTCCAGGCGTTTTTCTTGCGCTGATGGATCATGTCGTCGCAGCCAGCGAGCACCAGCACCGCCAGCAGAAGGGCGGAAAACCTCATTCGAGGATCTCCTCGATCTGCGGCGCACCGCTGGCTTGCAGCGCGGCAAGAGCGCGGTCGTGATTAGGCTTGGCAGCCGTGCGAATGGCAATGAACCAGCCCGACCGGGTCGCCTCGCGAAACGCATCGCTCTCGTCGATCGGGTCGTAGAGCCGTGGCAGCCGGTTGATCAGAAGGAAACCGAGGAAACCGGCGACCATCGCGAATAGCAACCCGGTCTCGAAACCGAAGGGAATAAAGGACGGCCAAAACACATTCGGGCGCCCCCCGATATTGACGGGATAGCCGCCGCCCAACTGCCCCCACAAACTATCCGTGAATATCCCCGTCACCGCGTAGATCTGCAGCAGCAGCCCCGCCGCCGCTCCAACCAACCCGGCAAACAGCATAACCAGCGGCAGCCGAGATTGCAGGCGCCCCACCGAGCGCGCCGGCGACGTCGGGGAATAAGTCTCGACACCATGCACGCCATCGGCTTCCAGACGCGCAACGGCCCGCGCCATCGCCGCCTCGCTCTCGAAGGCGCCGAGCACGATCATCGAGCGAGTTTCCGCGTGATCAGTTCACGCATCTCGAACATCGAGATGGCAGGCACCAGCCGGATGGTCAGCAGAAACCCGCTCGCGAATAGGCCGCAGGTTCCGGCGAACAGCGCCCAATCCCAGAGCGTCGGAAAATAGACACCCCAGGCCGACGGCAGCGCCGTCTTATGCGGCACCTGGATCACGATGCCGTAACGCTCCAGCCACATGCCGACGACCGCGCCGAAGCCGACCAGCAGCACAATCGGCACCCAGCGCCGGCAGACGCGGAACCAGAAGAGCTGCGGCAAGACGCAGTTCAGGATGATCGTCGACCAATAAACCCCGGCATCGAAGCCGCCGATCCGCGCCTTGAACATGGTGATCTCGGCGGCGTCATGGCCATAGAAGACCGAGAAGGCCTCCATCATATAAGCATAGGCGACGCAAAGGCTCGCGGTCAGCATGAGCTTGCAGAGCACATCGACATGCCGCTCGGTGATATAAGGCGTGAGGCCCCAAAAGCGGCGCAGCGGAATGATCAGCAGCAGCACCGCCGCAAAACCGGAGAAGACGGCACCGAAAACAAAGAACGGCGGGTAATCCGTGCCGTGCCAACCCGGCATATTGCCGCCCGCGAAATCCAGCCCGACGACGCTATGCACTGAGCACACCATCGGCGCCATGATCGCCGCCATGATGCCGTAAACCGCACGGAAATGCGTCCATTCGGTTCCCGACCCACGAAAACCCAACGCCGCAACACCGTAAGCAACCTGCTTGAAGCGTGTCCGCGTGCGGTCCCGCATGGAGGCAAGGTCAGGCAACAACCCGAGATACCAGAACAGCACGGAGCCCACGATATAGGCCAGCACCGCGATAAAATCCCACATCAGCGGACTCTTGAAATTCGGCCATAGGCTCATCGTATTCGGATAGGGGATCAGCCAATAAAAAAACCATGGCCGGCCGAGATGCAGGATCGGATAGATCCCAGCGCAAGCCGCCGAGAACAGCGTCATCGTCTCGGCGATGCGATTGATCGAGGTCCGCCAATCGACCCGCGTCAGGAAAAAGAACGCCGAGATGAAGGTCCCGCCGGAGGCGATGCCGATCCACCAGACATAAACGAAGATCGGAAAACCCCAGACATTCGGCCAATCATTGCCGAAAATCTGAATCCCGTTGAGGAACAGCCAAACCGTCGCGACAATACCAAGGCCAAGCAAACCAAGGCTTGGCAGAAAGGCCATCCACCACCACAGGTAAGACCGCTCCTCGCCAAGCGCGACGCCCGCCACGTGATCGGTCATGGTCCGGGCGGTCTGCCCCGGCAGCACCACGGGCAGCGCCTCGCTCATGCCGGGATCTCCGCGTTGAGGTTGCGGATGCGGCCCTCATAGGTCACGCGCGGCCGGGTATTCTGTTCGGGCAGCAAGACATAGTTGAGCGGACTATGCTTGCGCCGCACTACCTCGCTGTCAGGCTCGTTGAGGTTGCCGAAGGAAAATGCCTGCGTCGGACAGGCCGCCTGACAGGCCGTTACCGCTTCCTCCGCGACACCCGAAATGTCATGCGCGATGCGCGTCGCCGCGATTTTCTGAACGCAGAAGGTGCATTTCTCCATCACGCCCCGGCTGCGGACCGTCACATCCGGATTGCGACTCTCGACCGGCCGCGCCTCTTCCGCCGCGTACGGACCGTAGTTGAAGCGGCGCACCTTATAGGGACAGTTGTTGGAGCAGAAGCGCGTGCCGCCGCAGCGGTTATACACCATCACGTTCAGCCCCTCCTGGTCATGCACCGTCGCACCGAAGGGGCAGACAACCTCGCAAGGCGCCTCCTCGCAATGCATGCAAAGCATGGGCTGGAAATACGCCTCCGGCTTCTCCGCCGGCCCCTCGAAGTAGCGGTCGATCCGCAGCCAGTGCATTTCGCGCTGATGCAGCACCGCGGTCTTGCCCACCACCGGCACGTTGTTCTCGGCCGTGCAGGCGACCACGCAGGCATTGCAGCCGATGCAGGAATTGAGGTCGATGCTCATCCCCCAGGCGACCGGTCCGCTGGGCGGATTGCGATAAAGCAGCGGACTACCCACCCCACCCTGCAAAAGCGCGGGGTCGCGCATAAAATCGGCGAGCGTCGCGTGGCGGACGATATCGCTGGTGTCGCCGGTATCGAGCACGTCGTGATGATCGGTCGTCGCGACCTTCAGCACCCGGCCCGTGCGACGCAGCGTCGCAGGACCGGCGGCGTAACGGAGCGGATAGACATCCACACCCGTCCCTGCACCCACCGCGCCGACGACGCGCCGGCCGTAGCCGTATAGCGCGACCGCCACATCCTCCGCCTGCCCCGGCGCGATCCAAACCGGAAGCCGAGCGCTCGCCGCGCCGACCGTGACTTCAACCTCCTCGCCCTGCCGCAAACCCAGCCGATGCGCGAGCCCTGGCGCCAGTAGCAGCGGATTGTCCCACACCACCTTCGTCAGCGGGCGGGGCAACTCCTGAAGCCATGGGTTGTTCGCAAAGCGCCCGTCGAACAGCCCGGGATCCGGCCGCGTCACCAGCGCGACCGTAACCAAAGCCTCGCCTGACACGACAGAGGGAATCACGCTGCGCCCCGCTTCCGGCCTGATCGCCACCTGCGCCGGCCGGCTAGCACTGTTTGGCACTACGCCATCGGCCAGCGCCCGAACCCAGGCGTCGCCGCGCGCCAGCGAAGTCCAGGACGCGCGCACCGCCGCCAGCGAGTCCTGCGGCGTCCCCTCAAAGCCTGGCCGCAGCATCGAGAGTACGCCGACCGCGCTCATGCCATCGAACAGAGGCATCGCCTGCGGCTGCATGATCGTCGCCGTCCCGTCATAGGCGCGCGCATCGCTCCAAGCCTCGAAGGCATGGGCGCCCGGCACATACCAGGTCGCGGCATCCCCCGTCTCGTCGAGCGAAGGCCCGCTCGCAACGCTCAGCCGCACGCGCGCCAAGGCTTCAGTGAAGCCAGGGGCGGAGAAGACCGGGTTAGTGTCGAGCACAAGCAGCGTCTCGACCCGGCCCGCCGCCATATCGTCGGTCAGCGCGCGCAGATCGGCGCCGAAATCGACCGCGCGATAGGCCACCGGCTCGATCACATCGAAGGTCCGTCCTCGGCCGCCCAGCGCCTCGTTCATCGCCAGAACCAGAGCCTGCGCTTCCACCGGCAGATCCGGCCCGGCATGGATGAAGGCACCGCCCCGAGCCGCCTTCAGATCCGCCACCAGCGGCGCGAACCAAGACGGCGCGGAGCCCGGCTGCTCGCCACGCAAAACCGCCGCCGCCAGCCAGGCGACCAGCGCGGGCATCTCCGCGCCGCCGATGATGAAACGATGATCCGCCGCTGTGCCCAGCAATGTCGGCGCGCGCTCCGCCGCATAGACGCGGCTCATCGGACCGCGCGTCGGATTGCGATGCGCCGCGAAGTCCCGCGCATGGCGCACATGGCCCGGCGCGCCGCTGATGAGATCGCTGTCGAGGCCAAGAAGCACCGAAGCCCGCTCGACATGCGGCACTACATCGAGCCTCCGGCCATAGGCCAGCGCCGTGCCGTTCGACACGGTATCCCGCGACGCCGCCTCCCATTGATGCCAGCGCATCCCGGGATAGGCGGCGGCCAGAGCGTCGATCGTCCGCCCTGTTGTCGGCGACACCACGCTGCCGGTCAGGACCCGCAGCCCCACTCCACGGCTCCGCACCAGCCGCTCGCGCTCGTCCGCCATCACGCGTTGCAATGAGGGCCAGTCCGAAGGCTGCCCCTGGGTGATGATGCCCGCCGCTCGATCCGGATCATAGAAGTCGAGGATCATCGCCTGAGCGAAAGCATCACTGCCGCCCAGGCTCGCGGGATGCAGCGGATTGCCATCGACCTTCAGCGGCCGGCCCATCTGATGCGCGACGGTGATCCCCATCGCGTCGCCGCCCACGACATTCGCCGTCGCGTAAGCATTGGCACGACCCGGCACGATACCGGGCGCCGCGATCACCGCCGGGATGAGCTTGCCATCCGCCTCGCCGTTGTCACATCCGGCGAGCCCACCCAGCGCGATGCTTGCCGCCATCACCTGCAACACACGCCGGCGGCTCGCCGGATGGCCGATCATCTCCGCCAGCACCGGATACTGCCGCGCCACCGTGTCGGGATCTTCGAGCAGGCTCCGCCACTGTTTTCCGGAAACCTGGCGCGGAGCCGGAGTCTTCGTCATCGCGCGCGCCTACCGGTGACAGATCGAGCAGTCGGTGAGATTGCGCCCACCGACATGATAAAAGGCGATGAGCTGCTGCGGGCTAGGCGTGCTCGCGTCGCGCCTCCAGGACGTATTGAAGATCTCGCTCTTCGGCCGCAGTTGCGGGCCCGGGTTGCGGTGACAGTTGAGACAGAACTGCATCGTGAGCTTCACCGCCTTATAGGTCAGCGGCATCTGATCCACCGCACCGTGACAGCTCGCGCAGCCGACACCCTTCGCGATATGGATGCTATGATTGAAATAGACATAGTCGGGCAGATTGGTGACCCGGCTCCAGACGATCGGCCTGTTCTCCGCGAGGCTGAGCCGGACCGGTTCGAGCAGCTTCGCATTGGTCCAAATCTGCGAATGGCACGTCATGCAAGTGTAAGTGGGTGGCATCCCGGCATCGGCGGAAGTCTCAACAGTTGCGTGACAGAAACGGCAATCGATGCCCAGGCCCGCGACATGATGCTGATGACTGAACGGCACCGGCTGCTCGATCACGAAGCCAGTCTTGCGCATGTAGAGCGAGCTCGGCCACAGCCACCAGAAACCGACGAGAGCCGCGATCAGCAACCCGAGTGCCAGCAATGCACCGCGCATGGCGCCGTTGGCGGCCGGAGTGAAGATCGCTGCCATGAATGCGCGCGAACCGCCTGGAATTGAGTTGAGACGCGAAGGACTTAGGCCGTTCTGCTCACATGGTGTCAATTCTGGTCGGCGACGATCTCTAAGCTGTGATCGTGTAACAATTCACCGCAGCGCTTGATTGACAGAGCGTGCTGCGGCGCAATAGCTGAACTATGCCAAATCGCTCCCTGTCCCGTCCTGACGGTATGTCCGCCGGGATGACGTTTCTGCTCGCCTTCACCGCGGCGGTGAGTGTCGCCAACCTCTATATCTCGCAGCCGCTCATTGGCCTGATCGGCCCCGCCATTCATTTGCGGCCCGATGCCTATGGGCTCGTCGTCACGCTGACCCAGTTCGGCTACGCTATAGGATTACTGCTCCTCGTGCCGCTCGGCGATCGCGTTGAGAACCGCCGGCTGATGACGATCACCCTGCTCTGCGGCTCGATCACGCTGCTGCTGACATCGCTCGCCCACAATGCCGCGCTCTATCTCTTCGCCTGCCTGATGATCGGCATTACCTCCGTGACCACGCAGATGGTGGTGCCGATGGCGGCTCATCTCGCGGCGCCCAAACGCATGGGGCGGCAGGTCAGCACCGTGGTCAGCGGCCTGCTCACGGGCATTCTGCTCAGCCGGCCGATCTCCAGCATCATCGCAAGCTTCACCGGCTGGCGCAGCGTCTTCGTCGTTTCGGCGATCATGATGGCGACGACAGCCGCGATCTTCTGGCGCTACGTGCCGGAGCGCCGTCCACACGGGCGCCTCGGCTATCTCGCCTTGCTCAGGTCTCTCGGTCCGCTGCTCGCC
This sequence comes from Acidisoma sp. L85, assembly GCF_009765865.1. Classification (GTDB taxonomy): domain Bacteria; phylum Pseudomonadota; class Alphaproteobacteria; order Acetobacterales; family Acetobacteraceae; genus Acidisoma. Next base: position 340,524 of record NZ_LMUQ01000026.1, read on the forward strand.
CGCACACCGGTTCTCCAGCGGCGCGCCGCCTATCATATGACTCTCTTCTTCGCCTTCACCGTGTTCTGGACCTCGATACCGCTCGAACTTACCGACGAGTACGGCTTGTCCCAGCGCGGCATCGCTTTGTTCTCGCTGGTCGGTGCGGGGGGCGCGCTGGTGGCGCCGATCGCCGGGCGCTTCGCGGATGGCGGCTGGAGCCGCATTGGCACCGCGATCTGCATTTCGCTCGTGATCGGCGGCACGCTGTTTGCCTGGCCGGGCGCGTTGCGACCGGGATTGCTGGGCCTCGCGATCCTCGGCCTTTGCGCGATCCTGATCGACGCGGGTGTGCAGGGCCACACCGCCTTCGCGCAGCGGGCGCTTTTCAGCCTCGCGCCAGAGCATCGCAGCCGGCTCAACGCGCTCTATATCGCCGGCGCCTTCCTCGCTGCCTCCATCGGTTCAGCGGTCGCACCCTTCGCCTATGCGCGGGACGGCTGGCCGATGGTCACGCTGGTCGGCGTCGTTCCGCCCATGCTCGCGCTGAGCTTCTACCTCGCCCATACCCGTGCCGAGATGCGGCGCGTCACGCCGTGACTGCCGCACCCATCGCACAGATCCAGAGCCCGCTCGCCGGGCGATTTCCGGCGTCGATCCCGCTCCTCGTCGCGGGCGCCTTTTTCATGGAGATGCTGGACGGCACCATCATCGCCACCGCCATCCCGCAAATGGCACGCAGCTTCCACGTCCATCCCATCGACCTCAACCTCGGCATGACCGCGTACATGATCATGCTGGCGGCCGGCATTCCGCTCAGTGGCTGGGCGGCCGAGCGCTTCGGCGCCCGCCGCGTTTTCGCATCCGCCATCCTGATCTTCACCCTCGCCTCGGTTCTCTGCGGCATCGCGACCGGCTTCTGGTGGTTCTGCGCCGCCCGCGTGATCCAAGGGGTGGGCGGCGCCTTGATGGTGCCGGTCGGCCGCCTCCTGGTGTTGCGCAGCACGCCGAAGCGCGATCTGATGCGCGCCACGGCCTTCATCACCTGGCCCGCCCTGGTGGCCCCGGTCCTGGGACCAGTCGTCGGCGGCGTGCTCACCACCTACGCCTCCTGGCGCTGGGCCTTCTTCATCAACCTGCCGCTCGGCCTGCTCGGCCTTGGCGCCACCCTCTTCCTCCTCTCGGGCGGTCGCACCACGGAGGCCCGGCGGCTGGACTGGACGGGCGTTATCCTCAGCGCGAGCGCCGCCATCGCTTTCGTCTATGGCGCGAGCCTGCTCGGCACGGCCAATGGCAACATCGCCGTGAGCCTCGGCCTCATGTTGCTCGGAGCGATCGGCGCCGTCGCCACCGCGCGTCACGCGGCCCGTCACCCGGCGCCATTGATGGAATTCTCGGCGCTCCGGATCCGCAGCTTCGCCACGACGCTCTGGAGCGGCTCAACGGTGCGCATCGCCATCAACGTGGCGCCCTTTCTATTGCCGCTGCTGTTCCAAATCGGCTTTCACCGCAGCGCGGTCGCCTCCGGCTCGCTGCTGCTGTTCCTCTTCGCCGGTAATCTCGGGATTAAGCCGCTGACCTCCGCGATCCTCCGCCGTTTCGGCTTCCGCAGCGTGCTCATCGTCAACGGCCTTATCCTGGCCGCCACCTTTGCGGGCTTCGCCTGGCTGAGCCCGGCCACGCCATTATGGCTGCTGCTGCCGCTGCTCATTCTCAGCGGCGCCACGCGATCGATGCAGTTCACCGCGATCAATACCCTCGCCTATGCCGAGGTGCCGCCCGCCAGCATGACCTCGGCCAATACCCTGTTCAACCTCGGCCAGCAGGTCTCGGTGGGGCTAGGGATCGCCTTCGGCGCCGTCATGCTTCGGCTTGGGCCGCCGCTCCTAGAGAGCACAAGCCTCTCACCCGACGCCTTCCGATTTGCTTTCCTGGCAACGGCATTGCTTTGCGCCCTGCCCACCTTCGACTTCTGGCGCCTCGCCCCCAATGCCGGCGCCGAAGTCAGCCGTCATCGGCGTTAGCGCCATCTTTCAGCCACCCGGCTCGACTTTAACCCGGATACCGCTCGACCCAAGGAAGCAGGCCCGCCATGTCCTCCGATGTCACGCCCGATCTCGCCGCCCGCAGCCTGGCCAAGACCGGGCGCGCCGCCGGACGCATCGTTCCGGTCATCCTCTCCGGCGGCTCCGGCACTCGCCTCTGGCCGGTCTCGCGCGAAAGCTTCCCCAAGCAGTTCTGGCCGCTCGTCTCCGACCGATCCCTGATCGAGGAAACGGCGCTCCGCACGGCCGGCGGCGAATTCGCGCCGCCCCTCATCGTCTGCAACGAGACCCACCGGTTCCTGGTCGCCGAGCAGATGCGGGACTCCAACGTCAAAGGCGCCCGTATCCTGCTCGAGCCCGTCGGCCGCAACAGCGCCCCCGCCATCGCCGCCGCCGCGCTGCTGCTGGCGCAGGATGACCCGCAAACCGTCATCTGCATGATGGCCGCCGACCACGAGATCCCCGACACCGCGAAACTTCGCTCCACCCTGCTGACCGCCGCGAAGGTCGCCCGAGCCGGCCGTATCGTGACTTTCGGCATCCGTCCCACCGCCCCGGAGACAGGCTTCGGCTATGTCGAGATGGGCGACCCCCTGCCGGAAGCGCCCGAGGCCCATGCCCTCGCCCGCTTCATCGAAAAGCCCGACGCTGCACTCGCCGCCACGCTCATCGCGACCGGCAAGGTGCTGTGGAAC
>NZ_LMUQ01000026.1:343252-396772 GCF_009765865.1 Acidisoma sp. L85
CCGCCGCGCCGTCGAAGCCCGAACCTCGGACCTCGACTTCATTCGCCTCGGCCGCGACGAATTCGCCGCCTGTCCGAATATCAGCCTCGACTATGCCGTCGCCGAGCACACCGACCGCGCCGCCGTCATCGCCGCCGAATTCGCCTGGTCGGATGTCGGAAGCTGGGGCGCGCTCTGGGACCTCGGCGAAAAGGACGCCGCGAACAATGTCGCGGTCGGCGACGTGCTGCTCGAGGACGCCAAACGCTGCTACGTCCGCAGTGACGGCATGCTGACGGCGGTACTGGGCTTGGAGGACGCGGTCATCGTGGTGACCGAGGACGCCGTGCTCGCCATGCACCGCGACCGCACTCAGGACGTGAAGAAGATCGTCGAGCGCCTCAAGGCTCAGGGTCGGCCCGAGGCGATCATGCACAACATCAGCTACCGCCCCTGGGGCCATTACGAGGTGCTGACCGAGGGCGATCGCTTCCAGGTCAAGCGTATCGTCTGCAAGCCCGGCGAGCGGCTGTCCCTGCAAAAGCATTTCCACCGCGCCGAGCACTGGGTCGTGGTCGCCGGCAGCGCCATCGTGACCCGCAACGACGAGGAGGTCCTGGTGCGCGAGAACGAAAGCATCTACCTGCCCTTGGGCTGCGTCCACCGCCTCTACAACCCCGGCAAGATTCCCCTCACCCTGATCGAGGTCCAGTCCGGCGCCTATCTCGGCGAGGACGACATCGTGCGGCTAGAGGACACCTACGGCCGAAGCTGAGGCTTGCGGGGCGCCCGCCTTAGGCGCGCCGCCGCCCCCTCTGTCTCGCGCAGAAACCGCTGCGCCAGCGTGCCGTACAGCGGTCTGCGGCAGACCAGACGCGAGAAGCCGAAAGCCAGCATTGAGGTCGCCATGATCGGGATCGCCATCTGCTGGTTCGCCGTCATCTCCAGCACGATGACGAAAGCCGTGATCGGCGCCTGCACGACGCCCGAAAAATAAGCGACCATACCGAGCAGCACGATCGCTCGCGCTGGTGTCTCCGGGAAGAAATGCGCGAGCCAGCTCCCCAGCGCGGCGCCGACCGACAACGCTGGCGCGAAGACCCCGCCCGGTATGCCGCTAAGATAGGACGCGACGTTGGCGATGAATTTGAGCAGGAAAAAGCTCACCGGCAGCCGAGCATTGCCTTCGACCAGCGCGCGCGCCTGGGCATAGCCGGTGCCATAAGTGGCGCCATGGGACACCAGACCCACCAGGGCAATCACCAGCCCGCAAATCGCCGCGAAGGCGACGGGCCTGCCGCGCACCCACATGCCTAGCCGCCCAGGCAGGCTGAACGGCGCGAGAATAAGAATCTGGCTGAACCCGCCGCCCAGCAGCCCGCCGGCGGCGGCGCAAAGAACCACCGCCAGCCAGCCCACGCCAAGCGGCAGGCTCACGGTGGTCACGCCAAAATAGGTGTAGTTCCCTGACAGCGCCAAGGTCGCGATGCCACCGATGATGACGGCGGTGAGCACCGTGCCGCTGGTGCGCGCCTCGAAGTTATGGCTCAGTTCCTCGATCGCAAAGACGATGCCCGCGAGCGGCGTGTTGAAAGCCGCCGCCACGCCCGCCGCGCCCCCTGCCAGGATAAGGCCACGCTGCGTCTCGGGCCGGGGCAGTCGTAGAGCGCGCCCGAGCGCATGCATGATCGAGGCGCCCACCTGCACCGTAGGTCCCTCGCGCCCGATCGAAGCGCCGCTGAGGAGTCCGATCAGCGTCAGCAAAACCTTGCCCAAACTCACCCGCAACGAAAGCACGCGCGAGATATTTGCGAGGTCCGTCATATGCAGCGCTGCGATCACCTGAGGAATGCCGCTGCCCTGCGCACCCGGAAAGACACTGCGAGTCAGCGTCACCGCCAGCGCCAGGCCGCCCGGCGCCAGGATCAGCACCAGCCAGGGGCGAGGTCCCGTCATCCAGCGAAACGTGGCTTGCGCCTCGTCCGCGAGCCAGGCGAAGGCGATCGCCATCAGCGCCACCATGACCGCCCCCGCCCAGAAAGCGATCCGCCGCAGCCAAAGTCGCGGCGAGACCAGCGGTAGACGCCGGAGCTGGCGGAACAAACGTCGGTTGATGCGCATCTGCGCTTATCCTGCGCGCGGAGAGCGCTGTCACCAGCGGCCTGTCACGTCGAAGGTCGGCGGGCCCGTCTGCTTAGTAGAAGATCAACACCAGCACGCCGAGAACGATCGCGTATTTGCAGGCGTAATAGACCTTGCGGTTCCACTTCTTCAGCCGCTTGCCGACCAGCCTGATCTTATAGACGCTACCGAAGGCCTTATTGGCGAAGCCGACCTTGTCGCCCTCCATATTCTGCGTCGCGGTCGCCTTGACGAGGTGATGGATGACGAAGCGATTGATCCCTGTCATCAGCCGCGAGCGCAACGGCCGCTCGACGTCGCAGAAGAGGATGAGGCGATTGATGTCAGTCTTGTTCTCGGCGAAATGGATGAAGGTCTCGTCGAAGACCAGCGCCTGCCCGTCCCGCCAGCTCCGCCGCTGGCCGTCCACCTCGATAAAGCAGTCGTCGCTGTTCGGGGTACGCAGCCCGAGATGATAGCGGAGGCTGCCGGCGAAGGGATCGCGGTGGGACACGAGCCGGCTGCCCGGCGGCAGCATCGCGAACATCGCTCCATGCAAACCCGGCACCTGCTCCAGCGCCTTCACGGTCTCGGGGCAGAGCTTCTCGGCGGAGGGCAGCGGCGAGTCGTACCACTTAAGGTAAAAGCGCTTCCAGCCACGCCGGAAGAAGGAATTGAAGCCGAGATCGTTATAGCCCTCGGACGCGCGGACCATGCCGTCATCCATGAGCCGCATGCCCTCGTCCCGGATGATCTCCCATTTTGCGGTGAGAGCGGCGATCCCTGGCAGGTCCTCCTCGCGCAGGAACGGCTTCGATGGCACTCGGGAAAACAGGTAAACCAGGGCGTTATAGGGCGCGAGGAAGGTCGAGTGGTCGGTCAGCTGCCGGCTGAACCGATGCCGCACCTTGCCCCGGAAATGCACCAGCATCGCCGAACCCAGGAAAATAACGATGACCGCAAGCTTGAGCGGCCAATAGGCAATGAGGGTCTGAAAGGACATGTCCGGCTACTACTCTCCCGTGGACATCCCCTAACTACCACACCCCGCCACCCGGCCTCCACCCATCCTCATTACTGCCTGGAAAGCGCAGGTGAATGGGACGCCGGGCCTTAATGCAGCAACGGCGCCGTCGGTCCGGAATGCAGCACGGCGAAGCGGCCGCGAGTAACCACACGGTCTCGTCCCGTATGCTTCGCCTCGTAAAGCCGCTCGTCGGCGATCGACATGACCTGAGCCGGACTGCCGGCCTCCTCCGACTCGGCGACACCGATACTCAGCGTGATCCGCAGATCGGGGTGGATCAGCGACCAGTTCCAGCCGCGAATGACATCCTGCACCCGCCGGCAGATCTTCGACGCCGCCAGGATGCTCGTCTCGTTCATCAGAAGAACGAACTCCTCGCCGCCATAGCGAAAGAGCTGGTCGATGTCGCGAGTCGCGTCGCGCAGCAGGGCGGCGACCTGCCGCAGCACGTCATCGCCCACCGAATGGGAGAAGGTGTCGTTGACCAGCTTGAACCTGTCGATGTCCATCATCGCGCAGGCATAGACCTTGGTCTCGGACTCCACGTCGAGCAGCGCGCGCTCGAGCCGGCGGCGATTGGGCAGCCCCGTCAGCACATCCTCCATGCTCGCATGCATGAGGAGCTTCGCCTCCTGGGCCAGCGCCTTGTTCATCTGCTCCAGCCCATCGGCGCGCGACCTCTCGGCCTCGATCCGGGTGCGGAGCTGGTTGGTCTCGTAATGGATCGCCGCCACCCGTGACCGGATCTGCGAGGTATCGGTGCTCTTGCGGACATGCCGAGCATGAAACTCCCGATGCCAGTAAAGCGCGTCCTCGAACTTGCCGAGGCCGCCATAGGCCTCAGCCAAGGAGCGGCAACAGGGCACGCCGATTTCGAGGTCGCCGGCATCCGCGGCGGTGGCCGCGCATTCGCGCAGCGTCCCAACCGCAAGCTCCCTCTCATTGGTGGCAAGCTGCAGCTTACCGAGCGCGAAGAGGTAATAGATCTGCGAACGCGCGCCGCCGCCGCCGCCGAGCCGGTTCCATTTGCTCAGCGCCTCGGCCGCATTCTCCGGCCGCTCCAGAAACAACTCGTATTCCGCGATGTTGCAGAGGCTTATCCGCTCGGTCCAGGCATCGCCCGCGGCGCTGGATCGTTCCTGTGCTTCGCTGGCGAGCAGAACGGCGCGTTCCATTCGCCGCCGCACCTCGTCGGGTCGGGTCGTGGTGCCATGATCGTCGTGGGTGGCGTGCCAGAACTCCGCCTCGATCCCCGCCAGATTGACGAGATACCGGGCGAGGTCGACATCGATGCCGATACGCCGTGCCAGCTCGACCGATCTCTCCGTGAATTCCAGCGCCCGGTCCAGTTGCCGAAGCATCCAGAAGACCACACCCACCACATTGAGCGCGAAAGCGATGGCGGTATCCTCGCCCGACGCCTCAGCCAGTCCAAGGCCGAGCATCGCCTCGTCGAGCGCCTCATTCGGCGCGCCGATCTCGATCAGCAGCCAGGCATGAACGCAGCGCGACCAGGATTCGCGGGGCTTGTCGCCACGCGCCTTGAACAGGTCGCGGGCCGAGAGGACATGCAGGATGCCCTCCTCGTAATAGGCGAGCATGAAGCAGTACCAAGCCATGTGGCTTGCCGCCATGCCACGCAGGAAAGACTCATCTTTCTCGCCGGCGGCTTGGTCATGCACGCGCTGAGCTTCGGCGAGCGCGGTCTCGACCTCACCGGTGCAGGACAGCCGCCAGGCGCGCGCGAGCAACGGTGGCATGCTGCCGAATGGCGGATTGGCCGGCGTCTCCTCCCGTCCGTCCGCTATGGCCGGGTCATTCTTGGGCGGCGCGCTCAGAAGGGTATCTCGTCGTCAAGGTCGCCGCCGCCCCGGCCGGCATCCCAGCCACCGCCACCGCCACCAGCTCCGCCGCCCGCGCCACTGCGCGCCGCCGCGGGCCGTGCCGCGCGATCAGGTGCCTGATCGTAGGACCGCTCGCTACCACGTGCGGCGCCGCTGCCCTCGGCGGGTCGATCGAGCAACACGAGTTCGGCGCCGAAGCGACCGAGCAGAACCTCGGTCGAATAGCGCTCCTGGCCAGCCTGATCGGTCCATTTCCGGGTTTGCAACTTGCCCTCGAGATAGACCTTGCTGCCCTTCTTAAGAAAGCGCTCGGCCACATCGGCAAGGCGGTCATTCATGATGACGACGCTATGCCACTCAGTGCGCTCCTGGCGCTCATTGCTCGCCTTGTCGTTCCAGCTCTCCGAAGTGGCAATCCGAAGATTGACGATCTTCATGCCGGACTGGGTGTTTCGGACCTCGGGATCCTTGCCGAGATTGCCCACGATAGTCACTTTGTTAACGCTGCCGGCCATAGGCTGGTTCCTCAACAAGAACGCTGGTATTTGCCACGCGGCCTATACCTTACGCCCCAGTCTGGGACCAGCGGTTGCAATGGGCCAGACTTTAATTCGTGCATCGAAACGAGTTTCCAGTCCGTCGCATTGAGCTAAAGTTCTCAGATTCAACCCGGGGTTGCAAGTATTCTCTGGAGCTTTAAATCCGGCGACGCAATGCCGATCTTCCATGGCGGCGGTTTGCACCCGGCACCCGCCTGTCGTAGACGGAACACCTCAGGAACATCGGTCTCAGCGTGACGGACATTCGGCACGGCTCCTTCATCACCGTGCGCGGCGCGCGGGAGCATAATCTCAAGAACATCGACGTCTCGATTCCCCGGGACAGTCTCGTGGTCATCACGGGGCTCTCTGGTTCGGGCAAGTCGTCGCTCGCCTTCGACACGATCTATGCCGAGGGCCAGCGCCGCTACGTAGAAAGCCTTTCCTCCTATGCCCGCCAGTTCCTCGAACTGATGGGCAAGCCCGATGTCGACAGCATCGAGGGCCTTTCGCCCGCCATTTCAATCGAGCAGAAAACCACCAGCCGCAATCCGCGCAGCACGGTCGGCACCGTCACCGAAATTCACGACTACATGCGCCTGCTCTGGGCACGAGTCGGAATCCCCTATTCCCCCGCCACCGGCTTGCCGATCGAGGCGCAGACTGTGAGCCAGATGGTCGATCGAGTCGCCGCCATGCCGGAGGGCACGCGGCTGCTGCTGCTCGCCCCGGTGGTGCGGGACCGCAAGGGGGAGTATCGCAAGGAACTCGCGGAGTTGCAGCGCCGCGGCTTCACCCGCGTCAAGGTCGACGGCAAGCTCTACGAAATTGGCGATGTCCCCGCGCTGAACCGCAAGACCAAGCATGAGATCGAGGCGGTGGTGGACCGCGTGGTCGTTCGCCCCGGCATCGAGCCACGTCTGGCGGATAGTTTCGAGACCGCCCTCGGCCTCGCGGATGGCGTGGTCTATGCCGAGCCGCCCGATGCGGCGGCCGATGGCAGCCAGCGCATCACCTTCTCCTCCCGCTTCGCTTGCCCGGTCAGCGGCTTCTCGATCGAGGAGATCGAGCCTCGGCTCTTCAGCTTCAATTCGCCGCACGGCGCCTGCCCGGCCTGCGACGGCCTCGGCCTCGAAAGCTTCTTCGACGGCGCGCTGGTCGTGCCAGATGAGCGGCGGCCGCTGAACGCCGGCGCCGTGGCACCCTGGAGCCATAGCCAGACACCTTATTACGACCAGACGCTGCAGGGTCTCGCCAAGCACTTCAAGATCCGGATGACGACGCCCTGGGACGAGCTGCCCCAGAAGGCGCGAGACGGCATCCTTTACGGTACGGGCGATGTCTCGGTCGAGCTGACCTATAAGGACGGCGTGCGCGCCTATTCCGTGAACAAACCCTTCGAGGGCGTGCTCAAAAACCTCGCGCGCCGCTGGAAGGAAACCGACAGTGCCTGGCTGCGCGAGGAACTCAGCCGCTACCAGGCCGACAAGCCCTGTGCCGTCTGCAACGGCGCTCGCCTCAAGCCCGAGGCGCTGGCGGTCAAGATCGCAGGCTCGACCATCGCTGAGGCTTCCGAACTTGCCATCCGGCGGGCGCTTCCCTGGTTCGAGGGTGTGCTCGAACAACTCACGCCCCAGCGGCAGGAAATCGCTCGCCGCATCCTGCGCGAGATCGTCGACCGGCTGAAATTCCTGATGGATGTCGGGCTCGACTACCTGACCCTCGCTCGCGGCTCGACCACCCTCTCGGGCGGCGAGAGCCAGCGCATCCGGCTCGCGAGCCAGATCGGCTCCGGCCTGACCGGCGTGCTTTATGTGTTGGACGAACCCTCAATCGGCCTGCATCAGCGCGACAACGAACGGCTGCTGGGCACGCTCAGGCGCCTGCGCGGCCTCGGCAATACCGTGCTCGTGGTGGAGCATGATGAGGACGCCATTCGCGCCGCCGATCATGTGATCGACATGGGTCCGGCCGCCGGCGTCAATGGCGGCTACGTCATCGCGCAGGGCACACCGGCCGAGGTCGCGGCCAATCCGAAGTCGATCACCGGCGCCTATCTTTCTGGCCGCAACATGATCCCGGTGCCGGAGCGCCGCCGCCCGGTCGATCGTGCGCGCATGCTCACCGTGGTCGGTGCCACGGGCAATAACCTCAAGGACGTCACGGCGCGCTTCCCGCTCGGTGCCTTCACCTGCATCACCGGCGTTTCGGGCGGCGGCAAATCGACCCTCGTCGTCGATACGCTCTACAAGGCGGTCTCGCGCCGGCTGATGGGCAGCGGCGAGGTGCCGGCGCCGCATACCCGCATCGACGGCTTAGGCGAACTCGACAAGATCATCGACATCGACCAGTCGCCGATCGGCCGCACGCCGCGCTCCAACCCCGCGACCTATACCGATCTCTTCGCCCCGATCCGCGACTGGTTCGCCGAGCTGCCGGATAGTCGCGCGCGCGGCTACAAAGCCGGCCGCTTCAGCTTCAACGTGAAGGGCGGCCGCTGCGAGGCTTGCTCGGGCGACGGGCTCATCAAGATCGAAATGCACTTCCTGCCGGACGTCTTCGTCACCTGCGACGTCTGCAAGGGCAAGCGCTACAATCGCGAGACTTTGGAAGTGAAGTTCCGCGACAAATCGATCGCCGATGTGCTCGACATGTCGGTGGCGGAGGCGCTGCCCTTCTTCGCCGCCGTGCCGCGCATTTTCGAGCGACTTTCCGTGCTCGACCGCGTCGGTCTGGGCTACGTCAAGCTCGGCCAGCAGGCGACGACATTGTCGGGCGGCGAGGCGCAGCGCATCAAGCTCGCCAAGGAACTCGCCCGCCGCGCCACCGGGCGCACGCTCTATATCCTGGATGAGCCGACCACCGGACTGCATTTCGAGGATGTTCGGAAACTACTGGAAGTCCTGCATGCGCTGGTCGATCAGGGCAATACGATCCTGGTCATCGAGCACAATCTGGAAGTCATTAAAACCGCCGATTGGATTCTCGACCTCGGTCCCGAAGGCGGCGACGGCGGCGGCCGCATCGTCGCGGAGGGCACGCCGGAAGACATCGCGGCAAACCCGGCAAGCCACACCGGCCGTTTCCTGACGCCTCTGCTCGAGGGACTGCCCGTCATCCCGGTAAAGCCCAAGGCCGCCCGCAAGCGCGCCTGATCCTGGCGCTGACCGAAGACTGGTGGCCCGCCTGCCGAGCGGCAGGCCGAAAGCTGTGCGCGGATACGGCGCTAACTCTGACACGTCACAAAACCAACGCGTGGACGTTTAGAGTTTAGACAGTTCCGCCAACTAATTTTGCGGAACGAAACGGCTTCGCACAATCAACAATTCGGTGCAATTTCGTATCGATTTCTTCGCCCATCTTCGCCGACCGCGTTCAGTGTCCTGAGCGGTAGCGCTCAGCATGCGCGAGTCATTTCTCTATCAATCCAGGAGGTCTCGGTGTCCGTCTCACATCCAACACAACAAACACAACACGTCTCGGCAGGAAATTTCAATCCGGATCAGCCCACCCTTACGGAGGAACTGTTCAGAGAGCGGCCTGGTCCCGGGTCATCGGCGCAGTCTGGTGCACAGCATCATGCGAGAGGATATCCGGTCGCTCCCGGCCCCTCAAGCTACGTACAGCCGCACGCCCCCGCTTCACAACAGAAGACGGGCTTTTGCATGTCCAAAGAACAGTACGCGGCCTTCTGCGCAGAAGCCTGTAAGCAGTGGGGAGTGGGGGCGGACCCCGAGTTGGTGAAACATTTCCACGGGCAATACTTCTCCCACTGCGGATCGAACAACGCCTCTTAACCCTCGTTTTCGCCCCCGTCTGAACCCGCGTCCCAAACCGCGGCATGGCACGCATCAAGTGAGCTGCGTATTCAGTGAGTACGTGATCTCCCCTCCCTGCAAGGGAGGGGAGAAGTGTTGACGAGGCGCAGTAAGTTCAGAGACTGAGTGACACCCGCACACCCTCCCAGACAAGCACACCTCCGCATTAGCCCCTCGTTAACCTTCGCCCTGTAACGCTCACCACTTCACCACACGGTACGGTTGATGAGCGTGACTGCTGCGGGCCGGCTGGACCCTATTCCCCTGCCGGATCTCTATGACCGCCTGCGTGGCCAAGTCACGCCAATCGAGTGGCCCATCATGGCGCGCGATATCGCGGCAATCCTCCGCCTCAAGCGCGAGCGTAACGCCGTCATCCTTGCGCATAACTACCAGCCGCCGGAAATCACCAGCACCATCGCCGATATCGTCGGCGACAGCCTGGCGCTCGCCCGCCAAGCGGCAACGGTGCAGGCCGAGGTCATCCTCGTCGCCGGCGTCCATTTCATGGCCGAGACTGCCAAGCTGCTCAATCCGCAACGCCGTGTGCTGATCTCCGATCTTCGCGCCGGCTGCTCCCTCGCCGACTCCATCACCGCCGCCGATGTTCGCGGACTGCGCCTCGAATATCCCGGCGTCCCGATCGTGACCTATGTCAACACCTCCGCCGCGGTGAAGGCGGAATCCGACATCTGCTGCACCTCCGGCAATGCCCTCGCGGTGATCCGCTCGCTCGGCGCACCGCGCGTCATCATGCTCCCCGATGAATACCTCGCCCGCAACATCGCCAACCAAATCCCTGAGGTCGAGATCATCGTCTGGTCCGGCCATTGCGAAGTGCACGAAACCTTCACTCCGGCGGACATCGCGGGCGTCCGCGCCCGCTACCCCGACGTCGTCGTAATGGCCCATCCGGAATGCCCCGAAGCCGTCGTCGCGGCCGCGGATTGCGCTGGCTCCACAGCGCAAATGGCGGCGTTCGTCGCTGCCCGCCGCCCCGCTCGCGTCGCGCTCGTCACGGAATGCTCGATGAGCGACAACCTCGCCCTCGAATTCCCCGACGTTACCTTCCTGCGGCCGTGCAATCTTTGCCCGCATATGAAGCGTATTACGCTGCCCGGCATTCGCCATGCCTTGGAGACGATGACACAGGAAATCCTGATCGACCCCGCTCTCGCCGTCTCCGCCCGCGCGGCGGTCGAGCGCATGATCGCAATCACCTAGGACGCCGGGTTGCCGACCCCGCCGCCCCTGCCGCGCCTTCTCGTGGAACCGATGATCCGCGCCGCACTGCTCGAGGATCTTGGGCGCGCTGGAGACATCACCTCCAACGCCGTCATCCCGCCCGAGGCGATGGCCGAGGGTGCCATCGTCGCCCGTGACGCCGGCGTCATCGCCGGCACCCAGGCCGCCACACTCGCCTTCGCGCTCGTCGATCCCGCCATCACCATCATCATCGAGCGGCCAGACGGCGCGGAAGTCGCTCCGGAGGACATCGTGCTACGGCTCCGAGGACCCGCTTGCGCCGTGCTCTCGGCCGAGCGGGTCGCACTCAACTTCCTCTGCCGCCTCTCAGGCATCGCAACAGTCACCGCGGCGCTTATGCGCACCGCGGGGCACCACGGCCACGCGCGCATCGTTTGCACGCGAAAAACGACGCCGGGGCTGCGCGTTCTCGAGAAACAGGCGGTGCGCGCCGGCGGCGGTGGCAATCATCGCTTCGGGCTGGACGACGCCATCCTGATCAAGGACAACCACATCGCCGTGGCGGGCGGCATTCGCCCCGCGCTTGAGCGCGCGAAAGCGGCGGTCGGCCATCTCGTGAAAATCGAGATCGAGGTCGATACCCTCACTCAACTCGCTGAGGCTCTGGCAATCGGCGTGGATGCCGTGCTGCTCGACAACATGACGCCCGAATTGCTGCGTCAGGCGGTCCGCATGATCAATGGCCGCGCCATCTCGGAAGCTTCGGGACGCATCTCGCTTGCCACCGTCGGCGCCATTGCGGCGACAGGCGTAGATCTGATTTCGGTCGGCTGGATAACCCACAGCGCCCCCATCATCGATCTCGGCCTCGACCTGCAAACCAACTGACACGGCGCGAGTTGCTAACGCCGGTACGACAGCCCCGCCCAGAGCACGGCCGCGCGGTCCGTCAGCCCCCTCGGCCGAGGCTCCCCAACGCTCAGCGATCGCAGGTCCCGCCGCGCCAGCGTGCCTGGCAGCCACGCGGCCACGGCAACGCGTGGCACCCGAATATCGCGGGACCGATGCAGCCATCCCCGCGCCTCGGCGGCAAGTTCGGCAAGCACCGGCACCAAAGCCGGATCGAAGGGCGCCGCCGCCGCTGCCGCGGCCGTCAGCCCTGCAAGCGCGAGGCGATCGGCGGGCCAAGGCGCCCAGCCCCGGCGCCCAAGCGGCCCTCGGCTCCGCAGCAATCCGGCCACGCCATAAGCGGCCCCGCTCAGCCTCAGCCCCTCTAACGCCTCCGGCGACGTCACCCCCAGCGCTTGCCCAGCCGCCACCGAAACGCCCCCCGCGCCCGCGAACAGCCAGTCGCGCCAGGCGTCCGCCGTCGCGATCTCGCCCTCCACCTCAGTCTCCCGAGCGGCGATGAGCGCCAGCAAATCCGGCCGCGAGAGCCGCCCCTCGGCGAGAGCCTCGGCCAGCGGCGTCGCGACCTCATGCGGCTTCGCCTCCCCCTCCACCACCTCCCGCCACCATTGCAGCCGGATCAGCGCGAGCAGCGGCTGGCTGGCGACTTCACGTGCCCGTGCGATTTCGTGGTTGAAGGCATAGAGCGTCAGCAGCGCCTCGCGCCGCTCCGGCGGAGCAAACAGCGCCGTAAGGAACCGGTCCGGGTCATGACGACGGACAATTTCACCAATCGGGGAAAGCATCGCCGCGTGATGGCGTTTCTCGCGCGCCCAGACAAGCCGGTGCGGTGATGCGAGCCCTGGCACGCGGGCCACTCGGGTTGACGGGTCGTGACGCGGGCATAAGGTAAGGGCGTCAAGGCAGCGTGCCCTTTCCATTGCGCGCTGGCCTGCGTCACAAGAACGCCGTCACAAGAACATCGGAGAACGCCTCATGGCTTTCGAGCTTCCCCCGCTGCCCTACGAGACCTCGGCGCTAGCGGGCGCCGGCATGTGCCAGGAGACGCTGGAACTGCACCACGGCAAGCACCATCAAGCCTATGTCACCGCGCTCAACGGCTTCGTCGAGAAGAACGCCAATCTCCAGGGCAAATCCCTCGAAGAAATCGTGAAGCTCTCCTACGGCCAGAGCGACCTGGCTCCGGTTTTCAACAATGCCGGCCAGCATTGGAACCATGTTCTGTTCTGGAAGAACATGTCGCCGACCGGCGGCAAGCTGCCCGGCAAGCTGGAAACCAAGATCACCGCCGATTTCGGCTCGGTGCAGGCTTTCAAGGACGCCTTCAAGACCGCCGCGACGACCCAATTCGGTTCGGGCTGGGCTTGGCTGATCCTCGCCGCTGACGGCAAGCTCAAGGTGACCAAGACGCCCAACGGCTCCAACCCGCTCGCCACCGGCGAGGGCAAGGCGCTGCTCGGCCTCGACGTCTGGGAGCACAGTTACTACCTGGACTTCCGCAACCGCCGCCCGGACTACGTGACCAATTGGCTGGACAAGATCGCCAATTACGACTTCGCGGCGAACGAACTGGCTTAAGCGCGGCGAAACCAGCGGTGGCGGGGGTTGCCGGAAGGTAGCCTCCGCGTCGGCTACCACCGCCTTCACAATTCGTTAAACACAACTCGATAGTTGAGAATAATTCTCATTTGCAAGTTGAGGCTTAATGTCCTTTTCAGCGCCGACTAGGGCGACGCCGGTTGGTCGAACGCCGGGTCATCAGCCGTCGGATTATCAGACGGTCGTCGTCCGACTTGACGACTCAAACTCCGAGTTCTTCACGCTTCCTCAGACGGCAACACCGGCCGGCCAACCAATTCCGGCGATGGTCGTTACTAAATCTGGAGAGCGCCCTCACATTGGGCCTCCCGCACCCCTGCCCTACGCGGTCCACAATAGCCGACTGCAAAGTGGCGCTGGGCCGTTGGCGACAGGCACACTCTTCGCAACCAATTGGCCGGCTCAGGTCACCCAGGCATCCCAGACTCTCGGGCTGCAGATGAGCCCGGCAGAGATGGCCGACTGGCTACGCTGGCAAGATAGGCCGCAATCTCCAAGCCCGGCTATTCAAGAGAACTGGACGCGCCCCGCTCGAAGCGATGTCCAGACGGCCACCATCGGGAGCATCACGGATTGGAATGAACCCATGAGCCGACCGGTGCGCCAGACACCGGTCCCGCCAGTGCCGTCCGTGCCGTCCGACGACACAAGGTTCAGGCAGAAATATAACCAGCAGAGGTATGGCGCCATTTCACGAGTGCCCGGATTCACCAGCTACCTGAAGCGCTATCATGCGTTCGGAAATCAGGTCAGCCTTATTACAGCGCCAGTTTCCAGATGGACCCGGTGGCTGCATCCCTCTTAGAAGCACGTCCTTGGAGCAACTCGCCTCAGGAAACCTTGGCGGGCGGCGACGCCGGCTTCACGTCATTCGCGACCGTCGGCTTGACGATATTGGAGATCGTCTCCCGCAACACCGTCACCCGCACATTCGGCGCGATCTCGACTTCGATCTCGTTGGTGCCTTCGCGGGTCTTCTGGACGGTGCCAAGGATACCGCCCGCCGTCACCACCCGGTCGCCACGCTTGATGGAGGAGAGGCTTGCCTTGAGCGCCTTCTGCTTTTGCTGCTGCGGCCGGATCAGGATGAAATAAAACACCCCGAAGATCAGGATGAGCGGCGCGAACTGGGTCAGCGACGCCATCGACATGCCGCCGCCGAGCGACTGGGCATAGGCCGGGGAAATGAGGTGCATTGTCGGTCGTCCAGCTTGCGGTGATTGGGGCGGGACCATAGTTTCCGCACCCCGGCCGTCAAGCCTCCCTTCCTAAGCCAGATGGATCCTCGCCTGATGGATACGACTTTGCCTGACCTGCTGACGCGCATCGCCCAGGCGCTGGAGCGTCTGGCGCCGCCGCCTCCGGCCGCTCCGGACCTCACTCTGGCCGATGGCTTCGTCTGGCAGCCCCGGCCGCCGGCACTCGTTCCCGTGCCTCGCATCTCCCGCGTCGCACTCGACCTTATCCGTGGCGTCGATCGCCAGAAGGAGGCGATGCTGGAGAACACGACCCGCTTCGCTCGCGGCCTGCCCGCGAATAACGCGATGCTGTGGGGCGCCCGCGGCATGGGCAAGTCGTCCCTGGTCAAGGCCGCCCATGCCGCCGTAAATGCCGAAACGCCCGGCACCCTCAAGCTCATCGAAATCCATCGCGAGGACATCCGCACCCTCCCCGACCTGCTGAACCTGCTACGCGGCAGGCCGGAGCGGTGCGTGATCCTCTGCGACGATCTCTCCTTCGAACGCGAGGATGCCGACTACAAAGCGCTCAAATCCGTTCTCGACGGCGGCATTGAGGGGCGGCCGGATAACGTCTTGTTCTACGCCACGAGCAACCGCCGTCACCTGATGCCGCGCGACATGATCGACAACGAGCGTTCGACCGCGATCAATCCCGGCGAGGCGGTCGAGGAGAAAGTCTCCCTGTCGGACCGTTTCGGCCTCTGGATCGGTTTCCACAACTGCGACCAGCCCACCTTCTTCGCCATGGTCGAGGGCTATTCCGAGGCCCTTGCATTGCCAATCGAGCCGGAAGCCTTGCGAGCCGGCGCTGTCGAATGGTCCGTCACGCGCGGCGGCCGCTCGGGCCGCGTGGCATGGCAGTACATTCAGGATTTGGCGGGGCGCTTGGGCGTCAAGACGGAGGGCTCGCTCGGCTAAGGCTGTCGGGTAACGGCAGGACCTCGGCGGGCCACGCTCCGTAAAACGAAGAAAACCTTCTCAGGCGTGGCTTAGCGTCATGACATTCACCTTCTAGTAATCTCTAGACCCCAAGCTGACTTCTTCAGTCTGGGGGAAAATCATATGAGGCAAATCACGTTTGGTGGGTCGAAGCCTGACATACCCTGGCGCGCCCCCATCCCTTCCAATGTCCTTGTATTGGGCAACAATTACTCGCTGCGGTGGCTGATGGAGCGAGCGGCTCGTGTGGCCCCCGTTGCGGCTAGCGTGGTCGTCATCGCAGGAGTGGCTTACTCCGCAGGTGTGCTCATCCGCAAAGGCGCCGGGGCCGCCCAAAGCTACCTTCCCGCTCCCACCGCTCCGCTCGCGCAAAACACACCAATCGAGCTTGCCGGACTGTACCAGATCCGAGACGTCTGACATCGGCCGGCGTTGGCGCCAGCGCCTTAACGTAACCCTAAGGAAAAGACCGACGATCTAGGTGGCTTCAAAGTCGCGGATACTCCGCTCGCAACATACGGCGACACCCACCTCAGCCCCGTTCCTCAGTCGTCACCCCGAGCTGCTTGAGCTTGCGATGCAAAGCGCTGCGCTCCATGCCCACGAACGCGGCTGTGCGGCTGATATTGCCGCCCAGCCGCACGAGCTGCGCCTGTAGGTATTGGATCTCGAACAGATCCCGCGCCTCCCGCAGCGTCAGCCCCATCATGTCGGCGGCCGGATCGAGCGACAGTAGCCGCGGGGCATGGGAACTGATCTCCGGCGGCAGCACATCCGCCCGGATCGCATCGACAGCGCTGCCGGGAGCCATGATGAGCAGCCAATCCATCAGGTTGCGCAGCTGCCGCACATTCCCCGGCCAGTCATAGGCCTGCAAAGCCGCGACCGCATCGGCCGCCAGAATACGCGGCGCCATCCCCGCACTCTCCGCCGCGCGGGCGAGGAAATACTGGGCCAGCACCGGCACATCCTCCCGCCTCTGCCGCAGCGCCGGGATCTGCAGCGGCACCACCGCCAGCCGATAAAACAGATCCTCGCGGAACCGCCCGCCGGCAATCTCCGCTTGAAGGTCCCGGTTGGTGGTGGTGATGACCCGCACATCGACGCTCACCCGCGCCGAACCGCCAACCCGCTGGAACGCCTGGTCCTGCAAGGCTCGCACGATCTTGCCCTGAGTCTCCAGCGGCATATCCGCCACCTCGTCGAGCAGCAGCGTGCCGCCATGGGCGCGCTCCAGCACCCCGGCCCGCCGCGGCTCCCCGGCCGCCGCCTCCACCCCAAAAAGCTCCTCTTCGAACCGCGTGGGATTGAGCGTGGCGCAGTTGAGCGCCACGAACGGCTGGTCGGCGCGGCGGGACAGCGCATGCAGCATGCGCGACGCCACCTCCTTGCCCGCCCCCGCCGGACCCGTCACCAGCACGCGGGACCCCGTCGGCGCCACCCGCTCCACCGCCGCGCGGATCGCCTGCAAGGCCGCGCTCTCGCCGATCAGCTGCGACTCCGCACCCGCGCGCAGCCGCAGCTCGGCATTCTCGGCGGCCAGCCGCGCCGCCTCCAACGCCCGGCGCACGATCAGCAGCAGCCGGTCGGCCTTGAATGGCTTTTCGATGAAGTCATAGGCGCCGAGCTGAATGGCATTCACCGCCGTCTCGATCGTGCCATGGCCCGAGATCATCACCACCGGCACATGCGGCTGCTCGCGATGCAGCGCCTCCAAGATCCCCAAACCATCCAGCCGCGAGTTCCGCAGCCAGATGTCGAGCACTACGAGGCTCGGCCGCCGCGCATGGAACGCGCCGATCGCATCATCCGCATTCGCCGCCTGGCGCGTGAGATAGCCCTCGTCGCGCAGCACGCCGTCGATCAGCATGCGGATATCGGCTTCGTCGTCGACGATGAGGATATCAGCGGCCATCGTCAGCCTGCATCACGCTTTGCACTTGAGCGGCCTCCGAAACCAGCGGTAGCACCAGCGTCGCGACCGCGCCGGGCCCCGGCTCCCGGTCATCGAGCAGCACCGTGCCCTCGTGATCCTCCATGACCTTCTTGACGATCGCGAGGCCAAGCCCGGTGCCCTTCTGCTTCGTCGTCACATACGGTTCCGTCAGTTCCCCCCGCTCCTCCTCCGGCAGCCCGACCCCGTCGTCACTCACGCTGATATGCACGGTCTGATCGACGCGCTTCACCACGATATCGATATGGCCCGCGCCCGGCCGCATCTGGATGGCGTCGGCGGCATTCTGCAGAAGATTGGTGATCGCCTGACCGATCAGCCGGCGATCACAGGGCACCCGGAAACCACCGAGAGGAATGTCGGCCGTGAAATTGATTTCCGGCCGCGCATGCTGCTGCAACATCAGCGCGTCACGCACCACCGAGCCGATCTCCTCGGGCTTGATCACCGGCTGCGGCATTCGCGCGAAAGCGGAGAACTCATCGACCATGCGCCCGATATCGCCGACCTGACGCACGATCGTATCCGCGCATTGCCGAAAAGTCTCGGGATCCGAGGTAATCTCCGACAGGAACCGCCGCTTCAGCCGCTCGGCGGATAGCTGAATGGGGGTCAACGGATTCTTGATTTCATGCGCGATGCGGCGAGCAACATCCGCCCAGGCGGCCTTGCGCTGCGCCGAGGCGAGTTCCGTGATGTCGTCGAAGGTAATGACGAAACCGTCAACCCGCTCCTCCGTCAGCTCGACGCTGAGCCACACGTTGAGTAGCCGCTTATGAGCCGCCGGGCCGATCGAAATCTCGACCCGGCGCGGCCGCTCCGGCATGGCGCGTGCGACCTCGATCAGCGGCGCGAAATCCGGCACGACCTCGGCCAGCGGCTGCCCCATCGCGGCGAGAAGATCGACGCCGAGCAGCGTGGAAGCGGCGCGGTTGGGCAATTCGATCCGGCCCGCGGGATCCAACCCGATGACGCCCGCCGAGACACCCGCCAACACCGCCTCAGTAAAGCGCCGGCGGTCATCGATCTGGCTGTAGGCCTGCATAAGTTCGGAGCGTTGAGCACCAAGCTGGCCCGTCATGCGATTGAAGGCACGCGTAAGTCCCGCGATCTCATCATCGCGCCGGCTTTCCGGCAAACGCACGCCGAGATCACCCGACCGGATGCGTTCGGCCGCGCGAATGAGCCGGCCGACGGGGCGTGCGATCTGATTGGCAAAGACCAGGCCAAATAGAATCGCGGCGGATAGAACCAGCAACGCCACCATCGCGAAGATGACGACGAAGGTGATCTGCAGGCTATGCCGATGCGCTTCTAGCCGGTGATATTCCGCCGCCGCCGCCTCGGTCCGCGCCATATGCGCGAGGATCGTGGGATCGACCGGCTTCTGGATCAACAGCATCAGGGGCGGCGTGGAATCGAGCTGCACCAGTCCCGTCACGCTAGACCCATCCCGCGATCCCATGACTACGACATCGCCATTCCGCGCCACATCCTCGGCCCATGGCGGCGGCAGCCCACCCGAAGCGCTGCCGAGCATTCCGGTGGACGCGATGATCTGGCCTGTGGTCGGTTCGAAAACGATCGCTTCCGTGAGGCCCCGCAAGGAAATCTGTGTGCCGAGGAATTGGCCGAAGTTGTTCAGGTTGCTGGTCAGATAGGGTCCAGCGCGTGCCATATCATTGGCCATCGCGAAAGCATCCGTGCGGATCTCATCCTTGTGCTCGGTGAGATAGCCTTGCGCCACCTGCATGCTTTCGTCGATCGCGGTGCGAACGCGTTCATTGAACCAGGCCTGGATGCCGAGCTGGAAGAAGACGGTTGCGAAAATCGCCAGCACGATCGCGGGTGTTACCGCGACGACGCTGAACAGCAGAACGAGCTGCGCCTGCAACCGCGATCCCGCCGAACCGCGACGACGTTCCAGCGTCACGCGCACCACGCGTCCCGCGACGGAGGCAACCAGCAGCAACAGCAACGCGAAATTCGCCGGCACCAATGCGACAACGGCGCGATGGCTGAGGCCGAGCGACATGCCGCCGGAAAGAATGACAAAACTCGCAACGGCCAGCACAAGCGCGGCCGCCGCCAGCATCAGCGTCACCGACTTGCCGAGCGCCACATTGACGATCAGCCCAAACCGCGAGCGGTTCTTCGGATCGGCGGTCTCGTCGCCAAGCAGCGGCATCGCCGAGCGGGTATTGCTGATCAGCATGGGGCTTTCCCCCGCAGTGTCGACGCGGAGCGCCTTCGCACCCCTCCCGTTATGCGCGGCGAAGGCCGAGCATCCACGTCTTGCCTTCGTGCCGCGAGTGAGGCGTGGATGGCACGCCTTCGCGTGCCATGACGGGAGTGTGACGAAGGCGCAGCCGCGTCTTCGCCCAACGAGACAGCGCCCCTAAGAAACACCGCGCACCACCGGCACGTCGAGGTCCCGGATCTTCTTTCGCAGCGTATTGCGATTGAGCCCCAGCATCGCCGCCGCCTTGATTTGGTTGCCGCGCGTCGCCACCAAAGTGAGCTGGATCAGCGGCCGCTCCACCTCGGCAATCACCCGGTCGTAGATATCATTGCCCATCTGCCCCGATTCATGCGCCGCGAGGAAACGCCGGATGTGCCGCTCCATCGCCGGCCCAAGCGCCTCAGGCGAGGCGACGCTTCCCTCCTCGGGTGCCGCGGCGGCGCTCGCCAGATCGCGCGCGACCGCCTCTTCCTCGATACTCTCGCGCGGATGCAAAGCCGCAAGCCGGCGCATAAGGTTTTCGAGCTCCCGGATATTGCCCGGCCAGCGATGCGTCCGCAGCCGATCCAGCGCGGCCGGCTCCAGGGTCTTGGCCGGCAAGCCATCCGCCTTGGCGCGATCGAGGAAATGCCGCGCCAGCAAAGGAATGTCTTCGACCCGGTCGCGCAGCGGCGGCAGGCGGATGGGAACAACGTTCAGGCGATAGAACAAATCCTCGCGGAACAGCCCTTGCCGGATCGCCATGCGCAAGTCCCGATGCGTCGCGGCGATGATCCGCACATTGGCCCGCACCGACTGGCGGCCGCCGACCGGAGTGAACTCACCCTCCTGCAAGACGCGCAGCAAACGCGTCTGTGCCTCCTGCGGCATGTCGCCGATCTCGTCGAGGAACAGCGTGCCGCGATTGGCCTGCTCGAAGCGCCCTTGCGTGCGTGTCGTCGCACCGGTGAAGGCGCCGCGCTCATGCCCGAACAATTCGCTCTCGATGAGCTCGCGTGGAATCGCCGCCATGTTGATCGCGACAAATGGCTTCGTGCGACGATGGCCGTAATCATGCAGCGCCCGCGCCACCAACTCCTTGCCGGTGCCGGATTCGCCGCTGATCATGACGGTGAGGTCGGTGGTCGTAAGCCGCGCGACCGTCCGGTAAATCTCCTGCATCGACGGGCTGCGGCCGATGAGCGGCAAGCGGCCTTCCTCGTCGCGAGGTTCCACCGGCTCGGTCGGCTCGATGACCGGCTGCGGCGCCGCGAGCGCGCGGTCAACCACCGAGAGCAGCTCGCGCAGATCGAAGGGCTTCGGCAGGTATTCGTAGGCGCCCCGCTGCGTCGCCTTGACCGCCGTCGTCAGCGTCGATTGCGCGCTCATCACGATGACCCGCAGATCAGGGCGAAGCCGGCGAATGCGCGGAATGAGATCGAGCCCATTCTCGTCCGGCATAAGGACGTCAGTGATGACGAGGTCGCCTTCCCCATCTTCCACCCAGCGCCACAGCGTCGCGGCATTGCCAGTGGTCCGAACCTGATAGCCCGAACGGCCCAGCGCCTGGGTCAGAACCGTGCGGATCGACCGATCGTCGTCCGCCACCAGGACCGTGGGCATCATTCTCCGTCCTCGTCTGAAACCATCGGCAAGTGCAGGCGAAATTCGGTGCGGCCCGGCATGCTCTCGACCTCGATCAATCCGCCATGGTCGGCGATGATCTTGGCGACGAGCGAAAGTCCCAGTCCCTGGCCGGCGGGCCGCCCGCTGACGAAAGGCTCGAACAGATGCGCCTTGAGGTCATCGGAAATGCCGGGGCCGCTATCCCTGACAACGACCAGCAGCGGCAGATGCACGCGTGCCTCGCTCGCCGAAGTGCCGAGGCGGAGGCCATGCTGATAGCGCGTGATCAGCGTGATTTCGCCTGTTCCGCCGATATCCTGCAAAGCCTCGGCCGCGTTCTTCACCAGGTTGAGCAGCACCTGCACGAGCTGATCGCGGTTGCCCAGAACGGGCGGCAGGGAAGGATCGTAATTCTCGCTGAAGCGGATATCGGCGGCAAAACCCGTCGCCGCCACACGGCGCACATGTTCCAGCACGCGGTGGATATTGACCGGCGCCATCAGAATCGGCTTTTCGCCGAAATCCTCCATGCGATCGACCAGGGCACGAATGCGGTCGGCCTCGTCCCGGATGAGCACGGCGAGTTCGCGGTCGCTCTCGCCGACGCTCGCCTCCAGCAATTGCGCGGCACCGCGAATTCCGGAAAGCGGGTTCTTCACCTCATGCGCCAGAATTGTCGCCATGCCGGTGATGCTGCGCGCGGCGGTGCGCGCCGAAATTTGCCGATCGAGCGCGCGCGCCATGGTGCCATCCTGCAGCACGAGCACCACCGAACCGGGATCTTCCGTCAGCGCCGTGCCTTGAACACTGATGCCGGTCTTGCGCAGGCGCGGCCCCTCGAAGGAGAGTTCATGATCGGCGATGGAGGTCACGCCGGTCCGCAACTGGCCGATTAGCAGGAACAGCGGGCTATCGGCCGGCAACACGTCATGCAGCGACATCTGCGTCAGCTGGCCGAGCGAAATGCCCAAGAATTGCTCGGCGGCCTGATTGGCGTAGCGGAAGCGATCCTCGGCATCGAGCAGGATCAGCGGAACCGGCAGGGCGCCCAGCACGATCATCGGATCGAAGCCGGGCTCCTCGGCCGAGGGATGCCGCCTCACCACGGAAAGAACCGTCCGGCGGACGGCTCGGGTCACGCCGCTCATGCTGCCTCAGACAGCAGCACTGCCCTTTCGGCTACCGGCGTCGCGACACCGCGTTCGATCAGCGGATCGTAGAAGCGATCGATCATCTCGAGCACGGTCTCCACTTCCGGGGCTCGGTTCATGGCCTGGCGGAACTCGGCCGAACCCGGCAGGCCGCGCGAATACCAGGCGAGATGCTTACGGGCGATCCGCATTCCCGGCTGCGTCCCGAAATGCTGCTGCATCGCCTCGTAGTGCCGCAGCATGATTTCCTTGCGGGCCGCCAGCGTCGGCTCGGGGATCTTGCAGCCCGTGGTTAGATATTCCGCGACATGGGCGAGGAACCAAGGGCGGCCGTAGCAGCCGCGCCCGACCATCACGCCATCCGCGCCGGATAGGAGCAGCGCCTCGGCGGCATCCTCCTCGGTGATGATATCGCCATTGGCAATCACCGGGATGCTCACGGCCTCCTTCACTTGAGCGATGAAGGCCCAGTCGGCCTGACCGGTGTAGAATTGCTGGCGGGTCCGGCCATGCACCGTCAGCATCCGGATCCCGCATTCCTCGGCAATCTGGGCGAGGCGCGGGGCGTTGAGATTGGCGTGGTCCCAGCCCATCCGCATCTTGAGCGTCACCGGCACTTCGACCGCGCGCGCCGTCGCTTCGAGGATCGCGGCCGCACCCTTTTCGTCCCGCATCAAAGCCGAGCCCGCCATCTGGCCGACCGCCACCTTCTTCACCGGGCAGCCAAAGTTGATGTCTACGATATCGGCGCCGAGACCCACAGCGATACGCGCCGCCTCAGCCATGGCGCCCGGATCGCAGCCGGCGAGCTGCACGGAATTGGGGCCGCCGTCAGAAGCGACGCGGGCCATCCGCAAGGTCGCCTGATTCTCGCGCACCATCGCCCAGGAGGCGATCATCTCGGAGACCACCAAGCCGGCGCCCAGATCGCGCGCAAGCTGGCGGAAGGGGAGATCGGTGACGCCCGACATCGGCGCCAGGATGACGGGCATCTCGATCCGCGGATTGCCGGCGCCGCCCAGCGCGATCGGGCGGAGCCGCCCCAGCGGCGAGCCATTCCTAGGCATCCGCTCAGGCGCCGGTTCTAGTCTCTCGTGATTGCCCATAGTTTAGGCAGATACAGGATTAGCCGGTTGACGCGCAATCGCGCCGGACGGATTAGACCCCCGCAACCGAGATTAGGTCCCCATGCCCACCCCATTGCTCCCCGCCCTCCT
The DNA here is from genome assembly GCF_009765865.1 of Acidisoma sp. L85. Classification (GTDB taxonomy): domain Bacteria; phylum Pseudomonadota; class Alphaproteobacteria; order Acetobacterales; family Acetobacteraceae; genus Acidisoma. Next base: position 366,644 of record NZ_LMUQ01000026.1, read on the forward strand.
GCCACGCGTCGGCACCGGGTTCGACGTCCATGCCCTCGCCGCCGGCCGCAAGCTCATCCTTTGTGGCATCGAAGTGCCGCATGATCTTGGATTAGCGGGACATTCGGATGCGGATGTCGGCATCCACGCGCTCTGCGACGCGATTTACGGGGCATTGGCGGAGGGCGATATCGGGCGCCATTTTCCACCCAGCGAGATGGACTGGAAGGATGCCGACAGCGCCCAGTTCCTCATCCACGCCGCGAGCCGCATCGCAGCGCGTGGAGGCATTCTCACGAACGCCGACGTCACGCTGATCTGCGAATCACCCAAGATCACCCCCCACGCCCCGGCCATGCGCGGCCGCCTCGCCGAGTTGCTCGGCGTTCCCCTCAGCCGCATCTCGGTCAAGGCGACGACCACTGAGAAGCTCGGCTTCACCGGCCGGCGCGAGGGCATCGCGGCACAGGCGGCGGTCGCCCTGCTGGTGCCCGAGGAAAGCTGACCGCGATGGCCGCCGAGGCCCCGTCGGTTCTGACGTCAGAACTGACGGCGATCCGCGACATCGACGGGCTACTGCGCGCCGGTCTCGCCACGCCTGAGGACCGCCCGGCGCTGGAGGCGGTGGGCGCCCGCTACGCCATCGGCATCCCTCCCGCCATGGCGGCGCTGATCGAGCACGCGGACGACCCGATCGGGCGCCAAGTGGTGCCGCATCCTGACGAACGCCTCCTCGCTCCGCATGAAAGTGCCGATCCGATCGCCGACGACGGCCTTTCGCCGGTGCCTGGCATCGTGCATCGCTACGCCGACCGCGTGCTGCTCAAGCCGCTGCTGATCTGCCCGGTCTATTGCCGCTTCTGTTTCCGCCGCGAGCATGTCGGCCCGGATGGCGGGTTGCTGTCAGAAGCCGAACTCTCGACCGCGATCGACTGGATCGCCGCGCGACCTGCCTTGCGCGAGGTCATCCTGACCGGCGGCGACCCCCTCATGCTCTCGCCACGACGCCTTCGCGACATCGTGACGCGGCTTTCGACGATCCCCCATGTCGAAACCATCCGGCTGCACTCCCGCCTGCCGGTCGCGATGCCCGAGCGCCTGACCGAGGCGCTGGCGGATGCAATGGAAACCGAGCGCTCCCTTTGGCTGGTGGTCCATGCCAACCACGCACGCGAATTCACCGACGCCGCGCGTGCCGCGCTCCGCCGGGCGCAGCGGCGCGGCATTCCGGTACTCGGCCAGTCGGTCCTGCTGCGCGGCGTCAATGACAGCGAGGCGGCGCTGGAGGGGCTGCTGCGGGCCATGATCGCCGCGCGGGTGAAGCCCTACTACCTGCACCAGCTCGACCCGGCGCCGGGCACCGCCCGCTTTCATGTCCCGATCGCGGAGGGGCAGACGCTGCTCGCGGGGCTGCGCGGGCGCGTGACGGGTCTCGCCTGGCCGACTTATGTGCTCGACATCCCCGGCGGCGCCGGCAAGGTGCCGATCGGTCCGAGCTATCTCGATGCGCAAGGCGGGGTGAACGATCCCTCCGGCAAGCGGCATGTCCTGCACGAACCCGCCATCCCCTAGCCTGCGTGCTTGCCGCCGGAGGCGCGGGCGGATAGAAACCCCGCCTTCCCAATTCTCCGATCGAGCAGACTCATGAAGCAGCAGGCGAACCTCATCCGCGCCGGCCAAGTGATCGAGCATGACGGGCGCCGCTGGACGGTGCTCAAGCAGCAGATCATCACACCGGGCAAAGGCGGCGCGTTCATCCAGGTTGAAATGCGCGATCTCAAAACCGGCAATAAGACCAACGAACGTTGGCGCACCGCCGACACGGTCGAGCGGCTGATGACCGACAACAAGGAATACACCTATTCCTATACCGACGGGGACAACCTCGTTCTGATGGATAATGAGACCTATGAGCAGGCGATGATTCCCGTGGCGCTGCTGGGTGACACCGCGGCGTTCCTGCAGGACAACATGCCTGTCGTCGTCGATCTGGTCGAAGGCGATCCGGTGGGTCTCCACCTGCCAGTTTCCGCAACGCTTGAAGTCGTCGAGGCCGATCCGGTGGTGAAGGGCCAGACGGCGACCAGTTCCTACAAGCCCGCGCGGCTTTCCAACGGCGTGAAGACCATGGTGCCGCCCTTCATCGAGACGGGGGAACGCATCGTCGTCCGCATCGAGGACGCGACCTATATGGAGCGAGCGAAGTCCTGACAGCGCGAGGGTCCTGACATGGCACCCCGTCTCTCCCCCAACCTCACGATCATGGCCAATGCCGCGCAGAAGGCGGCGAAGCGGCTATTGCGCGACTTCGCGGAGGTCGAGCAATTGCAGGTCAGCATCAAAGGCCCGTCCGACTTCGTGTCGCAGGCCGATGTGCGGGCGGAGAACTCGATCCGCGAGGATCTCAACAAGGCGCGTCCCGGCTATGCCTTCCTCATGGAGGAGTCCGGCGCCTCGGGCTCCGACAACTGGACTTGGCGCTGGGTGGTCGATCCGCTGGATGGCACCACCAACTTCCTGCACGGCATTCCGCATTGGGCGATCAGCATCGGGCTGGAGCGGCGTTTGCCGACCGGCGAGATCGAGCCCGCGGCGGCAGTGATCTATGCCCCGGCGGTGGACGAGATGTTCATGGCCGAGAAGGGCGCCGGCGCCTACATGAATGACCGCCGTCTGCGCGTTTCGGCGCGGCGCGATCTGTCGGAGGCGGTTTTCGCCACCGGCATTCCATTCGCCATCGCGCCGCCGCGCCAGCGGCTGGCCTTTGCCCGCACGCTCGGGCTGTTGTCGCCGCAGATCGCGGGCATCCGGCGTTTCGGCTCCGCCGCGCTCGATCTTGCCTGGGTCGCGGCCGGTCGCTTCGATGGCTATTGGGAGATCGGGATCAAGCCCTGGGACATCGCGGCCGGAACCCTGCTGGTGCGCGAGGCCGGCGGCTATGTGACCGATCCCGAAGGCCGCGAGACGGTGGGCGCGGACATCGTCTCCGGCAATCCGCATTTCCATCCGGTACTGCTCCAGGCCGTGGCGGAGGGGTTGGCCGCGGCCGGCAGCGCGCTAGGAAGTTGAGGCGCCACGCCTAGGCTCGCGCGGCGCTCCGGCGGCCGACACCTCCGCGGGTCGCCAAGAGCGTCGCCACCAGACCCAGCACCGCCGCGAAGCTCAGCCATAGGCCCGGCATCGCTCGGCTGCCTGTCGCGTGGATGAGCAAGGTGCAGATCGCCGGTGTAAATCCGCCGAACAAAGCCGTGGCGAGGCTATAGGCCAGCGAGAAGCCTGTGGTCCGTACGGCTTCGGGCATGACCTCGGTCAGGAAAGGCACCGCCGCGCCGTTGAAAGCGCCGAAGAGCAGCGAGAGCCACAACTCGGAGACCAGTAAATGGCCGACAGAAGGGTCGCGGGTCAGCCAGAGTAAAACTGGAAAGCCTGTTACCAATGAGGCGATCGTCGCGCCCAGTAGAACCGGCCGGCGGCCAATGCGGTCCGAGATCGCGCCCCAGACGGGCAGCCAAATGAAGTTCGAGACCGCCACGGCCAGCGTCACCAGCATCACATGAGTATTGCCGAGACCGAGAACCTTGCGGCCGAAGGTCGGGGTATAGGCGGTCAGCAGGTAGAAACTCACCGTCGTCATCGCGATCAGCATCATGCCGATCAGCACGATCGCCCAATGGCTCGCGATCGAGCGGAGGATGGCGCCGATGCTGGGATGGACACGCTCAGCGAAGGCTTGAGTTTCCTGCAGCGAACGGCGCAGGACGAAGAGGAACGGCACGATCGCGCAGCCGACGAGCAAAGGGATGCGCCAACCCCAGGCGGCCATTTGCTCCGGCGTGAGGATGAGGGTCAGGAAAACCCCGAGCAAAGCGGCGACAGCGACGGCCACCTGCTGGCTGCCGGATTGCCAGGCGCAGAAGAAGCCGCGACGGCCGGGCGGCGCGATCTCCGCCAGATAGACCGAGACGCCGCCAAGCTCGACCCCGGCCGAGAACCCCTGCACGAGGCGCCCGATCACCACCAGAATCGGCGCCGCGATGCCAATGCTGGCGTAGCCCGGTGTCAGCGCGATGACGATCAGCGCCACCGCCATCAGCCCGAGGGTCAGGATCAGGCCACGCCGCCGGCCGTAGCGGTCGATATAGGCGCCGAGCACCACCGCCCCCACCGGCCGCATGAGGAAGCCGGCGCCGAAGGTCGCCAGCGAGGCCATCAGCGAGGCAAAGGGATCACGCGAAGGGAAAAACGCCTGACCGATATAGGTGGCGTAATAGGCGTAGATCATGAAGTCGTACATTTCGAGGAAGTTGCCGCTGGTCACCCGCAAGATGGCGGGGAAGGCGCGCAATGCGCGCGGCCTGGACTCAGCGATAGGGGCGGTTCCCGATGCGGCGCTCGCCATGGCTCACTCCCTCGAGTTTCCTCAGTCTTTCCGCACAGGTGGAGAGAGTTGCCCATTCGCGCAACGGCCCCGCGCCGAGAGCAGCTTGGCGGCGCACTCGCCTCGCGCGTGAAACCCCTCCCACCGGAGCCGGAACTACCTTAGAAGCCGAATGATATGCGTCGGTTTTTCCCTCTCTTCTTGCCCGTGATCCTGGCGAGTGCCCCGCTGGGCGCCCAGGCGCAGGTGACGGTCGATCTCAACGCGCTCGACCGGCTAGGCGGAGGATTGCCCGTGCCGCCGGAGGCGAAACCGCACCACCTGCTTCCGCGTCACCGTCACCGTGCCGTGGCGCGCGGCGCCCCAAACCAAGGTCAGGCCGCGCCACCCGCAGCCGTCGCGACCGGGACCGGCACCGGAATCGGAAGCGGGAAGACGCCGCCCAACTCGGTCTCCACGCTGACTACCATCGCCACTGCACCGCCGCCTTTGCCAGCCCCGATGTCGGCGGTCCCGGCACAACCGAAGCCATGGACACCTCCGCCTTTGCCGGGACCGGAGCCTAAAGCGGCTGTCGTGCCGCCCGCGGCCAAGCCTACCCCGCCCGAAGTCAGCCCGCCCGAGCTTGCACTGCCTGGTGCCGCGCCCGCCTTGCCCGAACCTCGCCTCGCGACAGCCACTCCACCGCTGCCGGCCGCCTCTCCACCGGCGCCGGGGAAGCCGACGCCCGCGACGTCCGCGACGTCCGCAGAGGTCGGGCTGCCGCCCGGGTCCGACAAGCTGACGCTGCCGTTCCTTGTCCAGGATATCGACCTGCCGCCGGCCGAACAGGCCGCGTTGCGGGACTTCGCCCACAACCGGGCGAGCCGCCCCACCCAGTACGTCGTTAGCGCCTATGCCGCGGCAGCGCCCGGCGACGACGACCCATCGACGCCTCGCCGGCTCGCTTTGTCACGCGCCCAGGCGGTCCAGACCGCCTTGCTCGAAGCCGGAGTGCCCGGCGGACGTATCCGTCTGTTGGCGCTCGGCAATGCGGGCGGTTCGCCACCCAATCGGGTCGAGGTCGTGGCGAGCCCATCCGGGGCGCCCCGTCCTCAGCCATCTTCCGCCACTCACTGATCCGGTCCGACGCGCACATGACCCGCCCCACTACCTACTTCATCCGCATGCTGATCTTCCTGGGCGCGGTCGGCGTCGTCGCGATTTTCCTGATTCCCAAACTTCGCGTTTTCTTCAGCAGCAACCCCTATCTGAACGCCTTCATCTTTCTGGTGCTGCTGCTCGGCATTCTGTGGAACCTGCGGCAGGTGCTGCGGCTTGAGCCCGAGGTTTCCTGGGTCGGCCAATATCAGCGCAACCGGCAACGAATTTCCGGCATCACGCCGCCCAAACTGCTCGCACCTATGGCGCGCATGCTGGCGAGCCGGGCGGAGAGCGGCACCCGCGCGGATGGCCGCGTGACGCTTTCGACCCAGGCGATGCGCAGCCTGCTCGACGGCATCGGAAGCCGGCTGGATGAGAGCCGCGAACTCTCGCGCTACGCGACGGCGCTGATGATCTTCCTCGGCCTGCTCGGCACCTTTTGGGGTTTGCTGAAGACGGTCAGCGCGGTCGCCGATGTTATCCACGGCATGAGCGTGGGCGGCGGCGATATCAATGCGGTGTTCGACCAGCTCAAGAGCGGTCTGGCGGGGCCGCTGGCGGGCATGTCGACCGCCTTCTCCTCCTCGATGTTCGGGCTGGCCGGCGCGCTGGTGCTCGGCTTCCTCGATCTCCAGGCCGGGCAGGCGCAGAATCGGTTCTACAATGAGCTGGAAGATTGGCTCGCGAGCCTTACCCGGCTGTCCTCGGGCGTGCTCGGCGGCGAGGGCGAAGGCGGCAATGTGCCGCTCTATGTGCAGGCGCTGCTGGAGCAGACCGCCGAGAATATGGAGAGCTTGCAGGCCGTCTTGTCGCGTGGCGAGGAAGGCCGCGGGCAATCGACGCAAACTTTGGCGGCGCTGGCCGACCGGCTCAATACTTTCACCGATACGATGCGGGCTAACCAGCAACTTATGCTGCGGATCGCCGAGACCCAGGCGGGGTTGCTGCCGGCCTTGCAGCGGCTCGGCGAAAGTCGCGATCACCGCGCCTCCGACGAAGTGGCGCACGCCCATCTGCGGAATATCGAACACGGCTTGCAGCGGTTGATCGCCGAGACCGAGCAAGGCCGGTTGCAGAGCACGGCCGAGCTGCGCAATGAGCTACGCGTCCTCACCCGCACTATCGCGGCCTTGGCCGAAGGGGGCCGCTGAGCATGCCCGGTTATCATCGCCGGCGGCAAAGCAATGGGCTGGATGCCTGGCCCGGCTATGTCGATGCGCTGTCGACCCTGCTCATGGTCACGATCTTCGTGCTGCTGGTCTTCGTGCTGGCGCAGGGGCTGCTATCGGTGACGCTCACCAGCAAGGACAAGGCGCTGGCGAAGCTCAACCAGGAGATCGCGCAGCTCACCGACATGCTGTCGCTGGAACAGGGGCGCACCTCCGATCTGCGTTCCAATGTGGCGAGCCTTGCCCATGACCTCAATGCGGTGACGGCGGCGCGTGACACGCTGGCGCAGCAGCTATCTGCGGCGGAGGCGACGGCCAATAGCGATGCGACAAAACTCTCCGCGCTGACCGCGACGCGTGACAAGCTGCAGGCTCAGCTTGCCGATAGCGGTGTGCAGGCGACCTCGGCTAGTGCGCGGCTCGCGGATCTGCAGTCGGCCTTGACGCAGGCGACGGCGGCCACCGCTGCGGCGCAGGTGCAGCTGCAGCAGAACCAGGTGGATCTCGCGCGACAGAAGGCGGTGACGGCGGCAGGCAGCACGGCGCTCGATCAGCAGAAGGATCTCACCGCTTCGGCACAGGCGGAGATCGAGCTGCTGCGTCAGCAGATGGCGCAGTTGCGCGATCAGCTCGCGGCGATTTCGGTGGCGCTGCAGTTGCAGGTGAGCCAGGGGCGGGACAAGGACGCGCAGATCGCGGATCTTGGGCGCAAGCTGAACCTCGCGCTGGCCGCCAAGGTGCAGGAGTTGCAGCGCTACCGTAGTGATTTCTTCGGCAAGCTGCGTGATGTGCTGAAGAACCAGCCGGATATCCGCATCGTCGGCGATCGCTTCGTGTTCCAGAGTGACGTGCTGTTCCCGGTCAATAGCGCGGACATGACGGGCGGCGGCCAGGCGCAAATCGACAAGATCGCCGCCGCCATTCGTGGCATCGCAAAAGAGATTCCGCCGGATCTGTCGTGGATGTTGCGTGTCGATGGCCATGCGGATAGCCAGCCGATTACCAGCGGGCCGTATAAGGACAACTGGCAGCTTTCGGCCGCGCGAGCGATTTCCGTGGTGCAATTGCTGATCCTCGATGGTGTGCCGCCCAATCACCTCGCGGCGACAGCCTTCGCGGATACTCAGCCGCTCGATACGGGCAAGACGCCGGATGCTTTCGCGCGCAACAGGCGCATCGAGTTCCGGCTTACGGATCGCTGAGGGCGTGGATGCTATTGCACCGGCGCCGGGCCGCGTCATTCGCGTTGGCCGCCAGAGCATCATCGCGGATGACTGTCTTGCGGCATTGGCACGGCTGGAGCCCGAGAGCTTCGATGTCTGCGTGACTTCACCGCCGTATAATATCGGCATTGCTTATCGGTCCTACCGAGACCGTTTGCCGCGTGAGGTTTATCTCGCGTGGCTGGGCGAGGTTGGTGCCGCCATTGCTAAGGTGCTTGCGCCGGCGGGCTCGTTTTTCCTCAACCTGGGCAGCACGGGGACGGATCCGTGGATCGCGGCGGATGTGGCGCGTGCGATGGGCGCGGGCTTCCTGCTGCAGAACCAAATACTCTGGGTGAAGTCCTTCAGCGAGGGCGACGAGACGATCGGTCATTTCAAGCCGATCAACAGCGCGCGTTACCTCAACCAGAATCACGAGGCGATCTACCACTTCACCAAAACGGGCGCGGTGCCGATCGACCGGCTGGCGGTGGGGGTGCCGTTCAAGGACAAGTCCAATATCGCGCGCTGGGGTCACGCTCGGGATAAGCGTTGCGCGGGCAATGTCTGGTTCATTCCCTACGAGACCGTGCAATCCAAGACGCAGAAGTTTGGCCATCCGGCGGGATTTCCGGTGGAGTTGCCCTTGCGCTGCATCAAGCTGCATGGCGTTGAGACGCCTCGGGTGCTCGATCCGTTCCTCGGCGCGGGAACCACCCTCCTCGCGGCGGAGCGGCTTGGCGCGGAGGGTGTCGGGATCGAGATCGACGAGGGTTATGTGGCGGCGGCGGTGGCGCGTATCGAGGCGGATCGATTGGTGGCTGGTTAAGCCGGCCGGATCGTAAGCCCTACCGCACGTAGACGCGAACCGCTGGCGGCACATTGCTCACGGTGACCACCGCGCCCAGGCGGATGCGGTCGGTGGAGACCCCGTCACGAGCAATTGCCTCGGCCACTGCCGTAGCGTCCGGCGTTATTCCGTCGGCAGCGTCGGCCTGATGGGTCGGAGTGCCATTAGGCGGGACGGCCGCAAGCACGTCGAAAGCAACATCGGGCTTGCGGGCCTCGGCGGCCTGCACGGCCTGGGCCAAAGGCCCCTTGTAGTCGGCAGCCGAAACCGGTGTCTCGATCGTCACTAACGGCACGCGGCCAGACTGGCCCTCCGTCTGTTCGACGGTGACGAGGGACGGTGGGTAGGATGTGGGCGACGCCACCTCGCGGCCGGGAATCGCGCAAGCCGCGAGACCGAGCGCGCCCAGGAACGCGCAGCCGCCAGCAATCAGTCTCATACCAAATCCATCTGCGTGAAGGTGTGCAGTCCGATCTGGCGCGGGGTCGCCAGCCGCGCGGCCCGCAGGATCGCGCGCACATCGCGCACCGCATCGTTGAAGTCGGAATTGACGAGGACATGGTCGAATTCGGTGAAATGGGCGATCTCGCCGCGTGCCGCCGCCATGCGGCGTGCGATCTCCTCCGGACTGTCCTGCCCCCTGCGTCTTAGCCGCTCCTCTAGCACCTGCATCGAGGGCGGCAGAAGGAAGACCCCCACCACATCGGCCGGCATCGCCGCGCGCATCTGTCGGAAGCCCTGCCAGTCGATCGTAAAGATCATGTCCCTGCCCGCCGCCAGCGCCGCCTCGACCGGGGCGCGCGGCGTGCCATAGAGCGTCTCGCGCCCGAAGACATTCGCCCATTCCAGCAGGCCGCCATTGGCCTGCAACGCCTGGAACTCGGCCGCCGAGCGGAAATAATAGTGCTTGCCCTCTTCCTCGCCGGGCCGGGGCGCACGGGTCGTCAGGCTGATGGAGAGCAGCAACTCGCGCTCCTCGGCCAGCAGGGCGCGGGTGATGCTGCTTTTTCCGGCGCCGGACGGCGCGGCGAGGACGAGGCAGAGGCCCCGGCGTTCGATACGAGGGGCGATCATGTCGTCATCGCACAGGGTTGCGGTAGCAGCACTGAAGAAGGTTCGGATCGCTCCATGTTGCACCTTGTATTGCGAATCGGCGCCGTGTGAAGACCATCACGCCTAAGCTAGTATGGATCCCATGCCCCTCCAGCGCATCCTCATCACCGGCGCCTCCTCGGGCATCGGCCGGGCTCTCGCCGTGCTGCTCGCTCAACCTGGAACGACTCTCTATCTCGGTGGTCGGGATCACGAGCGGCTGAGAGCGACGGCGGCGGGGTGCCGCATCCGCGGCGCCGAGGTCGCGACTCGCGCACTTTCCGTGACCGATCGCATGGGCATGGCGAACTGGATTTACGCCTCGGGACCGCTCGACCTCGTCATCGCCAATGCCGGCATTTCGGGCGGCACCGGCGAGGGCGGCGAGGAGAGCGGAGAGCAGACGCGGGCGATTTTCGAGACCAACCTGGATGGCGTTCTCAATACCGTGCTGCCGACGATTGGGCTCATGATGTCCCAGTCGCCGGGCGCCGGTGGCGTGCGTGGTCGCATTGCGGTCGTCGCCTCGGTCGCCGCTTTCCTGCCGGGACCTATGGCGCCGGCCTATTGCGCATCGAAGGCGGCGGTCGATTCCTGGGTGGTGGGAACCGCGCCGACGGCGAAGCGGCACGGCATTCTGCTCACCAGCCTCTGCCCCGGCTTCGTTGCTTCGCCGATGACCGAGGTGAACAAGTTTCCCATGCCCGGCATCATGAGCGCCGAGAAGGCCGCGATCCGTATGATGCGAGCGATCGAGCGCGGCGCGGTGCGAGGCGCCTTCCCCGGCTGGGTCGCCTGGGGTGCCAGGCTAGCGGCGCTTCTGCCGCCCGCAATGCGGACCACCCTCCTCGACCGCTTTCCGGCTAAGCAGGGTCTAGACTGACGACCTCATTCCGCCAGGAACGCGTGCCATGAACGCTCCGCCCATTGCTTATATCTTCTCCGTGATCTGCCTCGTCGTTGCGGCTCTCCTGGTGGAGCTTAGCCACGAGGCTGTCTTTGCGGTCGCCCTGGCCGTGATCCTGGTGATCGCGGCCATCACGATTCCGGCCTGGCTCAAGATGACGGATCAGTGGAACCGGGCGGTGATCCTCCGGCTCGGGCGGTATCGCGGGCTTGGCGGACCGGGGCTTTTCTATGTGATCCCGTTCCTGGAAACCATCGCGACCGTGATCGACCTGCGGATCCGCACCACCGAGATCAGGGCCGAAGAGGCGCTGACCCGCGACACCGTGGCGATCGCCATGGATGCCATCGTTTTCTGGCGGGTGGTCGACCCTCGGCAGGCGGCGACCGAGATCGAGAACTACCGGCTCGCGGTGGAGCGCGTGGCGCAGACCAGCCTGCGCGAGACGATCGGAAGCCACGATCTGTCGCAACTTTTGTCCGACCGGCAGACGGCGGATGAGGAGCTGCGCGCCACGATCAGCCGCAAGACGACAATCTGGGGCGTCGAAATCACCTCGGTCGAGATCAAGGACATCGCGATCCCCAATTCTCTGCAGGATGCGATGAGCCGCCAGGCTCAGGCGGAGCGTGAGAAGCAGGCGCGAGAGACGCTGGCTTCGGCCGAGATCGGCATCGCGCTGAAGGTGAAGGCGGCGGCGCAGGTCTATGCGGATGACCCGATCGCGCTGAAGTTGCGGCAGATGAACCTGATCTACGAGATGAACAAGGATCGCGGCACGACGATCATCATCCCAAGCGAGATGGCGAGCGCCTTCGGCGTCGTCTCTGCGGTGGCCGCCGCGTCGCTGGGCGTGATCCCGGAGGACAAAAAGGCGCCGTAGGCCGGGCTGTGGTTGCGGCTCCCGCAGGCCATACTCAGCGCAGACCGTCTCTTGTCGCGGCCGCCTCTGTCCCTCAAAAAGGCGTGGATGCACGGCTTTCGCCGCGCGTGACGGGGCAGTAGCGCCGCCCTTGCCGCGCACGCGCTTGCCGGCAAACAGAAACGGCCGAGGGGGACGAGAATGTCTGAGCCAATCAAGTTTTTTGGGCGGACCGAGCCGCTGCGCTACGAAGGCAAAGACAGCACCAACCCCCTCGCCTTCCGCTGGTACGACAAGGACCGCGTCGTGCTGGGGCGGCGCATGGAGGAGCATCTGCGCTTCGCCGTTGCCTATTGGCATAGCCTGGCCTGGCCCGGCGGCGATCCCTTCGGCGGCGAGACTTTCCTGCGGCCTTGGATGCTCGCGGGCGACGTAATGACCCAGGCAAAGCTCAAAGCCGAGGTCGGTTTCGAGCTGTTCCGCCTGCTGGACGTGCCGTTCTTCTGCTTCCATGACCGGGACGTGGCGCCCGAAGGCCACAGCCTCGCCGAGAGCAACCGCAACCTCGATGTGATCGCCGACCTTTTCGAGAAGAAGATGGAGACCGCGAAGGTGCGCGTGCTGTGGGGCACCGCGAACCTGTTCTCTCACCGCCGCTATATGGCCGGCGGCGCGACCAATCCCGACCCCGAAGTCTTCGCCTATGCCGCCGCGCAGGTGAAGCATGCGCTGGAAACCACGCACCGACTCGACGGCGAGAATTACGTGCTGTGGGGCGGACGCGAGGGCTACGAGACTCTGCTCAACACCGACCTCAGCCGCGAGATCGCACAGTACGGCCGCTTTCTCACGATGGTCGTCGAGCACAAGCACAAGATCGGCTTCAAGGGCACGATCCTGCTCGAGCCGAAGCCGCAGGAACCGACGAAGCATCAATATGACTTCGACGTTGCCACGGTCTACGGTTTCCTCAAGCGCTTCGGGCTGGAAAACGAGGTACGGGTCAATATCGAGGACAACCACGCGACGCTCGCGGGGCATACGTATGAGCATGAGATCGCGACTGCGATCGCGCTCGGGATCTTTGGTTCGCTGGATGTCAATCGGGGCGACCGGCAGTCGGGCTGGGATACGGATCAGTTCCCCAATGATCCGACGACGATGGCGCTTGGCCTGTTCCATTTACTGCGCGCGGGCGGCTTCACCACGGGCGGGTGCAACTTCGATGCGAAGATCCGGCGGCAATCGCTCGACCCCGATGATTTGCTCTACGCCCATGCTGGAGGCATGGATCTTTGCGCGCGGGCATTGCTGATGGCAGCGGCGATGATTGAGGATGGTGTGCTGCCGAAGGCCGTGGAGACTCGATACGCCGGATGGGAGGGTGCCGAGGGGCGCGCCATGCTGGATGGCTCGCGCAGCCTGGAGGAGATCGCGGCACGGGTGGCGAAGGAGGGCCTCGATCCTAAGCCCCGGTCGGGACAGCAGGAGTATTTGGAGAATCTGGTCGGACGGTATTTGTAGGGTTTGTCGGTCTCCGTGTTGATCTATCGGGCGATTCGTCATGCTCGGCGAAGGCCGAGCATCCACGCCTTCACCGCCGCAGCCACAAGCAAGGCACGGATCCTTGGCCTTCGCCGAGGATGACGAGGAAGCGAGCCTGACGTTGCAGAAGAGCACGACGCTGGGGCCGAGCCCGGCGTTGGAGGCGAGCCTCACGTTGGAGACGGGAACGGCGGTTCCTTCGCCTGCAGGCTAAGCCGAAGTCTCGACCAGGACGATCTCGGTTTCCTCCAGCGCCGCGAGGTGCAGAGAGGTTTCGTCCTCGATCGCGGCGCCGTCGCGTGCCGCAACGCTGACGCCGTTGACCTCGACCAGGCCGGTCGCGGGGACGAGGTAGACCAGCCGCCCCTCCGCCACCGGATAGTCGGCGGACATGCCGGCTTTCAGCGTGATGCCGATGACGCGGGCGTCGCTGCGGATGGGTAGCGCGTCGGTGTCCTCGGAGAAGCCGCTTGCCAGGACAGTGAAGGTTCCGGCGCGGTCCTGTTTGGGGAAAGCGCGGCTGCCCCAGGAGGGTGCGCCGCCCTCCGTATCAGGCGTGATCCAGATTTGGAAGATCGAGGTGGCGCTCGGTTCCAGATTGTATTCGGCGTGGCGCAGGCCGATCCCCGCGCTCATCACCTGAACATCTCCGGCCTCGGTGCGACCTTTGTTGCCCAGGCTGTCGCCATGGGTGATGGCGCCATCACGGACATAGGTGATGATTTCCATATTCGCGTGAGGATGCGCCGGGAATCCCGCACCAGCCGCGATCTCGTCGTCGTTCCAGACACGGAGCTTGCCCCAGTTGGGGCGCTCGGGATCCTGGTAATCGGCGAAAGCAAAGTGGTGGCGGGTTTTGAGCCATCCATGATGGCCGCCACCGAGGCTACGATAGGGACGCAGGCTGATCATGAGACCCTCCCCCCCTAGAGAGGAGCCGATCATCGCGAGGTCAGGCCGGCAACGCAACATAAAGGGGAGACGTGCTGGCAAGAAGGTGAGTGGCTCTCAGGGCTTGGCCGGGTTGACGATGCGGCCGCCCAACAAGGGGTTTGGCACGCCGGTTGTCGTCGGCAGGCTGAGTGGCAGGCCGCGCGTCACGCGGGCGGCGAGGAAGCCGAAACATTGTGCCTCCAGCGCGTCACCATGCCAGCCCACAGCTTCGACGGGTTCGACCGGAACGCCGAGCGCGTCGCGGAGCGCGTGCATCATCGTCGGATTGTGTCGTCCGCCGCCGGTGACCAGCCATCTTTGGGGGGCCTGGGGCAGCGCGGTGCGGGCGACGGCGCCGGCGGTGAAGGCGACCAATGTCGCCGCGCCGTCCGCCGGGGAAAGTGCCGCGATGTCGTCAAGGCAAGCGTGGAAATGCAGGCGGTCGAGCGATTTTGGCAAAGCGCGGACGAGATACGGGTCTTGCAGCCAGCGCCGGAGCACGGCGGCGTCGGCTTTCCCCTTCGCGGCGAGGCGGCCATCCTCGTCCCGGCTCGCGCCCGTGTGGCGCGTTACCCAATCGTCGAGCAAAGCGTTTCCTGGCCCGGTGTCGCCCGCGAAGACGCCGCCATCGGCGCTAAGGAAGGTGACGTTGGCAACGCCGCCGACATTTAGAACCGCGAGAGGCTTAGCCAGGTTCTGCGCGAGGGCCGCGTGGAACAGAGGGGCGAAGGGCGCACCCTCCCCGCCTGCCGCAACATCCGCTTCGCGGAAAGCATAGGCGACCGGCGTGTCCAGAGCGTCGGCGAGATAGGCCGCGTCGCCGATCTGCCAGGTTCGCCGACGACCCGGGTCGTGCAGGATGGTCTGGCCGTGGAAGCCGATGAGATCGGCCTCGGCCGCCAGGGCGCGCACGGCTTCGACGTGGGTTTCGGTCAGCCGCCGAGTGACCGCGAGTAGATGCGGGTCCTCCGGGGCCAGTCCGGGGGCGTCATCCAGAATGCGGCGGAGGTCGTCTCTTAGGCTGGGGTCGTAGGGGACGGTTATGCTCGGGCCGAGGGCGTCGACCGCCTCGCCATCCGTCTCTAGCCAGGCGGCATCGACGCCGTCTAGCGAGGTGCCGCTCATCAGCCCGATCACCCGCAACATTTCCGTTTCATCCCTCCCGTGATAGCCAGCGGCGCAGTTTAGCCACGGATCGCAGGCGATGACGACGAAGAGCGGGTTTCTGGCGGAGGCGCATGCGCGCGGCTTCGTATTTCAATGCACGGATGAAGCGGAGCTGGACGCGGCGCTCTCGGCCGGGACGGTGGCGGGCTATATCGGCTTCGATCCGACCGGTGACAGCCTGCATGTCGGGCATATGGTGCAGATCATGCTGCTGCGGCTGTTGCAGAAGCACGGACATAAGCCGGTAGCACTTCTGGGTGGCGGCACGGCGAAGATCGGTGATCCCTCCTTCCGCGAGGAAGCGCGGCAACTGCTGACCGACGCGCAGATCGCGGAGAATATCGCCGGCATCCGCCGCAATATCGCGCCCTTCCTGCGTTTCGGCGACGGGCCTTCGGATGCCATCATGGCGAATAATGCCGATTGGCTCGACAAGCTTGGCTATATCGAGCTGCTGCGTGAGATCGGGCCGCATTTCAGCATCAGCCGCATGCTGTCCTTCGACAGCGTGAAGTCCCGGCTGGATCGCGAGCAGGGGCTCACGTTCCTCGAATTCAACTATTCCATATTGCAGAGCTATGATTTTCGCGAACTCAGCCGCCGGCTTGGGGTTGCGTTGCAGATGGGCGGCTCGGATCAGTGGGGCAATATCGTTTCGGGCGTCGATCTGGTGCGGCGCACCGATGGGCGGCAGGTTTTCGGGCTGACGGCACCGCTGATCACCACCGCGTCGGGCGCTAAGATGGGCAAGACGGCGAAGGGTGCTGTCTGGCTGACAGCGGAGCGGCTGTCGCCCTTCGATTACTGGCAGTTCTGGCGCAATACGGAGGACGCCGATGTCGGCCGCTTCCTGCGGCTATTTACTGACGTGCCGCTGGAGGAGATCGCGCGCCTGGAGGTGCTTGGCGGCGCCGAGATCAACGAGGCGAAGAAGCGGCTGGCGACTGAGGCGACGACCCTCGCGCACGGCGCCGAAGCCGCCGCGGCGTCGGCCGAGACCGCGCGTCTCGCCTTCGAGGAGGGCGCGGCGGCCGAGAATCTGCCGAGCGTGACCTTGCCGGAGGCGGAACTTGCGGCGGGGGTCCCGGCCTTCGCGCTTTTCGTTTCGGCGGGTCTCGCCGCAAGCAACGGGGAGGCGCGCCGGCTCATTCGCGGCGGCGGCGCCCGGCTGAACGATGTGGCGATCAGCGATGAGGGGCTGGTGATCTCGGCGGCGGATCTGCGGGATGGCGCGCTGAAGTTGTCGGCGGGCCGGAAGCAACATCGGTTGGTTCGCGTCGGCGACTGAGGCGAGACGATTTTTTTCCGGAGCGACGCGCGTTGCTGTGTGAGATGGGTCTCGTTGCCGCCTTAGCTTCTGGCCAGTTTGTAAATGGTGGCAAGATTTTAGAAGTAGGTAACTGGTGGGCCTTCTGAAGCGTTTGTCGGGTATGCTGGGTACTGAACGACGTAGCGATCAGCAATGAAAGGCCGGTGTCTCGCGGCCGATCTGCGCGATGGCGCGCTAAAGCTACTGGCGGGCCGGAAGCAGCATCGGCTGGTGCGGGTCGGTTACTGAGGCGGTGCGATTTAGCCGGAACGACCCGAGCGACTGTTGAGTGGAAGGGGTCTCGCTACTGCCCTCGAGTCGGTTTTTGTCGGTGGCGGCTTTGTGGGGGCCAAGGTGGTGGTGGCGGTTGGTACGGCCGGGGTTGGCTTAGCTGGGTCTGGCTCGGGTTTCGTCGATATCGACGACACTTTTTCTTTGTCCACGAGCGCGCGAATGAAATAGGTGAAAGCGTCAGCATTGACTTTCGCCAAATGTTTTTCGGGCGTTCTACCCTTTCTGAAGCGGATTTCTTGCGCCAAGTGAAGAAATGGATAGTCGATATAGCCTGACGTGGCCTGTTCGTCGTCTTGCCCCAAGCTGCGGACATCTGTCGTATTCGCTTCGCGATGTGAGACTTCATGCAGCACCGCTGCCTCCATCCCAGGAGACTTTTTGAAACCTTCGCGGCTGAGATGCACTTCTCCCTTCGCTATTGGCAGCCCTTCCATTTGGCTTAACCATATCTTTCCATTGGGTCTTTTGGAAACCGGCCCGACGTTAACGTAGCCAATGAGACCCTCGGACAAATAGTCCGATAGCTTGATGCGGATCGGCTTGTGCAACGCCTTTCTGACTTGCGTCAGCATCTTTAGGAGATCGCCTTTTTCTTTTGGCGTAGGCCCTTCTGGCGCGAAGAGGAAGCAGGCAGCCCCCAGTTCGTTGAGCCGCTTGTCCCAGGGACCGGATACCATGGCGATCGTCGTGTCCACATCAATGGAAATCTCGTTGAGGAAGTGCTGTGCGGTTTCCTCCTCCTCAGTGGTAATGCGGCGGGTTCCGAGCTGGTGCACCAGCGTGAGTTCGTTGCCGTTAGCGAGCGGTACAGGTCTATGTTCGAGCCAGACTTTTCCGATGGTCCGCTGAGCACGCTTAATAAGCGATTTCTTTGCCTCAACGGTTTTCGCCTCCGTCCCCTGGTAATCGGACGGATGGCAGCAAAACTCGGGGGATGGTGAAGCGACTTCGCACCTGTCGGACGTCATGGACGGATGGGAGCCGGCGGCACTCGGGAGCTGTGTCAAGGCGGCACCACAATTGAAAGACCTCCACTTTAGTCGGGGATTCTTTAATCTTTGTGAAAAATGCCCCGTCAGCGTGAACGAGTTGTTCTTGTTTTGTTCCAATCCACCTCATCGTCAGTTAGAAGACGTTCTGCCGACCAACACCGGGTTTCGCGATGGCCTATATCGAGCTTCAACTCACCACGAACTACTCCTTCCTGCGCGGCGCGAGCCATGTGGAGGAGTTGATCGCGACGGCCCAGCTGATGGGCTACGAGGCAATCGCGGTCACCGATCGCAACACCGTGGCGGGCATGGCCCGCGCCTCTCAGAGAGCGGAAGAGGCCGGGCTGCGGCTGGTGCCGGGCTGCCGGCTGGTGCTGGAGGATGCGCCGTCCCTGCTCGTCTACCCGACGGATCGGGCGGCCTGGTCCAATCTCTGTCGGCTGCTAACTTTAGGGAAACGGCGCGCGCATAAGCACGGGCTGCCCGCCGGGTCGTGCCTGCTGCACTGGGCGGATGTGGCGGCTCATGCGCGCGGGCTGATCGCCGCCATGCTGGGGGATGAACCGGACGACGCCTTGCCCGGCCACCTCACCCGCCTGCGTGATACGTTTCCCGACCGCGCCTATCTCGCCTTCAGCCTGCGCCGGCGCCCCGGCGATGCCGTGCGGCGGCACAACCTCGCCATGCTCGCCCAGTCCGCGCGGGTGCCGCTACTGGCGACCGGCGATGTGCTGTATCACGAGCCCGAGCGGCGCATCCTGCAGGACATCGTGACCTGCATCCGCGAGCACACGAAGATCGATGATGTCGGCTTCCGGCGCGAACGCTTCGCCGACCGTCACCTCGTGCCGCCCAAGGAAATGGCGCGGCTTTTCGCCGACTACCCCGAGGCCATCGCCAATACCGAGATCATCGCGAAGCGCTGCAAATTCGCGCTGAAGGATATCGAATACCAATATCCGGATGAAAGCGAGCGGCCGAATGAAACGGCACAAGACATGCTCGAAAGATTGGTCTGGGAGGAAGGCGTTGCCTTTCGCTATCCGAATGAGCTGCCGGAGAACGTCGCCGCTCAGCTACGGCACGAATTGACGCTTATCGCCGAAATGAAATACGCGCCGTATTTCCTCACGGTGCATTCCATCGTGAGGTTTGCCCGATCAAAGGGCATCCTTTGCCAAGGCCGCGGTTCGGCGGCGAATTCCGCTGTGTGTTACGTGCTTGGCATTACCGAGATCGATCCGGTTCTCTCGGGCCTGCTGTTCGAGCGCTTCGTTTCCGCCAACCGCAATGAGCCGCCGGATATCGATGTCGATTTCGAGCATGAGCAGCGCGAGATCGTCATCCAATGGGTCTACAGCCACTATGGCCGCGGCCATGCCGCGTTGTGCGCGACCGTCATGCGCTTTCGGTCGCGCGGCGCGGTGCGGGATGTCGGCAAGGTGCTCGGCTTGTCGGAGGATGTGACGGGAGCGCTGGCGGCGCAGGTTTGGGGCTGGTCACGCGATGGGGTTGAGCGCGAACATGCGGAGGCGCTCAATCTCAACCTCGAGGACCGGCGGCTGCGGATGACGCTGGATCTCGCCCGCCTGCTGATCGGTTTTCCGCGCCAGCTTGGCACACATCCCGGCGGTTTCGTGCTGACCCGCGACCGGCTGGACGATCTCGTGCCGGTTGGGCCGGCGGCGATGGAGAATCGCCAGGTCATCGAATGGGACAAGGACGATATCGACCATTTGAAATTCATGAAGGTCGATGTTCTCGGGCTTGGCATGCTCGGCTGCATGCGCCGCGCCTTCGACTTGATGGAAACGCATAAGAATTTGTCGCTCACAATGGATACGATACCGAAGGAGGACAAACCGACCTTCGCGATGATCCAGAAGGCCGATACGCTCGGCACTTTCCAGATCGAGAGCCGGGCGCAGATGTCGATGCTGCCGCGACTCAAGCCGGCGAAGTTTTATGATCTCGTCATCCAGGTCGCGATTGTCCGGCCGGGACCGATCCAAGGCGATATGGTGCATCCCTATCTGCGGCGACGGGAAGGGCGGGAGAAACCGGACTATCCGACACCGGAATTGAAACGGGTGCTGGCGAAAACGCTCGGCGTGCCGCTGTTCCAGGAACAGGCTATGCAGGTCGCGATCCATTGCGCGGGCTTTTCGCCGAGCGAAGCAGACCAGCTCCGACGATCGATGGCGACCTTCAAGGTGACAGGCGGGGTAAGCCAGTTCCGCGAGAAGTTTCTCAAGGGCATGGCAGACAATGGTCACAATGCCACCTTCGCGGAAAATACCTTCCGGCAGATCGAGGGATTCGGCTCGTACGGTTTTCCCGAGAGCCATGCCGCGAGTTTCGCGATCATTGCCTATGCGAGCAGTTGGGTGAAGTGTCATCACCCCGACGTCTTCTGCTGCGCTTTGCTCAATAGCCAGCCTATGGGTTTTTATGCGCCTGCGCAGGTGGTGCGGGATGCGGCGGCGCATGGCGTCGAGATCCGGCCTGTGTCGATCAATGCCTCGCGCTGGGATTGCACTTTGGAGGGGAACACCGGGTCTCCGCACGCGGTCCGGCTCGGGCTGCGCATGGCCAAAGGGCTCGGCAATGAGGATGGCGCCAAAATCGTGGTGCAGCGGGCGGACCGTCCCTTCGCCACGGTGGAGGAGACTTGGCGGCGCTGCGGCGTGCCCGTCGCGGCGCTGGAGCGGCTGGCCGAGGCGGATGCCTTCTCGCCGATCGGCCTCGATCGGCGGCAGGCGCTTTGGGCGATCCGTGGTTTGGCCGATAGCGCCTTGCCGCTTTGGGCCGCCGCTGATGCGGGCGCCCTGCCTCAGGCCGAGGTGGCGGAGCCTGGGGTTTCCCTGACAGTGATGAGCGAGGCGCGGGAGGTGGTGGAGGATTACCGCAGCGTGAGCCTCACGCTGCGCCGCCATCCGGTGGCGTTTCTGCGCCCGGCCCTGAAGGCACGCGGCGTGGTACCCTGCGGCGATCTCCCTTCCGCGCGAGACGGACGATGGGGACGATTCGCCGGCCTCGTGCTGGTGCGGCAGAAGCCCGGTTCTGCCAACGGCGTGATGTTCATTACCATCGAGGACGAGACGGGGATCGGCAATGTCGTGATCTGGCCCTCGGTCTTCGACGCCAACCGGCCGCTGATCATCTCCGCCCGCATGCTGGAGGTGCGTGGCCGGATCCAGCGAGAGGGGTTGGTGGTGCATATCGTGGCGGCGACGGTTGGAGATCTTTCGCCGATGCTGGCGTCGCTAGGCCGGGGCGAGGAGGATTTTCCCCTGCCCCATGGCCGTGGCGACGAGGTCAAACGCGGCAGTGCGCCGGACCCTCGGGAGGGCAAACCCGGCATCAAGGTGCCGACGCGGGACTTCCGCTGACAGGCGGTCCGGCGGGTTCTCAGGCCGCCCAGGTTGTCTTGAAGGCCTGGGGCGGCGTAGTTTCCAGCCCGATTTCAGGTAGGACAGTCCATGACCGAGGTTTCTGCATCACGTTCCTCCCCTCGCCGCGCGCTGCTCTCCATGGTGCTTCTGGGAGGCGCGCTGCTGCTCGGCTTCGCCGCGCCGGCCTTGGCACAGAGCTCCTGCGGCACCCCGCCCTCCGGCCTGGTGCGGCTGTGGACCGGTATCGGCTGCACGGGCTCGACGGAGGATATGTCGGCGAGCGGACCGGTGCCGAACTTCCCAACAACATCCCTGTCGAACGGCACGGGGCAGTGGATCGCGGTTTATGATGCGGCCGACCCGAGCCAGGCCAATCACACCCTGTTCGTGCAGAACGGCTGCTATTACCCGGACCTCGCGCTGTTCCAGTGGCAGGGCGGCGGCACCTGGGCCGGGATGGTGCGCGGCATCCAGATCCTGCCGCCGGGCAGCGATCCGGCCGCCTATCCGGCGCCGGGCAAAGTCATCGGCCGCTGCGAGTAGGTTTTCGGCAGTGGTGCTGCGGGATCGCAACGTGCTCCTGACTTAGTTGGCCAACCCGTTGAGCGGTCCTCGCCTCCGATTGGCTTTCGGCTTGAACCTCGCCCATTCCACCACGTCATGCTCGGCGAAGGCCGGGCATCCACGCCTTTTCTTGCTTCACAAAGCGCCAGGCGTGGATGGCACGCCTTCGCGTGCCATGACGGATCTCTGGATCGCGTTCATTACACATCTTTGCCCCTCGCCACCCAACATCACCGGTTGAATGGGCGGCCCAAGTGTTCCTAATCTCGAAACTACTCTGGATCCTGCTGAGGCCGAGCAGCTTCTTGCTGCTGCTGGGCCTCCTGGGACTGTTGCTGCTCTACGCTCGGCGGCGCGCTGGGGCGCTGGTCTGCCTTACGCTGTCGCTCGGCGCGATGGGGTTGGTGGTCCTGCTGCCGATCGGTCCCCTCATGCTGGAGCCGCTGGAAGGCCGGTTCCCGCAGGTGACGGTGCCGCCAGCGCAGGTGGATGGCATCATCGTCCTTGGCGGCGCGGTCGATACCGATCTAACCGAGGCCCATGGCATCCCGGCGCTCAACGATGCGGCCGAGCGGATGACGACGCTGGTGGCCCTCAGCCGGCGCTATCCCGCTGCTATCCTGGCCTTCACCGGCGGCAACGGGCGACTGCTGCGCGGAAGGCTGAGCGAAGCGGATGTAGCGCGGTCTTTATTCGACTCGCTGGGCGTGCCGCCCGGCCGGGTGCGCTACGAGAGCGGATCCCGCACGACCTATGAGAATGCGGTTCTGCTCAAGCGGCTGCTGATGCCACGTCCAGATCAGCACTGGGCGCTGATTACGTCGGCCTGGCATATGCCGCGCTCGGTCGGCATTTTCCGCAAAGCCGGCTGGAACGTGCTGCCCTGGCCGGTCGGTTATAAGACGGCGATGCGGCTCGATGTGCTGATGTTGGGCGGGCTTCCGGAACGGCTCGGCATGATCGACCTCGCGAGCCATGAATGGGTGGGGATGGTGGCCTATCACTTGCTCGGCCGCACCGATGCCTGGTTTCCAGCGCCGCAGGGGACGACGCCGAGATAGGGTGCGGGATCGACGCGGTGTCCGTCCACCGCGATCTCGAAATAGAGGTGGGTGCCGAAGGTAAGGCCGGTGCGGCCGATGCGGCCAATCCATTGGCCGGCCCGGACCTGCGTCGCGCCCTCGGCCAGTGCCGGTGAGACCTGGCCGAGATGGGCGTAGAGCGCGCGAAACCCGTCATGCTGGACCGCGACCTCAAGCCCGCCCATGCCGCGGCGATCGATGCGGATGACGCGGCCATTCGCCACCGCCCGCACCCAGGCGCCCGCCGCCGCGCGCAAATCGACGCCCCAATGATAGGTGCCGGCGATCGGCTGCCCGGCGATGATCCTCGGACCGAAGGGAGATGTCACGCAGCCAGGCGAGACCGGAACGATCAACGTCGGCAGGGAGGTGGCGGCGGGTGCCGAGGCAGCAAGCGCGGGAACTGCCCAAACACCCAGTAATACGCCAAGAAACGTTGCGCGGCCGAGGGATAGCGCCTCAACCTCTATTAAATACTGGAAGACGGCGCGCAACTTCGATACAGCGAGTCTGGAAGAACACTGAGTTTCTCCGGAGGCGTCATGACGCGTGCTGCTTCTCGGGTGCTTCTTGCGGGTGGCCTTGGCCTCTTCTCTTGGGCAGCGCAGGCACAGTCGGTCCCGCCAGCGGGCGGCCTCAGGGCGGGAAGCCTGATCGTGCGAGCCTCGGTCATCGGCATTCTGCCGGAGGATCGCAATTCGACGGTGTCGTTGATTGGCGGTCATATCGACGTCGATGACACCGTCTCCCCGGCTTTCGATCTGTCCTACTTCGTCACCGACCATATTGCGATCGGCGCCACTACCGGGTTTCTCCGCACCAGCCTGTCGGCCCATGACACGCTGCTGGGGACCGTGCCGATCGGCAAGATCTCCAGCGTGCCGCTGGTTGTAACGGCCGAATACCACTTCCTGCCCAATTACCGCTTCAACCCCTATATCGGAGCGGGTGTCGCGGCCGCCTGGTATTACGACGCGAATCCGGAGGGGCCGCTGGTGCAGACTTTCGGGGTCGATGCGGCGGCCGGGGCCGCGCTGCAGATCGGCGTCGACTATCAGATCAGTGGCCCGTGGTATGGCAACTTCGATATCAAGCAGCTGTTTCTCTCCGCCCATGCGCGGATCAATCATGGCGAGGTCACGGCCGATACCGACATTGACCCGCTCATAATCGGCGCGGGACTCGGCTACCGCTTCTGAAACGCGACTGACCGGCTGGACATCCACCGACTTTGCCGTAAGGCGTCCTGCGTGAGCAGCGCGCGGATCGCCCCATGATGGAACACGGCACCCTTCGCGTGCTGGTGATTGGCTATGGCGCCTTCGGCCGGGCCCTGGCGGCGGCGCTGCAATGCCGAGGCGATATCCGGGTGGAAGTATTCAGCCGCCGGCTGGTAACGGAGTTCTTGGCCGCCTCGCGGTTCCTCCATCACCTCGAACACATCGAGCTGGCGGCGTACGACGTGGTGATCCTCGCACTGCCAAGCCGGGCACTGGCGGAAGTGCTGGGGCAGATCGCGCACCCGGTCGCGCCGACGGCTACCTTTCTGTCCTGCATGAAAGGGATGGATGGCGCCGCCTGCGCCTTCCCCACCGAGGTCATCGCTCGGCATTTTCCGTCCCATCCCATCGGCATGCTGTCCGGTCCCACCTTCGCGAGCGAGATGCAGGCGGGCCATCGCGTCTGGATGTCGCTCGGCTGCACCGATCTGGAACACGGCCGGACACTGGCGGAGCGCCTTGCCGGGCCGCGCCTGGGCCTGCAGGCAACGTGCGACTTGCGGGGTCTGGAGATTGTCGGCGTGACGAAGAACATCATCGCACTCGGCGCCGGCCTCTGCGAGGGATTGGGTCTCGGCGAGAATACGCGTGCGAGCTACGTGGCGCGGGGCATTCGCGAACTCGGCCGGCTACTGCCGCTGCTGGGCGCCTCGGCCGGGACCTTGTTCGAGCCGGGCGCGCTTGGCGATCTTATCCTGACCTGCACCTCCGCCCAGTCGCGAAATTATCGCTATGGCAGGGCGCTCGGCGAGACGGCGGATATTCCGGCTTCGGGCGTGCCTGCGCCGCTCGCTGAGGGTCAGCAGTCGATCGAAACGTTTCTCGCCTTTCTTCGCCGCGGCGAAGTGCAGTCCGTTTTCTTCGAGCGTCTCAGCGCGGCCGTGCGGCGGCCAGCGGAGTTGCGGCCCCTGTTGCTGGAGGCAATCGACTGATGGCCGAACCATTCTTGCCGTGTGAGACTATGGCGTGAGTCCTGACAACCGGCCCTCCCTCCGCACCATCCTCGCCGACCGCCGGCTTTGGCTTATGACCGGCTTCGGTTTTGCCTCCGGCCTGCCGCTGCCGCTATCGGGCTTCACGCTGCGGCAGTGGCTGGCGGAGGGGAATGTCGGGCTCGGACTGATCGGCCTGACCGCGACGATCGGCCTCGCCTATGCGCTGAAGTTTCTGTGGTCGCCGATCTTCGACAATGCGGCGCCAGGCCCCCTCGCCCGGCTTGGCCGAAGGCGTGGCTGGCTGCTGGGCGTGCAGCCGCTGCTCAGCCTCGCTTGCCTTTCCATGGCATTGGCGAGTCCCAGCGCGTCGCCGTTTTTGCTGATCGGGCTCGCGGCGCTGCTCGCTTTCTGCTCGGCGAGCCAGGACACCATCATCGACGCCTGGCGTATCGAGAGCTTTCCCCAGGCGATGCAGGGCACGGCCCTCGCGGGCTATGTCTGGGGCTATCGGGCGGCGCTGCTGGTTTCGGGCGCCGCCGCGATCCGCCTCGCGACCAACCTAGGCTGGCATGGCGTTTTCGTCGTTATGGCGGCGCTGACCTTGATCGGTCCAATCGTGACGCTGATGGCGCGCGAGCCAGCGCTGGCGGCCTCCTTGGTGCGGGAGCTTGGCGCCAAGGTTTCCTTCGCCAGGCGTTTCGCGCGGTCGGTGGCGGAGCCGTTGCGGGAGTTCCTGTCGCGGCGCGGTGCCACCGCCATCCTCGCCTTCATCGTGCTGTTCCGGCTTGGCGAGGCGCTGGCCGGGACGATGCTGCCGCCCTTCTACCGTCACCTCGGCTATGACCGGGCGCAGGTCGCGCTGGCGAATGGGCCGGTGTCGCTGGTGGCCGTGCTGGTGGGCGCGGCGGTCGGCGGCTGGCTGGTCGCGCGGATCGGGACCGGACGCGCGCTGCTCATTACCGGCTCGTTCCAGACGCTCTGCATGGGCATGTATGTGCTGCTGTCCTATTCCGCCGGCAGCCACGCCGTTCTGATCCTGACGGCGGCGGTGGAATCCGGGGCCGAGGGGCTCGCGGACGCCGCTTTCATCACCTATCTGTCGGGCCTCTGCGACCGGCGGCATACGGCGACGCAATATGCCCTGCTCTCCTCGGTCGCCGCGCTGGCGCTGCGCACGGTGGGAGGACTCTCGGGCTTCATGGCTCATGCCCTCGGCTGGCATGCCTTCTACGTTATGACGGCTTTAGCGACGCTTCCCTCAATAGCCGTCATGGTCTACCTGCTGCGGCGTTACCCGCCACGGGAGATACCCGTGGCTCAGGATGGAGAGCTGAATGCCATCGTCTAAGGTTCGGGCCAGCGCGAAGGATGCATTGGCGGATGTTCTGAAGGACGGGATGCTGATCCTGTCCGGCGGCTTCGGCCTGTGTGGCATTCCCTCCGCTCTTATCGAGGCGATCCGCGAGAGCGGCGTGACCAATCTCACCATTGTCTCCAACAATGCCGGCATCGATGGCGTGGGCCTCGGCGTGCTGCTGGAGAGCAAGCAGGTGAAGAGGATGGTCAGCTCCTATGTCGGAGAGAACAAGCTGTTCATGCAGCAGTTCCTGGCCGGCGAGCTGGAGATCGAGTTCAATCCGCAGGGCACGCTCGCCGAGCGCATTCGCGCCGGGGGCGCCGGCATCCCGGCTTTCTTCACGCGCACCGGCTATGGCACTGCGGTCGCCGAGGGCAAGGAAACGCGGGAGTTCGATGGGCATCACTACGTAATGGAGCGTGGGATTTTCGGTGACCTCGCGGTAATCCATGCCTGGAAGGGCGATACGGAGGGCAACCTCATCTATCGAAAGACCGCGCGCAACTTCAATCCGATGATGGCGACGGCCGCGAAGGTGACGGTGGCGGAAGTCGAGGAGTTGCATGAGCCGGGCAGCTTCGATCCCGACCACATCGTGACGCCGGGCATTTACGTATCGCAGCTGGTGAAGCTGGATGTGATCGACAAGCGTATCGAGCAGCGCACGGTGCGCAAGCGCGAAGCGGCACCGGCGCTTGCCGGCAGCGACAGTTAGGGAGCGGCATCATGGCCTGGACACGCGATGAGATGGCGGCCCGCGCGGCGCGCGAGTTGCATGATGGCTTTTACGTCAATCTCGGCATCGGCATTCCGACGCTTGTGGCGAATTTCGTGCCGCCCGACATGAAGATCATCCTGCATAGCGAGAACGGCATGCTGGGGATGGGTCCGTTTCCCTTCGAAGGGGAAGAGGATGCCGACCTCATCAATGCCGGCAAGCAGACCGTGACGGTGCTGCCGACCACGAGCTTCTTCGACAGCGCCGAGAGCTTCGCGATGATTCGCGGCGGGCACATCAACCTTTCTATTCTCGGCGCGCTTCAGGTCGCGGAAAATGGCGATCTCGCGAATTGGATGGTGCCCGGCAAGATGGTGAAGGGCATGGGCGGCGCTATGGATTTGGTCGCCGGCGTCAAGCGCGTGGTGGTGCTGATGGAGCATACCGCGAAGGGCGAGGCGAAGATCCTCCGCGAGTGTAGTTTGCCACTGACCGGCAAGGGCGTGGTGGATATGATCGTCACCGATCTCGGCGTCTTCGATGTCGCCCGGCCGGGTCTGACTTTAGTGGACCTCGCCCCCGGGGTGACCGTGGACGAGGTGCGCGGCAAGACGGAGGCTTCCTTCGATGTGCATCCGGAGTTGGCCAGACGCGCTGCCTGACCAGTTGCCGTTGGAAAGGAAATAGGGCGCCTACGCCCCTCTGCGAAATAGACGTGCCAGGGCCGCTCTCAACCCCCGCCGCTGTGGAGGCTCGATATCACTTAAAACTGGGTGATCGGGTCGTCGGTTCTGCCGAGCGATGAACGCAGAATTTATTGCACGTTGATTTCTGATGTGAGCGGTCGTAAGCGTCCCCAGCGACTTTCCATCCGCGGAGCAGTCTTCACGACGCCGTTTGGCTCATTCTGCGGGTTGGCAATTAGTGGCGCCAGTAAACGCTCGAACTCAGCAATTGTCACCCTGACGTCAGCGAGGTTTGGTGGCGCAGTTGAGTTCGAGTCTGTGAGGAAGCCAAGAGCGCGCTCCTGGAGCGGGACCGCGAAATCGTGCTTACCCGGATCGATTGGTGACTGATGGGTGGTCGATCGTGCTGCCAGACTCGCTACCCGTGACATGTCGTTCCCCTCTCTGCCAGCGCGAAATGCTCACGACTACAAACGAGACTAGGGAACAGGATTGAGTAAAAAGTAAAAGCACCAGACCGCGGTCGAGGCTGGTCCTAAGCCCATAGGCTTTGAGACGAGGCTAGACTCAAGCGCCTGACAACGAAACTCTCCTAGCGATGCTTTCGTCGCTGAAAAGAGTCATAAAGTTACACCAAGGTCTTTTAAGATTGTCATTAAGGAAGCTGCTGTGCTGATAGCCTGCGTGATTGGCTTAAAGGCCTTATCTAAGTAGTCGCCAAATTTAACGATCTTCTCGATCGTCGTGAGCGACTTCTTAGTATCGGGTTCGGATTTTGCGGGCGGTGTAGGTGCGGCGGCGGACGTCGAAGTCTGCACGACAGGCTTCGAGCCGACTAGCTGTGTGACATCAGCGGACGAGTTCGGAGCAGCCTCCGGCTGAATTAGCTTCAGGACCGAGATGACCGCGTCAAGTTCCTCGATGGCTTTGTCATCCCCGGACGACGCGCGCCTGGCGCGCGTCTCCAGCCAATTTAGAGCCTGGATTTGCAAGTTTGTCGTATTCCTGGCGACCGTCAACCGGCGCCCGAGAGCCTTCGCATCGACTGTAGCCTTGGGCCGAGCGAGCAAGAGGATATCGGAAAACTTCCGCGCTTCGACTAAGCCATTAGCGATCGAAGCCTTGGAGAGATCGGGCGAAACCACGCGGGCATGGCGAAACGCCGCGGCCGGTTGAAGTCGAGACATGTTGGCAGGACGTCCTCTGCATCAGGAGCACACAACTTCGGCGCTCAGATAAATACTCGACCAAGTGAAAGGACACGGGCGGGTTACGCCGGCCAGTGTCGCTTGCACCCGCACAAGCTATTTGTGTCTCGGACAAAGAACAAGATTGTTTCGAAAATGAAATTACTGAGACGGTTCTGCGTCTAATCAGCGTTTCGCTGGCAGCGACTAGCGAGCTGCTCGCCCAATTCAGTATGCGCCGCTAATCCGCCGAGACGCCTCGCACCCGCCATGCCGCCGCGGCGATTCCCGCCGCGCCGATCGTGGTGGCCAAGGCGCAGGCGGCCATGGCGTCGAACAGGCCGAGGTCGTCCGCGATGGCGCCCAGGGCCACTACTGGCAGCAGGTTGCCGATATAGCCGACGGCATAGGCGAGCGAGACGAGGGTTGCTCGCGAGTGCGGTGGCGCGCTGCGGCTCGCCAGCGCCGCCGAGCCGGCGAAGCAGCAGCCGAAGCCCGCCCCTGTCAATACCGTCCCAAGACAGAAGATGACGGCGGAATCCATGGCTGCGGCCAGAGTGCAGAGCAGCAGGCTCAGCCCCATGAGAATGGCGCCGCCGACCAGCATACGCTTCAGCGTCATGGACCGGGTGAGCAACTGACTTGTTCCCGCGACGACCTGGAAGGCGGAGACGGTCAGGCCGGCAAGTGCTGCGCTATGGATGCCGATCAGGTGGCGGGCGAAGGTCGGCCCCAGGCCCACGAAGGTCCCGCCAACCATCCAGGCGAGCGCCATGCCGGCACAGGCGATGACATAGGGCAGCCCCGCGTTGCGCAGCGTCCGGCCAAAGCCGTCAGTGGCGATCCCGACCGACAGATGCACGACCGGCGACGTGGCTGGCCACGCCGTGCGTGACAGGCAAATCGCCGTCACCACCGCCGCGACGGCGAGGACGATGTAAGGCGTGACGCTCGGCGCGGCGTTCAAGGCGAGCGCGGCGCCGCTCAGGATGGGCCCGAGTGTGCCACCCGCCGTAATCGCCACGGTGGCGATGACAGCGGCTTTTTTGCCGTCCCGCTTGGGATCGAGCTCGACGAGCGCCGCGGTCGCGGGTCCCATGACG
>NZ_LMUQ01000026.1:396941-443973 GCF_009765865.1 Acidisoma sp. L85
TACTGCTCCGAGGCCGAAGAGCAACAGGCTGCGGCGGTCACCCAGCCGGTCGGAGACACGGCCGATCACCAGCAGGGTAGTCAATGTGCCGAGCGAATAGGCGGTGTAGATCTCGGTGAGGACCGTCGCGGCGAAGTGCCAGCGATCCTGATAGAAGCCATACAGCGGCGAAGGCGCGCTGCTCCCGAGCAGGGCGAGCACCACGGTCGCAATCACCAGGTGTCGCGCGAACCGGCTCTGAACGCCCTGCTCAATCACTGGGGCGGTCACCGCCATGCCTGCACGCGCTCCATCCGAGCGTTCATCTAGAGCATGCCTCGCACGGGAGCGACCAGGGGGAAGCCGCGAAGCAGCCTTGCCAATGGCTGGAGGTGACAAGGGCCAGGCGAGACCATACAGGCGGTGGATGGCGGTCACCTTTGGTCTCATCGCGGCACTTTGCTGGGGTCTGGGCGACTTCCTGTCGCGCTTCTCGGCGCGTGGCTTGGGCGCGTGGCGCAGCACCTTCTTCGGGCAGATGCCCGGTGCCTTGGTGATCTCGTCGTGGCTTCTGCTCGATACGGCGCACTGGCCCCGCCTCGCCGCGGCACCGCCCTCGATTTGGGTCTTGGCCTGTCTCGGCGCGAGTTTTTCCATCTTCTCGACCTATGCGATGACACGGGCGCTGATGGTGGGCGCTCTTTCGCTGGTGGTGCCGATCATCGCGAGCTACGGCGCGATCTCGACCGTGCTCGCCCTCCTCAGCGGCGAGACTCTCGCGGCGCTACCGGCGCTGGGCATTGCTGTTTGCATCGGTGGCATTGCGGCGGCGGCAGCGGCGCCTCGGAACGATGCGGCACTGCGGCGGGAGACGGCTGGGATAGGCTGGGCGCTAGCCGCTGCTGCGGGTTATGGCACCGCGCTATGGATCCAGGGGCGCTTCGTGATGCCGCAGCTCGGACCGGCGGCGCCGCTCACCATTACTTACTGCGGCAATGTCGCGATTGCTTTGGTGTTCCTGCGCGCCCGGCGGGAGAGCCTGGCCTGGCCGCCGCTACGCCTGCTCGGCTTCACTTTCGGCTACGGGGTGCTGACGGCGACCGCCTATATCAGCCTGGCGCTGGGTCTCGCGACGGGTCAGGTGGCGATCGTGGCGGTGCTGAGTTCTCTGTGCAGCGCACTGACCGCCGTGCTGGGGTTCATTCTGCTGCGTGAGCGAATGGCCATGCGGCAATGGGCAGGGGTCGCGCTGATCTTGCTGGGGGTTGGGCTGGTGAACGCGGGGTAGGTTGAGCTACGCCCGACCCTACCCGCCGTCATCCTCGGCGAAGGCCGAGGATCCACGCCTTCGTCTTGGCGCCGATGGAAAAGCGCGGGTGGCACGGGGTGCCCCGCACGCCTTCGCGTGCCATGATGGTCCATTCGATCCCGGACCACCATCGTCCTTGGCGAAGGCCAACGGGCGCTAACGACCCCTCAGGCCAGCCCCTCATACTTCGGCAGGTGCCAGGCCTCCGGCTCCTCGGCCGCGCCGCGATACCAGGCTCCAACCAGGGGATGGGCGCGCACCGCCGCGCAATAATCGGCGCTCGCATCGCCGATCACCGGCTCGTAGGTCAGGAAGCGCGCGACGACCGGGGCGAACATGATGTCGGCGCCAGTGAAGGGCGCGCCAAAAAGATAGGGGCCGCTCGCCCCAAACTCGGCGCGGACCGAGGCCCAGAGCGATTCGATGCGGCCGACATCGGCCAAGGCGCCGGCCGTCTGGCCCAGCCCGCCGTAATCCTTGCGCCCGAGATTCATCGGCATGGACTGGCGAAGGTCGCGATACGAGGCGTGCATCTCGGCGGCGACGGATCGCGCCATCGCGCGCGCGCGCCGGTCCTCGGGCCAGAGCGAGGGCTGGAACTCCGCACAGTATTCGATGATGGCGATGGTCTCCCAGATCCGCGCCCCGTCATGTTCGAGATAGGGCACCAGGCCGCTCGGGCTCGCCTGTTTCACGGCTGGCGTATTGCCGCCCTCCAGGGGAATCAGCACCTCGGTGACATCCAGGCCAGCGGAGGCCACGGCGAGCCAGCCCCGCATTGACCAGGAGGAATAGCGGCGGTTGCCGATAACCAATCGTCCCTCAGACATTTCGAATACTCGCTTGCTCCCGATACGCGTCCATCCCATGCCCGACCCGCCCCGGGCAACCCGTTACCAGCCGCAATGGCAGCCATGACGGAAAGTGATGAGCGAAGATCGTAACGCCCGTTATAATGACGATTGTAATGGCGTATCTCCCGCTCGAGGAAGATCTCCTCTTTCTCATCCATGACACCGCCCGGATGATCGGCATCCATGTCGATCGGCTGGCGCGGCAGCATGGCATGAGCCGGGCGCAATGGGTGCTGCTCATTAAGCTAGACCGCCATCCCGGGCTTTCGCAACGCGATCTCGCGGAGTTCATGGAGGTCGAGCCGATCACGGTCGGCCGGCTGATCGACAAGCTGGAGGCGCGCGGACTCGTGACGCGCAAGCCGGATGATCAGGATCGCCGGGTCTGGCGCGTGCATCTGCTGCCGGCGGCGCAGCCCTATCTCGCCGAGATCGGCCTGCATCGCGCCGAAATCGCAGAACTGGTGGGGCGGGGCATTCCGCCCGCCATGGCGGAGACGCTGCGGCAGGGTCTCATCCGATCGAAAAGCAATGTGGCGGCGGCCTTGCGCGCCCAGGCGAGCGACTCAGTTCCGCGAACTGAACCGCTTTTGCCGCAGGACGAGGCCTTGGAGGCATAAATGGATCAGGTTTCCCCCCGCGACCGCTCGGAAGCGGCTGCCGACACGATGGCCGGTCCGACGCCGGAGAGCCGCCGTACCACGGCGGCCGCGCCTGTCCGCCGCCGCCGCGTTTCCCTAAGGCTGCCGCTGATGCTGGGCGGGATCGTCATAGTGCTCGGCGGTTCAGGCTATATGTGGCTGACCGGCGGCCGCTACGTTTCGACCGACGACGCCTACGTCCAGGCCGCGGAACTCAATGTTACGACCGATGTCTCCGGTCTGGTGTCGCGGGTATTGGTGCACGAGGGCGACCATGTGAAGACGGGCCAGGTGCTGTTTCACCTGGGCGAGCATCATTTCCAGATCATGCTCGATGGCGCGAAGGCAAAGCTCGCGCAAATCGCGCTGAACTACGCAGCGATGCAGCAGGATTATCTTCGGATGCTGCGCGATGTGGACACGGCGAAGGCGCAGGTCGATGGCGATCAGGCGGATTTCGGCCGGTTTTCCTCCCTAATCCACAGCGGCGGCGTGACGCGAGCCGAGTATGATACGGCGCATTACAAGCTGCTCGCGGATCAGGCACGGCTTGGCGCCCTCCAGGAACAGGCCCGCACGCAATTGGCGCGGCTGGGCGGCGTCGCGGATTCGTCGGTCGAGAATTTCCCTGACTATAAGAGCGCCCAGGCGGATGTCGCCGAGGCGCAGCGTCAGCTCGACCACACCGTCGTTGTGGCGCCGTTCAACGGTATCGTCACCAATGTCGAAGCTGTTCAGCGCGGCCAGTATCTCAATGCCTCGGCCGCGGCCTTCGGGCTGGTTTCGACCGATGACGTCTTCGTCACCGCGCAGCCCAAGGAAACACAGCTTACCCATGTGCGGCCCGGCCAGCCGGTTACGATCACGGTCGACAGCTATCCCGGCGCGAAGTGGAACGGCGTCGTCGAGAGCATCTCACCTGCCTCGGGCTCGCAATTCTCGCTGCTGCCGGCCGAGAATTCCTCGGGCAACTGGGTGAAGGTCGTGCAGCGCATTCCGATCCGGGTGAAGGTGACTGGCGGGCCCGCGGACCTGGACTTGCGTGCGGGAATGAGCGTCGAGGTCTCGATCGACACGGGCCATAAGCGCCAGCTGAGCGACATCATTCCCTGATGTCGATGGCCGATACCCGCCCCCTCTACGAGCGGATCACCCCGGCAACCCGCACGATTGTCACCATCTGCGTGATGCTGGCGACGCTGATGCAGGCGCTCGACAGCACAATCGCGAATGTGGCGCTGCCTTATATGCAGGGCACGCTGTCAGCGAATGCCGACCAGATCAACTGGGTGCTGACCTCCTACGTCGTTGCCGCCGCCATCATGACGGCGCCGGTGGGTTGGCTGACGGCGCGCTTCGGCGCCAAGAATGTGCTGCTGGTGAGCCTCGTTGGGTTCACCGCTACGTCAATGCTGTGTGGCATCGCGGGCGGCATTGGCGAGATGGTGATCTTCCGCTTTCTCCAGGGCGTCTTCGGTGCCGCCCTGGTGCCGCTGTCGCAGTCGACGCTACTGAATATCTATTCGCCGGCGCAGCGCGGACCGGCGATGTCGATCTGGGGCATGGGCGTGATGCTCGGGCCGATCCTCGGCCCCACACTCGGCGGCTATCTGACGGACCTCTACAACTGGCGCTGGGTGTTTTTTGTCAACCTGCCCTTCGGCATCGCGGCCATTCTCGGGATCGTGCTGTTCATGCGCGAGGAGGGTGAGCGGAAGGTTCCCGGCTTCGACTGGACAGGCTTTGTGATCCTCGGCTTCGCGCTGGCTGGGCTACAGCTCGCGCTCGATCGCGGCGAGACGCAGGATTGGTTTACCTCGAAGGAAATCATCGTCGAGGCGGTAGTGGCGGGGCTCGGCATTTACCTCTTCACCGTGCATATGCTGACCTCGAACCGGCCGCTGCTGCCCAAGGCGCTGTTCACTGACCGCAATATGCTGAGCGCCATCCTAATGATGTTCCTCGTCGGCATGGTGCTGTTGTCGAGTTCGGCGCTGCTTGCCCCTTACCTTCAGCGCCTGTCGGGGTATTCAGTGCGCGAGGCGGGGCTGGAGATGGCGCCGCGCGGGTTCGGGACCATGGCCGCGATGCTGATCTCCGGGCGGGTCGGGACCAAGATCGATGCGCGGTTGCAGATGCTGGTCGGCGTCATCCTGCTGGTGTTGTCACTGTACTGGATGACGCAATGGACGCCGGATGTGGCGAGCTCATCCATCTTGTTCGCGATCATCGTGCAGGGCGCGGGCCTGGGCTTCGTCTTCATGCCGCTGCAGCTGATTGCCTTCGCGACGCTTAGCCCGACACTGCGCGGCGACGGCGCTGCCGCAATGAGCCTTACGCGCAACATCGGCATGGCGATCGGCACTTCGGTGAGTTCAGCGGTGGTGGCTCAGATGGGGCAATATGAGCATGCGGTGCTGAGCTATTTCATCACGCCCTTCGCGCATGCGTTGCAGACGGGCATGCCGATCGACCCGCGGACCGCCGCGGGGGCGGTTCGGCTGGACGGCATGATCACGCGGCAGGCGAATATCATCGGCTACATCGATGCGTTCAAACTGCTGATGCTGACCTCTATCCCCTGCGCCGCACTGCTCCTGCTCATGCGCAAGCCGAAGACCCCGGCTCCCGCGGGGGACGGGCCGGCTCACGCGGCGATGGATTGAGGGCGCGGCCGCCGCCTAACACAGAGACGTTAATGGTTAGTTGCAGTTATGCAACTTTCTCCCATAAATGCGGCGATGACAAATGGCGCGCATGATCGGCTGACAAAAGACGGCGATAAAGCTCGGCGTCAGGCGCGCCGCGTGGCGCGCGCGCGGAAGCCTCCCGTTGACCCAGCCCTTGACGGGATTAGCCGAAGCGGATTGTTCGACGAAGCCTGGTATCGGCTCCGCTACGAGATTCGACCCAAGGTCGATGCGCTTGCCGACTGGTTCGAGCGGGGCTGCAAGAGTGGATTTCAGCCCAATCTTTGCTTTCAGCCCGATTGGTATCTCGCGCAGTACCGGGACGTCGAGGCCCACGGCATCAACCCCCTTGTCCACTACATCGACAATGGGGAGGCCGAAGGCCGTAAACCCTCACCGCTTTTCGACCCTGCCTGGTATCGCCAGACATACAACCCGCCATCGGGCGAGTTGTGTCTCGCGCATTATCTGCGGTTGCGCGGAACCGGAACGGTCAATCCGCTGCCCGGCTTTGACGCGAATTTCTACCTCTCGGAGAATTCCGATGTCGCTGAAGCAGGCGTTGATCCCTTCAGCCATTTCATGGAGCAGGGGTTTCGGGAGAACCGTGACCCCTCTCCCAGTTTCGACACGGCGTTTTATCGGAGCCGGTATCTGCGCAATCAGCCCGATGCCAATCCGCTGCTCGACTACCGGGAAAGGCGTGAGCGCGATCTTGTCTTCGTGCGCCGCCCTTTGCACGAGGAGACAATCCCGGCGGAGATGCGCCGCTTCACCCGGCCAGGCGAGTTTTTCGAGGAATTCCAGCCACTCCCACCGGGTGCGCCGCGACGGGCGATGGTGCTGGCTTATTACCTGCCGCAGTTTCATGCGACGCGCGAGAATGACGCGTGGTGGGGCAAGGGCTTCACCGAATGGACCAATCTGGCGCGGGGCCTGCCGCGCTTCGGTGGCCATTACCAGCCGCGCACGCCGCGCGACTTAGGCTTCTACGATCTCAACGACCCAGCCACCATGCGCCGGCAAATCGCGATGGCGAAGGCCGCCGGTCTGGGTGGTTTCATCTTCTACTTCTACTGGTTCGACGGCGAACGTCTGCTGGACAGCCCGATCGAGCGGTTTCTCGCCGATCCCACGCTCGACATGCCTTTCTGCCTTATGTGGGCGAATGAGAATTGGACGCGCCGGTGGGACGGTCTGGAAACCGAAATACTCATCTCGCAGGACTATCGGCCGTCCGACGATGAGTCGCTGATCCGCTGCTTCGCGCGCCATTTCGCCGATCCGCGCTATATCCGGCTGCAAGGCCGGCCCGTGCTGATGATCTATCGCCCGAACATCATTCCCGATGCGACCGGAACCATCGCACGGTGGCGCGAGATGTTCCAGCGGATCACCGGCGAGGATCCGCTGATGGTCATGGCTCAGGGGTTTGGTGCCGCGGATCCGCGCGAGTTCGGGCTGGATGGTGCCGTCGAGTTTCCCCCGCACAAGCTTTGTGCCGATTTGCCGTCGATCGCCGATAGCCTGATGTGGTTCGATCCGGACGCTCAGGGCAAGATTGTGCGTTTCGAAGATGCCGTGCGGCAATCGCTGGACGAGCCGACACCGCCCTTCCCGCTTATCAAGACCGCTTGCCCAGGCTGGGACAATGATGCCCGGCGGGAAGGCAAAGGCATGGTGGTGCATGGCGCGACGCCCGCCGCCTTCGAACACTGGGTCAGTGAGCTGGTCGATCGCGCGCGCACGGCGCCTTTCTTCGGCAAGGCGATCGTCTGCATCAATGCCTGGAACGAGTGGGCCGAGGGCGCCTATCTGGAGCCCGACACCCATTTCGGTGCCGCCTTCCTCAATGCGGCGAGCCGCGCGATCAGCGCCGCCGCGCCGCCGCATCATCGCGCGAAATTTCTGCTGGTAGGCCATGACGCGCATCGCCATGGGGCGCAGACGCTGCTGCTCGAACTTGGTCGCAAACTTCGTGCGGCGCATGGTCTGGCCGTGGAATTCCTGCTGCTCGACGGCGGTCCAATGCTCGCCCAGTATGCTGCCGAAGCGCCGACGGCGGTACTGAGCGGCACGAAGGATCTGGAGCGGGAGATCAACGGGTTGCTGGCGCGCGGTTTTACCAGCGCGATAGTCAATAGCGTTGCCTCGGGGCGCGCCTGTGTGGCGCTGGCGGAGCGCGGCGTGGCGCCGGTGCTGCTGGTTCACGAATTGCCGAGTTTGATTCGCGAGAAGTCTCTTACGGGGATTGCGGTGTCGGCGGTGGAAGCGGCGAAACACGCTGTCTTCCCCTCGACTTTTGTGCGCAACGCCTTCGTCGGGCTCACGCCTGCCGGGGTGGATTTGGTTGGTGAGGTCATTCTTCCGCAGGGTGTTTACCAGCCGGTCGTCTTCGATCTTGCGGCTCGATTGCGCGTTCGAGCGGAATTTGGCGTGCCCGCGGGGGCGCGGCTCTTGCTTGGCTTGGGTTATGGCGATCTGCGCAAGGGGTTCGATCTGTTCCTGCAGCTTTGGCGCGCCAGTCAAGGCGGAAACGAGCCGGTGCATTGCCTTTGGGCGGGCAAGCTGGACACGACACTCACCGGCTATCTTCAGCCCGAGATCTCCGCGGCGATGGAGGCCGGCAGCTTCCACCTGGCCGGGTTCCGTCGAGACGTGGCGGCGTTGCTTTCGGCCGCCGATGTCTTTGTGCTGACCTCGCGGGAGGATCCCTTTCCCTCGACGGTGCTGGAGGCTCTTGCGGCCGGACTGCCGAGTGTCGCTTTCCTCGGTTCCGGCGGTGTGCCTGAGATGCTGGCCGAGTTTGTCGCCGGGGAAGCGATGCCGATGGGCAATGTGGCGGCGATGGCGCTGGCGGCGCGGCAGCTAGGCGATCTCGCGGACGTGGAGATTGCCGATCGGCGCGAGCGGCTTGCAGCTATCGCCGAAGAGTATTTCGATTTTGGCCGCTATGCGCGCGACATCGTGGATCATGTCGATCCTACTCTGCTGGAGGTCTCGGTCGCGGTGCCCAATTATAATTATGCACAATACTTGCCCGAGCGGCTGGGTGCGATCTTCGGCCAGACGCTGCCCGTTCGGGAGGTGTTGCTGCTCGACGACGCTTCCACGGATGACAGCCTATCCGTAGCGCGAGAGACGGCGGAAACTTGGCGGCGCGATCTACGCATTTTGCCAAACGAGCGCAATTCCGGGGCGGTGCTGCGGCAATGGCGCAAGGCCGCCGAAGCGGTGAGCGGGCGCTACCTCTGGATCGCGGAGGCGGATGACGACAGCGATCCGCGATTTCTCGAAAAGGCAGTGGCCGCGCTAGATGCCGAGCCTGCGGCGGTAATGGCGTTTACCGACAGCGCCTCGATTGACGAGGCGGGCGAAACGATCGAGGCGAGTTATCAGCACTACTACAATATTTCTGCCCCCGGCTTCCTCACGATCGACGGCGTGTTTCCCGGCGGGCTCTTCCTGGAGCGGTGCCTCAGCGAGCGAAATCTTATACTCAATGTAAGTTCCGTCGTGTGGCGGCGCTCGGCGTTGCTGGCGGCATTTGAGCGATGCGAAGCGGCGCTCGACACTTTCATGGTCGCGGGAGATTGGCGACTGTATGCGGAGGTCTTGTCGGTCCCAGGCGCGCGGATTGCCTATGTGGCGTTGCCGCTCAATCGGCACCGGCGGCATCGCGCGAGCGTAACGCGGTTGCTGGACGCGGATCGCCATGTCGCGGAAATCGCGGCGGCGCAGGCGGCGGTGGCTAGATTTCTACCGCTGCAGTCGGCGCGGATTGCTCGTCAAAAGCAATATCTTGAGGAGGTTTCGAAGCAGCTTGGCGCGGGAGGCATGCCCCCGCGCCTCCGCGACCCAACGAAACGGGCGGCTCGCGCCCGGTCTTCTAAGGCTGGACGTTGACCTGACCGCGGATCTCACCGTTCGGGAAGGCTTGCGTATGGAGGTTCACGTAGTAGAGGCCGCCTAGAAGCTGCGACACCTCGTCGAGCGTCAGCTTGGCGGCGCCGTCGATCGGGCTGGTCAGCGGCGGTGGGATCGGGACCACCGGCGGCGCGTCTATGCCGGGTGTCGCGGGGCCATGGAAATGCGCCGCCATCACCGGGCCGGAGAGGCCCGAATAGGTGATGTGCCACTGTAGCGTAAGCGTCGCCGCGTCATACTGCGCCGTGACGTAGCCAAGCCCCGTCGGAGGCGCGCCAGTCACTGGAATGAGCTTGGCGGTGAGGGTAACAACGGCAGCCTGAGCCGAGCCCGAGGCGAGTAGACCGCCGACGCCGAGGAGCGTCACAGCCGCGAGGGTCATGAGGCTGCGCCGGCCGAGAAATTGCTTCATCGCGAATATCCTTGCTGTGGCACTCATAAAAATATCTCGCTCCCTGCTCGGTGATGTTGAGGGGGCGATCACGGGATCGTGACGCTTTAGAGTCAGGCGGCTAGCCGGTCTACCTCCCGGATGGCGAGGCCCAGGCTGGCGACGAGATCGTCCATCATCGCGTCGGTATGACGGGGGGTGGGCGTCAGCCGCAGACGTTCCTGGCCGCGCGATACGGTCGGGTAGTTTATG
Organism: Acidisoma sp. L85; assembly: GCF_009765865.1. Classification (GTDB taxonomy): domain Bacteria; phylum Pseudomonadota; class Alphaproteobacteria; order Acetobacterales; family Acetobacteraceae; genus Acidisoma. The sequence goes on from NZ_LMUQ01000026.1 coordinate 406,985, forward strand.
GGCGTCGCGTAATGCCCGTGATGCTCGAGTAGGAGGCGACTGATCTCTCGGCACCGCACGGCCTCCCCAATCGCCACCGGCACAATGTGGCTTGGAGACGGCAGCACCGGCAAGCGTGCCGCGGCGAGCTTGGACTTCATGGTCTCGGCACGCTCGAACAAAGCCGCGCGGCGTGGGGCGTCCTGCCGCAGGTGACGGATGCTGGCGAGTGCACCGCCGACAACGGCCGGCGGTAGCGAGGTGGTGAAGATAAAGGCGGGCGCCGTCGAGCGGAGGGAATCGACCACGACGGCATCCGCCGCGATATAGCCGCCATGACAGCCGAAGGCTTTGGCGAGCGTGCCCTCGACGACAGTCAGGCGATGCGCGACACCATCGCGTTCCGCGACACCGCCGCCCTGCGGGCCGTACATGCCGACGGCATGAACCTCGTCGAGATAGGTCAGCGCGCCGTAGCGATCCGCTAGATCGCAGATCGCAGCGACGGGCGCGATATCGGCATCCATCGAATAGACGGATTCGAAGGCGATGAGTTTAGGCGCCGCAGTGGGGGCCGCCGCGAGCAACTCGGCAAGATGGGCAAGATCGTTGTGGCGAAAGATATGGCAAATCGCGGAACTCATCTTGATGCCGGCGATCATCGAGGCGTGGTTCTTCGCGTCGGAAAATACGTGCCAGTCCGGCAGGCCGCGAAGAATGCCGCTCAGGCTCGCCTGATTCGAGACGAAGCCAGAGCTGAAGAGGAGAGCTGCCTCCTTGCCATGCAGCGAGGCGAGTTCAGTTTCCAGCGCGGTGTGCAGGCTGGAGGTGCCGCCAATGTTGCGGGTGCCCCCTGCCCCGGCGCCGGATGCCCTGACCGCAGCACAGGCGGCTTCCGTGACGATCGGATCGACGCCCATGGCGAGATAGTCGTTGGATGACCAGACGATAACATCCCGCCGCTGGCCATCGCGTTCCATCGCGTAGACCGGGAAGCGCGCGGCGTCCCGTTGGAGCGGAGTGAACTGCCGATAGCGGCCTTGCGCCCGAACATCGGCGAGATGCGATCGACAATGCGCGAGAAAGGCGTTCATCGGCGCTCCGGCGGAAAGCTGGGTCATCAGCCGCCCACCTCCGGCTTGCTGTCGAACTGCTTCAGATAGGCGATGATGTCGCGCCGCGCCACCGCATCATCCAGATGGACCGGCATCAGAGCGCCCGGCATCATCGCCTGAGGCCCGGCGATCCAGCGATCCAGAGTCTGCGTGTTCCACACCACGGAGGAGGCGGCCAGCACGGTGCTGTAGGGGTAACCCGGCATCTTCCCGGCGACGTGGCCGTAGATGGTGTCGAGCGGCGGTCCGGCGGCGTTGCGGCCTGTCTGGTGGCATTCGGCGCAGTTCTGCATGAAGAGTTTCTCGCCGGCTGCGGGGTCCGGCGGCGCGCCGACGAAGCGCGTGAGATCCTTGATGTCGTTGGCGTGGGTCGCACGGAAGAATGTGTAGGACAGTGTGATCTGATCGACATCCGAGGTGTCGTCGGCGGTCGCGATGCGCGGATCGACGAAGAAATCGACCGGCATCTCCACCGTCTGCCCGGCCTTCAGCAATTCCTGGGTAAAGCAGAAGCACTGAACCTTCTTGAAATAGAGCCCCGCCTTGTCCGGCGTCACGTTGAACAGCGCACGGCCGACGATGTCCTCCTTGGATAGATTAGTGGCGCGGAAGAAAACGAGCGCCTCCTGCCCGAGCTTGAGCTTCACGTGGTCCTGAACCGGCTCGAAGCGCCAGGGCAGACTGCTGGAGGTGGTGGTTGTGAAAAAGACCGTGACGGTCTTGTCGGAGATCTTCGAGTTGTTGCTGGTGACGCGCTGCGTGGTGCCATTATAGCCGGTGGCCTCGCAGAACAGCCGGTAGAGGGGCACCGAGAAGCCGACCAGCGTGATCATGATGGCGATCACGCCGCAGAGCCCGAGTAGTGTTGCGAGGCGACGCCGCATGCCGTCCGGCTCCTGATCCGTCTACCCGTCAGACCTGCCGCCCCGCCTGACGTCTTGTCCGGGCGGTGCATCGCGGCCAGCATGACTGCCTCAACAAAAGCCGCCTTCCAGACTCGCGAACGAACCCGGTCGCGACCCGCCGCAACTGTGCCGGAGACTAGGCCATGCCCGTGCGAGTGAAAACTGCCCACCGCCGCTGGGGTCCTATGAGCATTCGGGACAATCCTGTCGCGATCTGGCCATTGCGCATTGTCCTTGTGGTGATCGGCGTGGCGCTGTTGGCCGCCTCCGCCCATATCGCCCTGCCCTTCTGGCCGGTTCCGATGACGATGCAGAGCGGCGTCGTGCTGCTGCTTGGCGCCGCCTATGGTTCCGGTTTGGCCGAGGCGACGGTCGGCGCCTATTTGGTCGCGGGAGCCGTCGGTCTGCCGGTTTTGGCCACTGGGGCCGGGCTGGCCTATATGGCGGGACCAACGGTTGGTTACCTCATTGGCTTCCTGGCCGCCGCGAGCTTCATGGGCCAGTGCAGCGCGCAGGGAGTGATGCGCGGGTGGTTTGGCACGGTGCTGGCGTTCGCGGTCGGGGCCGCCATTATTTTCGGCTGCGGTATCGGCTGGCTGAGCTTGCTCATCGGCCCGCAGAAAGCGATCGCGGCCGGGCTGCTGCCGTTCCTGCCCTCAGAGGCGACGAAGCTGGTGATGGCGGTGCTGCTATACCGGGCAGGCGCGATGGTTCGGCCGGCATTCGCGTGAAGACGCGGATTCAACGCCCGCGCGTCGATCGGGGTGGTGATTTAGAATAATGAACCGCTGCGAATGGGGCGAACGATGGGTTTCGAACCCACGACATCCAAGACCACAACCTGGCGCTCTACCAACTGAGCTACGTCCGCCATCGCATCTTCCCCGCATCTTGGCGGGGCGGCTCCTTTAAAACGATCGCGCCGAGCCCGTCAACGCCGGCTCCGGCGCACCGGCCTCGGCGAATTCGGAGAAGTGACGGCGGAGGCGGCTGATCGCCTCGTCCAGCACCGCCGGACGCTTGCAGAAGGCGAAGCGGATATGATGGGCCGGCGCGCGATCCACATAGAAAGCGGAAAGCGGTATCGCCGCCACGCCAGCGACCTCGGTGAGGTGGCGGCAGAAGGCCGCATCGTCGCGAACCGGATCGAGCGCCGAATAGTCGGCGAGCACGAAGTAGCTGCCGCCGCTTGGGAGGGTGCGGAAGCCCAGGGACTCCAGCCCGTCCACAAGCAGGTCGCGTTGTGCCGCGAGGTCAGTGGCGAGACCCGCGAAATAGGCGTCGTCCTTGGCTAGTCCCACCGCGACAGCCCGCTGCAGGTTCGGCGGCGTGGTGAAGGTGAGGTTCTGGTGGGCGCGGGCGACGAGCCCGGTCAGCGCCGCTGGGCCACTCACGTAGCCCACCTTCCAGCCGGTTAGGCTGAAGGTCTTGCCGGCGCTGCCGATACGAAGGCAACGCTCCCGCATCCCCGGCAGCGTCATCAAAGGCTGGTGGCGGCGGCCGTCGAAGACCAGGTGCTCATAGACCTCGTCGCAAACCGCATAGGCGTCGTGGCGCTGCAGAAGGTCAGCGATGAAGCCGAGTTCCTCCTCGTCGAAGACCTTGCCGGTCGGATTCATCGGGGAGTTCAGCAGGATCGCCTTGGTGCGCGGACCGAAGGCGGCGGCTAGGGCCTCGCGCGGCAGCGACCAATGCGGCGGTTCCAAGCGCACCAGGCGCGGCACGGCGCCCAGCAGGCGGACGACTGGAAGATAAGTATCGTACAGCGGCTCGATGAGCACGACCTCGTCGCCGGGGTCGAGCAGCGCCATCAGGCAGGCGGTGATCGCCTCGGTGGCGCCTGAGGTTACGACCACCTCGCGGTCCGGGTCGAAGTCCAGGCCATAGAAGCGCTGGTTCGCGGCGGCGACCTGGCGGCGCAGCTCCGGGACGCCCGTGAGCGGCGGATACTGGTTGCGGCCGTCCCGGAGGGCCGCGGCGGCGGCATCGATGAGATCCGCCGGACCATCGGTGTCAGGGAAGCCCTGGCCGAGATTGATCGCCTGATGCGTCAGCGCGAGCGCCGACATCACCGTGAAGATCGTCGTCCCGCCCTGACCGAGCAATGTGTTCCCTGGCTTCACCTAACCCTCCAGCCGCAAGCCGCCATAGTGATGGGGGCTCTCGCGGAGAACAATCCCCACCGCTTGCCCAAGGACAAGGCAAGGTTTTGCAGGTCTGCCCAAATAGGTGGCGCTGGCGGTTTCCGACGCCAAGATTCCTTCGTTCGCAACCGGGGGGCCGCATTGCAGGCCGCATCGCAGCATGCGAAGACCCGAGGCGTCTGCCGTCTCCTCGGAGACATCGCATGACCGCAATGACAAGGTGGGGCGGCGTCCGGCCGCTCCCCGGCGAGGATACGATGAAAAAGATCGAAGCGGTTATTAAGCCCTTCAAGCTCGACGAAGTGAAGGAAGCGCTGCACGAAGTGGGGCTGCAGGGCATCACCGTGGTCGAGGCCAAGGGCTTCGGCCGCCAGAAAGGCCATACGGAACTCTATCGCGGCGCCGAATACGTGGTGGATTTCCTTCCTAAGGTGAAGATCGAGGTGGTCTGCGAGGATGCCCTGGCCGAGCGCGCGGTGGAGGCGATCATGAGCGCCGCGCGGACCGGCCGCATCGGCGACGGCAAGATATTCGTGAGTTCGGTCGAAGAGGTCATCCGCATCCGCACCGGGGAGCGTGGCGCGGACGCTGTCTGAACCGGCACAACCCTTCGGAGTGTCGCCTGCACCGGCAGTCGAGGCACCCTGTTAGCACTCTCTCTCCAGCATCAAGGATCCAAGAATGGCGAGCGACACCAAGGCGGCCGTCCAAAAAGTAATGGACATGATCAACGAGCACTCGGTCGAGTATGTTGATCTCCGCTTCACCGACATGCGCGGCAAATGGCAGCACACCGCCCAGCATGTCTCGACCATCGACGAGGATGCTTTCGCCGACGGCCTAATGTTCGACGGCTCCTCGATCGCCGGTTGGAAAGCGATCAACGAGAGCGACATGATCCTGATGCCGGATCCGGAAACCGCGGTGATGGATCCCTTCACCGCCAAGCCGCAGCTGATCCTGTTCTGCGACATCATCGAGCCCTCGACCGGCCAGGGCTATAGCCGCGACCCGCGCTCGACCGCCAAGAAGGTCGAGGCCTATGTGAAGGCGCAGGGTATCGGCGACACCATCGTGGTCGGCGCCGAGGCCGAGTTCTTCATCTTCGACAGCGTGAAGTTCGGCACCGGCGGCAATTTCGGCACCTACCAGGTCGAGAGCATCGAAGGCCCCGGCTCCTCGATGAAGGATTACCCCGAAGGCAATATGGGTCACCGGCCGGCCGTCAAGGGCGGCTACTTCCCAGTCGCCCCGGTCGATGGCGACGTCGATCTGCGCGCTGAGATGCTCTCGACCATGGGCGAGATGGGGCTGATCATCGAAAAGCACCATCACGAGGTGGCGCAGAGCCAGCACGAACTGGGCACACGCTTCACCACGCTGACGGCCATGGCCGACCAGATGCAGATCTACAAATATTGCGTCCACAACGTCGCCCATAGCTATGGCAAGACGGCGACCTTCATGCCGAAGCCGATCTATGGCGATAACGGCTCGGGCATGCATACCCACCAGTCGATCTGGAAGGACGGCAAGCCGCTATTCGCCGGCAACGGCTATGCCGACCTGTCCGAGATGTGCCTGTATTTCATCGGCGGCATCATCAAGCATGCCAAGGCGGTGAATGCTTTCACCAACCCCTCGACTAATAGCTACAAGCGCCTGATCCCCGGTTTCGAGGCACCCGTGTTGCTGGCCTACTCCGCCCGCAACCGCTCCGCCTCCTGCCGCATCCCCTATACGACCAGCCCCAAGGCCAAGCGCGTCGAAGTGCGTTTCCCTGATCCGACCGCGAACCCGTACCTCGCCTTCTCGGCAATCGCGATGGCCGGCCTCGACGGGATCAAGAACAAGATCCATCCGGGCGACGCCATGGACAAGGATCTCTACGACCTGCCGCCCGAGGAGCTGAAGGATATCCCGACGGTCTGCGGCAGCCTGCGCGAGGCGCTGCAATCCCTTGCCGCCGACCACGAGTTCCTGCTGCAGGGCGATGTCTTCGGCAAGGATATGATCGAGAGCTATATCGAGCTGAAGTGGAAAGAAGTGTACCGCTTCGAGCATACGCCGCATCCAGTCGAGTTCGAGATGTACTACTCCGCCTGACGAGACATTTCGCCTAGGTCGCGACAAATGAGGGGCTTCGGCCCCTCGTTTTGCGTTTGGCGTCGTTTTCGGTTGGGCGGTCTGATACTTCCTTGTTATTACGAAAACGCCGCATGAATTGAAAACGATGCAGCAATGAGCAGTAACAAATCCGTGTGCCTCGGGAGATCGAGACGACAACCTGGGCTCTCGTAATCCGAAATTAAGTTCCTTCCCGTAGACCATCAGGCATCAACCCATGGTCGGAGCGGAGGAACCTCGTTGGAAGTGATTAAAGGAGGAGGCTGCCGACCGCTAGGACATCGCGTGGGAGAGCAGGACAAATCTACCCATAAAGATGGAAACGTTTTCTATTTGCTTAGTCTTATACCGAACACGATGCTCCAGAAGGAAAAACCGCCGAGCAAAGTCGTGGCCCCGTCGAAGGAGTGCCAGACATCGTATGTGAAACCGAAGACAAAACCGTCACCAGCAAACATCGCGAAGCCATAGACGGATTCGATCGAGCGGGTTGCAGGCAGGACTAGATGTCGCTCACTGGCTGTCCGCCTCTCCCTGCGATCCGGAAGGCGACGAGACGTATAGCAAGCGGGTGTATCCGTTGGCGCCGGCCACCGCGCCTCTCACGTATTCCGCGAGACTATGTGGGCGGAACCGCTATCAGCCCGTGGCGCAACATCGTCTCCTTCATCTTCGCAACGTCGGGAGAGCCGCCTGCCAGAAGGGTCGCCATTTCGCGAAAATAGGCTGGGCCGAGAACACCTGGCGTGAGGATGCAGAGGCAACTCGCGGCCTCCTGCGTGTCGTTTCGGAAGCTGTGCACGACCCCACGCTTGACGAAGATGGATTGGCCCGGATTCAGTACGACATCCTGATCAGCCACGCGAAAGGTTATCGCGCCCGTAAACCCGCAGGCGACCTCGTCCCAGCTTTCGTGATAGTGGGGCACCGGCATGCGAGCATTTGGATGCACCGTCATTTCGAACACGTCGAGACTTCCCCCGGTGTCTTCCTTACTCTGAAGAAACCGCACATCTAGCCCGCCAATGCGAATTATCTCTGACATCTCTTTCTCTTTGCCCGCGGCTCGGTTGGGTCTTGCCTTGAGCGCAGAATGCCTGATTTCAGGCGAGTAAAACACCGAGCGCAAAGGGTCTCTCCTGTTCAGCCATCACCCGGCACGGCGGGCATTGGTCGCTGGGCGCCGGGCGGCGCAGGCAATTGACCGGTTGGGAAGAACGATAGCCTATCGGGTTTGGATTCCTCACAAGGTGCGGAGACCCAGCAGATGCCGAACGCGCTCCTCGTCCCGCTCGCCATCGGCCTATCCATTGTCGGAACGGCGGCAGCCGCTGCCCAGTCCCAGGCGGCCGGAAACTTCGCCGGCCTCATCGATGTCGGCGGCGGTCGCAAGATGTATTTGGAATGCCGCGGGACCGGTTCGCCGACGGTTGTGCTGGTGGGCGGCCTCAAGGCTTCCGCCGGCGATTGGAACATCACCCGGGACAAGGCGCCGACGGTCTTCTCCGCAGTCGCCGATGTCACACGGGTTTGCGCCTATGACCGCCCAGGAACACCTGTCGGAGAGCAGCCGAGCCGCAGCGACCCGGTGCGGCAGCCGACGACGGCGGGGGACGCCGTGCGCGACTTGCATGCCCTGCTTGGCTCGGCGCACGAACCGGCGCCCTATGTGCTTGTAGGGCATTCCTATGGCGGGCTGGTCGCCAAGCTCTATGCGCAGACTTATCCGCGGGATGCCGCCGGCCTTGTGCTCGTCGATGCGCTCAGCGAAGGGCTTCAGGAGGCGGAGACACCGCGGCAATGGGCGACGCAACGCAAGCTAATGGAAGGCGACATAGCGGCGGGCCTGGCGCTCTATCCGGCGCTGGAAAGGATCGACCCGGACCTCAGCTTCGATCAGGTCCGGGCGGCGCCGCCGCTTAGCCTCCTACCGCTCATTGTGCTGTCCGCGGACCGGCCCTGGGGTCCGCAAGTCCCGGCGCTGATCGCCAATGGCACGTTGCCGGCGGATATCCCCCCCAATTTCGGCTACATCACGGATGCAGCACAGAAAAAGGCACAGGATCGTCTGGCCGCGCTGGTGCCGGGGGCCAGGCACATCACGCGCACGAAGAGCGGCCATGAGATCCAGAAGGAGCAGCCCGGCCTGGTAACGGATGCCGTCATCGATGTCGTCAACGCGGTCCGTGCCGGGAAGACGAGCCTGGCCGAATGACGATGAGCGGCTACGCCGTACCGGGCTTGCGGGAGGATGCGCCGCAAAGTATTCATCGCCCCCCGCCCGGCGCTTCACAGAGCCTGCGGCGCCAAAGGACGGCTGTCTGACAGGCGACTGAAACGACTGGCTTTTGGCCGGGTTAGCACAGTGGTAGTGCAGCGGTTTTGTAAACCGAAGGTCGCGGGTTCAAATCCTGCACCCGGCACCAGCGGCTCCGCAAGCGCCGAGGCGCCTTCCCCCTCCCCTCCTAACTCAAAGTGTTGAAAAGGCGGGCGATCCAGGAGATTTCGTAGACCAGACTTCCCGCCACGAAGATTTGGTGGAAGCGCCGGTTCGGCGTCCAGATCGCGATCGCGCAGAGCGCCAGATAGATCGGAACACGGAATAGATATTCCGTGGCGAAAACAGCGAAATGACCCGAGCCCTTGATTCGGCTGTCCACCACATCGAAGAGGATCGTGAGCGCGAAAATGCCGAAGAACCATTTTCGGCGCGAGATGAAGAAATCCTCGTAGCCGGAATATTCGCTGATCGAGTCCGGGAAGAGCAGCGTGCACAGTAGAAAAAGCAGAATCGCATAGCCGATGAGGAAGAGGTAGATCTCGAAGGTCCAGTGCTGGAGATCGATCAGCCGGAACTGCCACCACCAGAAATGTACGAGCGTCAGCAGCAGCATCAGCACCCAGCCGAGATGTACTGGATAGGCTTTGTATTGGCCGGGATGCTGCAGGAGGCGGGCGACGCCGGTGAGCAGCCGCGTGATGCTGAGGCCCAGCACAATGCCCAAGACAATGCGAACATGCTGGAAGATTTCGATGGTGTCCGGGGTGGCGTTCACCTGCGGCCTGCGCGTGTCACTGGAGCCGTTAGCCTATCGTTAGTGGCATCTCGGACATGGCGCAGGTTACGATGAACTCGCCACCTCTGGAGCTTCCCATGATCCGCGACCGATATCCAGCGGATAGTAAACGACAAGAGGCTCGGCGTCTTTTCCTGAAGATGACGACCGCGACCGGCGGCATTCTATTCGCCCAGGGCGCGGGCTTGTGTCCGGCGATAGCCGAGGCCTTGATTCCTCTTAGCTTGCGGGGGCTGGTTGCCAGTCCGCTAGTCGATAGCATGGATCCGCGCGGCCCCATGGGGAAGCCGATTGCGAGCGGCGCTGTCGGACTCAATGGGGATTTCGAGGCCGGCAAACGGCCCGACCTGTTGATCGAGATGCAAGCCAATGGCGGTGACTGGATCCAGTATGGCCTGGTTCACAACCGGCCCGATTGGTGTTCCGTAGGCTGGCGGATCTTTCGCTGGGGCATGAGCCACCAATTGCCGGATGGCAGCTTTCCCGAGGGCAAGCAGCCAGAATTCGGCACCGCCCTGTTCATCGAAGCCTTGGGACGGTCGCTTCTGCTCGCGAGAGAATTCGGCGACACATCGCATGAGCGGGAGTTCGTGCCGGGGGTCGCGAAAGCGGCGTGGTGGATTGGCGCGCATAATTTGGACAGCGATTGGGAGTTGGTCTTCGATCGGCAATTCGCTCATCGGTTCTGGCTTTATGCCGCGGCGCTCGGCGATGCGGGCAAGCTTACCGGGGATGCGCGGCTTCTCGCTATCTCGGGGCAATTCGCTCGGCGCGGAGTGCTCGCTCAGCGCGCGAATGGGGTCGATCCGGAGAAAGGTGGGTTCGATGTGGGTTATCAGGCCGCCGGACTCGTCTTCGCCGCGCGCTACTTGGTTGTGGCGGATAGCTTGGCGGGCCGTGCCGGGATCCTGCGCATGCTGAGGAAGGGGATCGGATGGCTCGCCTCCCGCGTCGAGGCGAATGGCGATGTCGATGGAACCGGCAGCACTCGAATCGGCATAGAGCATGATCGAAGCGGGCGCATCAAACAGGTGTTCTACGGTGTGTTGGTGGAGGCCTTCGGCAGCTACGCTTACGTCTCGGGTGATCACGGCTACGATGCGCTCGCGCTGAGAGTGCGGCGGAGCAAGGGTTTCCGCGATCACTTCGACCCAAGACTGGAGCGGAAGGTGTCGGCCTTGGGTGCGCCGTCGCAGTTGGGGAAGTGAACTCGTTGCGATCGGTTTTTGTGCCACTACCTTTGCAAAGCAGACCGGGGTTGGCACGGCCCACCAACGTCATCCTCCGCGAAGGCCGAGGATCCACGTCTTACTCACGGCGCGAAGGCAAGACCTGTATGCTCGGCCCCTGGTGGGGCGCCCTTCGCCGAGCATGAAGAGCGCCCGTCGGATCGGTCAATGTCCTAGCCGATTGGTATAAGTGCGATTAACGGCGACTCTCGATCTCCTGCATGGCGAAGCTCCAAAAGCCGTGTGGCTCTAGCGTGACGTATGTGAATGTCCATCCTTCGGAGCGTGCGAATTCGCACGCTGCCTGTATGACGCCATATACGTAGGGAGCGACGACATTGCCCACGCAGAAATCGTGCCCCGCAATTGTTCCGCCACTTTTAATTTTTTGCTTGCTTAGCCGAAGCTCCGCTAAAGTGAGCTTATACGAGTGATCTGTGTCAACATAGATCACGTCAAAAAACTGGTCGGGGTATTCGGCAAGTTTTTTCGTAGAGTAGCCTTGATTTATTACTACTCTGCCACCCTTGATTTCACTTGAAAGTCGTTGCCTCACGCGAACTAGACCACGCTCGTAACGCTCGCCCTCCCAAAGATCAATCAGGTGTAGTTTAGCCGGCTGACATCTCGCGAAAATTTGCTCACTAAAAGCGCCTGATGCAACGCCAATTTCGGCAATTATCGCATTCTGCTTCCACGTATCGAGAAGATGCAAGCGACTCGGAAGCACGCGACAATCTTGGGTATGAATCAGCTCCAGTGCTTTGCCGATGATTGATTTTCTGTAATCGTCGCGCCGTGCCGAGTCTGTGTCGTTTTTTTCCAACATTCTAACGCCTCTAAGTTTCGTTTGTTTAGGTAGGGCGTACTGGATGGCTTTTGATCTAATTTAGGAGAAGGTAGGCTTCAGAGAGAAGTTTTCTCGGCAAGTCCCAATTCTCAGCAAGTGCTACCGCCCTCTCTAGCTGGCTTATTGCTTCAGCCGGTTTCTTTAGTCCCAGGAATGCCTGCCCCAAACGAGCTCTTATGGCCGCTCGATAAGGATCATTTCTTCTGGCAATTTGCAAAAGTAACACTGCTGCGTCGAACTCTCTATCTCGAATATGCAGCATAGACCGCTCAAAAAGAGCGTCGTCGAATTCTGGGCGCAGAGCGATCGCTTGGTCGAAGTGGGACGAAGCCTTACTAAACTCGGATAGATCTCGATAATACTTTCCCATCAAGTTGTGACCATATGCCCAGTCATTCCTCAGACACAGCGCTTGCAGAACTTTCCAAATCTCGAAACTTTTCGATCTATGTAGCTGCGACATAATGTCAGAAACAATTTCAACTAGAGAGTTGTCGATCTCTTGTCGTAGGGAGATCTCCGGCACCACAAAATCGGCAAAGGAAGAGTCCGACGGCTCCTCTTCAAACACCAAATCGCTCAGAATCTTGTCAAGCGTTCCTCTGTATTTCATTAAGAGAGCCGGATTGTGACTCCCTGCTTCCATTGCGAGGATTCGAGTATTCTGGGAACCAGACAGGTGAAGGGCGTGAACCATGTCAATTGGAACGCCTTGCGAAACAATGATTGTTCGCTCTCCAGCCCTCACATTCGGTATTTTTCCTAGATCACCGAACTTACCAGGTTCAAATCGAAGAAAATCCTGCCTCCATCTGTCATCGCGTTCCATCGCCCTCAATTCGGCGGTAAGAAAAGATTGCGGTGCGAAGGCAATCGAGTGATCAGCCTCGATAAGATCTCCAAACATAAGGGAGCCGTATCCCCCAAGAGAACTCCCGAGGGTACACACCTTTTGAACCCCGAGTTCTTGGATCGTCACGCGGAGAAACTCGACAACTTGGTCTATTCCATCGAAGCCATCGGCTCCTAGCTGATACCAGCGGCGCGTCGTATCCTTTAGAAAGACTTTGTGGGCGTGTTTGTCAGCGAGTGCGCTCCTGAAATCCCACCTCCCCTCGTAAGATGCAAAAACAACAATCAGATTCGATGCGCCAGGGCAACGCTCTATCAGGATAGGTTGGTAATCCGATTCCGTAGACGCACCCAACGCAGTTCGCACTCCCACATCGCCTATCGTCCCGCTGACGAGGTGGCCTCTGGTGACCGCTCCTGTAGCGAGCGATTGCCGACGCCGCCCCGCCGATAAGGCAGATGCCCTTCTTATTTCTTTATCGTATTCATTTCAACTCAGCATCTTTCTATCGCATGCGACAGATTGCTTTGCTGAAAATGCAACGAAGATCCACCCGCGACGGCCGCTAGAGTCCGCAGTCGTCCAACGCGAGCCCCCCAAACGCAATGCGGATGTCCGACCGCTCGCGGATTCTGACGCAGCGTCCGGCGCGTCTTACAAATAATATTCCGCCAGCGGGGTGAAGCCGTTGAAGGATTGGGCGGCGTAGGTCGAGACATAGGCGCCCGCCGTCTCGATCTGGAGGCGGTCGCCGGCCTTGAGCGACAACGGCAGATGATAGCCGGCCTTCTCATACAGGATGTCGGCGCCGTCACAGGTCGGGCCCGCCAGGACCGCGCGGCCGGTTTCGCTGCCGTCGTGCTCTGTGGTCAGGCGGTAGCGGATAGCCTCGCCCTCCGTCTCGGCCAGGCCGCCGAAACGGCCGATATCGAGATAGACCCAGCGTGGCGCGCCCGGATCGGGGTCGCGCCGGCTCACCAGCACCACCTCGCTTGAGACCAGTCCCGCATCGCCGACGATCGCGCGCCCCGGCTCGATGCCAATCTCCGGCATCGCATGGCCGAAGTGGCGGGCGAGCGCCTGCATGATCGTCTCGCCAAAGCGGTCGAGGCCGGGCACCTCCTCACGGTAACGTACGGGCAGGCCGCCGCCGAGGTTGAGGAAGCCGAGGATCAGGCCCTGGGCCGCGAGCGTCTCGAAGACCAACGCCGCCTCGGCGATGGCGTCGGCATAGGCGCGCGGCTCGGTCTGCTGGCTGCCGACGTGGAAGGACACGCCATAGGGCACCAGCCCAAGGGTCGCGGCCAGCGGCAGCAGGCGGATCGCCTCCTCCGCCGAGGTGCCGAATTTGCGTGAGAGCGGCCAGTCGGCGCCGTCATTGGCAACCATCAGGCGGCAATAGACCCGGCTGCCGGGCGCGGCGCGGGCGATCTTGCGCAGTTCCTCCTCCGAGTCGAAGGCAAAGAGGGAGATGCCCAGGCGATGCGCCCGGAGGATGCTCGACGTCTTCTTCACGGTATGGCCGAAGCTGATGACGCCGGGGAGCGCGCCGGCGGCGAGGCAGGCCTCGATCTCCTCAATCCCCGCGGCGTCGAAGCCGCAGCCGAGGGCGGCCAGCCGCTCGAGGATCGGGCGTGCCGGATTGGCCTTCATGGCGTAGTAGACGCCCGCAGGGGGAACGGCGGCGCGAATCGCGCGGTAGTTATGCTCGACCCGATCGACGTCCAGCACCAGGCAAGGGGTTGCCGGCTGCTCGGAACGGATAAAACGGACGATCTTGGGCGTCATCGCCAAGGCCCCTGTGCTTTGCGCCCGCCGGGTAAAGGCGGCGGGCGAGGTTGCGAAACGGTCGAACGAACTAGCGTCGCTTTGCCAGAACGCTTGACGTCGTTGCGTGACCTGAGGGGCCAGAGGCACGTGCGTGGCTGCGTGGTCGGGGAGATAGACGGCTTGATCTTGCGTCGCAAGGCTCGAATCTTCACACCAGTCGCGCGAAGGGCATGCGATGGCTCGGCGCCGGGCGGGGATAGTGGATGCCGATCGTGAATGGCGCGCTGCGGCGCGAGATCGAGGGACAGCTGAAGACTCCGCGCGGCCGGGTGATCCGGCGGACGGCGGTCGCGATGATCTCGGACTACATGTCCCTCAACGCCGCCGGCTGCGCCTTCTATGCGACGCTCGCGCTATTCCCTGCGGTGACCATGCTGATCTCGATCTACGGCATGGCCTTCGACCCGGTGACGGTGGAACCGCAGCTTGCCTATCTCAAGCAGATCATGCCGGGGGCGGCCTACCAGCTATTATCGGACCGCGTGCACGAGCTTGTGAGCAACCGCAGCGGCACGCTGAGCGCGAGCCTTGTGATCAGTTTCCTGATCGCCTTCTGGTCGGCGGCCTCGGGCACTAAATCACTGATCTGGGCGCTGAATTTCGCCTATCGCCGCAAGGAGACGCGCGGCATGCTGCACTTCCAGGCGCTCGCGCTGGTGATGACCTTCGGCGCGGTTCTGGCGGCGGTGGCGGGGATTGGCGTGCTGGTGGGCTTACCCACCGCGTTCTCGGCTCTGGGCCTATCCAAATATACCGCCCAGCTCGCGCATCTTTGCGGCATCGCGGGGCTATTCGTGTTCGTGCTGCTGATCCTGGTGCTGTTCTACCGCATCGGGCCGGCGCCGCATCCCGATGGGGTCGGGCCGGTTTTGCCGGGCGCCTTCACGGCGGCGGTGCTGTGGCTGCTCGTGTCGGTGCTGTTCTCCTTCTACGTCAGCAACATCGCGAGCTATAGCGCGACCTATGGACCGCTCGGCGCGGCGGTCGGCGTCATGATGTGGTTCTATGTGAGCGCTTATGCGGTGCTATTCGGCGCGGAACTCAACGCGCAGATCGCCCAGGTCCGCGCGCCGGAAAAGCGTCGCCAGAGACGTGCGGCGGAGAGAAGCGCGGAGACGGATGCGCGCATCGAGGCGGCGATGGCGCGGCTGGCGCCAGGCAAAGCGAAGAAGGCGCTGGAGCGCAGGGAGTAGCGGCGCGTCGGACGAGAGGGAGGCCCCCGGAAACCGGCGGGTTTACCTCCAGGTGTTGGGAGCGACTCCCCAACCGTCATCCTCGGCGAAGGCCGAGCATGACGGTAATGGGCCAGAGTCACCGCCAGTTGGCCTTTTACGCCTTGATCTTCCGCCGTGGCTTGGCCTTTGGCGGCTCCGCAGCGGCCTGCGATTTCAGCCGCACCACGCGCGGCATTATTGGACCGCAGCGGCCTTCGCGGAGGCGGTGGTCCCGGCCGACGAGTTCCAGCGCCGGATTGTAGTACGGATCCCCCTCGCGCAGCAGTGTGTTCCACTCGTCCCGCAACCGCTGGTCGTCCTTCGGGTGCTTCAGCGCCGAGCGCGCGATGCGCGTCACGGATTCATGGTGGTAGAGGATGGTGCGGCCATCATAGAGAATCTTGTAGCCCGCGCGGCCGATGCGCAGGCAGAGGTCGGTGTCGTTGAAACCGACGGCGAAGGTCTCGTCGAAGCCGGCAACCTCGGCGAATACGCTCGTCCGCATCATCATGCAGGCAGCGGTAACGGCTGAGAAATCGCGCAGCGCGGTCAGCGAGGCGTTGTAGCCAAGGGCGCGCTGCCCCTCCCCTTCCCAGACGTCATCGAAGCGCAGGGCGTGGTCGGCGAGGCCATTGATGCCGACCACAACCCCTGCATGCTGGACGCGCTTGTCCGGATACATGAGAAGGGCGCCAACGGCGCCGACCTCCGGTCGTGCGGCGATCGACCGCAGCCGTTGCAGCCAACCCGAGTCGATCGCCTCCACGTCGTTGTTCAGAAGCAGCACGAAGGCCGCGCCTTTGCCGTGCGTCCGCACCGCGAGGTTGTTCATGGCGGCGTAGTTGAAGGCGCCTTTGTAGGGCATGACGATGTGCCGCTCGGCGAGCTGTGCCAGGTAGCGCTTGGCGCGCGGCTCCTTGGACTGGTGGTCGATCACCACGAGCCGGTAAGCCTCTACCGGAACCGTGCGCTCGATCGATTCGACGCATTGGCGCAGCACATCGACGCCGTCCTTGGTCGGGATCACGATGAGCACCAGCCCGCCAGGATCCAGCCAGGCGACCTCGAACTGGTTGAATTCGGGCGCGGCGCTGGCGATCGCGGTCGGTTGAATGCGGTCGAGATGGCGCTGGATCGCCGCGGTGGTAGCTGCCATCACCTCGTCGCGCTTACCATGCCCGGTGCTGCCGCCATGGGTGCGCCAGCGATACAGCACGCGCGGCACATGGGCGACGGCGCTGGATTCCTCGATCACTCGCAGGACGAAATCGACATCGGCCGAGATCCGCAGCGAGTCGTCGAAACCGACGCGCTGCGCCACTTCGCGCCGCACCGCGACGAGATGCACGAAATAGGGATGCGACAGATAGTAGTCGTGGCTAAAGGCGGGCCGGGCACGCACGGCCAAAACTCTCGCGGAGTCCTCGCCGGTGATCGCCTCGTCGCTGTAGATCAGGTCTGCGTCGGTCTGCTTCGCCGTCATGACGAGTTGATAGACCGCGTCAGGTTCCAGCACGTCGTCGTGGTCCATCAGCGCGACGAACGGCAGCGTGGCAGCCGCGATGCCGAGGTTGGTGGCGCCAGCGACGCCAAGGTTGCGTGGCGAGCTGATGACGCGGATGCGGGGCTCGGTTAGCGCGAACCAGTTGAGCACGAAGGCAACTTGCGGCTCGGTCGAGGCGTCATCGACGCAGATCAATTCCCAGCGCTCGCACCATTGTGTGCAGACACTACGCAGTGCCTCGATGAGCCACTCGCGCTTAGTGTTGTGGATGGGCATGACGAGGCTGACGCCACCGCCCTCGGTGCGGCGCGCGACGAGCTTGCGCAGCCGGGCGAGCGCGGCAGGCGCGATGCCGCGATCCGGTGCGAGATAGGTTGCCTCGTTCGGGTTGAGACGGGGTTGCAGCGGGCCGCCGTTCAGGAATGTCGGCGTGCCCTCGACGCGAACGCGGATGTCCTTGCCGAGGAGACTGTGCAGGGGCTCGCTGAAGATGATTCGGAAGCCGCAGCGCTCGGTTGGCCAGCCCGCTTCCAACACATCGCGCCGCAGGCCATTGGCGGTCGCGCGACCGACGACGCGGTTCTCACAAAGCGCCTCGACCATGCAGGGCACGTCGGGTTGCGAGAGGTCCGTCACCCAGCCGCAGGCACTATCGCCATCGATCGTGTCGAAGAGGCCGCGGATCGTGGCCGAGACGCTAATCCTGAGCGGACTATTGACCAGGTTGATTCCTGTGTCCGCCAGAACGATTGAGATTTCTTCCCCGTCGGTGACGCTGCCGAAGGCGCCCGTCGGGAAATGGAAGCCACAATGCGTTGCCGCGACGCCGATGCTCGCGAGGTCTGGGCGCGGGTGGTCCGCCGTGACCGTCGCGAGGACGCGATCACCCACCTGAGCCGCGATTTGCAATCGTCGGTCGGGGTCATTGAGATCGGCGGCCCAACCGGTGAGCGCTTCCTGCGAGGCATGCTCGACATAGCCGACGAGGTTGACGTGCTGTTTGCCGATGGTGATGGCGGGATCGATCCGCCAGCCGCCGATTTCCAGAGTTACCGCGGCACCGCCGGGAACCGACGCAAAACTCCGCAGCGGGAGCACGACGCGGTAAAGCGCCCTGCCTTGATCGCCCGGCGCGGCTTCGGACCGAGCGATGCCGTCCACGGCTAGAACATTGTCGTCCGTCATGCCGCGAATTTGGAGCCGGGACAGCAGGCGGCTTGCCAGAGAGACCTCCAGCGACAGATTGCCACCGGCGACAACGACGGCCCGCTCGACCCGAGGGGCGATGATCGATGCGAGCCGCAGGGGCTCCGCGAGCAAGGGCGCACCCGTAGCGGCATCGCGAAAGTTGAGGAAACCGGGCAGCTTCTCTCCGGCGACCGGGATGCGCATCTCCGCGCCCGCGCGCTGCGGGGACAGAGTTGCGACGGGCTGCCCATCCAGCAGAGCCAGCATGCGTGGGGGCAGCCTCGTCTCGGGAGGCCATGTCAGCGTCAGGCACTCGGCCGCGCTTTGCACGACTGGCGCGTCGATGGGCTTTTCGCGCGTGGCGAGGCCCGGGGAAAGCGGTGTTGGCGGCAAGCGCGACCTCCGTCGGAACCCGTCTATCCCTCGCCCGCAGGCGATTGCGCAACCTCTCCCTTCGCCGCCGCGACGGCGCACGCCTGGCGGCTTAGCCAAGCTGCTGGACTAGGAAGATAATTTTGCCAGAGAAATGGATGAGGCGGATAAGGGCCTGGGATCAAAGACCGGCTCGGCGCTAGGCAAGGCGCACCACCGGAAGCTGGGCAAGCCGCGACTCGGGGGCCAGGTGACGCTCTTCCCTGCCCGAACGGGTTGAGAAGAGCGTCGGTGGCAGCGTGCAGCGTCAGCCGATGCGGTTGATGCGGCCGCTATGGGGATCGATGGCGAAACGCGCGATGACCCCGCCATCGCTCGTGGCATAGGCGAAGGCGATGGTGCCGTCGGCCTGGCCGGCGACATCCGTCACCTTCCAGTCGTGATTGCCTTTGGAGAGCAGGATCGCCTGAGCAAGGATCTGTACGTCAGCGACGCTGAGGTGCTTGTCGCGTTGCGGGTAGATCAGACCCCAGGTCACGATCTCATGATGGATACGTTGGATGAGGCCGCGCATCGGCGGCCGCATGCCCCCCGGCCCCATGCCGGGACCGCCGGGACCGCCGGGACCGACCCAGCTCGCGGGACCACCCGGAGCAGGCGGGGGCGGCGGTGCATCTTGGCCAGGCGCGCCGGCATCGGCAAGAAGCATGCCGACCGGTGTGCCGGAGGGCGAGCCCAGCCGCGCTTGTGGCACGGTGGGTGCGGCGGCTGCCGCCGGCGCGGCTGGCTCGGACGACTGAGCGCGAGCGGAGTAGCCTTCCAGTGTCGCGCCGCCCAGCGCGAGGGTAATAATGAGCGCAGTCCCGAAACGTCCCATGAAGGGCTCCTTTGTCTATCGACCAGGCAAAGCTGGCGCCGCTCGGTGTCGGCTTTCGGTCCTGAACGCGACAAATTGCAACAGTGCACGCCAGCTACTGCCAATCCTTAAGCCGCCGACCTATACCTGCAAGTCATGGAGACTCGCCCGCATCTATTAGTCGTGGACGACGATCGCGAAATTCGCGATCTGTTGACACGCTTTCTTGAGAAGAGCGGCTTTAGGATCACTGCGGTCAGAGACTCGCGGGAGGCCCGGCGGGCCTGGACCCGCGGCGCCTTTCACCTTGTCGTGCTCGACCTCATGCTCCCCGGCGAGAACGGCCTCGATCTGGCCCGCTGGCTGCGTGACCAGGAGGACGTGCCGATCGTCGTCCTCAGCGCGATGGGCGAGGAGACCGACCGCATCATCGGCCTGGAGCTGGGGGCTGACGACTATATCGCCAAGCCATTCAACCCGCGCGAACTCATGGCCCGGATCCGCGCCGTGATGCGCCGCGCGCACGACAGCGGCGAATCGCCGGCGCCAGGGGAGCGCGTCGCGCGCCCCGTGACATTCGCGGGATGGACTTTGGAGCCATCGCGGCGTCGGCTGCTGAACCCGGATGGCGTCGAGGTGCCGCTGACCGGCGGCGAATACGATCTCCTCATCGCAATGCTGGATCGCGCCAACCGCGTGCTCACCCGCGACATGCTGCTCGACCTGCTGCGTGGGCGGCAGGCGGGGCCCTTCGATCGCGCCATCGACGTCGCCATCAGCCGGTTGCGCCGCAAGCTCGACGACCAAGGACGTGGCGGGCAGATCATCAAGACGGTGCGTGGGGGCGGCTATGTCTTGGCGACGACGGTGGACCGGCTGTAACCATCTGCTGGTGACCGCGCAGACCAACGCCCGCCGCTCCCTACGTCTCTGGCCCCGCAGCCTCGCGGCGCGGACAGCGCTTGTCGTGATCCTCGGCCTTGTCGTCGTGCAGTGCCTGGGCCTCGGCATCCATACGCTCGACCGGAACGAGTTCGTCCGTGCCGCCGAGCTGCGCGGCCAGACCCTGCGGATCATGACGATCTATCGGGACCTGGTGGATGTGCCCGCTGAGGCCCGCCAGACCCGGCTGGCGAAGCTGGTGCTGCCGCGCAACTTCGCAGCCCTCGTGGCGCCCACTCCGGACACGAAGTCCAAGAGTGCCTTCCCGGCGCCCCCGTCGCTCCGCCGCAGCGTGCTGGTCAATATCGCCGGCTTCCCGTTGCCCCCCGAGTTCCGGCCACGGCGGATCCAGCTCATGGCGGATCCGGACCATCGGTTGCAGATCACCGCGCTGCAAATGCCGCATGGCACAGACTGGCTGATCGTCTCGAGCCCATTGCCGCGCCCTGATGCGCTGCAAGGGCCGGCCTTCCTCGCCGCCTTCCTCGTGATGACCGTGCTCGCGGCGCTGTTGACAATCTGGGCCGTTCGCCGCCTGACCGCTCCGGTTCGTACCCTCGCCGAAGCCGCCGAGCGCCTGGGGCGCGATGTCAATGCCCCGCCTTTGCCCGAGGATGGACCGCTCGAGGTCGCGGCCGCCGCTGCCGCCTTCAACACGATGGCGAGCCGCATCCGCCGCTTCATCGAGGACCGGACGTTGCTGCTGACGGCCATCGGTCACGACCTGCGGACACCGATCACCCGCATGCGGTTGCGCGCCGAGTTCATGGAAGACGACGAGCAGCGCGCGAAGATGCTGAATGACCTGGACGAGATGGAGGCCATGGTCTCCGCCACCCTCACCTTCGGGCGCAATGCGAGTTCCGCCGAACCGCTCTCGCCGGTCGATCTTCCCGAACTTATCCGCACCGTGCTCGACGAGGCGGGTGACGCGGCGCCCGAAACGATCGACCGGCTGAGTTACGAAGGGCCGGACCATCTGACCGCCCAGTTGCGCGGGCGTTCTTTCAAGCGGGTCCTCACCAATCTCGTCTCCAATGCTCTGAAATACGGCGACAGCGCGAAGGTCCGGCTGCTCCTGCCGAAGGAAGGCAGCGATATGCTGCGCGTCGAGGTTCTGGATACGGGCCCTGGGATCCCGCTCGATGACATGGAGCGGGTGATGCAGCCTTTCCAAAGGCTGGAAACGAGCCGCAATCGCGAGACTGGCGGCGTCGGCCTCGGGCTGACGATCGCAAGAGACATCAGCCGCGCCCATGGTGGCGACCTTGTGCTGGCCAACCGGGCGGAGGGCGGCGCACGGGTTACAGTCACCCTGCCGGCATGAGCCGCTCGGTTCTGGTCTATCGCGACGTCATCCTGCCAGCCTCCGAAACCGGTTTCATGCGCCGCCAGTATTGCGGCTTTACGAGGCTCCATCCCATTTGGATCGGCCGCCGCCTGACCGAATTTTCGAGCGGCTTGGATGCGCGGCGGCTGGGGGGTGAAGGCCCGCTCGGTGGCTTGCGGCGGCTTGCCTTCAAGGAGGCCGGGTTAGTGCCGGACCTGGCGGCCCTCGAAGCGTTGAAGCCGATGGCACTGCATGCACAGTTTGGGCGCGGGGGCGCCCTGGCTTTGCCGATCGTGCAGGCGCTTGGGATCCCACTTGTCGTCACTTTCCATGGTGGGGACGCACATAAGAACACCCATTACCGCCGCTTCCCGCCGGGAGTTTTCGCTCGCCGGCTGCCGCGGTTGATCGCGCAGACGCGGTTGTTCGTTTGTGTGTCGGAAAGCGTGCGAGTCCGGCTGATCGAGCGAGGCTTCCCGCGTGAGAAGCTGGTACTCCTGCCGGTCGGCACAGAGATCCCTGAGCCTCAACCGGAGGAGCCGCGCGACGGCGTGCTGTTCGTTGGCCGGTTCGTGGAGAAAAAGGGGCTCGGGACCTTGATCGCGGCACTTCACCTCCTGCGGGCGAAGGGGCAGGAGCCGGCGGCGGTCATTGTTGGTGACGGACCGGAAGCGGCGGTGCGACGCCGCGAGGCCGAGGGGTTGGCGCGCTTGAGCTTCGTTGGCTGGCAGCCCTCCGAGGAGGTCGCGCGTTTGATGCGCCGGGCGAGGGTTCTGGTTGCGCCAAGCCTACGCGCGAGCGGCGGCGACGCTGAGGGTTTACCGAGCGTCGCAGTGGAGGCGATGGCGCTGGGTCTGCCGGTTCTCGCGAGCGACGAGGCTGGTGTTGAGGGCGTCGTGCGGCCGGGTGAGACGGGCGAGATCGTTCCGGCGCGTGATCCGGCGGCGCTGGCGGAGGCAATCGCACACCTATTGGCCGAACCGCACACCCTCGCGGTGCTCGGCACGGCGGCGCGGCGGTTTGTCGTGCAACATCTGGATGCGCGGCGGCAGTCGGCGGCCTTAGAGGAGACGTTGCTTTCGCTCGCGTGAGCGGCGAGAGCCTACGGCAAGCCGACGCCACGGCCGCCCGCGCGGCGCTGCTGGATGACGACGGCGATCACGAGCAAGGCGCCCTGCGCGATATCCTGCCAGAAGGAATTCACGTTCAGGATGATCAAGCCGTTCTCAAGCACCCCGAGCAGGATCACCGCCAGGATCGTGCCGACGATGGTTCCTCGCCCGCCCTGCAATGAGACGCCGCCCAGCGCCGCCGCGGTGATCGACTGAAGTTCAAGTCCCTGGCTGCCGGAAGTCGGTTGCCCCGATCCGGTGCGCGCGGTCAGCAGAATGCCGGCCAGTGCCGCGACGACGCCCACAAGCATGTAGATGCCGATGATGTAGCGGTTGAGCGGAATTCCGGCGAGCCGCGCCGCCGTCGCATTGCCGCCGACAGCGTAGATGTTGCGGCCAATATCCGTGAAGTGGAGCATGAGCTGCACCAGCAGCGCCACGAGCAGCAGAATCCAGATGAGCGCGGGAATGCCGAGGATGTCGCCCCGCGCGAGGAACACGAACAAGTGGTTCATGCCCGTATAGCCCTGCGCCCGGCCATTGGAGACCAGGTTCGCCACGCCGCGATAGGCGGCGAAGGTCGCGAGCGTCGCGATCACCGCATTCACACGGCCATAGATGATGACAACGCCGTTGAGCAGCCCGGTGCAAAGACCCAGCACCAGCGCCGCCGCGATGCCGGCAAGCGCGCTGCCGGTCGACATGAAGACCATCGCGGAGACGACGGAGGTGAGCCCCGCTTGCGATCCCACGGAAATGTCGAGGCCGCCCAGCAGCATCACCACGGTCTGCACGACCGCGAGCACACCGACGATCGCAACGGTGGTTCCGATCGTCGCGATATTGCTGGCGTAGAAGAAGTTGCTGTTCTGCACGCCGATAAAGGCGACAAGAGCCGCGAGTGCCAGCAACAGGCTGACATTCTGCACGCCGATCGTCGCCAGGGCGCGGCGGAACGTGGAAGGATGTGACACGGCCGTCTCGGCTGCGGTCGCGGTCATGCAGCATCCTCCAGGATAGCGAGGCTCAGGATTTTCTCTTCGGTCGCTTCGTCGCGCGTGAGTTCGCCGCGCATGCGGCCGCCTTGCATCACGATGATGCGGTCGGCGAGGCCCAGCACCTCCGGCAATTCGGACGAGATCACCAGGATGGCGCTGCCCTCGGCGGCCAGCTTGTCGATGATGGCGTAGATATCAGCCTTGGCGCCAACATCGACGCCGCGCGTCGGTTCGTCGAGAATCAAAAGCTTGGCCTGCCGGGCCAGCCAGCGCGCCAGCACCGTCTTCTGCTGATTGCCCCCGGAGAGTGTTGAAACCTCCTGCTCGATCGTGGGCGTGCGTACGCGCAGCTCGGCGACGTAGCGGCGGGCGATACGGGATTCCTCGGCACGACTCACGATGTGGAATTTCTGCAACCGGCTGAGCACCGAAAGGCAAATATTGTCGCGCACCGAACGCTTCATGAGCAGCGCTTGCTGCTTGCGTTCCTCGGGCGCGAGGGCCAGGCCGGCGCGCACCGCGTCACGCGGCGAACGCAGATGAAGCGGCTTCTCCTCGACCTCGACACTGCCGGATAGGATGGGCGTGTCGCCTATGACGGCATGCGCGAGTTCCGTGCGTCCGGCGCCGACAAGACCAGCAAGCGCCACCACCTCCCCTGCCCTCACCTCGAAGCTTATGCCGGATACGTCCTCGGTGGTGACGTCACGCAGGCGCAGCACCGTGCGGCCGATCTGGCGGGGGCTGCGCGGGAAAAGCGCCGAGAGGTCGCGGCCGACCATCATGCGGACGAGCTCGCCATCATTGGTCTCCGCGGCGATACGCTCGCCGACGGAGGCGCCGTCGCGCAGCACGAGGATACGCGTGGCGACGCGGAAGATCTCCTTCATGCGATGCGAGACGTAGATCACGGCGATTCCTTCCACCGTGAGCTGGGTGATAAGGCGGAAGAGTGACTCCACCTCGTGATCCGACAAGGAGGAAGTCGGCTCGTCGAAAGCGATGATGCGGGCACCGCCCGTCAGCGCCCGCAGAATCTCGACGATCTGGCGCTGGGCTGGCGACAATGTGCGGCCAAGCTGTTCGGGGCGGATGACACCGGTGAAGCCGTACCGGGCGAGATCCTTCGCCACCTGCGCATAGAGGCCGGTGCGATCGAACAGGCGACCGCGACGCGGCAGGGCGCCGGCATAGACGTTTTCGGCGACGGAAACATCCGGGATGATCTCGGGTTCCTGCACCACCACGCGAACGCCGGACTCGCGCGCCGCATGGGGCGTTGCGAAAATGACGGTCTGGCCATCGACGGTGATGCTGCCTTCGTCGGGCTGATGCACACCGCTCATCAACCGCAGCAGCGTCGATTTGCCGGCACCGTTCTCGCCCATCAGTGCGAGCACCTCGCCGCGCCGCGCCGAGAGCGAGACGCCGCGCAACGCCTGCACGGCGCCAAAACGCTTGGCGACGTTTTCCATTTTGAGGACGACCGGATCAGTCATGGGACGCCTTTCTCTCGCGGCCCGCTGACCCACCCCCGGCCCCTCCCTTCCAGGGAGGGGTGAAGTCAGGCCGCGTGGCCCCCCTCCCTGCAAGGGAGGGGTTGGGGGGTGGGTTTACGACCCACCCCGCGCTCGCCCGCCCTAGCTGCAGCTACCCATGACGCTCTTCCAGTTGCCGGGCGTCACGATCGTCGTCGTCGCGATGGTCTTCGGGGGCAGCGGCGTCTTGTTGCGGATCGAATCCACCAGAACCTTCAGCGCCGCGCTGCCGACATCATGGCCGCTAATGAACAGCGCCGCCTTGTTGCCGGTCGGCTGACCCGCCTGCCAATCCTTGCAGGTGAGATAGCCGCCCAGGCCAACACCGACGATGCCATCGGCCGGAATGCCGGCATTGGCGAGGGCTGTCACGGCACCGGTCTCGCTCTCATCGTTGCAGCCCCAGACGACCCAATGCTTGATCTGCGGATTGGCGGTGACGACGGCCGCCGTGCGGTTCTGCGCGTCCACCACCGAATTGTCGGTGCCGATCTTGATAATCGTCGGCACAGTTCCTGCCGCCGCGAGGAAGCCGGCTTCCTCGCCCTTCTCCCGATCCGCGCAGACGGAAAGCTGCTGCTCATAGGGCGCGGCGACGCGGGTGGTGTCTGCGGTCCAGCCAAGCTGCTTGTAGATATCGCCCGCCGCCTCGCCGACCTTATAGCCCATCTGGTAGCCATCGAAGCCGACGAAAGCCGCGAATTGCCCAGTGCCGCTCTTGATCGGATCATCGGTCGAGACAATCGGAATATTGGCGGTCGTCGCCATGTCGATGACCTGCGGCCCGATCTGCTGATCCGGCACCACGATGGCGATGCCGTTCACTTTCTGGCCGACCATCACGTTCATCGCGCTGATGGCGGCATTGGCATCCATCTGCACGTTGACGACATCGACCTTCACATTGCCCAGCGCTTTGGCCTCGTCTTTGGCGCCCTGGGCCTCATCGACGAAATACTGCTGGTCGCCCTGTTTCTGAATGTAAGCGATCGTCAGCGGCGCATCATCGGCCGCGCGGGCGGCCGAAAACGCCGTCATGCCGCCGGCAAAAACGACGGCGGCGCAGGCGGTGGCGAGAAGTGTCGTGCGTGATTTCATTGTCCGTCCCTTCGCCCTTTGTTGATCGGTGCGGCGCCCGGGCGGCAGCTCCGCAGACTTCCCGCCGGGGATCGGCGGGTCTCATGGCGCGCCGCCAATGCGCACGCGATCCAAGCTGGCTCAGTCATGATAGACGACCGACCGGCCGCCATCGATCGCGATGCAGGCGGCGTTGATGAAAGGTGCCTCGTCGGAGGCGAGAAAAACAGCGGTCATGGCGACTTCCTCGGGCCGCCCGATGCGCTTCGGCGGATGCAGCGCCTCAGCCCGCGCCCTTTCAGCGGCGGGGTCCGGGAAGGTCGCCCAATAGTCGCGGGCGATTGAGGTATCGATATAGCCGGGCGCGATGGCATTCACCCGCACGCCCCGCGCCGCATATTCGATGCCGAGCGAGCGGGTAAGCCCAAGCAGACCGTGCTTCGCGACCGGATAGGGAAAGGTGCCGGGGATGATCGTGCTCGAATGGCTGGAGGCGATGTTCACGATCGAACCGCTGCCTTGCTCGAGCATTCCGGGCAGTGCCGCGCGGCACATGTGCCAGACGCCATCGAGGTCCACCGCGAAGCAGCGGCGCCACTCGGCCTCGCTGGTTTCGAGCGGCTCGTGGAAGACGTTAATGCCGGCATTGTTGACGAGAGTGTCGAGCCGCCCGAAAGCGCCGAGCGCCTGAGCAACCGCCGTTTCGGCATCACGCCGGGCGGTTACATCCATCTCGACGAAGAGCGCGCGTGCGCCTTGCTCCTGAAGCCGTTCCGCCATAGCGGCGCCGGTCTCGGGGTCTTTCTCGGCGATAACGACGGCGGCGCCTTCGCGCGCGAAGCACCAGGCGATCGCTGCGCCTATGCCCCGGCCAGCGCCGGTCACCAAGGCGACCTTGTCTTGCAGCCGTCCCGCCATCAATAGCCCACCGTCTCTGAGGGCGCCGCTAGGCCGACCTCGATACCAACGCAGGGGCCCAATAGCATTGCCGGGGGGAGTTTGATGGCCGTCATGCTGCGCGGACGTTCCCGCTGATGGAGTTCATCGACTTCCTCCGCATCCCGCCCTTTCCCTATACGGCGGGAACGGTATGCTACCGCAGCGGATCAATATTCGGATCATTCGTTGAGTCAAGTCAGACTTAGCCCACGCCCCCGTGTGCATCGCAGTGTGGTGGATACGCTCGCGCGCCGTATCCTGTCGGGCGACATCGCGCCTGGCGAGGGGCTGCCTAATACACAGGACCTGAGCGCCGAACTCGGGGTCAGCCGATCGGCTTTGCGCGAGGCGATCAAGGTGCTGACGGCGAAGGGCATGCTCGGCGTGCGCCCCCGCACCGGCACCCGTGTATTGCCGCGCGAGAGCTGGAACCTCATGGATCCGGAGCTGCTCGCCTGGTGCGGTCCTACCATGGATGCCGATATGCTGGGCGCCCTGCTGGAATGCCGCTGGCTCATCGAGCCAGGCGCGGCGGCGCTGGCCGCGGACCGCGCGAGCGCCGCCGATCTTGCCGCCATCGATCAAGCCTTCACCCGGATGGCATCGGCGCCAACGCTGGAGGAGCGCGTCGCGGCCGATCTCGACTTCCACCTCGCGGTGCTGCGGGCGAGCGGCAATCTTTTCCTGTTGCAATGGGCCGGGACGGTCTCCTCAGTCCTGCTCGCGGCCTTTCGCCGGTCGAGCGGCGCCGCACTGTCTCTGGAGGCCGCGTCCTCGGCGCATCGCGAGATTGTCGAGGCGATCCGGCTGCGCGATCCGGCGCGCGCGGATCGCGGGATGCGGGAGGTGTTGCGGGTAGCGGCGGCGGATCTTCAGCTCTGGCCGGTGCCGTCCAATACGGCGGCGAGTGTCGCGATGAAGCGCGCCTGACTGTGCTCGGCCGCGATGCGCGTCTGGCCGCCATCCCGCACACGGCACCATAGCGTTTCGTCTTCATACAGGCTGGCGCAGGATTGGGCGAAATCCTCGGGCCGGTCGGCGCTCATGATTTCCTCGCCGTGGCGCCAGCCCATCTGGCCGGCGATGAGGTTTGTCGCGACGGTCGGCAGCCCGGCGGCCGCCGCTTCCACCACCTTATGCGGCAGGCCGGCGGCGAAGCGCGTAGGCGCGAGGAAGATGCGAGCACTGGCATAGAGCGGCTCGAGATCTTCGACCTGGCCGAGCAGTTCCACACCGGGCGCCGCGAGATCGGGTGCTCCGGGGAATAGCGCGCCCGCGACTGTCAGCGTGACATGGCCAAGCATCGCCCGCACCGCGGGCCATATCTCCTGCACGAACCATCGCAGGCTGTCGTAATTGGGCGAGTCCGTTTCGAGCAGGCGGCCGACGAAAAGAAAGCCTCGCCGCTGAGCGAAGTCCGGAGCACCGATTGAGAGGCTGACGGTGTCGCCGAGAACATAGGCGGGTGCTTGGGCATGAGTGCGGAACAGCGCTGCCTCCGCCTCGCTCACTGCGGTGACGGATTCCACGCCTGCGGCCAGCGCCGCCTCGGTTTCGATCAGCGCTGCAGCCTCCTCGACGCTTGCTGCCTCACCGTGAAGCTTACGTCGCGCCATTTCGCGCAGGGCAGCGAAAGCCTCGGCATCATAAACGATGCGAATGCCGGAAAGGTCGAGGCCCGAGGTTTCGGCAAAATCGCGGAAACGCTGCATGTTGTTGGGGCGGCTGATGAAGAGGACTTCGTAGAAGCCGCAGCGCTCCTCTCGAAGACTGGCAAGCACATCGAGTCCGCCTGACAGGACCTCCACGCGCGGGTCGAGTTCGGTATAGGCGCCTTCCCAATCAATCTCCGGCTCGTCGAGCGGGAGCAAGGTCACCGACCAGCCAAGCGCGATCATGCCGTTGAGCACGCTCAGCAGCCTGGGGAAGCCAGCGCCGTACGGGCGATGCGGCACTTTTTCCTCGAGCACCAGCACGCGCCGCCCGCTGGCGCCCGGCGGCACCCGTGCTGCGAGGCGGTTGCCAGGAAGTGCGGGCAAGTGACCGGCCAGAGCCGCGCCATGGCGGGCACGGAAACGGCGGCGGTTGCGGTGCATGAGCGCTTCCGCCTCGCCGCTGGCCGCCTGGCTGCCAAACTCGAAGTGATCGGCGCTCGCCATGGGTTCGTAGACGGTCGCGAGGCCGATTTCCCGCAGGCGCAGGCAGTAGTCAGAATCCTCGTAATAGGCGGGAGCGTATCGTTCATCGAAACCGCCGAGACGCGTGAAGGCGTCGCGCCGGGTCATCAGGAAGGCTCCGGAACCGTAGTCCACGACGCGTCGGAACATCGCCTCGGCCGCGTCGGCGGGCCGGCCGCGCGCATAGCCTTCGGTGATGCCGTCTCGCCAGACGATGGCACCTGCCTCCTGTAGCCGCCGGTCCGGATGGATGAGACGGCCGACTACGGCGCCCGCTGCCGGTTCCCGATCCAGTATGGAGATCGCCGCCGCGATCGAGCCCGCATGCACGAAGGCGTCGTTGTTGAGGAATAGGAGGAACTCGCCGCCCGCCGCCGCCGCCGCCGCGTTGGCACCACGCAGAAAGCCCAGGTTGCCGCCGTTGCGCAGGACACGAGCATTATCGATGCGATCGAGCAATGCGGCGGTCTCATCCGTCGAGCCGTTGTCCTGCAGAATGATTTCCATTCCCGGCTCAAGGTCCCGAGCCAAGGCCCGCAGGCAGCCCAAGGTGAAGAAGGCCTTGTTGAACAAGACAATGAGAATTGAGAGTCGCGGCTTTTCCACGGCCGGCAGAACCAGCCGCTCGCCGCTGTCGAGGAAATCCTGCAGTCCGCTCTGCAGTCGCGCGGCCATCGCCTCCTTGGGATCGGGTACCAGTGCTAGCGCGGGCAGCGTGGGAGATGGTGACGGCAGGCAGGCCCCCGCCGCTACGGCGCGGCGTTGTCGGAGACGGGAGAAAACTTGGCCGCGCGCGGTCCATACGAGGATCTTGGCAGCTCCTCGCGCTTGCCGGAAGAAACTCGGATGACGTTCCGCGATGCGGTTGAGCGGAGCGACCACGCGCCAGGTGGTGCTGGCGTAGATCGTCTTGACCGTCTGCTCGTAGCCCGCGAGCGCGGCGATCCGGATGTCCTGTGCTGCGAGACGCTCGTTGGCGGTATCCAGCCGATCGGCGGCCTCGCGCCATTGGCGCTGCGCGCGTCGCTCGGTCAGACGCAAGCGGTTCACATTACCCGCGAGCAACAGCATCTCCCCGCGCTGACTGCGGGCGGCTGCCTCGCGCCGGGCGATATCCTCCGCGAGACGTCCGACATCCTCGGAGAGCCGGCGGAGTTCGCCGGAATGCGCGGCCATCTCCGACAGCGCGGCGGCCGAGGCTCGAAGCTGGGTTTCAAGTTCCTCGACGCGAGCAAGTCGCCAGGGACTACCGGCGGGCAAATGCCATCGGAGAGGTCTTTGGAAAACATGGCCAATTGTCGCGTTGTGTTCGGGTAGAAGTTTCCCGCCGACCCAGGTCTGCACCATCAATTCGAGCTCGGAATAACGTGCGAGATCAGACGGTGTGATGAGAAAGCCGAGCTGTGTCAGTACCGCGCTCACAATGCGATCGGCCGTGTCGAGCGTCGGATCGGCAGGTGGCGCGATGGCTTCCACCCGCCGCACCGACTCCCGCAGACTGCGGGCCAGCACGAAGCCAAGCGGGAGCGTCGCGCGAGTTTGCCATTCCTGGTCGAAGAAGACCGGCGCACCTTCGGGAAGCACAGCAAGGTTGAAAGGTGTCGCGTCGAAATGCGTGCCCTCGACCAGTGATTCCGCCGAAAGCGGGACTTGGCCGATGCGGGCGAGCAGCGCCTCGACCCAAACTCTCGCCCAGTCTGTGACCTGGTCCAGGGTCCATTCCGGCTGCCCGAACAGCTCGACCAGGCGGAACCACCAGGATCGCGTTGGAAGGTAAGCCTCTTCCGGATTGGCGTGGATGATCGGTGAGTCGCCGGCGGCGGTCAGCGTCAGGGGGCGGCGGCTCACGCGGATGGCGGCGTCGTGCTTCGCGAAGACCGTCTCTTTCATGAAGGCGGGCTGCCGGTCGAGCGCATAATGCCAAGCCAGGACGCCGTTGCTTGGCTCCCCGGCGGTTGGCGATGTGGGACGCGCCGCGACGAGAAAGGCGTTGGACAATTCCGCAAGCAAGCCGTTGCCCGCGACCACCGGCCACGCCCTTTGCAGCGAGAAGGCAGGATCCAAGGGAGACTGCTGATCGCTATGCACGGTCTCCGCCGCCAGGGCGCCGGGATCAAAGCCGTGTGTCGCGGCGCCAAGCGGCGAGATGACCACGCTCGGTAATTTGTAGTCAGGGAAAGGAAGATAGATGTCCTGCCGCGCAAATCCCGCGCTTCGCAGCATCCGCTGCAGGTCGTTCTTTCCGAAAGCCGCGACGCTTGCCGTGTTGTCGCTATCGCCAAGATCGGGGGCACCGACAGGATCGCGCGCGGCGCCGGCGAGATGTTTCAGGCCGAGCCGGTTCTCCGCCGCGACCAGCAATAATCCGTCTGGCTTTAACAGGCCCGCGAGATGGATGAGCAGCGCTCGCTCGGGCTCTTCCTGGCCGGCGAAAAAGACCCCGGCATATTCCAGCATGCCGATGAGCAAGATGACGTCGGCTGGTTCCTCAAGCGTAAAACCGAAGAGGTTGTCGTTGATGACGGTGACATTCGCGAGGTCTCGGGTGCGCGCGCGGATTATCTCAGCCCGACGCGGGTTGCTTTCGACTGCAACGACTTCGCGCGCCGTTTCGCCGAGATAACGCGTGATGGCGCCGCAACCGGCGCCGACTTCCAGCACCCGCTTGCCGCGCAGATCCTCGGCGAAGGGCCGCAGCAGGTTCGCTCGCTTGGAGGAGAGGTGGTACTGCGTGGGCCAGTCCGTGATCGCCGCGCGCCGTTCGGGCGAGAGGCTGCTCCGATCGGTCAGCCCGTTGACGATGCCAGCGATGCGGTTGTCCAGGGCACCGTCGTCGTTGTGGCTTTGACGCTCAGGTCGCCCGTTGATCGGGGTGAAGAGCCCGGCGCGCTCGCTATAGGATCGCGGGAAGCTCAGGATCTTCCTGTCGGCCGAAAGATTCCGTTCTTCGTCTGGAAGCGCATGCATGGCCGAAGTTCATACGAACTTAGCGCTGGCTTGGAAACGCTAGAGCAGTATGTCGTGGGTTGAGCGATGCTCCTCCCACCACGTCATACCCGGCGAAGGCCGGGCATCCACGCCTTTGCTCCACGAAGGCAAGCGTGGATGGCATGCCTTCGCATGCCATGACGGACCCTTGGGTCGCGGTCGAATATTAGATCATCACGCTCTGTGTGCTCATCAAGCTTCAGCGGATCGCCTTTGGCTCTGGCCTCACCTGGCGGGCGACGGAGCCTCAGCCTTGCCCGGCGATGTCCACAATCGCCTGAGCCACCTGCACGCGATCCGTCGCGGCCGATGCGGCGGCTACGTCGCCGGCGCGCTCAGCCTCGCGCAGATCCGCCATGGCGGACTGAAGGTCCCGCTCGCCATCGGCTCGGTTGAGGCTGCTGCTGGGTTCCGCGATGTCGGCGAGAACAGTGCAGCGCTCGCCGGTGATTTCGGCGAAACCGCCGGTCACGAAGTAGCGCGCGGCGATCTGCTCGCCTTCGTAGAGGATGACCTCGCCGCCGCGCAGCAGCACGATCATCGGACTGTGCTCGGGCAAGACGCCGATATCGCCTTCCGAGGCGGGGATGACGACCATATCGACATCCCGCGCCACAAGCAGCTTCTCGGGGCTTACGATCTCAAGGGCGACGGGCACCGGCGATCCTCGGCTCAGGCGGTCTGGCGCAGCGATTCGGCCTTCTTCACGGCCTCCTCGATGGTGCCGACCATGTAGAAGGCGCTCTCGGGCAGATGGTCATATTCGCCGGCGCAGATGCCTTTGAAGGCCTTGATGGTGTCTGCGACCTGCACGAAGACGCCGGGGCTGCCGGTGAAGACCTCGGCGACGTGGAAGGGTTGGCTGAGAAAGCGCTGGATCTTGCGGGCGCGCGCCACCACCAGCTTGTCGTCTTCCGAAAGCTCGTCCATGCCGAGAATGGCGATGATGTCCTGCAGCGACTTGTAGGTCTGCAGGATACGCTGCACCTCGCGGGCGATGTTGTAATGCTCCTCACCGACGATGCGCGGATCGAGCGAGCGCGAGGTGGAATCCAGCGGATCCACAGCCGGGTAGATGCCCTGCTCGGCGATGGAGCGGGACAGCACGGTCGTCGCATCAAGATGCGCGAAGGATGTCGCGGGCGCGGGATCGGTCAAATCATCGGCAGGAACGTAGATGGCCTGAACCGAGGTGATGGAGCCCTTCTTGGTGGAGGTGATGCGCTCTTGCAGCCCGCCCATGTCGGTGGACAGCGTCGGCTGGTAGCCCACCGCGGAAGGAATACGGCCGAGCAGCGCCGAGACCTCCGCGCCCGCCTGGGTGAAGCGGAAGATGTTATCGACGAAGAACAACACGTCCTGGCCTTCGTCATCGCGGAAATATTCGGCGAGCGTCAGGCCCGATAGCGCGACGCGCGCGCGGGCGCCTGGCGGCTCATTCATCTGGCCATAGACCAGCGCCACCTTGGAGCCCTCACCATCGATCTTGATGACGCCGGCGTCCATCATTTCGTAATAGAGGTCATTGCCTTCACGCGTCCGCTCGCCGACGCCGGCGAAGACCGAGACGCCGCCATGCTCCTTGGCGATGTTGTTGATCAGCTCCTGGATGAGCACGGTCTTGCCTACACCTGCACCGCCGAACAGGCCGATCTTGCCGCCCTTCAGGTAAGGCGCCAGCAGATCGACCACCTTGATGCCAGTCGGAAGAATCTCAGCCGTCGCGGCCTGATCCTCGAAGGACGGCGCCTCGCGATGGATCGGCATGCGCTTCACGGCCTCAACCGGACCGCGTTCGTCGATCGGGTCGCCGATGACGTTGAGGATGCGGCCGAGCGTGCCCGGGCCAACGGGCATGGAGATCGGTGCGCCGGTGTCCGTCACTTCGCTGCCGCGAACCAGACCATCGGTCGTGTCCATCGCGATGGCGCGCACCGTGTGCTCGCCGAGTTCTTGAGCGACTTCCAATACCAGCTCGCGGTCGCCGATCTTGGTGGTGAGCGCGTTGAAGATATAGGGCAGCTCGCCTTCGAACTGCACGTCCACGACGGCGCCCAGAACCTGCGTGATGCGGCCGACAGAGTTATTCGCCATTTCCCGATTCCGTTCCGAAGCTGCTTTAGACCGCTTCCGCGCCGGAGATGATCTCGATCAGCTCCGAAGTGATATTCGCCTGACGGGCGCGGTTATAGGTCAACGTCAGGCGTTTGATCATGTCGCCGGCATTGCGCGTTGCGGCATCCATCGCCGTCATCTGCGCCGCGTAGAAACCGGCCTCGCTATCCAGCATGGCGCGATAGATCTGCACGCCGAGCGCACGCGGCAACAGACGGGCGAGGATCTCGTCCTCGTCCGGCTCGAACTCATAGGGCGCCTCGTTCGGATCGACTTTCGCGTCTTCCATTGCCAGCGGCACCAGTTGCAACTCGGTCGGCACCTGGCTCATCACGCCCGCGAAGTGATTATAGACCAGCGTCACGGCATCCACTTCGCCGCTGGCAAGCAGTTGTTGGATGCGCTGCGACACCGCTTCGGCATCCGCGAATTCAGGACGCTTGCGGACTCCGGCCTCAGGCGTATCGACCATGCGGTCGGCATATTCGCGGCGGAAGTAATCGCGGCCCTTGCGGCCCACCGTCAGTAGTTTGACCGTCTTGCCCTCGCCTTCCAGCCTGCGAACGAGGGCGCGAGCGGTGCGGGAGGCGTTGCTGTTGAAGCCGCCCGCCAGGCCGCGATCGGCGGTGATCACCACGACGAGATGCGTGCGGTTGCGCGGATTGCCGGCCATCAGCAAAGGCGCCTCGTTGCCGCTCTGCGCCGCCATGCTGGCCGCGAGTGCGCGCAGCATCCGGCTCATCCGGTCCGCGTAAGGCTGCGCCGCCTCGGCATGCGCCTGGGCGCGGCGCAGCTTAGAGGCTGCGACCATCTTCATCGCGCTCGTGATCTTCTGCGTCGATTTGACGCTGTTGATCCGGTTGCGGAGGGGTTTCAGGCTCGGCATCGGTCAGATCTCGCCCCGCTCCGCCATCAAGCGATGAAGCCGTCAACAAGCTTGGTGATGAAATCCGTCAGCTTCTTATCAACATCCGGCTTGATCTCACGATCGTTGCGGATCGATTCCAGAATACCCGGCTCGCGCGCCTTGAGTTCCGAGACGTAGTGACGCTCGAATTCCACGATCCGGCCGACCGCGATGCGATCGACCAGGCCGCGCACGCCGGCGAACAGCACGACGGCTTCTTCCTCGACGGGCAGCGGATGGTATTGCGGCTGCTTGAGCAATTCGGTCAGACGTGCGCCACGGGCCAGCAGTTTCTGCGTCGCCGGATCGAGATCGGACGCGAACTGGCTGAAGGCCTGCATCTCGCGATACTGCGCGAGATCCAGCTTGATGCGGCCGGAAACCTGCTTCATCGCCTTGATCTGCGCCGCGGAACCCACGCGGGAGACGCTGACGCCGACATTCACGGCGGGGCGGATGCCACGGAAGAACAGCTCCGTCTCAAGGAAGATCTGCCCGTCGGTGATCGAGATCACGTTCGTCGGGATATAGGCGGAGACGTCACCGGCCTGCGTCTCGATGACCGGCAGTGCGGTCAGGCTGCCGGCGCCTTCGGCGTCCGACATTTTGGCGGCGCGTTCCAGCAGGCGGGAATGCAGGTAGAAGACGTCGCCCGGATAAGCCTCGCGACCCGGCGGGCGGCGCAGCAACAGGGACATCTGGCGATAGGCGACGGCCTGCTTGGACAGATCATCATAGGCAATCAGCGCATGCATGCCGTTGTCACGGAAATATTCGCCCATGGCGCAGGCGGTGTAGGGCGCCAGGAACTGTAGCGGCGCAGGTTCCGAAGCGGTGGCGGCGACGACGATGGAATATTCCATCGCGCCATTCTCTTCG
Organism: Acidisoma sp. L85; assembly: GCF_009765865.1. Taxonomy (GTDB): domain Bacteria; phylum Pseudomonadota; class Alphaproteobacteria; order Acetobacterales; family Acetobacteraceae; genus Acidisoma. The sequence goes on from NZ_LMUQ01000026.1 coordinate 443,230, forward strand.
AGCGTGCGGACAAGCTGCGCGACCGTCGAGCGCTTCTGACCGATCGCGACATAGATGCAATAGAGCCTGCGGCTCTCGTCATCCGTCGCGTTGACAGATTTCTGGTTGATGAAGGTATCGATGATGACCGCTGTTTTGCCGGTCTGGCGATCACCGATGATCAGCTCGCGCTGGCCGCGACCGATGGGGATCAGCGCATCGATCGACTTGATGCCGGTCTGCATCGGCTCATGCACGGATTTGCGCGGGATGATGCCTGGCGCCTTGACCTCGGCACGGCGGCGCTCGGTGGTCTCGATGGGGCCACGCCCGTCGATCGGATTGCCGAGGCCATCGACCACGCGGCCAAGCAGGGCCTTGCCGACGGGCACATCGACGATGTCGCCGGTGCGAACGACGGTATCGCCTTCGCGGATGCGGCTGTCATCGCCGAAAATCACGGTGCCGACGCTGTCGGTGCCGAGGTTGAGGGCCATGCCCTTGAGACCGGCGCCGGGGAATTCCACCAGCTCTCCGGCCATTACGTTCTGCAATCCGAAGACCTGGGCGATGCCGTCGCCCACGCTCAGCACCTGGCCTGTCTCAGCGACATTGGCCTCGGTATCAAAGCTGGCGATCTGCTTCTTCAGGATCTCCGAGATCTCTGCCGGGCGGATCTCCATTTAGGCGGCTCCCTTCATCGCGTATTGCAGTCGCTGTAGGCGCGACTTGAGGCTGGTGTCGTAGAGGCGGGCGCCGGGCTTG
>NZ_LMUQ01000026.1:444207-509815 GCF_009765865.1 Acidisoma sp. L85
TGCGCGCATAGGCGGTGACGACGCTGCGTAGCATGAAACGGCGGCGGTTGTCGGAAAGGACGCCGGCGAAATCCTGCACAAGCTTGCCGAAACCCTGCTCCTGCAAGACGGCGCGCAGGGCTTTGGTGCCTTCAGAGGCGTCAATCAGCGGGTTGCCGAGGAATGTGCGGAAAGGGTCGCTCTCGTCGATGAGACGGCCGAGAGCGTCCATCTCCTCCGTAGTGCGGTCGAGGGCACCCTGCTCCTGCGCCAAGTCATAGAGCGCGGCAGCGTAACGGCCAGCGAGTATCTGGCCCGATGAAGTCGTGCTGGAGCCAGAGGCCACGTGTCCTACCCGCAATCTGTTGTCGAAACTTCCCCCGAATATTCTTAAGCGGAGGCCGTTCCTGCTGATTGTGCCCGAGGGGCGGCACCTATCATAGGAGTTTCAGCGAAGCAACGGGAGTGGGCCGGGCAAACAGCTTTTGCGTCATCGTGTTAAGCCGACGGTTCAGCCCACGCGAGCGACCTCCTCCGCGACAATGGCGGCCAAAGTAGCGGCCGCCTCCTCGATCCAATCGGGCTGAGAGGCCGCGAAGCTGAGGCGAAGATACGGGTCCGAGGCTTCCGCCGGAAACCAGTGCTGCCCGGCGGAGACCAGCACATTCCTCCGCGCGGCCTCGGCCGCCACCGCCGCATCCGAGACGCCTGGCGGCAACCGTAGCCAGAGGTGGAGACCGCCGGGCGGCTCGTTGACTGTCCCGAGACCGGGATGTCGCAACACGGCGGCGGCGAGTCTATCGCGCCTTCGCCGCAGTTCGGCGCGCAGAACCCGCAAATGCCGCTCCCAGCTTGGTGAGGTGACGAGGTGCAGGGCGGTTTCCTGCATGATGCCGGGCACCGAGAAATCCTCGACTAGCCGCGTCGCCCGCAACCGCTCCAGAGCCGCGCCACGCGCGCAGATCGCGCCGATCCGCAAGCCTGGGGCAGCGCATTTGGTCAGCGAGCGGACGTAGACGACGTGGCCGTCATTCTCGGCCGGAGCCAGCGGCGGGGGCGGATCGCCGTCGAGGCCGAAATCCCGCGCCCAGTCGTCCTCGATCAGGAAAGCGCCGGCGCGGCGCACCACGGCCAGCACCTCGGCCCGGCGGGTGCGGGACAGCACGGCGCCGGTGGGATTGGCGTAGGTCGGCTGGCAGTAAAACAAACGGGCGCCGCTGCGGCGGAAGGCGTCCTCGAGCAGATCGGGCCGCACGCCATCCTCGTCCGTAGGCACGGGCACCAGCCGCAGACCCGCCGCCCGCGCGCCGACGATGGCGCCGCTATAGGTTGGGCTCTCGATCAGCAACGCGTCGCCGCTGCCCGCGAGGGCCCGAAAGGCGGCGGCATTGGCTGCCTGGGTGCCGGGGCAGATCGTCACCTCATGGGCGGAGAAACCGCTCGCCGCCGCGAACCAGGCGCGCAGGGCTTCCAGCCCCTCGATCGGCATGCGGCCCCAGACTCCGGGCCGCCGTAGCGCTCGCCCGGCCGCGATGGACAGCAGCGCTGTCGCCTGCAGTTCCTCCGGCAGATAGCCGAGGTTCAGCGGGCGCGTGCCGGGCCGCGGCATAACAAGGAGCGAGGACAAACCGTCGGTCACCACGCGGCCGGCACCGAGCGCCACGCTTTGCCAGCCGAGGTCAGCCGGTGGCGGGACTTTGGCCGGACCGCGCGCGAAGGTGCCCTGCCCCGGCCGCGCTTCGACCACGCCCTCACTGCTTAGCCGCTCGAGCGCGGCTTGAACCGTAACCGGACTGACATGCAAGTCACGCATGAGGTCGCGCACCGAGGGCAAGCGCGCACCTGGCGCCTCCGCACCCGCGAGGGCGCGAAGATGTTGTGTGACGGCATCGATGCTGTTATTCGTTTTCATGAAAATACACAGTAACGCTACTCACTCTTCCCCGATAACGCAACAGGCCGGATTGGCGGCCCGCGTCAGGCCGCTGCGCCTCTTCCAGAGCCTGTGGCATGCGGTTTTGCGGGCCCGGCGCATCTCACGCGAGCGGGACGAGCTCACGGCGATGAGCGCCCATATGCTCGCCGATATCGGGGCCTCGCCGAACGATGCTCAGATGGAGGGCGCCCGGTCCTTCTGGGACACGCGGGAGCAGTTCGACCCCAGCCAGCTTCCGCGGGGATAGAGCTTGGCGGTCCGGTGGCTTGTGCCGAGGCCGCCCGCGGAACAATGTCTCGCGCGTCGTAGCGAGGAGATAGGCCGTGGCGGCTTCGGAGACTGTATTGATCGTCGGTGCCGGTTCGGGGCTAAGCGCCTCACTGGCAAAACTTTGCGCCGCTGAGGGTATGAAGGTCGCCTTGGCGGCCCGCGATATCGAGAAGCTCAGGCCGCTGGCGGAGCAGACCGGTGCTGGGCTCCATCGCTGCGATGCCAGCGACGCGGCGGCGGTTTCGGCGCTCTTCGCTAAGCTCGACGATGATTCTGGCGCGCCCGACCTCGTGGTCTACAATGCGAGCGGCCGCTATCGCGGAGCGATCGACACGCTTGAGGCCGAGAAGCTGGCGCAAGCCGTCACCGTTACGGCGTTGGGCGGTTTCTACGTCGCCCAGGCGGCGGCAATTCGCATGTTGGCACGGGGCAAGGGCAGCATCCTGCTCACCGGTGCTACGGCAAGCGTTAAGGGGTTGCCTGGATCGACGGCCTTCGCCATGGGCAAATTCGCACTTCGCGGCATGGCGCAATGCCTGGCGCGGGAACTGGCGCCTCGCAACATTCACGTCGCGCATTTCATCATCGATGGCGGCATAGGAACCACCGGCGGCCGTACCGAGCTGACGGGCGAGGACAAATGGCTAGACCCTGACGCGATCGCCCGCGAATACCTCCATATCCATCGCCAGCATCGCAGTGCGTGGACTTGGGAAGTCGAGCTGCGGCCCTGGGTCGAGAGCTTCTAGGCGGCGCTGCCCACGGCCGTCACGCACGCGGCGCAGAGGCCCTCGGCCTCGACCGTCATGCCGGTGAGCGTGAAAGCGGCGCTCGCGGCGGCGGCAGCGAGCGCCTTGCCTATCGCTGGATCGCTGATTTCGATAGCTCGGCCACAGTTCTTGCAGATGAGGAATTGAACGCTGTGCAGCGCGTGGTCATCGTGATCATGCGGCTGCAGGGCGTGGGTGCATCCGATAAAGGCCGATAGCCGCTCGACCTTGTGGATGAGACCCTGGGCAAGTAGGAAGTCGAGCGCGCGATAGATGGTCGGTGGCGCGGCGGATTGCGCGCCTGCCTCTCGCATGCGGTCCAGCAGGTCGTAGGCGCCGAGAGGTTTGGGGCTCTCGAGGATGAGACCCAGGACCTGACGCCGCTGCTCAGTCAGCCGCGCCTGACGGCGGCCGCAGAAAGCCTCGGCCTCGCGCAGCAAAGACTCGGTCGGCGCGGAGAAGGCGGTTTCAGACATCGGTTTGTTATAATGTAACAGGGGACGATTTTCAATCAGACCCGGCTCGACGCGGCAGTTGGTATGTTATACCATAACACTTAGTCAAGGAGACGGGACGATGCGACACCAATGGATGGCGACCCTTTTTGTGGCGGGACTGGCATGTGCCGCGCTTCCCGCTTTCGCGCGAGCGAAGACCGTGGAAATCGTGGCGGGTGAGAATTTCTACGGCGACGTGGCCCAGCAGATCGCCGGCCCCGGCGCGCATGTCACCGCCATCCTGTCGAATCCCGATACTGACCCGCATCTCTTCGAGGCCGATCCCTCGACGGCCCGGGCCATGGCGGGCGCTGATATCGTCATCGAGAATGGCGCGGATTACGATCCCTGGATGGCAAAGCTGTTGCAGGTCGGTGGCAGCAAAACGCAGGCTCTAATCGTCGTCTCCGAGCTGACCCATCGCCAGACCGGCGCCAATCCGCATCTCTGGTGGGATCCGGCAACGATGCCCGCGGTCGCCCGCGCGCTGACCGACGCGCTGGTCAAGGCCGACCCCGCCGGGAAAGCACAATATGAGCAGCGGCTGGCGACCTTCCTCGCCTCGCTGAAACCCGTGCACGACAAGATCGCTGCACTGCGCGCCCATTACGCCGGTGAGCCTGTGACGGCCACGGAGCCGGTTTTTGGCTATATGGCGGCCGCTATCGGCCTGCGGATGCGCAACGAACGCTTTCAGCTTGCGGTGATGAACGATACTGAACCGAGTGCGGCCGATACCGCCGCCTATGAGACGGATCTCAAGGATCACCGCGTGCGCCTCTTCATCTATAACAGCCAGGCGAGCGACAGCGCGGCCGAACGCCTCCTCGGCATCGCCAAGGCCTCTGGCGTGCCGGTGATCGGCGTGACGGAGACGGAGCCCGTCGGTCCAAACTTCCAGACCTGGCAGCTCTCCACGCTCAATCGGCTGGGTGACGCGCTCGGCTCCGAAACCGCCGCGAAATGAGGGCTGCCGCGCCAGCGATCGATCTGGTCGGGGCGCGCCTCGAACTCGGCGGCCGGGCAATCCTCTCGGGTATCACGCTGAGCATCGGGGCGGAGGAGTTCATCGGCGTGCTCGGCCCCAACGGCGCTGGGAAAACGACGCTGATGCGCGCGATCCTCGGCCTCGTGCCTGCGGCGGCGGGAGAGATCCGGGTACTAGGCAGCCCGGCGCGTCGCGGCAATCCGGCGGTCGGCTACATGCCGCAGACCCGCAGCAATCCGGCGATCGGCCGTATCAGCGGGCGCGACTTCGTGGCGAGTGCCGCGGGTGGCCACCGCTGGGGCCTTCCGCTGCTCGGTGCCGAGGGGCGGCGGGAGGTGGCCCGCGTTCTCGATCTCGTCGATGGAACCGGGCTGGCGGGGCGCCCGCTCTCCGAGATTTCAGGCGGCGAGCGGCAGCGGCTGTTGCTGGCGCAGGCGCTGCTCGGGCAGCCTCGGCTGCTGTTGCTGGACGAGCCGCTGATCAGCCTCGATCCGCATCACCAGCATGGCGTGGTGGCACTGGTGCGTCAGTTGCAGACAGAGCTTGGCATCGCGGTGCTGTTCAGCGCGCATGAACTCAACCCGCTGATGGGGGCGATGGACCGCGTGCTTTACCTCGGCAGCGGCCAGGCGGCGATTGGGCCGGTAGATGACGTCATCACCGGGCCGATGCTGTCGCGGCTTTACGGCTCGCCGATCGAGGTAGCTCGCTTCGGGCACCGCATCTTTGTCATGGCGGCCGATGGCAGCGAGGCGGAGATCGGCTGCCACCACCATGCGCACGGGTAGCGGGGTGATGGGATCAGGAGGCGCCGCCCCATGATCTCCCTCTTCGCCTTCGACTTCATGCGCCATGCCTTTCTGGCTTCGACGATCGTCGCGGTGCTCGCGGGTGCGGTCGGCGCATTCCTGGTGCTGCGCGGGCAGACTTTCGCCGGCCATGCGCTCTCGCATGTGGGTTTTGCCGGCGCGACCGGAGCTGTGCTGGTGGGTGTTTCGCCGCTGACCGGGCTGCTCGCCGTGACCGTGCTGGGCGGGATCGGCATGGGTGCGATGGGCGAGCGGATGCAGGGGCGCGACGTGGCGATCGGCCTGGTCCTGGCCTTATCGCTCGGCCTCGGACTGCTGTTCCTGCATTTCTACACGGCCTATGCCGCGCAGGCGACGGCGCTGCTGTTCGGCAATGTGCTTGGCGTCGATACGCACACACTCTGGCTGCTCCTTGCCTTGAGCCTGCTGAGCCTGCTCGCCTTGGCGCTGATGGCGCGGCCGCTGCTGTTCGCCAGCCTGCAGCCGGAGCTGGCGGAAGCGCGCGGCGTCTCGCTGCGTCTCATGGCCGTGCTGTTCATGATCGTGGTTGCGGTCGCGACAGCGGAATGCGCGCAGATCGTGGGCGTGCTGCTGGTCTTCGCCCTGATGGTAGGGCCGCCGGCAACCGCGCAGCGGCTGACTGCGCGGTTCGGCCGAGGCGTGCTGCTCTCAGTGCTGATCGCGGTGGCGCAAGCCTGGGGCGGCCTGGTGCTCGCCTTCTACACCGACTGGCCGGTGAGTTTCTGGATCACCGCGCTCGGCGCCTTGGCCTATGTGGCGGCGCATCTCGGTCAGGGACGGTGGCGAAGTAGTCACCCGTAGCGAGCGCGCTCGGCCTCAAGGCGAGGCGGAACCTTGCAGCAGCAGCCGGGCCGCTTGGGCATCCGCGGCGATTTGCGTTTTTAGGGCGTCGAGGCTGGGGAATTTCTGCTCGGCGCGCAGGAAGGCATGGACGCTGACGGTAAGCTCCAGGTCGTAGAGATCGCCGTCGAAATCGTAGAGATTGACCTCCAGTCGGCTCTCCGTCGTGTCGGCGACAGTCGGGCGGCGCCCGATATTGGCGACCCCGCCATAGTGACTGCCATCCGGCAACCGGACCGTCACGGCATAGACGCCGCGGGCGGGTTCAAGGTGGCGACCGAGCGGAACATTGGCGGTCGGGAAGCCGATGGTGCGGCCGCGCTTGTCGCCATGGGTCACGACGCCCCGGATGCTCCAGGACCGGCCCAGCAGCGCATTCGCCCTTTCCGGATAGCCGTCCTGCAGCAGCCGCCGGATGCGGGTGGAGGAGATCGGGCCAGAGAGATCGGAAAACGCTGGGGCGATCGAGAGGCCGATGCCGAGGGCCTCAGCCCGAGCCGCCAGGAAAGGCACGTCGCCGCCCCGGCGATGGCCGAAGGCGAAGTCGGCGCCGCAAACGAGGTGCTTCGCGCCGATCCGGTCATGCAGCAGCGCGCTCACGAAGTAATCCGCTGAATGCCGGCTGAATTCGGTGTCGAAGCGCAGTTCGAACAGCCAGGCAACGTGCAGACCGGCCAGGGCATCGGCTTTTTCGGCCAGGAGGGTCAAGCGGAAGGCAGGGTCTTCCGGCCGGAAGAATTCGCGCGGATGCGGCTCGAAGGTGAGCACGGCGAGCGGCGCATCCGGCCGCGCGGCATGGGCCGTCCGCAGCACCGCCGCGTGGCCGAGATGCACCCCGTCGAAATTGCCGAGCGCCACCGTGGCACCGCGCGCCTCGGGGGGCACGGGATCGTCTGGACCGATTACGTGGAGAGTCATGCCGTTGTCTTATCAGGCGATGCCGAGACCAAGAAAGGCCGCCAGCGCCACATCGACGCGCCGCTTGGTTTGCGCGACAGCCTCAAGCGCGCGGATGTGTCCGTTTCCACACGGCCATGAGTTGCGCCGTGTCCACCGCCGTATAGCGTTGGGTTGTGGAGAGACTGGCATGGCCGAGCAGGTCCTGGATCGAGCGCAGATCGGCGCCCGCTGCCAGCAGGTGCGTCGCGAAAGAGTGGCGGAGAGCGTGGGGGGTGGCGTGTTCGGGCAGACCGTTCAAGCGGCGGAAGGCGCGGAGGTGGCGCTGGGCGATCGCGGGATCGAGACGCTTGCCGCGCGCGCCCAGGAAGAGCGGCGCGTCGGGTTCGGTCTGGGGATGGTATCTGATCCAGGACGCCATGACGGTCCGCACCGCCGGCAACACGGGCACGATGCGCGTCTTGCCGCCCTTGCCCAGGACGCGAAGCGCGGCGTCGGAGCCAGGCAGCGGCGCCTCTCCGCGCGACAGGGCCAGCGCCTCGGAGATGCGAAGGCCGCAGCCATAGAGGAGCGTGAACAATGCGGCGTCCCGTGCCTGGATCGCCGCGCTGTCCGAGACTTCACCGATCTCGTCCGCGATGCTCCTAGCGTCCTCCGGCGAGAGGGCGCGCGGCAGCGGTTTCCGCGCGCGGGGGCTCGCGACGAGGCTCAATGCAGGCGTGCCGGCGCCCCCCTCGCGCTCGACGTAGCGGAGGAAGGATTTCACGGCCGATAATTTGCGGGAACGGGTGGCGTTGCCATTGCCGTCCGCCGCCGCCTCAGCCAGCCAGCCGCGAAAATCGGCCTGGGTGAGCGATGCGAGGTCAGCGGAGGAAGGCTCCGCTCCGAGGTGGCGGGTGAGGAAGCCGAGGAAGGATGCAGTGTCGCGGCCGTAGGTGGCGACCGTGAGCCGGGCGGCGCGCCGCTCAGCGGCAAGCCATATAAGCCAGGACTGGCGTGCCGCCTCGGCAGTCATCATAGCGTCCTAGCGTGGTGACACGTCAGCGCGCTGGGGTTGCGTTGACCGTGTCCGTCCCGTCGGTCAGCTTGAAGCGGCAGGCGCAGAGGCGTCCCCGTGTCGGTGAAGGGTTTCATGGCGTCCTGTGGCTTGTCGGCTCCGTCCCCGAAGGACCGGTTGCGATCCAGGGTAACCCGGATGATGACCCCCTGCTGCCGAGGAGGCAAATGAAGGGAAGCGAGCGCGACCTGCTTGGCGGCGAGACAGTCCGCAGGGTGGCCGTGCTGCTCCCCTTCCCGCTTGCGGCCCCGCTCGACTACCGCGTGCCGCCAGGCTCCGAGGTGACGGCGGGTGACGTGGTGCGCGTACCGCTGCACGGCAAGCAAGTGCATGGCGTCGTATGGGATACGGCGCCGGACCCCGATTTTCCGGCTGCTCGATTGCGCGCCCTTGCACCGTCACCGGAATTGCCGCGCCTGCCCGCCGCCTTGCGCCGCTTCGTCGATTGGGTCGCGAACTACACGCTGTCGGCGCCCGGCGAGGTATTGGCGATGGCGATCCGGGCACCGCTCCTCGCCAGCCCACCGTCCACCAGCTCCACCGGATTCGTGGCCGCCGAAGTGCCGACGGAGGATGCGTCATTGACCCCGGCCCGGCGCCGGGTCCTGGAAGTATTGGCCGATGGCCGTGCGCGTGGACTTGCCGAGCTGATCCAGGAGGCGGGTGTCGGCAGCGGCGTCGCCCGCGCCATGGCGGATCGCGGGCTGCTGCGCCCGGTGTTGCTGGAGCGGAAGCGCCGGTTCGCGCCGCCTCAGCCCGATCATCCCGGCGCGGCGACGCTGTCTGCCGCGCAGGCCGAAGCAGCCGCGCATATCGTTTCCAGCGTTCAGGCACGCGCCTTCTCGGTCACCTTGCTCGACGGCGTCACCGGCTCGGGCAAGACCGAGACCTATCTCGAAGGGGTGGCGGAGGCGCTGCGGCTGGGGCGGCAGAGCCTCGTGCTGCTGCCCGAGATCGCGCTGTCCGCTCAGTGGCTGGAGCGTTTCGCGCGCCGCTTCGGCGTGGCGCCGGCGGTTTGGCACTCGGATCTCACGCCCGCCACTCGCCGCCATACCTGGCGTGCTGTCGCTTCCGGGGAGGCCTCGGTCGTAGTTGGCGCCCGCTCGGCGCTGTTCCTGCCTTTTCCAGATCTTGGCCTCATCGTGGTGGATGAGGAGCATGAAAGCGCCTTCAAGCAGGAGGAGGGCGTGATCTACCACGCGCGCGACATGGCCGTGGTGCGCGCTCGGCTCGAGGAGGCGCCCACCCTGCTGGTTTCGGCGACGCCGAGCCTCGAAACCCTCGCCAATGCGCAGGCCGGCCGCTACGGGCATCTCGTGCTGAGCGCCCGCCACGGCGGCGCAAGCCTGCCCGAGGTGATACCCATCGACCTGAGGGCGACCCCGCCTGAGCGGGGGCATTTCCTCAGCCCTCCGCTGATCGACGCCATCGGCGAAACCCTGGCGCGGGGTGAGCAGGCGATGCTCTTCCTCAATCGCCGGGGCTATGCGCCGCTGACGCTTTGCCGCCGCTGCGGCCACCGCTTCGCATGCCGCAATTGTACCGCCTGGCTCGTCGAGCACCGGCATCGCCGCCTGCTGCAATGCCACCACTGCGGCCATGCCGAGCCGGTGCCCCCAGCCTGCCCCTCCTGCGGCGAGCCCGATACCCTCGCCTCCATCGGCCCGGGCGTGGAGCGGATCACCGAGGAGGCGGCACTGCTGTTTCCCGAGGCGCGGCGGCTGGTGATGACGAGCGATACGCTGGGCGGCCCCGAAGGCGCCGCGCGGGCGGCGACCGCGATCACCGAGCGGGCGGTCGATCTCATCATCGGCACTCAGATCGTCGCCAAAGGCTGGCATTTCCCGCATCTGACGCTGGTGGGCGTGGTGGATGCCGATCTCGGCCTGGCCGGCGGCGACCTACGCGCTGGGGAGCGCACGCTGCAGCTTCTGCATCAGGTCGCCGGCCGCGCTGGCCGGGCGGAGGCGCCGGGGCGGGTGTTGCTGCAAAGCTTCTCGCCCGAGCATCCGGTGATGCAAGCGCTGATCGGTGGCGACATCGAGCGCTTCATGGCGGCCGAGGCAGCGGCCCGGCGGCCTGGGCATTGGCCGCCTTTCGGTCGCCTGGCCGCGCTTATCGTCTTTGGCGAGGATCCGGTGGAGACTGATCGAGTGGCGGGGGATCTCGGCCGGACCGCGCCGCATGGCTCCGGGATCGAGGTGCTGGGCCCCGCCCCCGCCCCGCTTGCGATGCTGCGCGGCCGCCATCGACGGCGGCTGTTGCTCAAGACGCGGCGCGACATCGCGGTGCAGCCGATCCTGCGGGAGTGGCTGGCGAGGGTTGAGGTGCCGCGTAGCGTGCGGGTGGATCTGGATGTCGATCCGGTGTCGTTCCTGTAGCGCCGGAGGAGCAGGGATCGCGTCGGATGAGTAGCCATCGCGTTTGATTTCGGCCATACCGCCGCCCATGAGCGATACGATAACAAAGCCCGGCGCAGGGTCAGCGCCCACGCGCGACTACCGCGACACGGTCTTTCTGCCACGCACCGCCTTTCCGATGAAGGGCGACTTGCCCAAGCGCGAGCCCGCGACGCTCGCCCGCTGGGAGGAGACCGGACTGTGGGACCGCGTGCGCGCGGCCTCCGCCGGCCGCGACTATTTCATCCTGCATGACGGCCCGCCCTATGCGAACGGCAACCTCCATCTCGGCCATGCGCTGAACAAGGTGCTGAAGGACGCGATCAACCGCGCCCATCAGATGGCCGGCTTCGACGCGCTCTATATCCCAGGCTGGGACTGCCACGGCCTGCCGATCGAGTGGAAGATCGAGGAGCAATATCGCAAGGCCGGCCGCAACAAGGACGACGTGCCCGTCCTGCAGTTCCGCGCCGAATGCCGCGCCTATGCCGAGAAGTGGCTGGCGATCCAGAGTGAGGAGTTCAGCCGCCTCGGCATCATGGGCGATTTCGCGCATCGCTACGCCACGATGGATTTCGCCTCGGAATCCGCCATCGCCGCCGAGATCGGCAAGTTCCTGATGAACGGCACGCTCTATCGCGGCCTGCGCCCGGTCATGTGGAGCCCGGTTGAGAAGACCGCCCTTGCCGAGGCCGAGATCGAATATCACGACCATAAGAGCACCACCGTCTGGGTGCGGTTCCCGATCATTTCGGGCGGACCGGCCGAGATTGCCGGCGCCTCAGTGGTGATCTGGACGACGACCGCCTGGACCATGCCGGGCAACCGCGCCATCGCCTATGGTCCCGAGATCGATTACGCGCTCGTCGAGGTCGAAGCGGCGAGTGAAGGTTCGCTGGCGCGTCCGGGCGAGAAGGTGCTGGTGGCCGAGGCGCTGCTGCCCGGCTTCCTGGCCGAGACCGGCATCACCGGCCACCGTATCCGCGCGACCTATAAGGGCGCCGATCTGGAGGGCGTCATCACCGCCCATCCGCTGCGTGGTCAGGGCTACGACCATGACGCGCCGCTGCTACCGGCGGCCTATGTGACGACCGAGGCGGGCACCGGCTTCGTGCATACCGCGCCAGGCCATGGCGAGGACGACTTCGTGCTCGGCCGCACCTATGGGCTGCAAACGCCCGATCTGGTGGGGGATGACGGCACCTATAATGAGTGGGTGCCGCTATTCGCGGGCATGCATGTCTTCAAGGCGGCGGATGCGGTGGCCGGAGCGCTGGAAACGGCAGGCGGGCTGCTCAAGCGCGGCACACTGGTACATTCCTACCCGCATTCCTGGCGGTCCAAGGCGCCGGTGATCTACCGCGCGACACCGCAATGGTTCATCCGCATGGACGGGCCGCAGGACATCCGGGGCAAGGCGCTCGCCGCCATCGCCGAGACCCGCTTTATCCCCGACCAGGGCCGCAACCGCATCGGCAGCATGGTCGCCTCGCGCCCCGACTGGTGCGTGAGCCGCCAACGCGCCTGGGGCGTGCCCATCGCCATCTTCGTCGATCGCCGCACTGGCGAGCCCTTGCGCGACCCCGCCGTGATGGCCCGCGTGGTGGAGATCTTCGCCACCGAAGGCGCGGACGCCTGGTACGCCCGCCCCGCCGCCGACTTCCTCGGCAACGCCTATGATCCCGAGCAGTTTGAGCAGGTGCGGGACATTATCGATGTGTGGTTCGAGAGCGGCTCGACCCATGCCTTCGTGCTGGAGGCGCGCGGCCTACCCTGGCCCGCCGACCTCTACCTGGAAGGCTCGGACCAGCATCGCGGCTGGTTCCATTCGTCTCTGCTCGAAGCCGTCGGCACGCGCGGGCGCGCGCCGTTCAAAGCGGTGCTGACCCACGGCTTCCTGGTGGATGAGCAGGGCCGTAAGATGTCGAAGTCGCTCGGCAACGGGGTCGAGCCGCAGGACGTCATCGCGAAATACGGCGCCGATATTCTACGCCTCTGGGTGATGTCCTCGGATTCGCGGGATGACCTGCGGATCGGGCCGGAAATCCTCAAGCAGCAGGGCGAGCTTTACCGCCGCCTGCGGAACACGCTGCGCTGGCTGCTCGGCAGTCTGGACGGCTTCTCGGAGGCCGAGCGCCTGCCGCTTGCCGAATTGCCGGAGTTGGAGCGGTGGGTGCTCCATCGCCTGACGGAGCTCGACGCGCTGGTGCGCGAGGCGGTCGAGAGCCATGACTGGACCGGGGTTTACCCGGCGATCCACCATTTCTGCGCGATCGATCTCTCGGCCTTCTACTTCGATATCCGCAAGGATTCGCTTTACTGCGACCGTTTCGATGCGCCGCGGCGACGGGCGGCTCGGACGGTGCTTGATCACCTGCATCTATGCCTCACCGCATGGCTTGCCCCGGTTCTGGTCTTCACCGCCGAGGAGGCCTGGACGACACGCTTTGCCGAGGGCGGCAGCGTGCATGAGCGGCAGTTCCCCGCGATCCCGGCGGAGTGGCGCGACGAGGCGCTGGCGGCGAAATGGGCGCGGGTCCGCGACATTCGTCGCATGGCAACCTCGAAGCTCGAGGAGATGCGGCAGGGCGGCCTGATCGGCTCGTCGCTGCAGGCCGAAGTTGTTCTGTCCTTCCCCGCGAGCGAGGACGCGCTCCTATCCGCTGCTGACTGGGCGGACAACCTGATCGTCTCCACCGTGAGATTGGCAGTAGCCGAAACAGCGAACGCCGAGACGGAGGCAGCCGCCGGAGAGAAATGCGCTCGCTGCTGGCGCGTGCTGCCTGAGGTGGATGGCGACACGAAACTCTGCCTGCGCTGCACCGACGCCTTGGCCTCGGGCCTAGTTGCCCAAGCCGTCAAGCCGGCATGACGCGCCGCTCGCCAGTTGTGCTCTCGGGTGTCTTGGCGGCGCTTCTCGTGCTCGCCGCCGATCAGGCGAGCAAGTGGTGGATCCTGCACGGGCTGCACCTGCCGCAGGTCGGGCAGGTCGTGCTGCTGCCGGTGCTCAACTTCACGATGGTCTGGAATCAGGGCGTGACCTTCGGGCTACTCACTGGCACGGGAACGGCGGCGCATCTTGGCCTTGCCATCTTCGCCCTCGTGGTCGTGGCGGTGCTCGGGCTTTGGCTGATGCGGACGACACGCCTCGCCATCGCGCTGCCCCTTGGCGCCATCGCGGGCGGCGCCGTTGGCAATGTGCTCGACCGGCTGCGCTACGGCGCGGTGGTCGACTTCATTCAGGCGCATGCGCTGGGCTATTCCTGGTATGTATTCAACCTGGCCGATGCGGCGATCGTTTGCGGTGTCGCGGCGCTGGTCATCGACAACCTGTTGCCCGGGGGGCGCGAGGCGCTGCCCGGCGCCCGCAATCGGGGCTGAGGGAAGCATGGCATCCAAGGTGACGACCCGACTGGCTTTGCTGCTGGCCCCGCTCGTGCTGGCCGGCTGCAGTGACAGCGTGATGAAGACGATCGGCTTGCAGCGCGACCCGCCCGATGAATTCCAGGTCACGACGCAGCCGGCGCTCGCCATGCCGCCCGACCTCAATGTCGCCGCCCAGGCTCTGCCACGGCCCGACCCGGGCGCCTCGCGGCCGCAGGACGTCGCGGTACGCCAGCAGGCCGAGGATGCGATGATCGGTGGCGCCGCGATCGGCGGCGGCCCCACGACCGGCGGCGATACCGCGCTGGTCCAGGCGGCGGGTCCGGCCGCGCCTGCCGATATTCGTGAGGAAGTCGATGCACAAGGCCAGAAGGACAAGGGCAGCCGCAAGCTGAGCAATCGCCTGAACCCGCTCGGCCGCGCTGCGGCTCCGGTGGCCGAGGTCGATCCCGCAGGCGAGCGTCAGCGCCTGCAGGAAAATGCCGCTCTCGGCCGCAGCCCGGCTGCCGGTCAGACGCCTCTGGTCAAGCCAGGCAACAGGGGCCCACTCGGCAACCTCTTGGATTCGATTTTCTAGGTTCATCCTATGGCTGATCAGTTCGCGACCTATCCCAGCCTCGCCGGCAGGCGCGTGCTCGTCACGGGCGGTGCCTCAGGCATCGGCGCCAGCATCGTCGAGCATTTCGTCGCCCAGGGCAGTCATGTCGGCTTCCTCGACCTGGACTGCAAGGCCGCGGATGCGCTGCTGGCTCGGCTGCCGGACGGCCGCGGCCGCGCGCGCTTCGCCAGCGTCGATTTGCGCGACATTGCCGCCCTGCGCATCGCGATCGCGCAGCTCCGCGCCGAGTTGGGCGGCGGTTTCACAGTGCTCGTCAACAACGCGGCGCGGGACGACCGGCACGCCATCGACGAGGTGACGCCGGAATACTGGGACGAACGGATGGCGACGAATATCCGCCACCAGTTCTTCTGCGCCCAGGCCCTCAAGGACGACATGATCGCAGCGGGCGGCGGCTCGATCATCAATATGAGCTCGACCAGCTTCATGATGGGCCAGGGCGGCATGCCGGCCTATACGACCGCGAAATCCGGCGTCATCGGCCTGACGCGCGCCCTCGCCCGCGATCTCGGGCCGCATCATATCCGCGCCAATATCGTCTTCCCCGGCTGGGTCATCACCGGACGCCAGCTTGACCTCTGGATGACGCCAGAGGGCGAGGCGAAGCGGGCGCAGGGCCAGTGCATTCCGGATCGCCTGCATGCCCCGGACATCGCGCGCATGGTGCTGTGGCTTGCGGCTGATGATAGCCGGCTGGTCACCGCCCGCGACTTCATCGTCGACGCGGGCTGGCTGTAGCCCACGCTGCACCGGCACGCGGCCGGTGCACTAGCCTCCGGGAATCGCCCCGCGCTTCGACGCAACCATCTTTGACCCGCGCGCGATAACGAAAAATTTAGTCCCGCATCCGTAATAGGGGTGCGCGCCGTCGATCCAAACGGAGAGGCAGCTAGAGCCTCAACACATATTTTAACGGCCGCTGCCCGACGTCGCGCTTTTTGGCGCTTGGGCTAAATTTTTTTATGCCATTGAAGCCTCATAGCGGGAAAGGCCGGAGATTTGAAAGTCGTCATCTGCGGTGGCGTTGCGCTGGAATCGCAAGCAAATGCGCAGATCCGCCAGTCAATCAAGGACGGTTGGGTCGAGCTCATCGGCGAAGAGAACGTCATTACAACACACATCAGCGGCGCACCGAATGTTGTCGCCGCGCTGAGGCCAAATATCGTCCTCGGCATTGGATCTTACTTGCCGGAAACTGTCTATTTCACAGAGGTCGCGCGAGAGGCGCAGCGTTGTGGCGCCGCCACGGTCTTCTGGGCGACCGAAGATCCCTATGAGAAGGATGCGAGCTATAGGATCGAGAGCATCTTCGACGTCATCTTCAGTTGTGACCGTTGGGGCGCGCGATTCTACGAGCATCCGCAGACCTATCACCTCCCGCTCGCGGGCTGCGGCCGGCGCCACTTCGTTCCATGGCGCGCCGAGATGGAACGTCCGATCGATGTACTGTTCTGCGGCGTCGCCTTTTCCAGCCGACAGGAGATTGTCGAGGATATACGGGGCAATTTCACCGGACTGAACGTCTCGATCATCGGCCCGGGATGGGGTCGCTTCGGTGCCGGATTTTCGGATCGGCGGATCGAGAAGGACCAGCTAATCGCGCTCTACAGCCGCGCCAAGATCATTCTGAACCTCGGCCGCAGCCTGCATTTCGACAACAAGCGCTACATGATCGCGCCATCCAGCCCCGGACCGCGCACATTTGAGGCGGCATTGGCGGGCAGCGTGCAATTCTTCCATGAAGACACGCTGGAGATGAGCCGTTACTTCACGGCCGAAGAGCTGCCCTGCTTCTCCAATCCGAGCGAGTTCGGCTCTCTGCTTCAGCGCTTCCTCGCATCGGATAAGCTCCGCTCCGCCACTGCACAGCGTGCTCAGGCACGTGCTCGCGCGGAGCACACCTATATGCACCGCGCACGTCGTATCATTGAGTTTCTGCAAAGCAAGAAGCGCGCATGATCATTTTATACAACACCAATTTTACCCACAATCCCAACGCTTATCTTACGCTCGGAGTCCATGCGGCGCTGAAGCGTCTGGTGGGGGACAAGGTCGTGCTTGCCGACAACCGAACGCTGCTGCCCTTGGCGGCAACCGGCAAATTCGACACGCTCATTTGTATCGACGGTCAGCGTCTGAACAAGAGCCTCATCCGTCACGCTCGCGGCGCGTTTCAGCGCTGTATTCTGTGGTTGTTCGAAGATCCCTTCATGTCGGATTACAACCGACGGAACATCGATGTTTTCGACGTCGTTTATACGAACGACCCCTCCTGCGTCGCACTTTATGGTTCGAAAGGGCGGTTTCTTTCGCTGGGAGCAAGCACCGATCTACATTTTCGCGAGATCAAGCCTGACAGCGCGCTGAACTACGACATCTTCTTCGCGGGGACTATGTGGCCGAACCGCATTCCTATCTTGGAGAAATTGATCGCGACCTTCCCCGCCGCGCGCTTCAAGCTCATTTGTCCGACGAACGAGTATTTACCTCCATTGCCCGCCAGCCTCGCCGCCCTCGCTTTGCAACGCCCGGTCAGCCACGAAGCGTTCATCGACTTCGCGAATGCGAGCCGTGTAACTCTGACTATGTTTCGAAACTATGCCAGCCACGGCGAAGCCAGCCAGGCGACCGCGCCAGGGCCGCGGCTCTATGAGTTAGGGCTGGCGGGAACAGCGCAGGTGGTCGAGGCCGGCTCGGCCATCGGACGCGAGCATTTTCGCGAACTCCCCGGCGTCACCGCCGTCGATGATACCAACGCGCTTCTCGATGCCGTGGGCCGCCTGCTGCGCGACCCGAAGAGAAGAGCGGCCCAGGCAGGTCGCACACAGGAGGCCGTACGCACTAGCCATCTCTATGAGCATCGGCTGAAGACCCTGCTCGACCGCGAGCTCTCCATGGCGCATCGGCCGGCGCCGGAGGCAGGAAGTCGATCCTACCGGCGCGAGGGTCGCAAACTCCGGATTCTGATGTGTACTCATTCCACCATCCAGGAAAATCAATGGGGTGGCGTCGAGGTCTATCAACGCACCCTTTGCTCCATGCTGGAGAAGGACGCGGAAATCTTTTTCTGGCTGCGGCGCGGCGGTGCCTGCCAGCTCCTTGATTCGAACGGCAAATCGCTGGAACGGTTCGAGACGCCGGATGTCGGCTGGCTGGATACGCTTTGCGACCAGTTCGAGGAAATGGCACTTTCTAGCGTTCTCGCGACCTACCGCATCGACGTCGTCCATTTCCAGCATCTTGGCCATCACGCGGCGTCTCTGCCGATGATCGCGAAGGCTGCTGGATGTGGCACGGTTTTCTCGGCGCATGATTTCTTTCTTGTTTGCGCCCGCTACAATCTCCTTAACTTTGAACAGAAATTTTGTGACATCGGCACCAAGTCGATCAGCGCCTGCGACGTCTGCCTGAAGGTCGCCGAGGGTCTTCCGGTCGGCGTGCAGCAGCAGCGACGTGGCTTCATGGAACAGGTCATTCGCTCGATTGATGTCCTGCTTTTCGGCTCCGACTATTCACGTAATCTGCTACGCCGGATCTTCCCCTTCACCGCCCGCACGCGCACGGTGACGCTCGGCATTCCCAGCCCTGCCAATGCCGTGCCCGACCTGCGGCAGGAGAAGGCATCGCATAGCGGAGATTATGTTCTGGAGATCGCCGTCGTCGGCAATTTTATCCGGTCAAAGGGGGCCGACGCGGTTCTCAACATCATCACCACGGCGCCCGCCTCACTGTTTAAATTCCACATCTTCGGCCAAGCTGATCCGCAATACGAAAAAGTCTTTGCCACCCTCGGAAAGCCGAATCTGATATATCACGGGCGCTTCAATCCCGGCGACGTCGCGGTGGCAGCTACCGAAGTTGCGCTACATCTATCGATTTGGCCGGAAACTTACTGCATCTCGCTCTCGGAGGTGTGGCAGGCGGGCCTCATCCCCATCGTGACCAATATCGGCGCGTTGGGTGACCGCGTCATCCATGGAGTCAACGGCTTCAAGGTCGATGTCGGCGATGTCAGCGCTGTGCTGGATTGCCTCGAACTGCTGCGATCGAGCGCGGATGTCCGAACTGCCATTCGCGCGAATATCACGCCCGAACTCTGGGTCGATAGCCGCGCCTATGCGCGCACGGTGCTGGAAATTTATCATGACGTAGCGCCGGTCGCGACGCTGGACAGCAGTCCGCTCAAACTCGATGTCGGTCAGCTCCATCTTCTGCCGAAGGCAGGTTGGAAGGACCTAACCCCGTCACGCCACATCTTCGATCCGCCACGCCCCCGCCGCGTGCAGCTCACGCCACCGCCCGGCCTTCGCAGTTGGATCACGGTGCAGGGCGCCGAGAACTACATCGACGAGCTATGCGGCATCGGTATCGACGATCTCCAGGCGGCCGAGGATGTCTTTCCCTGCGACAGCCTCATGGTGCGTGGCTGGATTGTCGTGCCGGACCTGCATGTCGCTGGTCGCGTCGACCTCTGTCTCGTTCAAGAAGGCGGGCCGCTACATATCTTTGCGGAGACGGAGCGAGAGGGGCGCGAGGACGTACTCGAACTCTTTCCTGACGCTCCCAGCCGTTCTGGCTTCCTCGCGCGATTAACACTCAACGGAAAATGGAGCGACGGCGAGTATCGGCTGGCCGTCATCAATTTGGTAGGTGAGCAAGGCGCTTTTCAACTGACACCCATCAAACTGCGACTTTATGAAGGGCGCGTTGCCGGGGCGACCTCCGATCCGCCCTCGAACGACACGATCCTCGCAGCCTTCGCCCGCATTGACCGCCTGGCCTCCGCGCTCGCGGTCGGCCAAGCCGGCTGATGCAGTTTCCACCCATGAAGCGGAGATAGCGGATCCTCCGCTCCCCTCGTGCCGCGCCACATGGGCACTTCGATTTAGCAGCTCCGGAGCATGCTCACGGACAGCCTTTTTGGTCACGCAGTTTTCATGCATGCGGCGGTATACACCAAGCTCGGTCGCTCGCCGGCATCTAACTGTATTCGTCATGGCGCCGCACTCTCCGCGACGCCCCAGGATGAGAGGATTTCGGCGCCCATGGGAGAAACTACAGTCCGTCCCTCCATCGTCGGCTTTGTCGATTGCGCGGACTGGAACGAAATTGGCGGCTGGTGCTTCGATCCCGTCCTGCCCAACGTGCCTCTCGTGATTGAGATCGTCCATGATACCCAAGTCATCTGCCGCATCGAGGCAAATAAGTTCCGGGCCGATCTCGTCGAGGTGGGAGCGGGTACCGGTCATCACGGCTTCTCGATTCGTCTTCCCCACCGCCTATTCGAGACCCTTCGCGTGCATCTTAGGGTTCGTGTCGCCGGCAGGGACATTGATCTCGAGGGTTCCCCGATTGTGCTCGAGAATGCAGAGGCACTGTTGGGTCACGAGACACAGCGCCTGCTGACAAACGCGGTTTCGCACGCAGCGGAAAACGCGGCTGACACAAAGGAGTTGGTCGAACTCGCGCGTTTCTTCCTCGTGCAATTCGACCGCGTCGAAGCGGCTCTTCGCGACAGGGAAGCCTCGGCGGCGGCGCGGCAGGAGCGTCTTGCCGAGCTCGCTTCTGGCGAGCCGAGCTTGTCGCATCGGCTAAGTGGCTTGGTCGAAGCGGCAATCCAATCGCATGGCCACCTCGACTGGCCCAGCAGCGATGCCCCCGAGGTCTCGATCATCATCCCCGTCTTTAACAACTTCGACTACACTTGCCGCTGCCTCGAATCGATGCTGCGTTATCCGTCGGTGGCAAAAGCCGAGATCATCCTCGTCGACGATGGCTCGACCGATGCCACACTCCTCGCCGGGCGGATCTTCGGCGGGGTACGGATTATCCGCAATGCCGGCAACCTGGGTTTCGTCGGCTCGGTCAATGCTGGCGCCGTGGTGGCACGCGGCCATCACCTCCTCTTCCTCAATAACGACACGGAAGTCCAGGCGGGCTGGCTCGACGAGCTGTTGGAGACCTTCACGCGCGATCCCCGCATCGGCGTCGTCGGCTCGAAGCTGCTCTCGACTGACGGGACGCTACAGGAGGTTGGTGGGATCGTCTGGCGCATGGGCGATGCGATGAATTATGGCGGCAGGCAAGATCCCGAACGGCCCGAATACTGCTTCCTCCGCGACTGCGACTACGTCTCGGGCGCCGCCCTCATGATACCGCGCGATCTCTTCGAGACGCTTGGCGGCTTCTCGAGTGATTTCGCGCCTGGCTATTATGAGGATACGGATCTCTGTTTTCGTGTGAGAGAGGCCGGGCGCCGCGTCGTGGTCCAACCCGCCTCCCGCGTGCTGCACCATCAGGGCGTCACCTCGGGCGTTGATGTCGCGGGTCCCGGTATGAAGCGCTACCAGCGTATCCATCAACGCAGGTTCCTCGAGCGCTGGCGTCATGTCCTGCAGTATCACCAAGACCGGTCAGATCCGCCGCACAAGGATAGCGAGCGTCACGTTACCAAACGCGCGCTGTTTATTGACTCTTCCGTTCCGACACCGGATCAGGATGCAGGCTCCAATGCCGCCTTTGAACATATTCTCTCGCTGATGCGGCTCGGTTACAAAGTCGCTTTCGTGGGCGCCGACAATATGGCGCGGATCCCGCCCTATACGGACGCACTGCAGCGCATCGGTGTGCAGTGCTACTATCATCCCTATTTCAGTTCCGTAGAGGAGATCCTTCGCCGCGACCCGGCGCATTACGACGTCGTCTATCTGCATCGCATGGTCAATGCCGTGAAATACACGGCGCTGGTGAAGGAGCGCTATCCCGGCTGTCGCGTCATCTATAGCGTCGCCGATCTCCACTATTTGCGCACCGAGCGTCAGGCCGTGGTGGAAAGTGCCGAAGGTCTGCGGGCGAAAGCTGCCTCGATCAAGCTGCTTGAGATCGGCGCTATGAAGGCGGCCGATGGCGTGATCGTCCATTCGTCAGCCGAGGCGTTGGCTCTGGCGCAGGAAACCGCGGGCGCAGTACGCGCGTCCGTTGTTCCGTGGGTCGTGCGCGTCGGTCCCCGTCCACTGCCTTTCGCCGAGCGGCGTCACATCCTTTTCGTCGGAGGCTACAACCATCAGCCAAATGTGGATGCCGCAACTTGGCTTGTGCATGAAATCATGCCCCTTGTGTGGCAGCTCGATCCCGAGATCACCTGCCTTCTGGCGGGCAGCGCCATGCCACCGGCGATAGAAGCGCTGCGGCGGCGAGGCATATTGCCCATAGGACATGTGGCGGATCTCGGCAGTCTTCTGCAGAGAACCCGACTCACCGTGGCACCGCTGCGCTTCGGAGCCGGGTTGAAGGGCAAAGTATTGACCAGCATGGCCGCGGCCCTGCCTTGCATCGCCACAGCCTGCGCGATCGAGGGAATGCATCTGCCGCTGGCGCTGGAGGCGCTTACGCTCGCCGATGGCGCCGGAGCATTCGCGAGCAAGATCGTCGAACTCTATCACGACGCGAAACGCAATGCCGAAGCGGCAGCCCTCGGCGTCACGCTCGTTGGCGAGCGCTTCTCCGAGAGAGCTATTGATGCCGGGATCGGCCAGGTCCTGAAACCCGCGCTACCGGCACCGGCTATCCTGCTCTCGGCCGATGGTCCTACCGAAGATCAAACGCCAGCCGAGGCTACTGCCCTCCCCAAGGGTCAAATCGGCACCGAGCCGCTGCTCGTACGCGACATCGAGGTTGAGGGGGCGATCACGACGGGACCTCGGATCATGGTCGGTTCGGACTGTACGGCGGAGGTCGTGGCTTTGGCAGAGCCTGAAGTCCTATCCGGCAACCTGCGTGTGGTGAGCGTCGCGGCGGTCCCCGCAGAATTAGATGGGACAGTCCTGATTGGATCGCCCGAGCTTCCCGCGCCATCTGAACTCCCAGTGGAGTTGGCGCGGGCGTCTGGCGACGAAGCTCAGGCGGCGTCTTCCTCTTCCGCGGCTCCAGCGGTGACGGGCGCGATCGGAACGACGGCCGCCGTGTGGGAGGCGCCCGACTGAGATGCGGCGCCGCGACCGGGTATTGCCATCCGGTTCCAGGCATCGAGCGCCGCGATCTTGTACGCCTCCGCGAGAGTCGGATAGTTGAAGGTATTGTCGATGAAGTAGTCTAGCGTGCCCTTTAGGTTGAGGACCGCTTGGCCGATGTGGATGAGTTCGGTGGCTCCCTCGCCGACGATATGCACCCCCAGAAGCCGGCGCGTGCGGATCGAGAAGATCATTTTCATCATGCCGGTATCGAGGCCCATGATATGGCCGCGCGACGTCTCCCGGAAACGCGCGATGCCGCATTCATAGGGGATGGCGCGCCGCCGCACTTCCTCCTCGCTCATGCCGACGGTTGAGATCTCCGGGACAGAATAGATGCCATAGGGGAAGAATTCCGGGGCGGGTGGGATCGGCACGTCGAAAGCGTGGCAGGCCGCAATGCGGCCCTGCTCCATCGAGGTCGAGGCGAGGCTGGGAAAGCCGATCGCGTCGCCGGCCGAGTAGATATGGGGAACCTCAGTCTGCAGTGTTTGCGGATGCACTTTCAGGCGGCCGCGATGGTCGACCTCCAAGCCGCAAGCCGGAAGGTTGAGCGTATCCGTCGCCCCGACGCGCCCGGCGGCATAAAGCAACATTTCGGAGCGCACGCGTCGGCCACCCTCCAACGCCGCGACGGGCCAGCCGTTCTCGATCTCGACCGCTGTCACCTTGGCGCCGAGACGGATCGTCATGCCGCGATCGCGCATTTGGTGGGTGAAGTCCTCGATGATCTCCTGGTCGATGAAATCCAGGAAACTCTCCCGCGGCTCGACCAGCGCCACCGGCACGTCCAGCGCGCTGAAGATGGTGGCGTATTCCACGCCGATGACGCCCGCACCGATGACCGTCAGGCTGCGCGGCAGGCGTGTCAGCTCGACGATCTCGTCGCTGTCGAGAACGCTCGCGCCATCGAAGGGAATGCTGGCTGGACGGTAGGGCCGGGTGCCGACCGCTATGAGGAATTTCTCGCCCGAGAATACGCGGCTGTCGCCCTTGGCCGAGACGACTTCGATGCGATGAGGGTCGATGAAATGTGCCGTGCCCTCGATCGTGCGCACCGCGTTGCGCGCAAACTGGTGCTCCAGGATATCGACCTCGTGGTCCAGCGTGATGTGCAGCCTGGCCATGAGGTCCTTGGCCTCGATATTCTTCTTCACGCGGTACGAGCGGCCGTAGAAGCCGCGTTCCCGCCAGCCGGAGAGGTTGAGCACGGTCTCCCTCAGGGTCTTGGAGGGAATAGTGCCGGTATGGACCGACACGCCGCCGACACGCCGTCCACGTTCCACCACCAGGACGGTTTTGCCGAGCTTGGCTGCCTGGATCGCGGCCCGGCGGCCCGACGGGCCGCTGCCGATGACGATGAATTCGAAATCGGTCACGCGCCTGCCTTTCCGCGACGTGCCCCCGCTAGAGTGCAGTGCACAAAATCACCTTAGGGCAGACGTATTGCCCTTCGCTAGGGGCCGAGTTCGTGAATATCGACTGATCGGCCGGGCAGCCCGAGGCGATCTCGGGCGCCGCCTCACCCCTATCGATCGAGTATTGAGCGCCGCCAGAACCGCCCCACCAAAATTCATAGTATCACCAAAGTAATTCTAGAAAAACAAGCAGATCTCATGGCGCGCATACCCGCTGTTCCGGCTCCGGAGTAAAGGGGCGACAGGAAGAATTTGTAAAAATCTTGCTTGAAGGGAAGAGCATGACACTTGGGGAAGGCGGCCGAGTCCAGGCTAGTGCCCCCCATTTAGGCTATGCTATGCTAATGCTTTAGTGCCCTTTTGGGCGTGGCCAGCCTACCGCCGTTTGAGCAAATTATGTATGTGCCCGCCATATTCGCACAGGGAGTACGCCCGATCGCACGCGCCCTCCCCCCGCTGTTTCCGCTGCTGACAAGAACGCGAGGCGGAGCGCCAGTCGCTCCCGCACCGGGCGTGCGTTCTAAACGGAGGCCATCTTGACGGCCCGCATATTGGTCGTCGATGACGTCCCGGCCAATGTCCGTCTTCTGGAAGTCCGCCTCGCCGCCGAATATTACGAAGTCAAGTCGATCCGTGACGGTCGCGACGTGCTTGCATTCGCGGATGACTGGCAGCCTGACGTCATTCTACTTGATGTTATGATGCCTGGACTGGACGGGTACGAGGTGTGCCGTTCGCTGAAGGCTAAGCAGACGACGTGCCATATCCCTGTGATCATGGTGACGGCGCTCAAGGAGCCAGCGGACCGGCTGCAGGGACTGGCCTGCGGGGCGGACGAGTTCCTGACCAAACCCGTCGAGCATGAGATTCTTCTGGCCCGGCTGCGTGGCATCATTCGGCTGAAGCGCCTGCTGGACGAATGGCGCGCCCGGGGCGACACCGCGCTCGCGTTGGGGCTGACCGCGAATGGCCTGCATGAGGCAGTCTCCGAGCCGGGCCGGGCGCTCATCGTCGATGATCTGATGATCCGCGCGCAGCGTCTGCGCGATGTTCTCAGCCGTGACGGCATAGCGACGGTTTTGGCGGAAGACGAGAGCGCGGCGCTTGCGGCAACCGAGGTCGCGCCCTTCGATCTGATCGTCATCAGCCTTTCGCCGATGGCAGGTGATCCATTGCGGCTGGTGGCAAAGCTGCGCGCGGCGAACATGACGCGCGACACGCCCTTGCTGCTGGTCGGCGAACCCGGTCAGCGTGGTCTCGTCATCGGCGGTCTCGATCTCGGCGCCAATGACTGCCTCATGCTGCCGCTCGATGAGAGCGAATTCCTTTTGCGAGCGCGCAACCATATCCGACGGAAGCACTATCAGGACCGCTTGCGAACCGATGTCGGGACCGCACTGCAACTCGCGGTCATCGATCCGCTGACCGGCCTCTATAATCGGCGCTACCTGATCGGCCATCTCGATGGACTTTACGCCGACGCCGTGAACCAAGGCTTTGCGGCTTTGATGATAGACGTCGATCATTTCAAGGATATCAATGACCGCCACGGGCATCGCATTGGCGACTGCGTCCTCCAGGGCGTCTCCGCGATTCTCAGGGTCAATCTCAGGGAGGTCGATCTGGTCGCCCGCTACGGCGGCGAAGAGTTCGTCGTCATCGTCGCCGCCTCAGATGAGAATTCCGCCGTGAATGTCGCGGAGCGGTTGAGGATCGCCATCGAACAGGCGCTCATCGAGCCGGAGGTGCGGGTCACGGTCAGCATAGGCGTGGCAGCGTCGGCAACCGCGTTTTCGGCCCTCAGCCTGATCGAACAGGCGGACAGCGCACTCTATGAAGCCAAGCGCAGCGGGCGCAACAAGGTCACGCTGCGCTCGCCTCTGGTCGATCGCGATGAAACGCTACGCGCCCCAGCGCAAACGTAAACCCGAACAACGGCGGTATCATGATCCGAACGGCCTACGCTCGCGACGTGCATGCTTCGACGGCGGTGCGGTCGTGCCGCGATCAGTTGGGACCGGACAGGCCCGAACTCGTCCTGGCCTTCATTGGTGGCAAGCATCCGCCGGAGGCAGCACTAAGCGCCCTGAGGGATGCGTTCGGCGATGTTCCGCTCGCGGGCGGATCGGCGGCTGGCGTGATTGCCGGGACGGCCTTTGGCTATAGCGGGTTCGAGATCGGGCTTATCACCTTCACCGGCGCTAACGTGACTCCGCGGATTTTCACCACCCGCGATCTTCTGGCCGACGAACGCGCGGCGGGGCTTGGGCTGGGCGTGGTCGTTCAAGGCAACTCGATCGATGGCTCGGCCGTCATGCTGTTGTTCGACAGCGTGGCGAATGTCTCGCCGCTGCGATTGCATCCGGCGAGCCAGCTCATGGAAGGGTTCCAGGAAGGGCTCGGGGGGCGCGCGCTTCACGTTATCGGCGGCGGTCTGCTCACCGACATCAATATCTCTGACGGCTGGGTGTTTGAGGGCGGCGAGGTGCGCAAGCACGCCATGGCGGCGCTGGTCTTCCCGCCGAATTTGCGTGCGACGACGGTCATCCTGCACGGCTGCCGTCCCGTCAGCACATTCATGGAGATCACGCGCATCAATGGGCCGGAGGTGTTGGAGCTGGATGGTCAGCCAGCGCTTACGGTCGTCGAACGCATGCTCGGGCTCGAGCTTGGAACAACGAGCGGACAGCAGCTCTCCTTGGTCGCGACGCTGGGCCAGAAGCAGGGCGATCCCTTCGCGCCCTACGACGAAAATAACTACGTCAACCGGCTCATCCTGCGTGCGGATCCCGCCGCGGGCTCGATTACTTTGTTCGAGCCTGACTTCGCCGTCGGCACGCGGGTCCAGATCATGAGTCGCGACAACTCGCTGATGCTGGATTCGGTGGAGCGCGGCGTCGCGGATCTCAAGACCCGCATTTCCGGACAGGACTGCGTACTGGGCCTCTATATCGACTGCGCCGGGCGCGCCAGCGTGATGAGCGGAGCCGCGACGGAGGAAGCCGAGCTTGTGATAAGCAGCCTCGCGCCGGCCTTCCCCTTCATGGGCTTTTATTCGGGCGTGGAGATCGCCCCCTTCGCCGGCAATTACAGCCGGCCGCTCGACTGGACCGGCGTGCTGAGTATCCTCCAGCGGGACTCATGAGCGGCGAGCTTGCGGGCAAGATCGAGCGGCTCGAACGCGAGCTGCAATACTACCAGCGCGAATATAACGAGATCGGCGCGAGGCTGTTACGGCTGCAAGAGGAGCAAAGCCGAGCCTCACGGGAGGCGCGGCGCAGCCGGATCGTCGCGCGGCTGATTCGGGGCGCCTATCAGATCGTCAACCGCGATATGCCGGCCGAAGCGATCGGCGAGCCGCTGCTGGCGTCGATCGCGGACACTTCCGTCTGCGACCGCGCGGCCTTCCTGACCGAGGATCCCGCCACGCCGGGCCGCTTCGTGATCGAGCACGGCTTGGGGCCAAAGGTCGGCGCCCAGGTGACGCTGGAGCAACCGCCGAGCTTTCTGTACACCGCTTCGGGCCAGAAAATCGGACCGGCCGGAGAAGCGCTGGCGGCTTTGCTCGGAGTACCTTACCTGCTCTGGGCCTATGAGCCTGCCAGCCGGCGGGCGCTGCTGTTGGGTAATCATACCGAAGGCAATATCCATCGCCCTTTCGAAGCCAGCGACCAGGAACTGGTTGAAGGCGCGCTGTCCGTCTACATCGACGTGCTGCTACGCAAACTCGCCGAGACCACATTGCGTCAGGCCGCGACGGCCGCCGAAGAGGCGAGCAATGCGCGCGCCCGGTTCCTCGCGACCTTGAGCCATGAGCTGCGCACGCCACTCAATGCGATCATCGGATTCTCGGAGCTTCTGTTGGATAGCGGGACACGGCCACCTGACCGTGAGGAGTTCGCGCGGCAGATTCTAGACGCCGGCCAGAGCCTGCTTTCGCTGGTCCGGGACATTCTCGATTTCTCCAGCCTCAGCAATGCGGTGCCGCGGTTGCAGTTGGACTGGGTTCCGGTTGGCCAGCTGTTGCAGGCGTCGGTGCGGGCCTTCGCGGCGGAGACCGCCTCGCGCGGGATCGTCGTCGAGCTGCTTCCGGTGGTGCCGAGGCTGCAAAGCTTCATCGATTACGACCGGTTCAGGCAGATCCTCTCGAACCTCCTCGGCAATGCCATCAAGTTCACGCCGACCGGTGGCAAGATCACCGTCTCGGCGCGCAGCACGACGCGAGATGGCGTAGAGATTGCCATTCGCGATAGCGGCATCGGCATGCAGCCGGAGGATATTCCGCGCGCGCTTGAGCCTTTCGTACAGCTTGAGAACACTCTGAGCCGCAGGTTTCCCGGCACTGGCTTGGGCTTGCCGATCGCCAGGCAGCTGACCGAAGCGCATCAGGGGAAGTTGATCATCGACAGCGCAGACGGTCGCGGCACCACCGTGATGGTCATCGTGCCGCCGAGCAGGATGCGCCTCGCGCCGGACGCGGCCGCAGGCGCCTCGCCCGGGTGACGGCCGGTAACCACGCCGCTCATCCCAGCAGGTCGGCTGGAGCACGCGCCAGCGCCCCAAGATTCTCATTGATCGCGCGGAATAGCCCCCAGGTATCGACGTAGTTGAGCGGGAAGCCCGGGCAGCCGGCCTCCAGATCGGCCTGACGCGCGTGAGCGTAGTCCGTCCAGCGCTTATTCGCTGGCCGCCGATGGTGGAAGTCATGGCAGGGCGCATCGCCCACGAGTACGAACAAGCGCACGAAGAGCTGCACCGTCAGCATGTTCGTCCACCAGATGAGCCAAGCAGCGAGACCAGGCAGAGTTGTGGCGCGGGCCTCGGGCGGCCGCACGCCTGGAAAGACGCCGGCTGTGGCTTGACACACCAGGTCGGGGCCGCGGCGGATGAGGACTTCGACCGGCGGCACACGATGCTCGCACAGGATGCGAAAGACAGTCGCGATTTGCAGCAGGACCGTAACGGGCAGTACGACAGCGACAAAGAAGATGCCAAGCATGTGCGTCAAGGCGGCGAGGATCAGAAGCGTGCCCCAGGCCCCGATGCCGATGAGGTTGTGCGAGCGCTCATGCGATCCCAAGCTGCCGCGAATGCGCTTGTAGAGGAAGCGCCCGTGGAACAGGGGAGAAACCAGATCGACCAGTAACCGGCGCCAGAGCTCGTGGCGATCCAGAGACGGCGCGAGGTCACAGATCCCGAGGATGAAGTCGGTGAATTCGTCATCGTCGGTGAAGAGCTTCTTCGCGTTGTGGTGCAGCATATGTTCGCTCTGGTAACGATCGAAGTGCTTGAACAACAGGACTGCCGAAACCACCCGCCCCACTGTCCTGTTGCGCGCCCGCGTGCGGAATATCGTGCCATGCGCACAATGGTGGAAGATCACGACCTGGAAGACGCCGAGCCCCGAAGTGGTTGCCAGCAGGCCTGACACCAGAAGCAACCAGAACAACGGCTCCTGCACAGTCATAAAGGAAATCGCCAGTGCGGACAGGGCGCAGCCGCCGGCAACGAGGAGAGCGGCCTCCCGGACGAAGGCCAGCGGCGATTTCGGGGCAGGCTCCTCACCCGGGGCCGGCTTCGCGGTGATCCAAGTTAGTAACGGTTGCACCCAGGAAGGAAGTCGCATCGCCATTTCGGCGCGGGGATCGTAGCGTATCGAGGTGCCAAGCTGCACCGGCTGTGGCGAAAGTGCGAGTTCCGAGGCGTACATGTAGGGATCCTTCAGGGTCGTTGAGCGAGGTTTCGGACCGGCCAGGTTCCGAAGAGCAAGGCAGTCGGAGCAGTCCAGCAGACTTTACTTAATTTTTTTTTAGAAACGAGAACTTCATCTATCGGGCGAGCCTTGCTTTGCAACCGCCTTACCGGATGGCACAGGGTTCGGCGCCAGAGGTCTGTCGCGCATCGGTCGAGCAGGCCGTGGCGAGGACTGTACTGCACCCGTTGGAGGCCGCGCCGCGGCGCCTGGAAACAGGATCACTCATCATCAAGTGTCCGGTGCCAGGTTCGTAAGCCCCTCACGTTGGGCCTATTTCTCAGCTTGGTTTGACCTATCCCGGCTCGGCGAACCGGTAGCGGAACTCTGCCTTTGGTCAGACTTCATACGCTTTCTCGAACGATTCTTCGAGAGCTCGCGCGCCAGCGAGAGACGGTGTTGTTTCAGCCGGCAGCCTTTCGGCGCTCCCAATCACCTTACCGCAAGACGTATTTTTGGACAAAACTAGCCACGATTTTTGATTATTTCGTCAATGAGACCAACGCTTGTTCTAATTTTGCAATGACACCCGCCAGTGTAACAGTATTTTAGACTTTTTAAGTGAAATTGTTGCCTTTCTGTAACGCTCTGTAAAATCCGCATTGGCGATAGGCTTGGCCTCGCTATCACAATCGTTGAGGCTGCATGAGACGCGAGCAATTGAAGGATCGCGCGGCGCCATCCTTGGCGGTGAGGCAGTATCGAACGCGGTTCTCGGCCAGGGGCCGGGTTATCCGTTTCGTTCCTTTGGCAAGACGGGTATCCTGCCCCCATGGAGCGAGATGTCCCCCGCGCGATGCACGACCTTGGTGGTGTGCCACGCTATATGTGCGATGCGATCGACGCCGAGCCGCACGAACTGACGGCATTCGACCGCGAAGTTGACGCGATCCGGCAGTTGCTCGGTATGAAGCAGGTCATGTCCGTCGACGAATTGCGGCGGGGAGTCGAGGCGCTGTCCGAGGAGGATTATCTTCGGATGACCTATTACCAGCGCTGGCTGCGTTCGATCACCGCGACGCTCCTCGCCAAAAACGTCGTCACTGCCGCGGAACTGCAGGCTGCCTTGGAGGCGACGCCATGATCGCGCCCGGAACCCAGGTTCGCGTTCGGGACGATTGGCCGGAAACACGCGGACCCTGCCATATCCGGACGCCGCATTATGTGCGCGGCGAGATCGGAACGGTGCTCCGGCATCTCGGCGACTATCCAAATCCTGAGGACCTTGCCTTCGGCCGCCCCGCCCAACGGCTGCCGCTCTACCACGTCCAGTTCAAGCGGTACGGCCTATGGGATGGCGGTCGTGCGGACGATGACATCCTCATCGAAATCTTCGGCCCCTGGTTGGAGACATCTTCGTGAACATCGCCGAATTGGATAGCGACGCGCTGCTGATAGCATTGCGGCGGGTGCTGGCGGCGAAGGGGATCGCCTCGGAGGAAGAAATCACCGAGCGCATCGCGATCACCGATGCCGCCTCCCCGGCGGGAGGCGCGCGCATGGTCGCCAAGGCGTGGATGGATGAAGACTACCGGGAGCTTATGCTGACGGATGGGGCGCGCGCTGCTGAGACGCTCGGCATCCCGATGCGCGGAATGCCGCCGCTCGGCGTGCTGGAGAATACGACCGAGGTCCACCACCTAGTCGTCTGCACCCTGTGCAGTTGCTATCCAAGGGCGGTTCTCGGCTATCCGCCCTTCTGGTTCAAATCGGTCAGCTACCGGGCGCGCGCGGTTCGCGATCCGCGCGGCGTTCTTCTCGAGTGGGGAACCGATCTTCCCGAGCAGGTAACGCTCCGGGTAGTTGATAGCACCGCGGATTATCGCTGGATGGTGCTGCCGATGCGTCCGGACGGCACTGAAGGTTGGTCGGAGGAGCGCCTGGCGAGCATCATCCGTGAGGGCGACATGATCGGCGTGACCGTGCCGCAGGCGGGTTGAGAGGAACCGTGAGCTACTTCCGCGGCTTCTTGGGCCCCGGCACCTGCATCAGGGCAAGGCGGTCGTCTTCGAGAACCAGCGCCGTAAGCTTACCGCCATAAACCGCGCCCGTATCGATACCGATACGGTTTGGACGTAGCGTCACCTCGCTGCGTGGTGTGTGCCCATGCACTACCACCGCCTCGTGTGTCGCGGCGGAGGAGAGGAAAGGCTCCCGGATCCAGACCAGATCCTCATTGTTCTGCTGATCGAGCGACAGCCCTGGCCGAATGCCGGCATGGGTGAAGAAATAACCGCCGAGGCGAAGGCATGGCCGCGCCTCCCGCAGGACGGCAAGCTGCTCGGGCGGGATCAAGGCCGCCCAATCCTCCGGGCGGCTGCGCTTGGGAATGCCCCAATCGGCGAGGCAAGCGTCACCGCCCTGGCGCCGCCAATGGCGCGCCGCATCGCCGCCTTCCATCATCGCCTCAAGACAGAGCGCCTCATGATTGCCGAGCAGATTGATGAGGCGCCCAGGAATCGGAGAGCCGGCGGCTACCCGCGCCAGCACGGCGGCATTATCCGGACCTCGGTCGATCAGGTCACCGAGATGGACCACCAGTGGCTCCAACGCCGGACGGGCGTCGTAATCCTCCGCGATCATGCCGAGGATCGCAGCATGGGAGGCGGCGCAGCCGTGCACGTCCCCGATCGCGTAGACGCGCAGGCCGCGAGGAAGTGCTGAAGGTGCCGGCCTGAACTCAAGAGACATCCCTATAGCTAACCTCGGCTTGCCGAGTCGGCGATAGAGGGGGCTCGACAGCTTCGGCGCGCGGCGGCACAGGGAGGCCCATGGATGCGATCCGCGTGACGGGCCTGACCAAGCATTATGGCGAGACCGTCGCGGTGGATAATATTGCCTTCGCGGTGCCACGGGGCGCGACCGTTGGACTGCTCGGCGGCAACGGGGCCGGCAAATCGACGACGATCGCCATGCTGCTCGGACTATTGGTTCCGAGTGGTGGGCGGATCGAGGTTCTGGGCCACGACATGGCGCGGGACCGCTTCGCAGCCCTGGCCCGCATGAATTTCTCCTCGCCCTATATCGCTCTGCCCGGGCGGCTGACGGTGCGGGAGAACCTCACCGTCTACGCACACTTATACAATGTGAAGCGCGCCGACCGGCGCATCGCGGAACTCGCGGAGGAACTCAACCTCGGGGAGCTGATGAACCGTCCGGCCGGTCAGCTTTCGGCCGGGCAGAAGACGCGGGTGGCGCTCGCGAAATCGCTTATCAACCGTCCGGAGGTGCTGCTGCTGGACGAACCGACCGCGAGCCTCGATCCAGATACGGGCGACCTGGTGAGGGGCTGGCTGGAGCGGTATCGCGCGGAATCCGGCTGCTCGATGCTGCTCGCCTCTCACAATATGGCGGAGGTCGAGCGGCTCTGCGGGCAGGTCTTCATGCTGCGGCGGGGTCGCATCGTGGATGAGGGCAGCCCGAGCATGCTGCTGGCGCGCTATGACCGGGACACGCTCGAGGATGTCTTCCTCGATATCGCGCGCGATCGCCGGCAGGGCACGGAGGTCCCGGCATGAGCCGGGCTTCGCTGCGGCGGATCTGGGGACTGCTCTACCGCCACATCTGCCTCTATCGCCGCTCATGGCCGAGACTGTTGGAACTCGCCTATTGGCCGATCCTGCAGATGTGCATCTGGGGCTTTACGGCGCAATTCCTCACCCAACGGATGAGTGGCGCTGGCGGCGGGCTGATGGTCGCGGGAACCTCGCTACTGGCGGGTGTGCTGCTCTGGGAAGTCGCGCTGCGGAGCCAGATGGGTGTCGCGGTGAGCTTCCTGGAGGAGATCTGGTCGCGCAATCTCGGCCATGTTTTCGTCAGCCCATTGCGCCCTTGGGAGCTGATCGCCGGGCTGATTGGGGTCGCTACCATGCGGGTCGCGCTGGGTCTTCTGCCGGCGATCCTGCTGGCCTGGGTGCTCTATGCCTTCAACCTTTTCTCGCTCGGACCAGTGCTCGTGCTGTTCTTCGCGAACCTCATGATCATGGGCTGGGCGGTGGCGCTGGGTGTGGTCTCGCTGATCCTGCGCCATGGCGCGGGAGCCGAGGCGCTTGCCTGGTCCCTGCTTTTCGGCCTAACGCCGCTCTCCGCGGTGTTCTATCCGGTTTCTGTCTTGCCCGTCTGGCTGCAGCCCGTCTCGCGGGCGATCCCGGCGACCCATGTTTTCGAGGGGATGCGCGCGGCACTGCATTCAGGGCATATCGCCTGGGAGCAGCTTGGCTGGGCGGCGGGCCTCAACTGTATCTGGCTGATCCTGGCGAGCCTGCTCTTCGCCAGCCAGTTTCGCGCCGCAAGGGTTCGCGGCGCTCTGATCACCATCGGCGAGTAGGGATTTTCAGCGGCATGGACACCACGCGCTTCTGGCTGATTAGGCACGCTTTGGTCGCGGCCGAGGAGCGCGTGGCGCTGTACGGCAACCGCGATGTCGCCATTTGTGAAGTGACCATGGCCGGTCAGCGGTCGGCCTATGTGACGCTCGGGCAGCGCTTGCCGCCCCAAGCGGAGTGGTTCGTGACCCCCCTCTCCCGCACCGTGCTGACGGCGCGAGCGATTTTCGAGGGGGGCTATCCGGAGACGCCGCTTACCGTTGAGCCCGGCCTCATCGAGCAGAATTTCGGTGCGCTCCAAGGGATCGAGAATGCGGTGCTCCACCAGCATGTCCGCATGCCGCCGCACGATTTCTGGCCGGTCTCGCATGAAGAGCGGCCGCATGAAGGTGAGAGCTTCGGCGAGGTCATCGACCGCGTGAGCGCGGTGCTGCAGCGCCTGGCGGACGATCACGGCGATGCCGACCTCGTTCTAGTGTGCCATGGCGGGGTGATCCGGGCGGCCCTGGCCTTTGCCCTCGGCGTCGGCGCGGATGCGGCGCTGCGCTTCAGTGTGGGCAATATCTCGCTGTCTCGCCTGGAGCGGCGCGGCCTGGCCTGGCGCGTGGTATCCGCCAACGAGACGATGGCGGGCGTGCCGGTATTCTGAGTGACGGTTAGCCGGGTTCAGGAGCCGTTTCGCAAACGCGCCACGTCGCCCGGAACACTCACCGTAACATTCAAATCGTTCACCAAGCCATTCGAGAGAGAATAGACCCAGCCGTGAACAGCGAGCGGCTGGCCTCTCGACCAGGCGTCCTGCACGAAGACATCGGAGGCGACGTTGCGGACCTGGCGGATCACATTAAGCTCGCAAAGGCGATCGAGACGCGCGCGCTCATTGCCGATCGCATCGAGTTCAGTCCGGTGATCTTCGCAGACTTCGCGAATCGGATGCAGCCAGTGATCCACCAGGCCGAGGCGCTGACCATCGACCGCGGCGCGCACGCCGCCGCAGCCGTAATGGCCCACAACCATGATGTGCTTTACTTTGATGACATCCACCGCGAATTGCAGCACCGACAAGTAATTCGCGTCCTGCGGAGGTGCGAGATTGGCGACATTGCGGTGGACGAATAGCTCGCCGGGATCGAGGTCGACAATCTCGTTAGCTGGCACCCGGCTGTCCGAGCACCCGATCCAGAGATATTCCGGCGCCTGCTGGTTCTCTAACCGACGGAAGAAGCCGGGATCGGCCGCAACCTTCCGGCTGGCCCAGGCACGGTTATTGGCCTTGAGTTGATCGAGCATACCACCCGGATTAACCGCCAGGAGACCGCTCCACAAGTCCGCTTGGCACTTGTTTTGGTTCAACGGGCGTCTGCACCATCCAGACAACACGACTTGGAGCAGGCGTGAAACCCTGACCTTGAACACTGACCGCCGTCCAAACGGAACAGTTGACGTCACTCGATCACAGCCTTTCCGAGAACTTGCGCGTTCGGCGCTAGAGGATCATGTCATTCTTTGTTGACGGTCGAGTGACCGCGAATCGAGAGAATGAGGGCTTGATGCGAAGCTTGCGGCAGTGTCTCCTTGGCCTTTCCCTTACCGTCTTGTTGCCGCTCGGCGTCGCGGGCTGCGCCCAGGGCGTGGTGACTACCACGCAGCAGCAGGATCTGGTGGATCGCTCGACCCTCGCGTTGCAGGAGATGCTGGGCAGCAGCCAGTCCAAGGATCTGGTGGGCACGTTGCGCAGTGCCCGTGCGGTCATCATCTGCCCGCAGGTCTTCAAGGCGGGCGTGGTCATCGGCGGGTCCGGCGGCTCTTGTGTGCTGATGGGACGGGCGGCGGCCGGATCCTGGTCCGACCCGGCGTTCTATTCCTTGGGTAGTGGCAGTTTCGGACCGCAGATCGGCGTGCAGGATGCGGAACTCATGATCATGATCATGAACGACCGCGCGCTGACGGCCGTCATGAACGACCGCTTCAAGCTCGGCGGCGACGCGTCGTTCTCGGCCGCCTCGATCGGCGCGGGGGTTGGCGGAGCCACCACGACCGCGATGCGCGCGGATATCGTGACCTTCGCCAAGACCCGCGGCCTCTATGCCGGAGCCTCGATCGAAGGCTCTGTGCTTTCGGCCGACCCAAAGGGGAACGCAGCCTATTACGGCAAGCCTTACTCAGCACCTGAGGTCGCCGTTCAGATGCTGGCGAATAATCCAGGTGCGAACCCGCTGCGGCAGACGCTCAGCACCTACGGCGGCTAGCGGCAATCGGAGTTCATCGGTCAGGCTGGATATCGCGCGACCGGGCGACGTGACGGCAACGCGCCCTTCGAAACCTGACGACGTGTGGCGCCGCCGTGCTTACCGGACCACTACATAGCTGCGCGCCGCCAATTGCGTTCGTCTCGGTCCTGGGCCGCGGTGGCAGCGAATTTCAACAAACCCATGGCGACATTTTTTTCCCGGTCGGTCATTTGACCTCGCGATTATGCATTCCCGTTGCGCAAAAGACGGATGTCGGGTTGCAGCCCGTTGGCAATCAGGATGATGTGAGGAAGGTTAACATGACTGATGAACAAAAGTTCCCCATAGCGGCCTACAATTTGCAGTCCGCTGCGGTGCTCCCAGGCAATAACCTCCGAAGGGTTCTCCGGATTTACTAAACGGTGCCCTGAAAGCGCTCCGACCCGAGATATCAGCAGTGACACATTGTCTCGGTTCGGGGCCATCGCTAGGATCTCCGGCGCCATGAATCCATCGGCCTTCGGCCTGGGCACGGATGGATCACAGACGACGCCGGCAGGTCTGTTCTCTTTTGAGCCGCCCGCAGCGGTTTTTGCGTTAAGTGCAAAGCTCCGCGGTTGGCTGCGCTGATTCGGTGGAGGCGTCCTATCCAAGATGCCTAAGCCATGGATCATGCTGCATTCCCAATCGTGAAAATCATCGGTGCCGACAAACAGGACTGTCAGGCGGTCTTCGCTTGGGTCCAGCCGTCCGCTAGTTTCATCGTGTCGGAACTATTGGGTATGCCGATTAACAAAATCCTTTTCGATGACTGCCGTTACGCAGCCGATACTCACAAAATATCACGCAACCGATAATAGCTCGTCGCCAGCAAGAGCGCCGGGACGCGGAAGGCGCGGCCGCCGGGGAAGCGGACCTGCGGAATGCGCGCGAATACGTCGAAGCGCTCAGCCTGAGCGCGCGCGGCCTCCGCCAATACCCGGCCCGCGAGGCCGGCGAGTGCCACGCCATGACCGGAGAAGCCTTGGGCCATAAGCACATTGGGCGCCAGACGGCCGAAATGCGGGGCGCGATGGCGCGTGATATCGACCAGCCCGCCCCAGGTGAACTCAGCCCGCGCATCGGCGAGTTCGGGGAAGACTTTCCGCATCCGCGACAACATGGTTTCCGCAAGCTTGCGCGGGGGGATCGCGGAATAGGAGACGCGGCCACCAAACAGCATGCGGTCATCCGCTGAGCGCCGGTAATAGTCGAGCACGAAGTTCAAGTCGGCCACTGCATCGTTGCGCGGCAGCAAGTCGCGGACATCGGCACGCGGCTCGGTCGCGACGATATAAGTGCCGACCGGCATCACATAGCCCGCGACCTCCGGCCACAGCCGGCCGAGATAGGCGCCGCCAGACAGCAGCAGCGTGTTTGTAGTCACGCTGCCCTTCGGCGTCCGCAGGCGAAGCGTGGTGCCTTGTTCGATGGCCTGAACCGGTGTTTGCGGCAGCAGCACCGCGCCCGCCGCTTGCGCGGCTTTCGCGAGGCCGAGCGTGTAGTTCAGCGGATGGATATGCGCGGCCAGAGGATCGGTCAGCACGGCACGATACCGCGCGCTGCGGATACGCTCGCGCATTGCCGCGCCTCGCAGAACCTCGGCACCGCCGACACCGAGCGTGGCCATCTCCTCCGCCGCCTCTTCCAATTCCCGCTCGTGGCGCGGGCGAATCGCGGCGTGGAGATAGCCACGGGTGTAGTCGGCGGGGATCGCGTAGCGACTGATGCGTTGCTCGACCAGCCGCACCGCCTCGACGGACATATCCCATAAGAGCCGCGCATCGGCGGTGCCGACGAGCCGGTTGAGCCGCGATTGGCCGATGGCGAAACCCGGCAGCACCTGGCCACCATTGCGGCCCGAAGCGCCCCAACCGAAATCCCGCGCCTCCAGAAGCGCGACACTGACGCCGGCCTCGGCCAAATCGAGCGCCGCGGAGCAGCCTGTGATGCCGCCGCCGATGATCGCGACCTCGACATTGATGTCGCCAGCGAGCGGTTCGGCAATGACCGAACCGCGGCGGCTCGCCTCGTAGTAGCTCGGGGCGGAGGAATCCGAACCGCCGATACGCGCGCTCATTATACGTTCAGCAGCAGATGCTCACGCTCCCAAGAGCTGATGACGTGCAGGTAGGTATCGTATTCGAGCTTCTTTACCGCCAGAAGCACCTCGATCATCTTCTCGCCAAGCATTGTGTGGATTGGCTTGCATTGTTCCATGACATCGAGAGCGTGGCTGATCTCGCGCGGCAATGCATAGGGCATCGAATAGGCCGAGCCCTCGAACGGCGCCGTCGGTTCCAGTTCCTCCACCATGCCGAGATACCCGCAGGCGAGCGTCGCGGCGAAGGCGAGGTAGGGGTTGGCGTCGGCGCCCGGCACGCGGTTTTCGACACGCATCGCGGCGGGTTCGCCGTAGGGCACCCGCAAGCCACAGGTACGGTTGTCGTAGCCCCATTCGAGATTGATCGGAGCATTGGAAAACCGCGAGAGCCGGCGATAGGAATTCACATTCGGCGCGAGGATCGGCATGACGGCCGGCGTGTATTTCTGCAGCCCCGCAAGGTAGTTGCGGAACAGCTTGCTGGCCTTGCCGTCCTCGCCCGCGAAGAGATTGCGGCCCGTTTTTGGATCGACGATGCTCTGATGCACATGCATCGCGCTGCCGGGCTCGCTGCTCATCGGCTTCGCCATGAAGGTGGCATAGATGTCGTGGCGAAGTGCGACTTCGCGAACCGTACGTTTGAACAGGAAGACCTGATCGGCGCGGCTCAGCGGCTCGCCGTGCAGAAAATTGATTTCGACCTGTGCGGCGCCCTCCTCGTGAATGAGAGTGTCCAGGTCGAGATTCTGCATCTCGCAGAAATCATACATCTCCTCGAAGAGCGGATCGAACTCGTTGACCGCATCGATTGAGTAGGATTGGCGGCCGGTTTCCTGCCGCCCGGAGCGGCCGACAGGGGGGACCAGCGGATAGTCGGGATCCGTGTTGCGGCCGACCAGATAGAATTCGAGTTCCGGGGCGAGCACCGGCTCCCAGCCGCGCTCCTTGTAGAGGGCGAGCACGCGGCGCAGCACCTGACGCGGCGCCATCGGCACCGGGTCGCCATTTTTGTAGTGGCAGTCGTGGATGATCTGCGCGGTCGGTTCGCGCGCCCAAGGCACGAGGCGGATGGTGGAAGCATCCGCCTCCAGGGTGATGTCGATGATGGCGGGGTCGGTCAGGCGGTCTTCCTCGTCGGGCGGATATTCGCCGGTGACGGACTGAATGAAGATCGATTCCGGCATGCGCAGCGCGCCGCCCTGGAGGAATTTTTGCGCGGGCGTGATTTTACCACGCGGGATGCCGGTGATGTCGGGCACCAGGCATTCGACTTCCGTCACATGATGTTCGCTAAACCATTCGTGCAGATCGATCACGACCTACTCCTGTCTCTGTTGCATTCCGTCATTCCGCCGAACGGGCCCGCTAGGGAGGGCCGACGAGCGGACGGTCGGAGGACAACGGCAGCAGCGGGCGTGGGCGACGCACGGAGGAACCTCCTAAGGCAGCCCTAAACTCGCACATTCGCTGTGGGGGCGGCAAGCCATCCGGGTCGGGCGCCGCTCGCCGCCATGCGGCGGTCCTAGTCTCTGCCTGCGGCTGGGGGTGAAATTTTAAGGGAGTGTCGGCCAGCCTCGATCCAGCCTGGTTCGCCCGGTCAGGTGACCGTCCTCGCTCCGCGCGTGACGTCAGGCGAGCTATCGAAGGATGAAAATAGATGAGCCGTATAATGTCCAGTCAGCGACTTTTGCCAAATGCGAGTTATCAAGGTGATACCTCGTGCGCCGCTTTCAACGCCGGCGCTCTAACCACGCCATTGACCGAGAAGAATCGCGACCGGATGTGGGTAAAGCCGAGTCCGGGTTCCCCGCCAGACGCCAGCATCCTGGCCGAAACGCTGTGTTCCAGACCCGCCATCCCAGGATTATGGGGGAATACAACGGTGAGCTTCGTGCTCCGCGCAGAACGTGGGTTACTCCGCGAGTGCTATGTCACATTCGACGCTGGCCGTCCCACTGTCGTGCGCTGCAATGGAGGCGATATCGAGATTGATCTGCGCGCAAAGACGGTAACAGACAGGAGCCTACAAGTCTCAAAGCATTTCGAAGTTATGAGCGTGGCGAATTACGAAACCGTCCACGCTCTGCTTACCGATCTGAACAGGCGACTGGCGCCGTGAACGCTTGCCACAATCGAGCGCCAAAGGGTCGCCGCGCCGGGTTCGGCCAAAGCCGCATCTCGTAGCTTTCCCTTACACCGCGCATCGCCCTATCCTGACAACGGCAAGGGAGGCGCAGATGGCGACGGAGAGCGGGACAGCGGATACCCATCAATTTGGCCGGGACGGACTATCCGTCGCGGTGACCGTGCGGGGGGCGGAGCTGGTCTCGATCCGGGACGGCGGCGGCCGCGAGTTGCTGTGGCAGGCGGGTCCTGAATGGCCTCGGCACTCCCCCGTGCTCTTCCCGATAGTTGGCCGCCTGCACGACGACCACTACCTGCACGAGGGCGACAGCTATCGCCTCGGCCAACATGGCTTTGCGCGCGACATGGAGTTCGCCTGGACCGATAAAAGCAGCACCGGTTGCCGCCTGGTGCTGCGGGACAGCGCGGAGAGCCGCGCGCTCTACCCCTTCGCCTTCCAGCTCGAACTCGCCTACGCCATCGAAGGTGGGGCGCTGACGGCCCGCTATCGCCTGACCAACACTGGAGATGTCGTGCTGCCGGCGGCGCTAGGTGCGCATCCGGGCTTTGCCTGGCCGATCCTGCCCGGCGTGGCGAAGGAAGCTCATGAGGTGCGTTTCGCCCGGGCCGAGAATGCCCCGGTGCATCGGGTCGCGAATGGCTTGCTGACGGAGGAGGCGGTCTCGCCGGTGATTGACCGCGTGCTGCGGCTCGAACCGGACCTTTTCGCGAAAGACGCGCTGGTCTTCACGCAGCTCGCCAGCCGGTCCTTGCGCTATTCCGCGCGCGGTACGCCGGCACTGGAAATCGCCTGGGAGGGATTCGAACAGCTCGGCATCTGGTCGAAGCCGGGAGGCGCCCCTTTCCTCTGCATCGAGCCTTGGCACGGCTTCGCTGACCCCGCCGGCTTCGCCGGCACGCTAGACGAGAAGCCAGGGATGATGCGCATCCCCCCTGGCACGAGCCGCGATTTGAGCTGGAGCCTGCGGGTGCTACCAGCGGAAGAAACTGGCGGTTGAAGCGTAGCCACTCGCGATAGGAGTGGCGCAACGATTGGGGCAAGGGAGAAATCGCCGAGGCCGCGCCCAGGCGATCTCCCCCTTTTGCAGTCCTAGCATCCAACGCGGGCAGCCTGCCGAACGCAGGTAAACTAACGGACGCTTTACCATCCTGGATTCAAACTACGCTCTTCTCAACGCAATGGAGGAAGTGGCCGTGGTACCAATTCAAATTACGCCGAGTGCATGTCTAAGAAGAGTGGGAACACCGACCGCGACCGGTTTCAAGTAAACGACAATAAGGGCCCTGATGTGCAACGTCGCGCGCTCGATACGCGGATTAAGTCCTGCGTTACTGCCCTACTCGGGTTGCGCGATCCGAGGGTTTTTTTTCGGCGGTGAGCGTCGGCGAGGAGATCCAAGCGATCCGCGGGCCAGGATGCCCCGCAGGATTTCAGCTAGCGACCGGGCTGGTGGTCAAGTCACAGACCAAACACGGCGTGCCTGTCGCCTCCTTGCCACCCACGCAACAGGCGGAAATCGCAAACACGCTCCAATATGCCAGGGAAACTCTGTACAAATCTGACGGCCCGCCTTACCGAGACAACCACGGCCGTGCTGCTCCGACTGGTTCCTCTCGAATCGCGCTTAAACCCAACCAGCCTAAGGTTATCGCGTAACTGCTCAGAGGGATCCGAACCGACTCCGTTGCGGTTCGGACCTTACGGGCGCTTGCCGCCCGCGCCGTCCGGCCCTCGCTCGTCAGTCGCTGATCTGCCTCGTGTCATCGCTCAGCGATCTGGCGGCACGCGGGCCGTTCTGTCGAACGAGGCGGTCCAGACAAGCCCGCACCGTGTCTGAATCGTAGCGGCGTTCCAGCCCGCGCAACGTGAAGTGGACCCGGGCCATCTGCTGGTAGTGGGCCATGAAGGCGTAGTTCATGGCCCCTCCCGCCAAGGCGCCCGCCACCGGAACCACGCGTGTCAGCAGCCGTTGCGAAAATGCGATGCCCAGCATCGTCGCCACACGGCGCATAAAGCCGTCGATCGCGAGATGGCTGAGGGCGGCGCGTGCGGCCCAGTAATTCACCTGGCCCTCCGCCCCGGCCGTGCCATCCGTGCCGAGGGCGAAGACTTCCAGGCAGGCGCGGCGGCCTTCCTCGGTCGAGGGATCCTCGCCGAAGCCGCGAGCGATGCCGGCGATCGAGCGCAGCATGAGGCCGGTGGTCAGCGGGATGTCCAACAGCATGCCCGGCGCGCCAACGAAACCCGTCGCGGCGCCGCTGAGCGTGCTCACCAGCTTGTGCCGGCGGCCCGCCGCGGCGACGCGCCGGCCATCATCCTCCACCTCGCTCGTATCCATGCCTCGGGTCGCGGTATCGTAGAGGCGGCGCAGGCTCATCTCCGCGAGTTTGCGGGCGCTGAAGCGGCTGTTGTTCATGATGAAGCGGCCGGCGGCATCGACAAAGCCTTCCGCCTGGTCACTGACGAAGCTGCCGACGCGCATCGCCATGCTGCGATCGGCGCCGAGAACCTCGGCGACCCAGCGAAGCTGTTCGAGGTCCTCGGGCGTCATACCCGCGCAGGCATTGCCGAGGTTCGTTCCGGCCGGCGAGCCCACCAAGGCTGCGGAGGATCCTGCCTCCAACCGGTGTGAGGCGACGCGATTCTCGTAAGTTGCGGCCATGTCTGCCCCCCTTGTCCTGTTTGCAAATGTGGGGGGAGCATCGCGTGTTGCCAGCCTCCGCCGCGGAACAACCGTGACGAGCGGTGCTATCCGGCGCGGCTGACAACCCAGCGGATCAGGACGCGACAGGCAGCGTCGAAATCCTCCATCCGCATGGCCTCGCGTGCATTGTGGCTGCCATGCTGG
This sequence comes from Acidisoma sp. L85, assembly GCF_009765865.1. Taxonomy (GTDB): domain Bacteria; phylum Pseudomonadota; class Alphaproteobacteria; order Acetobacterales; family Acetobacteraceae; genus Acidisoma. Next base: position 487,546 of record NZ_LMUQ01000026.1, read on the forward strand.
TTGCGGACGAAGAGCAGACAGGATGAGATGCCCGCTTGAGCGAAGGCGGCAGCGTCATGGCCGCCGCCCGAGGATAGATGTTGGAAGCGGACGCCCGAGGCCTGGGCCGCCGCCGCCATCTCGGCCTGCAAGGCGGCGTCCAGCAGGCTGGCGGCACTGCCGGTTTCTGCGCCCAAGTCGAAACGGACGCCGCGCGACGCCGCGATCTCCGCCACCAGGCGCAACAGCGTCTCATGCAGCACATCGACACTTTCACGCCGCTCGCTGCGCATATCGAGCTGAAAATGGGCCTCGCCGGGGATCATCGTGAAACCAGCTTCCGGAGCGGTCGCAAGGACGCAGAAGGTGCAGACGAGCGTGTGCCCCGCCGCCTCCATTTCAGCCCAAGCGGCGTCCAGACGATAGGCAAGTTCCGCGAGCGCGAGGCCTGCATCGTGGCGCAGCCGCCGGGGTGTCGCGCCTGAGTGATTGTATTCGCCGATGACCCGGCCGGCCCGGTAGCGGCGGGAGCCTGGAATGCCGGTCACTATGCCAAGAGGCACTTCAGCTTCGTCCAGCCTCGGCCCCTGTTCGATATGCAGTTCGGCAAAGGCGGCGACCCGCGCCGGATCCAGCGCGCGGCGGCCGGCACGCACTGCCGCCGGATCGAAACCCTCGCCACGCATGTGCTCGGCGAGCGTCACGCCGTCGTCCAGGCGCGGCACGTCGAGCGCTTCTGGCGGCAGCGTGCCGAGCGCGGCTCGGCTGCCGACGTAACTCACCGGAAACCAGCTTCCGGCCTCCTCCGACCGGATCGCCATCACGGTGATGTCGCGTGCCGGACGGAATCCGGATCGGGCCAGACCCGTGGCAACCGCCAAGCCGGCGAGCACTCCGGCGGCACCGTCGAAATTGCCGCCGGAGCGCACGCTGTCGAGATGGCTGCCGAGGATGATGCGCGGAAGGTCGCGGTCCTGACCGGCGAGGGTCATGTAGAGATTGCCGGCGTGATCAGTCTCGGTGAGAAGCCCGGCGGCCTCGGCCCTGGCCCGGACCAGCGCGTGGGCGGCGGTCTCTTTCGGCCCATAGGCTTCTCGCGTGATGCCCGTGCCGTCGAAACTCATGGCGTGGAGCGCAGCAAAGAGATCAGGCGCGAGGGCGGGATCCGGCAACAGGTTCGATCGGTCGTTCATGTGTGCTCCAATCTGCGCCGACCCTTCCGCTTCCTCAAGCGGGCGGTCATCATGCAGCCTGAACAGAGGTGGTGTCCCGATGACCTTGGCGACTGGTTCCGATGTCCTATAGCCACGATCTCATCCTAGTCTGGGGACTGCTCGGCCTCGTCAGCATCCTTCTAGGGCATTTGTCGCGACGCATCGGCGCGCCGTTACTGCTGGTCTTCCTCGTCATCGGCATGCTGGCCGGAGAGGATGGACCGGGCGGCATCCAATTCGAGAGTTTCAACACGTCCTACTTGGTCGGCAGCATCGCGCTGGCGATTATCCTGTTCGAGGGTGGCTTAAAAACCGATCGCCAGGCGGTGCGGCTGGCCGCTTTGCCCGCGACCGCGCTCGCGACCGTCGGCATCCTGATCACCGCGGCACTGACTGGCATCGCGGCGCATCTTCTCACCGGCACGCCGATCGTTTTCGGTCTGCTGATTGGGGCGGTGATGGCGCCGACCGACGCCGCCGCGGTGGCCTCGCTGCTGCGCGGGTTGCCGTTCCATGTCCCCACCCGGCTCCACGCGGTGCTGGAGATCGAGAGCGGTCTCAACGACCCCATGTCGGTCTTCCTGGTGCTGCTATTATGCGAGCAAGCGGTGCATCCGGGATCGCATACTGTCGGTGGCGTCGCGACGCTGTTCCTCAAGGAGATGGGCGGCGGCGCGTTGCTGGGGCTTGGCGGTGGGTTCGGCATGGTGATGCTGCTGAAGCGGGTGCGGCTGGAGGCCTCGCTGGTACCAATTCTCGGCCTCTTCGCGATCCTGCTGCTTTTTGCCATTTCGCAGGTGCTGGGGACCAGCGGCTTTCTCGCGGTGTTCATCGCCGGGGTCATGGTGGGCCAGAGCCGTTACCCGTCCGACATCGAACTGGGGCATTTTATCGAAGGGCTGGCCTGGCTCGCGCAGATCGTGCTGTTCCTGATGCTTGGGCTGCTGGCGACGCCGCATGCTCTGACGCCGCTCATTGTCCCGTCCCTTGCCATCGCCGCCGTGCTCATCCTGGTGGCGCGGCCGCTGGCGACGTTTGCCTGTCTGACGCCGCTGGGATTTTCCTGGCGCGAGTCGGGCTTTATCTCGTGGGTCGGTTTGCGTGGCGGGGTGCCGATTTTCCTGACGGTGATCCCAATGCTCGAGGGGGTGAAGAATGCCAATTTGCTGTTCGGCGCTGCCTTCGTCCTGGTGATTATTTCCCTCATCGTGCAGGGCTGGACGGTGGGTCCGGCGGCGCGGATTTTAGGTATCGGGCGCGAAAGCGACGGAGCGGCTGGAGTGTGATGTCTGGCTACAAAGCGTCAGCTCGCCTGACGATTCGCTGTCATGCAAGACAATGGGGGTGAGCCAAGCTTCGCTAAGAAACCTCGCAAGTTTTCGCGTTTGCGTTTGAATTAATCCGCGTTGGCATTCCACAAGCATCAACGTTGGCGCATCTAAAGATCCTCGGTTTATTCATTTGTTAAGCAGGTGGGGCGGCATGTTCAGACGCTGGAGGGTTGGACAGCCCGTTGCGTCAACATCCTCTAGGCCGCACCGCCCGCGGCCCAAATGAAAGTTTCAGAATGTCACGCATAATCCGAACTTCAACGCCGCCCCCTGACAAAGGCGGCGCAGGAGGAGGCCCCGCCGCGCGGTTTCACCTTCGCCCATCCGGGCAGTCATCGGAGGAGCTAACCCACGGCAAGGAGGCCTTCATATTCCTCGGCGCGAGCAGGAACAGCCCGTTCATCGGCAAAAACTTCACCGACTATTTCCGTCGCAAAAGTCCGGACAGTGATGGGAAAGGTTCCACAGTCCAGTTCGGGAACTGCCTTCTGGGAGCGATCACGTATCTGACCGGCGATACTCGAGCCACAGAAGCGATAAAGCGGGAGATCGACTACAACTTTGCGATGGAGAATGGTCCCCACGTAATTCCCCTCCCCAACCGGCCGCTCCCACCTGCTATTCGGCCGCGTCGGGTCTAACGACGGACTGAGTTGGGTCCTGATCTTGCCGCGCGCGATCATCATCTCTGCGGCCTGGTCAACCTTCCCGGCTGCATTCAGACTGCGATCGACAGAGCGTAGCATTCACCGCGCCCTGCCGTGGGATAGAGCCTTGCGGCGGCCCGCGACCGAGCAGTGCAACACAAGGCCAAGCTTGGCCGCCGGTCCGGAGAATGGATCGGCGGCCCCAACCCTCACTTGTCGAGATACGGTCCGATCAGGCTGAGGTCCGCCGGGCCGAGCCTGTCGGCTGCCGTATTGCGCTGGTGCCAATACGGATAAATCAGCGTCGGCAAGCTGATGTCGTCCAGCTTCTTGCGCTCCTCGGCCGTCAGCGTCAGGTCGGCCGAGCGCAAGTTCTTGCGCAGTTGGTCCTCGGTTCGCGCGCCGAAGACGACCGATGTTACGCCCGGCCGGCCCAGCAGCCAGGCGAGCGCCACTTCCGCCGCGGAAATGCCACGCGCCTCGGCAATCGCCACCAGCACCTCGATCGTGTCGTAGAGCTTCTCCTGATTGTAGATCGGCGGCTCGTGCCAGTCATTGAGGTGACGCCCGCCCTCCTCCGGCGTCTTGCCGCGACGGTATTTGCCGGAGAGCAGGCCGCCCGCGAGCGGGCTCCAGATCAGCACGCCCAGGCCCTGGTCCAGCGTGATCGGGATGAGCTCGTATTCGGCATCCCGCGATTCCAGCGAGTAGTAGATCTGCTGGCTGACGATCGGCACGAAGTGGTTCACCCGCGCCGTTTCCATCGCCTTCATGAGGTGCCAGCCGGAAAAGTTCGAGGCGCCGATGTAGCGCACCTTGCCGGCGCGGATGAGCGCATCGAAAGCCTCCAGCGTCTCCTGAAGCGGCGTCAGCCCGTCCCACTGATGCATCTGGTAGAGATCGATATGACTGATCCGCAGCCGCTTCAGGCTGGCCTCGCATTCCTTAATGATCTGGAACCGGGACAGGCCGTGGTCATTGACCCCCTTGCCCATCGGGAAGCCGAGCTTGGTCGCGACGATGAGCTGATTGCGCCGCCCCTCCATCGCCTCGCCGAGGATCTCCTCGGACTTGCCGTAGGAATAGAGATTCGCGGTGTCCACCGTATTGATCCCGGCATCGATGCAGATGTCGAGCAAGCGGCGGGCATTGGTGACATCCGTGCTGCCCCATTTCGCGAGGTCGCCCACACCCCCGAAGGTCGCCGTGCCGAAAGTAAGGGTCGAGACCTTGAGGCCCGACCGTCCGAGAAGCCGATATTCCACGCCTATCCTCCGTCGCTGCAAGCCAGGGCCTGTTGCCGCCACAGGCTCCGGTCGCCATGACCTGAGCCTGTCGCACCGGCCGAGTGCTCAGGTTTTCCCGCGCTGATGTCTAGCCATGCAGATTGAGGCCAGCGAAGGCGCGACTCAAGCCGCCGATGTCCCATATATGGTCAGAATGACCGAGACTGGTACTCTTCGTTCTCCCGCCGGCCGGCCGCTTCGCGTGGTCGGGGACGTGCATGGGGACGCCACAGCTTTCGCCTATGCCGTCGATACGGACCGGTTCGTGATCCAGCTCGGCGATCTCGTCGATTACGGCCCGGACAGCGCCGGGGTGCTGCGGCTCATGTTCCGGCTGATCGACGAGGGGCGCGGGTTGTTTCTTCTCGGCAACCACGACCTCAAGCTGGCGCGCGTCCTGGCGGGGCAAGCGGTGCGGCTGAACCCGCAACTGATCGCGACACTGGCGCAGCTCGATGCGCCGCTGCGGCAGCGCTTCGCGTTGGAGGCCAGGCGGGCGCCTCTTTGGCTGCGGGTCGGCAACCGCATGTTCGTTCATGCGGGCTTCCACACCGAGATGTTGCTGGGAGACGCACCAGAAACGGAGATTGGCCGTGCCCTGGGCGTCACGGCGCGGGCGCTGTTCGGCGAACCCACCGGACATTCCCAGACCGATGGCTTCCCCGAACGCAGCCTGCGATGGGTCAACCGCATCCCCGACGATCTCACGGTCTATGTCGGCCATGACCGGCGGAGCCCCGATGGGCGGCCGCTCGAGATCCGTGCCCGTTCCGGCGGGCGCGCGATCTTCCTCGATACAGGCGCCGGCAAGGGCGGTCACCTGTCCTGGATCGACCTCCCCGCCGCCGAGGCGCCTGCCGCGCAACCGCAGTCTGATCAAGTTTCACGTGGAACGCCTGATCATCCGGGGTTGCCGGGGCAAGCGGCGGCTAGGGACGCCGCCCAGCCTGAAGGCGCTGCCGCTCCCACCTCGTGAAGCAAAGGCGCAAGCGCCTGGGCGACACGGATGGAATGGCGGGCCTGACATTCCTCGGCCAGATGATCCTGAGTGTCGAAGAAGTCGCCGCGCGGGTAGCGCCCCTGGTTGCCGAGCGGGAGGAAGGCGGCGCCCTCGGCGGCGTAGAAGCTGCGCAGGGTGTCGACGAGCCGGGGATCCTGTGGCGCGTCGGCGAATTCAGTGGGCCAGCCGCCAATAGCGCGAACCTGGTGGGCCGCAGCCCAGCCGAGGAACGCGGCGATCTCCTGGGTTCCGCGGCCGGCTAGGATGGCGTGCAGTGATGGGTCGGAGCGGTGTAGCCCCGACAGGAATGCGCGGTTCGCCGCCGCGCGCCTCAGCGAGTGGCCGATGCCGTCGCCCGCGTCGTTGATGTCCTCGAGCGCGTGGCGGGCGAGGTCGGGCCGCGCCGCACTCGCCGCGATTTCCACGACACTTAGGATCAAGTCTTCGAGCGTGCCGGAGAGCAATGCGGCGGGCCAGCGCGACGGACCCAGGGCGAGCAGGCTCGCTCGGTCGTGGCGCAGCATGATTGCGAGGTCCGGACCGGCCACGGCCGCGCGTGGAGTCATCGCATATTGCTGCAGCTCCATCGGCAGATAGACGAGGTCGCCGGGCCGCAGCACGGCCTCCCAGCGCAGGAACTGGTAGTCGAGTCCTAGGCCCAGCGCGACGCCGCCATTGACGCAGGGCAGCCGCAGCATCGGCCCGATGATGGCACAGCGATGGGAAAACAGGGCATTCGAGCCCGCAAGGATGACGAGACGCGGGCTGGGTAACGAGGCCGCGTAGGCGAGCTTGGCGTCCAACTCCCGCCATAACGTGCCGAGGCTGAGCGGGCGGTCGAGGACGAAGGCGAAGGCGCCGAGGTGGAGCAGCACCGAGGCCGCCAAGAGTCCCGCCAAGGCGAGGAGGCGTCTAATGGCACGCCTCAGAAGCGGAAATAAAGGAAGGGCACCGCGTCGCTGGAAAAGAACAGCGCCTGAAGCGTGAAGCCGCCACTTGCCAGCACCGACCATGCGCGCCGCCTCGGCGTCATCTCGTGCAGATGCGGCAGGAAGAGTACGATGGCCCAGCCGACCGCGAGGCTGGCGAGGAGGTCCGGCAGGCTGAGGGTTCGGGCATCCCCCAGCGCGGGCAGGACAGGGACGACGCGGCCGAGCCGTCCAAGGATCGGTAATAGCGCCACGAGCGGCGCCGGAACCGCGAAACCGTTCAGCCCGGCCATGCCATGGAGCATGCGCTCCGTTGTCGGCAGATCCGCCGCGCGGAAGGGCACCCAGGCAAGGATCACGGCGAGCAAGGTCAGCGCCTGGGCACAGAACCGCGGGAGGCGCGCCCAGGGCGGGGCGATGCGGTCCCATGTCTCCTGCAGAACGAGATAGAGGCCGTGCAGCCCGCCCCAGAGAACAAAGCGCCAGGCCGCGCCATGCCAAAGGCCGCCGAGCAGCATCGTCACCATGAGGTTGAGGAGGCGCCGGGCCTCGCCGTGCCGGTTGCCGCCGAGCGGGATGTAGAGGAAGTCGCGCAGGAATTGGCTGAGGGTGATGTGCCAGCGCCGCCAGAAATCCCGGATCGTGCGTGCTTTGTAGGGGCTCGCGAAATTCAGCGGGAAGCGGATGCCGAACATGCGGGCAAGGCCGATCGCCATGTCCGAGTAGCCGGAGAAGTCGAAGTAGATTTGCAGGCTGAAGGCGAGAACCGCGCACCACGCTTCCAAAAGACTCAGTGTGGCGCCCCGCGCGGCGGCATCGAAGCCCTGGTCGGCGAAATGCGCGAAGAGATCGCCCAGCACGAGTTTCTTGGCGAGACCGAGGATGAAGATGGTGGCGCCATCGGCCAGCATCTCAGCGCGGATGCCACTTCGGGCGGCGCGGCGGAACTGCGGGATGATTTCAGCGGGGCGCACGAGCGGCCCGGCGATGAGATGGGCGAAGAAAGCGATGAAGGCGGCGCAAGGGAGGAAAGGTATCCTCATGCGCCCGCGTGCTTTGCGGGAGGCGGAGAGGAACATGATCTGCTGAAAGGTGAAGAAACTTATGCCGAGCGGCAGTGCGAGCCCTGGTAGCGGCAGGCGGATCAGTGGGGCGACGAGAGGGCCGTATTTGAAGAGCGCGAGCAGACCGAGATTGGCGGCAACGCCGGCCGCGAACCAAGCTCGTCCGCGAATGCCGGAGACACCGCGAGACAATGCGAAATTGGCGAGGACCGAGCCGATGAGCAATGGCAGGTCGTCCAGGCGCCCCCAGGAGTAGAAAACGAAGCTGGCGCCGATCAGGAAAGCGAGCGCGGCCGGCGGTGAGTGGCGGGACAGGAGGTGAAAGCCCAGGAGCGTCGCGGGGAGGAAGGCGAGCACGAAAACCGGGGTGCCAAAGAGCATCGCTCAAGAGTGCCGATAACGTTACGAATAGCAAACGTTCAGTTGCCGGATCTCGCGTTTCGCGCCGCAGCGGTTTTGCCTTCTACCCGGCGGATGCTATAGGCGCCGCCGCCGGACCGCGGCCTGCCCCCTCTGCGCGAGACCCATGCCCGTGACCGACGACCTTCCGCCAAATCTGGCTTTGCTGCCTGCGGGACTACGCGACCTGCTACCGCCAGATGCGGAAGTCGAGGCTGCCGCCGTGGAGGCGATGATGGGTTGCTTCGCCGCCCATGGTTATCAGCGTATCCGGCCGCCTCTATTGGAGTTCGAGGATAGTCTGCTCGCGGGCACCGGCGCCGCCGTCGCGGAGCAGACCTTCCGGCTCATGGATCCGGTGAGCCAGCGCATGATGGGGCTGCGGGCGGATACCACGCCGCAGGTCGCGCGCATCGCGACGACGCGGCTGGCCGGCGCACCACGCCCACTGCGGCTATCCTATTCCGGCCAATGCCTCCGCGTGCGCGGCCACCATCTCGCCCCGGACCGGCAGGTGGCACAGGCGGGGATCGAGCTTATTGGCTCCGATGCACCGCAGGCGGACGCGGAGATCGTGCTGGCGGGCGCCGATGCCTTGGCGACGGTGGGACTGACCGAGATCAGCTTCGACCTCACCATGCCGACCATGGCGTCTCTTCTTCTCGACGCAGAGGGCGCCACCGGCGATCGCCGCGCCGCCCTCGCCCATGCGCTCGATCGCAAGGATGCCGCCGCGGTCGCGAAGCTTGGCGGCGGCATGGCGGAGACCTTGACGGCGCTGCTGCTGGCAGCTGGCGAAGCGCAGCGCGCCCTCGCCGCCTTAGCGGCGGCGGCGCTGCCACGCGAGGCGCGGCTTTTGGCCGATCGTCTGGCGGCGGTGGTCGCCGCCATCCAGGCTCGCGCGCCGCATCTGCGCCTCACGGTTGATCCCGTGGAGTTTCGTGGCTTCCGCTATCACACCGGTCCCTGCATCACGGTCTTCGCGCTCGGGCGGCAGCAGGAGCTCGGCCGGGGCGGCCGCTATATCAGCGGCGAGCAGGAGCCCGCGACAGGGCTTACCCTCTTCCCTGACGCGATCCTGGATGTGGCGCCGCAGCCCGCGCCCCGGCCACGCCTTTATGTGCCAGCGGATGCGGACGGGGACGCGCCGAGAGTTGCCCGCGAGAATGGCTTCGCGACGGTTGCGGCGCTTGATACTCAGGCGGATCCTGACGGCGAGGCGCGGCGTTTGCTTTGCACTCATATTCTGCGGGACGGCTCGGCCGTGCCCCTCGACTAGGAAGATCGATCATGGCGAATGTCGCGGTCATCGGTGCTCAATGGGGCGATGAGGGCAAGGGCAAGGTCGTTGATTGGCTGGCGAGCCGCGCCGATATCGTGGTGCGCTTCCAGGGCGGCCACAATGCAGGCCATACGCTGGTTGTCGGGAACGAGACCTACAAGCTCTCGCTGCTGCCGAGCGGATTGGTGCGAGGGAAGCTCGGGATCATCGGCAATGGCGTGGTGGTCGATCCCGAGGCGCTGCTGGCCGAGATCCTGCGCTTGTCGAACCAGGGGCTCAGCATCACGCCGGAGACGCTGCGCATCGCTGAGAATGCCGCGCTGATCCTGCCGCTTCATGCGGCCCTGGACCGGGCAAGGGAAGCGGCGCGTGGTGATCGCAAGATCGGCACCACGGGACGCGGCATCGGGCCGGCCTATGAGGACAAGGTGGCGCGGCGCGCAATCCGCGTCTGCGATCTCGCCGAGCCCGAGACGTTATCCGCCAAGCTCGACGAGTTGCTGCTGCACCACAATACGCTGTTGCGGGGATTAGGCGCGGAGCCTTTCGAGAAGGCGGCACTGCTCGACCGGCTGCTGGAGCTGGCCCCGCTGATCCTGCCCTTCGCCGAGCCGGTGTGGCTGCGGCTGGACGAGGCGCGGCGCGCTGGGCGCCGCATCCTGTTCGAGGGCGCACAGGCGGTGATGCTGGATGTCGATCACGGCACATATCCTTTCGTGACCAGCAGCAATACCGTCGCAGCAACGGCGGCTTCGGGTTCCGGGGTTGGGCCGTCCACAGTCGGTTTCGTGCTGGGCATCGCCAAAGCCTATACGACGCGGGTCGGCTCCGGCCCCTTCCCCACCGAGTTGCACGATGAAACCGGCCTCATTCTGGGCCAGCGCGGCCATGAGTTTGGCACGGTGACCGGACGGCCGCGCCGCTGCGGCTGGTTCGATGCGGTGCTGGTGCGGCAGGCGGTAAAGGTGGGCGGTATCCAGGGTTTGGCCCTGACAAAGCTCGATGTGCTGGACGGCCTGCCGGAGCTGCGCGTCTGCGTCGGCTACCGCCTCGGCGGCGAAACGCTGCGGCACCTGCCCGCCGCTCCCGCTGCCCAGGCGGCCGCGACACCCATCTACGAGACGCTGGAGGGATGGACCGAATCGACGCGCGGCGCCCGGCGCTGGGGTGAGTTGCCGGCCCAGGCGATCAAGTATGTGCGCCACATCGAGGAACTCGTGGAGTGCCCGGTGACGCTGCTCTCCACCAGTCCGGAGCGGGACGACACAATCCTGATGCGAGACCCGTTCGAGGGGTAGGCGACGATCGTACCTGCCTCGGGTTCGAGTTGGTTGTATATACATTCCGTAGTTACACTCAACACGGTAGCTGCTAGGGTCGCCAGTGTAGAATTTGAGTGGGACGAGCCAAAGCGACTCTCGAACATCGCGAAGCATGATGTCGATTTTCGGAATGCGATAGTCTTCTTCGAAAATCCTCACGTCGCCGAAAAGTCTCGCTTTGCAGGCAACGAGCAACGCTGGCTGGCAATGGGCACGATCGACAACCGCTACGCCACAACGGTCTTTACACGACGCGGCGAGGATATGCGGATCATCTCAATGCGGAGGTCGAGAAATGGAGAAAAAAGAAGATATCAGGCGCTATACCTCGGCTGAGCTAAAGGCGATGCGTGCCCGAGGCGAAAGCAAGACCGATTGGGCGCGCTTCGATGCGAAGTCGGAGGAACAACTGGAACGGGATATCGCCGATGACCCCGACTACAGGGATGCGCCCGACGACTGGTACAAGAATGCCACCCTAGTGATACCAACGTCGAAGAAGATGCTCTCCCTGCGGCTCGATAGCGACATTCTTGATTGGTTCAAGCAGCAGGGACCAGGATATCAGACCAGGATCAATGCGGTGCTTCGGGCTTACGCCGACCAGGCGAAGAAGCGGCGGGCGTGACCGGGTAGGCGCCGGCCCGCGCTAGGCTGAAGCGGCGTTGATCTCGTCGATCCAGCCTGCCAGTTCCCCGAGGCTGAATAGCTCCCGGTAGCGCGGCTGGTCGACGGGTGCCGCATCCGACTCGTGATCCCAGGCTATCTCGTACGGCACCAGTGCCGCGTAAGCGCCAGCGGCAAGCGCGGGCAAGACGTCGGAGCGCATCGCATTGCCGGCCATCAGGACCTGCTCCGGCGCGGCACCGTAGCGGGCGAAGACGCGGCGGTAGATGTCGGGGGTCTTTTCGCTGACGATCTCGATGCCGGAGAAGCGCTCGCCTAGGCCCGACGAGGCCAGCTTCGATTCCTGGTGGAACAGGTCGCCCTTGGTGACGAGAACCAGCCTGCCGCGCTGCGCCAGAGCGTCGAGCGCCTCGGTTACACCGTCCAGCACTTCTACCGGGTGGCGCATCATCTCGCGGCCGGCGGTGAGGATCTCGCTGAGGACAGGCCGCGGGACATCGTCTCCGATGACATCCAGCGCCGTCTCGATCATTGAGAGCGTGAAGCCTTTAGCGCCATAGCCGTAGATGGAGAGGTTCCGGCGTTCAGTCGCCGCCAGCCGCTCCGCGACGATGCCTGCCTCGCTATAGGGCGCGAGCAGGGCGGCGAAGCGCTGGTAGGTCAGGCGGAAGAATGTCTCGTTGTGCCAGAGCGTGTCGTCGGCATCGAGACAAATGAGATCGATCGCCATACGCGGGGCTGCCTTGCTATCCGCCCGCAATCTCGGACGAGCCGGACCAGAGCCCGGTCGCCCGATCCGAAATTCAGCCCTGGCGGGCTTTCATGCGGGGGTTCTTCTTGTTGATCACATAGACGCGGCCATGCCGGCGCACGACGCGGCAATTCTTGTCGCGAACCTTGGCAGAGCGCAGGGAGTTACGCACCTTCATGACGAAGCCCAATCTTAGCGTGGCCGGTGCGGCCGTGCGGCACCGGGCAGGAGTTATTCACAACGGAAAGGGCCGGTCTCCCGGCCCTGTTCCAGACAGGCCGCTGCATAAGGAGAGAGAGGCTCACTGTCAATGAAAGGGCGACGTGGCAGGTCGTATCCCGCTCGTCCTTTTAGGCCTTTCACGCACGACAGGCTCGGCACTGCGACGCTTCAAGTCTGGGGTCGGCTCCCGCGATGCTTGACGGCGCGGGCGAAGGGGGCGAGAGGCGGGCTTCCGCTCGCCGTTCAGGCGCGGCGGCGGGTTCAGGAACTTCTTCGATGGCGCAGCGCGTAGACGGCAACCGGCTTGGCTTCCTCGCGGTCTCCTTCCTCCTTGTCTGTCTGGTGGGCCTTTTCGCGAGCTACGCCACGCCGATTCCCTATGCGCGAGGCATGCTTCGTGAGCAGGCGCTGGACGATGCCTTGGCCACGGCCAACGCAGCGGACCCTAAGGCGGCGCTCGAAGCGATGCGGGACCGGCTCGGCGACCAGGCGCATATCGTATTGGGCGACACGGGCAGCCTCGCCGAGCGGGTCGCCACGGCGCGGCGGGAGGTGGGTGCGCGGGTCACCGCCGAGGGCCAGGAGACCGCGACCAACCTGCGCATTCTGGTCGTGGTGACCAGCGTCGTCTGCGCGCTTTTCGGCATAGCCCTGTCGGGCGTGGGCGCCCGGCGCGAGTGACGGTGCGGCGGTTGGCGGTTCGTTCTTCCGCAGTTGCCGTGGCGATGGCGGGTTTTGCGGGCCGCCCATTCCTGTCGAAGCAGGAGAATCAGAGGTGACGGTCACGACCCAGGACGCCGCCGTCGCGCCGCGCGTGCTTCGCTACCTCCAAGCCAAGGCGCGGCTTCTGGATCGGCTACGCGCGATGCCTCCGCTCGCACCCTTCCCTTCCGAGCGTGACCTCTGCACCGAACTCGGCATGAGCCGGACGACGATCCGCCGCACGCTCGCCGAGCTCGAGAAGGAGGGCGCCATCCAGCGCCTACCCGGGAAGGGCACCTTCAGTTCTCAGGCAAAATATACCGACCACGCGATGCAGTCGTTTATCGGCTTCGACGAGGATGCTCGAACGCAGCACAAACGGGTGCAGAACCGCATCCTGACCCAGGCCGTGATCCCCTGCCCCGTGGCGGAGGCGAGCGCATTGGGCCTCGTGCCTGGCGATCAGGTCTTCGTGCTGGAACGGCTGCGCTTTATCGATGGGGCGCCGATCTGCCTCGTCACCTCCCTCTTGCCCTTCGCGCTATGCCCGGCGCTGGTCGATCAGGATTTTTCGGAAGCCTCGCTCTATGACTTCCTCCGCCGGCGGCAGATCGTGACGACACGGGCTCGCCGCTCGATCGAGGTGAAGCAAGCGACCCCCGAGGAAGCGGTGCATCTGAGCGTGGCACCTGGCGCCCCGGTGATCCTGTTCGAGAGCCTCGGCTATACCTCGGGCGACCGGCCTTTGGACCACGTCCGCTCCCGCTATCCGGCCTATGGGGCGCGGTTCGAAACTGAGGTGCGGGGGACCGATCTCGTGCTTCCCGAGGATTAACCACGCAATCCGCTTGACCGTGGTGCACGCACTTAGATACCACCGGTATCTAATCTGGCCGCGCGGATGCCGGGTCAGAGCACAAACATGATGAGCAAGGGCTAGCCGCATGATGAATTTCGACGAGGCCCGGTTCCTTCGCATCCAGACGGGCGCGGTGGCGCAGGCGGAGGCAATCGACACCGCTGTAGCCGAGTGTCTGTCGCGCGGCGCCGACAACCTGTTCTTTCTCGGCACCGGCGGCGCGGGCATCCTCATGCAGCCCGCGACATTGCTGCTACGCACGCAGTCGCTGTTCCCTGTTTTCTGTGAGTTGCCGGCTGAGATCGTGCTCACCGGCCACAAGCATCTCAATGCGCGTTCGATCGTGGTGATCCCTTCACTCTCGGGCACTACGAAGGAGAGCATCGCGGTCCTGGATTACGCGCGGGCCCGTGGGGCGACGATACTTGTGCTGACGGGGTATGACGACAAGCCCCTCGCGCAGGCCGCTGACCATGCCTTTGTCAACTTCGCGGAAGACGACACGTCCTGCGAGTCCTTCTATCTACAAGCGCTGTTCGTGGTGCTCAGCATCATGCGCCATCGCGGCGAATGCCCGGACTACGCGCGTCTCATCGCTGAACTCAAGACGTTACCCGCGCTGCTGGTGGGCGTGAAGAAGCAGATCGAGCCGGATGCCGAGCAGCGGGCGACGGCGATCAAGGACGCGCCTTACCACATCATTGCGGGCGCCGGCGCGACCTGGCCGGAGGCGTTCTACTACGGCATGTGCATCCTCGAGGAAATGCAGTGGATCCGCACCCGGCCCGTTCACGCCTCAGACTTTTTCCACGGTACGCTGGAGCTGGTCGAAAACGGCGTCAGCGTCATGCTGTTCAAGGGCGAAGATGCGGCGCGCCCGCTGGTCGATCGCGCCGAGGCTTTCGCGCGGAACTACACTGATTCCCTGGCAGTCTTCGATACGAAAACCTTCTCACTGCCGGGAATTTCGGAGGATGTGCGCGCGCTGATCTCGCCCGTCCTGCTTGCCACGATCTTCGAGCGAATCAGTGCCCATCTGGAAGTTCTGCGCAATCATCCGCTGACGACGCGACGCTACTATAAGCGGGTCAACTACTGACACCGCCGATGCTGATCAGCATTGGCGATAACTGCATCGACCGCTACGTCTCGCCCGTCGTGGTCGCGCGCGTCGGTGGCAATGCGCTGAATGTCGCGGCGAATATCGCGATCCGTGGCGAACCCGCGGCTTATGCCGGCGTCGTGGGGACAGATGCGGAGGGCGATTGGATCCTTCGCGTTTTGCGCGCTTCCGGCGTCAACACTGACTGCGTCGAGCGTGCGGATGGCGTGAGCGGGGTGACGGAAATCGCCATCGAAGGCGGCGACTACCGGATCCTGCGCGAAGACTACGGAGTGAGCGCGGAGATCCTGGTGACTTCGGCGCTGCGCGACTTCATCCTGAACCACGCCACCCTCATTCACCTGACTGTCACGGGAGAGGCAGACAAGCTGATCGAGGAGCTCAAGACCTTCGGAGTGCCGCTCTCTTTGGATCTTGGCATTGTTCGCGATGGGGATACGCTGCTTAAGGTCGCCTCGCTTCTGCCTACGGTGAACTACGTCTTCTTCTCGGCGGGCAGCGCGATGTCGGAGAAAGATTTATCAGCGCTGCTGGACAAGGCGCAGCTTCTCGGCTGCCGTTGTGTTGTGGCCACGCGGGGCGCCAAGGGTTGTTCGGCACTTGATCGCGGCCGGCGAGTCGATGTCGCTTCGGTCGTTACGCCCGGCAGCATCGTCGATCCACTCGGCGCCGGAGACGCGTTCATCGCCGGTTTCCTGTACGGCATGGAATTTGGGCGAGGGTTAGAAGAGAGGCTGCAACTTGGGAGCGCCTGGGCGGCTGATGCTTGCCTGCATCTTGGAGCCTGGAAGGTTCCGGTAGACGACGATCTGGCGGCTTCTGGCGCAGGCGGGTGAGAGGTTTCTGGTCTGACCGTGCTCATTTCATCACGTCATGCTCGGCGAAGGCCGAGCATCCACGCCTTTGCTTTCTCCACGAAGACAAGGCGTGGATGGCACGCCTTCGCGTGCCATGACGAATCTTTCGTTGCGATTTACGATTAAGTCATCACACGGCTAGTGAGCCGCTCCCCAGCTCGCGCCTATCCCCGTCTCTACCAATAGCGGCACGGAAAGTTTCGCGGCGTTCTGCATGACCTCGCGCGCCACCGCGGCCGTCTGATCCGCTTGCGCCTCGGTCGCTTCGAAGAGCAATTCGTCATGCACCTGTAGGAGCATCCGGGCATCGAGACCGGCGGCGCGCAGAGCGGCGGGCAGTTTGACCATGGCCATCTTGATGACGTCGGCGGCACCACCTTGCAGAGGGGCGTTGATCGCCTGGCGCTCGGCACCGCTGCGGCGGGCGCCGTTTTTGTCGGCAATGCCCGGAATCCAGCAGCGGCGGCCGAAGGGCGTGCGGACGAAGCCTTGGTCGCGGGCTTCCTGTTTCGTGCGTTCCATGTATTCGCGGATGCCCGGATAGCGGATGAAATAGGCTTCGATGTAGCGGCGCGCCTGGCCCGCATCGATTTGCAACTGTCGCGCCAGACCGAAAGCGCTGATGCCGTAGATGATGCCGAAGTTGATCGCCTTTGCGCGGCGCCGCGTTACGCTATCCATCTTCTCCATCGGCACGCCGAATACTTCCGAGGCGGTGCGGGCATGGATGTCCTCGCCCTTCGCGAAGCTCTCCCTTAGAATGGGGAGATCCGCGACATGGGCGAGCAGGCGAAGCTCGATCTGCGAGTAGTCGGCGCTGACCAGGACGTGGCCCGGCTCGGCGACGAAGGCGCGGCGGATGCGGCCGCCCTCCTCAGTGCGGATGGGGATGTTCTGCAGGTTGGGGTCGGTGGAGGAAATGCGGCCGGTGCTGGTCGCCGCCATCATGAAACGCGTGTGGACGCGCTTGGTGTCCGCGTCGATTTCCTCGACGAGCGCATCGGTATAGGTCGATTTGAGCTTGGCGAGTTGCCGCCATTCCAGAATGCGTTCGGGCAACGCATGGCCTTGATCGGCAAGGTCCTGCAGCACCGAGGCGTCCGTGCCCCAGGCTCCGGTCTTGCTGCGCTTGCCGCCACCGAGCGCCATCTCGTCGAACAGCACTTCACCTAGCTGCTTCGGGCTGCCTAAGTTGAAGGGGCGCCCCGCGAGGCGGTGGATTTCGGTCTCGCCCACCGCCATGCGCTCAGCGAAATCGGCGGAGAGACGGCGAAGCTCGACGGCGTCCACGCGGATGCCATGCTGTTCCATTTCCAGCAGCACAGGTACGAGGCGCCGTTCGGTGCGCTCGTAGAGGTCGAGCGACTGGTTGGTTCGCAACTGTGGACGAAGGATGTGCCAGAGGCGAAGGGTCGCGTCGGCATCCTCGCCAGCATAGGCGGTGGCCTGTTCCAGCGGGACGGCCGCGAAGGTGACCCGGGCGCGGCCGGTGCCGGTGATGGACTCCAGGCCCATCGGCGTATGGCCAAGATGCATCGCCGCGAGTTCGGAAATGCCGTGACCGTGGCGCCCGGCATCCTGGGCGTAGGAGATGAGCATGGTGTCGTCGAGCGGCCCGATGCCTTTCGGCGCTCCGGCACGCTCCAACACTGCGAGATCGAATTTCGCGTTCTGGAAGATCTTCAGCACCGAGCGGTCGAGCAGGAGCGGCGCGAGAGCGACTAGCGCCTCCTCCGGGTCGATCTGCGGGCCGCTGAGCAGGTCGTGACGCAGCGGAATGTAGCAGGCGCGGCCGGGGGCGGTGGCGAGGCAGATGCCGACGAGCGCGGCGCGAACGGCATCGACGCCATCGGTCTCGACGCCCAGCGCGAGGAAGCCGTTCTCCGTCGCCTCCGCGATCCAGGGCTGAAGCCCCTCCAGGGTCGTGATGGCGGCATAACCGCCGAAAGGTGGCGCTTCGCCCGGCGCCACCGCGATCGGTGCTGGTGCCGGAGTGCCGAAGGGCGCTGCCCGCTCGGCTTCGGAGGCGATCGGGCGCGGTGCGGCGCGGCCACCGGCGTCGTAACCGAGACGCTGAGCAATCGAGCGGAAGCCTTGGGCGGCGAGGAAGGGGCCGAGCGTCGCGGGATCCGGCATGCAGACGCCGAGGCTATCGACGGGCTGGGGCAGCGGAACGTCGTCCCGCAAGATGACGAGGGTGCGCGAGAGGCGAGCCGCCTCGGCATGCTCCACCAGGGCATCACGGCGCTTGGAAGGCTTCATGTCATTGCGGGCCGCGGCGAGGATGGCCTCGAGGGTGCCATATTCGCCGATGAGCTGGGCGGCGGTCTTCGGCCCGATGCCGGGCACGCCGGGAACGTTATCGACGCTGTCACCGATCAGCGCCTGCACGTCGATCACCTTGTCGGGTGTAACGCCGAATTTCTCCATGACCTCGGCCTCGCCGATCGGCTTCTGCTTGATCGGGTCCAGCATCCCGACGCCGCCGCCGATGAGCTGCATGAGGTCCTTGTCGGAGGAGACGATCGTCACCCGGCCGCCCTGGGCCCGAACGGCGACGGCGTAGGAGGCGATGATGTCATCCGCCTCCCAATCCGCGAGCTCGATGGCCGGCACGCCGAAGGCGGCCGTCGCCTCTTTCACCAGGGCGAATTGGGGGATGAGATCGTCCGGTGGCGGCGGGCGGTGGGCCTTGTAGTCACTGTAGAGGCGGTTGCGGAAGGTCGTGCGCCCAGCGTCGAAGATCACGGCGATGTGAGTACCGACGTGATCTTTCAGCAGCCGTGCGAGCATATTGGTGAAGCCGTAGACGGCATTGACCTGCAGCCCATCCCCCCGATTCATCGGCGGGATGGCATGATAGGCGCGGAAGATGAAGCCCGAGCCGTCCACCAGCACGAGGTGCAGCGGCGAGGCCTCGGCGGCTGGCGCGTCACTCATGGTTTTGCCGCTCGGTCCGGACTCGCTCTCAGTGTCCGTCATCTTCGGCGGGATCGCCCGAGAGGATATACAGCCGCGAGCAATAGGGGCAGGTCACCTGGGTAGCGGGGTGGCCCAGCGGACCCTGCATCCGCAGATACACGCGAGGGTGGCCGAGGCGCCCGCCACCGCCGTCGCAACTGACGGCACGTTCGTTGACCTGGATGACCTCGACCGGCCGCGTGACTGTGACGCTCATCGACTTTGCTCCCGCCCCGGCCCGCTTGCCGCTTCGCATATCAATGTTAACGCCTGCGGGCAGCGTCAACCATCCCTTGCTTACGCGCGTGGCTCGCGTCAGAGGAAGGTGATCCCTGACAAGGGGACTAACGCCGGGAATGGACACTGCCTGTGCCCGAAGATTCGGCGGGTAGTTTGCCGAAAATAGCTCGGATAATTGCTACGACGAAGGTTCTCTTCCTGGACCGCGCCAAGATGTTGGTGAAGGGCATAAAAGCCGGTTCGGTTCTCGTGATTGAACTGTGGTTGAAACTGTGGTTGGGCCTGTGGCTGTTGAGGGACAATGAAAAAATCATGTATTCGAACCATCGCTTGCTGGGCTGTATGTCGAAAGTCGTTTCCATTACCTGCGCGAACGCCACCACTCATTTTACTCTCCGAATCCAGGCTGCAAGAGACGCTCTTCTATCTCGATACGACTCTAGCGGCCCGGCCAATATCCTCAGCTTACCGGGCTGCATTGCTTACCCCTGATTTTGGTCCTCAGGTGGAGGCGCCAGTTTGGGCGCGAATTGGTCCCATGCTAGCCACTGTGAATGACCGCGCATGATGCGACGAACTGGATCCAACGCCCCGTTGCCAGGCTCGCTATCGTCATTGGCTCCGTGATTCTGCTGGGGTGCAGCATCCCCCAGAGGATCGTTCCCCGGCACCCGCCACCACCGATCGTGACCGACGGCACCTTCGTCATGCCGGATGGCGCTCGTTTGCCCTACCGCGAATGGCTGCCCGCCGGCGACCCGGCCGTCGTTATGCTCGCGCTGCACGGTATAGACGACAGCCGCGACGCTTGGGAGAAGCCGGGACCGATCCTCGCGACCAAGGGGATCGCCGTGATCGCGCCTGACGAGCGCGGATTCGGCGCGGCGACCGGTCGCGGGCGTTGGCCGGGTACCGCGACCATGGTGACGGACGCGCGCGCGATGGCGCTGACGGTGCGTGAAAGATACCCCACGGCAAGGCTGTATCTCGCCGGGGAGAGTATGGGGGGCGCCGTGCTCATGGCCCTCGCCGCGAGCCCCGAGGCGCCGCCGGTGGATGGCTATGTCCTGAGCGCCCCCGCAGTCTGGGGTCGCAGCCAGATGAACTTGTTGCTCCGCTCGACGCTGTGGCTCGCCGACCACACGGTCCCCGAGATGACGCTCAGCGGTCGCGGTGCCGGGGTGCGGCCGACGGACAATATGGCCGCCTGGCGCCGGCTGTCCGAGGATCCCCTCACCCTGCGGGAAACGCGGGTGGATTCAGTGAAAGGCCTGGTCGATCTTATGGATGCCGCCCTGGCGGGGGCCGGACATATCCGGCAGCCTGCTCTGTTCCTGTATGGCGGGCATGACGAGCTCGTGCCGAAGCCGGCCATGGCAGCGGCATGGCGTGCGGCTCAGGCCAGCGGGACGCCCCGCGAGGTCTTCGCCTATTACCCGAATGGCTACCACCTTCTCGAACGCGACCACGAGGGCGCCGAGGTGACCCGTGACATCGCAAGTTGGCTGCTTAACCAGTCATCCCCCCTGCCCTCCGGCGCCGAGGCACGCGCGACGAGTTGGCTAGCGCGACAGCCGGCGGACTGATGCCTCTTCCCCATCAGCATCGTCCGCGCTATGGAGGCGCTGCCGCCACGGCACGGACCCGTAGCTCAGCTGGATAGAGCGTTGCCCTCCGAAGGCAAAGGCCGGACGTTCGAATCGTCTCGGGTCCGCCAATTGAAACAGCGACTTAGCTTGAACCCACATCCGCTTCTGAAGGCTCGTGGGTCCAACCGTCGTCGTTGCTTGCCTGCGTGAGCCTCTATCAGGCCTCGATGATTTCGAAAAAGCGTCGAGTGACGGTCAACCTGGATACGATCGTGGCTGCTGTGTAAAGGCCCTCCAGCCTCCTCGGCACGACGAGCAGAAGCCTGCACACCGATCGTTCGCCCGCCCACGGCAATCCGCCAATCTCAAAATTGCGATGGACACGGATTCGCTAGGTTGGTACGTGGCGACCCGATTCTCCCCCAAAAGAACTTCGTTCTACGCCACCACGGGTGCGGTCTGGCTTTGCCTCTGAACCTCCCGGTTCAGTATCCCTGTTGCGCGACTGGCCGATGCGACGGCGAAAACGACTTCTGTCATTCACACACCACCCAATGCTCTGTTCGAAGCTAAAGCTCTGACCTGGACGCTAGCGCCGACGAACGCCTGGAGGTAACCGAGTTGTAGCAGGTTCATGCGCGGGGCTTTTCCACCAACGCGTAGCAACTGCCCATATCGGCCTGCCGCGAGTTGCCCTCGAGAAAATTGAAGTGGGTGTCTATTACTTTCCAGCCCTTCGAGGCAAGAAGCCTTTCGAATGAAGCCCGACTGTACCTTGAGCCCCATTTCCAGCCCGGAGCGGGACTCTCGAAATAGTCTGGGTCATTGTTTTCGGTAGAGACGACATTCTGGACAATGAGATACCGCTTAGCGTGCCTGTAGGATTTCTCCAAAATGTCATCAGGATTCTCTACGTGATAAAGCCCCCCTACGTTTGCTACGATGTCAACGGGCTCAAGCTGGTCGATTTCGGAGACGTTTATCTTTTTCAAATGTACATCTAATCCTAATCTCTCGGCGATGTCCTCCAAAGCGTCAGACTGTCCGTCTCGATTGGTGTCAACGCCATAGCTGCTGGTTGCGCCGAGATGAAGAGCGCTCATGGCGAAGTACCCGTCTGCGCAGAAGAGTTCGGCAAAGGACACTTGGTCGCCCGACCGTTCACGGCACTTCGCAATCGCAAATTGAATGTATGCTAGGATAATGGGCTGCTTACTCTTCTGATTGAGAGCATACATTCCGGGCAACTGCTCGTTACCCACACCGAACAAAGCATAAGAATGGTAGACGGGAGGGAGATCATCCAGGACCCTCAACCTCGCGGGCAAACGCTTTGACATGAGGCCTCCGATTTCTCGCTTCTCGAGGCTAACGCTTACAGTCCGTTTGAGAAAGGTCAGTCATGGGCGATCCGGCGTAAAAGCAGGCTTCCCATGGCGACATGGATCATGGCCTCGGACACGTCCAGCCGGGTTTCATAGTCGCGCACGAGCCTACGCCAGCGCGTCATCCAGCCGAATGTGCGTTCGACCACCCAGCGCCGTGGGAGCACTTTGAAGCCTGGGTCCTTGTCGCTGCGGCGCACGATCTCCAACACGAAGTCACGGAAAGCGGCTTTGTCGAGCAGCTTGGTGCGGTCGTAGGCACCATCGGCGAACAGGTGCTTGAGCCAAGGCCAGCGCTTGCGTACGGCGTCGAGGATGGCTTGTGCGCCGGCACTGTCGGAAATGTCCGCCGTGGTCAGATTGACCATCAACAGCCGCCCGTCGGTATCGACTGCGATATGACGTTTGCGGCCAACGATCTTCTTATTGGCATCATATCCTCGCGCTTTGGCATTCGGCGCCTTCACCGTCTGGCTGTCGAGCACACCACCAGACGGGCTG
>NZ_LMUQ01000027.1 GCF_009765865.1 Acidisoma sp. L85
GAGCAGAGGCGCGAAAAGTCTGGGGCACAGTGGCGAACTCCCTCGCTGATCCGAGGCCAGAAAGCACCCCAATTCCATCAAAAGTGAGTCAGAGCCCAGGTTCGTCCCTCTCTATCGCGTATTATGAAGCCCCTGGGCGCCGAACCTCAATTGCTTGCTAGGCGGCCAGCCGCCGAATGCTACTGACAATATCTCGCGACCTATAGGGCTTTGCGAAGAACATAGCCGCAGGATCAAACCCCTTGAGGCGATCTTGGACCTGCGGCGCAAAGCCGGAGACTATGATCAAGATGATCGGAGGGTGATGGGTTCTGGCGTGCAATGCGACGTGGATGCCGTCCATTTGACCGGGCATTTGCACATCGGTGAACAACACATCGAAGAACTCTGGCCCTACCAAGCGAAGGGCGGCGGCGTCGCCGCTGGAGGCTTCTTCGACGTCGAAGCCTTCATCTCGGAGCATCTCCGCTGCCACTATGCGGATCAGGGGCTCGTCTTCAACGAGCAAGATGCGTAGGGCCTCCACGTGACTTCCCCTTGGATCCGTAAATGTGTCAATCGCGCAGGCGCTGATTTGTATCAAAGGGGGCATGGCGCGGCATCGCCATACACGAGAGCGGCATAATTCCTCAGAACGGGACATATTGGGCGGTGCCCAGCCCCCGGCAGGTCTCCCGTAGGGCATCACCCTACCGTGACTTGCCAGTCTGCGAACCGCGCGTAAGCCCCGACGCGTCAGCCGATTCTAGAAGCGGGTCGCCGCCAGGACACCGAGGAACAGGGTCTGACCGGGAATCGTCGCGGCACCCGGCGTCGCAAGATCGCTGGTAATCATGACGGTCGTAACGTCACTCGGCAGGCCGCCGAAGCGCAGAGCCCCGCCCGTGGCAGGTATCTCTCCCAGCAGTTGAGGCGCCTTCGCCTCGAGGGGCTTGGCCCAAAGGTCTAACCGGCGGCCTGGCGGGACCGGGAGTGTTGAGCGCGGGCTTACATAGATACGGTCAGATGCCGTCACGGCCACCCGCACGGCTTCACCCGTCGTGCCCTGGGGCAGCATCAGCCCAACCGCAATCGGCATCGTCGCTTCCACGCGCCAGAGGAGCAGCGCGGCGCAGACCGCGACGACGCCGGCGCCGATGGCCCCCGCACGCCAGAAGGAGAGACGGCGTGCAAGACTGGTCGCCCAGTCTCGCGCTTCAGACCTGCGGGAAGGCGGGGCGTGCACGACCCGATCCTCCAGCGTCGCTTCGATCCGATCCCAAAGATGAGCGGCAGGAGGTCTCGGCGAGTCCAGCTCAGCGAGCGGCTCGAACTCCTGCTGCCAGCCGGCAATCTCTTCTGCCAACGCCGGATCACGGTTTGCGAGCCGCTCGACCGCGCGACGGCGCTCGTCAGGCAGCATCCCCAGAACATATTCCGCTGCAAGCAGGGTCCGGTTTTCGCGCTTGTCAGTCATTGGTCGAGGCACCGTCGCAAAGCGAGCAGCCCCCGCCGGAGCAAAGACTTCGCTGTTCCCAAAGGCATAGCGAACCGCTTCGAAAGCTCGGCGTGGGAATAGCCTTCGCAGAAGGCCAGCAAGATCATGCGTCTCGTGCGCGGTTCGAGCCGTTCGAGGCACTCCGCGAGCGGCCTCCTGTCGTTGGCTCGCAAGGTGGCAAGAGTGGCAGCCGCCTCATCCTCGGCCTGTCCGGCCTGGCCGCCCATCACCGGCTCGCGGCGGCGGCCACGCATCATTTCCATGGCGGCAAACCGCGTCACCATTGTCAGAAAGGCGGCGCCAGACCCCCGCTCCCGATCGAAGCGATGAGGGGCAACCATGAGGCGCACGAACACGTCGTGCAGCACATCATCTGCCAGCATGCCGTCGCCCGTGATGCGGATGGCCAAGGCACGCAGTCGCGGCGCCTGTCGGTCGTAGATCTCGCGGAGAGAAGCGCGATCGCCATCGAAGCAGCGCAGCAGCAAAACCGTCAGCTCGTCGGTCTCGTCCCTGAACGAGTCAGCCCGGCCAGTCACCTCCGGGGCGATGCCGTCCGGTCCCGCCACGCTACGTACCCGGTCTATCAAAGCTGAAGTCTTTTCACATAAACGTGAGGCCGCATCCAAACAGACGCTCTCAACCCGAGAGAGATCGGAAGGTCCGAGCTGGCATTCCGGGCCGTTAGTGACCCGGTCATCGGCTGATCATCATCGCCGGTTCGTTCTCGGTTCCCAAGCAACAAGACGAGCAACCCCAGGAGTTCTCATGTCGATCACGACCAACAACCCCTTTGGCTATCTACTGTCGAGCTTGAACGAGCAGCCTATTCTCACCGGAAAGACATCCGTTTACCTCACTTCGGCTGGAACCTTAACGTCGCTTGGGGTGAGTGTCGAACAGCTTGGCACCGCGACTGTGACATCCTCCGGCGGTACGCCGGTCGCGAACTTCCCGATCACTGGGGGAACACGTGATCTTCTCAACGGCGGAGAAGTCGTCACGCATCAGGGGAGCGGTCTCGAACTGAAAGACAGCACTGGCACCGTCGGGCTGACCGACTTCACGGTCGATACGCAGAACGGAGTGATTGACGCCAATGTGACCCTAGACGGAGAGCTGGCCGGCAACCTGCCTGTCTTTGACCTCGGTTCAGGAGTATTCGGCCCGACCCTCACCCTCACCTCGGCCGCCGCCGGGGCAGTAGATCAGACCCTGGGCACCAGCGCCATAACGTCATCCACAACGATCGGAACCGCCATCGTTTCGCCTCTCATCAACCCATATTCAATTGGAACCCCCTCGCTGCAGTTCATTTCGCCAATGCCGCCGCCCCCACTTGGGGAAACAGCGCCCATCGTCGGCGGCGACACGGCGGTTACCTTGGGATCTGCTTCGACGCTCGCCGAGCTTGGAGTGGCCGTCAAGACGCTGGGTTTTGCCAGTCTGGATCTTAGCGGGCTGCTGCCCGTGGCGAACTTTCCGATTACCGGT
Source organism: Acidisoma sp. L85 (assembly GCF_009765865.1). Classification (GTDB taxonomy): domain Bacteria; phylum Pseudomonadota; class Alphaproteobacteria; order Acetobacterales; family Acetobacteraceae; genus Acidisoma. The sequence continues at coordinate 2,972 of NZ_LMUQ01000027.1, forward strand.
GGCTCCGAAAACGCGGCAGGCGACCTTATTCTGCATCAGGGTAGTGGCCTAGCGCTCGGGAATCTGGTGGGCATGGTCAGCCTAAGCGACTTCTTCATCGATACGCGGAACGACGTCGTGGACGCTAACGTCTCGCTTAACGGGAAGTCCGCAGGCAATTTGGCCGTCTTCAACCTTGGGACAAAAGGAGCGCTCACGCTGACAGCGGGTGCGGCCGCCGCGGTCGATAAGACGCTCGGCCTCGGTACGGCGATCACATCGATGACGCCGATCGGAAACGCCACCCCAGGAGTAATCGCGGGGCCACCCACATTCGACGCGGGGCTCGGGCATAACGCGTGATCGTCATGCGAAGGATGTCGTAGTAGCTGGGTCACCTTCATCAGGCACAACCTAAGCCGGCCCAATTGTTCGAGGATCATCCGGCCTCTGCGAGCAGAGAAGCGAAGCCCCGCCCCTCATCGGGCGGGGCTTCGTAGTCGCAACTGGAGCTGGTCAGTCTACTCTTCAAAGCCCTACCCTCATTCAGCGCCCACATTTGCTTCAGACAGTCGTCAGCATCGCGCAAGCATTCAGCAGCGGCCGCCATGTTCCCTGACGGCCTTTCTTTGCGCGGGTGCCTCGCCTCTACACGCGACTCGTTTCGTGGTCATCGGCCTGCGTTCGCATCAACCATGATGCGGTGTCGGTTGATCGGTGATAGGTTTGAGAGCGTTTCGGCGGCTCTGTTGTCATCGGCAGGGGAGGTCTGCTTGCCGGGGCCGGGTTCACTTTGCCCCGGGCCCGGCCAAGCGCCCAGCAATCTCCAGTTCCACATGGCTACAACCTGCGCGAAAAGATCTGATGACCCGCCGGCAATACGAACTTTAATTCGCCCGTCCCTATACAGGACCGCGCCTTATTAGCACAGCCCAGCAACACGAACGTATCCCTCGTCGGCTGCTGTGCGGCTTCCGGGCGGTCGGGCAAAGCCAGCGAGACTGCTGCGGCACCAGCCACATTGTCAGAACGACCGTCCAAATTGTTCGATGAACAGGAATGACGCTCAGACGCGCAGAGGATTATCTACACGCCTGTAGCGCAAAACCCCATCTAAATCCAGTGGAGCTTTTACTGCAACTTCCAGCAACCTTTTGAGGAGACCCGCTGTCGGAACCGAATTCTGCGTTCCCTCAACAGACACGGCAAACGCACCAGCGGCATTGCCATAGCGAGCAGCCTGGACTGCGTCACGCGTGTTCAGCCAGACAGAAAGAAATGCACCGGTGAAAGCGTCACCGGCGCCCGTGGTGTCGATCACATGAGCAACCAGTCCAGGGACGTGGGTCGGTTCACGCCGGTCGGGGAATATAACCAACGCGCCGTCTTCTCCCAGCGTAAGGATCATGATGCCTTTTGGACGAGCGCCGCGCACAAGGGAGAGCGTGGCCTCGACTACGGGCGTCAGACCGCCCCGGCACTGCGTCGCTTCCTGTACGACGTCACGATTGAGAAAGACTAAATCGAAATGCCTGATTAGTGTTGCCAGATGGTTCGCAGTTTGGGAAACGGTGGGAAGATCAGTCATTTGTAGGCTGAGAATGGCTCCGGTTCTACCTATATCTAAAACCATCTTCAGCATATGATCGACCTGCGAGCCATCGACATGCAGGCATCGCTCTCGCTTCGTCACGCGCCTGAGGTAGGGGCTGAGATCGGATTCCAGCAATACTACCGGCTCATTTAGTATCGTGCGGGACCCATTCTTTTCCACCAGAACGATGCATCGGCTGATACGCTGGTTCACTTGACGCCGTACCGCCGCTGTGCCCACGTTCTTCCGCGCGAGCTCCGCAAGTGCCCAGTAGCTGTCAGCGTCGTCTCCAAGTGTGGTGACCAACTCGGTGCCGACTGGGAACTGATCGGTAAGTGCCGCGGCAAAGGCAGCGGTGTTGGCAGCCGGGCCGCCAAGCGACTTCTCTATGCTGCGGGCGGTGCTGCGATCATTGCGGTGAGGGAGTACCGACAGGGTCGCTGTGTAGTCGACGCTCGCAGCACCTACGACGATAAGCTGAGGCACATTAACATTTTGAGCGTGGACAAGAGGATCGACGTGTTTGATAGGAGGTAGTGTGAGTGTCGTTGGCTGGAAGTTCAGGGTGCGTATTGCGGCTTCAACTTTCTCGCGTGTCACCGCACGCACAGGGACGGTATTGTTCAGCACATTGAACACTGTGCCGACGGAGACATCTGCAAGCCGAGCCACATTCAGCATGGTGGCCCTGCGCCGCTTCAAGAGACGGTTGCCAGGGTTTGCGGATTGGTGAGGTGGTCGAGCGCAATGCGCGGCACGATCATCGAGTCGCCTTCTTTGTCATGCCCGCTGCACGTCTTATCCACCGTCGCTAGGCGATTGGGCTTACGTTTGTTGATCCGCGGATTTCTCGGCCGTGCTTGAAACCCCGAGCCAGTCGACCAATTGGCCCCAGAACCTTCCATAATGCTCCCAGGCAAGGAACTCCGGACTGCCCCAATGCGCGGAGCAATCCGATGCAAAGGCTGCCGCACGCCCGCGCCCGAAGTTCCCGACAATAAGAAATGGGTCGTTTTCTACGCTCATCAGCACCTGGGCATCGGCTTTTGCCTTGAGGCGATTGTAGCCAAGGAAATGCGGCCAGTCTCCCAGAACCCCATTTAGAATGGCATGAGTACCACCGACAACGGGTGTCACGCCCTCAGGCGTTTCGATGCGATCGTCGTAGCCGAGCATCTCAACCGGCAAAGCATCGGCCAAAGGCGTTGCCTGGTAGTGACCCTTCCCTTCGAGCCCGGAAAAGGAAAGGTAGCCACCCACCATTACCAGGCCGCCGCCAAGTTTCACCCAGTCGCGGATGACCCGGAGCCGATCTGGAGTGCGGAGGCAATGGTCGAAGCAATCGGGATGTATCTGGAGCGTGTCCGCGGAGATGTCGCTGAGCATCACAACGTCGTAAGGCGCCAGCGCCTCGACATTCCAAGGGAAGTCATTCACTGCCAGGTGATTCGGAATGAAGGTCACCTCATGCCCTGCGGTCTTCAGAGCCGCTACAATCTCTGCCTGTCCTTCGCCATAGGTGCTTGTCGCATAGGATGAAAAGCCTTTGGCTTCGACCTTGTATGTCACCCAGGACTCGCCGGCGAGCAGGATCTTTCGCGATGGCATTGCTCTCAACTCCAAATTTTATGTGCGCAAACCAATCATCCGCCCACTCATGACAACGCTGCGAAGCTTGTTGGATCAGAGGTGCGTGTCGCCGTTTGCTATGAGCTGGCCGTCAACCACGACAGGGAATTGATCCACAGCTTCGAGAATCCTTCCCACTTAGTAAATGCGTCGGGAACCCAATGCGGCCCGATATCCGACATCCAGGCCATGGTGCGGCCTTTTCCATAGCGGCCGATCACGAGGAGGGGATGGCCACCCTCCGATGCCGGCAACCGGGCGAGAAGTTCCACGGCGGGATCTGTCCGGGCTTCAACTTCATTTGCTCCCAATAGAAGGGGCCAATCCCGGCCGAGACCGCGCAGCACCGGGTGGTCGTCAGCGCCAACGATCTCCGGCACAAACCCCTCCGGCACTTCAATTCGGTCGTCGTATGGAAGACACGTAACGGGAAGCGCGTCTTCCACCGGAGTTCGACGCCAGCGGGCACGGCCGTCGATACCTTGGAAGCTGAGGTATCCGCCGATCATCATCAATCCGCCACCTTGCTGCGTCCAATCCCGTATCAGTTTGAGACGATTCAGCATCGGCTTGCCTTGCATCCAAACCGCCGGAGGTAGGAGCAATGTATTGGCCCCGACATCCGACAGAATGACCGCGCCGTATTCGGCTAGCCCTTCGCTCGTGAAAGGAAATTTCTCGGCGGCGTCGTGGGACGTCATGTATGTGAGCTCGAAGGGGCTGTCCCGCAGCGCGGTCACCAGCGGCTCCGCGCCGAGGTGGAATGTCACGCTGCTGAACTGGTCAAACCCTTTGTAGTGAGTCGCGGCGCTGACCCAACTTTCGCCAACCAACAGCACTTTCGTCTTCGTCATCTATACGGTCCTTCTGAGAGGGGGCGCCTTGTGGCTGTTCAGTTTCGCAGACCTGGAAAACCGTCAACCTGTTCCGCGAAGTGGCATGCGCAACGACGACCGCCCCCGAGTTCGCGCAGCAGCGGCTTGTCTATGAGGCAACGAGCCTGCGCAAAGGGGCAGCGGGGCTGGAATGCGCAGCCGGTGACGCGGCCGATCGGGCTCGGTGGCTCTCCGGCGAGCTTCGGGGATAGCCGCCCGGGCTCCGTCGTGGGAATCGCGGCGAGCAAGCCCTCTGTATAGGGATGCGCGGGCCTGGCGAAGACAGCTTCAACGGGGCCCTGTTCCACGATCTCCCCACGATACATGACGGCAAGATCTTCTGCGATCCGACGGGCGACCCCAAGGTCGTGAGTCACGGTCAGCAATGCCACGCCAAGTTCGGAACGAAGCGCCTGCAGAAGTTCTAGAACACGTATCGCCAACGATGCATCCAGAGCGCTGACAGGCTCGTCGCAGATAAGAAGGCGAGGCTCGGATGCGAGGGCTCGTGCAATTGCGGCACGCTGGCGCTGGCCGCCGGATAGGTTACGGGCTTTGGCACCTGCGGCGCGCGCATCTAGACCGACGCGTTCGAGAAGTGCGAGGCTTGCATCACGGCGCTCTCTCCGAGGGATGCCCCGCCGCCCGAATTGTTCGTCAAGCAGCGCGCCGATCGTCATCCAGGGCGTGAGCGAGCTACCGGCGTCCTGGAAAACGAGCTGAGGACGCCCCGCCCTGGTTCCCCATCTCACTTCGCCGGCATCGGGCCGAATGAGACCGCAGGCAATTCTAAGTGTCGTTGTCTTTCCGCAGCCACTCTCACCGACGAGCGCGAGCGATCCGCCGGATGGAATGGCGAGACTTACATCGGCAACAGCATAAACATCCTGTCCGCCTAGTCCCAGCCGCCCGCCGGCGACCACGAACCGTTTCGACACTTGCCTCAGCTCGAGCGCCATTTCCTCGTCGATTGGAAAAGGTGCTCCGTCACGCGGGCTTGGCGACTTAATTATCCGATGTGCCGCGGCGTCGGCAACGCGATCGGCAACGGGGCGTAGCGGTTGCGGGTGAAAGCAGGACGCCATGCCGGCTCCATCAGAAGCTGGGCGTGGGGTCAGATCTGGCATCGTAGCGCGGCAGTCGTCTTGGGCGTTTGGACAACGCGGCGCGAAAGGACAACCCGGCGGCGGCGCGGTCGGATTGGGTGGCGCTCCAGGAATGGCAAGTATCGGTGCTCCCGCCGGCGTGTCCACCGATATACGAGCCGCCAGAAGTGCCTTTGTATACCAGTGCGTCGGCCCGCCCAGGATATCGGCGGCAGGCCCTACCTCGCAAATCCGCCCGGCGTATAGCACGACGATTCGATCGGCGATCGAAGCAGCAACGCCGAGGTCGTGAGTCACGAATAGCACCGCGCATCCATGCTCTCGTCGAAGTCGATCGAAGAGCAACACGATTTGAGCCTGCACGCTGACATCCAAAGCCGTAGTCGGTTCATCCGCGACGATCAACTGCGGAGTACCTGTCGCGTTGCCGAGGCCGTAAACAGGGACGTCCGTCGGCACAGCCTTATGCGGCTCCGCCGGTGCCGCACCCAAAGCCATCGCGATCGCGACACGCTGGCGCAAGCCCCCAGAAAGTTCGTGTGGAAATTGGCCCGCCCTGGAGGCCGCCGAGGGCACTCCGGCATCGCCGAGATTCGCCAAAGCGCGCGCTCGCCTGATCCCTCGCTCTGTCAGCTGGGCGCCGATCTTGGTCGTCGGGTTCAAGGAGGTAAGCGGGTCTTGGAAGACTGCGCCCAGAAGATGGCGCTGCACAGCGCGCCGGGCCCGGTCATCAGCAGCAAGCATGTCGACGCCCGCGATGCGTACACTTCCGGAGATCTCGGCCCCCGGCGTTCGCGCGACCAGACCCAGAATTGACTGCCCAAGCACACTCTTACCCGAACCCGACTCTCCCACGACGGCGATGACCTCGCCCGCGGCGATCTCAAGCGAAACGGAGCGTAAAGCCTGCACCCTTCCCTGCCGGCTGCGAAAAGCCACTTGAAGATCCTGGATGACGGCCACGGGCTGACGCGGCCCGTTGCTTGCGACGGTTTCGGCCGGCCTCTCGGATTGGGACAGCAACGTCACCGCGCTTGCTTCAGCCGAGGGTCGGCAACCACTTGCAGGACATCCACGGCGGCGTTGATGATCACATAGATCGCGCCGAGAACCAGCGTTACGCCAATGACAGCTGGGAAGTCCGAGTTGACCAGAGCCGCGGAGGTGTAAAGACCGAGACCAGGCCAGGCAAAGACCGTCTCAACGACGATCACGCCAGTCAAGACAAGGCCCAGCTGCAAACCGGCCATCGAAAGAACCGGCGTGAGAGCATTCCGTAGCGCGTGACGCAGCAGGACGGCCCATTCGGAGATTCCCTTGGAGCGTGCCGTGCGTACATGGTCCTGCCGCATCGCATCCAGTAAGGCGCCGCGCAGAACACGTCCGATCGCGACGGATGGCCCGAGCGCTATAACGAGGGACGGCATCAGTACGTGCCTAAGTCCATCCATGTAGCCACCGAACTTACCCGTGAAGAAGTCGGAAATCAGCACGAATCCTGTTGCAACACCCGCCGTCGTGCGACCCGAGGCCGGCAGCAAGCCGAGCCAGCTGTAGAGGGCCAGCACAAAGACTATCCCGAGAAAGAAGGTCGGGGCTGATGCGAAACTCACCATTACCACGCGGATCGTCTCGGCACCCCGCCTACCGGATGCCGACCACAGACCAAGCGCCAGCGATAGGACGAAGATCCAGATCGCCGCGACAAGCGACAGCTCGATTGTCGCGGGCGCGAACTGGGCGAGATCCGCCGTTATCGCGTTATGGGTCCGCAGCGATGTGCCCAAGTCGCCATGGAGAATGCGTTCGAGAAAGCGAAAATATTGAACATAGACCGGCTGATCGTAGCCGAGCGCGTGACGCGTTGCCTTGATGAGCGTTTGACTGGCACCCGCACCCAGGTTGGCCGCAACCGGATCCGTAGGCACGGTTGTGTCAATGATGAAGACTACCAGCGTGAGTGCCAGCAGGATTCCGATCAGTGCGGCGAGGCGCCCAGCAATCAGGCGAATCACGTCAGCGTCGCTCCATCAGATCACGGACACCATCACCGGCAAAGTTTGCGATGAATGTCAGCAGGAAGACGGCGGCCGCGGGAATGACCGCGACCCACCAATTGGTCAGTAGATAGGTCAGCCCGCGAGCCGTCATGGCACCCAACTCGGATGCTGGGTCGGGTGATCCCAGGCCGAGAAAGGAGAGGCTGGCGAGAAGCAAGATCACATTTCCGACGTCGAGCGATGCGGTGACGATGACCGGTCCGAAGGCGTGCGGTAACACGTGGCGCAGGGCAATTCGCAGGCGCCCGAGGCCGACCAAACGCGCGGTCTCCACATGCGCCATGCCGACCGTCGCGCGCACCTGGCCCCGCACCACCCGCGCATACCAAGGCCACCACACGACAGCGACACCGATTAAGGTGTGCTCAAGGCTCGGCCCAAGCGCCGCGACGATCGCCAGTACAAGTAAGGGTCCCGGAAGCGCCAGGAAGAGGTCAGTGAGGCGCATCAGGGCGGCATCCAACAAGCCACCCGCCATACCGGCTACCAGGCCAATAAGGCCGCCCACGACGACGCCGGATGCGATCACGAGAGTCGCGGACGTTAGGCTCATGCGCATCCCGTAGATCACCCGGGAGAGCAGGTCTCTCCCAAGGTCGTCCATTCCGAAGGGATGGGCCCAGCTCGGACCAAGAAGCGGCTGATCGACCAGAGCAGTCGGATCATAGGGCAATAGCGGTGGCAGGACGATCAGCATCAGCACGAGCAGCGCCGCAAGGCAGAGCACGACGCGCTCGACCCAGCCCAGTCCCCCGCCATTGAGCTTTAGTCGGAGTGCCCAGCCGAAGGCCCGCCGGAGAGGAGGCCGCGGCTGGGAACGGATAGCCAAAGCCGTCATTTTGCCGATGGGCGCAGAGTTGCGAGGTTGATGCAGGTCGTGCATTCGAGCTGATGCGCCCAGCCGGTGATGCCGGCGCGGGCAATGAACGTGTCATCGGCATCGGCGATGGTTATAAAGGTTCCCGCATCGTGGATGATGTCACCGGCCCGCCCGTAATCCACCAGAAGTTGCTGCTCGTTCGTGTCGCTCAGGCCCTTGTCCATGGCCTGATCTGCTTCCGGAACCGAACCCGCGAAGTAGTTGAGCGCGGCACCCTTATACATATACGAGCGCGCCCAGGTGTCTGGCGAAGCGGAATCCGGGTTCTCACTGCCGATGAAGAGCTGCGGCACGGTTTTGGGATTCTCTGACGGGTAATTAAACAGCTGAGCCACGGTAATTTCCGTCACCGTCACCTTCAATCCAGCCTGGCTTAGTTCGCTTCCAACACCATCGGAGATCCGGCCAATATCCGCCCCGTGCCCAGAAAGATACACGAGACTGACGCCGCGGTCGGCAGCCGACAGTTTGGCAACCAACGCCTTCAGTTTGCTCGGATCGTACGGCTGCGGATCGGCGCCGAGCGCGGGCGGCAGCATACCTGCCGGATACATGCTCGTCGATGTCGTGCCGTAATTGCCGAAGAAAATCCTGGTGAGAAGCGCGCGATTGATGGCCTGCCCCAGAACCTTCCTCAATGCGGGATCGGAGAAAGGCAGCCGGTTCGGGTTGACGTGCATCCAGGTCTTCAGGAAAACCGGAAAGACCTGAACCTGATAGCCGGAGATGTGTTTGAACTTGTCCACCGTTGCGCCTGGCTGCTGGTGGAGGATGTCCAGATCGCCCCCTCTCAGCTGGAGAACCTGGCTGCCAGCATCGGGAATCAGCTTATAGATGACGGTTTTGTAGTAGGGTGCGCTTCCCCACCATTTCGGGTAAGCCTGCTCAACGTATTGCTGCCCGAGCGTGAATTGCGTGATGGTGTAGGGTCCGGTGCCAGCATCGTGTGTAGCAAGCCAATGCTGACCTAGATCGTTACCCTTGCTATTGGCACTGATCGCCGTCGGGCTGATCATCTTCGTGCCATAGGCTGAGGCCAAATAGTCCATGAATGCGGACACCGTCTTGCCGAGCGTGATCACCAGCGTATAGGGATCAGGCGTCGCCATGCTCTTGATGTCCTGGACCTGATACAGCGTCCCCTGGTTCATCTTGATCCGGCGCTCAAAACTGGCTTTGGCAGCCGCCGAATCGAAGGGTGTACCGTCGTGGAAGGTTACACCATGCCGCAGATGAAGGGTGTATACTGTGTTGTCCGGCGAGGTCGTCCAGCTCGTTGCAAGCCAGGGAATGATCTTCGTGCTGTTTCCCGGGGCATATTGAACCAAGCCCTCATAGGTATTGTTCACAAGTTCCATGCCGGGGATGTCGTATTGGACGTCCGGGTCGGGACTTTGAATGTCCTCATAGTAGCCGAGCCGCAATGTTGTGTTCGGATCCGGCGTGGCGCTTAGCGCTCCGTTCGACCCAACGGCGGTCAGAAGCGCGACACCTGCAACGGCGGTAAGTGGAACGAGTGTGTGCCGGTTGAGCATTCTATAGCCTCCGTTACTGTTCGCCAGCTTCGATGTGTATTCTATGCGATTCGTTTGGCTCGCTTGCTCGCCGCTAGCGGCCACCTGAGCCGATACGATCTATCCGGCCATCGACCGCTGGTCCGCCAGCGGCGCGCGGGTCAAGATAATCCGCTTGCGTGATTCCAAGGCGGCGCATCGCCAGGCCGGTGATCGCCTCTAGCACGCACCGATGCGCGAGCAGCGCCGTGATATTGTTTCCGACGTCATAGGGCGGACTAACCTCGACGACATCCATACCCACCAAGCCGACCTCGTGCGCGATTCGCCGCACCGCCCGCAACATCTGATGACTGGTGAACCCGCCCGGCTCCGGTGACCCAGTGCCCGGTGCATAAGCTGGATCGGCACAGTCGATATCAACCGTCAGGAAATAATGTTCCGCGCCGCTTTTTGCCTCTGCGATGGCTTCATCAAGTACGGTGTCGAACCCCCGGTGAAGGACTTCGGCCATGTAATGCGTCTTCATCCCCTGCTCTTGCATCCAAGCCGTCACTGAAGGATCGGGCCAACCACCGCGCATGCCGATTTGCACGAAATCGGAACCCCGTACGTCGCCGCTCTGCACAAGTTCCCACATCTGGTTGCCATGGTTCATGATATGACCCTGGGGCGTCGGAGCGGTGTCGCTGTGAGCATCCAACTGGATGACGCCGACCTTGCCTGGTCCATATTTCTTCGCCACGGCGGAAACGATCGGGCCGGTGATGGCATGGTCGCCCCCGAGGAGAATCGGAAGTGCGCCCGCATCAAGGATTTCCCCGACAAAACTGCGGATATTCGCAAAGGTCATTTCGGTATTGCCGGGCACAACTTGGGCGTCGCCGTAGTCAGCCATTACAAAATGCTGGAATGCGTCGACCCGAACCGTCTGCGACGGACGATTGAAGGGCGGCGACCACGCGTTGTCGCAACGACGGATCGCTTGCGGGCCGAGATGAGTCCCAGCTCTCGCGGTGTTCGTACCGTCCCACGGAATACCGCCAATTGCTATGTCGATCGCGCCGGCCCGAAGATCCTCGGGCGAAAGACACAGCGGCAGCTTCAGGAACGTCTGTATCCCGACGTAAGAAGGTTCCCATTCATAGCGGGTCACTCTCCGCGGTCCGACGGGGCCGGTTTCGCCAACCATGCTTTTTCCCTGCTCTCGCTCGATCATTCGAAGCCCGCGTGCGAGGCACTCGCCTCAACGCAAACTGGTTAACTGATGTTGACTCATTGAAAGTTTTTCATAATCAGTACGTTCAAGGCGAAACGGAGCCAAATGTTATGATTGGCAACCCGTAGAGCTCCAAGCTTCTCCAGACAGTGCCAAGCATATAAGTCAAGTTTCTCATCTTCTGACAACAGAAAGTTATTGAAAGTTCTTCAATTTTAAATCACGGACCTCTCATAGAGGCCTAAGCCCTTACAGGCCCTGACTTTGGGGGGCATTCGATGTCGCGCGATATCATCGCCGGTAAACTGAGTTGACGAAGATCGCTCTCTGACCCATGCAACTGGTCAACGGCCCGACGAGGAAAACAAGATGAAACTTTCCGACACGGAGTTGCGCGCGCACAGGCGAGCACAACTTTCGGCGCGTGACACGCTGATCGCCGTTCAAAGCGAGATCAAGACTGGTGCTACAGAGGCTTCTCTGGCGAGCGCATGCCGGCGTCTGATGGATGCCGCCGGAGCTACCGGATACTGGTGGTATACGACGCCGGCATACGTCCTGGCGGGTGAGAATTTGCGCCTTTCGGTTGAAGGCGATGTCTACGCTCCGGGCGAGGTAGCGATCGGTGCTGACGGAATGATTACGATCGATCTTCATCCGGAGATTGACGGCCGATGGGGAGATTGTGCGCGAAGCTATTTCCTGAGGGACGGTGATATCGTTACGCCCGAGGCAGCGGGATATGAGGAAGCAGACGGGATGGCAACGGAAGCCGCCCTTCATTCGCTCATCCGGGCGGAAGCACGGCCAGAAATGACGTTTCAGGAACTTCATTTTCTGGTCGCCAGGGAAGTCGCCAATCGCGGTTACGAGAACTTGGATTTCCTGGGGAATTTCGGCCATAGCATCGGAGCCGACGTCACAAACCGCGCCTTCATCGACGCAAACTGCGGTCAGCCATTGGGGAGCAGCCCGCTTCTGACCTTTGAGCCACATATTGCAAGGCCCGGGCGACCCTTGGCTTTCAAATACGAGGAGGTCTACCTTTTCGATAACGCAGGAACACTCTGCCTCCTTTAGCCTAAAGGTGTGACTCGCTCCAACGAACCGGCGTCGGCGCGAAATATTGCGAGACATCAGATCGCGCAAAGTATGATGGCACTACCTGAGAAGCCCTCTTCGAGCTACCCAACATGTCCGCATCCAGCCGACCACTATCGCCAGTGCTGAAGCTCTGACCGCCTTTTCATGGAACAAACGCAAATGACAGCATCATCGTGACGGCAACAGACGCCGTCGATCTCACCTCGGAGACAACAATGCCGCCTACCTTATCGGAGGCGGCGCCTGAGGAATGAGTGGCTGACCATTCCGCTGATTTACCGGATTAAACGGAGCCGCTGCGGGGGGCGGCCCGATTGGATGTATGGGCACGCCCGGAGGCGGCCTCGGAGGCAGGCCTGCATTGAGCGGCGGAGGGCGGCCCTGACCGCCATAGTGAGGGGACCCAGGTGGCGGAGGCGGCGGCCGACGGTTCCCACCGCCATAACCGCAATTCCAGCAACCTCCGCCGTAGTCGCCGACAAATCCAGGCGGACCATAGTCCGGGCCATAATTGGGGGCTCCACCCTCATAGTCCGGGGCGCCGTATCCTCCCATGCCAGGACCGTAGCATCCAGCGAGGGCGAGCAGCGACGCCACTGCAATCGCCGACGCGGTCACACTCGATATGGATCGGCGTTTTGTGCTCATGATGCCGGATCAGCCCCACGTTCCGCGACACAATGTAGACGACCAGCGAGCGCAAGGTCCAACACCGTGACGGCTGCCACCATCAGCAAGCCCGCCAGCGCACCATTTCGTCGTGGATTGCGCGGCGTGATGCCGGAAGCAAGCGTGCCCATGTCCAGCGCGTCGCCGCCAACGCGCGCCCATACCCAGATCACGGGATCGCGGGCCGCCAATAGGCCGATGCCTGTTGCGATCTCGCGCAAGCCATAGAGGCCCACCAACGCCTCGTTTCGAACTCCGGTCTTTTCCGATACCGCACGACGGGCGAACACGTCGACGAGGCCTAAGCCAATGCTCAACACCCCCAGCGCACGCGCCAGCGCTAGATCGTTCTCTGCATAAAGGGGCCTTTTGCGTCCCGTCATCGCTTATCTCCTGGCAGGATACCGAGATGGGCGTCGCGGCACAGTAAGTGTCAGCACGATTCATTGATGTGGGAGTCTTTCTCACACAAAGCTCGGCGACCTACACCTATACCCTATAGGGTATCCTTGACATGATCGGCTCGTCGTTCGATAAAAGCGTGGCTATCGAGACACTGTTCGGGATCGAAGTCCGTTCATGATCTTGGGTGTAGCCCGCGCCGTTGATTCCAAGCCGCTGGATCGGCGGATCCTGGCCGAGCACGCTTACGAGACGCTCAGGGGGCTCATTCTCGATCGTCACATCGCGCCAGAAAGCTGGATGGCGATCGACGTGCTTGCTCGGGACCTAGGGGTATCCCAAACGCCGATCCGGGAAGCGCTGGCGCGGCTCGAGAGCGATGGGCTGGTATCCAAACGCGAGAACGGGCGCTTCCGAACGGAGCCGCTGCTTACAAAAAGCTCTTTCAACAACCTCTACGACGTTAGACTTCAACTTGAGCCTTTTGCGGCTGGCGAGGCTGCCAAAGAAAGAACCGATGACGAACTCATCGAGCTTAAGCACGCTGAAGCTTTGATGCGGGTGGCGCCGACCGGAGAAGTCTATGCCAGATTCGCGGAGTTCACTGCCGGCAATGCCGCATTTCACGCGATCATCGCGAGGGCGGCGCGAAATCGGTTCCTTTCGGATGCCATCCATCGTTTGCACAGCCACCACAGGCTAGCGCATCTCTATTTGCACCACGGAATCGTGGACGCGACCCCGGCTCTTGCAGAGCATGCCGTGATAGTCGAGGCGATCGCCAAACGCGACCCGCAGCGGTCATCCGATTTGATGCGTGCCCATATCGAGCGCTCCCGCCACGAGCTCGAACGCCTCATCACTGGCGATTGATCAAAGGAGAACCCCGCGCTCGCTAGCTCACCGAAGATGGAACGAAAACACATAGAACTCGAGGAACACGCTCGAGTCAAAAGGAGGGATGAATGTCCAACGAATCAATACGGCGCTCGACGCTGCTGTCCTTGGCCTGCGCCGGCGCTTTGACATCCGCGCTTGCCGCGGTTCCCGCGAAAGCGGCTGATAAGATTTATCACATCGCCCTTAGCAATTCCTACATTGGGAATCAGTGGCGAGTTCAGATGGTCAATCTCACCAAGGCCTATGCGAGAAAATACTACGACGGTCAGGTGACGCTGACAGTCGTCAACTCGGGAACCGACGTTCAGGCACAGATCGCCGCGATCGATGATATGATTTCCCAGAAAGTCGATGCCATCCTGGTTGACCCCGCCTCGGAATCCGCATTGAACCCCGTGCTTGAGGAAGCAGCCAAGCAAGGTATCGTGGTGGTCGATTTCGACCATGCGGTGACGGCACCCTCCGCGTATAAAGTCGGTGTCGATTTCGTCAAATTCGGTGGAATCATGGGCCAGTGGATGGCCGATACACTGAAGGGCAAGGGCGATATCATCATGAATCGCGGCGTGCCTGGCTTCGAAGGCGATCGAGCAGAATACCAAGGCGCGACGGATGCTTTCAAGAAGTATCCAGGCATCCATATCGTAGCGGAAGTCTACGGCAAGTGGGACGACAGTGTTTCACAAGCGGAAATCATGAAGGTTCTTCCAGCTCACCCATCGATCGACGGCATCATCAACCAGGCGGGGGATTATGGCGTTGTCCAAGCATTCCTTAACACGCACCGAACTTTCGTTCCGATGACGGGGGAAGGTTCGAACGGCTGGCGTCTCTCGATGTTGAAATACAAGGACCAGGGCCTGGAAGGCATTTCCGTTGGCGATCCGCCGACACTTGGTGCCTATGCGTTGAAGGTCGCGGTGGATGTGCTGAACAAGAATCCGCCTCCCGAAAAACTCATCAATGTCGGCATCCCGACCCTGACAACAGCGCAGCTCAAGGAAGGGGTCAATGTGTTTTCCAACCTTCCGCCCACAGTCTACGACGATATCGACATCCCTGGCTCTGGCCTCAAGCCACTCACCATCGAAGACTCGCTCGGCAAGTAAAACTCGGGAGCGGGGCCGCGCCCCGCACTGAGCTGAGGCCGTCATCATGCTAGTGCTGCAATCCATCGAAAAGAGCTTCGGAGCGACCAGGGCGGTGCGCGACGTGACGCTCGACGCTACCTCCGGCGCCGTTTTGGGCCTGGTCGGGGAAAATGGCGCTGGCAAGTCGAGCCTGATGAAGATCGCGGGCGGGATCATCCGCCCGGACCAGGGCGTGGTTCGCCTTGAAGGAGCGTCGGTTACAGGGCTGAGCCCGCGGTCTGCCCTGGCCCGTGGCATTGTCAGCGTATTCCAGGAACTCACACTGATCAGAAGCCTCACCGTTGGGGAGAACCTTAGCCTTCTCAAGCCACCCATCCGTTCCTGGGGCAGCATCGACAAAGCGCGTCGCCTGCGCGAAGGCCAGGAGACGCTCGATCGCTTCGATGTACCGGTTCGCGCGTCGTCGATAGTGGGCGAACTTACGCTCGGTCAGCAACAAATGGTCGAAATCATCCGCGCCGTCACGCGCAGGCCAAAGGTATTGTTATTGGACGAGGCCACGGCCGCACTCGGCGCCCCGGAAGTAAAGTGGCTCGCCGGCATCGTAGCCGCAGAGCGGGAGCGCGGCACGATCATTCTGTTTATCTCACATCGCTGGGAGGAGATTGAATCATTTTGCCAGAGAGTCGCGATCATGCGGAACGGTGAGCTAGTCGCTCATTCCGCCGTCGAGGATGTCTCACACGATCGAGCAGTCGAATTAATGACAGGCCGCCCTCTGGGAATAGCCTTTCCCCGCAAGCGTCCGGCATCAGGCGGAACGGATTTGCTGCAAGCCGAAGGACTTGAAAGTGACGTTCTGCATGGCGTCGGGCTACAGCTGGCGCCCGGCGAAATCCTGGGCGTCGGCGGCCTCGTCGGCCAGGGTCAGGACGCGCTGCTGAAGAGCCTCTTCGGTGACCATCCATTGATAAGCGGCACGATCACCGTAGCGGGCAAGAGATGTGATCTGCGAAAACCATCGGACGCCATCCGCCGCCGCATCGCCTACGTACCGCAGGAGCGCAAGGTGGAGGGCCTGCTGTTGCACAAGAGCATTGCCGTCAACCTCTCGCTCGCGATCCTGCGCCGCTTGTCGAGTTGGATGGGGCTCATTGATCACAAGCGCGAACAGCAAATCCTTTCCCAGTCGATCGATAGACTGAAGATCAGAGCGGCTTCCGGCGCCGAGCCCGTTGGCGCGCTGAGCGGTGGCAATCAACAAAAGGTCCTGCTGCAGAAATGGCTGCTGACCAAACCAACGGTATTGTTGCTGAACGACGTCACGCGCGGGGTCGATATCGGCACGAAAACCCAGATTTATGACATCGTCGTCGATCTCGCCGCGTCTGGCGTCGGCGTCTTGCTCTATTCTACCGACGCACATGAGCTCGTCGAGCTGGGGCATCGTGTCTTGGTGATGATTGATGGCCGCATCAATGCAGAGCTCTCTGGATACGGCCTTACCGCCGAAGCCATCGTACGGGCCTCGATTGGGCAGGAGGTCCGCGATGGGGCCGCGGCCTAGTGGCGCGGCCCGGCAGGGTGCATTCGGCGCAACCGTGACGTTCATTGTGCTCTTTGTCGTGGACTTCTTGCTGAAGGGTGGGCATTTCAGCGCGTTCGACCTGAAGACGCTTTGCATGAACGCATTGCCTTTGGTTCTTGTTGCCCTCGGCCAATTCTTTGTCGTGCTGACCAACGGAATCGATTTGTCGCTCGGGCCAATGATGAGCGTGTCCGGCGCGATCGCGGCTCTCACCTTTTCGACAAGTCCCATCGGCGCGGTGCTCCTTGCGATGGTCGCGGCGGCCGGCGGAGGTTTGGCAAACGCAATCCTCGTCGTGAGGCTACGACTGCCCCCAATTCTGGCGACGCTCGCGACCATGTCGATTTTCCAGGGCGTCGCACTTGTGATCCTGCCGAGTCCCGGGGGCACCGTGCCCGCCGGCCTCACGGCCTTTCTGACGAATGGCGGCCCGGCACTCCTCCCAGTGCCTTTGGTCCTGCTTGTCTGCGCCGCACTGGCGACTGGCTGGACGATGACGACCCGCTTCGGAATTTGGCTTCGCGCAGTGGGCGGGGACGAGGGCGCGGCCAGATCCAGCGGTGTCGCGGTCTCGGCCGTCAAGTTCGGGGCCTATGTGCTTGCGGCCCTGTTGGCTGGGTTGGGTGGCCTCTACCTGGCCATCGCGACCGCGAACGGGTCGCCTACGATCGGCGACAGCTTTATCCTCTTGTCGATTGCGGCCGTCGTGCTGGGCAGAGTCGCGATCGTCGGTGGGCGCGGTTCGCCGCTCGGCGTCGTCATGGGAGCCCTGACGTTAACCATCATTGGAAGCTTGCTGTACTTCGCGAACCTATCCTCATTCTACCAGAGCTTGATCAACGGCCTGATTCTCGTCGGCGTCGTCGGCTTCGACATGATCCGGAAAAGATTCCTTCTTGCCGTGCGTGGAGGGCGACAATGACGAACACGCGACGCATGCGGAATAGCTTTGCCCGGCCTGTCGTCCTCGCGCCACTGACGATCACCGGATGCACTGTCCTTCTGTTCCTCGTAGGCAGCATCCTGGCCCGCGGCTTCATGGCGCCGTCGAATGTGCTGATGTTGCTGGCCCTCTCCGCTGACCTCGGCATCGCGGCGATCGGTGAGACGGTCGTTATATTGACGGGAGGGATCGACCTCTCCATCGCCTGGAACGTCACGGCTGCGAGCATCATTTTCACCGGCATCACGCAAGGCAATGAGGGGCACCTCTGGATTGGGGTCGCGGCAGGTCTCGGTGTCGGCGCTCTCGCTGGTTTGGCTAACGGCTTAGGTATCGCCAAGCTGAACATTTCACCGATCGTGATGACGCTCGGCATGAACAACATCATGCAGGGACTAACCCTGATCTATTCGCAGGGAACGCCCTCCGGCTCGGCGCCAGCGAGCATCAAGGAAATCGCGACCGGTTGGCTCGGTCCGATTCCTATCATCGTACTCGTCTGGATCGGACTCGCAATCGTCGTCAGCGCTTGCCTTCACGCTACTCGCGGCGGCCGCTATCTCTACAGCGTCGGCGAAAGTCCCATGGTCAGCCGCCTCACCGGCATCGATAATGATTTCGTCCTGATCGCGGCTTACACGGTTAGCGGTTTCTGCGCGGGCCTGACCGGGATTTTGTTCACAGGCTTCTCGTCGATGAGCTTTCTTGGCATGGGCGATCAATTCGTCCTGCCGGCAATCGCCGCTGTCGTGTTGGGCGGGGCTTCGATCTACGGAGGGCGGGGTAGCTATGCCGGCACATTCGTCGGCGCCTTCTTCCTGACGGTTCTTACGACAGTCCTGGCGATCGTCAATATCTCGATCGGTTTTCGCAACATCATCTACGGGCTCGTGATCATAGCTGCTGTCCTGCTCTATCGCGCCTACACGCGTGAACGCGAGTAAATCATGGTCGCTGCGGGCCACCCTGTTCGAGGAGGATCTCATGGACGACTTGCCAATTATAGACGCCCATCATCATCTCTGGGATCTTGACCGCTTCCCCTACCCCTGGCTGACCACAAGGCCTTTGCCTCCAAGTGTCGCGGGAAATGTGGAACCGATTGCGCGATCATATCTGCTGAAGGACTACCTGGCAGACGCGTCAGGCCAAAACCTGATCAAATCCGTTCATGTCGATGGCGGGTTTGATCCGACACGGCCGGTCGAGGAGACGAGGTGGTTGCAATCGATCGCAAATCAGAATGGATTTCCCCACGGAATCGTGGCAAGAGCGGAGCTGCATGCACCAAACGTTGCGGAGGTTCTGGAAGGACATTGCGCGTTTGCCAACCTGCGAGGCATCCGGCATATCGTGAACTGGCATTCGGACCCGGAAAAGACATTTGTGGCACGTCCGGACCTTTTGACCGATGCAGCGTGGCTACGAGGTTTCGGCTTGCTCAAGCGCCATGGTTTGTCTTTCGATCTGCAAATCTACCCGCCTCAGATGATGGACGCCGCCACTCTCGCGCACAACCATCCTGATACGTCGATCATCTTGAACCATACCGGGATGCCGGTTGATCGCGATTCAGCAGGCCTCACCCAATGGCGGGAAGGCATGCGCCGGCTCGCCGGAGAATCAAACGTTTCGGTTAAGATTTCTGGTCTTGGGATGACCGACTGGCAATGGAATGAGGCGTCTATTCGCGCTTTTGTCCTAGAGACGATAGACATCTTCGGCGTCAGCCGATGCATGTTTGCCAGCAACTTCCCAGTCGACAAACTCTACAGCAGCTTCGATCATCTCTATGGATCGTTCAGAAGAATCGTGAGCGATTTTCCGGAGGATGAGAGGCGGAAGCTGTTCGCTGAAAATGCTGCTGCAATCTATCGCCTATGAGTCGCCGCCCAGGTTAATTTGGAGATAAATTTAGATGAGCGTCATTTCCCAGGTTAGCGTCCTTCCTTTTGAATTCACCGTGCAGGGGCTCAGCCTCGGACAGCACCGTGCCATGGGGGTTAGCAATCTACGTCACGCGCCTGGGGGCACCCTGACCGTTAGTCGCTATGCCATACGCATCAGGACGGATGATGGCTGCCAGGGCGAATATGTCACTCATTGGGTCGGGACGCCGGCCGCCCTTGCCCAGACCATCATGCTGGCGCCACATCTGCTGGGGAGAAACCCGGAACACCGTGAGGAAATCTACGACGATCTCAAGCGGGAACTGCGCGCCTATGATCATATGGGCCACGGTCCACTCGACATCGCGCTCTGGGATCTGGTCGGCAAGAAATACGGCATCTCAGTTGCCACGATGCTCGGCGCGTATCGCTCAAAACTGCCGACTTATGCCAGTACGCACCATGGGCAGGAGGATGGCGGCGGCCTCGATTCGATTGAGGCCTTCGCCGACTACGCCCGCGCCTGCAAGGAACAGGGCTTCGCCGGCTTCAAGATCCACGGATGGCACGACGGAGATCGCCGGCGGGAGGCTGCGAATGTGCTTGGCGCTCGGGCCGCTGTCGGGGATGACTACCCGCTGATGCTCGATCCCGCCTGCGAACTTCGCACCTATGCGGACGCGCTCTATGTCGGGCGGGCCTGCGACGAGGCGAGCTTCTTTTGGTATGAGGATCCGTATCGGGACGCATCCGTTTCGGCTCACGGGCAGCGCATGCTGCGGGAGAAGCTCAAGACGCCGCTGCTCGTCACTGAACATATCCGTGGCCTTGAGCAAAAGGCGAATTTCGTCCTGGCCGGCGGATGCGACATGATCCACGCGGATCCCGAATACGATATGGGCATCACCGGAGCGATGAAGATCGCCCATTTTGGTGAGGCGGTCGGTATCGACGTGCAAGTCCATGCCTGCGGGCCGGCCCATCGTGCCTGCGTCGCCGCAATGCGGAACACTCACTACTACGAGCTGGCGCTGGTCGGACCCGGCATGCCCAACGTCGTGCCCCCGGTCTATACCTGCGGCTACTCGGACCAGCCTGAATCCATCGGCTCCGATGGATGCGTCCCGGTCCCAACCGGCCCAGGCCTAGGCGTGAGTTATGATTGGGAGTTCATTATGCGGAATAAATTAGTGGAGCACGCGTTCTCCTGAGGTTTAGTTCCGACGGACCACGGATCTAGCCAATCGGCCGGTTGGTGGCGGAGCGACGACACCGGGTCCCTCGCCTTCCGCGATCGAGCGCTCTCTCATGGCGCCACTGGTCGCTAGGGCAGCTTGCGCGGGAGATTCACGTCAACCCGTCGGAACTGCCCGCCACCTTTGACAACAACACCCGCCGGCGACGGAGACCTATAGCGCCCCTGACCGCTCTTGATCCGGGCGCATCCGATTGAGATCGAGCAAGAGTGGTTGCGCGCCAAGCGGCACCGCTCGCCCGCGACAGTTGCCACTCTAGCCGAGCGTATCGGGCTCACGCGGGCAGCGCTCGATGGCACCCTGCTACGCCGTCCGATTCCGGAAGCGGTTCGCGAGCTGGTCGATGCTTGGTTGGCCGCGAGGTAGCCGTCCGTAACCCGACCAATCTCCAAAGAAGGTCAGGTGGGGCCGACAATACGCCGTTGCGTGCAACAAAAAACACCCCGACGGGGTTTGTCATTTTTTGCTTTTCTGAAATGGTATTGGCGCCTAGCCTCGTCTAGGCAGATGTTGGCTATGGACAATGACGACTGCGGGGAGCCTCAGTAGCGCAAAACGCTATTATCCATGGGATTGCAGCCGATAACGTCCCACCGCTGAGCTTTTGGATTAAGCCTGTGGCAAATTCTGAAAAACGATCGGCCTATGTAGCAGTCTGGCTTCACAAGCGGAATCACAAGAAGGATAGAATAAAAATGCGCACTAAACACTCCTGCAGCAGCAAGAGCTTCCAAAGACTGTCAGGAAGACGCAATCGCTCTTCGTAGCGGGACTGAGCGCGGGCGTCGCTATGTTGGCTTTGGCCGCCGTAGCGAGCTCGGCACAGGCGCAGGAAGAGAAGCGTCCGAATGTCGTCATGCTGATGACCGACGACACCGGCTGGGGGGATTTCGGCGCCTATGGTGGGGGCGCGAACCTCGGCCATCCGACGCCGAATGTCGACCGCGTCGCCCAGGAAGGTGCGGTGTTTACGAGCTGGTATGGTCAGGCGAGTTGTACTGCCGGGCGCGCCTCTTTTATTACCGGGCGCATCCCCATCCGTTCGGCTCTCTCGGTCGTGGTTGTGCCTGGCGATCCGAACGGACTGACAAAATCAACGCCGACGATTGCCGAGTTTTTCCAAAAACACGGCTATGGTACCTATTACTCGGGTAAATGGCATCTGGGCGATCAACCCAAATTTTACCCCATTGAACACGGCTTCGACGAAATGAAGGAGTTTGCCGCATACTATCCGGGCGTCTACACGTATGATGACACGGATAGCTTCGCACATCCTTGGTTCCCGAAATTCAACGCCCCTTATTGGGACGCATACCAAAAGGTTGTAAACTTGTTCGAGTGGGAGGGCACCGCTGGCAAACCCGCGATCAAGGTCGCCCGCATCGACTACGACTATCTACATGAGTTCGATGTTCGGCAAGCTGACTCGGCGGTCGGCTACATCCAGCAGCACGCTAAGGACGCCAAGCCCTTCTTCATGGATGTGAATTTCATGAAGATGCATAATCCGAACATCCCGGCCAAGGCGTTCATTGGAAAATCGCATCTCGGGAATTACTCCGACGCCATGCTGGAACTAGATTCCAACATCGGTAAGGTTATGGATGCCATTCGTGCCGAGGCTCCTAACACCATCGTCATCATTACGGCCGACAATGGCGCGTGGCAGGATGCTTGGCCTGACGCCGGCACTGTCCCGTTCCGCGGCGAGAAAGGATCGCCGTTTGAGGGCGGGTTCCGTGTGCCTGGCATCATGTGGGCACCGGGAAAGATTCCGGCCGGCGCACGTTATGGGGAGATGATGTCGCACATTGACCTTTGGGCGACGCTCGCGACGATGGTAGGCCTCACCCCGCCGCCCCATGGCGCCTGGACCGACAACGACGGCAAGCCGATCTACTTCGACAGTATCGACAACAGTGCCTACATCGAGGGCAAGGCTCGTCATTCGGCGCGCACCTCGTGGATCTATACCGACGGTGAGAGCTTCGAAGGCGCTCGCGCAGATGTCGGCGATGATCCCGCGAACCCCGACACGCACATCGCTTGGAAAGTCCTCTATACCGCCAAGGACACTTGGCTTGGTCCACAGCAGAGCCTCGGCGCCATAGGCTCCTATTACAATCTCACCATGGACCCGTATGAGAAATACGACATGACGTTTAACGGTGCGGTGAGCACTCGCTTGCCGACCACTTCGCCGGGCCGCTACGCCGGCTACGACAATGGCTGGGCTATTTCGCTGCTCGCGCCGGTGATCATGGAATTCGACAAGTCCATCGTGGATTTCCCGAACATGAAGCGCTTCCCCGGCGGAGCATCGAACGACATGAATCCGAATCTTCAGAATCCGGCAAATCCGTTGCCTCTAATGGATATTCATAAACTTGCTGCGACTATCGGCGCGGGCGACTAGGGTCTGTTCCATTGCGGTGGTCACGGCGGGTTTGACTCTGATTTTGAGGCAACCCGCCCTGCCCTTCTGGTGAGGCACGGTAATGTCATGACGACTCGTGCTTCATAGCTTCGGGAGCATCATCCCCTTCCGAAGCCTTCCTTCTCAGACAGATGCCTAGGCGGCCAAGCAGCGTTCGACCGTTTCCCTGTCCGTCATAATTCGAGTGCGGCGGCGGCTCCTCGGAGACTGGCTTTTTAGGGGTCAAGGCGGGAGTAGAGCCCGACGTGAGAGCCATCGTCCAAAGCCTCCACTCGTCTCGGACAACGCTGCCACGTTGTCCGGCGACTTTCCCGCCCGGTGCGGGGGCAGACACTTCTGGCCGATTTAGCCTCTAGGCCTCGCCAGCACGTGGCGGTGGCAAGCATGGCCACCGATCGGCAGTTTTGTTAAGAAACGATTCGCCAGCAATCGGCTTGGAGTCTGCCATGTCCAACGTCTCGAAGCGGACCGTTCTGGTTACAGGCACGTCCAGCGGAATCGGCCGGGCCACAGCGCTTCACCTCGCCCAAAGTGGGGTCAGTGTCTTTGCCGCCTGCCGGCGCCTCGAGGATGGCGCGAGCCTGGCGCGGGAGACCCATGGCCAAATCATTCCCTTGATTATGGATGTTGCTGACATTGAGAGCATCGCGCGTGGCCGCCAGTTGATCGAAAATGCTACCAACGGGGCTGGCCTCGATGGTCTGGTCAACAATGCCGGGATTGGTATGTCGGCTCCTGTAGAGGCAGTCGACCTCGAACGGGTCCGCCGCATATTCGATGTCAATGTCTTCGGCCAACTCGCAATGATCCAGGTATTTCTGCCATTGCTACGCCGACGTTCGGGCCGCATCGTCAATGTCGGATCGGTGGGCGCCAAGATCACGATACCCTTCGGCGGCGCACTCTGCGCCAGCAAAGCCGCGTTTGAATCGTTCAGCGACGCGTTGCGCATGGAGTTGCATCCTTTCGGTATCCAGGTCTGCGTCGTCCAACCCGGCTCGATCCGGACGCCTGCTGTGGAAAAGACCCTGGGTGGCGTCGATACGGAGATCGAGAGCTGGCCCCCAGAGGCGCGCAGCCGTTACGGCGCGATGTTCCGCATCTTCTCGCAACGTGCCACAGCGCGCGAGAATCGTGGCAGCGTACCGGACGTCGTGGCCCTAGCCATTTACCACGCGCTGACCAGCGATAGGCCGAAGATTCGATACCGTGCTGGCAAGGACGCGACGCTGTTGACGACGCTGCCGCGAATTCTTCCTGACCGAATCCTCGATAAAATCCGACTGCGGATGCTCGGCTTGCCTCTCCTGTTCGGTCAGAACAGGGAAGCGGGATGAGCACGTGAGTGGTTTCACCCGTCCAATGGTGACCAGGCCGCGCCACGAGTCGCGACGGTATCAGCACGGAGCGATGGCGGGCCTATCAGCAGAGTTGTTGTCTCCTGTCGGGACATCTGATAGCCGGCGTCAGGTCACACTAACCACGGCGCGCTGGGGCAAACCGATGACGCCGGCATGACCTGATCGACCGTAAAGGGCGCTGGAAGAGGTCGGATTCGGGCGTGAGGAACGTCGCAATCGCCCTCTAAACATTGGCGACCCCACGAGACCACCAACAACATCTTCGGGTTTCTGACAACGAGACCAACGCCCGCGTCCATGCCTATCAACTCAAAACCATGCCTGTGATCCTGACGACCCAGGAAGGAGATCGATATCTGAACGACGGCGCAGCCCGCCGAGGCGCTGAAGCCGCAGCGACCGCTCGCGAATGACGCGCTGATTTCGTCGCCAGGGGCGAGAAACAGGACCCCCCAGCCTCATCAGAAACTCGAGGCAGCGAGAAGGTTCAGACCGGCGACGCCGCGCCCGAGGAATGAACGGCTCATCTGGCCGGATGCACGGACATTTGAAGGCTTGCGACGTGCTCGCTCAGATTGCCGCCCCGAGAAATGCCTGCTTGCTCGACGGACAGGCTGTCGGCAGGGAGCGACTTTAGGATAGACTTCGCAGAAATCGACGGATCGAGCCACGCCTTCCAATCCTCCCGATTGAGGATCGCGATCTGTCTATCATGGTAGGGCGCTATGTCCGGGCCAGGCTCCATCGTTAGCATCGTGAACGCCTCGCCGACATCCTTGTTGGCGCGCCAAATTCCCGCGACGCAGAAGATCGGCTCGTTCTTTTTCGTGAAGAGCCACTTGTCCTTGCGCTTTTTCTTTTCGTCCGCTGGATCGGTGAATTCGTAGAAGCCGTCGGCGATGATGAGGCAGCGACCGGAAGCAAACTCGCGGCCGTCCGAGCGGAGATTGTAGACGGGCTTGCCGTTCGGCCCCGGCCAGCTCCATCGCCGCTGCACCAGATCGCCGGCGTCCGGATCGCCGTCGATCGTGCGTACGATTGGCGCCATATCCGTGATCTTAATGTCCTGGCGCGCCTGGACGTTCGGCGTCCCTTCGGAGAAGCGGATCTTGATCTTGAGGTCAGCGAACTCCTCGAAAATTACCGAGGCCTCCACTTCCAATCGATAATTGTTGCACATGCAGGTCTCCGCAGCGGACTCGATTGCAGCGAGCCACCGTTCCTATTCTGTGCACAAGCATGAGCGCAACCCAATTCGATCTGGACGCTCCGCTGGGTCAGCACCGCGCCATCATACGGCGCGACAGCGACGGTGTTGAGATGGGAGGCGGCCTGGGTCTTCGGCCCGGCCAGCACGCCGATCGTCCCTACACGTTGGTGCGCGCCTTGGCGGACCGTCTCAAGCCACCGCTGCCTCGTGCCAGCGTCTGAATTTCGCCTGTGGAGCGAAGGCCGAGCCTATAGGTTCATCCTGGACGACGGGGACTACTTCTATTTCGCTGGCATTTCGCGACCTGCGAAACCCGAGTTCGCGGGTGATTGATCATTCATGGCAGACGGTCGAAGATGGATTATCCTGCGGTGCACGTGCTGCTGGCCAACGACAAGACGGAAATTGATCGAGCGAAAAACCCGCCTGGTGGGGGCGGCCTTCGTGCCAGGTCGGACAAGTTTACGAACATCGGGGTCGTCGCACGAACCTCTCCGCGCAGAAACGTCTTTCCGGCGTGACTCGAGCCGTCTGCGGTCGACTCCCGCGGGTGGCGGGGCCTTTCGCGCCCGCTCGTGGTTTAACGCCCGCGCTAGTCTAGGTGGAAGCGTACTTGGTGCCCAAGGTTTCCTCTACAAAGTCGGCGAAAGCGCGACCTTTCGCACTTACCAAACGTCCCGTTGGGAAGACGGCCCAAAGGTCGATCGGTGGGAGCTTCCACTGTGGCAACACGCACTGCACCGCTCCGCTCGCGATCTCAGGGACGAACATCCGGTCCGACGCCACCGCCAACCCCATGTCGGCAAGCACTGCGGCGCGGAGTCCCTCCGCCGCGCTGACCCGCAGCCGACCACGCACGGCGACGGACACTTCCTCGCCACCCTGCCTAAAAACCCAGTTATCACTAAGCTGGCTGTAAACCACTGCGTGATGGTGTGCGAGATCGGCGGGCAGCTTCGGCGTTCCTGCACATGCCAAATAGGCCGGCGTTGCGACCACGGACCGGCCACCACTCGCAATCTTTCGCGCAACCGCAGCCGAGTCGGCCAGCGTCCCGAGCCGCAGGGCGATGTCAATTCCCTCAGACACGAGGTCAATGACGCGGTCGTCGAGGACCACGTCGATATCGAGTGATGGATGGCACGCCATGAACTCCCGCAAGTGCGGTACGATCATCAGCCGGGCAAAAGTCGTGGCCGCTGAGACCCGCAACCGGCCCGGCAGCCCCGCGCCCGCGCCTCGCGCCTCCAATTCCGCCTCATCGACCTCCTGGAGCGCGTGTCGGGCGCGTTCGTAGAAACGTAGGCCGGCATCGGTTGGAGCGAGAGCATGCGTTGAACGGACCAGCAATCTTACCTGAAGTTGCTGTTCCAATTGGGCGACTGTCTTGGGCACGGCGGGCTGCCCTACGCCGAGTTGTCGGGCCGCGGCGGAGAAGGATCCCATCTCCACAACCCTTACGAACGTCGTCATTGCCTGCAATCGGCCCATTATTCCCTGTAAGAATACACAATATCGCTTATATGGCTCTGACACACGTGACTAGGAATAGCACTCCGTCTCGCGAGCAGCACCAAGCCGTAGCTGCTCCCCACTCAGACGCCGTTGGACCAACGGCGGCACACGGAGCATTTCATGTCTCATCTCGAAGCTAGATTGCCATTATCACGGGTGGATCGAGCGGCATCGGCCTCGCCACCGCCAAACGCTTCGTCAAAGAAGGCGCCTACGTCTTCATCACCGGTCGCCGGCAATCCGAACTGGCCAATGCCAGAGCCGAAATCGGGGAAGCGTAACAGCGGTGCAGGGCGACGTGACCAGCATGGCCGACCTCGACCGGCTCTACGCGACGGTCAAAGCCGAGAAGGGTGCTGTCGATATCGTGGTCGCGAATGCCGGTTTCAGGAGCATGCCCAAATCTTCGATCTCTCCGAGGCGCATTGCGACAAGACGATGGATATCAACGTGAAAGTCGTGGTGTTTACGGTTCAGAAAGCTTTGCCGATGATGACTCGCGACGGTTCGATCGTCGTCGTGTCCTCGGTCGTCAATGTGAAGGGCATTCCTGCTCACGGCACCTATACGGCCGCGAAAGCCGGTGTGCGGGCACTGGTGCGGGTTTGGGCCCAGGAACTCAAGGGCAAGGGAATCCGTGTCAACACGTTGAGCCCCGGCGCGACAGAGACCCCGAAAATCCGCGGCCAATTCGATAGTGATGCCGCCTCGGATGCTGCCAAGACCGCGTTCGCCTCGATGACGCCGCTCGGCCGCCTCGGCTTGGCCGAGGAAATCGCCGCAGGCGCTTACTTCTTGGCATCTGGTGAGTCCAGCTACGTCACTGCCATTGATCTCCCTGTCGATGGTGGCTTGGCTCAAGTCTGAACAGCTCCGCGCGGGCACTCCAGACGATTCCGCTTAAGTGTTATTCAAGAGCCTAAACATGCAGACCGTCGCTGCGTGAAGCTCTCCTTCATCGTTAGAAAGTGCCCACTATGTCTGTCTATTTTGTGATGGTCCGGGAACAGACTACCGACGCCACATCGCTTGCTGAGTACGGACCAAGGGCCTCTCTGGCAGCGCAGAGCCATCCCTTGAAGCCGCTCACCGTCTACGGTGCCCTGGACCAACTCTAGGGGGACACCATCGAAGGCGCAGTGATCCTGGAATTCCCCAACATGATCGCGGCTCGGGCATGGTATGACAGTCCGGCTTATCAGTCGGCTGTCAGATTCCGTCATGCCGGATCGAGGTCGAGAGCCTTCTTCATTGACGGGGCGTAGACGCTGATATGGGCGGCTGCGCCGAGAGCCGACGGTGGGTTTCGCTGTATGCGGGATGATTTTCCGCGCCTTCGATGATGAAAAGAACTGGCGGAACATCTCTTCGGTATCAATGCGAACGTGGAATCCTGCCGCTGACTGGTTGCGGTGTATCCCCCGCCCACGGATATTTCGGCGCCGGTCATGTAGGACGGCTCCTTGGAAATGCGCTTCGGCTCTTTCGAGGTGGTCGGCACCGGAGGATGTGCCTAACAGTAGGGCGAGACTAGGAATTTGCCGGGGAGCGACAGCGCTTGGCCGTTCCAGGCCCGAGCTAAACGCCGAGGCCATCGTCTAACTATACAGCTAGCCGAAATAGCGCTTTATCGATAACACCTCAACTCAATGGCTGGCGCGTTTAGCATTATTTGCAATCACTCTGAGCTGTGGCGCGGAGGACTCAATTTGCCCCGGTTGAAGGTAGTTGTTTTAGACGGGCTAACTGCCAAATCTCAGGCTTTGAAAACTTCTGGGCACCCTCCAGCAGTGACTTCCTAAGGATCGCGCTTTGAATAGCTTTTGCCGAGACTGCAGCATGTCTTTGCGGGGCTCCTTCCGTGCAGGGTGATCCCCGCAGCCATGGGCTTTGGGATGCTTCCGCTCCCCCTGCCCCACCGTGCCGCTCGCTAGAAACAAAACTCGCGGCGGATGTCGTTGTCATCGGTGGTGGGTATACCGGGCTGTCGGCGGCGCTGCATCTGGCGGAGGGAGGGGCGTCCGTCGTCGTCCTTGAGGCGGTTGAGGTTGGTTTCGGTGGCTCTGGCCGCAATGTCGGCCTAGTTAATGCGGGTCTGTGGATCATGCCGAACGACGTTCTCGCAATCCTCGGCAGCTTACATGGTGAGCGCCTTCTTGATTTTCTCAGTGACGCTCCCAGCCTGGTCTTCGAGCTTGTTAAGAAGTACGGAATTGCATGCGAAATTCAACAGCAGGGGACGCTCCATTGTGCTGTCGGTCGCAAAGGGTTAGCGGAAATCGAAGAGCGCTCCCGGCAGTGGCAGGGACGGGGCGCACCCGTGCAGGTGCTGGGCTCTGCGGAAACCGCGAGAAAAGTTGGGACAGATGGGTATTCCGGCGCGTTACTGGACCGCCGCGCCGGTACCATCCAACCCCTCGCGTATGCGCACGGCCTGGCACACGCGGCAATTGACGCCGGCGCAACCATCTACACCGGAAGTCTCGTCCACTCCGCGACCGACCAGGGCGATCATTGGGAAATCAAGACGGCGTCAGGCCAGGTACGCGCGGAAGCGGTAGTCGTTGCGACCAATGCCTACACTAAAAATGTTTGGCCGGAACTGCGACAGGAAGTGGCGCATCTCCCATATTTCAACATGGCAACTCGCCCGCTGGGCGACAAGACCCGTCAGCTGATCCTGCCGGAAGGCCAGGGCGCATGGGATACGCGGAAGATTCTCACCTCATTCCGATTCGATAATGCACGGCGACTTGTTTTCGGCAGCGTCGGTGCGTTGACCGATAGGGCACTGCCGATTCATCGCGCGTGGGGGCGCCGCGCACTTACCCGTCTCTTTCCGCAGCTTTCACATATTGAGTTCGAGTATGAATGGTATGGCGAGATTGGAATGACAAGGAATAGCCTACCGCATTTCCATAGGCTGGGACGCAATGTGGTATCGTTCAACGGGTACAATGGGCGGGGGATTGCGCCTGGCACCGTGTTCGGACGCACCTTGGCGAAATTGCTCCTTGGCGAAATCACGGACGCGGATCTTCCCCTACCCCTTTCAACGCCCGTTAATGTTCCGTTTCGGCGGATCAAGGAGGCATATTACAAAGGTGGCGCTCAACTCGCGCACCTGGTCGGCGCTAGGTTCTGATGCGTTGTGCCGGACCATCCTCAGTTTGAGGATGGCCCACTTGAGTCGGCGTGGCACTGGAGCCCAGGACTAACTCAGCGTAAAGCCGTCGTATCCCCGTCGCGCTGAGTCCGCGCATATTTCGAGATAGCTCGAGAAACCGCCTGGATAACCGAGGATTTGTCTCGGCTTTCCCGGGATGTTGGCGCCGTTGTACCAGGATTCCGCTTGTGGAAAGAGACTTTTGTGAAAGAGCACATCGAGATGGTCGGTCCAACGATCCTGAGCATCCGCTTTGGCTTCTACCCTAGTGAGGTTATTCTTGACCATAAACGCGATGCAGTCGATCACCCAATTGCCTTGTAGTTCGGCGCAAGTCGGTCCGTTCGCAAATCCTGATGGGCCCTGCGGCCCGAAAACGAAGAACAGATTCGGGAAGCAAGTACTAGCCATGCCGAGGTGGGTCCGCACGCAGCTGGCCCATTTCTCCGCGAAGGTCTGACCGTCGGTTCCGCGGATATCGACCGCCGTTAGGCCGCCAGTAATGGAGTCGAACCCCGTGGCAAGCACGAGAACGTCTAGTTCGTACTCGCCCTCCGTAGTCACGACGGTCGAAGGCGTGACCCACTTGATAGGCGAAGTCTTCAGGTCCACCAGGGCAATGTTCGGCTGGTTCAGGACTTCGTAGAAATTCTGCTCAAGGCTAGGCCGTTTTACGCCGAACGGATGAAGCGGCTCGGTCGGCGCGAGGATCTCAGCCATTTTTGGGTCTGCAACGCGAGCCCGCACTTTGTCCCGCCAGAACGTATACGCGGACCGATTTGTTTCCTCGCTCTCTATGAGGTCGTCGAAATTTGCCAGCCAGAAGCGAAACCCTCCAAGCTCCCAGAGCTTCTCGTAGACTTGTCTGCGCTCTTCTTCTGTGACATCGGTGCCGCGCTTGTGTTGGACATCCATGTCGAAACCTGAGGGTGTCTGTCCTCGCAGTTCGAAGCGGGCGGGAAATTCTTCCTTAAACTTGCGGACTTCCTCGTCGTCGAAGTGTTTCTGGCGCATAGGTAGCGCCGTGTTCGGAGTGCGTTGGAAGATCGTGACATGGCTGGCGATCTTCCCGACCTCCTGGATGACCTGAACACCACTCGCGCCTGTCCCGAGCACACCGACTCGCTTGCCCTCAAGCTTCACGCCTTCTTGTGGCCACCGTGCCGTGTGGTGCATTTTTCCCTTGAAATCTTGCAGGCCCGGAATGTTCGGAATATAGGGTCGCGAAGCGAATCCGGTGCATGTCACGAAAAAGCGAGCGATAGCAGCGGGCGTCCCGTCGGTTGAAATGATCCAAGCGTTACTTTCCTGATTGAACTCGGCGTGTGTGATCTTTGTATTGAGATAGATGTCTTTGCTCAGGCTCCATTTTTTATCCACGAACTCGAAATACTCACGTATTTCCTTGTAGGAGGGATACAGGTCAAGAAATTTCCAGTCTCGCCAGAGACTTTCGTCGGAATACTGGTAAATGTTCGATGGTGTATCAACACGCGCACCGGGATAGCAGTTCCAGTGCCAAGTTCCTCCCAACGATCCGGCGGCCTCGAAGACTTTTACCCGCAGTCCCAGCTCCCGCAACATTTTAAGCTGATACAAGCCGGAGAAACCCGCCCCCATAATGGCAACATCAAGCTCAATGGGCGTCCTGCGTTGTTCTTGACCCGTCATTACATTTCCCATTTCAAG
Organism: Acidisoma sp. L85; assembly: GCF_009765865.1. Lineage (GTDB taxonomy): Bacteria > Pseudomonadota > Alphaproteobacteria > Acetobacterales > Acetobacteraceae > Acidisoma. The sequence goes on from NZ_LMUQ01000027.1 coordinate 35,051, forward strand.
GACTACCGTCTACAGGTTCTCGCCTCGAGGCACGTCGGAGGTGCCCACTGCTGCACGATAACACCTGTCGTAACGGAATCTGCGGCAAGTTGTATGCGGGTCGCTGCCGCGCCGCATACAACTTGGTGTCGCTTGGTCTGACTTTCTTTTTAGTGGACCGCGGGCTGGACCTTGGTGAGTTTGTAGAGATCCGCCGGCGGCTCACAGTGGCCGCAGTTGATTCCGGGTTCCAACGGAGCCGGGTGGAGCGCTGCAGGTAATGGCTGAATTGTCGCTCCGGGCTTGGGAAGGCCTGTGAGTGCTGTTTTCATCGTGAGCTCAGGCAGCAATACCGGCTCGAAAACCTCGGTGGTGAAGGAGTCCGTAACCTTGTCCTTCGGGAACACGTTACAGCCGTTTTCGAACTCGTCGCCCGGGCACACCTTGACTTTGTCGGCGGGCACCCACGGCAAAGGATACTCGATGTTGTGTATAGCGAGGTTCCTCTTCTTGGTCAGGACCTCCATCATAATCTTGAACGCATAGCCGGCTGTTGCGGGTGGCGATCCAGAGGAAGCGCCGGTGAAACCTCTCGCCTTCAAAGCGGGGTCAATCAACGCGAGGCGGAATGCATTCGAGTCCTCACCAGTGATTGGAAACAGTTCGGAACGCTTGGAGGCTAACACCGCCTTCAGCACGCCTTCCTCACCATATTCCGACCATATACCCGTCACCTCCGGATGAGCAATCAACGCCTTAGCAGTTTCCTGCTGAGAGGTCTGAGCGCTCCACATCCCATAATATGTAGCGACGATATGGATGTTGGGGTATTTCTTGAAGATAGCCTCGGCTCCTAGCACATGCCTCTTGTCAACTGAATTTCCCGGAACACCCCGGTTCTCAAAGATGATACCTTTACCGCCCAACATGTTCACCAAAGCTTGCGCGGTGTTCTCACCGAAGCCCGAGGTAATATAGCTTACATTGTAGGCGCAGGGCTCAGTGACTGTCGCATCGTACATGAAGAACAGCACCCCCGCTTTGCAGCCTTTCCGGATCGTGCGGTTTAGAGCTGTGGGCGAGACGGGGAAACTAATCACGCCGTCGGCTTTGTCAGCGATCATGCTCTCATAGGCGGAGATTTGCGCCTGTACGTCCGTCCCCGAGATGACTTCCCTGAGGTCAACCAACTTGTCGTACGGGGGTGTTGCGGCAAGGGCCTTCACGATATTGGCCGCCTCGGTCTGCCAGTCGTTTCCCGAGTAGCTGAGGCTCAGGTAAATCTTGAACTTCTTATCCTGGGCTTTCGATTCTCCGTGCGCCGCCATGAATAACGCCGCGGCAGCGCTGAAGGCTAAAAGCCCGCGCTTGAGGTATTGACCGATCATCCGTTTCCTCCTGTTTTATTTGGTTTGTGACCTGCGCCGCCCGGGCGACTGCGGGACGCGGTGTTTCTGAATTTGGGCGTGAGGGCCCAACCGATCCCCATGTTTTCTCTCAATGCGAGGAGAGCAAGCATAATCACGAGGCCGTAAATGACCGTGCGCCATCCTTCGGCTAGTCCGAGGGCCTCGATGATAGTGGAGAGGGTCGTGAGCAAAAGCGCGCCGCCCACAGTCGCCAGATATGTGCCACGTCCGCCTAGGATTGACGCGCCACCCACCACCACTGCGGCCACGGACGGAAGCAAGTAAGACTGACCCATTGTCAGTGTCGCGCCGGTCGCATAACCGACGAGCAGAATCCCGGCCAGGCCCGATGTCGCGCCACTGATTGCATACGCGGCAACGATCAGCAGGCGCACCGGAAGGCCCGCGATATAGGCCGCCATCGGGCTAGTCCCTACCGCATAGAGTCGGCGGCCAAAACTACTGTGTGACTGCACCAGCGTGGCAAGAATGATAAAGATCAACAGCAGCCAGAGGATCACGGGAAGGCCTGCGAACGTGCTCGTATAGGCGCTGGTCAAGGCTGGCGAAGCGACCCCACGTGGCTGGCCTCCCGTAAATCCGAGAAAAACGCCGTAAATGATTAAACTGGTAGCAAGAGTCATGATAAAAGGCGGTAGCCTAAGTAGTGTAGCCCCCAAGCCGTTTATTGCTCCGACGCAGCCAGTTACGAGCAAGATACAGGGGATCGCCCAAAAGAGGGCGACGAGAGATGTCCCGATCCAACGGTATGCAAGGATTCCGCCCAAAGTCATGACAACGCCAACAGACAGATCAAGACCGCCTATCAGGATGACAAGACCCTGCCCGAATCCCAGCACGATTGTGAAAGAGGAAAGTAAGAGAATTGCCTGGGCCTGTTGCCAGCTGCCAAACCCGGAACTGATGAGGCGAGACGCCAGGATCATAAAGACAGTAAGCCCAAACAAGGCAAGTGTGGTCCAGCCCTCAGGCCCAATTCTGAATCCGGATCTGGCTGCCGTCGCCTTGGCTGAAGCCTCCGGGACCGGAGCCGCTGTAGCGTGCTCGGAAGGGCTAGTCTTCGTCATCGGCTCCGCCCCGCGGCGATCGAAGCAGAAATGCCGCCCACAAGGACCGCGAGAATCATAATCGCTCCCTGGAAGATGACGGTGTAGAAGGATGACACACCGGCGGAGAACAGCGCCTTCTGCAATAAGACAAGAAGAGCGGCTCCAACCATTGAGCCGATCGGCCCCCCGTAGCCGCCTGCGAATGACGTTCCTCCTATAGCGATGGCGGCGAACATCAGTAATAGAAAGGGCGTTCCGGCGGAGGGACTGCCCGTAGCAGTCACTGCGCTGAGCATAAAGCCTGCAAGGCCGTAGCAGATTCCTCCCAGACTATAGGCGAGGAATTTGGTGCGAAGGACCGGCACGCCCGCCAGTGAGGCAGCGGTCTCATCGGCTCCCACCGCGTAAATCGCCACGCCAAAGGCCGTGCTGCGAACTACGAGCCAAAGTAGGACTATAACGAGTGCGATAGCGCCTGCGGCCGGGAAGACACCCAAGATCGGATCCGTAGCGTTGTCCGCGATAAAGTCGGATACGTTGCCCCCAGGTGCGTCAAGCACCACGATGGCGAGGCCCGAGCAGACGATCATTGTGGCGAGCGTGGAGGCGATCGATTGGAGTTTGCCAAAGGCAACCAGCGCGCCGTTGACCATGCCAACGGCGAGTCCAATCAAGATGGCCAGCAGCAATCCCCACAACGCGTTGAGCGGCCCATCGCCGATCTGCGTCGCTATACAAACATTGACGAGAGAAATGACCCCGGCGACAGACAGATCGAAACCGCCCGTCAACATCACGACTGTGCCGCCGGCAGCCGCCAGTGCGAGTGGCAAGGTGTCGTTGGCTAAGTCGTTCATCGGCTGAAGGCCGAAGACGTCTCCTTGCGCTGCCGCGTAGAAGGCGAACAAAAGGACATAGAGGATCGAGACGACGAGGGCGCCGTTGCCCAGCCACAGCCTGATCGAACGATCGGCGGTCTGATCGGAAACTTTTCGGCTTACAAAAGCGCTCACGCTGTCTCCCTCGAGCGGATCTCTTCGATGTTGTGTCCGGTGGCCAGAGCCACCAAACCCTCCTCGCTTAGGTTCTCACCTGAAAGCTCACCCGCCACCCGGCCTCTGTATAAGACAAGGCAGCGATGGCTAAGCTTCACCAGTTCCGGCAGCTCAGTTGAGTAAATCAGCACGCTGCCGCCATCTTGTACAAAGCGATGGATCACCTCGTAGATCGTCTGCTTGGTTCCCACGTCGACGCCGCGTGTTGGATCGAAAAGTATCAGGCTTCGCGCGCCCGACAAGAGAACGCGCATGATGAGCGCCTTCTGCTGATTTCCACCCGAGAGCGCAGAAATGCGTAGGCGAAGGAGCCGCTCGGCGAGCTGCACACGCTGTATCTGGTCAGCCGCGACAGCATATTCGCGTCTGCTGCTGACGAGCCCAAACCGGCTGAGCCGATTCAGCAGAGGAAGCGTGACGTTGGCACATGTCGATTGAGTAAGGAAAATGCCTTCGGACTTGCGCTCCTCTGGCACGAAAGCAATGCCCGCGCCCGCCGCTAAAGCTTGTCCCGGGGACTTCAGGTTGACTAGTGAACCCTCGAGCGAAATGGTGCCACGCAATGGTCGCGCCACCCCGCCCAAAATGCGAAAGAGCTCGCGCTGTCCCTGCCCTTCAAGTGCAGCCACACCCACCACTTCGCCCTTGTGAAGCGAAAAGCCAACGTCGTGGATCGATTCTCCGGTCAGCCCGGATACCTCGATCGCAACATCCCGGACCACAGAGGAACCGCTCGCGACCTGTCGCCGCTCTTCGGAGCGCTTTCCGACCATCATGCGGAAGATTTCGTTATCGCTTGTCTCAGCGATGGCAATCGGGCCGATACTGTCCCCGTTGCGCAGGATCGTTCCCTTATTGCAGAGGCGGCGCACCTCACTAAGACGGTGCGATATGTACAGCGTCGCCATTCCACTAGCAGCCAGCTGCTCAACGATGCGAAAGAGCCATTCGGGTTCCGCCAACGCCGCGGTGGGTTCGTCCAGTACCAGCAAACGGGGTCTATGGCTGATGGCCCGGATGATCTCGATCCGTTGCTTTTGCGCAAGAGATAAGCGGCTGACGATCGAGCGGGGCGAAATATCGGCGGCATCGAATTGGTGGAGGAGTTCTACGGCCCGGGCTTCATTGCGTGATCGCGACGCTAGCCCGAGCCCCCCCTTTAGGGGATGAGGGAGTGTAAGATTGGCCGCGACGGTGAGGTTGGGTAGGAGACTAAGCTCCTGAAAGGCGGTAGAGACGCCAGAACGACGCGCGTCCATCAGGGATCGGGGTTCGTAGGGTGTGCCGTCCAGCGAGAGCGCGCCGCCGCCTTGCCGGACGATGCCACTCAGAACCTTGACGAAGGTCGATTTGCCAGCGCCGTTCTCACCGAGCAAAGCATGCACCTCGCCCGATAGCACTTCGAGTGTGACTGAGTTTAGAGCGATCGTGGCGCCATATGCCTTCGACACGCCCGCGACGCGCAGCACAGGCGTTTGGGGTGCGGGACCTCCGCTAGCGTCATCGATTTCGTCGGTCTGGTGTTGCATCGCGCCCCTCGTTGCCGGCCGCTGGACCGGCCTCTGGCCCATATGGCGCAGCCGGCGCGGAGGGTTCCGGCGCCAACTGCTCCGTATCGACGTGGTTAGGGCGTGACCGCGACCTTGATGACGCCATCGCGCTGATTTGCAAACAACTCGTAGGCTGCCTCGATGTCGTCCAGCTTGTAGCGGTGCGTCACAAGAGAGCCGAATTTGACCCGGCCGTTCTCGATGATCTTCAGCAACCGCGCCATGCGGTCCTTGCCTCCGGGACAAGTTGAGGTAACGATCGTCTTGTTCGCGAGTCCAGCTCCTATGCCTTGCAGCGGCAGGGGAACATCGGTGGAATAAATACCGACGCTTGAGATTATCGCCCCAGGCCGGGTACAATTCAGGCAACCCGCTAAGGTTTCGGTGCGGCCGAGGCATTCGAGTGCGACATCGGCACCGGCACCGTTGGTCAGCCTCATTACTTCCGAAATTACATCGGTCGCGTTGGGATCGAGGACGACGTCCGCGCCCATCAACTTCGATTTTTCTCGGCGCTCCGCCACTGGGTCCACGGCGATGATGAGCCCCGCTCCCAGCTGCCGGGCACCGGCTGTTGCGCAAAGGCCGATTGGACCCTGGGCGAAAATGACTACAGTGTCGCCGATTTTTATATTGCCATGTTCGGCCGCAGAAAAGCCGGTGCTCACAATGTCCGGAACAAGAAGGACCTCTTCGTCTGTGACATTATCTGGGATGACCGCCATGTTTGCCTGGGCGTTCGGTATGAGAAAGTACTCGGCTTGGCATCCATCAAGGTAGTTTCCGAGCATCCATCCGCCCGCAGTCTTGCCGCCACACTGAGAGTGAAATCCCATCAGACAGGAGTTGCATTGTCCGCAGGGCGTCGTAGCGGCACAAAGGACGCGCTGCCCTTCTTTGTAGCCGGTGACCTGAGAACCAACCTTTTCAAGGATGCCAATCGGCTCGTGACCGATCGTCAGCCCCTTAGCCACGGGATACTCCCCTTTGAGGATATGAATATCTGTCCCGCAAATTGTTGTCGTCGTAATGCGTACTAAAGCATCTGTAGGTCCGACATCCGGCACCGGCTTCTCGTCCAGGACGATGCGGCCGACCTCGGCGAAGATGGCGGCTCTCATTTTTGGCATCTGCGTGATCCCTAATTCGAACGTTTCTGTCTACGAGATACTTTGTTCAGAGGCGGCTTCGGACATGCGGTCAGTGGAGGAATTCGAGTGATGCCGTTTCCTGCACCACCGCCTCGGGGGTCCGATGCCGTTCCGCGTCCTGCCGCTCCTCTTGCGTACTAACCTGCGACTGCATGTAAGCTCCAAGTTGCCGCGCCCGCCGCATGATTTTGGCTCCAACCGGCATACGCTCTTGCTCGAATCCCAGCAAAGCAGACTCGACACCATCATCATTCCGGAGCGATTTAGCTAGCGACAGGGCATCTTGAGCTGCTTTGGTGACACCGGCACCAACATGCGGCCGGACCACGAAGGCGGCATCCCCGAGGAGCGCCACACGGCCTATCGCCATCCGGCGCGTCTCAAGATCATAAATCGGCTGAAAGAAGGGCTGGACAGTCAAGTGTACGAGTTCCTGAAACTGCGGAGCCAAGGAACGCGACGCTGACCGCTGCATGGCCTCGATCATCTCTCCGCGTATCAGGCGTGGCGGAATGGATAGCTCATGGACATTAGCTTGGGCGTCCGTAAGTAGTTTTCGCAGCTCGACCGCTTCATCCGCCGGGCGGTACCAGACCCAATTATAGCGCCTCCGGCCAACCCGCATGTCGTTGTTGACACCAGCAACGGGATAGCCAAGCATCTGTTCACCCTTCGGCAGTGAGAAGGTGAAATGCCCAAAAATATCCCGCCTGGTTGTCTCTGTGACGTCCCCTTCATCGACAAGCCCGCGCCATGCGACGTAGCCTGCATAGTTTGGCACGATGTCCGGAAAGAAGTGCCGCCTCACAGAAGAGCGGAAGCCATCGGCACCTATCAGAAGATCCGCGCGCGCCTCGGAACCGCCGGCAAACCGTGCCACCACAGCGTCGGCACCATTCTCAACCGATTCCAGCGTGTGTCCCATGTGATAGCATTCATCTGGCAAGCGCGATCGCAGCTCATGATAAAGCCGGTCCCAGGATGTCAGGACCTGCGGGTAGGCGAGTTCCAGAACAGCCGCTCCGGAAGGGTCGAAGACGCGTCTGCCCTCTACCCTCACTCCTAGGTCCGCGGTTAGCTCGATGCCAGCAGCTTGGAGCGCGTCGAACAGATCCCGGTGAGTGACGATGCCTGCTCCCCGGCCGGCCAATTCTACTTCGGATCGTTCGAAGACATCGACACTCCATCCTTGGCGATGCAGTAGAAGAGCTGTCGTGAGGCCCGCGATTGAGCCCCCCACAATAATCGCGCTTTTGCTCGGTTGAGAGCTCAAATCGCCACCCTATCCCCCGCAGGTTACCCCGAGGTGTTTTATTGTTATAGTTCGATCGATCTATAAATAGGAGGGGTCGAGAACGGGTGTCAAGCCGAAAGTCATTGCGCAACCTTGGCCCGCATGATCGCGGGAAGCGCAGCCAGCATAGCGTCGACACTCGTCTCCACGAATTTCTGCACGCCAAGATGTACTGGTGACCGGTAGACCTCCCGGCGAACACCGTAATAAAAGATGCCACTGTGGAAGAGCCAGAAGGTCTCGATCTCCTCGGCTGAGATTTCGGACATGGTGCCTTCACAGAAGTTATTCTCACGGCGAACCTCGACGCAAATGCGGCGGATCAGGTGATCTTCCACGAAGGCGATCCACATGGAATTTATTGGCAGGCCCTTCAATCCGGAAAACAGATAGATACGGAGCCAGTCTGAAGAGAAAATCACGCTCGTATAGTTGATGTAAAACTCGATCAGCCGAGCACGGAGCGGAACACTGGTGTTGCTGATCAGATCAGTCCATTCTGAGCGCCAACGGCCGACATAGACGCTTTGGTAGACCTCTCGGATCAGCTCTTCCTTGGTCGGGAAGTAGTTGAAAATCAAAGACTGCGTGACGCCCAACTGTTTCGCTAAATCGCGTGTTCCGCCTTCGAAACCGTGCTCTGCGAAGAAGGAGATCGCTCCGTCAAGGATCTGTCTTCGTCTATCTTCCGGCCGGAGCCGCCGCCGGATGCCGACAGACGATTTCACCGACACGATTGCCTTCTTTGCCATCAGAGGGTTTGTCCGCTTTTGAGTAACATTTGCGTAATCAGCATTAGGTCCGGTGCGCCGCATTCGCCCTCCAGGCGTCGAAGCCTATGCCGATATAACCTCAATCGGGTGCCCGCAAGGCCATCGGGGGTGGCGCGAGATATATCCTCTTGACATTGATCGATCGAACAATAAGCTGCGGATAGAGGAGAAAGCAAATGTCCCACGGAGTGAATACTCCAGAATTGCGTCCTGATCCAAGCTGGGACCAGCTATTGACGGCGGAGCTCGCGCAAAGCGCCGGAAATGGCTGTGTTGGCACTGAACTTGTGTCGGAGACTGAACGCGTTAGGGTTTGGTGCCTGCGATTGCGACCGGGCCAGAGAATTGGCTTTCATCGCCATGCACTCGACTATTTCTGGACCGTAATCTCGGATGGTGTCGCGCGCTCCCACTACAATGACGGCCGATCTGTCGAGACGACCTATCGCTCCGGGGATACCAGGGACATGACATTTCCCTCCGGCCAGTCGATGATTCACGACCTTGAGAACATTGGCGATACCGAGCTACTTTTTACGACCGTCGAATTTCTGAAAAGCGCGAATCCGGCGCTTGCTATTCCCGACTTGGTACGCAGGTCCACCACAGTTGAACCTGCGAACGTCGTATCATGAGGGCTGCAATCTGAATCTATGCAGCTGAAGCTGCTCATCGGGGGAGGAGCGACTATGACGGCACTTTTCGATCCCTTCGTACTGAAGGGCGTGACGCTTAAGAATCGTATTGCCGTGTCACCTATGTGTCAGTATTCCGCGATCGATGGTGTCGTCAACGACTGGCATTATGCCCACCTTGCCGGATTAGCTCGAGGCGGTTCGGCTCTCGTGATAGTTGAAGCGACCGGGGTTTCGGGTGAGGGGCGCATCACGCCCGGCTGCGTGGGTCTTTGGAACGATCGCCAGTCCGAGGCGCTCAGGAAAGCGGTCGAGCTGATCCGGGCCGCTGGAGCCGTGCCCGGAATCCAAATTGCGCACGCGGGCAGAAAAGCGAGCGCCAACCGGCCCTGGGAAGGCGACGACCATATCCCTGAGGAAGACCCACGAGCGTGGCAGCCCATTGCACCGTCGGCTATTGCATATGGCGGCGGTTTGGCTCGCGTGCCCAGAGAGATGGCGCTCGAGGACATCGTTCGTGTGACAGGCGAATTTGTGGCGGCGGCTGAACGGGCTCGCGATATTGGTTTTGAATGGCTCGAATTGCATTTCGCGCACGGTTATCTCGGGCAAAATTTTCTATCGCCACATTCCAATCATCGTAGCGACCTTTATGGCGGCAGTCTTTCGAACCGCAGCCGATTCCTGAACGAAATCTTGTCAGCCGTGAGAGCGGTTTGGCCGGATCACTTGCCGCTCACGGCCCGCATGGGCGTCATTGAATATGATGATCGGGAAGAGACGCTCGAGGAATCGGTTGCGGTTATTCGCGAGTTTAAGCTGCGCGGGCTCGACCTCATTGATGTCAGCCTTGGCTTCTCCACGCCAGACGCTGAAATTCCGTTTGGCCCCAATTTCATGGCCTCTATCGCCGGCCACATACGCCGTGAGGCTGACATCCCAACAGCCACCAGCTGGTATATCAGCGAGCCCGACGAGGCTAACGCCCTGGTTCGCGACCATCAGGTCGACCTCGTTATGCTTGCCCGCGCTCTCCTGGAAAACCATCATTGGCCTTATGCGGCGGCACGCGCGCTTGGCGTGAGTCGGCCGGCGTGGACGCTCCCCCCTGCGTATGCGCACTGGCTTGAGCGATATCGTTCGGCAACGCCAGGCTTTCGCTAGCGACCCGACTCAGTGAATCGCAGTCGCGATCCAAAATAGGGTATCATCCGATTAAAGATTTTCGGGTAAAGGTCATGGGCATGGTAAATTTTTGGGCGACGTTGCCCACATAGCCAAAGTCAAACTTGGATTATCCTCGTGTTCGACCGGTGTCAGGCATTCTCTTGACCCCACTTACGTGCGACTGCCGGCGCGCGATCTGTGTCGGGCACTTTCGGACCGGGCCGCTCCTTCAATAGGGCCATTCATTCTCGGGGATCATCTCGGTCTGGGTGGTGCGGACGTAGGTCACCGGCGTTTTCCGAAACTCTTCGGCGAATTCTCGCTCGGACCAGCTCGAGACGCGGCGGCCGCAGATAATCCCAGACGTTTTCCCTAAGGGCGTTGCGTTCACCGTAAGGTTCGTCTCGAAGAGAAAAACGACAATGATCATGAGAATGGTGGCGCGCTGCCGGGGCGGCGTCAACCTTAGCTGTCGGCCTCGGGCGAGCTGCACTAAACCCAGCGGGCGACAGCGGCTTCTGCAGGTCCGGTGACCAGCGTGCGGATTGAGAAAGCTCTACTCGGTCGATAGCCCTACACGTCAGTTAGACCGGGAGGACTTGCCTCCCACAATGTCCTGGAAGCGGTTGAGATGGCTCCCAATTGGCCAGCCGATCCTTGTTCGTATAGTGCAGTTTGACGATTGAGCAGGGACGAGCGGGGCACCCTCTGTTGCAACTATTCAATACTCTACCGGCAAATCGGCCAAAAATTCAGCCGCCTGCCTTTGGATGGCGGCCTGCTTCATATCGTCCATGCGGTTGAGCGAGGCGTAGGTCATCGCCATCCTCTGATTGCCGCGCAATTCAGGCGCCTTCGCAATGATAAAGTTCCAGTAGAGGAAGTTGAAGGGACATGCCTTGGAACCCAAAGTCTGCCTGACGTCGTAGTGGCAACGGCCGCAGTAATCAGACATTCGATCAATGTATTTGCCACTTGCCGCATAGGGCTTCGACCCGAGATAACCCCCATCAGCATAAAGGATCATACCGTGGACATTTGGCAACTCCACCCACTCATAGGCGTCGATATAGACGGCAAGATACCAAGCCTCTACCTCGGATGGTCGGGCACCGATCAGCAAGGCGAAGTTTCCTGTCACCATCAGTCTCTGGATGTGGTGCGCATGTGCCAGGCGCCGTGTTTGATCAACGCACTGACGCAGGCAGTTCATTTCGGTCGGGCCGCCCCAATAAATGCCGGGAAGCGCGCGATCGGCGCCAAGCCGATTGGTGTCGGCATACCCAGGCATTTTTAGCCAGTACAGGCCACGGACATATTCGCGCCAGCCGAGAATCTGACGGATGAAGCCTTCCGCAGCATTGAGCGGAACCTGGCCACCCCGCCAGGCAGCCTCTGCTGCGTCGCAAACCGCGCGAGGGTCGAGTAATCCAGCATTCAGATAGGGCGAAAGCATTGAGTGAAACAATCGATCTTCGCCCTGCCGCATCGCATCCTGGTAGTCGCCAAAGGATGGCAGCGAATGGGCAATGAAATGCGCGAGGGCACGTCGCGCATCGGACGCTGTCACCGCGTAGTCGAAGCCATCCAGCGTTCCGAAATTGCCAGCAAAGCGAGTTCCGACAAGAGCTAGAACCTCCTGCGTAATCGCGTCGGGTTTTACGAAGAAGGCCGGTGGCATATCTAGCCGCGCCGGCACGGGTTTACGGTTCTCTGTGTCGAAGTTCCAGCGGCCGCCCACGGGCTCGCCGTCCTGCTCCATCAGCAAGCCGGTTGCTCGCCGCATCTCACGGTAAAAAAATTCCATGCGAAGCTGGCGCTTCCCCTCCGCCCACCGACGAAAACGCGGCAGCGGACAAACGAACCGATCATCTTCTCGGATTTCAACGGGAACACCGGCGGCCTGCTCCCACACCTGCATCGCGTCCAAGACGCGCCATTCGCCAGGATGGGTCACCACGACGGAGACCGCCTGGTGGCGCGAAACTGCACGGGCGAGCTCTGAAGCAAAAGAGCCGCTATTGGCGGGATCAGCTAAGGTCACGTAGTCGACGCAAAATCCCTCGTTGCGCAGTTCCAACGCAAAGTGGCGCATGGCCGAAAACAGAAACGCGATCTTCTTGGGGTGATGGGGCACATAGACCGTCTCCTCCGCAACCTCCGCCATCAAGACCATGTCGCGCGCCGGGTCAGCATCGCGAAGGGAGGAGATTTCTCGGGATAGCTGATCGCCCAGAATAAACCGCAGCGTAGGCTTTCTCTTCATCGCTTTCCACCTCTCACCCGATAGATGGTGACCACCCGCCTAGACACAACGGCCGCCAGTAGTATCAAGGCGGCGGGACTGCTCGACCTCGGCACAGTGGCCACGGACGCGGCCCTTCCCGACGTCAACAAGGCGACGGGCAACGCCGCCTAGGCGGTGCGCGGTCGCGCGACGTCGCGCACCAGACACGCACGGGGGGATCGGATCCTCGATTGCGTCATCTCCCTGCCTCGACAGCGTTTAGCACGACAAAGGTGAAACTCATACGTCACTGCCCTAGAGCTACTCCATCGAACGCAAGGATTGTATGTTTGTATCTAAGAGCAGCTATAGTACTCGTCTAGCCACGAAGCGCTGCTTTGTCTCGATATTCGAGCATGACTTTTCAACAACTGAAAACGGAACAAAAGTCATTTCGTCAAATGCTATTTAGTGTATCGACTTCGTCCTAAAACCTGCATAAACGTCTCCGGGTCGTCCTACTCGGATAGTTCGGCGAGGGTAAATCGGTCGAGATAGGTAGTGGGCCAATGACTGACGGTACGGAAGAGCCTGCGGCGGCCAGGCGGCGCAGGTTTAAGGTGGAAATTCGAGTCCGTTGCAAGCGCCCACATGTTTCGTCTGGATGAAAGACAGCGAACTGAATGCTCGACAGCCTCAAAGCCTCTCTTGTCGGTCTTTTACTCGTGCTCAATGCCTCCATGTGCCTCGCCGGGCCGATCAGCTCGCGCCAAGAGGCGGCGTTTTCGACGGCCGCAGAAACCGACACCCGCTCCGTCCTCGTGTGCGGATACACTGCCTCTGATACGTCAGTATGCACTGCCGGCCCGGCGCGGGCACCGGCGCCGATAGCCGTGACAACGGAGGACGATGCTCTTCTTCGGTGCAGTCGTACCGTGCCCGCGAGCACACTTCGCGCTGTGATCCGAATAGAGTCGGACGGGTACCCCTATGCCATTCATGTGAACGGACTGAGTGCACAGCCAATGCCCGCAAGTCGTGCTGGAGATGCCACAAGGCTTGCCCAAGCTTGGATCAAGCGCGGCTATAGGGTCGACATGGGCTTGATGCAGGTTGATAGCGCGAATCTTAGCGACCTAGGCTACTCGGTTCGCGATATGTTCGATGCATGTACGAATATCCGAGCGGGGGCGAGCATATTGACGGCTGACTATCTAGCGGCCGTGCAAACCTGGCCAGACCCACAGACCGCCCTTCGAGCTGCACTTTCCGCCTACAACACGGGAAGCTTTTCGAAGGGTTTCTTCAATGGCTATGTCGCTAAATACTATGTAAGTAAAACTCATTTTCCCCAACGTGAGGCGGCGTCAGACGTCGCCGATCTGCAAACCGCCGTTGCACGCAGCCGGCGGGCCCCTGATGGAAACCATCGATAAAATATGGAACTAGCTTGTCGCGAGCCTCTGGCGCAGTGCAACTTCGCGACCGCTTCTGTTAAGAAGTCCCCGGTTGCGTCACTTCTCGGGGCAGTCAACTGGATTCTATACCTTGTTGGTTATCGGGCGCATCTCTCTGCCAGAGCGCTGCGCAGACCTACGTTTTGCCGGTGATCCGTTGATGGCCGACGCCGCGGACGTAGTTTTCATACCAGAACGCATCGCAGTGGGTGACAAGCAAAAGATGACCGATATCGTGGCAGGTATCAATCTTCAGATTCTGGCAGCACGGCGATATAAATGAGACCATTGGCAGTGGCCAATTTCCAAAGCCTCAACTACCTGAGATCGGCGCAATTATCGCGGAGTGATTAGGCTTCGACGGCCATGCTTCGCCGGCGATCTGCATCGTGTGCGGGCCGAAGGTGCCGTCCGGTCCGCACTGGCCTGGCAAAACCTCACGCTCTTTTTCAACGCCCTGCTGTCGCCCGAAGCCTCTTCCCGCGCCGCCGACCGCCGGCGGATCCGCAATCATGACAACCGAAGGCCTCTCCGACGCATAGGCGCCAGTCACGATACGCGACAATAGCCTCCCTGCCAGAGGTTGAGTTCCAGCCGCTGGTCAACACGAGGAAGCCTTCTTACCGCGTATCGACGACGCTCAGCCGAACTAAGGCCGTAACAGCCAATTCGCCGATCTTCTCCTTAAACGCAGGATTTTATCCACCGCTCTTTGCCCTACGACTCTTACTTCCAGGCGATTGCAGCGCTTGCCGCCCCGGTGAGAGGGAAACTTTGTGTCGATCGGAAGCCCGCTGAGCAGCACCAGTCATCGAACTGGGCGAACGTGTAATCGTAACCGTCCGGTGTTTCAATGAGCATGTTGAGCGACATCAGCAGGCCGCCGGAATTCGCGCGCCGCGCATCGTCGATGACATTCTCGATTGCAATCAACGCCCCCCCAAACGGCAAGGCCCCATATGCATTTTCAATAAGTAGCGTTTTTGTTGAGGTACCCCAATCGTGCAGAATGTTGCCCATTGTTATTACCTCCGCGTGAGGCAGGCCGTCGGCGAGAAAGTTGCCGCTCACGGCCGTAATCCTGTCACTCAATCCCGCATCCAGAATTTTCTGGCGCGCAAGCTCGGTTACCGCCGGAAGATCGTAAGAGATGCATTGTAGAGAAGGGTGACGCTTCGCGAGGGCAATTGACAACGCCCCGCTCGCGCCGCCAACGTCGCAGATCTTGGTGAATCGGTCGAACTCGAATGTCTCTGCTAGCACCGCGAAATTGCCACGTTGGACACCTGCCATGGCGTCCAGGAACTCGGCGAGCCGCCGTGGATCATCATAGAGCGCCGCAAAAGCATCGTGGCCATTGCTCTGTTTTATTTCGCTTTGCGGCAAGCCCGTGCGCAAGGCTTCAGTCAAATTTCCCCAAAAATGGTAGAGCCGATTATTTGCCATTTTCAGTATGCCGCCGATATAGCCGGCACTTGCAGGAACCAGAAACGCCGCCGTGTCGGCGGTGTTTCCGTAACGGGCGCTGGTGCCATCGCCTTCCCGGGATAACAGGCCAAGTGCCACGAGACTATCAAAGAAATCAGCCGCACCACGCTCGTGCAGCCCAAGACGATCACGTAATTGGGATAAGCAAATTGGGCCGCCGGCAACCGTCTCGAAGACGCCGAGTTCGACTGCGCTCAACAACACCTTGGATGCAAAAAATCCCATTCCGATTTGGAGAATTTTGGAAGGGTCTGGCTTTGACTGATCCATTCGGACTCTCCATTTTGATAGCGGAACCGTGTTCCAGGGACCAGAAATAGTCAAGCTGTGGATCGTCAGGGCCTACAGGCCAGAGGAGCAGGTCTGAGCGTCGATACCCCTTCGCTGGGTTAGATGGCGATCGGTAAAACCGACCGCCATAACTGACACGCCGCCGCCTTCGATAGGGAGCGGCAAACTCTCCGTTGGCGGCATGGTTCCGGTAAAAAGTGCCGCCCGTTCCCACCGCTGTCCGCGGCGTCGCCCTCATCGGTGTCTCCCCCGCCTGTCCCACAATAGTGTCTGGATATGTCCCGGGATTCGCCCACCGCATCCGTCATCGAGCACCCGGTCGCGGTGACGAGTGGCTCCTCGATGAGATCGTTGTCGCCGGCGCGAAGCATTGGCTCTGGCGTGCGGCCGACCCAGCCCCATCGGCGCGCCGCTGCTGGCGTGCTAAGGGTGGGCGATGGAAACTAAGCAGCCTGTGCCGCGGGCAATCCTCGTCGGCATCCAACTCGACGGCATTGACGACGTCGCGCACGAGGCGAGCCTCAACGAGCTCGGCCGGCTGGTCGAGACCCTCGGTTACGAGGTCGCAGGGTCGGTGTCGCAGAAACGCGACGGCGTTGGCGGGCTCACGGTGCTGGGCAAGGGAAAGCTCGCCGAGCTGGCCGCGATCACCGGTGGGACCGGGGTCGTGGGAGGATGGACGGCTCCCCAGAAATCGAAGGCACGCGAGCGCTTCGAGAATGCCGAGGCCACGACGCCTAGTGCTCCCGAACCGAAACCGGACGGTGCGCGTAGGCCGGAATTCGTCATTGTCGATCACGAGATATCACCCAGTCAGGCGCGCAATCTCGAAAACGCCACCGGTGCGCAGGTCCTCGACAGGACGGGCGTTATCGTGGAAATCTTCCATCGCCATGCCCGCAGCCGAGAAGCCAAGCTGCAGGTAGAGATGGCACGCCTGAAATACGTGGCACCTCGACTGCGGGAGTCCGCGTCGCGCAGCGAACGCCAACGCGGGGTAGGCGCGGGTGAAAGCGACCTCGAGCTGGATCGCCGCAACATTCGCGATCGCCTGGCGGAGTTGAAAGAGGAGCTGGAACACGTGCAGCGCGATAGCGAGCAGCGTCGGACTGCACGCCGCGACCAGCTGCGCGTCGCCCTCGTGGGATACACGAATGCCGGAAAATCCTCGCTCATGCGCGCCCTGACCGGCAGCGAGGTGCTCGTTGCGGACCAGCTCTTCGCTACGCTCGACACGACGGTGCGGGCGCTCAAGCCGGAAGCGAAACCACGCGTGCTCGTCTCCGATACGGTAGGTTTCATCAAGCATCTGCCGCATGACCTCGTCGCATCATTCAAATCTACGCTCGACGAGGCGCTGGAGGCGTCGTTGCTGCTGTTCGTCGTTGATGCGTCCGATCCGACCTACGAGGCGCAGCTCGAGGTGAGCCGCGCCGTGCTGCGGGAAATCGGCGCAGATGTCGTACCCTCCCGCCTCCTCCTCAACAAGATCGACCGGGTGGACGAAGCGGCGCGTGCGGCGTTGATCGCCAGGCATCCGGATGCGATCCTGACTTCAGCGAAGTCGCCGGAAGACGTGGCCGCATTGCGCGAGACCATCATCGCGTTCTTCGAGGCCTCCATGGTGGAGGAGGAGCTTGCGCTGCCCTACGCCAAACAAGGGCTCCTCGGCGATGTCTACGAGGGCGCCCGGGTGCTCTCCGAGGACTATGACGTCACTGGCCGGATTTTGAAGGTGCGCGGCTTGCCAGGTGCAATTGCGCGCTTGCAACGAGCTATTGCTGGAGGATGATCCCCGTCGTAGAAACACGTTGGCCGCCGCCTTCAGTGGCAAACTGCTCTCGGAAATTCCTGACAGCCAAACAGCCTATTTGATGACCGGGATGTATCTGACGGCCCCGGCGCGACTACGCTCCAGCGGACGGATTTATCGCAGCAGCCCGGGGCATCCGCTCCGCAGCACCTCGACGAAAAGCACTTGTGTCAAGCATGAGAGCGCAACACCTTGGCCCGGACGCTCAATGCAACGTGCGGCACGACGGCTCCAAGTTAAACTGGAAACTCGCCCGCCACCCAACTGTCTTCGTGCGTATCCGCGTCTAGGCGATAAGGTAGCATAACCCCGGACAAGATCGTCTTCGTCATCGTGCGCGAACACCGTTCACTGTGCTTGAGGTCTATTTGCTTTGCCCAAGGCCAAGACCGCTATGATCAGAGCGCCAGTGATAACGTTCTTGAGTCCCGGATCAACCTGGAACACGTTCAGCATGGTGAGGAGCAGGAATAAGAATATCGAGGCGCTCCACGTGCCCACGACACTGGCTTGTCCGCCTGCCACATTGGTGCCGCCGATCACAACCACCGCGATAGAGCTCAGGAGAAACTCGCTGCCCATATTGAGCGATGGCCCGCCTGTAAACCCTGCGAATAGAATGCCGGCGAGAGCGGCAAAGGTCGAGCAGGCCACATAGGCAAATACACGGGTTCGCCGGACGTTCACTCCGGCAAGCCAGGCTGCGGTCATGTTCTGCCCACAGGCGAAAATATGTCTGCCGAAAAGCGAACGCTTCAATACTGCGATGACAGCGGCGGAGGCAACGATAGCAGCTATCACGACCAACGGAATCCCGGCAAGGCGCTGGGTGGTAAAGCTCACCAACAATGGCGCAGGCTTCGCGACCGAAACCCGCGAATAGGCGAAGCAAAACGACTCGATCACGAGCCCAGAAGCGAGGGTGGCCACCATCGGCGGTATCCGAAGCGCCAAAATCAGCAAAGCATTTGCAAGGCCGATGATCACACCGCTTAGAAGACCTATCGCAAATCCCGCCGCCATGCCGGCATTTGCACCTTGCATCTGTCCCGAGGACAGATAGGCGGCCAGCGTGATATTTGCGGGAATCGAGAGGTCGATATTGCCGGCACCGCTGGCCATGACCAGCATCTGCCCCACGCCGACCAGTGCGAAAAACACGGAGTAGTTCAGCGCCCCCGAAATCACCGCGCCTCCGCCTACGCCATGCGAATGTGCGACGATGACCAGCCAAACCAAAACCGCCCCGGCCGTCGCATAGAAGGAGGGTTGTGCGACTAGTCGCCGAATGGCGAGCGGCATCACGTCACTACTCTCCGCCAGGAGATCGCGCGTAACCCCAGGATGCAGACGAGGATGCCGCCCTGCACGCTGTACTGCCACGCAGGAGCCACCGATGCGAAACTCAAGAGGGAGCCAGACAGCTGCATAACCAATGCCCCCATCACGGTTCCAACAGGCGATACGATCCCGCCTACAAATTCCCCGCCACCGATGATGACTGCGCCCACGGAGAGGAGCGTGAGGCCTCGTCCCACATTCGCGTCACCTGTCGTCGTGATTCCTGCCAGGAAGACGCCTGCAATGACGCCGCAAATGCCCGCCAATGCATAGAGGCTCATGCGCGCGCGCAATGTGGAGCGACCTGCTCTTTCGAGAGCGGCGGGGCTGCTTCCAACGCCGCGCAAGATCACGCCGAAAGATGTCTGGTATAGAATTAGATGCCCGAGGAGCATGGCGACGAGCGCCACAAGCACCGGAGCCGGAACCCACGGCGGGCGCAGTCGCATGGCATCGGACAGCCATAGAGGCACATCACCCCCAGGCAGCGGCAGCACCATTAGTCCCAGCCCCAACCAGACGAACGACGCTCCCAGGGTCACTACGATCGAAGGTAGACGCAGCCAGTGGATCAAGGCTCCCATTAGGCCGTAGCCCGCGACACAGGCTAGCAGCGCCGCTGCAGCCAATCCTGGACTCGCGATCCCCGCCACAATGACGTTGACGAGGGCGACGAAGGATCCGATGCTGAGATCAATGTCGCTGGCAGTCATGATGAACATTTGCGCGAGCGCGGTGAAGATGAGAACCGGGGACAGATTCAGCAGTAGCCGAACACCATTGTAGCGCGCGATATTCGGACGCATCCAGAATACGGCTACGAGGACAAGCACCAGGGCAATCACGGACAGAGTCGAGCGTTTGGACATCAAGACCGCCAGAGCCGATCCGGCGTTTTCAGCGTATCGTCGCGAGGTATTAGCCACGACCCGCCTCACGCCTCATGGAAGGAAGCCTGGAGAAGGCGTTCCTCGCTTAGTTCAGATCTCACCAAGGAATCCACCACTTTTCCCTCGTGAAACACGTATACCCGATCGCAGAGGAACAGCTCATCGGTCTCGGTCGTGTACCAGACGAAGCACCGTCCTGAACGCGAAGCCGAATCGATTTGGCTATATAATTCGCGCTTCGTGTCGAAATCCACGCCGCGGGTCGGATCGTCGAACAAAATGATCTCGGCATCTGTCGCAAAGGCCCGAGCCACGAGCGCTTTCTGTCGATTGCCCCCGCTTAGAGACAAAATCGACTGAAGCACAGATTTGCTGCGAATATTTATCTTCTCACGCCATGCCTCGGCAAGGCGCTGTTCTTTGACCGGATTGATGAAACTGCCTCGGGACAGACTTCGGACGCTTGCTATCGTGATATTGGATGCGATCGACCACAGCGGAAATATACCCTCTCGCTGCCTGTCGCCGCTCACATAGGCGGCTGAACCCGTAACCCTGCATCCCTTGTCACGGCCACTGCGAGACGCCGCATAAATCCGGTGGAGAACCTCCTTCTGCCCATGACCGGCCAGGCCGGCCAGACCGACGGTCTCCCCCGCCTCGATCCGCAATTCTGATGGCCCTCCAGTGTTGCCAACCACATCCACGCGCCGCATTCCTGCGAACGACGATGCCTCGGGCGTGACCATCGCTCGTTCGACGGATCCCATCAAAGTGAAAAGACGTTCCCGGGAGAGGCCCGCTCCCGACACGTCGGCAACCACGCCAGCGTCCTTCATGACAACCACACGCTGCGCGAAATTCAAGACCTCGGTGAGTTTATGGGTGATCAAGATGCAGGCTTTTCCATCCAGCACGGTCCGTTGCAAGAATCTGAGCAACTGTTGCGCCGCCGACGAATCCAGCGAGGAGGTTGGCTCGTCGAGGATCACGACTTTCGCAAGATTGTTGCTCTCGGTGAATGCCCTGGCGATTTCCACCATTTGCCGCTGACCAATCGGTAGGTTTCCAACCGGCGTTTGGACGTCTATTCCGTGACCCGGGAATATTTCATGCAATCTCGTTAGGATGAGTGACTTCGCGCGCCTCTTCCAACCTGTGCCTTCCAGACTCGGATGAACAATGAGCGCATTCTCGACGGCGCTGAGATTGGGGCAGAGGGACAGCTCCTGAAACACGCAGCGTATTCCGAGCCTGTGTGCCAGGGCAGGGCCATAGCGCTCGTCCATGGCTTGGCTCTCAAGTATGATGTCGCCGCGATCCGGTGATGTCACCCCAAAGAGAATATTCATGAGGGTGCTTTTGCCAGCGCCATTGTGTCCGACCAGCCCGAGCAGCTCTCCGCCTCGCACCTCCAGATCGACTTGTTTAAGTGCCTGAACCGGCCCGAAAGACTTGCTGATCCCACGCAACGCCAGAAGGGCGCCCTCGTCGGCGGCCCTTCCGTCAGTGCGCTGGATGGCCACGGTACAGGCTACTGCGGCAATTTGGGTTGCGGCAGATCCTTTGGTTTTACCCCGGCCAGATTGTCGTCTATGAGTTCCACGGTGTCTTTCAGCGTGTATTGAGGACTTGCCGCGGTGCCAACCGGTGTGGCGGCAAGCCAGCTATCGAGGGTATTTTCCCTGATCGCCAAAAGTGGCACGTAGAAAGTGTTTGGAACTTTTTTGCCGGCTAGGATTTGTTGAGCCGTCCAAAAAGCGATGGTCGACATGCCGGGCGCGGAGGAGATCGAAAAGGTTTTGTAGCCATCCTTGTCCCTCATCTCCTTCCAGACCGCCAACTCGTCCTGCCTGTTTCCCATGATGATCGTTGGTATCTTCCGGCCAGCCGCCTTGAATGCCTGAAGCGAGCCGTAGCCATCTCCGCCCTGGGTCAGAACACCGTCGATCTGCGGCAGTGTCGGCAACACCGTGGCAACCTGCCTTTGAGCAATTGTCCCGTCCCAATTCCCATAGACAGTCCCGACTTTATGCATATTGGGATACTGCTTGAGCGTCTCGTTGATGCCAGCAGAGATATCTATATCGACCTCTGAACCAGCGACACCACGAATTTCGAGGAAGTTGCCTTTTTCACCCAGCGCTTGTGCCATGTAGTGCGTTTCCTGCACGCCATAGTCTTTGTAGTCGACGTTGACCTTGATGGCACAAGGCTCGGTCGCAAGAGAGTCGTAGATAACGACGACGATTCCTGCGTCGCATGCTTCTTTGATGGTGCCGTTGAGCGCCGTCGGCGATGCGGCATCGACGACTATGGCGTCATACCCCTCAAGTATCAGGTTTTGCATTTGTGTGATTTGCTGAGCAGGATCGTCGTTTCCCGTTATAATCTTCTGCTCGCCGATCACCCCGTCCTTTACAGCCCGGCTGGCGACCGCTTTCCACGCGTTCCAAGCCGATTGCTCCCAGCTGTTGGAACTAAAACCGTCTGTCAGCGCTATGCGCTTTTTCGACGTGTCGCCCGTGGCGACCCCAGCCGCTGCGAACGCGATACTGGTACTACAGAGTCCTACCAGCAACGCGACACCGCTAGCTTGAAGCATGCTCCTCATCGGTCGCTCCCACGTTTCATGTGTAACGTTCCAAGCCATTTGCGGCAGTAACGATGGTCAGCTCAGCCTCCCACTGATCATCGCCGTGATGCGTACGACCGTCTTTTGTCATGCACGAGGATAACCTCCGCAAGCGACGGGATCAGCGTCGTTGGATTCGCATGCCGAGCGGTAACTTCATCCTATGATGGGATGATTAGTCAAGAGCATTCTGGCAGCGGGTCCGATCCATTTCGCGGCCGCCGCAGATTCAACCTGTAGCTGCAGAAGAGCTCGAATTGTTAGATCTTTCACTGATCGAGTGGGATCGTTCGTCACTGGAGATCTCAAGGCTTTCGGGCTCTTCTAGCCAAGGTATGCATGCACCACGCATTCGATGAGCATGCCTGGAACCAAGAGTTCCTTTACCACGACGGTGGATCGGCTCGGGAATGGCTCCGTGAAGAACTCCCTGTAGACCTCGTTGAAGGCGAGGAAATCGGACGCATTGATGATGAAGACGATAACCTGCGTCACATCGGCAATAGTTCCCCCCGCCGCTTCCACCGATTGTTTCACATTGGCGAGCGTGCGGCGGGCCTGGGCCTGCATATCGCCCAGAAGAACTTCCGCCGTTTGAGGATCCTTGGGGATGTGCGTCGAAAGAAGGTAGGGTCCGGCCTGCACGGTTCCGTTGAGCGGCGCGTTTGGCGTGCGGGCAAGCCCGGTTTCAATAACGCGAAACATGATCGACTTCCCTCTCCCGGCAAAGTGTGCCAAACGAAATCACGCTATCATTGACGCCGCCGCGATTTGTCATGAGACTTCCCGATCGTCTATTACCTTTCCTTATAGGCGTCGCTAGGAGCGACATGGCAACCAAGCTCACCTACCGACATATCGAAGTCATTCGGGCGGTGATGCTGACCGGATCGGTTACCGGTGCAGCCGCCAGCTTGCACGTGACCCAGCCGGCAATCAGTCATCTACTACGCGAGATCGATGGACTTCTTGCCTTCTCGCTGTTCGATCGCCAAGCGGGCCGTCTCGTGCCGACCGGACGTGCCAGATTGATCTTCGACGAGATCGAGCGGTCCTTTATCGGACTCGACATCATCAACGACGTATGTGCCCGGCTCCGCGTATCCGAACAGCGCAATGTGACGATTGCCCTGGTCCCCGTGGCAGCCGCGGCCATCATGCCGCCGGTCATCGCCGAATATCGGCGCAGCATTGGAAGTGACTTCTTCCTTATCGACTCAGCCGCAAATGAGCAGGTGATTGGGCAGATCGTCGCGAGAAAGGCAGATTTTGGCGTTGCTCTGGAAACGACGGCGGTTCCTGGCGTTCAGTCGCATCTTCTGTTCGAATTCGAGGCGCGCTGCCTCCTGGCACATGACCACCCGCTGGCCGGCCGCTCGGTAGTCCATGGTGGCGACCTGGCAGGCATGGACATGATCCATGTGCCCCGTGCCGACCGCCTGGCGGATCCGGTCGTCGAGCTTCTCGGCCATGGGGACGCGGCGCCTATCCAGGTCGTCGAATGCGCGGGGGCAACGGGAGCCTGCGCGATGGTTGAGGCCGGCATTGGCTTTGCCATCCTTGACCCGGTCGCGGCTTTCCCCTTCCGCAACTCCCGTATTTGGTTCGCGCGCTTCGAGCCGCGCGTCACCTTCCGGTTCTGTGCCTATTGGCTGGAGGGACGGGAAGCGCGCTTCGACCGGGCGGCGCTGACCCGCTTGATGACCGAACGATGCCGCAACCTCGACCGCCTTTGTCTGAGCGCCGCACCCGGCGAGCCTTCCTCAGGCATTGGGCGCACGCCCGTCATTGGGGTCGCAGTGGGGAAAACGCCTCGGCCGCGACCGGCGGTGTCCGCTTTGCCAGGAGATCGGCGATGACGCGTGCCGAACCGCAGGCGAGCGTCCATCCTAGAGTGCCATGGCCCGAGTTGATGAGCAGATTTTCCGGCCCCGCCTGACCAAGCAGGGGCCTCCCGTCCGGCGTCATTGGCCGCAATCCCGTCCAATGCACTGCTTCTCGATCGGCTGGGAAGCTGGGAAACATCTCTACCAGCGCTGAGATGAGCATGCCGCCGCGCGCCGTATTCAGCCTGCGGTCGAAACCGGCGAATTCCGCCGTGCCGGCCATGCGCAGCCGGTCTCCAAGACGCGAGAAGCCCATCTTGCGTTTCTCATCGACGAGCGACGCAGTTGGAGCGCCATTCCATCCCGCCACCGAGACGGTCGCGGAATAGCCTTTGACCGGATAGATCGGCAGCCGCAGCCCTAGGGAGCGCGCTATCCGCATGCTGTCGCTGCCGAGGCACATCACATAGTAGTCTCCGCGAATCTCCGATCCCGAGACGTTGATCGCGGTGATGCGGTTGCCCTCCGCGCGCAGACGGCCAATCTCGGCGCCGTAGAGGAAACGCACCCCAGACTGTTCCGCGATCGCGGCCAAAGCCTGGGTAAACTTCAGGCAGTCGCCGGTTTCGTCGTCCGGCGAATAGATGCCGCCGGCGATTTCCTGCTCGATCGGCTGCAGCGAAGCCTCCGTCGCGACAACGGCTTCGCGATCGAGCGCGACCTTCCGCATGCCGAGCGCGTTGCTCGCGGCGAGGCCGGCGGCGGCACGGTCCAGACTCTCCTGGCTGCGATGAACGACGAGGATGCCACGCTGTAGGGCGTCGTATTCGATGGCATGGTCACCAGTGACCGCCTTGAGTTCGGCCAGGCTCAGCAAGGCGAGGCTGGTGATGGCGCGGGCGTTTTCACGCCATCGCTCAGCCGTACAGTTGCGGAGAAACTGCGGCCCCCAGCGCCAGAGACCAGGTATGGCTCTCAGGCGAAGCAGCAAGGGGGCATCCTCGCGCCCCAGCCATTTCCAAAGGTCGCCCGGAACATTGGGCGTGCTCCATGGTCCCGCCCCGTTTCCGGCGAGCTGGCTGCCGTTCGCGAAGCTGGTCTCCAGACCGGGCCCTGGCTGCCGGTCGATGACCGTTACCCGGTGGCCCTCCCGCGCCAGGTAATAGGCGGTGGTGACGCCGATAACGCCGGCCCCGAGGACCACGACGTCCTGCGATGTGCTGTTCATCTCATATCCCCGTCAGCGGCCACGCCGCAGGCGTCGCTCCAGGTAGCGGACACCGGCGGACAAGGGTGCTGCCATGACAAAGTAGATTGCGCCCGAGAGCAGATAGATCTGCATGGGCATGAAGTATTCGCTCGACAAATCGCGCGCTCGCAGCGTGAGTTCCGAAGCTCCGATCAGAGAGGCGACTGAGGTATCCTTGAGCAAACCGATCGCGTAGTTGCCGATTGGTGGCAAAACGATTCGCGCTGCCTGGGGAAGGATGATGTAACGCATGGTCTGGCCGCTGGTCATGCCGATGGTCTGCGCTGCCTCGCGCTGCCCACGATCCACGGCGCTGATCCCGGCCCGGTAGATCTCGGAGACATAGGCGCCGCCGTTCATGCCGAGGCCGATGACGGCAGCGAGAAACGCCGGAAGCACTATGCCAAGCGACGGCAGGCCGAAATAGATGAGAAACAGGAGTGCGAGCGCGGGCGCCCCACGAATGACCTCGACATAGGTCAGTGCCGCGCCTGCGAGAATGCGGCGCCCGGAGAGGCGCGCGAGCGCCAGCACTAGCCCGAGGCAGATCGCGAAGACGAACGCAAAGACCGCCATGCGCAGCGTGTTGCCGGCGGCGGCGATCATCTCCGGCAACCAGGTCGCGACATATTGCGGCAGAGTGGTGGGCATCACGCGCGCACCCCTCGGCTGCTGCGTCTCTCCAGCCTGCGCACGAGATGCGACAATGGCAGGCTCATCGCGATGTAGAGCAGCGCCATCAAAAGATAGATCTGCGTGCTGAGATAAGTCTGGTTGATGAGGTTGGTGGCCGCGAACGTGATTTCAGGCGCCGCGATAGCTACGGCGATCGAACTGTCCTTCAGCAGGCCAACACCGTAATTGCCGATGGGCGGCAGCGAGATGCGGATCGCCTGTGGCAAAATCACCCAGATCATCGCCTGCCGCTTGGTCATACCGATAGCGCTGCCCGCCTCCGCCTGTCCGCGCGGCACGGACTCGATGCCTGAGCGGTAGATCTCGGCCAGGTAGGCGGCGCCATTCAAGCCGAAGCCGACGATCGCTGCAGGTAAGGGTGAGATGCGGAATCCGATCTGGCCAAGGCCGAAGTAGATCACGAAGAGCTGCGTCAGAACGGGCACGCAACGGAACACTTCGACATAAGCGGCGGCAATTACCGCAACGCCACGCGAGGATGATCGGCGCAGGAGCGCGATGGCGAGCCCAAGAACCAGTGCCACCAGCAACCCGCCGAGCGTGATCTCGATCGTCGTCACGGCGGCGCGGAGCAGGATCAGGAGACACTCGGGCAGAATCGCGAAGAAGTGCCGCCAGGCGGTCATTGGAACGGCTTCTTCTGCAGGACAGCGCTCAGGAAACTCTGCGTTCGCGCGTGTTGTGGCCGGCGAAAGAGCTCGTGAGGTCCGTTGACTTCGACGATGCGGCCTTTGTCCATGAAGACCACGCGGTCGGAGATCTCCTCAGCGAAGCCCATCTCATGCGTGACGATGAGCATCGTCATGCCTTCGATGGCAAGTTGCCGCATGACGTTGAGCACCTCGCCGACGAGTTCAGGATCGAGCGCGGATGTTGCCTCATCGAACAGCATGAGGCGCGGACGCATGGCCAAGGCGCGGGCGATGGCGACGCGTTGCCGCTGACCGCCGGAAAGCTGTTCGGGGTAGACGTTCCGCTTCTCGGCCAGTCCAACTTTGGCGAGAAGTTCCAGACCTAATGCCTCAGCCTCACCCCGCGACTGCCGCAGAACCTTGACCGGGCCAATGCTAACATTCTGCAGCGCGGTCAGATGCGGAAAGAGATTGAAGGTCTGGAACACCATCCCGATGGTCGAACGCATGCGCGCAAGTTCCGCGTCCCGCAGCGGCAGGTAGCGTCCGTTTACCTGCCGTTCGCCGAAGAGTTTACCCTCGACATACACATGGCCCGCCGTCGGCTGCTCCAGATGGTTGACGCACCGGAGCAGCGTCGTTTTGCCCGAACCGCTAGGTCCGATCAGGCAGACCTTCTCCCCGCGCGCCACATCGAGGTCGATATCCTCAAGAACGCGCAAGGGTCCGAAGGCCTTGCAGACGCCTGTCAACTGCACGAGCGGAGCGGTGGCGGTCGTTTGCATCGTCTCCGTCACGCGGCGCTCGTCAGGAGAAATACTGCTTGTAGTCCTTCATCGTATGGGCGAAGGGGCCGATGATCCCGCCGTCTGCCGTGCGGTCGACGCCGATGCGGGGATCGGGTGTGGGTGGCACAAGATAGTCAGGATTCGACATGCCGAATTTTGTCAGAAGCTCCGCATTGCCCTTGGTCGCCCAAAGCCAGCGAACACCCGTATTGACCGCATCGAACAGGTCGGTGTTCTGGGCATTCATGCCCATAACCGAATGCTGCTTATTCGAGATGATGGGGTAATTGGGATCGCTCGAGATCGGTAGCTGCTGAATGCCTGCCGCGGCACCGCTCTGAATCAGATTATCCACGAAGGGGGCATCGAGAACACCGAAATCAAGCCGCCCCGCAATAATGTCGCGCACACAGGCATCGAAGGTGTCATAGAGCTTGACCTCGGTAATGCCGGGTATCTTCTTAAGCTCCGGCACGATGGTGACGCCGGTGATGCAGCCGACGCTGTGGCCGGAAAAGTCGCTGAGCTTGACATGGCCTTTGATCGGCGTGCCGGCACGCATCGTGACGAAGGCGCCCGTGTAGTAGATCGCATCGGTACACAGCATGATTTGAGCGCGTTGCGGGGTCCAGCCCATATTGCCGAGCATGACGTCCGCACGCCCGGTCTTGACGGACTCAATGGTGGCTGACCATTCCATGAAGGCGGGCTTCGCTTTCAGCCCCAGCTTCTCCGCGATGACGCTGATCATGGAGCCGTCTGTGCCGATGAAGGCGCCGTCCTTCACACCGGTTACGGGCATGACGGGAATCGTCGCGACGGTGATGAAGCCGGGCTCAACGGTTTTGAGTGACGGCGGTGTTGCGGCAAACACCGCTGGGGGTTCCACGAGGCTCGCGAAACCGGCGAGGCCGAGGCCGGCTAATCTTTGACCAAAGGCACGGCGTGAGAGAGTTGGCTGGACAACGCTTGAGCGGCGTCTCGTCATGGTCTTCTCCTCTGATGACTTGCCTTGGCGATCGGGGTGACTTTCGTTTAGCTCGAGACTCTCTTTGTTAGCTTACGCGGCTCGTGCCGATATGAGCCCTCGCCATGACTTCGATGAGACCGCCTGGAATGAGGTTCCCAGCGACCAGCGTGGCGCGGTTCGGGTAAGGACTTTGAAAAAACCCGGCATAGACTTCGTTCATGCCCGCGAAATCTTCGCGCGAGGTTAGGTAGACCTGGATCTGGACCACGTCATCCATGATCCCGCCCGCTGCCTCGACCGTCATGCGCAGGTTTTCCAGCGTGACGCGTGTTTGGTCTCTTATGCCGCCGGGGGCGCAGGTACCGTCAGGGAGGCAAGCCCAGTGGACGGTGTAGAGTATTCCATCAGCAATGATCCCCCAATCCGATGGAACGCCGGATTCTGGCAACGTTGTAGTGACCTTGGTCTTCATCGGTCTTACCCTCTTGAGACGATGTCCACCCAAGAAGAAAGGAATACGCGCAGGAAGGCGAATGAGTTTTCATTATAGGCAATGCGCGCTGCTCATGCTGGACGTCACTGGGCGACGAAAGTCGAAGCTCTTATCGAGACGGTGTGGCTGAAGCGATTACCTCGACAGACGACGAAAGACTGCCGCATACGTCTCTAATGGCGACCAACTCGGCCGCCCCGAAGATCTTTTGCGACGACACGCCGCTGCCGGTGCTGGATAGAACCATAAAACGAACGCGCATTGCCCGGCTGTGGTTCTGTGCGATGGATGATCGCCCGTGGTGCGGCCCGGACCACCCGCGGTGGTTCATCTCTACCTCGAAGACCGCAAAGGCCGGCACGTCGAGGAACATCTGGCTGGTTCGGCTGTTCGACGTCCCTCTCCCGGCCGAGGCGGCTGGACGGCTTGACCGACACTGGGGATCCCGCGCCGCGCCGTTCGGATGGCGTGCCGAGGCGCACGCCGCTGTCAAGTGGACTTCTCCGTCCAATCTGGAGCAAAAGGCGGCTGCACGTAGCGCAGGTTCTTGGGAAGAGCGGCGATAGCTCGCCTATCATCGTCGTCGAGCTTGAAATTCAGCGCGTCGAGACTGGACTGCTGGCCGTCGAGGCGCCGAGCTTTCCGGGATTGCGATGGCGCCATCTTGGTCTAGCAGCCAGGCGATCGTGACTCGCGCTGCTGTTGCACCGTATTTGTCGCCGACCGCGCGTAACGTTTCATCTCACGGATTACCCGAATGGCGTCCCGCGAAGCACTTCATCAGCATGTTCAGAGCGGCCTTGCTGGCGCTGTAGATCTCCCAGAAACCGGGGTGATGCAGCTGGAGATGTTGTGGCAGATGGCTGCGATCTGGCTGTGCGCCTTGGTGACCCCGCATCAGGCACATTCGTCGCGCGTAAGCTCGTCGAGACACGGATCATTGCCGTCGCCTCCCCAAGCTACATTGCGGCCAACGGCAAACCGGAACATCCGATCGAGCTGAGCATTCACGTGCATCGCTTTCTATGATCCAGCGGCCGGTCGACCCATTTGATTGGGAATTCTGAAAGGGCGCCGAGGTCCTACCCGTGAAGACCTCTTCGCGCCTCCTCGTTTCAGACGTCGGCGCAATGCTAGGGGCCTGTCAGGCCGGCGCGGGAATAGCGCAAATCATGCGACTCGGCTCTCACCACCTCGTGGATAGCGGGGCTCTTGCGCGCCTTCATCGAATTTTGCATTGCCGTGATCGCGTGGAGGCGGCGGACAGAGATATTCGATGAGTGGCGCTGAGCCTGCGCGCGGTCCCGGCCCTGGGCAGGCGTGCGGCGATTTTCTTGTTCACATTCCAGCGCTCATTCTTTGTCAGGTCGGCGGCAATAAGTGCCGCCGCAAGCTACGCGTTCTTATGCCCCGCTGATTGCCTCCTCCTCGCGCATGATTTCATGCTGACGATCACGGATCGCGGAATCAGTCGTCGGCGGCCCGGGGAAACGCCGCTTTTCGAAGCCGAACCAACCAACCAACAGTAGAACGAGAATGCCGATAAAGTAGCTGATCAGGATGGCGGTTGGAGGCTGTAGTCCGACCCAGACGATGAAGACGCCACCGAGAACTGCGATCACACCCAAAGGCTTTGACAAGATACCCAGCCGGAAAGGTCCGTAGGTCCGGTTCCTCGCGAACATCGCAGCAAGAATGGCCATTCCATAGCAGAGCTGGTAAAACAGCGCTGTGCCTGCCGCGAGGGCCGCGAAGGCTGAGGAATACAGCGTCACCAGGAGGCAGACGATGGCGCAGGTCCAAATCGCCGGCGCCGGCGTACGGAAGCGGTGTGATACGCGCCGTAGGGCCACTGGCAGGCCTCGGTCGCGAGAAAAGGCGAAGGTGGCCCGCGAGAACCCGGTCAAGCCGACCGCGCCGCAGATATAGGCTGCCAGGACCATAGCCACGGAGATGAAGTCTTTCACGAGTGGCGGAGCGGCAGACTGATCGAACAGGGTTGAAAAGGCATTCCCGCCCTCTTTGGCGATGGCGCCGGGATCCCTCATGGCCAAGGCCAGGACGACGAGCATCGCGAAGCCCAGGCCAGCCGAGAGCAGAGCCGAGTTGATCATCGCCTTCGGCACGGATCGTGCCGCGTCGATGGTTTCTTCAGAGGTATGAGCCGAAGCATCGTAAGCGGTGATGATCCACATCGGCAGTAGAAGCGCGTAGCCGAAGACGAGAATGCCATTGCCTGTTTTGGGCACTATGCCGCCACCTGCCTCGCCCGTGTAATTTGTATAGTCAAACAGATGCGCGATATTCGCGGGGTGGATGCTGAACAGCATGACCCCGATCAGAAGTGCAGCCCCGGCGAGCGTGACATAGGCGCCGAACTCGCCGATCCGCGCCAGCATGCGGACTCCCATATGATTGAGAGCCGCTTGGCTGGCGAGAATGATCGCAACGCCCGCAACCTGATGCCAGTAGCCCCAGCTCGAAGTGTCGATATGGAACACCCAGCCGAGCGCCATCTGATTAAACAGGAGATAGACGGCGACATCGGAACCTGCGACGGCGAATGTATAGGCAAGGAGATTGATCCAGGCCGTTCCCCAGCCCCAGCCACGGCCACCGAGCACAGATGACCAATGATAAAGTCCGCCCGCCGTGGGAATAGCGGAGCTGATCTCCCCCAAAGATGCTGCGGTGGCGACGGCGATTACACAGCCCACGAGCCAAACGCCGGTAATTCCCAGCATTCCCGCCGACGAGAAGCCCTGCTGGATGTTGATGCAAACCGCCCAGAACAGGCCGATAATCATGAAGGAAAGCGCGAAGTTCCCAAATCCGGACATCCGGCGACTCAGCTCCTGCGCATAACCGAACTTGTGCAGGGTCTCGGTGTCTCGCCTGACGATGTCGTCCGTCCTTTGATCAGCCATGGTTGCTCTCCGAATTCGGTGCCTGCACTGAATTAAGGCAAACACCGTGCCGAAAGCGGAAATGCCTGAAGAATGGGCCAAACTCGATATAAAATGTCTTCTAAAGGGATCGGCCGCCCCATAAGCGCGATTTTTGTCTCATCCCTGCTCTATTCGATTCTCAAAGTTGATAATTACCTGAGACGACGTCAGCCCTCGATGATCATTTCGACGCCAAGCTGTCGAACCGTCGTGGGCTGAAGGGCTTCAGCGAAATCGAGGGGGTGCGTTCCCCCAGGAGTTCGGCCACGAGCAGACCGGTCCGCGCGCAGGCCGCCAGGCCGACGTGACCATGGCCGAAGGCATAGGCGATCTGCGGGCAGCGCCGAGACAGTCCGATCACCGGTAGCGAATCTGGCATGCTCGGACGCCGGCCCATCCAGCGAGAGAGCCGGTCTTCGGAATAGCGGGATTGCAAGGCGGGGAAGAGGCGTTGCCCAAGCGTCAGTAACTTGTCGGCCCTCCGCCAATCCGGTGCTGCGTCCAACCCGGCGAATTCGACGGTTCCGGCAAGCCGCAACCCGGTCTCCATGGGCGTCGCGACGAACTTCCCCTCGGCGTCCATGACCGGTAGCCGCGGCATCGCTTCCGGCTCTCGCACAATCACATGATAGCCGCGCTCGGTATCGAGCGGCAGAACATCACCGAGTTGGCCAGCGAGCGGTTTGGAATAGGCCCCCGCTGCAATAACGGCCGCATCGGCGGCGATAGTGCCGTGATTTGACAGAACGCCGCGCAAAGTCGTGCCTTCGAACTCAAAAGCCGTGGCCCGCGCACGAGTGATGGTGCCTCCGTCACGCTGAAACGCATCCGCCCAGCTGTTGATCAGCCGGTTCGGGTTAGTGGTGTGGCCATTGCCCGGAAAGTAGAGGCCGATTCTACAGTCTTTGGACAAACTGGGTTCAAGTTGCCAGACCTCGTCCTGCCCGAGGGTATC
Source organism: Acidisoma sp. L85 (assembly GCF_009765865.1). GTDB lineage: Bacteria > Pseudomonadota > Alphaproteobacteria > Acetobacterales > Acetobacteraceae > Acidisoma. The sequence goes on from NZ_LMUQ01000027.1 coordinate 67,833, forward strand.
GAATACGATTCCGTTGTCACGACGCAGCCGCCAGCCGTAGGCATCCCCTTCAAACGCCTCCCGCGAGCGATAGACAACGAGGTGTCCCTGCCGCCGAATAAGATCCTGCGCACCGGCCCATTGTGCGAGTTCTGAAGTCAGGGCGACTGAATCGTGCAGCAGGTCCCGCAATGCCGCCGCCTGCTCGCCCACCCTGGCGCTGGTTCCAGCGCGCAGAAACCGAATGAGCCAGGGGGTAATCTGCGGCAGGTAGCGCCAGCGGATCGCCAATGGTCCCAGCGGGTCCAGCAGCCATCCGGGGACCTTAGATATATTGCCGGGCAGCGACATCGGCACAACGGAAGACAGATTGAGGCAGCCGGCGTTGCCGAAGGAGGATCCTTGTGCGATGGGATCCGGGTCGATGATGGTTACCTCGTGCCCGTCACGCAATAGCCAACTGGCGCTCGATACCCCCAGAGCGCCTCCACCGATCACGGCCACCTTCATCTTAAGCCTCCTCAGCCTTTACCATCGGAGAAATCAGCCGCAAGAGCCATGCCAGCCCGGCGAGCCTCCCACGGGCGCGCGCTGTCTCATAACCGACCGGAACGCCTCTCAGGGCTGAGACAGCGAGAGTCCGAGGAACGACATGCGACTAATTTAACCTATTGATATCATGAGGTAGTCGTTCGGCTAGCCGACTGGCATGGCTCTTGCGGGATCGAGGTCGTGTCTGTGATGGATGGGGATGACCGTGAAACTCGCTTTATTCATGATGCCGATGCACAACATGCACCGCAGCTACCCAGTAACGCTCGAGGAAGATATCGAGGCGTTCAAGTTCGCCGATGAGCTGGGCTTCGATGAGGGCTGGTGCGGTGAGCACTATTCTTCGGACATCGAGCAGATCTCGTCTCCGCTGATTTTCCTTGCCCATATCGCCAACCTAACACGGACCATGAAGCTCGGAACTGGCGTTGTTTCCCTGCCGATTTACCATCCTGCACAGCTCGCGGCTCATATAGCCTTGCTCGATCACCTCACCAAAGGACGCCTCATCCTTGGTATCGGGACCGGAGGTCTCGGTTCCGATTTCGAGCTTTTCGGCCTGGAGGGTGCCGACCGTCAGGCGATGATGCTGGACTCTATCAGCCTTATGCAGCGGATCTGGGCATCCGATCCGCCCTATGACCTGCCCGGCAAGTTCTGGAACATCGGTTTGAGCAAGACAGTGTGGCCCGATCTTGGGGTGGGAGTCCTGCCCAAGACTTTGCAGCGGCCGCATCCGCCACTCGCAGTTTCAGTGAGCAGCCCAAATTCGAATTCGATCCGGGTTGCCGCGCGTAACAATCTGATGCCGATCTCGGCCAATTTCGTTGCGTCCTGGGTGGTGAAGACCCATTGGGAAACTTACACCGACGAGATGGCCAAGCTTGGACGCGAGCCGGATGGCCAAAACTGGCGCGTTGCGCGAAGCATCCATGTCGCCGAAACCGACGAGGAGGCCGAAGCCTTCGTCAAGCAACCCGGCGGCGCCTATGACTGGTATTACGACTACATGTTCCAGGTCTATGCTCGAATGGATGCCGCCGCTCTTCTGGCACCGATGCCCGGTATGGATGCGGCGTCCATCACCCACGTAATGGTCCGTGACAACTTTGTCATCCATGGTAGCCCGGAGACTGTAGCGCGAAAGCTGCTCACGTTCCGTAAGGAAGTTGGCCCGTTCGGCACACTTATGATGACGGCTCATGATTGGACCGCTAAAGCAAGCATGCGCAAATCCATGGAATTGCTGGCGACGAAGGTCATGCCTGTTGTCCGTGAGGAACTCAGCGGGGAGTCAACCCGTCCGCTGGAACGTCGGAGAGCTGGATGACCGGAAATGGCGAGACCCTTTTGCAGCCCGGACGTTTATGGTGGAACTGGTTCGGCGAGCAGTATTTTGTGCCGCAGTATGTTGCCAAACCCAGGACGGAAGAGGATGTCCGTCAGATCGTTCTAGCCGCTCGCCGTCTAGGAATATCGATCCGGGCAAGCGGCGCCGGTCATTCCAATCCTGCGATCGTGCCGACGCCAGGGATCCACGTCGATTTTGACGAGTTTCGCGATATCGTCAGCTTCGACCATGATACGCTGCGTGTGGTGGTTCGTCCTGGGATTCGGGTCGGCGACCTCAGCCGCGCCCTCAAGGAGCAAGGCATGTCGCTCAACAACCAGGGCGACATCGATACTCAATCCATCGCCGGAGCAATCGTCACCGCCACACATGGTGCCGGAATTACCTTGCCCTGCCTGTCGGCTCAGATGATTGCCGCGCGCATCGTAACCGCCGATGGGAACATTCTTGAGCTTTCGGCGGAAAAGGACGGAGAACTCTTCAAGGCGTTCCGGACTTCGCTCGGGATGTTCGGCCTGATCGTATCGATCACGATCCAGGCAGTTCTTTCCTACAACATCCACAAACGATCCTGGAACACTGATACTGAGGACTGCCTGGAGTCGCTCCACGAGCTTCTGCGCGACAATCGCACCTTCTGGTTCTTTTGGCTTCCGCTGAAGGAATCGGCTGATCTCTATGAACTGCCCAGCGGCGCCGTTTCTTCAAAGGCGACGCGCGAGAATGATATCTGCCATATGCGGGTATACAATGCAGCGCCGGTCGCCGACCCACCCCCGACAGTCGGCCCGGGTGAGCAGTTCGGCCATAGTTCGGCGATCTATCCGAACGTCTACCTGCCGAATTTCCGTGAGGTCGAATATGCTGTTCCCTTCGCATCCTTCGAGCAAACGTTTGACGAGCTCCGCGCTCTCTTCAAGACGAAATATCCCGAGGCGCTTTATCCAATTGAATGCAGGGCCGTGAAGGCGGATGATTCTTATCTCAGCGCTTACAGCGAGCGGGATGGTTATGCGCTGTCGGTCTCGGGACCCATGGAGGAGTCAAGCTGGGGTCTACTCCGGGACGTCGATGCCGTGTTCGAACGCCATGACGGCCGGCCGCACTGGGGCAAACATCACTTCATGTCTCCTTCTCGAATGGAAAAACTGTTTCCCCGATATGACGATTTCAAACGTCTTCGGCGAGAAATCGACCCTGATGGGGTCTTTTTGAACGACCACTTACGCGCGCTCTTCACCTAGAAGGCGTAGAAAGGTTCGTCATGTCCTATGAGTATAACCTACCGGCCGGAACCGTCTGGAATCTTATCATCGACGGCAAGTCGGTTCCCGCCGTGGCGGGCCGGACCTTCGAGAGCCGAAACCCCGCAACTGGTGAACTCCTGGCCTTGGTTGCCGAAGGCGACGCCCAGGACATTGAATTAGCGGTCCAAGCCGCGCGGCGAGCTTTTGACGGACCATGGAGCCGCTTCACGCCGTTCCAGCGGCAGGAATGTCTGTTGAAATTGGCTGACCTCGTTGACGAGAATTTTGAGGCGTTTAGCCTCCTCGACACACTGGATATGGGTGCCCCGATCTCCTTCACGCGCGGCCGACGCCAGCGCGCAATCGGTATGCTGCGCTTTTATGCAGGGCTTTGCACGTCGACCAATGGCGAGACGCTGCCTAATTCGCTTCCAGGGAACGTCTTCAGCTATACATTGAAGGACCCCATTGGTGTCGTCGGCGCAATCACCCCTTGGAACGCGCCGCTCACCTCAACAATTTGGAAGATCGGTCCCGTTTTAGCGTCGGGATGCACGATGGTCCTGAAGCCGGCCGAAGATGCGCCTTTGACCGCCCTTCGACTAGGCGAGCTGGTGCTGGAAGCGGGATTCCCTCCGGGCGTGGTCAATGTTGTTCCTGGGTTGGGCGCTGAAGCTGGCGCGGCATTAGCCAGTCACAGGGGAGTGGACAAGATCGCATTTACTGGTTCGGACGAAACCGGGCGGAAAATCATCGAGGCCTCCAAAGGTAACATCAAGCGGCTCATGCTCGAACTCGGCGGTAAGTCTCCCGACGTGATTTTCGCGGATGCCGACCTTGACGCCGCCGTTGCTGGTGCGGGCATGGGTGTTTTTGGCAATACGGGTCAAATCTGTAGCGCCGGGACACGAATCCTGGTCGAACGCCCTATCTACGATGAGTTTGTTGCGAGGTTGTCCGATTTTGCGGCGGCCCTACGGGTCGGCAAAGGGATCGATCCGGCGACCCAAATCGGCCCGGTCGTGTCCGCGAAGCAGCTGAACCGAATCATGAACTACATCGATATCGGGCTGCGGGAAGGGGCATCCATCAAGACCGGCGGCGCGCGCCTGGATGATGACGGCTTGCGCGAGGGTCATTTCATTCGGCCAACAGTATTGGCAGGCGCGCGAAACGACATGCGGATCGCTCAGGAAGAGATTTTCGGTCCTGTCGCGTCCGTCATCCCCTTCGACACAGCCGAAGAAGCGGCGGCACTAGCAAATGCCACACAATTTGGTTTGGGAGGCGGTGTTTGGACGCAGAACCTGGCCAAGGCCCATCTCATGGCGAAGGCCATTCGATCGGGCACTGTCTGGGTGAATTGTTACGGGCTGCTCGACCCCGTCATCCCATTCGGTGGCTATAAAGCTAGCGGCTATGGCCGGGAATCTGGGCTCCACCATGTGGAGGAATATTTGCAGACAAAATCGGTGGTTATTCAAAACGGCTAAGATACATCTCCTCGCTGTGACTGACGTTACGATCGGGACTCTCAAGGCGGAGCCATCCCGCGACGCAGCATTTTCTTGACTTGGCCGTCAACGCGCGCCGACAATCGATCGGAACAGAGTTCAATCGATTGGACTTGCCCATGGTCGTTGAAAGGTCGGGTATCCGGTCCGTAGCAAAGCTGCCCAAGGAGGTAAAGGCCGGCGATCTGCTCGCCTCCAGGGCGATTAGCTTGACACCTTCTCGGGAGCGCTGCGTTGAGCGGTTCAATTTAGATATGGGCATGAAGCCCAGGATCGGCTGCCTCACGACCCACGAAGTGCGCGAGCATCAGGAACCTTTCGAAGATCTTTTAGCAACCATCGACGAAGAGCTCGACTACATTTGGCTGCCTCTCTCGAGCGTTAACTTCAGTGCCAGCTTTTCGAACATGGCGGGTACGATCGTCTACTATCGCTCTGACCACCAGTCCGGCAATCACGTCGAAACCGAAAGGGCCGGCACGCTTTGGGCTGAGGGCATTGCTGGAACGAATGGCGTCGGAACCTGCGTGATCGAGCGCCGCCCGACGGAAGTCTTTCAAGCAGAGCACTTCTTTCGCGACTTCGCGGCCATGTCGTGTGTGGCGGCGCCGGTTTTGTCCGCGGATGCCGAGATGACAGGCGTACTGAATTTCTGTACTGCGGACCCGAATCTACGCGAAGACTTATTCATCATGGTTTCCGGACTGGTTCGCAAGACCGCCGATCGGCTGAACAATCACCTGTTTCGCCGTCAATACCGGGACAATACACTTCTCAAGGCACGGAGCGAGGCGGGTCCCATCCTGCTCGCGCTGAACGATAGCGCAGAGGTAACGGGTGCCAATCAGCTGGCACGTCGGTGGCTCAATCTAGAGGAGGGACCGCTCAAGCCCGAGCTCCTCGGCACATTGCTTGAGGTCGAGCAGCCATCCCAGGCCGACATGCACAAGAATGGCATGCTTGTGATGCGGCATCGAAACGGAGAAACTGTCTTCAAGATCACGCGGGATCGTCGGAGCCTGTCGTCGAGCTGTGTCGATCGCACCGCACGATTGCGTGGAACTCCGTCGCCGGCTAGCACGCGCCATAAGGTCGCTGATCCGCTTTCCGTTGACGAAGTCCTTGGTGACGACCCACGCGTGGCCAAACAGCGTCATTTGCTGAGCCGCATCTCAGGGAGCCGATTGCCTATCTTGATATTGGGTGAGACGGGTTGTGGGAAGGACGCGCTCGCGCGCGCGCTCCATCTCGAGGGAACGCGCCGGGACAGACCTTTTGCATCGTTCAACTGCGCAGCCGTCCCGGAAACGCTCATCGACAGCGAGTTGTTCGGCTACACCGCGGGTGCCTTCACAGGGGCAAGGCGCGAAGGCAACGTCGGGCGGCTAATCGAGGCCGATGGCGGAACGCTTTTCTTGGACGAAATAGGCGACATGCCGTTCGCTCTGCAAACCAGGCTTTTACGTGTGCTAGAATCCGGAGAAGTAAGCCCTCTGGGATCTGGTAAGACTAGCATCATTGATGTGCAGGTTATCGCGGCGACAAATCAGGATTTGAAGACACGTGTTGCCGAGGGACAATTTCGGGCCGACCTCTATTATCGTATTGCTGGCGTCGTAATCAACTTACTACCGCTGCGCGATCGACAGGACGCCGTGCCGCTGTTCGAGGCGATGCTGAAACGTCTCAGCGACGGGCGGCAGGTGACCCTCTCGGCTCCCGCTGTCGAAGCGATGCGTCGTCATCCTTGGCCCGGCAATGTCCGGGAAATGAAGTTCACGTTGCAGCGCGCCCTCCAGCTATGTGTCGGCGATGTCATACTGCCGGCGGACTTGATGATTGAGGAGATCGGCGCTGCCGATCGCGCCAGTTCCTCCACCACAGAAACGTCGGACCAGCGACCTACGGCCCGGGCAGCCCGCGCCTTATCTGAACGCGCAGCCATAGTGGAAGCAATGAGAAAAAGCGGTGGGGATGCCAGCCGTACAGCAGCGATGCTGGATGTGAGCCGCGCAACCCTCTACCGCAAACTAAAGCAGCACCATTTGCGTAGGTAGCGACTGTCATACCCAATCGTTTTATTACCTGCAAAAAATGATGAATCGACCGTCTACTATCGACGCCCGTGCGTTTTGTTGTTCTATCCAAGGACTCGAGGCTGCACCAGTAATGTCGACGTTACGACACTGCCGCGATTTTGGGAGTGATCCTCATGGACAGCATAATCTTAAGGCGTTACCGAATCTGCTATTTCTCGCGGGAGAACGGCGCGGTTGGCCGCAGTCTCAAGAGGCGCGAATGGATATTATCGCGTATTGACAATCCCCGCATACACTACTCCGGAGCGTTGGATATATCCTTCACCGTGCGCACTACCGACGAAACGCCGCACGCTTGATGCTCTGCAGACGATCGAACACCTGTTTCAGACTATCTCCCTATAGCCATAGCGGTCATCGTCGATGATGGCCTGAGCGACATTGTCGCCGATATGTTGCTGGCGCGCGTCTCGGCGACAGTCATTTCGCGCCAGTGCCAGCACATGGCAGGCGGCTTTTCAAAATCAACCGGGTCCGAGTGAGCGTCTCGGGCAAGGTCGAGCGGATGAAACGTCGATCCGCTTGTCGTGCGCATTCTGGCGTGATAATGCACAATTATGCACGGTTCATCAGCACTTCCGCTCGATCGTCGTCAGCAGATCGCACGTCGCCTCACCCGGGGTGAGGCGGTAAGCGCCGCGGCTCTGGCGACCGAATTCAACGTCTCTGAAGATGCGATCCGGCGCGATTTGCGCGCCCTCACGGCCGAGGGTGTGTGCAAGCGCGTCTACGGTGGCGCGCTGCCACTGTCTCCGGCATCGTCACCAATACACGTCCGGTCAGGCGAGGACATCGGACAGAAGCGCGCCCTTGCGCGCACGGCGGCGCGGCTCGTTCGCGAAGGACAGACGTTGTTCCTCGATACCGGTAGCACTAACCGCCAACTTGCAATGGAACTACCCCAGGATGCCGGCCTTACGGTCGTGACCAATTCAATCCCAGTTGCCGCCGCGCTGATGGAGCGTCACGGGATCGCGCTAGTCATGATTGGCGGATCTGTGGACATCACGATCGGTGGATGCGTCGGCGCTCGGTCGGTTGCGGAGATGCAGCGTTTCCGGATTGATCTTTGTTTTCTCGGCACCTGCGCGATCTCTATCGAACACGGCATCGCCGGATTCAATATGGCGGATGTCGACTTCAAGCGCGGCCTGATCGAAGTCAGTGCCGAGACAGCCCTGATGCTTGCCAGCGCGAAACTCGAGACGGCAGCACCCTACCGCATAGGTTGGGCCGCCGACGTCGATTATTTGGTTGTCGAGCATGACGCGCCCCTCTCAATCGTTGGGGCACTGCGCGAAACCGGGACGGCGGTCCGAATTGCGGATGCGCCCCGTGGCTGACGATTGTGCGCAGCCTCCCGGGATTGGCATAATCCATTCGGCAGATCACGCAAAGACACGTCTCGCCACGCGTCTATCCTTCCTAGCTGCGGGCTTCGGCATGTCGTGCTGGGCGTCACTCGTGCCCTTCGCCAAGGGGAGGATCGGCGTCGACGACGGTACCTTCGGCCTGCTCCTTCTGTGCCTCGGGATCGGCTCGATCGTGGCCATGCCGCTCACGGGATGGCTCACCGCGCGACTGGGGAGCAAGCCGATGATTCTTGGCGGCGGCTTCGGCCTCGTGTTGCTGCTGCCGGTGCTATCGGTCGCGGACAGCGCGTTCGTCCTTGCGGTGGCGCTCCTCGGATTTGGGGCCTCGCTTGGCACGATCGACGTGGCGATGAATGTCCATGCCGTCGAGGTTGAGCGCGCGGCACAGCGGCCGCTGATGTCGGGATTTCACGCGATGTATAGCATCGGCGGGTTCGCGGGCGCCGGGGGCATGATCCTCCTGCTCTCGGCTGGTGTGAAACCGTTCGCCGGAGCGTTGTGCGGCAGTGCGGCCGCGCTTACGGCTCTTGGACTTGCCTGGCCGCGTCTGCTTCGGGCGCGGGGCGCGCCGGTGCCTTTCGTGGCACCACGCGGTGTCGTCTTGCTGCTGGCAGGGCTTGGAGCAATCACCTTTCTCGTCGAGGGCGCAATCCTCAACTGGAGCGCGCTGCTCGTGATCGGCGCGCGACTGGTGGACGCGGCACAAGGTGGGCTCGGCTATATGCTGTTCGCGATCGCGATGACGATTGGCCGGCTGACCGGTGACCGCTTCGTGGCGGCAGCCGGCAACGCCCGCGTGTTGATCTGGGGCGGTTTGACCGCCATTTTGGGATTCATCGTGCTTCTGACCATACCGTTCCCGCCGGTCGCGATGGCGGGATTCCTCCTGATTGGCTTTGGTGCGTCGAATCTCGTGCCGGTACTCTTTCACCTGGCCGGTCGGCAGACAGCCATGCCGGCGGCCCTCGCCGTCGCCGCACTGACCACCACCGCCTATGCGGGCGTCCTCGCTGGCCCCGCGGCCATCGGGTTCCTCTCTCAGGCGATCGGTCTCCACGCCGCCTTTTGGCTGCTGGCCGGCCTGATGACCCTGGTGCCGATCTCGGCGCGGCGCGCGACGATCGGATAAGCGATGAAGCTCGCTCATATCGCGACCTTGCCCCGCGGCCTTCAGCTCGAACTGATGGCCGCCCCCTGGGTCGAGGGTGGTGCTCCACAAGATCGCCTTGGGTGGGCTCAAGTCGCGCTGTCACTGGAGAGTGTCGATGCGGTCGATGCCGCGGCGGCCCGCATCGGCGCCGTGCGTCAGATGATCATGGCGGGCGACGAGGCGGGGCGACGCGTCGCGCTCGAGAAGCTGATGCCCTTCCAGCGAGACGATTTCATCTCGCTCTTCCGCATC
>NZ_LMUQ01000028.1 GCF_009765865.1 Acidisoma sp. L85
GCCCGTGGCAAACCGTATACTGGTGGTTTCGACGGTTCGTGCGTCGGATGCTGTTCCAGACCATTCACGACGTGTCGCTGATGCTTGACCGGGAGCCGAGCGGACGTGAAGTCAGCCCGTCTGGTGGTGTGCTCGACAGCCAGACGGTGAAGGCGCCGAATGCCAAAGCGCGAGGATATGATGCCAATAAGAAGATCGTTGGCCGCAA
>NZ_LMUQ01000029.1 GCF_009765865.1 Acidisoma sp. L85
CACCAACACGTTGATGCCGTGATAAGGCTGTCCGGTCGTGGCATTGATTGGCATGCCAGGTGAGCCACTCTTCCAAGGTTGGCGCCACGGCCGGATACCCGCTTCGAGCGCGCCGATGATTTGGTCCGTCACCTCCTGATAGTGATCGCGATGATTCGAGTGCTGTGTTGTGTTGCGGTGTTTCAACATCGGGATATTCTCCAGGGTTCTGTCTCAAC
>NZ_LMUQ01000030.1:0-30680 GCF_009765865.1 Acidisoma sp. L85
ATCTCGAGGAAATCCTCGTAGCCTGAAGGGCCACCGACGTCTTCGGGAGGGCATCGTCCGACGGCGTCGACCAGAAATGGAGAAGTCAGGCCTGGGATTGCGTTTTCAATGCGCTCGACTTTGACGGTGTGTTCCCACCCATCGCCGAAGTCGTAGAGATACTTCAGCGTCTTGACGCCGCAGTCTTCCAGGACATCGATGAGCCTAGCCTTCCTGGCGTCAAGCGGACCGTCTCCGAAGTCAGCGTCCGGTATGCCCCACCCAACGCCTCGGGTGATCTCATAGAGGTGGCTATTCGTCCACCCGATCGCTGCCTGAAGCACGAGATGCAGGCGATCAAGCCGGATGGTCAGCGGCACGACAAACCGCCGCATCACCGTCGGCTTGACGCCGTCGAGAGTGACTTTGAGGACGGCAATCTGGGTGCTCATGCCGCCAGTGCCTTGCGGTCGTGGCTCCATCGCCACGGCAACAACTCGTGCAGCCGCGATGCCGGGTGATCCGCGATGCGGCGAAGAACATCGGCGAGCCAGGCTTGCGGATCGACGTCATTCATCTTGGCGGAGACTATCAAGCTGTACATCATGGCCGCCCTTTGGCCACCGCGATCTGAGCCCGCGAACAGCCATGACCTGCGGCCTAAGGCAATGCCCCTCAGCCCGCGCTCTGCCGCGTTGTTCGTGATGCAGACTCTCCCGTCCTCAAGGAAGCGCGCGAAGGATGCCCAACGCTTGAGCATGTAGTCGATGGCTTTGGCGACGTCATCGTGGCGCGAGAGCTTGGCGCGCTCACGGCGCATCCAAGCCTCCAGCTCGATGACGAGCGGCTGGCTGATCTCTTGGCGGACCGCCCGCCGTTCCGCCGGTAGGCGGCCGTTGATCTCGCGTTCGACATCGAACACCGCGTCAATTCGGCGCACGGCCTCCAGCGCCAGGGGCGACATAAAGACGGGTGTCTTGCCTTGCGCCTTGCGCTTAGCATTCAGAGCCAGATCGGCCAGGATGAAGAACTTCCGGCGTGCATGTGCCCAGCATGCTGCCTCCGTGATCGGCCCTGGTTGTCGGGCAGGATCGTAGAGCCTCTTGTAGCCGCCGAATGCATCAGCCTGAAGGATGCCGGCATAGGTCGCGAGATGGCCTTGCGGGTGGGCGCCGCCACGATCGCGCGAATAGTAGAACACCGCCGCCGGGGGCGCGTGCCCGGCAAACGGCCGATCGTCACGTACGTAGACCCATGATCGAGCTATGTCGGTCTTGCCCTTGGCCAGCACCGGCACCGTGGTGTCGTCGCCGTGCAGTCGCTCGGCGGCAAAGACATGCGCCTCGAGGCACTTGAAGATCGGTTCCAGCACGGCGCAACAGGCGCCCACCTGGTCCGCCATCGTCGACAGGCTGATGACCACACCCTCACGGGCATAGCGTTCGGCCTGCCGGTTAAGCGGCTGGTGCTGCCCAAACTTCTCGAAGGCGATCATGGCCAGCAGGTTGGGACCAGCCCAGCCACGACGGACAACGTGGAAGGGCGCCGGCGCCTGGCTGATCGTCTCACAGTCGCGGCAGCTGAACTTCTCGCGGACGTGCTGGATGACCTTCCAGCGCCGTGGGATGACCTCGAGCGTCTCGGTGACGTCCTCGCCCAGCTTGGACAGTCGCGCGCCGCCACAGCATGTGCAGGCTGCGGACCCGGGTACGATCACCCGCTCACGTGGCAGATCATCGGGGAATGGCTTCCGGGCCGGCCGCTTGCGGCTGAATGCGGCGACAGTGGTTGCCTTGGCTACTTCCCGCTCAGCCTGGAGTTCGTCCTCTGTGGCCGTGGCCTCCAGCTCCTCGAGCTCCAATTCCAACTGATCGATCAGACGGCGCGCACGTTCCGAGCGCGGGCCGTAGATCTCGCGCTTGAGCTTCTCGATCTCCAGCTTCTGCCGTGCGATCAGCGCTTCGGCATCGGATTGCTGGGCGCGTGCGATGGCGGCCTCGGCCTGGGCTGCATCGGCGCGCGCACGCTCCGCGATGAGCGCCGCTTTAAGCACCGTGACATCGTCGGGCAAGGCTGCAGGATCGGCCTCCATAAGACCGATCGAATCACAAATCGCGCCGGTTTTGTACTGCTTTCTCGGGCAAAGCCGCAGTTTGACCTAACCCGCGGACGTCGGCCGCCAAGTCAGCTGTGGATTGCGCCAGTCGATCGCTTCCAGGAGATAACCCATCTGCGCGGCTGTCAGCGGGAGGACGCCGTCCACCGTTTGTGGCCATGTGAAGCGGCCACGATCGAGGCGCTTCGCATAAAGAGATAAGCCCAGCCCGTCGTGCCAGATCGCCTTTATCAGGGATCCGCTCCGCCCTCGAAAGACGAAAACGTCTCCGGCAAACGGATCTCGCCCAAGACCTTCCTGCACCTGCAGCGCCAATCCGCGCATCCCGCGACGCATGTCGGTATGTCCGGTGGCAATCCAGATCCGCACACCCGCCGGAACCGGGATCACTCGCGCAGTGCCGCCAACACGCGACGCAGCGCGCTGAGATTGACGTCGCTGCCGACACGGACATGCTGTCCGTTCGCGAGCTCGATCTCAATCACCCCCGTTGCCGCGGCGGCGCGAGACACAGATGCCGGACGCACCGGATGACCGGCTGACGGGGAAGGCGACGTGGTGGCGCCGCTAATCATCTGCACCGGCACGAACATTGGAATATCCAGCGCTCCCACAAGCGCCCCCTCACGCACTTGCCGCCGCCACGTGAACAGAAGGCTCTCGCAGATCCCATGTCGAGCTGCGACCGCTCGAACCGAAGTGCCAGCCTCCTCGGTCTCGGCTACAAGTCGCAGCTTGTCCGTCGTGCTCCAGCGCCGCCGGCGTTCCCGGCCCGTGATGATCTCCACCACGCCATCCATCCTGCCACCTCAACCGCCGCCTTAAAGTGCTACTTAAAGCGGCAAGCGGTGCCCGCCCAGGCGGCCTTCGGCGGAGGCATACGGTGAGAGGGATAGCTACGCGAAAGGACGGTCGCGCCCCGTGGCCTGGAGGGCATTTTAGCTCGCCGGCGCGGCCGCATCTCACGCTGCATTAGAAGCTAGGTTCAGGACCGTTTACACGGCTCGACGCGGTGTGATTCTGGGGGCATCGGAGCCCCCCAGTGCCACTGCCGACCGAGGCGCAGATGCGCTGGATCGAGCCGTTCTTCCCGATCTCGCGCGGGCTGCGGCGCGTCGATGGTCGCTGTGTCATCAGTGGGATCGTCTACGTCGTTTGTTAAGCGGCAAAAAAGGATGCCTCCGATGCAGAGGTCATCTGCGAAGCCGCCCAGCGACCGACGATGCGCTTCGTCGCCGTGAAGAGTGAGGCGGCCCAGGCCAGCGCCGCCATCTTCCGCACCCGCGACCTGCTCGTCCGGCAGCGCACGCAGCTGATCACTGCCATACGCGGCCAGCTTTACCGAATACGGGCTCGCAGCAGCGAGAGGGCCAGCGAATCTGCCAAAGCTTCTGGAACTCGTTGGTGAGGCGGGAACTGCGCTGCCATCAGCAGCACGAGCCATGCTTGATGTTCTGGTCGATATGGTAGCGACGCTCAATGGTCGAATAATCGAGCTAGATCGAGAGATTGCACGGCGGGCAAAGGACGAAGATGTGCCCGCGCGGCTGATGACTATACCCGGCATTGGCCCGATTACGGCGACGGCGATCGCCGCCCTGGCGCCCCCTGTAGAGACGTTCCGAAAAGGGCGCGACTTCGCCGCCTGGCTCGGGCTGACGCCTGTTCAGCGGTCCACAGGCGGCAAACAGAAGCTGGGTGGCACATCAAAAATGGGCGAGCGCACCATCCGGCGCCTGCTCATAATCGGCGCTGCCGCTTTGGTGCGCCAGACAAGTCGGCGCGGACCTCCGGCCGGGTCGGGGCTCGCGCGCATGCTGGCTCGCAAGCCGTGCATGTTGGCTATTGCCGCGCTCGCCAACAAGATGGCGCGGACCGTGTGGGCCTCGCTCGCGCGCAACGAAGTTTACAGAGCTCCAGCTGTGACCGCTGCCTGAGCAGCGCTGCGGCCTGAGGCCGTCGAAGGAGTGAAAGGGCGAAGGCAAGTACGGCGCAACGGTTGATGAGACGGGATCGGCAGAGCCAGATAGACTCACCGTGCCTGCGAGCACGCAGGCCTGATATGGCGCCGATCCGCGGACTCCCTTCGGGCCCTAGGCAACTTACGGCCGTATCGCGAGGCCCGACAGGTGGCAGCACCCAACCACGCGTCAGAAGGCAAAAAATCCTCTTGCTTCTCCGGGGACGTCCACAGATGAGCCTATTCAGGCGGCAGGTGATCCTGCTCAAACCATGACGGCGCAGATACGACGGCCGAGGTGATGCTTGAGTTAATCTGGAGCCCTTCGAATCTGCGAGGAGCGATCGACTGAGGAACCGAGTGGGAGTAGGCATCAATCTTGTCAAGCATGCAGCAGGCGTCTTGCCTGAGACGACGCTGCCCCTGACGCTGGCGGAGGCGACCTTCACGGCAGCCGACCATTCCCTAAACACTTTAAGAGACTTTGGGGTAAACGTCGCACTCGAGGATCCTCGTTTTCATTCTGAGGTCGGCTTATCACAAGATGCAATACTATCGAGCGTGAGATTTCTGAAGCTTGATCGCTCGCCGATGCGTTTTAGCTGTTAAATCGATGCCCCATAGGCATTGGACGTAGCGGAACCGCTATCTCACTGTGGGTTGTGCACATTGTTCTCATGACCCTCAGTTCAACGGCCTTAACCGGAAGGGAGCAGAGCAAAAGTCGTGGAGTTGTCAAATACGCTCGTGGCGGCCAACGTCGCCGTGCGCGACAAGCCGGTGCCCCGCGGTTTCTCTCCGATACCCGGCGGCGCATCTACCAGGCTACTCGGCTTGATCAAGGCCTCTCCTCAGCTTAAGCCGATGGCAGAATCCATTCGAACATCGTGCTTCCGATTGGCCTCGGTGGGGGCATTACTTGCCGCAACTACAGCCACGGACCATTTCGGCCCATCGCCTCAGTATTTGCGCACCGCCAGCGATCGACAGGACAAAGAAATTCCATCGGCACATGATGGAACGAAGGTGCGCAATCCAGAAGCTATGCTCCCATCATTTCCATTGGCCCACCCAGCTACGACGATTCACAAAGCCCCGAAGCGCGCTCAATCGTGCGATGCGATGTTCTACGCTTTCGCTGCAACGATTTTCTCACGTAGGCCAGTGCACGAGTGATGGCAATTCTGCGCTGCATTGGCCGTCAAATCGCGATGGCGTATGGCACCGTCCTATTCTCAACCGTGTGCTTAGTGGTGCTGGGGAGACGCGTGTCCGCGGCGCGGAACGGAATCTGTGGCGCGCGGAATCATCTATCGTCTTGAACATGAGGCAAGCACAAATGGACCCGGGAATAATAGCAGTGAAAAGAGCCGGCGACCCAATGTCAGCCGCCGGCACAAAGCCAGCGCCGCCCTGTGTTTTGGTCATCTTCGGTGCGGGGGGCGACCTGACGAAACGATTGGTAATGCCCGCTCTTTACAACCTGGCAGGTGCTGGGCTGCTTGATCAGGGACTTAAAATCATCGGTGTCGATCATGTCGCCAACACCGATGATGGGTGGCGACAAGCCCTGACCGAGACGATGCGGTCCTTCACTGAGGACAAAACGGGCGAGTTTCACCCTGATGCCATTGACGAGACGGCTTGGGAGTGGATCAGCCAACGGCTGCATTACGTGCAAGGTGACTTCGAGCGGCCCGAGACCTATGCAACGCTCTCTGGCCACGTTAGCGGCAATGCGATCTTCTATCTCGCGGTAGCAGCACGCTTCTTCGGACCGGTCGTCGAAGGTCTTGCCGCCTCGGGGTTGCTCGCGGAAGGCGAGACCGGCTTCCGTCGCGTAATCATCGAAAAGCCCTTCGGCGCTGACCTTCCATCAGCGCAAGCACTGAATGCGCGCATCCTAAAGCTGGCGGACGAGAGCCAGTACTATCGCATCGACCATTTTCTCGGGAAGGAAACCGTGCAGAGTATCCTGGCCATGCGTTTTGCTAATGGCATGTTCGAGCCGATGTGGCGTCGCGAGTATATCGACCATGTCGAGATTACCGCCGCAGAGACGGTTGGCGTCGAGCAGCGCGGCGGTTTCTACGAGCCGACCGGAGCGCTGCGCGACATGGTGCCGAACCACATGTTCCAGCTCCTCAGCGTCGTCGCCATGGAGCCTCCTGACTCCCTCGCGGCCGAGGCAGTTCGCTCGGAGAAAGCCAAACTGCTTCAGGCCGTGCGCCCGATCCAGCCCGCGGATGCAGTGCGCGGGCAATATAGTGCGGGGCGACTGCTTGACAGGGAGGTCGTGGGTTACCGGCAGGAGCCGCACGTTTCGCCTGAGTCTCGCACCGAGACCTATCTGGCATTGAAGCTGACCATCGACAATTGGCGTTGGGCCGGTGTGCCCTTCTACATCCGAACCGGCAAGCGGATGGCTTCGCGAAAAACCGAAATCGCTGTCTACTACAAGGAAGCGCCCTATCAGATGTTCCGCCACACGTCGGTAGCGGGATTGGCAGCGAATGTATTGCGTCTGCAGATTGATCCTGTGCCAGGCGCGAAAATGCAATACAACGTCAAGGTGCCGGGACCAGTGATGAATATCGACGCGGTCCACACCACGCTCCGCTACAGTGACTTCTTTGCTGAGAAACCGAATGTCGGCTACGAGACGCTGATCTACGACTGCATGATCGGCGATGCGACGCTATTCCAGCGAGCCGACAATATCGAGGCTGGCTGGATGGCTGTGGAGCCGCTGCTTGCCGCCTTTGCTCGAGGCGAGGGAACGCCGGAGCTCTATTCCGCCGGCAGCGAAGGGCCGGCTGGCGCGGACGCGCTGCTGGCATCCGGCGGCCATCGCTGGTCGTCGCTTGCCGCGGAATGAGCGCGCACGCGAACATGCTGGATGCCGAGTGGCTGGAGCCGGATGGCAGCGGCGGCTTCGCCTCCGGCACCATCGGCGGTGAGAGGACTCGTCGCTATCATGCGTTGCTGTTGACTGCCAGCACGCCCCCGACTGGGCGGCTCGTGCTCGTCAATGGCGCCGAGTCGTGGGTCGAGAACTCAGCAGGGCGGATACCGCTCACCACCCACCGCTATCTGCCAGATGTCGTCTATCCGGATGGGTATCGGCATATCGCGGAATTCAGCCGCGATCCCTGGCCACGATGGACCTTCGTGCTGCCCGATGGCGCGGAGATCATGCAGGAGATCCTCGTTCCAGAAGGCACTGGTGAGACCATTCTACGCTGGCGGCGCCTACGGGGAAGCGGTCCGTGCAAGCTGAATGTCCGCCTGCTGCTCTCCGGGAGGGACTATCATGGCCTGCACCACGAGAATCCGACTTTCGATTTTAATGCTCGCTGCATCGGTGTTAAGGTGTGCTGGCAGCCGTATGCCTCCGTCCCGGCCATCACGGCGTTGACGAACGGCGCCTACTCGTCTTCGCCGGAGTGGTACCGCGACTTTCTCTATACCGCTGAACGTGACCGCGGCCTCGATTGCAGCGAAGATCTCGCATCGCCAGGTGTGCTGAGCTTCGATCTCGATCGCGACGGCGGGGCGGTGATAGTACTGCGGGCAGGGGACGCCGCTTTCGGCGACGCTGAGCCCTATGCGGAGAGCCTGGCGGCGGTCGAGCGACAACGCCGCTCAGATCTCGCCCCTCTCGCCCGCTCCGCTCGGAGCTATGTCGCCAGACGACAGAACGGCAAGACGGTGATCGCCGGCTATCCCTGGTTTGCCGATTGGGGTCGCGACACTTTTATTGCCATGCGCGGGCTGCTACTGGCCTCGGGCGATCTCGCGACCGCAGAAGCCATCCTGTGCGCCTGGGCCGATACGGTGAGCGAGGGAATGCTTCCCAACCGCTTCCTCGATCGCGGGGAGGCGCCGGAATACAATGCTGTCGATGCTTCGCTTTGGTACATCGTGGCGGTGCATGACTTCCTTGCACTGTGCGACGCCAATAAGACGCCCACATCACCTGCCGTCGCTTGTCGCCTTCGCGATGCCTGCGAGGCGATCCTGGGAGGTTACACGGCGGGAACTCGCTTCGGCATCGGCGTCGACGTGGATGGTCTACTGCGCGCTGGCGTACCAGGTGTGCAGCTTACTTGGATGGATGCTAAGGTCGGCGACCGCGTGATCACCCCGCGCATCGGCAAACCAGTCGAGATTCAGGCGCTTTGGATCAATGCGCTGCGTATCGCAGGCAGCCGCTGGTCGGCGCGTTGGAATGAGGCGGCTGACAACGCACAGACCGCCTTCGAGGCACGCTTCGTCCGGCCGGGTGCCGGTCTTTTTGATGTTGTCGATGTAGGTCATGTGTCAGGTGCAGTTGATGCGGCGCTGAGACCTAACCAGATCTTTGCCGTCGGCGGCCTTCCCTTCGTGCTGATAACGGGGGAGGCGGCGCGGGCGGTGGTCGAGGCTGTGGAAGCGAAGCTTCTGACGCCGCTCGGACTGCGCAGTTTGGCACCTGACGATCCTGCCTATATTGGGTGCTATCGCGGTGGCCCGGCCGAACGCGACGGTGCTTATCACCAGGGTACGGTATGGCCTTGGCTGATGGGCGGCTTCGTTGACGCCTGGCTTGCCGTCCGCGGTCGCAGCAGTGCCGCTAAACAAGAGGCAACGGTCCGCTTCCTCGCACCACTCATGGCGCATCTTGATGCCGCGGGCATGGGTCACGTCTCGGAAATAGCCGATGGCGATGCGCCGCATTTGCTGGCCGGCTGCCCCTTCCAAGCCTGGTCGCTCGGCGAACTCATCCGGCTCCGCCGCATGCTTGATCTTCACGACTGACAATGCAGGAGTCCCGCTTGCCCAAGGACCTTCCCCGTTTGGAGGCTCAAGCCCTGTTGCGGACGACTGAGGGCATACGTCTCAAGGCCCCCGAGGCGGAAGGCTGGCGTGACTGGGGTCCTTTTCTCAGCGAGCGCCAGTGGGGCACGGTGCGCGAGGACTACAGCCAGGGTGGTGCAGCCTGGGATTATATCACCCATGATCAGGCGCGCTCTCGCGCCTATCGCTGGGGCGAAGACGGTATTGCGGGCTTCAGCGACAGACACCAGATCTGGTGTCTCGCCCTTGGGTTATGGAATGGCCGCGACCCAATCCTCAAAGAGCGCATGTTCGGTCTTAGCAATGGCGAGGGTAACCACGGCGAGGACGTCAAGGAGCTCTGGTGGTATCTCGATGGCACACCGACGCATTCATACATGCGCCTGCTCTACAAATACCCGCAGGCCCGGTTTCCCTATGACGAGTTAGTGGCGGAGAATGGCCGGCGGCGCGGTCAGGACCGTCCGGAGTACGAGCTCGTCGATACTGGTGTCTTCAACGAGAGTCGTTATTTTGACGTCACGGTCGAATATGCCAAGGCGGCGCCCCACGACATTCTGATGCGCGTTACTGTCGTCAATCGTGGCCCGCAGGCCGCCACGTTGCATGTGCTACCTCAGCTCTGGGCTCGCAACACCTGGTCCTGGGACGCGAACAACTCGCGGCCACAGCTTCTGCTTACCGCCGCGGGCGCGGTACAGGTTACGCGCTCAGGAGCTCCGCCGATGCGGTTTACTGCACTCCAGAATGCGCAAATTCTTTTCTGCGAGAATGATACCAATCCGCGGCGACTCTTCGGCACTGATGCAGGGGGATTCTTCAAGGACGGCATTAACGACTGGCTGGTGAGCGATGACGCCGGCGCGATCAACCCCGAGGGCGTCGGAACGAAGTGTGCGGCCTATACCAGACTGGAGATCCCCTCAGGTGGTACGGAAACCCTTCGCTTTCGGCTCGCTTCTGCCGAGGCCGGCGCCTTGGACACGAGCGCTTTCGACGAAGTTGTCGTCGCGCGCATCGCAGAGGCAGACATGTTTTACGCGGCACTCCAGGCGGACCTTCCGGATGCCGAGGCGCGCAACATTCAGCGGCAGGCGCTGGCCGGCATGCTCTGGTCGAAGCAGTATTATCACTTCGACGTTCGCCGTTGGTTGCAAGGAGATCCGGCCCAGCCCGCGCCGCCGCCCGAGCGCAAGAATGGTCGGAATCGGGATTGGCCGCACCTAAATAATGCGGACATCGTCTCAATGCCGGACAAGTGGGAGTATCCTTGGTACGCCTCCTGGGACCTTGCCTTCCACTGCATCACCTTCGCTCTGATCGATCCGGAGTTCGCAAAAAATCAGCTCCTGCTATTGACGCGCGAATGGTACATGCACCCGAACGGCCAACTCCCAGCTTATGAATGGGCCTTCGGAGACGTGAATCCACCGGTGCACGCCTTCGCCGCTTGGCGCGTGTATCAAATGGATCGCGCGTTGACTGGGGAGGCCGATCGAGGCTTCCTTGAGCGGATCTTCCACAAATTGATGGTGAATTTCACTTGGTGGGTGAACCGTAAGGATAGGGACGGCCGCAACATATTCGAGGGTGGTTTCCTCGGTCTCGACAATATCGGTATCTTCGACCGATCGAGTCCGCTGCCGACTGGCGGCTATATTAGCCAAGCCGATGGCACCGCGTGGATGGCGATGTACTGCCTCAACCTGATGCGAATAGCGTTGGAGCTAGCTACAGAGGATCCCGTTTACGAAGATATAGCCACTAAGTTTTTCGAGCATTTCCTATACATCGCGGACGCTATGACCAACATGGGGGATGTAGATGGGGACACGCCCATTGGACTATGGGACGATTGCGACCAGTTCTACTACGACGTACTCAACCTGCCGGACGGGCAGCGCCTACCGTTACGCGTGCGCTCACTCGTGGGACTGATTCCGCTCTGCGCCGTGGAAGTTCTCGATAGCGAAGTCTTTGCACGCTTCCCCGGGTTTGCGAGCCGCACCCGGTGGATGTTGACGCATCGCCCAGACCTCGCTGCGCTCGTCTCGCACTGGGCTAAGCCGGGGAAGGACGGTCGCATCTTGCTCTCACTACTGCGCCGCCATCGCATGACGGCGCTTCTTAGTCGTATGCTGGACGAAACAGAGTTCCTCTCTTCGCATGGCGTGCGGGCGGTCTCTAAAGCGCATGCAGGCGCGCCTTTTGCTTTTGAGGCGGAAGGGATGCGTTTCGCTGTTGATTACGAGCCCGGCGAATCGCGGACGGCACTCTTCGGTGGAAATTCCAATTGGCGGGGACCGGTTTGGATGCCGATCAACTTCCTATTGGTCGAGGCGCTCCGCGAATTTGACCTCTTCTACGGCACCGATGTCACGATCGAGTGTCCCACCGGTTCCGGCATGCGTGTGAGCCTCGCCGAGGCGGCGGAGGAGCTGTCGCGACGGTTGGTCTCGCTCTTTCGGCCCGACATCAATGACCGCCGGCCCGTTCTCGGCGATTACGCCCTCTTCCAGACCGACCAACATTTTCGCGACCTCATACCCTTCCACGAATACTTCCACGGCGACACTGGTGCTGGGCTCGGTGCCTCGCATCAAACGGGATGGACGGGCCTCGTGGCGCTTTTGCTGCAATCGATGTCGCAGTCACGGCGTGGTCGAGGGGGCTGAGGCTCGCGCGATCCGGGTGGCGACGGCTTCAGCGACGGTCCGACCGCTCGGCGCGAAGCCAGATCGCCCGTTGAGTGGCGATCCCTGTCCGTCGAACCGTCTGCACCCGGACATGTACGCCGCCGAGGCGGCTGGCACCGCCCTGCTCGTCGTTGTCGGGCTCTCGATCGTCATCGCCTTCTGGGGCAAGGGCGCGCCGTTGGCCTCACTACCGATTGGGATGGGCGAGCGACGGCTGCTAAACGGCTTTCTGGTCAGCTGCATCGGCGTCGCCATAGCCTATTCGCCGCTCGGAAAAATCAGCGGCGCACATATCAATCCGGCAATCACACTGGCCTTTTGGCTCGAGGGCAAACTCCGCTGGCGCGACGCCGGATGCTACGTCGCAGCACAGCTGCTGGGCGGCGCCTTGGGCGCGGCAGTCTTGTTCTTGTTGTGGGGTAGCATCGGCGCCAGCGACCATTGGGCGGCGACAGTTCCAGGGCAGTCCATTCCCATCGCCTTCGCGGTGGGCGGCGAGATCCTCTGCACATTCCTCATGGTTGCGCTGGTATTCGTTTTTGCCAGTCGGCATGCGACGCAGCGTTACACGCCGCTTGTGAATCCGCCGCTCTTCGCGATCTTGAGTTGGCTCGAAGCCCCCATCTCCGGCGCTAGCGCTAATCCCGCCCGCTCCTTTGCGCCCGAACTGGTGAGCTGGAACTGGTCAGGCTGGTGGGTTTATTGGCTTGGCCCTGCGCTCGGCGCGGCGCTCGCGGTCGTCCTCCTGCGTTGCGACTTGATCGGTCGGCACAGCCCTTCCCAGGCGAGAATGTGCCATTTTGGGCACCCGGGTGGAAACTTGCCAGAGTAAGGGCCAATGGCGGTGAGGATGGAAGAGGTCCGCAACCCGGCGCCCCAAGGTCACATCGTCTTCGGCAATGCCGAGCGTGAACGACACGCCGGTTTAGTCGATCGCTGGTACACTGGAGAAAAGCCCAATCAGTCCTTCCGCCAGCGTTGGGTGGGCAAATATGGCGTCACGCAGCCCGGTATAGGGCATGCCGGCGAGCATGGCAGTTTGCACAATAGGCATTATTTCGCTCGCCTCGGCACCGATCATAGCGAAGCCAAGAATGCGATCGCTGCCAGCATCGATGACAGCCTTCATGAAGCCCGTGGTCTCCCCGGTCGTCCGCGTTCGCAGCACCGCCTTCATCGGCAGCTTGGCGACGCGATGCCCGATGCCCGCTTGCCGGGCCTGGCCTTCGCTGAGCCCGACGCGGGCTAGCGGTGGATCTGTGAACATGCTGTAGGGGACGAGACGGTTCGCCGTAGTGCGTTGGCCACCTGCCATGGCGGATTGCAATACGCGGCAGTCGTCATAGGAGACATGGGTGAATTGAGGGCTGCCGGCACACTCACCCAACGCCCAAATACCGGGCGCGCTCGTCTCCAGCCGATCGCCAACCTTGATGTAGCCTCTTGTGTCGAGCGCGACGTCTGCGATCTCGAGGCCGATGCCTGTGGTATTGGGCTTACGACCTGTGGCGACCAGAATGTCGCTTGCAGTGATGTCACGCGTACCGGAAGCCGTGCGGAGGTGCAGACGGATTTCCTGCCCGGACCGACCGTCAACGCGCAAGGCCTCGGCGGAGGTCACGATATCGATGCCCTCCTCTGTCAGGAAACGAAGGATCTCGGTGCCAATATCGAGGTCTTCGCGACTAGCTATCATCTGCTGGCGCTCGATGATGGTCACGCGACTCCCAAAGCGCGAAAAGGCCTGCGCCAGCTCGAGTGCGACATATCCGCCGCCTAGGACGAGAAGGTGTGCCGGTACGCGGTCGAGCTCAAGCGCCTCAATATTCGTGAGCGCTCCGGATGCGGCCAAACCCGGAAGCGGCGGAATCGATGCGCGCGTGCCGAGGTTGAGGTAGATCTGACCGGCCGTGAGCATGCGCGTATCGCCGCCATTCAAGACGACCTCCACGGTCCTGGGCTCGACGAAGCGGCCGTCACCTGAGACGAGCGTGACGTCGTTCGCCTTATATGCTTCCAAGATTGCTGCGCTCAGCTCCTCGACCATGACGCGCTTGCGCGCGCGCACTTCGACCATGTCTACCGAGAACGGCGCGGCGACCGAACCGAATTGCCCAGCATATCGGCGAATAGTCTCGATGATCTTCGCCGAAAATATCTCGTTCTTGCTCGGTAGGCAGTTGACGTTTGGGCAAGAGCCGCCGATCCAACGCCTTTCCACCACCGCCACGCGCTTTCCGGCGCCGCCGAGAGCGAGGGCGAGTTGGGTCCCACCCGTCCCGCTGCCGACAATTAGGGCATCAAAATGCTCGGCTTGCGCCATGGCATGCTCTTCCTCAGTCTTGGGTCTAGTTTTGGATCTAGGACAGAGGCCCTGGGCTCGACGC
Organism: Acidisoma sp. L85; assembly: GCF_009765865.1. GTDB lineage: Bacteria > Pseudomonadota > Alphaproteobacteria > Acetobacterales > Acetobacteraceae > Acidisoma. The sequence goes on from NZ_LMUQ01000030.1 coordinate 13,978, forward strand.
ATCCGCGAGGTGCTCGGCAATGCCTCCGGCCTGGCCGGCCAATGTATGCGCCGTGTTGATCAGGGCAAAATGGCTGAACGCCTGGGGAAAATTGCCGAGCTGACGCCCGGCGATGGGGTCGTACTCCTCCGCGAAAAGGCCGAGATCGTTGCCGTACGAAAGGAGACGCTCGAATAGCGCCGATGCGTCCTGAGTGCGGCCGCAGAGCGTCCAGGCGTCGCAGAGCCAGAAGCTACAGGCGAGGAAGGCGCCCTCGTGGCCCGGCAAACCGTCAGCATTCGCTCCGTCGGTTCGGTAGCGATAGACGACACCGTTTTCCAATAGCTCACGCTCAATCCGCGCAATGGTTCCGAGAACGCGTGGATCATCCGCCGGCAGGAAGCCAAGCATCGGGATTTGCAATAGTGCCGCATCCACGACGCTCGCACCGTAATACTGCACGAAGCTGTTGCTGGCGGCATCGTAGCCATTCGCGCAGATATCCGCGTGAATCTCGTCCCGAGCCTGGCGCCACTCCTCCACCGGCCCTTCGAGCTTGTAGTCTGTCGCACTCGCGACCATGCGGTCGAAGGCGAGCCAACACATGACCTTCGAATATACGAAGTGCCGCGGCGGCCCGCGGACTTCCCAGAGGCCGGAATCAGGCTGTTTCCAGAGTGTGAGGAGGTTCTTGGCGATGGCGCGCTGGAGCGGCCAGACCGCATCCATGTCATGTAGTCCGGCGCGCCGCCCGGCATCGAAGGCGCCAATTACGGCACCGTAAACATCGAGCTGAAGCTGGTCATGGGCTGCGTTGCCGACGCGGACGGGGCGGCTGTCCTCATAGCCGGGCAAATGCTCAAGCTCGACTTCTGTTAGCCGGCGCTCGCCATGCAGCCCGTACATGATTTGCAGCTCATCCGGTGCCCCAGCCGTGGCCCGCATTAGCCACCACCTCCAAGCGCTAGCCTCTTCGTGGAAGCCGGACCCGGTCAGCGCGTAGATCGTGAGCACGGCGTCACGCAGCCAACAGTAACGATAGTCCCAGTTGCGCACGCCGCCGGGCATTTCCGGGAGCGATGTCGTTGGAGCTGCAACGATACCGCCGGTCGGACGATAGGTCAGCGCTTTGAGCGTGACGAGCGAACGCCGCACTGTCTCGGCGTGGGGACCGGCATAGGTGCAACCTTGCGCCCATAGGCTCCATTCTCTCGCGGTCCGTCGCATGAGCGCATGAGGATCGCGCGGTAGCGGTGGCTCGAGATGTGAGGGAAACCATTCGAGCATCGTCGCCACATCCTGGCCGGCGGCCACGTGAAAGCGAGCCTGAGTGGCGAAATCCACATTATCGAGATCGACACTGCTGCTGATGCGCACGGCATCCGGCCCGGCGATCGCGACGATCATACCCTCCTTGCGCTCTACCCAGGGCGCCCAGGCGCCATAGTTGAAGCGCAGCCTCAGATCCATGGTGATTTCGACTGTGCCTTCGAGCCCGTGGACGATACGGACCAGCTCATGCGTTCCGCCTATCGCCGGCAGCGGCATGAGGTCGAATACCATGGCCTTGCCGGCGCCAGTCTCGATGGTGGTTTCGAGGATCATTGTGTCCGGGAGGTAGCGTCGGGTTACGCGCGCGGTTGAATCACTCGCAGCGAGCTGCCAGGCGCCATGGTCGCGATGGCCGAGAAGCGACGCGAAGATCGCTTCCGAGTCGAAGCGGGGCAGGCAGAGCCATTCGATCGTGCCATCGCGATGCACCAGCGCCGCGCCTTCCGTTGATCCGATTAGTGCATAGTCCTCAATGGGACGGCGTGGTTTCGCCTTATTCGTCATCATCTCGCCTCCCCTGCGCCGCTCAAAGCCGGGCCCGAATGGCGTCCGCGACGCGTAGTGCGTTGGCAACGATCGTGAGGGTCGGGTTCACTGCGCCGATCGAGGGAAAGAAACTCGCATCAGCAAGATAGAGATTATCCACCTCGTGTGCGCGGCAATCTAGGTCGAGCACCGAGGTGCGGGAATCAGCGCCAAAACGTGCGGTGCCGGCCTGATGGGCGGTGCCACCGATCGGGATGTTCTTGCCCAGGTAGAGGTTGCGCTCTATCAGCACGTGCGGATGGCCGGCTTTGTCCAGCACCTGAGTGAGCTTGCGCTTGAGATGGGTGAGAGCTTGCGGATTGGTTTCAACGAGGTCGAGGTGGACCTGGCTGCCTTTATAGTGAATACGGTTGTCAGGGTGCGGCAGGTCCTCCGCCTGAAGCCAGAAATCCATCGAGTGTCGAGCCATCTGCTCGAAGGGCATTTCGGGCAACCATTTAAGAAGATGGGGGAGAGTTTCACCGCGAATCTGATCTGAATGGCTCGTTGCGCACATCTGAACTAGACCAAGTGGGAAGTCCCAGTCGTCGGCGCCAAAATAGAAGTCACTCAGCGCGAGAGTCTTCTGGAAGACGGTCTCATTCGGTTCCTTCATAATCGCCGCAAGAACACTCATATGATGGCGCATGTAGTTTCTCCCAAGCTGCCCGGACCCATTTGCGAGTCCTTGCGGATGTGCGTCATTTGCTGAACGCAGGAGAAGGAGCGCTGATGACAGCGCACCACAAGCGACAACGACGATATCTGCGGAGTAGACCTCCTGCTCTCCTCTGCGGGTGACATGCACGGAATCGATCCGCCGACCAGAGTGATCGGTGCTGAGGTGTGAGACATAGGCGTTCGTCAGAAGCGTGACGTTGTCGTTCTCCGCTAGCATGGGGTCGATGCAGACGATCTGAGCATCGGCCTTGCCGTTCAGTGGGCATGGGAAGCCGTCGAAAAAGCTGCAGCGGATGCAGGTGCTGGTCCTGGTCGGCTCACCGTTCTTCTCGTCGAGGAGAATGCCAAGCGGTAGATGAAACGGGTTGAGGCCGATGCCGCGTAGGTCATCCGCAAGCTGCGCGATCCGTGGCTCGTGGCTGACGGCTGGAAAGGGAAAAGGCGTGCTCGTCCAGGGTTCAAGCGGATCCTCGCCGCGCTGGCCATGGACTTGAAACAGGCACTCAGCCTCACCGTAGTAGGGCTCGAAGGTGTCGTAGCCGACCGGCCAAGCAGGCGAAACGCCACCCGCATGCGTGACTTCGCCGAAATCGCGCTCGCGCAACCGGAGCAATGCCGCCCCGTAAACTTTGGAATTCCCGCCAACAAAGTAGTGCAGCGCCGGGCTAAAATTGGCGCCCTCGGCGTTTGTCCAGGTCTCCTGGGCCTGGTACAGACCCTCAACAAAGACGTCCTGCGAGCTCCAATTGCGTTCTGAGCGCTTAAGGTAGTCGCCACGCTCCAGAATGAGAATGCGCTTTCCCGTCGGCGCCAGGCGTTGGGCAAGGGAAGCGCCACCGGGCCCACTGCCGATGACGATGATATCGTAGCGTTCTGTCGGCACCGGCCCTTACTCCTTGCCCGCCGAGCGCACTGCAACCGGTTGTGGTTTGACGAACTCCAGACTTGGCGCCGACCTATAATTCACCGACGAGCACAACAGACAGAGCGATGCCGCCAAGAGAACCAGGTCCTTAAGAAGGAATTGGCCAACCGGGCCGGAGAGCGCTGGAAAGCCACCCGCCGCCGGTTCGGCGACGCCAGGCGTCGAGAGGAAGAACGTGAGGGTGATTAAGTAAGTGACGCTGGACATGGCCGCGCCCAGCGCCGAGGCGATCGGGTTGAACGCTCCGATCGCGAGAGCGATGCCCGTGGAGAGCTCAATCGAGCCGATAATGTCGCTCGCCCCTTGCACGCCAAACAAGGGATGTAGCCAGCTTAGGATCGGGCTATGTGCGATGAAGGGCGCGATCCCGGTCGCCGCATAATTGGTATATTTTTCGGCCCCGAACCATACGAAGACGATCACGAGAGCCCAGCGCAGCAGCGCCAATGCCGTATGGGAGCCTGTCGTTCGCTCGGCGATACGTAGCGATGGCATCATGGTCGATCTCCACTAAACCACGCGGCGGCGCGAGCCGCGTTCATTGAATCTTGCATTGCGCCGTAAGCTAAGGGGACTGAGAGATACCTTTCAGGCATCGTTTTGATTCAGACCGGACGAGCGCATTTACCCCTAGGTCCTCTAGAACGGCCGAGTAGCCTGTGGCGGAGTCCAGCGAGAAACAGGAAGTTAGCAATGCCCAGCGGCTTCGCCTGGTATCGATAGCCTCTCAATGGCCGATAGCGAAACACGAGAGTTGCCGGGTAAGCCGCCAGACGATCTCGGATACAGGAAATCCGATAAGGAATCTGTAGTCCTTTTCCCCGGGTAGTGAGACCCGACTTGCGAGAACACTCACAATGCTGATGCGGTTTTCGACCTTCATGCAAGAGCTGCACGATCATCAAAATGATGCCTATTAGGCATTGGCAGATTTCGCATGGACAGCCCCTTACTCCAGGCCACTACGCAGTTCCGAATGTGTGGATGAGATCGGCTTCTTGGCCGAATAACACAAGAGGGCAGGGGCGTCTGCGTATGTCGAACCGATAAGGGAGATCGCGACGTGTCGAGAGTTTGGATGGGACTGCCGGCTGCAGCCGTGCTTGCGTGCATGGGATCTGGACTTGCGCAGGCCGCTTGCACGCAGAACGACATAAAGCTCAAGTACACCGAAATCGGCCAGCTTATTCAGGCTGAGATGGCGGGGAGCTTGTCCAACGCCCAGGCTATGATGACGCAGATGCATATGATTCAGGATCAGATGACTACGGGCGAAATTAACTCTGATCAGTTCTGCCGACAGTACGATGCGCTTATTCGCGAGATGAAGACACGTTGACTAGGCAGATCCGGACTAGGGATGAAGTTTAACCGAGCCGAACTCGATTCTGAGGCGCACGTCTGAAGATGTTGCTTCTATGGATCGCCGCGTCTCTATCTTCATCACACGTCGTTCCGGCATCGAACTGCGTCAAACCGCACGGGGTGTTTGTGACTTGAGGCGTCGATATTTTGAGCGCCATCGTGCCGGCGCACAAGCACCCCGGCGGCCCGCGGCATCAAACACAACCGCCTGTGCTTAAGCCTCTCGACCTATCACCGGTAGACACCAGCCTGGTCACTCTATTCACGGAACATCGGGAGCGTAGGTCCAGGCGCTGGCGCGAGCAAGCTTAACGAATGCGGTTGCCGCTCGGGATTGCGGCCGCCCCGCAAGCGTCTCCACAACAACGTCGTATTCGACAACTGGCTCGGACAGCGCTCGCGCAACCAGTTCGGCTGGTGTGGGCCAGCACGATAAGCCAAGCCCCAACCCAAGGCCCGTGCGCACGAGTTGCAGCGACGTCTCCCAATTGCCCGCACGATGCGGTGTCGAGGGCCGACGTCCGACCCGCCGCGCAATTTGCGAGAGGATCCTTTCCGGCAGCGCCTCCGGTTCGGACGCGCCGAGCAGGGTGGCTTCCGCAAGATTCGTACTAATGATCGATTCCTCGCAAGCCAGTCGGTGGTTCTGCGGCAGGAATACCGACGCACCTGTTGAAAACAGGTGCCATTGATTGAAGCGCTCAGGCAGTGTGTCAGCCTGCAGTCCCACGAAAACATCGAGCTCTCCCCGGAGCATACGCTCCCGCATGACCGTCTCGGCTTCTACGGCAATGGTAAACTCCATGGACCTGATTGAAGCGATGACCTCGGACAGGATGGCGCCGATGAGGGGAAAGGCGAGCCATGGGCTGAGCCCGAGGCGGAGGGGCGCACTGTCTCTCGATTGCAGATGCCTCGCTTCATCGCGCGCCAGATCCGCCGCGGCCTTGACCTGCTCGAGCAGCGGCAGCATAGATCGGCCGAATTCCGTGAGCTGTGTTAGAGACCGCTCTCGCAACAATAAATCACCGCCAAGCTCCCATTCTAGCCGCTTGATCGATCTTGAAAAGGCCGGTTGAGTAACTCTGCATTCTCTCGCCGCATGGGTGAAATTCAACACGCGAGAGAGAACGATAAAGTAGCCGATCTGGGGAAGGTCCATTGGTTCCGGCCTATGCCCTTCTACTCGTTCTGCCAAAGCGCACGAAGCGCCTGGGGTAGCGTTTCCAATTCCGTACGACGCGTGAAGTCCACATGAATCTCTGCATGGACGACGATCCCATTGGGCGCGACCACGAAGGTCGATGGGACAGGGACGAACCAGCCCGCGCCCCCATGCAACGTTTCAGCTTCGATCCCCCGCGATAGCAGCAGCCGCCGATATCGGGGTGGCAGGCGGACGAGAACGCCGAATTGGGCGGCGACCGCGTTGTCAACGTCCGCGAGTAGTTCGTAATGGAGGCCATATTTGCTCTTGACGAACTGGGCTCGTCCGCCCGTCTCGGGTGAGAGAGCGACTAGAGAAGCTTTTCGCTCAAGCACCGGGGTAAGCATCGCATCGAGCGCCTGGAGGGTCACCATACAGTAAGGACACCAGCTGCCACGGTAGAAAGTCACGATCAGCACGCCCCGCCGCAGGAGCTCCACTGAAGAGACGAGCTTACCTTCCGCGTTCGGCAGTTCAAAGCCTGGCATGACGTCGCCTGTCTTGAGGGCGTTATCGGCAAGCAAGCGAGAATCGAGACGTTGCATCACCTCTTCGAATGCGGCGGCGGCTTGACTTGTCATCTTTGCTCGCAGCGCATCAAGGGTCTCGTTTAAAGGCATCCTTGCCTCCGAACCGACCCGCGCGTCGTCGGCTTGCTAGCGGTCGTCAAAGCGGAGCTGACCGACCTGTTGATATCACGAAATGTTCTATAGGACGTTACGAGCCCTGGCGCTACTCGAACCGACGATCCGGATCGAGGATTCATAGCGCACGTAGAGGCCGTTAAGAGTCAGACGTGTGCCGCGGGTCAAGTTCAACTCCGATGTCGGCGCACTACTGTCGTCCAGCACTTTGGGCCAACCCTCCGCCGGGTCTTGGGGGCACAAACATGGAAACCATGCCCAGACGGTATTGGCAGTTGAGCGGCTTTTTATGTCTCTTCTCGGCCAGTCTCGAGCTCCAAGCCAGGACTTTCATCCAGGAATGGTGCTCTGCACAAATCCATGCGTGTTGAATTTGGGGTAATCCGTATGACAGTCGCAGGCTGCAGATCATTGGCAACTACGGGTAAAATGCTTACTTGCGCCGTGGCAGCGTCCCTAGCCTTTCTTTCGTTCGGCGTGACGCTAGCGCAAGCTGAGGTCATCAACGAGGGAATTGCCGGATCCCCGTTGTCGGAGACCCGACCTGCCCCCGCTTATTTGAAGCCGGATGTAAACATCGTCACGGCACGGCCTTCCCCATCCGAGATTAATCCCGCGTTCCTCGGTCCGGTTCTGCTGATGAAGTCAGCCCAGGTGGACCTGGTGAAAGGAACCGCCAGACTTCCTCTTCGCCGAGGTCGACTGAAGTCGGGCGAGCTCGTCTGGTTCATTCTCACCGATACGACGGATGAGAATCTCGCTGATCTTCACGGTGTTAACTTTGCACCCAAGCTCACCTACGGGTTGACCGGGAAAGGCGCACGAGAGGCGACGATCGCATCGGATGGAACCTTCATATTCGACTCCGGGAAGGTGGATTTTGGCCCCCAGCACAGGATCGTACCTGGGAAGGGTCCGAACTTCTTCCCACCGCAAAGCGCCCAGCCTGGATCTGTCGGGGACGCAGACTATTCTCCTCTCGTCCACATTAAAAACGCCGGCACGGACATTGTCTTCAACGCACCTATGGTGGCCTTTAACATCGACGACCAGACGTTGAACAAGTTCTGTGATGGCCACGTCGACCACAACCTAGTCCATGACAAAGTGGTCTCCATTTGTCCTCGAGATGGCTATGTAACCATGCAGCTAACCATCGGCTTCACATTCGGAAAGCCGATTTTGTATCTTTCGACCGAAGCGAGCGATCCGCTCGTCGCGACCCTTGAGAGCGCAACTTATACGCCGGCGCTTAAGAGCTTTCCCTTTGCGCTTGAGGATGCCTCGCCGGGCGAACCGGCTGAGCGGATCTATGTCTTCGTTAACGGCCCGATCGGCCTCGAGAATCCCCAACGCCAGGGCCTCGATAGCGCGCTGTCCGATGGACGGGGACCGCTGAATGTTCTAGGAGGTGTGCCGACCATCAATCTAGACTACAGCCCGATGTGGCGGCTTTTTCCGGCCAAATGGACGCCGTCCGCCATCGATCATGGCTATCGGTCACGTATGACAGATGCGATCGAGATTGAGGATATGGCGTCGAAAGGGTTTATCAGGAGCATCGACAATGGTACGTTGCGGCCAGTCGGATTCGTCGTGAACTGCCCGGTAGTATATCGTGTTAACTAAAGAGTTGGAGAGATCTTCTGTGCAAGGCTACCGCCAAAGCGCGGAGGCGCCGTTTCCGGGAATTCAACAGTGACCACTGATGCGTCGCGTGAGAGGCGGTCGGAGTTAGGTCTGGAGTCTTCCCTGCTCAGAGATTCCGTTGCGAGCCTATTTTCGCGCCCGATCAAATGTCGCCTAGTTGCGACAGGACGAAGTTCTGCCTTCTATCCTCCGGCGTCAGTTTGGCTAAGGGTTAAAATTCGCGGCCACTCTTGGAGAGGAACTCGCATGAGCGACAATGTGACCAAACCCCTGAGCCTCGCTTCACTGCCTATCAATCGTCGCGCTGCCTTGGGCGGAGGGGCGGCGGCATTTATGACGATGGCACTTACGCCTAAACCCTCGGCGGCTGCGCAGTCATCTCATAAGGTGGACCTCTTCGCATTTATGGCTCCTAAAAGTCGCAATCTCGTCTTTGCGGTCACCTTCAAGACAAGCGACCGTCCTTCGGAGGGGCGGGTCGGGTCGGACTATACCGTGCGCATTCATGTCAACGAACGTCGATGGACAATCAACGGGCCGCTATCGACCCAACAGCGCAAGGATTCTGAGAATCGTTGCTATAGATGCTTCTCGGGCGAAGTGTTCGGACGGCGACATGCCGACGAGATCTTGAACGCCGCCGTGGTTGAGACTCCACCTCAGCTCGTGGGGAACGCAGAGCGCTTGGCGGTATGGGCGGAGATCTTTGCCGCAAATGGGTCGCGGCGCAGGGTCGGAAGTCCCTTCATCGCTGAGCTCTTGGCGCAGGAGCCGACCATCTCCACCGCATACCATGCCGCCTCGCCTAAGGATGATGCGGCACTTTTGGCCGAGGTGCTCTCGCGACGCGCAACTATCCTCGCGAACGCGAATGGCAACGTGGCTGATCCTGAAGGGCATGCACGCCGCCTGTGCTCGCACTTCTTGCCGGACGTCATCGAGTATCGTCCGAATTATCCGGTCGGGTTCAATTTCGCAAGCCAGAACGGTCGTCATCCAGCGGATGATCCTGCGGCGATCGTGGCAACAGTTTTGACGGGAGCGGTGACTGCGGGAAGGTCATCCCGGTCGATCCAATTGAGCGAGGCGTTCCCGTATTTCGTCGGACCAAACATGGGACCCGCCAAGTTGGGACGGATCGGCGCGACGTCGTGAGATTGAGTCACTGACCGAGCGCAAGAACTATTATCACCGGCAACCAAGCTCGGGATCAACCCAAGTTTCTGACCGGACCCCGACACAACGCATTCTGAATATCCGGCGACGAGGAATCAATCGATGTCCCACCACTTCGATACCCCAACTGCACTTGCGGACCCCCGCATCAACGTGTGTGACTTCTACTTATTTCGCGGACGCCCAGGAACGACGGTTATGGCTATGACGGTAAACCCCGATGCGGGACTTTCCGCACCAGATACATTTCGCGATGAGGGACTCTACGCTTTTCGGTTTGACCTGAATGGTGATGCAGTAGAGGAATTGACGTTCAAAGTACGGTTCGGAGTGGTTTCCCACGTCGCCGGAGAGGAGCACAAGCATGTTCAAAGCTTCGAAATTCGGCGCGCTGCCGGACGTTCAGCAGTGCAAGGCGCTGACGGCGATGTCGTCGTCGCCGGCCGCACCGGTGAGGTGACAAAGACAGCTTCGGGAGTCGTCGCCTTTGCCGGCCTGGCTCCTGATCTTTTCGCGGGTGACGCTACCGCCATCTCGGAATTCCTAATGGCTGTCCGCAAGGAGAACCGGTTCGATCCAGGCGCATTTCAGAATCGGAAGAACTTTTTTGCAAATCGGAATGTCACTGCCATTGTGCTCGAGGTCCCGAGCCGATCGATCGGCCGGGGACGGGTTCATGCCTGGGCAACGGCCTCACTCCATGGTCACGCGCCGGAAGTGCAGGTGTCCCGATGGGGGCTGCCCCTTCTCACTCACGTATTCTTGCCTGAGCCGAGCATGAGAGAGGATTACAATCGGATGGTTCCGGCAGATGATATCCCACGTTTCTCCGCTCAAATTGGCAAGGTTGCCAGCACACTGACCAGGCTTGCCGGCTCGTCGGCCAATCCAACCGACTATGGAACCCAGTTGACGACCCGGATCTGTCCGACGACCCTGCCATACGAACTCGATACGCCGGCTGCTTTCGACTTCGCGGGCTTCAACGGACGAGCGCTCACGGATGACGCCATGGATGTGATCCTCACGTTGGCAACGAATACCGCGCTCGGCGATGGCGTGGCTCCGGACAAAGGACGGGTGCGCGACACTTTTCCCTATTTTGGAGAACCCTACTCGGCTGCCGAGCAGATCGGCGTCGCTCCGGCTAGGGCAGGCGCAAAAAAGGAATAATAGTTCGCGGCCATCGGCAGGCATACTGCCCCGCCGCGGTCGCGCTCTTCCTTTGGGGTGTGGTGTGTTCTGCGTTCGGTGGCTGGCTGATCGTCTTTTCTCCCTAGCACCCGGCTGCACGGCAGTCTCGCTCTTCGCATTCCTTGGGGACGGCTTGCTGGCCTGGTACGGGCTTCGGCGCAAGGGTCCATTTCCGCGCCGTTTGGGCGATCCGGAAGATCAGAGAACGTTTTGGATCACAACCTGTCCTTCTCGTTTGCCGGGCGGGAGAAATGATCTGTGGGGACTACGATGCGACGGGCATTCTTCAGCATTTTTAACGATGAAGCCGACACTCTGCGCCTCAAAATAGGGGGCATCATCGCTGTCATCATCGTTCTCAATATTGTGGCATGGATCTGGGTATTGCTCCTGTTCCATCATAATGCCGTGCTGCTCGGCACCGCTCTCCTTGCCTATGGCTTTGGCCTGAGACACGCGGTCGATGCGGACCACATCGCCGCCATCGACAATGTAACCCGTAAACTGATGCAGGAGGGCAAGCGTCCTGTTACGACCGGCTTCTTCTTCTCTCTGGGCCATTCAACCGTTGTCGTTCTTGCCTCGGTCGCTATCGCCGCGACGACAATTGCGCTCAGGGACCAGTTCAGCTTCTTCCAAAGCGCTGGTGGGGTCGTCGGAACACTGGTTTCGTCGAGTTTCCTCCTGGCTATTGCCGGCATGAACTTAGCGATTCTAGTTGCGATCTACCGCCTGTTTCGGCAGGTGAAATGCGGAGCCCCGTATAGGGAGGCGGATGTCGAAATGCTGTTGGCGGGTCGTGGATTTCTTGCGCGACTGTTCCGGCCCTTGTTCAGTATGATTCGCCACAGTTGGCATATGTATCCGCTGGGCTTTCTATTTGGCCTAGGTTTTGATACGGCGACCGAAGTTGGCCTTCTCGGGATCTCTGCTACTCAATCGTCACACGGCATGTCTGTCTGGTCGATCTTGATCTTCCCGGCACTCTTCACGGCGGGAATGTCGCTCGTGGACACGATGGACAGTATTCTGATGCTTGGCGCCTATGGCTGGGCATTCGTGAGGCCGATCCGCAAGCTTTACTACAACATGACGACCACCTTCGTGTCCGTCGTGGTGGCGCTACTGGTGGGCGGAATCGAAGCACTCGGATTGATCGAAGATCAGCTCAACTTGAAGGGCTTCTTCTGGGGCCAGATCACCGCGTTGAACCACAACTTTGGAGCTATCGGCTACCTAATCATCGGCGTGTTCCTGGTAAGCTGGCTGCTCTCGGCATTTATCTACCGAGCCCGGGGGTATGATCAGCTACAGGTCGAGACCAGTTGATGCCCAAGAATGCCCCCCCGGTCATCGAAGAAAGTCTTTGCAGCAAAGCAGTGGTCCTGAAACACAAATCCTCGACTGGGGAGAATAACCTTAGGCATTACGCCGCTTCCGCCCGGCGTGTGGTGCGGCCACAATACAGCCTGCTCGGGACCTAGTACGTTGTCCATGCTTCTCGGCTGGCGTGACCCACTTTTGCCGCTCTCGTTGGCAAGTCTGCTGCTGCTCGCGATCCTGATAGACGCCCGCCGCGATCGTCGGAGACCCTTGTGGCTGCGGTTCATCATTCGCCTGGTCACCTTCGTCATTCTCACGGGGCTCATTCAGCTCGCTGTCGGTTCGCCGATCGCACCCCATCTCCGCGCTACTGTGCCGGGCGAACAGGCTTGGGAGAGGCTGGCTGAGATTGGCTGGTGGATGATGGGCGCGCGCGTGGCTGTTGCAATCGCACGGCTCGTCCTGGTGCTCGAGGATCGACCGCGCGAAACACAGATCGTCTCAGATCTGCTGGCGGGTACTATCTACATCGCAGCCGTGTTCGCCATCGTCAATTTCGTCTTCGGTGTTCCGATAGGCGGACTGCTAGCAACCTCCGGTGTTGTCGCTATCGTCCTCGGCCTGGCGCTCCAGAACACGCTGTCAGACGTCTTTTCCGGACTGGCCATCGGATTGGAACGTGCCTACAAGCTGGGGGACGTTCTTTGGGTGGAAGGCGGCATCGAAGGACAGGTTCTCCAGCTCGACTGGCGATCCACCCGAATAGCGACGGCGCACAATAGTGTAGCAATTGTGCCGAACAGTGTCATCGCCAAGTCGCGTCTCGAGAATAGAAGCGAGCCGACACCGGCCAGGGGCCTAATCGTCGCAATCAGCGTGGACGCAGGCGTGGATCCGCGGAGGAGCATCGTGGCACTCGATGCCGCCGTTCTCGCTTGTCGCGTCCCATTGCGGTCACCAGCCCCAACAATCAATTGCGCGCGCTTGGAAGGAAACTTCCTCGTCTATGAGATTGGCTTCGTCGTCGGTTCGGCGACCGAAATCGCCATTGCCCGCACAGAGGTGCTAACACAGGTTTATAGGCACTTGCGGCACGCTGGAATATTGCTCGCGGGCAGCGACCTTGTAGCCCATTCGCCAACATCAACGTCGACGATCGAAACGCTAATCGCGGAATCCGATGCTTTTGGTTCACTTTCAGCCGACGATCAGGCGTTGCTTGCACCGCATTTCGTTCTCGTTACCTACGGGCTTGGTTCTGCGCTAGCTCGCCAGGGCGAGCTGACCAAGGCTCTTTTTTTGCTTAAGGCAGGGACTGTCGAGCTGGCGCAAGGGGAAGGGGTCGCCAGGCGGGTACTGTTACGCGCAAGTCCTGGCGACAGTATCGGCGTGACGGATTTCATCACCGGCGCGGCCTCTCCGGTGACGGCAACGGCGCTGACGCCGGTCGCCGCCTTTAGTTTAGATGAGCCAAGTATCGCAACAGTCCTGCGTAATCATCCCGGTTTGAAAAGTAGTCTGGAGGCCCAGGCGCAACGTGGCCGAGCGTGGTTGCGCTGCGAGGTGGCAATTGAGGAAAGTGAAGAGGTCGAGACGCCAGGTTTGTTGATCGCGCGCTTGCGCAGGTTTCTCCGGCGGCTCGAACATTAGGTAGGCAAGCTGTTCCAGAAACACGCGAGAAGCGTCTCCAGACGGAGGCTCAGCCAGAGGCAGGAACAAATGTACAAGAGGCAGTTTATCCGTCTTTTCGGTAGGTCCGCGATTGCATTCGGCGCCATGCTGGCGACGAAAATGAAGGCTCAGGCGGAGGCGCCCTACCGCTATGATCAGTCTCCGGCATTCTATCGAATCAAGTTGGGTGACTTCGAGGTAACCGCTATCCATGACGGGAGCCTGCAGTTCGATCCACGGCAACTATTGCGGGACGAAACGGGCGAGCTTTCCAGCGCGCTTAATGAGACACTCGTTGATCCACGCGTAGTGACGATTTCCGTATCTGGATTTTTGGTGAACACTGGCAAACAGCTCATCCTTGTCGATGCCGGCACCGGCGGCTGGTGGGGCGGGCCGACCCTCGGAAAGCTATTGGTCAATCTTCGCGCCGCCGGATACAAGCCGGAGGAAGTCGACACAGTTCTCCTCACTCATTTGCATCCAGACCACGTCGGGGGCATAACTACTCTATCTGGTGCCTCGGTGTTCTCGAACGCAGACGTGCGGATGTCGCAGATAGAAAGCGATTTCTGGCTCTCTGCTAAGGTCGCCGCAAAGGCGACCGAGAATGAAAGAGGCTTCTTCAAGATCGCTCGGGCTGTATCAGCGCCTTATCTTGCGTCGGGGAGGTGGCGGCCGTTTGCTCCCTCGGATAGGCTTTCGGATGGCATCGAGGTGGTTCCGCTCCCAGGACATACCCCTGGTCAAGTGGGTTATGAGTTCACTTCCGTCGGGCAAAGGCTGTTCATAATGGGCGATGTCGTTCACGTCGCCGAGGTCCAGTTCAAGCATCCCGAGATTGGCGTCGCATTTGATGGAGACCAAAAAACTGCAGTCGGCCAGCGAGAACGACTACTAAAGCGGCTTGTAGCGCAGAACATACTTCTTGCCGGACCTCACTTGCCGTTTCCGACCTTCGGCCGGATCCGCAAAGATGGTGACAGAGGTTACGCCTGGGTGCCGGTCTCATATGCCGACACCCCTTTTTTTAAATAACCTCCGATCAATTGGAGTTGCAATGACCGTAGCGTACGCTAGGACCTTCGCCAGAAAGGGGTCGCTCCGGGGAAGATGTCTCTTCAACGCGCGATATGAATCCATCTCGCGTTTTGAACCACGACGTGATGCCCAAGGTGGGCCCTGGCAAAGGTCTGCATCCCATGTGCCCCAAGTGCAACGCCATGATCCATTGTCGAGCGAAAATGTTTCCCATTGGGAACTTAAGGGTGATCCGGTTTTAGATCGCTGATCTCGATCCGCGGGACAGGGAGAAAACCATGCGTTCGGCCATCACTATCGCGGCGATCCTCGCCGCCACGCCTGCTCTGGCCGCGCCGGCCTGGACGGCCGACCAGGCAAGCGTGTGCAACACGAAGCCAACGACTGTCGACACTATGGAGTGCCTCGAAGCCCGCGCCAGGGTCTGGGACAGTCGGTTGAACAAAGCTTACAAAGCGCTGAATAGGGTTCTACCGGCGCGGATCTTCAATATAGGATCGGCCTCGATCTACTCCGGGGTGAAGAGCCAGGCGCATTATCTCTCTCTCTAGCCGAACCACTCTCGGTTCGCGCAACCTGAAAAAGAGTTCACAATGTCCCGCCTCTCGATCCCAGCGCTCGACGACGTCCCGGAAGCGTCAAAGCCGATCCTCGATGCCGTCCGCAAACAGCTCGGCGTCGTCCCGAACATGTATCGCCTGATCGCTCAAAGCCCGGCCACGTTGCAGGGCTTCACGTCCAACAACGCCGCGCTCTCGAAAACCCTCGACGTGAAGACCCGCGAGGGGATCGCGTTGGCCGTCGCCCAGGTCGACGGTTGCGATTATTGCCTGTCGGCTCACACCTATCTCGGGCTCAACCTGGCGAGAATCAGCCCCGAGGAGATTGCCCTCAATCGCAAGAGCGAGTCCGGCGACCCGAAGGCGAATGCCGCCGTGAGTTTCGCAGGCAAGGTCGTGCGCGAGCGTGGGCATATCACCGCGGCTGACGTTAAGGCGGTCCGAGATGCCGGTTTCAGCGACGGACAGATCGTAGAAATCCTCGCCGTCACCGCCGAGAACATTTTCACCAACCTGCTCAACGTCGTTGCCGAGACTGACATCGACTTTCCCGTCGTGCACGCAGCTGAGGCCGCATAACTTCAAGAGGGCCGCGGCGGTTCAGGCCCCGGCCCTCTTGTCAAATAACGGAGGCCCATGATGCCCTATGGCTTTCTCGATATTGCTGGGACGCCCAGCGTCCGGGCTGTGCAGGCCAAGATGGACGCCGATCACATCTGGCAGGACTTCAAGGGACACCGTGAGTTTGATCGATTCACCGAGAACGAAGTCGCCTTCATCGCCGAACGTGACAGCTTCTACATGGCGACGGTCTCGGAGACGGGTTGGCCCTACATTCAGCATCGGGGCGGCCCGCGCGGCTTTCTTAAGCTGGTCGATGATCGCACACTTGCCTTTGCCGACTATCGCGGCAACCGCCAGTATGGGTGGGTGTATCATCCTACAATGACCATTTGCAGAGTGATCCGCCCGACCTAGACTCCGCCGTGAGTTCTCACGGACGAACTTATGCCTGCCCGGTCATCCTATCTCGGGGTTCGAGCGATATCAATGCCGTGCTTACAACGCCTTCCAGGAGGGAACGCTCGGGGCGCACCCGGGCCAAGACGCGGAGACCCATCAGCACGCCCAAGAGATGCTGAGCGAGAGCCTCAGCGGGGGTCGAGCGTGAGACGGTGCCGTTCGCCTGACCATTCTCCACACAGCCGAGGAAGAAAGCCTCGATGCGTCTGAGTACTCGCGCGATTGACTTCCGGAACTCCGGATCGTGGGGCGCCATTTCCAGAGCCGAGTTTACTAACAGACAGCCTTTGTGCTCTTTGTCGGTGAGTGACCGGCGCAGAATTTCATCGAAAAACGCGCCAATCGCGGCACGAGGTGGAAGTGTTTCGCAGCGCTGTATGCGTGCTCCAATACTGATCTCGACGTAG
>NZ_LMUQ01000030.1:30690-46180 GCF_009765865.1 Acidisoma sp. L85
GCCTTGGTGATTTTAGTGCCTTCGATACCGAGGCCACCCGTAAGGTCGCTATGCAGCTCATTGCTTAGTTTGTTATTCGAGCATTCCGGCGAGACGTAGGCACCCGGCAAAATGCTCGCGGTCATTCGCTCCCGCGAAGAGTGCCCTCCTGGAGAGTTCCCCTATCGTCGCCTCCGGTTGAATCGCCAGGCACTTCGTCACTGAGTCCCGAGTGCGTTCGGCAAGCCCCAGCTTCGCGCAACATCCCGCCATTATGGCAAGCGCTTCGGCGCTTGTTTGAGCGACCCGGTCGAATTCTGCCAAGGCCTCCACATATCAGTGCATCACGAACTGGGCGATCCCCTGGGCCGGCAGGTAAAAGGATGGCTCGAAATACGGGTCGATGCGTCGCGCTTGGCGCAGATGCTCAAGCCCCTCTTCCGCACGGCCTATCCGAGAAAGGAAAATACCGAGGTTGGCATTGTTCATCGGATTAGCCGGGTTGATCTCGACCGCGCGCTCGGCGCAGGTCAGCGCCACTACGCGCGCCATTGTCTCGGCGGCAATCGGCAACTTACCGCGCTTGCGCGTCTTGTCACGCAGCAGACCGTCCACGCCCGCCTCAGCGAAACGTTGCTGCCAGCGCCAGATCATCGGCCGGCTCACGCCGAGCTCGGCCGCCACACGCTGCACCGGTCCGTGCGCCATCGACCCAAGTATCACACTCGCACGCTCAGCATGCTTCTGCGGCCGGTTGCGATCCGACGCGACCGCTTCCAGGCGGTCTCTGTCCGATGGGCTCACGATCACGCAAACTGTCTGTGCCATGCGCCCAAAGTCGCACACCGGCCAAGCCTTGTGAATCGGCTGATTGGGTCAGAGCACTCTCATGTTCGCCCCTTCAAGCTGCAGGCACGGAAAATCTGTCGCTCATTCCTGAGCCCTTCAGCACGGCCTTCGCTGGGCAAGGCAGGCGACACGATCATGAAACGACGGTTGATCATGCTCTGATACGCGGGGGGTTGCCGCCGGACCGGTGATGCGTCGCGGAGCTTCCTCTGTCTAGAATCCAGCGTCGGATGAGCTCCGGTTGGTAGTGCTTGCAAGGGTTCTCCTGGCCGTGACCGTGCCGCCTGCCTCGCTCAGCTTTGGATGCTTCCTGGGGTTATTCGATCTCCTTACCGGTCGTGCCAGGGCTTAAGCGACGGATTATGTGTTGACAGCCTGGACCTGTTTAGCAATCGCCCAGATAAATCCTGCCAATTCGCGTGACAACGGTCGGCGGTTTGCTCGCCCGCGCAAGCTAAGCAGCCGGGCCCACGCCGACAACTCTGCCTGTTGGGGAAACGGTGTGGATGAACTGGGTCGACCGGACATCTCCCGCGCAAAGCTGACGGGACGACTTCTGGTCGGCCTGCAGGGCGCAAGCGCCGTGATCGACGACTTCACCCGCGAGTGTCTTGGCTTGGTCGTAGACACATCGCTGTCCGGCCTGCGGGTCGGCCGCGAGTTGGACCGTATCGTCGAACTGCGGGCCTGCCGTCCGGCCATGGTGGTCAGTGACAACGGCACGGAGCTGACGTCGCACGCCATCCTGCGCTGGCAGGAGGAGCGGGCGGTGCTGTGGCATTACATCGCGCCAGGCAAGCCGCAGCGAACGGGTTCGGGGAAAGCTTTAACGGCCGGTTCAGGGATGAATGCCTGAACGAGCACTTATTCAGCAGCCTGGCCGCGGCTCGGCGGATCATCGAGGCATGGAGGGTCGACTACAACACGCACGCCCACACACGAGCCTGAACGGACTTACCCCAGCAGCCTTTGCACCCCACCCCAAGCAGGGGCATACAGAAAACGGACTCTGCTTATGAACGAGGGCACGTCGGGGGCAGGGTCAGCACCAATCTTGCACCGACGCAACCCAGAGTAGTTGCCAATATTCTCGTACAATCATGAATTGTGATCGCGTGGACGGGACCAGCTCGCCCCAATGGCCTGGTAATACTGACCGGCCACGAGGCATTCTCGCGACAGCAACGTGAGGATCTCGGCTCTGGGAACCTCAATCTTTACTTTGGCGGCCATTTTGGGCGGATCGCGAAGAGTTCGTCGTAGATTGCGGCAGTGACGCCAAGAACAACACACTACAAACGCACAACAGGACTATATCTTTGAACAAGAACTCACCGGTGAGATTCCAGGCGATGGGGTCTGTCGAGAAACTCCACTTAACGACGTCCGGCGTCGTGAAGAAGAACGACCATGTGATGGCAAAGCTACCCGCAGCCATCAAGGAGCCAACGGCTGACAAAACGGGGATAGCCGACCCTACCGCGAGAAGGACCGCGATACTCAGCTCAACGATGCCCAGGAAGTCTGCTTCTCCGCGCACGCCAAAAATTGAAAGCCACGAAACAAACGGACTATTGCTTATGTAAAGCACGATCCCATGCGCCGACTGCGGCGTGAACTTCTGTATACCAAACGCCACAAATATCAAAACCATCACCCAGCGGAGTATGGCCAGCGACCGATAGGAGCCATTGCCCTTTTCGGGGAGGCAAAAGAACGTTTTCATACGGGTCTCTTCGCTCCTGTGTCGCGTTTGGTTACGTGCCCCAATGAAATCGACTGCGGCGGACGTCAGAGCCAGGGCTGCATCGTCGCGAACGCGTAATCTCATTCGCGCCGCAACATCGGCGACCGCAACACAACGCTCGCGACGGGAAGAAGAACGAAGCGCGCGATAGCCGCATGGGCCACCGCTGAGCCACTTAGATCTACGGTCTGTTCGCTACCATTCCGGCAAGTTCACTCTCCGGTCTGCTCATTGCGTTCCTCGACGGCATTGCCGGGTTTGAGGTCTTTCGCGCCAATTCAGGAATGGCGCGCTTAGTCTGGCTCCGTTGGGTGTCAGTCCACGGTTCAATGCAATGACAACGGCAGAGGACGCTCTGGTTTCCGCACATGCGCCGCGGCTGTGATCTTCAGCGCGGTTCTTGTCGATGTGACAGTGTTGCCGCCAGTCGGCGGCCTGATGGCAATTTCGTCGTTTTTATGGGCACCGACACGGACTACTCTGGGCGGCTGCTATTACAGCGCTAACCATATTCTGCCCGCATTCATGTTTGCCGATCGGCATCCAGCAGAAGGTCGCAAGACGGAGTAGGAGCAAGTCGACGTACCCGGATCTTTCAAAGCTGCCGATTTTATTGCCTCTGCGGTCGGCTGAGGTCGCGCCTGACGATCACTACTTGGCTAGCCGTCGCGCCACTGACGTCATGGCTCTTCTCCGCTACGCTTATCCTGTGTCTTCGTGTTGAAGTCGTCGGCGTCGTGGCGCTCGTGAAGCTGTTCAGACGGGTCGCCGGTCACACGGTTGACCATGCGTCCGCGCTTCACGGCCGGCCGAGCGAGAATTGCATCGGCCCAGCGTTGCACGTTCTTGTATTCCTGCACTGAGAGGAAGTCGGCGGCACCGTACTGCCAGCCCTTGGCAAGGCCGCCGTACCAGGGGAAGACAGCGATGTCGGCGATAGTGTATTCGGCCCCCGCGAGATATTCGCTCTCGTGCAATCGGCGATCCAGCACGTCGAGTTGACGCTTTACCTCCATGGCGAAGCGATCGATCGCGTATTCGATCTTGGTCGGCGCATAGGCGTAGAAATGGCCGAATCCGCCCCCGAGATATGGGGCGCTGCCCATCTGCCAGAAGAGCCAGGACAGGCATTCGGCGCGTGCCGCCCGGTCGGTCGGCAGGAAGGCGCCGAACTTTTCGGCGAGGTAGACGAGGATCGAGCCGGACTCGAAAACACGTATCGGCTTCGGACCGGAGCGGTCCATTAGAGCCGGTATTTTGGAGTTAGGGTTTACCTCGACAAACCCACTGCAGAATTGGTCACCGTCGCCGATCTTGATCAGCCAAGCGTCGTATTCGGCGGCGGAATGGCCAGATGCCAGGAGCTCTTCGAGCATGATCGTGACCTTCACGCCGTTGGGCGTCCCGAGCGAATAGAGCTGTAGCGGGTGGCGTCCCACTGGCAGCTCCTTGTCGTGGGTCGGTCCGGCGATCGGCCTGTTGATATTCGCGAAGGCCCCGCCGCTGGGCTTGTTCCACGTCCAGGTCTTAGGCGGGGTATATTCGAGGAAATCAGCCATGCTCTTCTCCAGAAACGCTTTTTGGATTTCTCAGGCCGCTGGGGGATAGTTGGATGGGAACAGAGCACGCTTGGTTTCCTCGTCGTTGACCTTCTTGAACTCGTGGTTCTGGCCGATCGCGCGGGCTCGGGCGACAGCTGGTCGAGCGTCGACGGCTTCGAACAGTCGCTTCAGGTGGGGGAATGCGGCAAGCGGATCGGCCTCGCCCTTCCGCACGCGGGAGGCACGGTCGAGCCATCCCCAGGCCGAGATGTCGGCTATTGTATATTCGGTGCCGACAATGAACTGCCGTCCTTCGAGATGGTCGTTGAGGACCTGGTAGTGTCGTTCGGCTTCACGGCGATAGCGACTCACGGCGTAGCTTAGCCCGTCGGGTGCGGCGAATTGAAAGTGCACGGCCTGTCCCGAGAATGGGCCGAGTCCTGAGGCGATGAACAATAGCCAGGAGAGCAGCTCCGGCCGATCCTGAGGTGTGCCGAGGAGTTTTCCGGTCTTTTCCGCGAGGTAGATCAGAATAGCCGTGGAATCGAACACCCGGACTTCCGCGCCGCCCGGCCCTTCGGTGTCGACAATCGCCGGCACCTTGCCGTTGGGGTTGATTGAGCGGAAGGCCGGAGCGTGCTGCTCGCCTTTGCTGGTGTCAACTGGAATGGCCTCATAGGGCAGGCCGACCTCCTCCAGGAATAGCGCGATTTTGGCGGGATTAGGTGTTGGATGGAAAAAGAACCGGATCATCTCGTTTCCTTTAGACTGGGAATTTAGAAGCGGCCAGCCGAATGTCTGATCATCGGCCGCGACCGTTGTTACCGGGCAAAGACCGCCCGCGGCGCGCCAATTTCGACATCATAGAGGGTATACTGCTTCCCGTTGCTGTTCGCGCGAAATCGGCTTCACACACGGCGCGCTGCTGTTCCAGTCGCATTGCGCCCATCCTTTACGAGCTTTGCCAGGCCACGCCCAACGACTGGTTAGCTTTGGATGTTATGCCCCGTGTCCGCGGGCCGCATTTTAGAACGCCTATCTTAGAATGCAACACGCCAAGACGTGGCCGAGTGCCGCCGACATCGACTGAGAGAAAGTTCGCTAGAAGCATCGCGAAACCTTAGAACGTGCCGGAAAGAACAGGTCGATGGGGCGTCGTCGATCTTTGTTGCGGCCCTTCCGAGTGGTGCCAGATAGCACTCGCCGGTGTCTGCCTTAGCTATTTGGCAAGTTTCCTTTGATAAACTTGCGCCTGTTAGGTCAAACCCTTTCGGGGTTCGAGTAGAACCAACGCCGTGCTTACAACGCCTCCCAGGAGGGCACGCTCGGGGCGCACTCGAGCCAAGACGCGAAGGCCCATCAGCACGCCCAAGAGATGCTGGGCGAGAGCCTCTGGAGGCGCCGAGCGCGATACGGTGCCGTCCGCTTGGCCAGTCTCCACACAGCCGAGGAAGAAAGCCTCGAGGCGTTCGAGCACTCGCGCGATGGACTTCCGAAACTCCGGATCGTGGGGCGCCATTTCCAGAGCCGAGTTTACTACCAGACAGCCTTTGTGCTCTTTGTCGGTGAGTGAGCGGCGCAGAATTTCATCGAAAAACGCGCCAATCGCGGCACGAGGTGGAAGTGTTTCGCAGCGCTGTATGCGTGCTCCAATACTGATCTCGACGTAGTGGTCGAGGGCGGCCTGGTAGATTGAGCGCTTGTCACCGAAGGCGTTGTAGAGACTAGCGGCTGTGATCCCAGTTCTTTCAATCAGGTCTTTGACAGAGGTCGCCTCAAAGCCGCGATTCCAAAAACACTGAATCGCAGCGTCAAGAACAACCTCTTCGTCAAATTCTCTCGGGCGTGCCATCCTGTCCTCCACGCAGCTACTCGGCTGGCATACTGTCAAATCTGGCGCCCTGTGTCATTTTAAAGCGCTCAAACCAGAACAAGACGTCGGGGCATGAGCAATTCAAGTCCGGAACGCCTCGGCCCGCGCGTCGGGGCGGCCTCAGGGAACTCGTGCCCGTCGGCTACGCGGCAACAGCTTCAACGTTACATTTTCCGTCGCCAACATGATCGCGGGGGTGGTTTGCCGGTTACGCGTGGGTGATCGGCGATGACAAGTAACCAATCAGGGTGCGACCTCGAACACAAGGAACATGACAATCATAACCCTGGTGAATAGCCATGACGCCTGATAATCCGCTCCACACCTTCCTCTTGTTCCTGATCGGGGGAATACCGGATCAGCTCAGTCTTGGCGCACTGCGCTGGTTTACCGTCGCGCTCTACTGGGCTCTTCTCATTGGAAGCCTGTCTGTCTTTTTCGCGAACTGGCGGTTAGATTCGTCGCAGCGCACGGCCACGCACATCAGCATTTATTGTATGCGCGTGGTGAGCGCCGGCATGTGGTACCTCGGAACATTATGGAAGTTGCCGCTGCCGGTTTCCACGGGATTCCACTACTGGCTAGGTTCCACCGCGAAATACAGCTCGTTTCATCTCCACGCGGCGTTCATGCAGATCTTCGTTGACCATATCGCCCTGGTGCAGCCGGCCGTCTATTTGCTCGAGGTCTTCTTCACGGCATCGTTGATGCTTGGCTTCATGGTGAGGCTATCAGGCATCGTGGCCGCGTTGTTCACCCTCAACCTGCTGATCGGACTCTACAACGATCCGACGGAATGGCCGTGGACCTATGTCGGCATTATCTGCGCGCATGGCATGTTCGCAGCGAGCCAAGCGGGCCGCAGCTTCGGTATCGATAATCTTCTCGCCAAGCGCCTGATCCCGGGCTTCCGGTATGATGGGGCGGTGGCGCGCGCGCTTGCGCTCGCCTCCTAGTCGATGTCCGACCCCACGTTTGCCGGACGCCAGGCGGTTCCGAAGACAGGCCGGAAGGCCTTCTCGCATACCCGGATGCTGGTCAAGGAGCAGGCCGGGATAGCGCTGGAGTTCGTAGCAGGCTGCGATCAATGGATGAGGATCCTAGGGACTGTCGCGCAAGCCGTATTGCTTCTCGTTGCGCGGATTTGGCTCAGCCAAACGATCTTCGTCCACGGGCTGATGATGATGATGTCGGCGGAAGGCGTCATCCGGACACCTCCGACCTGGCCCACGCTGATGCAGGGGGTCGATCCACTTCTGCTCGCAGCGGGTTTTGCCACCCGCCCCGTGGCGCTCTTCGTCTTGCTCGGGATAGGGGTCGAGGGTGCCGGATCGGGTCTGAGTTGGCCCCACGTCATCCTCCTGATTTGGCTGGTGGCTCGCGGCGCAGGTTCGTTGTCCGTGGATTTCCCAATTAGATACGGCCTGGGGCATGTGCCGATTCTAGCCGTGAGGGTCGTCAGCCAGCTTTACGCGAGGATCGACCGCCTGTCCGATGTCATACTGCCGCTCTGGACACGCCTTTATCTTGCCCTCGCTATCGCTGGTGGGTCCGGCGTCGCTATGTGGCCACAACCTATTTCAGGCGAGCTGATTACCGCTCCGTGGGGGATAATCCTTCTTGCCTGGATGCTCATAGCTGGGGTGGCCACTCGGCTGACGGCCCTGATCCTATGCAGCCTGGCGCCCCTCATGGTTCCGTCTGGCGCTATGGTCGACTCCGTCGGGGTAATGTTCCTCCTGTTGCTCATTGCGGCAGGAGGGGCGGGGAGGATCTCGATCGACCGTCTCCTAGCGAGATGGATCAGTGGCAGCCTTCGTTCCGGAGGGCAGGCGAGGGGCGAGGCTCCGCACGTCGTCGTTGTCGGAGGAGGATTCGGCGGAATCGCTGCAGTACGTTCGCTCCGAAGGGTCGGCTGCCGCATCACTTTGATAGACCGGCGCAATCACTACCTGTTCCAGCCTTTGCTCTATCAGGTGGCGACAGCCGCCTTGTCGCCGGCGGATATCGCGATCCCCATCCGGAGCGTGGTACGCGGCCAAGACAACGTCGCTGTTCGGCTCGGACATGTCGTCGGCGTGGACATCGCTGTTCGAGAAGTCCTCCTGACTGGGAGCCGCATAGGGTTCGACTACCTCATCATTGCGACCGGCGCCCAGCATAGTTATTTCGGGCGGGACGATTGGGCGGTCCACGCGCCTGGCCTGAAAAGCATCGAAGATGCAACAGCGATGCGCAGCCGGATGCTGCGCGCCTTCGAACAAGCCGAAAGCGAAGCGCATCCGTGCGACCGTGTGCCTTGGCTCACCTTCGTTATTGTCGGCGGTGGCCCGACGGGCGTCGAGTTGGCTGGCGCTATGGCGGAACTGGCCCGCACGGGGCTCGATCAAGAGTATCGTACCATCGACCCCGCGACGGCGCGGGTAATCCTGGTCCAATCGGCGCCCCGCGTCCTGCCATCGTTCTCACCGCAGCTCTCGCAGCGCGCGGAACGAGCCCTGCGCGACCTTGGCGTCGAAGTTCGGACAGGTGCGAAGGTCACTGCTATCGATAGCGAAGGGGTCGAGATAAATGGCGAGCGCATCGCTGCCCGAACAACATTTTGGGCGGCGGGAGTAACTGCTTCGCCTGCGGCCAGGTGGCTCAATCAGGCCAGCGATCGAGCAGGCCGGATTGTCGTCGGTCACGATCTGGCGGTGCCCGGGTGTCCTGGGATCTTCGCGATCGGCGACACCGCGGCGTCGCAGGGCTGGGCCGGCGCCTTAGTACCGGGGCTGGCCCCCGCCGCTAAGCAGCAGGGCCATCACGTCGCCCGCGTAATCAGCGCGGCTATCAGGGGCCAGCCCGCGCCGACTGCCTTTCGGTATCGGCACCATGGCAACCTCGCAACCATTGGGCGGCTGGCGGCGGTCGCGGAGCTCAACAGACTTCGCCTCTGGGGTGCGCCAGCGTGGTGGTTCTGGGGCATCGCCCATCTCATGTTCCTGATCGGAGGGCGTAACCGGGCCGCAGTCATGCTGAACTGGCTCTGGGCCTATTTGACCTACCGCCGCAGTACAGGACTCATTACGGAAGAGGCGACCAGCGCAGATCCGCAATCGTTCCGATTTCGAACTGTGGATCAGGATTGATCCAAACTACTTTGCCTGATTTAGGCTGGCCATTCTAGTTTGCCCGTTCTAAAACTTGCACTTGGCTTCACACAGCCCAGGATCTGGCCCCTCCATATCTCACCAAGGCGGAGGGTGCCCGGTGGGGCGGAACAGCAATGTGGGGATATTGTGGATCTTCTGAGCCCAGAAGCCCCCCCCGGTGGGCGTCACGACAAAAATGCGCCTCGACGCAATCGCCGGATCCCGCAGCCTCCATTGCGGCCCCAGCCGTTGAGTGTATTTTGTAAAGACGCAGCCTGCTTTGGTGTAACTCTGGGCAGGTCCAACCCGAATGCTGCAATGGGAATTCAAAGGTGGGACCTTTGTCGAGTGCAACGGTGCCCAGGTTGCCACCTTGGTTCGACGTGGCTCGGATGGTGAATCCGAGAGCCGCCGCCACACTGGAGGTAGACTGGGGGAGCATGATGGCGTCCGCGCAGGATGGGAATGCCGATGCTTATCGGAGGCTTCTCGCCGAACTCACACCCTGGCTTCGCCAGTACTATCTTCGGCGTCTCCCCGCCGCTGCGACCGACGATGCCGTTCAAGACGTGCTGCTGGCGATCCACGAAAAGCGACATACCTACGACCGGTCACGTCCATTCGGGCCATGGCTCGCAGCCATAGCACGATACAAATGGATCGACCGGCTAAGATCCAGGAAGCGCGAAGCGTCCGAACCCCTAAACGAAAATCTGGGAATGCCGGATCACGAGGATACTGTTGTCGCTCAATCGACGTTTCGACGCCTGCTCGCAAGCCTCAAGCCGGCGCAGGCCGAAGTCATCAGGCTTGTGAAGATAGAAGGTTACAGCATAGAGGAGGCCTCGAAGTCGAGCGGTCAATCCGTGTCGCTTGTTAAGGTCAATATTCATCGCGGGATCAATCGGCTGACGTCCGCCATCCGAAAGGCGCATGATGCGGATTGAATCTCTGGTTGAGCGGCTCAGCGCAGATCTCCGGCCAATCAGGCCGCGGAGCATCCTCCGCGAAGCGGCGGTCCTGTTTATTCTAGGTCTCGTCGAACTTGCCGCCTTCCTGGCCATGGGTTTCATGCGGCCCGACATGCCCGTTGCCATGGCGGCACCTTCTTTTTGGTGGAAGCTCGCGAGTACGGGCCTTATTGCAGTGCTTGGCGCTGGGGTCGCCATCATCTCGATCGACCCCGTACGCTCGCCCCGGGCAGGCCTACGCTGGATGCTCGCCTGCGTCGCCGTGATCATCGCGAGCGGCTGGCTTATCGACGCCGCGCATTATGGTCTGTCGGACCTGATTACCCGATTGGATTGGGCCCATGGTGTGCAATGCGTATGGAAGATGGTGGCACTATCGATCCCGCCGGCAATCGCGTTTACCACCTTGATTCGGCTGGGAGCGCCAACCGACCGAGCTGGCACCGCACTCGCTGCCGGATTGGCGTCCGCCGCGTGGGGCGCCTTTGTCTTTGTGTTTGCCTGTCCATCGGATGATCCTCTTTATATCGCCGTCTGGTACACCGTCGGCTGTGGAATCGTCACCGCAATGAGCCGGGCGGCGATGCTGAAGTTGTCGAGATGGTGAG
This sequence comes from Acidisoma sp. L85, assembly GCF_009765865.1. Lineage (GTDB taxonomy): Bacteria > Pseudomonadota > Alphaproteobacteria > Acetobacterales > Acetobacteraceae > Acidisoma. The sequence goes on from NZ_LMUQ01000030.1 coordinate 41,393, forward strand.
CGGCGCAGGGCCACGTGACCAGCGTCACGCGATCGCATCGCCGCAATCACCCCCAATCGGAGCGAGGTTCGGCCGATGAGTCAGGCGAAGACAAGCCCTGTCACTGCGGTGCGCGCCGCGCCGGCCGGCCGCCGCCTCCATCCACTGCCGGTGAGGATCATGCATTGGATCAACGCGGCGGTCATGCTGATCATGATCACCTCGGGCTGGGGCATATACGACGATGACCCCATCATCCGTGGCTTTGTTTTCGGCTCGTTTTGGAGGCTCGGCGATTGGGCGGCCTGGAGCCTCAACTGGCATTTCGCTGGAATGTGGTTTCTCGCGATCAATGGGCTCATCTATCTCATCTACGGCATTGTCAGTGGCCGTTTTCGCGAGCGGCTCCTGCCGATCCGGCCGGCTGAAGTCGTCCAGACCGTCGTCGAAACGCTGCACTTCAAGATCGCTCACGAGGACCTCACCGTCTACAACGCGGTGCAGAAGCTGCTCTACATCATCGTGATTCTCGCTGGTATCTCGCAGGTGGTCACCGGGGTGGCCATTTGGAAGCCTATCCAATTCTCCGGTCTGGTGTCACTGCTGGGTGGGTTTCAGTCGGCTCGGGTTCTTCATTTCATTGGAATGGCCGTGATCGTCGGGTTCGTGGCCGTCCACGTCGCACTCGCACTCCTCGTACCGAAAACGCTATGGGCGATGCTCCAGGGCGGTCCGCGCGTTAAACCATCTACTCGTGTCCAGCGCGGGGTTAAATCATGAGATCACCCTTCCGGCCGGATAATGTTCCAGACGCCGCGGTTCTCGACAATCATCGCCCGCTTATTAGGTCACTTGAACGGCGAGGACTGATTCGTGGCGGCCTTTCTCTTGGCGCTCTTGTCATGCTGACGGGATGCGATGTGAAGCGGCCGGCGTCAGTGCAAGCCGCGCTGCGCGCGATCTCGCGGATGAACGATGAGGTGCAAGCCCTTCTGTTTGATCCGAACCATCTCGCACCCACCTACCCGTCTTCGATGATCCTGAGGCCTCCGAAGTTCAATGCCTATTACGATGTGATGGATGTGAAGCCGGTCAACGGAGAGACCTGGCGGTTGGAATTGTCAGGGCTCATCGCCGACAAGCGCCCTTGGACAGTGCGGGATCTACAGGCCATGCCGCAAAGCTCCATGGTCATCAAGCATATCTGCGTGGAAGGCTGGAGCTACATCGGCGGTTGGACCGGAGTTCCCCTTCGCATTTTCCTCGAACGCGTCGGAGCCGATCTGCGGGCCCAATACGTCGCGTTCAAGACTGCTGACGACTATCCCAGCAGTATCGACATGGCGACCGCACTCCATCCGCAGACATTGCTCGCGATCAAATATGGCGGCGAGACTTTGGCCGATCCATTCGGATACCCGGTGCGGCTCCGCATGGCGACGAAGCTTGGGTACAAGAACCCAAAATGGATCACCGCGCTCGAGGTAACAAACACCTATCCCGGCGGCTTCTGGGAAAAGAAGGGCTTTCCCTGGTTCGCCGGGATCTGACACAGATGGCAGTCCTCCGATTATTGTGGCTATGTGTGGCGCTTGTTCCGATCACCGCGCCAGCTGATGCTCAGAGCACGACGCCTGGCGGAATGCCACCTCCGCCTGGTATGAGCCTCGCCGAATCTACGGCCATGCGATTCCCGCAGCCTGTCCGGGTTGGTGATCTGATTCATAAGGACGTCCTGCGGCCAGTTGCGAGTCAGCAAGTTCTGGGGCACGTGCGGGCAGTGGTGAGGGCGGGTGATGGGACTATAAAGATCGTCATGAGTTTCGGAGGATTTCTCGGCATTGATACGCGACAGATCGCTGTGCCGGTCGATGCGATGGTCTTGGTCGGTCAAGATATGGAGGTTGTCGCGTTTACACCGAAACAGCTCGCGGGATTCCCGACGTTCACCGCGTCTGGGACCACGCCTGTTCCGCAAGACACAATCATCAGAGTCGGGCTCGCCAAGCCGTCTCATTGAGAGACGGTGTATCCAAGATTGCGCCTGCCGACGACTTCGTCGAGAACATGCCACGGGCGAGTGATGATATTCATGGGGCGCCGGGCAGGCCGACCGACGCTCGAATTTTCTGAAGAGGTCGTAACCGCGATGCGCTCGAACACGAACAAGGTTATGCCCGCAACCGATGGAGCGGAATATGTCTGTGCCTAAGAGATTGACCTGCGCCATCGGCGTTATGGCAAAGGCGCCGCAAGCAGGTCTCTCGAAGACACGGCTATGTCCGCCTTTGCGTTCCGAGGAGGCTGCGGCCCTGAGCGCGGCTTTCCTGCGTGATACCACCGAGACTATCAGCTTTGCCGCCCGGTCCGCCGCAATCTCTGCTTATGCTGCCTACGCGCCTAGCGGCGCCGACATTCTACTTGACGGGTGTCTCGCTGTCGGAACCGCGCTTCTCCTGGCAGACGGTTCACCGATCACGAAAGAGGGCGTCAACGGCTTTGGCCGATCACTGCTACATGCCATCGAAGGCATGCTTTCCCAGGGACATGTCGCGGCCTGCGTTTTGAATTCCGACAGTCCTACTCTCCCGCCCCGGCTGCTCGTGCAAGCTGCTGAACTTCTGCTTGCCCCCGGAGACCGCGCGGTTCTCGGTCCCGCGGATGACGGTGGATATTACCTTCTGGGTTTGAAGGCGCCTCACGCGGCAATGTTCAGAGACATTGCCTGGAGCAGCGAATCTGTCGCCGATGCCACACGGGCGCGCGCCAGTAGCCTTGGTCTCGAGCTTGTCGAACTCGAGCCTTGGTATGACGTGGACGATGTGCAGTCGCTTCAGATGCTTCTCCGCGACACCCTGGACGATACCGCGCCCGCGACGAAAGCCACGATCGATCAGCTCGGTCTGAGGATACGTTTGCTTCAACCTGAGCCCATCGGCGTTGCCGGATGAGGCGTGGTCTTCTCACGCTGCTACTGGGTGGGGGCACTCTGTTCGCTCTTACACTCGGCGCGTTGGCTCTGCACACGCCCGGCGCTCGTTCAGTGGGATCGCAGGTACGGACGGACGTCTTCGTGGCCTTCCTCATGGCTGCGGTCGTCGTCTATCTCGTGACCGTCCGTTTCGTGTTGCGGCATCGCCTGCCGCAGCAGGCCATCTGGGTTGTGCTCGGGTTGGCCTTCGTCATGCGGGCTGTGCTGATGCCCGCGCCGATGCTGTTGTCGAGCGACATCTATCGCTATGTCTGGGATGGGCGCGTGCAGGCGGCGGGGATCAATCCCTACCGCTATATCCCCGCTGACCCGGCTTTGGCGGGACTGCGCGACACGGCAATCTACCCGAACATCAACCGCGCAAACTATGCGCGCACGATCTACCCGCCGATGGCGCAGGTATTTTTTGCAGCCATGGGTCGCATCAGCGACAGCGTCATCGCCATGAAGCTCGCAATGTTCCTCTGCGAGGTGATCGCCGTTCTTTGCCTACTGCGGCTCCTCGGGCTCGCGAAGCTACCGCCTGAGCGGGTGCTGATTTATGCCTGGAACCCCCTCGTGCTCTGGTCCTTCGCGCTTGATGGCCATGTCGACGCTGTCGCAGTGGGCTTACTCGGCCTCGCTTTACTCAGTCGCGCTCGGCGGTGGGATGGGGTCGCGGGTGCGCTGCTCGGCTGCGCGGCGCTCGTCAAATTCCTGCCCATTGTCGCAGCACCGGCCTTTCTCAGGGGCGGCACGCTCTGGCGGCCTGCCATTGCGGGGGTTGCCGTCATCGCCCTGCTCTATGGGCTTTATTTGTCCGCTGGGGCGCATGTTCTTGGCTTCCTGCCCTCGTACAGATCGGAGGAAGGGCTGGCGAGTGGCGGCGGGTTCTGGCTGCTGACGGGCTTGGCCCACCTCTTCACCCTGCCGCCCGACGCCGCCATGATCTACTTGACCGGCGCCGCCATCGGCCTGGGCGCGGTCGCGCTGCTCATCCTGCGCGGCAAATCCACCGACACGGGCGGCGATGTCGTGCGGCTGTGCCGGGATACCGCGATCCTCGCGGCCTGTGTCACCGCAATCATCAGCCCGCACTATACCTGGTATTTCGCCTGGCTGGCCTTGCCTTCGGTCGTGGCACCTTTGCCTGCCGTGCTCTGGCTCTCGGCGGCCCCGGTTCTGCTCTACATCGATCCGTTTGCGGACCGTTTCTACTGGCCCTGCCTGATCTATTGCCCGGCCGTGGGTCTCGCCCTTGTCGCCTTGTGGCGCCGTCACGACCCCGTCCGCAGGGCCATCGCCTCTTCTGAAGGGAGTATTCCATGATGGAAGAGACCGCGGTCTCCACCACGCGTCATGACCCCAGGCGTTATTTCGAAGGGATTGACGCCAAGCGCAATTCTGTCGCCGAGACACCGCCCGTCTGCCTCTATTTGGAGGTAACGAACCGCTGCAACCTGCTGTGCGAGACCTGTCCGCGAACCTTCGAGACGCTTGAACCGCCCGCCGACATGAGCTGGGAACTTTTCACCCGCATCGTCGATCAGCTGCCCAAGGTCGCCCGTGTCGTGTTGCATGGCGTCGGTGAACCGATGCTCGTGAAGGATCTGCCGCGCATGATCCGCTATCTCAAGGATCGCGGAACTTATGTGCTGTTCAATACGAATGGCACGCTTATGCAGCCGAAACGCTTTCAGGAGCTGATCGACACCGGCCTCGACGAGTTGCGCGTATCGCTCGACGCCGCGGACCGCGAGACCTACGCCAAGGTGCGCGGCAAGGATTACTTCAACCGGATCGTCCGCGACGTCGGCAAGTTCATCACCTACCAGTCA
>NZ_LMUQ01000030.1:46190-48221 GCF_009765865.1 Acidisoma sp. L85
GATGCAGCCGAAACGCTTTCAGGAGCTGATCGACACCGGCCTCGACGAGTTGCGCGTATCGCTTGACGCCGCGGACCGCGAGACCTACGCCAAGGTGCGCGGCAAGGATTACTTCAACCGGATCGTCCGCGACGTCGGCAAGTTCATCACCTACCAGTCACAGATGGGCGCTACGACGCCACGCGTGTCTCTGTGGCTGACAGGGCTGAAGGAGACGGTCGATCAACTGCCCGCCTTCGTTCGTCTATCGGCCTCGATGGGCGTGAAGGAGGTCCACCTCCAAAGGCTCGTCTTTGACGAACAGGGCTACGGCATGGCGCGGTCCGAAAGCTCACTGTTCGAAAACACACAGGCCCAGGAGCAAGCGGCCATTGCGGCGGCGCAGGGGATCGGGTTGGAGCTCGGCGTGACGCTTGATGCCTCCGGGGCCACCGAACCCGGTATGAGCCTCAAGCGTCAGTCCGACGATCAGCCCTGGGCGACCTGTAGGCGGCCTTGGTCGTTGATGTATTTCACGGCGCATGGCCGTGCGCTGCCATGCTGCATCGCTCCCTTCTCGGTCCGCGGCTACAGCAACTACACGCTTGGCGATGCGACGCAACAGAGCCTGCGCGAGATCTGGAACAGCCCGGCCTATAGCGGTTTCCGCAACTCGCTGCTGTCCGATGCGCCACCCGCGCCTTGCCAGAATTGCGGAATGCGATGGAGCCTGTAGCCGTCGTCATTCCTACCCTGAACGAGGTCGGAGCGATCGCCGGCGTCATCGGGGAGATTCCGCGTGAATTCTCCCGGGACATCATCGTGGCGGATAGCGGCAGCACCGACGGGACACAGCAGGCGGCAATCGCGGCCGGCGCGCGGGTGATCGATGCCGGCCGAGGATACGGCCGCGCCTGCGCAACGGCGGCCGCGAGCGCCGATCCGGCGTGCAGAGTGATTGTCTTTCTTGACGGGGACGGCGCCGATCGTGCCGACCTTATCGGTCGCATCGCGGGTCCGGTGTTGAGGGGTTCGCATGATTTCGTGCTCGCCTCCCGCACGCGCGGCGTGCGCGAGCCCGGATCCATGCTCTGGCATCAGGTTCTTGCCGGTCGCGTCGCAGGTCTCGGGATCGGCGTGCTATACCATGCCAGCTACAGTGACATGTGTGCGTTCCGCGCCATTAATAGGTCGGTACTCGAGCGGCTCGATCTGCGCGAAATGACCTATGGCTGGAACATTGAAATGCAAATGCGGGCGGCGCAGTCCAGATTGCGCATCCTGGAGGTGCCGCTGCCTTATCGTTGTCGCGCGGCTGGGGAGTCGAAAGTTGCCGGTTCACTTCGCGGTACGATGACGGCCGGAGGCAGAATCGTTGCCACTTTCCTTCGTATTGCGGTGGCACGCCCTTAGAAATACGCGACGACGGTCACGCAAAGCATGGAGCGGTCGAATACGACGCTCGATGACACCTACCACGCGAGCTCGAAGGGAAACTCGCGTCACTTTTGATGGCACTGTGGCTATGCGCGCTCCGCTGCAGCGAGTTTCTGTCTGCGTCACGAGCTACAGAGCCGCGAGCCATCCTGTACATCAAAGCAACCGACGACCCTGGCAACCTTCTCGTGGCTTCCTTTATCGGCTCTCCGGCAATGAACTTCCTGATTGGACGTGCGCAGTCCGAAAACAATGCTCTTTGCGTTATTCGTAAGCGTCATATGATCGGGCCTTGCGTGCTGGCGCGGGAATTGACAACCCTCGTGGTCACGGAAGAGATATTGGTTTCTGAGAGTTGAACCGAGCGATCGAGCGACGGTCGTTCGACTTCTCTTGCGGCTGAGAGTGAGCACGCGGCGGGAGGGGCATCGGCGGTGGCGGGCAGGAAGAGAAGCTGCAGATAGTGCAGGAGACGCTGCGGCCTGGTGCGGTGATTGCGGCGGTTCGGTCAGACAACCTGTAAGCCTGCGCTCAAGGCCGCCTTGCGGGGATTTGGCCTATTTGTGAGTCTGCGCTCGTAAGGAATCCTTATGAGCACTCATAGCAGCACAGCAT
>NZ_LMUQ01000030.1:48231-61554 GCF_009765865.1 Acidisoma sp. L85
GCAGCCCGGCTTACAGCGACTTCCGCGGCTCGCTGCTGTCCGATGCGCCACCCGCGCCTTGCCAGAATTGCGGAATGCGATGGAGCCTGTAGCCGTCGTTATTCCCACTCTAAACGAGGCCGGAGCGATCGCTGGCGTCATTCGGGAGATCCCGCGTGAATTCTCCCGCGATATCATCGTGGCGGACAGCGGCAGCACCGACGGGACACAGCAGGCGGCAATCGCGGCCGGAGCGCGGGTGATCGATGCCGGCCGAGGATACGGCCGCGCCTGCGCGATGGCGGCCGAAAGCGCTGATCCATCATGCACCGTCATCGTCTTTCTTGACGGGGATGGTGCCGACCGTGCCGACCTCATCGGCCTCATTGCAGGTCCGGTGTTGAGGGGTTCGCATGATTTCGTGCTCGCCTCCCGCACGCGCGGCGTTCGTGAGCCAGGCGCCATGCTGTGGCATCAGGTCCTTGCTGGTCGTGTCGCGGGTCTCGGGATGGGTATGCTATATCATGCCCGCTACAGTGACATGTGTGCGTTCCGCGCGATCGAGCGCTCGGTGCTCGAGCGGCTTGACTTGCGCGAGATGACCTATGGCTGGAACCTTGAAATGCAAATGCGAGCGGCGCGGTCTGGCTTGCGCATCCTTGAAGTGCCGCTGCCTTATCGGTGTCGGACAGCCGGCGAGTCCAAGGTCGCCGGTTCACTTCGCGGCACGATGAGGGCCGGAGGCCGCATCGCCGCCACCTTCTTTCGTGTCGCAATGGCACGTTCTTAGGTGAGCCCGCGGAGGGGGAGCGACGTACGGGGCGTTCGCCCAACACATCCGATGGATTTCACCTGTCGAGAGCCCAGTCGAGACGGCGCTTGCTTGTGCGGCCATCCGAAGCTTGTATTTTCGGAAGCTCGGGGAAACCCAAATCAATGTGACCTGTTGATCGCCGTCACTCGCTTTGGCTAGGTGGTATTAATGCCAACACCTCAAAAGGATCTGGTAGGAAGAACTGGGCTAGCAGCCGCTAGTCTATACAACGCGTGTGGTAACGAGCGATCGATCTACCGGGCAGCGCTTGACCGTTATTTTGAGAGCAGCATCGGGGCACGAATAGAGCGCTGCGAAGATCTTCCCCCTCGCGCAGCGATTACCACGTGTTTTGATGAATTCTGCGCCGGTCGCTGAACGACAGAGAACACAAGGGCTGCTTTTTGGTGAACTCAGCCCTGGAGATGGCCCCTCACGATCCTGAGTTCCGGAAATCAATCGCACGCGTTCTGAAACGCATCGAGGCATTCTTTTTGGTCTGTGTGCAGAATGGTCAGGCGGATGGCACCATCACTTGTTCGACCCCCGCGGAGGCTGTTGCCCAGCATTTCCTTGGCGTGCTGCTTGCTGATGAACATACGTGTCCTAGCACGCGTGCGTCCAGAGCGTGCCCTCATGGAGGGTATCCTTTGCACAGCGCTAGTCTTGCTCGGTCACCGGGAAAATCCATTAGGGCAGACGCGACGGTTGTGAATTAATTTGGAAACGGATCGAGGCGATTCCCAAGCTCGTAAAACTTGTGGCGGCCGTCAGCTACGCGGAGCCATCGCAATTTGCGAGCTGGCACGTAGATGTTTGCGCTGCGACAGCTTTACGGCTACCTCCGGAGCACCTCGCGAGTTTTAGCTATTGTGCGTTTGTGGCAACGGCTACCTGGGCCGCGCCCCGAATACGGGGCACCTCCCTACCGGCGAAACCAACGAAGATCTTTGCGGCGAAGTAGCGCATGGGCGCGGCGTCGCCCCGGGTTCCCACATGATTACTTGTTCAGCTAGGTGGATTCGCCAGTGAGAACCTGCCGAGGTGTTGTGCACTGTCGGGCAGTTACCGCCGCCGGCAGCGGCGCCACGACGCGGAAAAGGAAGGCGGCCTTTATCTGTGCGGCAACCTGCGGCCAGTTTTGCCTAAGAACCGAATGTCCGGCATCGAGCCAGACCAACTTCGCGTCCGGAAGGTCTTCAAGATAGGCGCGAGCACCTGGGGGAATAAAGACCGGGTCGCGCTTGCCCCAGATGATCAGGGTCGGTGGCGCGTGCTCGCGGAAAGCGGCCTGCCAGGTCGGATAGAGGGCGACGTTGGTTCTGTAGTCCTCGAGAAGATCAATCAAACCGGGCGGGCCTTCGTGTAGCTTGGCGGGGTAGCGACCGGCGTTGGGACGACCGGCAGTTGGCTTTTCAATGGCAAGCGCGTCGGGGTGAATCAGGCTGACAAATTCCTGAGCCGCGCGCTCCGTCTTAGCAGTGCGCCTTTGCCAGAGGGGTGCTAGCGCTCGAGAACAGACGGTGCTCACCCCTTCGGCGTAAGCGTTCGCATTCTGGATGATGAAGCCCGTCACCCGAAGAGGATCTCTGACGAAAAGGCGAAAGCCTACCGGACCGCCGCAGTCGTGCATGTAGAGCATGTACGACTTGAGCCCGATCTCCTCTATCAAATCCGCCACTAACGCGGTTAGGTTCTCGAAGGTGTAGTCGAAGGCGTGGGGTGCCGGTGCCTCGGATTCACCGAAGCCGATGTAGTCGGGTGCGATGAGGTGAAACCTGTCGGCAAGCGCTATGATCAAATTGCAATATTCAGCGCTGTTCCCCGGCAGTCCGTGCAAGAGCAGAATCGTTGGCGCGGAAGGGTCTCCGGCTTCTCGGTAGAAAATTTTCCGACCTCGCACCGACGCTTTGCGCTGAAATATGATGGGAGACATTGGAAATCCCTGACTTGTTGGCAGGGCGACCTTATAGCCGCGCCAAAGATCGATAATCCTAGTTGCCCCTTCTCCTTCGCACGGATCAGTGGCTAAGATCGGAAGGTAACTTTCCAGAATTTGGTAGGCCTGTGGATCGTCTAGAAGCGATGTCGGTAATGCTCACGGCGGTGGAGTGCGGAAGCCTCTCCAAGGCAAGCCGGAAGCTCGGCCTGCCACTGGCGACAGTAAGCCGCAAGGTGTCAGACTTGGAGAGCCACCTGAAGGCAGACCTGTTGGTCCGCTCCTCGAAGGGCCTCGAGCTCACGGCGGCTGGCCGCTCTTATGTCACTGCTGCTAAGATAATCCTGGAGCAGCTGAATGAGGCTGAACGCGCCGCTGCCGGTGAGTATACAGAGCCGAAGGGCGATCTGGTGGTCACTGCGCCCACGATGTTTGGGCGGTTGCACCTCCTGCCGGTCGTCATGACCTTTCTCTCTGCCTTCCCCGAAGTATCGATTGAGCTAATGCTGACCGACCGGATCACCCACTTCCTTGATGATCAGGTCGACGTGGCACTTCGCATTGGAGACCTGCCCGACAGCAGCTTGATTGCGACGCGCTTGGGCACGATCCGCCGCGTAACTTGTGCAAGTCCGGCCTACCTCGTCGCCCGGACGCCGCCGACGGCCCCAGAGGACCTAGCCTCGCACGAAGTGATATCGTTCGATAGCGTATCCGCGCAGAGCACTTGGCGGTACTGGTCGGAGGGGAACGAGGTAGCTGTCTCGTTCCGGTCGCGCCTTAGCGTCAGTACCATCGACGCGGCAATCGATGCCGGGCTGGCTGGCGCCGGCATCATTCGAGCTATGTCCTATCAGGTGGCCGACTTTGTGAGAGGGGGGGTCTTGCAACTCGTGCTCGAGCCCTTCGAGCCGGCACCGAGGCCCGTACATCTGATTTACGACAAGCAGAACCGGCTACCGCTCAAGCTCCGGGCCTTCGTCGATTTTGTCGTTCCACGTCTTCGCGATCGACTGATAGCGACGGCCCTGTAGTGGGATTTGCTCCGCCCCCACGAGAGAGGATGTGGGAGAAGCGATCGTCGTCATCCGCCGCCACAGGCGTCGGGAGCGTTCTCGACCGAGAATAAGCGGTGCCGAGGAAAAATTTTGTCTGATGCGGTTAGGCCTAGGGCCTCAGCTTTGGCGTCAGGAACGGCGTCAGCGCAACCATCATCAAGCCCACCAGCGTTAGCAACCTGAATGGCAGGTCGAAGCTGTGAGTGATGTCGCGCAATGCGCCCACCAGGAGCGGACCCGTTGCCGCGATCAGGTAGGCGATCAGGATGGCGAAGGCGCTCCAGGTGTTCGCTTCGTCGGGATCGCGGGTGTTGTCGAGAGGCAGCGTCATGCCAAGTGCGAAGCCGCCGCCAATGCCGAAGGAAATCATCGGCATGAACACGAAGGGCGCCAGCGTCGGCGACCAGGCGATGGCTACTAGGCCGAGAAAGGTGAGCAGCGAGAAGCCCGCAAGAGTGATACGCCGGTCGCTCTTGAAGCTGATGGCTCCTGCGAAGATCATCCCAACGGAGAGGCCAATAGTGAAACTCGCGAGAACTAAGCCGGCAGTCGCTTCCGAGACCTGATGCTCACGCATCATGGGCACGATCCACGAAACCAGGGCATAGAAGAGGAAGTTGTCGGCAGCGAAGAAGAGGCCAATGAGCCAAGCCTTCCCATCCTTGAAGGGAAGCTGATAGCGGCGGCCGGCGACGACCGGGCCAGCACCCCGGCTGGACTCCACGAATAGCCACGCTGCGAGGGCCGCCAGGCCGGGGACCGCCCAGAAGCCAGCGGCCACGCGCCAGCCGTGGTGCGCGGCCATAGGCCCGGTGACCGCCGCCGAGAGCGTTGCCCCGAGACCCAGCGCCGCCCCGTAGATGCTGACCAGGAGCGGGGCGCGGTTTGAAAAGTTCGCCTTGATGAAACCGCCTACCAACGCCCCAGCGATGGCGATGCCGCCGCCAACGGCGGCAGTTGACAGGTAGAGGAGGGGTGCCGTGTTCGAGAGGGCCCGGACCAAGGTCGCCACCAACAGGAGGGCAAGGGCGGCGAGAATCACCCGGTCGCGGCCGTAGCGGCGCGCCAACCCGGGCGCCGGCACCGCGAGGAGGCCCATCATGACGTTAGGAATGGTGATGAGGAGGGCGGCCTCGGTATGGCTCAGACCGAAAGCCGCCTGAACCGCCGTGATGAGCGGCCCGATGGAGACAAGTGCGGGTCGAAGATCGATCCCGATCAGCACAATACAGATGAGCCCTGCCCCCAGAGACAAGCCTGGGAACGAACGGCTGGCGCTCGCGTTATTCGAAATCTCTTGCGCAGTCATCTTCGACTCCTTCGTAGACGCTCGTCGTCAGCTGAGGTAATCGCCGACTTGGCCGGCTGGATAACTTCGCCAAAAAAGGGCGAGAGGGTTCGCGCTACAGATGTGTCGTCCCTAGCTAAGGATCCTGCGATTCGCGATCGCTTCGATCCGCTGGCGCGCGTCGCTCATGAACCCGCCGAGCTGACTCATCACCATGTAGCGGATGTGGTCGGCGCAGTATCCGCATTGCCCGCGTCGAACGGCGGTGCCGCGAAGTATTCAAACGCCAATTGAACGCATTGCGCTGCGTCTTCGCCACGAAGTTCGGAGATCAGCGTGAGCGCGAAGTCCGCGCCGGCAGTGACGCCACCGCCGGTGATGATGTTCCCATCGCGCACGACCCGTGAGGAATTCGGAATGGCGCCAAAGGTCCGCAGAAGATCCCGCCAAGCCCAGTGGATGGCGACGCATCGACCCTTCAGAAGGCCCGCGGCGCCGAGGATCAAGGATCCCGAGCAGACGGAAGTCGGGTAGGTAGCCGTATTGGCCAAACTGCGCACGGCAGCCATGAAGCGTTCGTTCTCCATCGCGGCGACGCAACCCAAGCCACCAGGGACGCAAAGAACGTCGCAGCGCTCGATCGCCTCCAAATCGGCCAGCTTATCAAACAGGAGGCCGGTGGAGCTCACAGAGGCCCCGCCGATGGAGGCGACGGTCACCTCGATGCCGGAGATCATCGTCAAAAATCGGGGCAGCGCCGTGAAGTCGAGCTGGGTGACTTCATCGTAGATGGGGATCACAACAACGGTCATTGGCGTCTCTCTCTCTCTCTCTGCGAAGCCGTGTCGATCGACGGCGCGTAGGATCGTAAAAGTTTTGAGCCGGTTGAGCCCTCGACGGCGGCGAAGACGCCGTGGCGCGGAATGGTCCGCTCGTCCGTTCCCGGGGAAAATCACGAGCGGTCCGACACTGGAGCCGGACGAGCCCTCGCGTCCGGCTCCAGTGTCGGATCAAGCGGCCGACCGAACGGTCAGGGCCGGCTGAAACAGAGAGTCCCGTTCGGTTTCGAAGGTGTTGTTGAAGAGGTTGGTGAGGAAGCTGAAGGCCGTCTCGGCGACGATGTCGACAACCTCGGCGTCGGGAAAGCCGGCGGTGCGGGCAGCAGTGAAATCTGTGTAGTCGATGTGGCCGCGCGACTTGACGACCTTGTAGGCGAAGGTCAGGGCAGCGACGGCCTTTGGCTCGCTAGAGTGGCCTGAGCGGTTCGGCTCCAGATCTTCCGCTTTCAGGCCCATCAGCTTGGCGCCGAGGTAATTGTGGGCAGTCAGGCAGTAGCTGCAGCCGTTCACCTCGGCCGTCATCATATGGACACGCTCACGAGTCTTGTAGCCGAGGCTCTTGCCGAGCGTGGGATTCACGTCGGCGATCGCCTCGAGGGCGTCGGGCGACCGGGAGATCATCGCGTAGAAATTCGGGATAGTGCCGAGAACTTTTTCATAATTCTCAAGTATCGGTTGTGATTTTACTGGGGCTTGTTGTTTAGTCGGGATAGCAATGCGAGCCACTGTAGATTCCTTACTTCCACCCGCCTTGGCTTCGGTAAGGAATCAATGCGCCATTCGGCGGCCGCGCATAATCCGTTGATATTGAGAGTATAGCTTCCATCACGTGGAAGGGCTCAGCCCGCCGCGTAGGGGATCAACGCTCCTGCTACGTGAGCTTCGAGAGAGTGGATCGCAACTAGGTAGCCGCGAAGGCGAGGAAAACGCGCATCTTGAGCGGAGGCTGCCCACGGGCGGCATGCACGAGGTGGACCGGGATAGGCTCAACATCGAAGGCCTGCAGACCGTTGACGAGCGTCCCAGCACGCAGGGCATCATTGCAGTGGCAGCGATAAGGACGGCTGAAGCCAGTGCTCCGAGAGGCCGCCTGTACTGTGCCTTCCGGTGACGTCACGGATAATCGGGGCACGACGTTGACCTGAAAGTCACGCTGATTCTCCGGATCTCAGAACGTCCAGACAGCGGACGATGGCACCGCAAAAATAACGCATGGGAGCCGCTCGAGGTCTCGGGGGTGCTCCGGCGCGCCACGCAACGTGATCAGATCCGGCGAGCCGCAGACGACAGTGTCCATTGGACCGACGCGCTTCGCTATCGTGCTGCTGTTGGGCAACGCCCCCAGTCGGACCGCCATGTCCACATGGTCGTCATGGAAGTGCAGGTTTCGGTCTGAAAGCACAAGCCGGACATTGATCACCGGAAAGGCATTGAGAAAATCAGTGACCAGCGGCAGCATATACATCTGCCCAAAGAGCAAGGGCGCGGTCAGCACCAGCTCGCCTCGTGGCCGCATGTATTCGCCGGCCGCCGCCCGCTCGACCTGGTCGAGCTCCTCCATGATGCGCTTGATGCCGTCGACATAGTCTCGACCCGCATCGGTCAGGGTAAGCTTGCGCGACGAGCGCTGCAATATCTTAGTCCGAGATGGCTCTCAAGTTCGCTGAGCTTACGGCTGAAGGTCGGCAAGGGCATGTTCATAGCCTTCGCCGCTGCGGTCATGCTGCCCTTTTCGACCGTGAGTAGCACGATCGACATCGCCTCCAGTCGGTCCATCGCTCTTCCACACCATGGAAGCTTGGTCGCACAATGGCGGTCTTCTTGCCTCGGCGCAAAGGCCCGACGCGGCAGCAACCCAATCGGGCAGCGCGGGCGTGCCTACCGCTCAATGGAAGACTGCTTCCCGAACTCAGGCGCTGCCCAGCAGGTCCGAGAGCGTGGACAACCTCATTATCAATTGCGGCGAGGAATGCCGCGAAATCCAAGGGATTCAATGATGACCATTCGCTTCAACACCGTCGACGTCGATGGCCTCAAGATATTCTACCGCTCGGCCGGCGAACTCAGCGCCCCGACAGTCCTGTTGCTGCACGGCTTTCCCAGCGCCAGCCACATGTTCCGCGACCTCATCCCGGAACTGGCCGATCACTACCATGTCGTGGCGCCGGACCTCCCCGGCTTTGGTATAACCGAACAGCCCATCCGCGAGGTCTTCTCATATACCTTCGAGAACATCGCCAAGGTGATCGGCCGCTTCACCGAGGTGCTCGGCCTTGAGAAGTTCGCTCTCTACATCTTCGACTACGGCGCTCCGGTTGGCTTTCGCCTGGCGGTCAAACATCCCGAGCGCATCACAGCCATCGTCACCCAGAACGGCAACGCCTACCTTGAGGGCGTTTCCGAGGCCTTTGCGCCGGTGCAAGCCTACTGGAACGAACCGACACAGACGAACCGCGACGCCCTGCGGGGTTTCCTCGCCCCACAGACTACGCTCTTCCAATACACCCACGGCGTGACCGACCCGAATCTGGTGTCGCCGGACGGCCGCAATCTCGACGACTTCTATCTGGCGCGCCCGGGGAACGACGAGATCCAGCTCGATCTGCTGGGCGACTATAAGACCAACGTGGCGATGTATGGAGACATCCAGGCCTATTTGCGCGACCATCGGCCGCCGGTCCTGGCTGTGTGGGGCAAGAACGATCCGTTCTTCATCCCGCCGGGCGCCGAAGCTTTCAAGCGGGACGTCCCGGAGGCGGACGTACGCTTCGTCGACAGCGGTCACTTCGCGCTGGAAACCCACGCCCGCGAGATCGGCGCAGCGATGCGCGAATTCTTGGCCAAGCACATCGGCTGACCTTAACGTGCTCACCCGGCGCTGACGTCCGCTTCCGGCGCGACACTGAAACACCAAGTATTCGCCGCGATCGAACATTCCCGACGGAGACAGATCATGATCGTCAACCCGACCGACATCATCCGGAGCTTCTACGAGAAGCTGAGCGTCGGCGACGCCGCTGGAGCCCTTGGACTGATGGCGCCAGACATCGAGTGGATCACCATGTGGCACTACCAGGTCGATGGGCGCGGTCCCGAGCGCGTCGCTGAAGGCCTGTTCCAGCCTCTGATGGCGGAGTGGTCGAGCTTCGCGCTTGTTCCCACCGAATTTATCACCGAACGAAGTAGCGTGGTCTCGCTAGGCGAGTTTACCGGCGTGCATGGCTCAACCGGCAAATCAGTCACGGCTCGCTACGCCCATGTCTGGACGGTTGAGGACGGGAAGATCACCCGTTTCCGTCAATACATCGACACCTTAGCGGTGGCGGAGGCCCGGCATCCGTAACCGCTGCAAATCGGGCCGCTCCCGTGTGCGCCTAACCGGTTCAACTCATATCACACTGCAATGCGACTGAAGCACCGCGCCACGAGCCCACTGCCAATTTTGAAACACTGTCTTCTTGGCGCTGCAGTTGCCGGGCTCTCAGCGTTTGCTGGCTCGGGAGTGGCACGGGCCCAATCGGTTTCTCGACCACGGCCAGCACCACTTATCATCGGATACAAGTCAACGGGTTAGGCATCTTTTATCGAGAAGCTGGTTCGAAGGATGCACCAACGATCGCACTTCTGCACGGCTTTCCGTCTTCGTCCCGCGAATTCGACACGCTAGTTCCTTTGCTGGCCACACGCTATCATCTCGTAGCTCCGGATCTTGCCGGCTTCGGTCAAAGCGACGCTCCATCACCCTCCGTCTAAATTCGACCATTTGGCAGGGACGACCGACCGTCTTCTCGAACAGCTCCATATCACCAAATGCGTTTTCTTCCTCCACGACTACGGCGGCCCGATCGGATTCCGTCTCATCCTCAAGCACCCAGAGCGGGTGCAGGCGCTCATCATCCAGAACGCCAATGTCTACAAGGAAGGGTTAGGTACCAAATGGGCGACCATTGCAAAATATTGGTCCGATCGAAGCGCACATCCCGAGGTGTTCAACGCTTTCGCTTCATGGACCGCCACCGAACAGCGCCATACCGCCGGAACCTCGCATCCCGAGCGCTATAGCCCAGATTGCTGGACCGACGAATACGCCCATCTTTGGAAGCCTGGGCAACGAGAAATCCAGGCAGACCTACTCGACGATCAAACGAACGTCGCCGACTATCCGAGGTGGCAAGCGTGGCTCCATGAACACAAACCGCCCACTTTGGTAACATGGGGGCGGAACGATCCATCCTTCATCGCGGCCGGTGCGGAGGCTTACAAGCGCGATCTTCCTGACGCGGAAATCCATTTACTGGACGCCGGCCATTTTGCCCTGGACGAAAAGAACGACGAGACCGCGGCTCTCATCTTAGCATTCCTGGCGAGACAGGATTTGTAACGAAACGAGGGGATGCAGTCGATCCTTTGCCTGAACGAAATTATGAAACGGAGTAACCAGGATGCGCCATCTTCGCTTGCCCACTCTCTCGCCCGAAGCCTCGCTGAGCGGGCTAGACCCGTCCAACCTAACGGCAGCGGAGATGCGCGCTGCCTACGATCGCGGCGACTATCGGCCGACTGACGTTGTGCGCGCCTGCCTCGAGCGCATTCGTATGCTGGAGCCTCGCCTTAATACCTTTATCACCATCAATGACCGCATGCTGGAAGACGCCGAGCGGGCAGATAACGAAATTGCAGCCGGCAGGCCGCTCGGCCCACTGCACGGCGTTCCCGTCATCATTAAGGACAACATGAATCAGGCGGGTTATCGCACCACCGCAGGCTATGCAGGATTCGCGGCCGATGACCGCGTGGTCGACCCGGTCGCAGGCGCCTTGAACGGCGTCGATCTAGATCCGCAGAAAGATGCAACGGTGGTCGCGCGGCTGAAGGAGGCTGGCGCCATCATTATGGGAAAAAGCAATCTGCCCGATTTTGGGCTTGATGGTCTACGGGCCGACTCCAGCCATAACGGCGACACTCTCAATCCCTTTGACGCCACCTTTGCGCCCGGTGCGTCGAGTACCGGCAGCGCGACCGCGGTCACAGCCGGCTTCGGAGCGGTAAGTTTGGGCACGGACACGGCGGGATCGATCCTCTTCCCGGCCTCCGCGCAAAGTCTCGTCGGACTCAAGCCGAGCTTCGGTCTCCTGCCGGTTGATGGCATTTTTCCGGGACTCGCAAGCCATCACGACGTAGCCGGCCCGATTGCCAAAACGGTCGAGGACGTGGCCGCGACGCTGGACGTTCTTGCCGCGACACCAACGGGCCAAGGCTATCAAGCGAAGCTCCGGCGTGGCGCGCTTCAAGGCAAGGTCATCGGACTGTTCGAACCAGGTCAATGGGCGGGCGAACTTCACCCGCTCGTCGCAAGCCATTACCAAAAGATGGTGGAGATCATCGAATCGCTGGGCGCCCGCACCGCACACGTCGTCTTCGTTGATACGGACTGGACGACCGTTTGGAATGCCCGGACGTTCTTCTCGTCCTGCAACAGTTACCTCGCCGGGGTTGACGCCTTCCTGGCCGGTCTTGGCGGCGCTAACCCGGCATCGCGGGTCGAATTTGCAAAGCAAGCGGGCTTCGAAATCGGGCTGGGAACAACCGCGCCCCTGCACAGCCTGCTTGCACACCCAGCGCGTAACGTGGGAAGTGACGATCCGCGGCTCAAAGCGGTCATCGACACGGCCGAAGCGCTGTGTCGAAAATACGAGGCGATTCTCTCCGCAAGAGGAATTGACGCCCTGTTCCTGCCTCGGTCGGTCAATCCGCTACCTAACCTAGACGGCAATTCGCTCGACTACCTCGGCGATCAGGTCGTCGGCACTCAAGTCAATGAAATGGGTCTACCTGCAATCACCGTGCCCGGAGGCGTTCTTCCCGACGGACGGCCTATAGCCGTGGATTTCGTTGGTCGAGCTAAATTCACAGAAGCAGAGATTCTGGCTTACGCCTATGATTTTGAGCAAGAAAGCCAGCTCCGGTGCACTCCAAATCTGGGCAACCTACGCTAGTTGGATTCGTTCGTCCGGTTCGGAGGCTCCTGAGGGCCGCGCTGCGGCTGGA
This sequence comes from Acidisoma sp. L85, assembly GCF_009765865.1. GTDB lineage: Bacteria > Pseudomonadota > Alphaproteobacteria > Acetobacterales > Acetobacteraceae > Acidisoma. Next base: position 60,197 of record NZ_LMUQ01000030.1, read on the forward strand.
GCTGACGCAAAGCCGCGGTCGGCTATCTTTATCGAGTGACCGCTTACAAGATGGCCGACCTATGCTCCTAATCACTTGGTTGGGTCGTTTCGGGCTTGTCCGCTTTCTTGATATCGGGATACACAAATGGACATTGAGCCGCTGAGGGCAGCGGCGCGGCCTTAAAAGCGCCTGCGCTCCTCAACGGCTGTCTCCCATCAACGGCCGTCGCTAGGCGACACGAGCTAATAAAGCCTTGTCACGGCCTGATGAATGCTCCTCTTGAGCGTTCCATGCCTGAATTGTGCCGTCGGATTTGCAGACCACGTCATTCGGCGAAATTAGGTGTTTCCCTTGGAAGCTGTCCGCGAGCACGGTGACTCGACCGTCCTATTCTGTCCGCGTGATGCAGCGCCCGCAATGGGAGCAGCCGATGAGCCGCCCCTCGCGATCGCGTGTATGGCCGTTAGCGAAGTTGCTCGGCTGGCGGAAGATGGAGATGCCGCTCGATGTCGTCCAGCGCAATATGCGGTCATGCGGCAGGTCACTCACCAGAAGGCAGTCTAGATCAGCGAACCAGACCGGGCCCTCCAGCCAACCGAAACCTTCGCCGAGCGTCTCTAGCGGCACATTGGGGAGAACAAGCGCCCTGAAGCTCGGATCGATAATCGCGATGCCGTCCATCACGCGAAGTGACAGGGCGTCAAGACGGGCGGCACATGGAGTTGCACCGTCATCAAAACAGCGGGCTGATCGCCGATCGTGCCCGAGCGATGGCCCTTGCGGCCCTGCGCATTCGCGACGCAGCCCTGATCTTCACCGAGCGAGAATTCGCCCGCGCCCTGTTCGATGCCTGTGCCGTCCATCGCCTCGAAAAGCGGGTTGCAATTGGCGCCTGACCCAGTGCAGCACATCCGAGTGTTCGACATCGCAAATTATGGGGCGCACCTCACTCATGGCCGGGTCTTCGAGGTCGCACCTGATTGGTTACTTGTCATCGCCGATCACCCACGCGTAACCGGCAAACCACCCCCGCGATCATGTTGGCGACGGAAAATGTAACGTTGAAGCTGTTGCCGCGTAGCCGATGGGCAGGAGTGTTCTGAGGCCTCCCTGACGCGCAGGCCGAGACGTTATGGACTTGAATTGCGAACGCCCCGGCGTGTTATTCTGGTTTGAGAGCTCTAGAATGACCCAGTGCGCCAGATTGACAGTATGCCAGCCGAGTAGCTGCGCGGAGGACAGGATGGCACGCCCGAGAGAATTTGACGAAGAGGTTGTTATTGACGCTGCGATTCAGTGTTTTTGGAATCGCGGCTTTGAGGCGACCTCTGTCAAAGACCTGATTGAAAGAACTGGGATCACAGCCGCTAGTCTCT
>NZ_LMUQ01000031.1 GCF_009765865.1 Acidisoma sp. L85
TCGCGCCGCCCTGCTGGAGCCGCCGGTCTCCTTTGTCTCGCATGCGCCGGTGCCGACGCGGCCGACCTTCCCGAACCACGTCAAACTCCTCGCCGGCATCATTGTCCTTGCCCTGGTCGCGGGCGCCGCGGCGGTTCTGGCGCGGGATTACTTCTCTGTCGGCTTCGAGGAGCTGGATGCTCTCCGTGCAGCCGTGCAGCTTCCGGTGCTGGCGGCAATTCCCTTTATCGGGTCACGCCGCAATCACTTGATTGCTCGCCACGTGCTGGACGAACCCTTCTCGCGCGCCAGTGAGGCAGTGAGAGGGCTCGCCGCCCAGCTCTCCTTGCTGGTCGAAG
>NZ_LMUQ01000032.1 GCF_009765865.1 Acidisoma sp. L85
CCACCCGCTACGACCGCTGCGCACACACCTTCTTCTCCGCCATCTGCATCGCAGCCAGTGTCACCTTCTATCTCAAAGAATGAGTCCTGACCCTAATCAACGGCACGGGTTGCGCAGAGAAACTGGAGACCCACGTCGACGTCTCCACGCGTCAACGGAGAGACAAATGACTGGATCCGAGAGTCTAAAGGAAGTCTACATTGACGAGCTGAAGGATCTTTGGTCAGCGAATGATCAGATGGTCAAGGTCGTCAAGGTCTTGGGCGGAAAGACCCACGATGGCAAACTCAAGGCGCTACTTGAGAAATCAGTTGCAGGTATCTTGGGTCACACCGCTACTCTGAAGTCATTGCTTGAGGCGAGCGGCGGCGAGGTGGCGAAAGAGCACTGCCTCGGCATGGAGGGTCTGACGAGAGAGGCTCTAAAGCACGGCGAGAAGGAAGCGCCAGAAGATGGTGATCTGCACGACATCGTGATCATCGCCCAATACCAGCCTATGTCCCACTATGGTTTGACTGGTTTTGGTTCGGCCTCCGCCTATGCCGGTGCGCTCGGGCTGAAGGATGACGTCAAGAAGCTGAAGGCTATTGTCTCAGACATCTACAAGGCCGACGAATACTCGAGCAAACTAGGTGAGAAGCTGGCGGCCCTGGCGGCTAAACATTAGCAGTCGGAAACTGTAATATTGGTGGAGCCACGTGATGTCTAAGAGCCCAGCCGACCGAAGGACGCCGAAAAAATCATCTGGCCGTGCTCCCACCGCAACCAAGAGTCTGGGCCGAGCGGCACCGGGATCCGAAGTAGCCAAAACTAGAAAGAGTGCTGCGCCGGTGCGAGGTCCGGGCGCAAAATCTGCGGTGCCTCGATCAAAATCTCAGGATGCAAAGCGTGGCACGACGGGAAGGGCAAAAGCTATCGAGAAAAAGAAGGGATCTCCGGCGACGGTCAGTACCAGCAGCCGGAAAGCGGCAGGGTCTGGGGCATCACCAAAGGGGCGCGCCAACACCAGGAGATCCAAGGTCGGCCAATCCAATGCGCCATCATCAAAAAAAACGGGTCCTGACAAGACGATCGCGGCTAAGAAGCGCGGCACACTGGCTGCGCCCCCGCGCGAAAAAGTAGCTGCGACGAAAGGTTCGGGGAGAACGGTCGTCGGCTCCTCGACAGGAAAAAGAACCCGGAACTCAGGCGGAAAATCGACAGGTCCGGTTGCAGCTAGGAAAGCTAGAGCCGGCGACGTCAAAGAAACCAGTGCCAAAGGCACATCGACAAACGCGCGTGCGACCGCCGTCGCGGCAGGAACGGCACTTGGCGCTGCTGCTAGCTCACGACCAGGAGTTGAACGAAAGGCAGTTAAGCGGGCTTCGGACGACAGTACAAGTCGAACGTCCGTCGCTCCGTCGCAAATGACAGGCAAGCGGGGTAGGTCTATGCCCGGCCAAGATCGAGACGCGACGCGACGGACCGAAAACCGGGCTGCCGTGAAGAAGGCGCCTGTTGACCTCAAGCGACCTGAACTCGCAGCAGTCTCCCCCGCGGAGGCCATGACGGCTGCCGCGATGGCACCCCTCATCGCCACCACCGTTGCGATGAGGACTGCAATGATGGCCGCCACGACTGCGGCTAACGCCGCAATGACCTCCATGAGCATAGGAGCTAATTTGCTTAGCGCCGGGCAGAAAACCGCTCCGGAAACTGATGCCGCATCCGTCGCTGAGGCACCGGCCCAGGATGAAGACGAAGAAAAAACGTCCCCTGTCGGGGGCGCTGCGGGTCCCGAAAAATAGGCACTGGTCTGACCCCGGCGAACTCTCCAGAAGCTGCAACTGCAACCAGTCGTCGAAGTCGGCTTCACCGCCTGGTCAGGTGAAGGTCGTGTCCGCCATCCTATCTACCTGGAACTACGAGAGGACAACGTAGCAACTGAGGTCGTTATGGAAGTTCCTGATCCGACGGCTGAACGGCGAGCAGTGACACCTGTCGCTTCCTCTAGCGAAAGGTCCGTGGGAACGTCGCCTTGGAAAGGTGCAGTTCCTCCACGTCGCAAACGAGCAAGCCTGGGAGAAGCAACATGATCGGGCCATCCGTCTAGATGGGGTAACGGGCCGGCTCGGGACCTGATCTAGCAGATTGGGTGGTCGTCCCTCAAATTGATGGTGTCATTGGACCGGAGTCAGGTTTTGCCCTGCTCCAAGCATCATTGGGGACGACCATGGAACAGTATGCAGGAATCGACGTTTCGTTGGAAAGCGTAAGTATCTGCGTGGTGGACGCAAGCGGCCGGATTATTCGCGAGGCCAAGGTGGCAAGTGAGCCAGGGGTACTGATCACTTGGTTCGGCCGGCTGGAGGTGCCGATGACGCGGATCGGCCTGGAGGCCGGTCCGCTCTCGCAGTGGCTGTATGCGGGGATGCAAAAAGCAGGGCTTACGGTGGAGTTGCTTGAGACCCGGCATGTGCGCGACGCTTTCAAGGCAATGCCGGTAAAAACCGACCGCAACGATGCCCGTGGAATAGCGCAATTGATGCGTCTGGGGTGGTTCCGGCCGGTACATTGCAAATCGCTGCCGGCTCAAGAGCTGCGCGCGATTTTGACTGGCCGCAAGCTGCTGCAGGGCAAGCGGCATGACGTGGAGATGAGCTTGCGGGGCATCTTGCGCGGCTTTGGTCTCAAGGTTGGCGCCACAACGGCGCGTAGCTTCGAGGGTCGCATCCGTGAATTGGTAGAAGGGCAACCGACGCTGGTGGCTGTGGCCGACGCTCTGTTGCTCGCGCGCGGGACCCTCGGCGAGCAATTAGGCAAGCTGCAGAAGCGGCTTGTCTCGTTGGCGCGAGATGACGCCCGCGCCCGGCTCCTCATGACAACGCCCGGCGTTGGCGTGTTGGTGGCGCTGACATACGTTGCGGCCATTGATAACCCGGGCCGGTTCAAGTCGTCAAAAGCAACTGGAGCGCATTTTGGCCTAACACCAAAGAAATACCAATCGGGTGAGACAGACGTCACTGGACGGATCTCTAAGATTGGAGACGCAAGCGTGCGAACGGCACTATATGAGGCCGCGAACGTTATCCTAACTCGGCCGGTGAAGGCCTCTTCGCTGAAGAGTTGGGCTATGCGAGTCGCAAAGCGCGCTGGTATGCGCAAGGCTAAAGTAGCTTTGGCGCGCAAGCTCGGCGTCGTCCTGCACCGGATGTTGGTCGACGGGACGACGTTCGTGGCCGGCAAGGCCGCTGCGGCAGCGTAACAGAGGAGAGATTGCGAGTTCGGGCGGCTACAAGGCACCGGTCGCCCGGAGCAGGTCCCGTCGCCGGGACGATGGATCAGGTCAGACCGCAAGACGGGAAGCGGCGCTTCGGCATTGACCGCGCTCCCCTAGATTGGCCGGCCGGTCCTCATCAGACCCCATCAGGTGGCGGCCATGGCGCCGACCCCGGACAGAAGCAAGACACCGGCGACAGGATCACGCTCAAAAAGGGATTGACACGTGGAGGCCCGTTACAGAAGCCCGTCTTATTCAGCGCATGCCGGGGATTCGCTGGCGGGTGTCGCGTAAAGCAATTGATCGCGCTTAGGGATTGGGTGTCGAAGCCATCCTGTCCACGCGAACGCGCCGAGCCACACCCGCCATGCCTGTTGATACGACCTTGCCGTTCCATTTTCCAGCCGTCGGTCGCAAGAAGCTGACCGCCGCCTTCGATGGTGGACGCATCACATCCGATGGCGGCGTCATGCTGCTCGGCGCGGTGGAGCGGCAGTTGGGGATCGCGGATAGGCTCGCGCGACTGATCCCCGATCCGCGCAATCCGTTGTTCGTGACGCACAGCATCGACGACATCCTGCGCGCCCGCATCCTTGCCATCGCTTGCGGCTACGAAGACGCTGACGACCTCGATCATCTGCGCACTGACCCAGGGTTCAAGCTTGCGTGCGGGCGCCTGCCGGACAGCGGTGATGATCTCTGCTCGCAGCCGACTGTTTCGCGCTGGGAGAACGCACCCACCCTGCGCGAGGTGGTGCGCATGACCTACGCCATGGTCGACCTGTACTGCTCCAGCTACGCCCGTCCACCCGCCGCCGTCACTCTGGATATCGACGATACCTGCGACGATACCGAAGCGTTCTTGCCAAGACCGGTCGGTGGCTGACGTCCGAGCAGCCAAACATCGCGACCCCAGCGGACTGGACGCGCGAGACCTGCGCCGCGTGGGTAGCCCGGGTCGTACGCATTGGCATCGGCGATTTCGTCCAGCGGCGCGTCGGTCTTGTCGGCCGCCTCGGGCGGCGTCTCGCGCCAACCACCATGTCGAGCTACATCAGTGCAACACGCACTCTGCTGCGCGATTGCCAGGAATGGGGCTGGTGCACACGGCGCTTCGACCCTGCGACCGCCCTGGCGACGCCGCGAAGTGTGCGAGCCATGCTTGGGCCCAAGCCGAGAGTCATCGCCGACGACACCTGGGCAAAGATCCTGTGGGCAGGACTGAACCTGGAAGCGGGCGATCTCGCCGACGCTGGTATTCGCGCCTATCCCCTTGAGCTTGTTCGAGCATTGACGCTGACTTGGCTGTTCGCCGGCCAGCGCAGCGACGAGATCATGCGCCTACGCGTCGGTTGCGTCCGTTGGCAACAGAGCGACGGTGCGAGCCCAGCTACACCAGTGTGCCTGCTCGATATCCCCGTCCACAAGACGGGTACTGCATTCACCAAGCCGGTCGATCCTCTCCTTGGCCGCAGCATCGAAGCGTGGCAGGCGATACGTCCGGTGCAACCGCCGATGATCGATCGCAAGACCGGTGAGGCGACCGATCTTCTATTTGCCTGTCGCGCCATTCCGGTTGCCCGGACCTACATCAACGCGACGATCATTCCGATGCTCTGCCGCAAGGCCGGCGTATCGCAAACCGATGTCCGCGGTCGTATCACCAGTCACCGCGCCCGTGCGACCATCGCCAGTCAGCTCTACAATGCCAAGGAGCCGATGACATTATTCGAACTGCAGGCTTGGCTCGGCCATCGCTCCCCGGAAACAACACAGCACTATGCCCAGATTACGCCGAACACATTGACCAAGGCCTACACTGAGCCTTGGCAGCACTACGATCTCGGTCACGGTTACTGCAGCTATACATTCTTCGAGCAGTGTCCGCACCGAATGGCTTGCGCACGTTGTGATTTCTACATCCCAAAACCAAGCAGCAAGGCGCAACTGCTCGAGGCCAAGGCAGACGTCGAGCGCCGGTTGGCGATCATCCCACTCACCGACGGAGAGCGCGCCGCGGTCGAGCAGGACCAGCAGGCCCTGGGCAAGTTGCTTGATGCTCTATCGAACACGCCAACCCCGGCAGGGCCGACGCCACGTCAGATTGCCCAACAACCATCGTATTCTGCTTGGCAGCCGTATTCCACATAAACGCACATTACAACGAGCGGTGCTTCCTGCCGATCCACGTGTACGACACGGCCACCTCGCGGCCGGTGGCGATCCTACTGCGGCCGGGCAAGACGCCGACTGGTGACGAAATTCGCAGCCATCTGCGGCGTCTGGTTCGCCGCATCCGGCAGCACTGGCCCGATACCCGTCTGACAATTCGCGGCGATAGCCACTACGGCCGCCCCGAGGTGATGGCCTGGTGCGAGGCGCATGGCCTGGACTACATCTTCGGCCTGTCCGGCAACGCCGTGCTCGACCGGCTGATGGAACCTTTCGCCGACGACGTGCGAGTGTGCCGTGCCGAGGCCCAAGCCGCTGCCGTCCGCCGCTACAGCGAGACCCGCTACGGCGCCAAATCGTGGAAATGCGAGCGCCGCGTGGTGGCCCGCATCGAGGCCACCACCAAGGGACTGGATATCCGCTACGTCGTGACGAACCTGCCCAAGGGCACCGCGGAATGGCTGTATGACAAGATGTACTGTGCCCGCGGCCAGGCCGAGAATCTGATCAAGTTGCACAAGACCGAACTCGCCTCCGACCGCACGAGTTGCCGCTCGCCGCTCGCCAACCAGGTGCGGCTGGTGCTGCATACCGCTGCCTACTGGGTGTTGCTGACCGTCCGTGACGCCATTCCCAGACCGCAGCCACTCGCAACCGCCCAGTTCAAAACCTTGCAGCTGCACCTGATCAAGATTGCCGCCCGTGTCACCGAGACCGCGACCAGGGTGCGCATCGCCTTTGCCACCGCCTGCCCCAACGCCGATCTGTTCAGCGGACTGGTGCGGGGGTTCCTGCCAGCAGGGCCGTGACCCGCGGGGCCTTTGCCCCCGAAACCGTCATGTCCCACCCAACCCTCAACGCCTGCCATTTTCGTTCTGAACAAGCGACAAAGAGGCGCGTCGAGCAGCCGCGCCCTACGCGTTTCCGCCTTTATCAGCGCTTACCGCTGAATAGGACGGGCTAGAGAGATGGATAACGAGTGGTGGCGAGCTTGGCTTGAACGGTTGCGTAAGGCGGAAGAGGTTGCGGAACAGAAGGTGCGCCGCCACCGAGATGAAGTCACAGAACCTCAGAGGCCGTTGTGACACGGGCCGAGCTCATGCAAAAGACTGCGCTGCAGATTGAAACTTTGGCCGGAGATATCGCAGCTTTGGAACACGCTGAACTTCCCCGCGCCAACCACCGGCTTGAGCGCCTGACGAAAGCGCTTGCTGTTAAGCGAGGCAGCCTTGAGGCGATGCTGACCTGCCCCCGAGATTTCGGACTATCGGAAGTGTGAGAGACTGGCTCCTGTATGGAGGGGGAGCGATGCGGAAGGTGAGGTTCACGGACGAGCAGATGGTTGGGATCATCCGCGAGGCGGATCGTGATCCGGTTGCGGATGTGGCGAAGCGGCACGGGCTCAGCGAGCAGACGGTCTACACGTGGCGCAAGCGGTTTGGGGAATTGCGGTCGGAAGATATCCGCCGGCTTCGGCAGCTCAAGACGGAGAACGGGCGGCTAAAGAAGCTGTTAGCCGAGCGCGATCTTGAGATTGAGGTGATGAAAGAGGTCGCGGCAAAAAACTGGTGAGCGTGCCGGTCCGCCGCAAGCAAGTGGATTATGGCCGGGAGCGTGGTCTCTCGGCGCGGCGGGCCTGCACGCTATTTTCGGTGGCGCGATCGGCGCTTGGATATCGCGGTTGCAAGACGGTCGGGGATGCGAAGGTAGTCGAGCAGATGCGGGCGCTGTCGGCGCAATATCCGCGTTATGGCTATCGACGCATCCGGATTTTCCTCGGCCGTGACGGTCATGCGATGAGCCCTGGACGGGCCTATCGGCTCTGGCGGCTGGCAAAGCTGCAGGTTCCGCGTAAGCGGGGGCGCAAAGCGTGGCAGCGTCGCGACCTCGGCCGCAGACGCCGACAGCCGGAAACCAGGTCTGGAGCTACGACTTCGTGTTCGACCATTGCGCTAGCGGCCAACGGCTGAAGTGCCTGACGGTGACCGACGAGTTTACCAAGGAGGGGCTTGCGATCGATGTCGGTGCTCGCATCCGTTCGGCCCGCGTGATCGAAGTGCTATCGGGACTGGTCAGCGAGCGCGGTGCACCGGCGTTTCTGCGCTCCGATAATGGCCCGGAATTTGTCTCTCGGGCGCTGCTGAGTTGGATCGACGCTCAAGGGATCCACACCGCGTTGATCGACCCTGGCAAGCCATGGCAGAATGGTGTCGGCGAAAGCTTCAACGGCAAGTTCCGCGACGAATGCCTGAGCCTCGAGTGGTTCCGATCACGAGCGGAGGCGAAGGTTGTGATCGAGACGTGGCGGCGGCATTTCAATAACGTGCGTCCGCATTCGAGCCTGGGCTATCAGACGCCGGCGGCGTTCGCTGTCGGCCTGACACGAGCAGCGTCCGGTGAAGAAACGGGGCAGGTCAATGCGGAAAAGAGAGGCGCTCTCCATCGAGGTCTCCCGCATACTTGCGAGGAACAACAGCGTGAGGGGGCGGGCGCTAGCAACTACGGAGTAAGCTGCCGCATCACCTCCAGGACTTCCTTGGTTCGATAAGGTTTCCTGAGGAATCCCGGTGGCGGATCAAGCTTGCCGAGGCGTTCCCAGAGATCGAGGGCATACCCGGAGACGACGATGATCGCGATGCCAGGATGGAGTTGCCGAGCACGCACGGCAACGTCGATGCCGTCGATCTTACCTGGCATCCGACGTCAGTTACGAGCACATCGATATCGTTTGCTTCCCAAGGAGGCTTAGCGCCTCGTCGCCCGTCGCGGCTCCAATGACATTCAAACCCTCGTCTCTAAGGATCTCCACAATCATTTCCCGGTTATGGGCTCGTCCTCGACCAGCAAAACTTGCAACGAGCGACGCGTAAGTCTCTGTTCCTATCAAAGGGCGAGAAGTGGATTGACAAAAACACGAAAGCGATAGCGGAGTGCGCGTCGCTGTGAGCGGCCTAAAAAAAGAGGCTCACGCTACCGCGAGCTTCTACCTTTACTCAGCCTCATCACCGGCGCGGGCCCAGGGCGTCGGTGACTGAGAGGCGATTGCCTCCCGCCCTGCACAAGTGTGGAGGCGAGCATGGCCAATTACCGGATTGGTGCTGGGCGCATCTTGAGCGGGTCTGACGCCCAATGCATTGACGACCAGGAGGCATGTGCTGCGGCTGAGAGCGAGATCAAAGCGAGAGAGCAGGCTGAGGTATGGGTTGGCACAAGGTGTGTCGGAAGAGTTCGGGGTGACCCGCAATCGCCCTCCTCCTCGCCTTGCATGGGGCGCCGCGGCGTTCTGCTGTGATGCGTGACTAGACAGAACCCTCATTCATTGAACCCTCATTCATTCCGGTATGCCGCCATGTGTTCCGGGATGATCCCGCCACGTTGGGGTGGCTCTTTCGACAATTTTGTTTTGGATTGATCGTCGAAGAGCTTCGGTGCACGGACATAGAGAACGGAACGGTTGTCCCGGCAGGCCTTGTGAGCGATGGCGCACCCCAGCCAACTTTTCCCCACCCCGGTTGGCCCGCTGATAATTAAATTCTCATGAGCCTCGAGCCAGCTTCCTTTTAGCAGCTCTTGAACCAAATGGCGGTCAAGCCCGCGTGGAGCGCGGTAGTCGATGTCTTCGGGCGCCGCTTGATGGCGGAGCTTGGCGTGCCGGAGGCGAGCGCCCATGCGTTTGTCCTGGCGATAAGCGACTTCGCGATCGAGGAGCATGGCAAGCCACTCGCTGTGCTGGAGGCCGGCCGCCTCTAGGTCCGTGATGAGTTCCGAGAACTACCTCGCTGGTACGATCGACCAGTGGTTTTTCCAGGCCGAAGGCTTGGGCGTTGTTTTCATCATGAACGCCGCCAACACTGCGGAAGCGCATGAAATCCTCAAGAAATTGCCGCTAGGTGTCGCCGGCATGATGGCACCGTGCAGCGAACGCAAGCGGCCGGGCGAGGGTGATGCGCCCGCCCGGCCTAACCCTGGACGAGGATGCAGCTCTCCCAGAGTTAACGGTCACTTTAGCACGCAGGTTGGTGCCCACGCAGTCTCGCGGCACGCGCGTCGTCACCGAGGTGGAACAGTAGTGGCGAGGAGATCGCGAAGCTGCCTCGGTTGGCTCAGGCGCCGGGGGCCCCCCTTTAGGTTCATCAGTCGGCTCAGCCTGGATCACTTTTTTGGCTCGCGAGGTGGTTCAGCTTGAGCGGATCGAGCGGATCTCTCTATAGGAAGCGTGGACCCTCCCTCGGGAGCGGTCTCCAATCAAAATTAGGAAAGTTCGGTGCCAGAGAAGTTGGTCGACGTGCTGAAACATGACGCTGTGGTCCTTCATACTTTTCCTGTAACTATAGGGGGGGAAGAGGCCGAAGTTGATGACTCTAATTTTCAAGCAAAGGCCGCTCAAGCCGCAGCACATGCTCGGTTAGTGCCGGCAGAGGACTACGATAAGCTCAACACCAGAATCCACGTAAGCAGAGGCGGCCCTCTCAAACCTTACGGTGACGACAGAGACCTGATGATTGAGACCAAGCCGAGCCTAGAACAAGGGGTGCGGGAGCACGCTTACCTTTTGTGGGAGAGGGACGGCTGTCCTGAGGGCCGGGCGGATGAATACTGGCATCAGGCTCACGAGCATCATCTTCGCGAGCGAGCCTATGTGCTCTGGGAGCAAGAAGGGCGCCCCGAGGGTCGGGGCGACGAGTACTGGCATCGCACTGTGAACTTCGAGCAGGACTAAGGACTTACCGCATCGGCCGGGCGAGGGTTAATATGCCAGCCCGGTCGGCCCTGGGGGAGGAGGTCAAGCAACTCAAGGGCGGAGGTAGGTTATAAGGCCACCTAGGTGCTTACAGCGACTTGAGACCCAGCTCAAACTTCCCAGCTCCGCGAGGTTTTGCGTACCGAGCCCGGAAACGTTGCTATTGTTCGATGCTGATTGCACCATGGCGGCGCAAACGAGGAGCCCCATCGCATGGTGAAAATAGACGCGCTCCAATCTGCGCTTCTGATTGAAACCGCCATCAAGACCGGCCTTCAGCACTATGCGGCACATCTGATCGCGGCCAGCAAACGAGGCCATCCTCTGAATTTTGAGAATCTTGAGAGGATTCGGTTAGCCGCCGAGACTAGCGTCAAGAACATTTCTATCCCAGGAATCAGTATCGAAGACGATGCCGATGTGATCAACGCTGCGGTCCGCGATTTGGAGGAATCCATTGAGAATATTCTCAAGGCTGTTAGGAAAGAGTTCCCCAAACTTTAGTTCAATGCTTCAGCTTCGCCGCTTACTCCGGCAACACCTCAAGCGCAGCCTCCGTCGCCGACACCCGCCGATGGATCGGCAACGGATGGCGCGCGGCTTGTTGAGATTTCCAGCGCCGGACTGTATCGCATGCAACACCACCGGCCGCGGTGAGCAAGAGACGACACCTGCTTATCAAGCGAAGATGTGCCGTCTCGGGGGACGGTCAAGATGCTCCGGTAAGGCCTCCTTGATGGCCGCCTGCGGCCCTGAGGTTTCGGTTTTATAGGTTTAATGTGAGGCGCTGTGACATATTCCACTGCGATCTTGATCATCATCCTGTGCTTTGCCATTCCGGCCTTTCTTAGCTATCTCGTTGCCAAGCGGATGGCGACGGAATCTCGAAAGCGTTACCATGAGGTCGGCATCGCGGTGTTCCTGCAGCTTGGAGTCGTATTTGCTGTCCTTCTCGCGTTCGTTTTCAACAACGTTTGGGAGCAGTTCAATTCGGCGGATGACGCAGTGGACAAGGAGAGCGTCGATCTCGTGAGCGCTGCGAATCGTGCAGCTTATTTGCCCGAAGGGTGGGGACTGGAAATACGGTCGGCGCTGGCCAGTTATCTAGCAAATGAAATCAGTGACGAGTGGCCTGCAATGAAGCGTCGTGAGATCAGCCGCTCCACAACACTCGCTTACACTCACCTTTTCGAGACGGCCGCAGCTATTCCCCCCCTCCAGCACCTTTGTCGCGAGCACTCGAGAGAGCGTGCTGCAGTTGATCAGCGATGTGCGGGACCAAAGGCAGCTCCGTTTGTTCCAACTCAAGACAAATGTGCCTGCCTTCCTGTGGGGCCTTCTGATTGCATTTTCGAGCGTGTTGACGATCTTCATCGTCCTCAGCGGGGTAGGACATAGCGTTGTTCAGTCGCTGCTGGTGGGTGTCTTCGCGGCCTTTCTCGTGGCCATCATGCTCACCATCCACATGTTGGACTTTCCATTCGAAGGCAGCATACGCGTGTCTTCTGAGCCGCTGCGAACTGCACAGTCTCACATCGACGACATCCCCCTAATTTACAGCGCCGAACGCCGCTCGTCTCCGTAGCGGAAGCCTCATTGCCGAGGAGAGAATCTCGAAATCCGGTCAGGGAGCCCCGCCGCTTGGCGATCGCCGCTGAGCCGGTCTCGGCCAGCGATTTGACCCTGGCCGTCGCGCACGTGCACCGGCGGCGACTGTTTCTTGAAGCGATGAAGAACAACCGGCTGAAAGAGGCAACGTCCGGGAGCGTGCTAGTCTAGACCAGATGTTTGGTCCCGGGATTTGGTGGTGCGGATTTAGAGCAAAAACCGACCGATCCGACTCGAAAGTTCTTCCCCGACGCGGCGGCGATCTGATTCTTTGTGCGTGCTGGAAGGGGGCAGCAAAGCATGGGACGCGCTTCAACTCGCGATTCACTGCCGCCCAGTCGGGCTCAACCCTTCGCCGGTGGCCCCGCTTCGTGCCCGCTGGACCGTAGAGACGGGTCTCAAGATCAGGCTCGCTCAGCTCCAACGGCAGCGGCCATGACAGGCCAGAACGCCGAAACCGTTGGAACATCTCCCGCAGGGTCGATGGTGCCACCCCGGTCCGACGGGCCACTTCTCGTGCCGCCAAGCCGGCGTCTAGCCTCAACCTCAACATCTCGCGCACTCGGCGCATCGCGATCCTCTCCGTTGGCATCGGCCCCTCCAAAATGAAGCGACCTTATCGAGCCAACGAATGCCCCGCCCGCCCACAAACCCGGGCGGCATCATCCCGGGATGGTGGGCGGGATCATCTCGGAACCCTGGGCGGGATCAAATCGGAATGAATGAGGGTTCTGTTTAGTCCCGCATCACAGCAGAACGCGGCGGCGCCCCATGCTGCGGGAGTGAACAGAAGCCTGATTGAACGAAGC
>NZ_LMUQ01000003.1 GCF_009765865.1 Acidisoma sp. L85
GAGCAGAAACAGTTTGTCCATGACGGTATCCTCCCGCCATCTCCAGAATCACAATGCGCCGAGCCGAAGCAAGCAATTAATGGGTCCTGACCCTAGGGTTGCCGGTCGTGCCCGAAGTGTAATTCAGCGCGATCGGCTCGAATTCATCGGCAGGAAGCAGCGGCGCGAAATCGGGGGTTCCCTCCAGAAGGAATGCCTCATAATCCATCGCGCCGAGTAGCGCCCCGTCATGCGCCAATGGGTCGTCGATATCGATAATCAGCATTTGCCGCTCCAGCAAGCTCAACGCGCGCTTGACGATCGGGCTGAATTCGCGGTCGGTGATGAGGACCTTCGCCTCACCGTGCGTGAGCTGAAATGCGATTGCCTCCGCGTCGAGGCGGATATTTAGCGTGTTCAGCACCGCCCCTGTCATCGGCACCCCGAAATGCGCCTCGTAAATCGCGGGAATGTTGGGCGCCAGCACGGCGACTGTGTCGCCCGGTCCCACGCCGCGGCGAGCCAAAGCCGAGGCCAGGCGGCGACAGCGGATGTAGGTCTCAGCCCAGGTGCTGCACCATGCGCCGTGGACGAGCGCAATCCGGTGCGGGTGGATCGCCGCCGCTTTCGGCAGAAAGCTCAGCGGCGAGAGCGGAACATAATTGGCCGCCATCTTGCCGTGCAGGTCGCGATAGGGACCGACTCGCTTGGCTCCGACTTCGCTTGCTACGTCCATTGTGCGCTCCCATGGCGTGACCGCCTTTTTCTTGATTCCACGCAGTTTCGCTCGGAAGCCCGTCTGGCGTCACGCCGCAACAGGTTGCCCTGACGGATGTAGTGCTGCCGAGGACGCTGCGCCCGAAAGCTTCACCAGCGCCTCGCCAGAGATCACGGTCACGCCACGCACGGTGCAATCCGTTCTGAGAAGTACGTGCCGCTTTTCCGGCGTGATCTGCTTGACCTCAACTGTGGCATGGACCGTATCGCCAGGCCGGACCGGGGCCATGAACCGCAGGTTCTGAGACAAGTAAATGCTGCCAGGACCTGGTAGCTTGTTGGCGATCGCCGCGGAAATGATGCTCGCCGACAGCATTCCGTGGGCGATTCGGCTTTTGAAAATCGTGGTTGCGGCGAACTCCGCATTGGTGTGAATAGCGTTGTTGTCGCCGGATACGGCGGCGAAAAGGACGATGTCGGCTTCGGTGATTGTCTTGGCGAAACTGGCGGACATTCCGACCGTGAGATCATCCAGCCCATAACCGCCGATTTCGTTCATTTGGCCGAAACCGTCTTGGGGCGGTCCATAAAAATCGTTCTCCCAGAGTTGCTGACCCGCAGACGGCGCTGAACTCGCGCAAACCGAAAGCCAAACAGACGATAGTCACAGAGTAATCCGCCGCGGCAGCCTCGGAAACTACCTATCCCGCTCGGAACCGTCTTCACGCTCAGGACCGCACCAGTTCCAGTTTCGGTAGGGCTGTGACGCCAGTTACCCAGGGGCACGAATGCAACGGATAACGCAGGACGGCGTCCGTAGCGATACCGTGATGTTGCATCGGGTCAGAAGCTGATCTAGTTAAATGCAACCCGGAGTTGTAAGAGCGGAAAGTCACTTCGCTAGCATCGGCCAGCAGGTGCAACCCTTGCTGGGGCGGGGTGCCCATATCCAGCCTGGCACAGCTCCCTGGATAGCGAGGCGGCGTCAAGGCCGCTCACCCCTCTATGCCTTTGGCGCCTGCGTGTAACCTTCCTGCATTCAGGCGCCAAACCCTTCAGCTCCATTCTCGCTTCCGGCAGAGCCTGACGGGCATCGCTGAGGCGATGGACGAGGTCCAGGGGCACGCCACCGGGTCAGGCGGAACGTGATGCGCCGTAACCAGGTACAAGGGCGCTTGACCGAACAGGAACTCGCACTCCCGATCGCGCGCTACATCGAGGACTGGAATTGCATGGCCGAGCGCGTCGGCGCGGAGAAGGCCGATCTCGGCGCCCTAACAGACCGCGCCAGACGCGGCCTGATAGCGATTGTGAAACGCAACAAGTGGCTGAGTGCGTTCTCCCAAATCGAAGAGAGCGCATGGGCACGCGGTAAGCTGAAGCGGGATTGGACCTTTGTTTGGATCCTTGAGAACCACCATGTGTTGTGGCGGTTCGGCGGTTGACCTTTCGCATGGCGCGCTGGAAGCTCTGGACGCCGATGCCCGCCAACCAACTGTCCCGGTAACTATTGCGGTGAGATTATCGGAGTTCACCGACATGGCCGATCTGACGATCGCGATCGCTGGAGAGCCGCTGGATCAGCGCCTCTATTATATCCGGGTGGGAAAAACGGGCGCTCGGCGAAGTTGCTGGATGAGGTGCCTCTTTTCGGAGTGACGGTGTCATTGAACGGGCGGCAGGTTAGCCTGCTCCAAGATCCCGTGGGGCAGCACGTTTGCTTTTCGCCGCCGCGCGCGATCGGCCAAAATGACCGCTGCGACGAGGCGCTGCCACTAAGGCTAGCCGCGTCCAAATCTCGCCCCGGGTTCTCCGCGCGAACGCCCCTGAGTAGATTCCGAGGCTGGGCGTCATGCCGAGCAAATGTACTTGTCGGAGCTTCGGCTGCGAAGGCTCTCGCCTGCGTTGACAGCGCTGGTGGCTTCTTGGGCGACCGTTCGGCGCGCCGTCCTGGCCCAAATGCTCCGGTGCCGCGGCATTCCGGGTATTTGGGCATCGTTTGCCAGGAGGGCGCCGGACTTTGCGTGCCCATCAGCCGGCGACGCCTCGATTCCGCTCGAGCGCCTAGGAAAAGGAAGGACCCGCTATGAATGTCAAGATCAACCCGCTCAGCGTGTCGGATGCCAGCCTGGAATCGGAAGCGAAGGCAAAAACTTCGCCGAGTGCTGCACCTGCGCTGGAACCGGCGTCTAAAATGCGCTTGGCAACGCATGAGCTCAACCGAGCCGGGACACAGCCGAGCAAGTTCTCGAGCGGCGCCTCTCCAGACACCTTAACAGCTTCCCCCGGTTCCGCTTCAAAAGCTGGCTTGACAAGCGAAGAAGCCCGCCGCCGGCTCGTCAAATGCGGACCCAACGCCATGCCGGACACGAGCGTGAATCCCTTGCGCACGGCCTTGAAGAAGTTCTGGGCGCCTGTGCCGTGGATGCTAGAGGCTGCGATCGTGCTTGAGTTGATGCTTGGCAAGTTTGTCGAAGCCGCGATCATTGCCCTTCTGCTGGTATTCAATGCCGCGCTCGGACTTTTCCAGGAAAGTCGTGCCCAGGCGACGCTCACCGCGCTGAAATCGCGGCTCGCACTAACCGTCTCTGTCCGACGTGATGGCATTTGGAAGACGGTGGCCGCCGCAGAGTTAGTGCCGGGCGACATTGTGAAGCTCTCGCTTGGCGGCGTAGTTGCGGCGGATGTGAAGCTCACTGCCGGTGATGTTCTACTTGACCAGTCTATGCTCACGGGCGAATCCGTACCCATCGAAGCCGGCGCCGGGGTTGAGACCTATGCAGGGGCGTTGATCCGGCGCGGCGAGGCGGAAGCGGAGGTCATCGCGACCGGCGCGCGGACCAAGTTCGGTCGTACGGCTGAACTCATTCGTACTGCCCACGTTGTCAGTACTCAACAAAGGGCCGTGCTGCGGGTGGTGCGCAATCTCGCCGGCTTCAATGGCATCGTCATCATACTGCTGGTGGCCTATGCATGGTATCTGAAGATGCCGGTCGCCGACATCGTACCTCTCATCCTGACAGCGATCCTGGCATCGATACCCGTCGCGCTGCCGGCCACTTTTACCCTTGCGTCGGCGCTCGGCGCGCGGGCTCTGGCGAAGTTAGGCGTCCTTCCGACTCGGCTCTCGGCGGTGGATGAAGCGGCGTCGATGGTCGTCCTGTGTGCCGACAAGACGGGCACATTGACCCAAAATGCGCTGACGGTGACGACCGTCCACTCTATGCCGGGATACGATGACGCGCACGTGTTGGCACTGGCTGCAGTCGCGAGTTCGGATGGCGGGCAAGACCCAGTTGACGGCGCGATACGCGCGGCGGCCGCAAGCAGAACTCTACCCGACGCTCCGAAGCTTATCAACTTTGCCGCTTTTGATCCGACCAAGAAAATGTCCGAAGCAACCGCGACGGATCCGACGGGTGAGACACAGCGAATTTTGAAGGGCGCCTTCACCATCATTGTCGGACTTTCCCAGCCTGCGCCGACAGCGGCGGCCGCAGCCAAGGAGCTTGAGGATAAGGGTTTCCGCGTGCTGGCGGTCGCCGCCGGACCTGCGGCGGGGATCAAGCTCGCCGGACTGATTGCACTCAGCGACCCGCCTCGCGCTGATTCGGCGGCGCTCGTCGGCGAATTGCGCGGCCTCGGTGTCCGGACCGTGATGGTGACGGGCGACGCCCCCGCAACGGCAGCCATCGTCGCGAAAGCGGTGGGGCTTGATGGTGCGATCTGCCCGCCTGGGCCCATCCCCGACGCCGTCCACCCCGAGCAATACGCGATTTTCGCTGGCGTCCTGCCTGAAGACAAATACAAGCTCGTCAAAGCTTTCCAGCGAGGCAGCCAAACCGTTGGCATGTGCGGCGACGGTGCCAATGATGCGCCGGCATTGCGTCAGGCCCAAATTGGAATAGCGGTCTCTACGGCGACCGATGTCGCCAAATCTGCGGCCGGCATGGTGCTGACCGAGCCCGGACTGGCCGGCATCGTTGCCGCGGTCAAGGAAGGCCGAATCACATTTCAGCGCATCCTCAGCTACACGCTGAACTCCATTACGAAGAAAACCTTCCAGGTGCTGTTTCTGGGGATCGGCCTGCTCATGACCGGGCATGCGATACTGACCCCATTGCTCATGGTTCTTATCATGGTCACCGGCGACTTCCTCGGCATGTCATTGACGACCGATAAAGTCCGGCCGTCGCCCGCTCCGAACGCGTGGCGGATCGGCCATTTGACGATCGCCGGCGTTATCATGGGCATGGGCGAATTGCTCTTCTGCACAGCTGTCCTCGCCTTCGGCGCTTACCGGTTGGGATTCACGATAAGCGCTCTGCAGACCCTGGCCTTCGTTGTTATCGTGTTCGGTAACCAGGCTACGACCTATACCAATCGTGAGCGTCGTCATCTGTGGTCGTCCCGCCCCAGTATCTGGCTCCTCCTCTCGTCCGTCGCCGATCTCCTTATAGCTTCGACACTGGCGATAGGAGGCATCGCAATGACACCTTTGCCGGCATGGGTGGTGGCCGGCACGCTCGCCGCTGCCGTTGCTTTCGCAATTCTCCTGGATTTCGTGAAGGTTCCGGTTTTCCGACGTCTCAGGATTACCTAGGCTGCGGCCTAGCCGGTGAAAAGAATGACCATGAAGATCAGGGCAAGGCCCCTGGATAGAGGAGGGCCACGAGTTTCGGCTAACGAAATTGGCCCAAGGGCATGCGGCTTCTCGGCCAGTGATCCACGGGTCACGATTGGCCCTTTCTTCGGTTCCGCGCAACCCGCTGCTCGTGCAATTCACGCTTCTTTTTGAGACGATAGCCCCTTCTTATTTCGTCCCAGATCCAGTTTTGCAGATGCCGGGATCATCATGCTCAATTCGCACAATTTCTCGCGCGATATCCTCGGGTGAAAGGACAAAATCAATACATCCCGTCGCGATCGCGCTCTCAGGCATATCGGGGTGCTTGGCTGTCTCAAGCTTTTGCGCAATGGTAATTCCTCCCGCCTCCTTTATGCCGCACAGCGCTGCTGCCCCGTCACCGTCGTAGCCGGAGACGATCACCGCGATAATCTTGCCTCTCCAATGCCGCGCCAGCGAATGCAGAAAAACGGTGATGACGTCCGGCCATCCCCGCGGCTTGGAAATCGGCTTTAGACGAAATGCACCGCCGAGGACGTGAAGATCGCGCTGTGCAGGGATGATGAACACATGGTTGGGGCGGAGGGTCAAACCGTCCGTGATTAGCTCGACCGGCATTTCGGTGTAGCGCGGGAGGATCTCGTGGAGCTGGGTGGCCACGATTCTCAAGTGGTTAACGATGACAATCGCAACGCCCGTATCAGCCGGCAGGCGCCGTAGTAGCCGCGTGTAGGCGTCAAGACCACCAGCCGAACCACCTACGCACACGACAGGAAAGTCGGTTGAACAGCGATTAGAGCTCATGGACATCTACTAAGCTCCGACGCTGCCACGTCTGGGCCGCGAGGCTCCCGCAACTTCTTGCTGCATGCTGGTTATCCCTCGAGAGGTGGAGTTGACGCCTTGCGGAGGCGGCGCGGGACAAGGCGGTCCGACGGCGCACCGAGCAAAAGCTAGAGCCGACCTCAATAGCACTATCGCCCAAAAGGATGATCAGAGTAGTGGTCATAGGTTCTTTTGAATAAAGATCGGTGAACGCAACCATCATACGGTCGCGCTAAGGTCGCTAACCTCGGAATCTACCTACGATATCCTCTTACTCGATCTTGGGTCACAAAACCGACGGATAAGGAGGTGTGGTGATGTATGAGAGATGAGGGGAGGCTCCTCCAGGTCGGCGGTCAGGTGCAGGCCTTAAATTGCCGCAAGCTGCGGACGTCAAGAGCGGCCTTGGCGCGAATTACAGAAAAGCCGGGATTTGATTTTCGGCAGGCATGAATCGGAGCGCGAGTCATACCGTCGATGATTGAACCGCACTAACTGATGCCGAAACCGGGGTAGGCGCTTCTTCCAGGACAATCGCGGGGACAGACCTGGAAGCTGCCTTAGCGGCAGCCGGGCGGTTAGGCGGTGCGGAACCAGACGGGCCCTTGTATGGAAGAGTCAGCTCGGTCCTCCAATGCGAAGGGAGATGAACAAGTGGCAAAATCCTGAGGGACGGGACTAGCGACGCGCGAAATTGCGGCGGTCTGTAGTGGGGAGAAAAGTTCTGTTGTGGGCCTACCCGCTTTGCAATATCCGGACCTATCACTGAGTCCCTGTCGGATGACGAAGCCATCAAAGCCTATAACGACATAGAAAATTGGCAGCCAGCTAGGGATTAGGTCCGAATGACGCTATCAACGGTTCTTTGAATACGACACGATCCTCAACAGAGACTACGCCAGAGACGGTTTCTGCCGCGACACGAAGTGCGCCCCGCGCTTGTGGGTCATGGATGGTCCCGTGGAGCGTGACCACACCGGCTTGTACCTGTAGGGTCACGCGACTATTCTCCAAGCAGGACATATCATGAAATTTAGTGTAGATCTGAGCTTCAATTTCCTGATCGCTTCCTCCTAACATCGGAATTTCGGCAAGCTTCCGACCAAGCGCAGTAACGAGATCAGCACGACTCACGATACCCGTAAGGCGTCCGCCTTGGACGACCGGAACGCGCCGGATGCGGTGCTTCTCCATGAGTCTCACGACTTCCTCGAGCAGGGTCTCATCCGCCACAGTGACGACCTTACGGGTCATAAGGTCGTCGACGCGTCGGCTGTGTGTGCGCACGTACTCCTCCGCCGCGTGCCGATGGCCGACTAGCAGTTCAAGGAAACCCGGACGATGACAATCGCTCGTGCCGGTCTCGACTCTCCGCAACAAATCGCCCTGTGTCAGGATACCGACTAACTTGCCACCGCTTGAGATCACGGGGACGCCGCTGACGCGACTCACCACCATGATTCTTATCGCCATATCAATCTTAGCAAACGGTCCTACCGTCAGCACCTCTTTCGTCATGATATCGCCAGCTTTCATAAACCCTCCTTTGATCCACTATGGTCGGCGCCGCACGGGACGTGCAGGGCGAATTCCGGATGCCTTCCGGATGTGCTAACTGCCAACGTATTCAAATTGCGTTCGATCGGAGTTCACGCATTGCAGCCTCGATCGGCCTGGCGTTTGTAGACCTATCCATCCGGAGCCGTGTCACAGTTTTTGAAGAACTGCGAAGGCGGCATCTTGATCCGAACCTCCCAGGATCCGCCAAGACTGAGGACGTTCGGGAAAGAAATAGGATTTAGCAGCAGGAGTCGCCACCCTCGGAATATACCTATGCAGGAGAGGAAGGCCTACAATCGACCGTGCGAAGCCCGCACGGCAGCAGCATCGCTCGGTGATGCATGGCTAAACCTTGTCGGGCTATAAATCGATAGCCATAGGTTCGCGTTGGCGCGCAACGGCCCGCTTCCAGGGGGGAATGACCAGCAACCGTGAACCTGCGGAACACCCTTGGGCCGGACGTCACTAACAGGCACCGCTGTCTTCAGCCAAGCCTCGTGGCACTATCAAGTTGAGAAGGTCTACGCCACGCTGCTCACCGGCGTGGACGGCTTGCGGTTACGCTCTCCGCGCTATTGAACCCGGACAGGCGGCCTTGACTAGGGCTTGCACCGATCACTCGGTCAGCGCCGCCTGGGTAAATTTCTGACCCTACCCGAGATGAAGGCTACGACGTCTCGGAAGTAACTCCGGTGCGCCGAACGCGATATGGCCGTCTTGCGTTGCCTCGCACCGGCCTTGACCAGCCCTACCAGGCTCCACGCACCAGCGTCCAACGACCCCATCGAATGCCCCGCCGGCGCTCGCGTGAGTAGATTCCGAGCCTACCAGCCCGTGCTGTTGGACCGTATTAAAAGTCCCGGCCCACACATCCCGACGCTTTCAACAAACCTAAAAACGAGGCATGACATGGACGCACTACCCCCAAAAGTCGCGGCGACCAAACACGCCACGTCAAAGGCTTATGAGAGCCACTTCAAAGCCGATGGCGCTGCTCACGACAAGGCGCCGAAATGGGCGAAGTACCGCACGGAGATGACTGGCGAGTTTCCGCTCCCGTATCGTGGCGGCAAGGATCCGCTGGCCGAGCAAATCGGCAAATTCGTCGGCAAGCTCGACATGCTCCGGCCGGAGAAGGGCGGTCCTGCCTATCTCGGTGACAGCGGCGCACTCACCTGGACCTACCCCGAAGTCAAGGATGTGAAAATTGCCCGTGAGATGGGCACCCTTGAGGGCGTTCTCGATGAGGTCGTGGGGATGTTCCAGGGCCTCGGCAATTGGGGCAGTCCGCTGACGATGTGCAACGTGCTGCCGCAGGGCAACACTGCGGCGATCATGGCATCTATGATGGCGCAGGTGTTCGCGCCCAGTCTGATCGAGGGCGAATACTCCTGGAACGTGCAACGTGCCGAGCTCGAGACGGCGGGCATGCTTGGTAACCTGATCGGCTGGGACCCACTCAACACCGGTGCGATCTTCACGTGGGGCGGCAGCGGGTGTTGGACCTACGGCCTTAAATACGGGCTTACGCGCGTGCTGCCGCATTCGCGCGAGAAGGGCATCCGCACTGACGCCAAGGTCATCTGCTCGCAGCAGGCCCACTACGTGCAGGAGAACGCCAGCGACTGGACCGGGATCGGCATGGACAACGTCGTTCGTGTACAGACCGATGTTGTCACCAACCAGATGGATGTCGTCGACCTCGAGCGCATCCTCAAGGAACTTACGGCGTCGAAGACGCCGGTTGCGGCCATCGTCTGCACGATGGGCACGACAGACTCCAGTGCCTTCGACCCCATCGCCAAAGTGCGTGCGCTGCTCGATCGCTACCCGAATCCCGAAGGCTTCGGCAAGGCGATCCTCTACGCGGACGCCGTGGTCGGATGGTCATGGATTTACTTTAAGGACTATGACTTCGCCACAAATCCGCTCGGTTTCTCCGATCGCGTTCTGCCGATTCTGCGGCAGAACGGCGAGATGATGAAGGAGATCGAGCACGCGGACTGCGTGGGTATCGACTTCCACAAGGTCGGTTTCGCGCCATACGTTAGTAGCTGTTTCCTCTACAAGGACGCCGCCGCGTTTGAATCCCTGCACCGCCGTGGCAAAGACGCATATCTTCAAGTCCGCACGCCATATAATCCGATGTATTATACGCTGGAAGTGTCGCGGACCTGCTCCGGCGCGCTCGCTGGCTGGGCGACGCTGAAATACTTCGGTCTTGAGGGCATGCAGGCGATCCTCGGCGGAATCCTGGAGACCAAGTACTACCTCGAGGATCTCGTCGACACACAACCCGATATGGTATGCGTCAATCCTGAAGACACCGGCCTCATCACGTTGTTTCGCGTCTATCCTAAGGGCACGAACGCGAAGGCGCAGTTCACTAAGGAACTGACCGAACCCGCAGGGCGCGCAGACCTCATCAAGAACAATCAGTTGACCGAAGCCGTCGGCAACAAGCTGTTCGAGTGGTTCCGCGCCGGCAAGAAGCTCGACGGCAAATACACGCCGTGGATGAGTTTCAGCACTGGCTTCCGGGTCGCTGACTACAACCGGGATGAGCAGGATTCAGAAGAAGTCGTGTTCGCGCTGAAATCCTTCCCGATGAATGTTTTCGTCACGCCGGAAACCATGAAATGGGCTGTCCACTGCGTGCATGCTGCCCGCGACGAAGTGCTCAAGGACGCCTGATCTTCGTCGGTTGATCCAGACGGTCGGCCATTAGGCCGACCGTTGCCTTGAACGATGGGGTTATCATGCCACCGCAGGACACAGCCGCCGGCCTGAATCCCGTGCTTCCCCTGGGCACCGGCACTCACCGCACCGGAAAGAAAACCGTCGTCATCGGCGTGATGGCCTTCGCCATCATGAATTTCACAACGGTTGTCAGCCTGCGCGGCCTTCCCGCCGAGGCGGAATATGGTTTGGTGTCGATCTTCTACTTCGTGTTCGCCGCCATCGTGGCGCTGATACCGGTAGCGCTCATCGCGGCCGAACTGGCGGCGACGTTTCCGCAGAACGGCGGCATCTTCCGCTGGGTTGGCGAAGCGTTCGGACCCCGCTGGGGGTTTGCCGCAGTCTACTGGCAGTGGCAGGCGTGGATGCTTTGGTTGCCGACCGTACTGATCTTCGGCTCGTCGGCCGTCGCTTTCATTTGGTGGCCGCAGCATTTCGATTCCGCGCTCGCCGGCAACAAGCTCTATACGATCGCCATGCTGCTCGTGGTCTTCTGGGCAACGACGTTGTTCACCTTTCGCGGCATGGGGGCTTCGGTCAGGCTGAGCACGCTCGGCGGGCTGTTCGGCACCATCATTCCCGGCGGTATCCTGATCGCCCTGGCGGCGCTCTACGTCGCGATGGGGAAACACATCCAAATGCCGCTGAACACCGGCTTCTTTCCAGATTTCGGTAACGCCGGGAACATGGTTCTCGCCGCAAGCATCTTCCTGTTCTACGCCGGTATGGAGACGCAGGCGGTCCATGTGCGGAACCTAAAGAATCCGACGCGCGATTATCCGCTGGCGATCCTGCTGGCGACAGTCCTTACGGTCGTGATTTTCGTGCTCGGCACGCTCGCGGTCGGCGTGATCATCCCGCACAAGGACATCAACCTCGCGCAGAGCCTTTTGACCGCCTATCGCCAGCTTTGGGCGTCGATCGGGCTGCCTTGGCTGGGCAACGTCATGGCCGCCATGGTTGCGTTCGGCGTCCTCGGCCAGGTGAGCGTCGTCGTCGCCGGTCCCTCGGTCGGACTGCTAAGCGTCGCCAAGGCCGGGTATCTGCCGCACGTTCTGCAACGCACAAATTCGCACGGAATCCCTGTGGCAATCTTACTTCTTCAAGGCGTAATCGGCACCGCGCTTTGTTTGGCCTTTACAGTGCTGCCATCGGTGGAATCGACCTTCGAGATCCTCGGCCAGCTGTCAAATATTATGTTTCTTACGATGTATCTTGTCATGTTCGTTGCGGCGATCCGGCTACGCTACACGCAACCCGACAAGCCGCGTCCGTTCAAGATCCCCGGCGGCAACTACGGCATGTGGATCGTCGGCGTGATAGGATTGCTCGGCTCATTGATCGCCGGCTTCCTGAGCTTCCTGCCGCCGCGGCAGATCGCGACAGGAAGTCCGGAGATCTATATTGGCTTGCTGCTTGCCGGCACCCTGCTCGAGATCGCTATCCCATTCGTCATCTTCGCCTTCCACAAGAAAGGCTGGAAAGCGCCGGACTCCGATTTCGAGCCGTTTGACTGGCAGACTGAGGGGCGCAGTGCCGGTCAAGTTTCGAAGGGGCGCCCGCTCGTGCCCGGACTAGCGATTGCCATTCCGCCTGTGGCCGTGGCAAAGTGACCCAGGCAACCCGAATGCGGTGGGACAGACGCCTCGCCGAGAGCGCCGCGATTGGCTGTTTGACCGCCGCCATAGCCGGCACTTCGGCGTATGCGCAGCAACCGGATAGCGCGACCCAGTCGCAATGGTTCACCGGACCGCTCGTGGCACCCTCTCCCGCGCTGTCGGCAGCAGGTGACTTCGAGACCGAGCCTTACGCCGTGTACACCGGCAACACCGGCAGCTACGCCGGCAACTGGAGCCATCGCTCGGTCACGACCGATCTGAGCGAGGCGCAGTCAGAAACGTTGCTCGAGTACGGCATCACCGACCGATTGAGCATACAGGCTGTGCCTTCCTTCGGCGCTCTGTGGACAGGTAGAAACTCGTCGTTTGGCGCGGGCGATCTCCCAGTGGAACTGAAATATCGGTTCAACGACCAGAACGTCGCAACCGGTGCACCATCGATGACAGCGTTTCTCGGCATGAGCTTCCCGTTGGGCGGATATGATCGGCTGACGACTCCAAGCATTGGCCAGGGCAGCGGCGCCTTCACGATCAAGGAAGGCGTATTGCTGCAATCGCTGTTCGATACCCCGGGCAACCATCCGCTGCGGCTGCGGCTCTACGCTGACGCGTTCGAGCCGTTCGCGGCGGCGTCGGTTAGCGACATCAGCGTGTACGGGACGGCACAAGGATTTCATGGCCACGTAACCCCGGGCTTTGCCACCGACACTGGCCTCGGCGTCGAGTATGGATTGAGCCAGCGCTGGGTGCTGGCACTCGACCTGGTGCAGGACTACGCAAATACGACGCTGGTTAGCGGGGCGATCGGCGCGGCGGCAGTTACGACATTGAAAAGCCCTGCTAGCATCGCGATCTCGGTCGCGCCCGCAGTCGAATATAACTTCTCTGGCAATGTGGGAATGATCGCCGGCGTGCAGCTCTCCGTTGCCGGGCGCAATACCGCCTCGTACGTAGCGCCGCAGATAGCTCTGAGCGCTTCCTTCTAGCATGATATCCGCAACCCGCCCCGTGCAGAGGAGTCTAATGGCTATAAATTCGCCGCTGGCTACACAAGTCTTAATGATCAGCCTCGTTTTCGCGAGCACTCTTCCCGCTGCCGGGTGGTGCGCTGAGTCAGTTAAGCCTAACGTCTTCATCGCCGCGACAGGCGGGACGATCGCCGGGACGCAAGCAAATGTCGAGCAGCACGGCTACACTGCGGGGCAGCTTGGAGTTGCGTCATTGATCGCTGCGGTGCCGCAACTCAAGGACATTGCGGCAGTCACTGGCGAGCAGGTCATGAACATACCGAGCCAGGACATGAACGATGCTGCCTGGCTGAAGCTCGCGAGGCGGCTCGAGGAACTCGAGCATTCGGCTGGGCTGGACGGGATTGTCGTCACGCACGGCACCGACACGATGGAGGAGACGTCAATGTTCGTGGCGCTGACCGTCGATACACCCAAACCGATCGTGTTCACGGGGTCGATGCGCCCCGCCACGGCCGTCAGTGCGGACGGTCCGATGAACCTGTACAACGCGGTGGCCGTAGCCGGCAGTGCCGCGGCTAGATCGTGCGGCGTTATGGTCGCCTTCAACGACCAGATCCATTCGGCGCGATACGTCTACAAAACGAATACAACGAGGCCGGATGCGTTTCAGTCGGTCGACAGAGGCCCGATCGGCACGGTTGATACCGGGCAGGTCGACATCTTCGGCGTCTGCGCTGCCGGGACCGCGTCCCCGGCGCCCAAGGTCCCGATTGCCGACATCCACGAGCTACCTAAAGTTGAGATCATCTACGCCTATGCGGGGATGGGGCGGGATCTCATCGACGCAGCGGTCCACGCGGGCGCGAAGGGCCTTGTAATCGCCGGCGTCGGGGATGGAAACATCACCAATGAGGCGCTCGCTGGCCTGCGCGACGCGCGGGCGAAGGGAACGGTCATTGTTCGCAGCACCCGTGTCGTTAGCGGCTTCACGCTCCGAAATGCCGAGGTCAACGACGATACTGAGGGCTTTGTGGCGTCATCCGAGTTCAAGCCCTCGAAGGCGCGCGTGGTGCTACAGATCGCCTTGTTGAAGACGTCGTCGCTCAGCGAAATCCAGAAATATTTCGACACTTGGTGATCCGGGCCCTCTGCGCGCCTTGATCCACGGGCATCCAACAGGACATTTCCGATGAAGACCGTCGACTACGCCACGCTTGCCAAGCTCAGCCCGTTCCAGCTCAAGGACACGCTTATGGGTCTGGCGACCTCGCACGCCGAGCGCATGATGCTCAATGCGGGTCGGGGCAACCCAAACTTCGTCGCAACGGTTCCACGCAATGCGTTCTTCCAACTCGGCCTGTTCGCCGTCGAGGAAGCGAACCGGTCATTCTCCTACATGCCGGAGGGCGTCGGCGGGCTGCCTCTTGAAGACGGCATGGAAGGCAGGTTCGACGCTTTTGCGTTGGCGAACCGCAGCGCGGCCGGCGTCAATTTCCTCGTCGCCGCGGTGTCCTATGTGCGCGACCAACTCGGCCTGTCCGGCAACGGCTTCCTGCATGAGATGGTGACTGGCATCCTGGCCTGCGAGTATCCGACGCCGCCGCGTATTCTTTCTGTCACCGAAAATATCGTCCGGCAGTACCTCGTACAGAACGTGATCGGCGGCCAATTGTCCCCGCGGGAACTTGATCTGTTCGCCGTCGAGGGGGGGACTGCAGCAATCACCTACGTCTTCAACACGATGCGCGAAAACCGGCTGCTGGCGCCGGGCGATAAGATCGCCATCGGCTTGCCCATCTTCACACCATACATCGAGATCCCCGTCCTGCGCGACTACCAGCTGGTCGAAGTCAACATGAACGCTGATTCGACAACAGGCTGGCAATATCCGGACGCCGAGCTCGACAAGCTGGTGGATCCCTCGGTCAAGGCATTGTTCGTTGTCAATCCAAGTAACCCGCCATCCGTAAAGATCAACGCGTCGGGGCTACGAAAGATCGCCGATCTCGTCGCAAAGCAGCGGCCGGACCTGTTCATCCTAACCGACGATGTGTACGGTACGTTTGCCGACGACTTCACGTCGCTGTTTGCGGTCTGTCCCCGCAACACGATTCTTGTATACTCATATTCAAAATACTTTGGCGCAACCGGCTGGCGGCTGGGGGTCGTCGCGACGCACCGCGATTCGGTGTTCGACCGCCAACTTGCGAAGCTGGGAGAGGCCGACAAGGCGATGCTCGACGAGCGTTACGGCACGCTCGCGATCAAACCACAAGACATCAAGTTCATCGACCGGATGGTGGCCGACAGCCGTGCAGTCGCGCTGAACCACACGGCGGGGCTGTCGACGCCGCAGCAGGTGCAGATCGCACTTTTCTCGCTCTCCGACCTAATGGATGAGGCTGGGGACTACCGTAAGGCGATCAAGCGCGTGATCCGCCGCCGGCAGACCGCGCTGTACCGCGAATTGGGGCTGCCCACCACACCTGACCCGAATGGCACCGACTATTACACGCTGCTCGACCTCGCCGAGATCACGACGGATCTTTACGGTCAAGAATTCGCGACTTGGATGCTGGCCAAGAAGGAGCCGCTGGAAATGCTGTTCCGGCTCGCCGATGAAGGCGGCGTCGTCCTGCTTCCCGGCAAGGGGTTTGGCACGCGACACCCCTCGGCGCGAGCATCGTTGGCTAACCTCAATGAGTATCAGTACACCAAGATCGGCCGTGTGATCCGTGCGCTTGCGGACGAATATTATCAAGAGTTCAGACGTGTCGGCAGTAGGATAGTGGCCGGGGCGATCGGCTCCTAGCCGGACCAGCGTCAGAATCTCGTTTGCCCACACCCAAGGAGTTGCATCAATGCTGAGCACGGTTCTGACCGCCCGCCCCGAGCTCGCGCTGTTTGCCGCTTTGGTGATCGGTTACGGGGTGGGCTCAATCAAGATCGGCCCCTTCAAGCTTGGTGGCGTCGCCGGCACCCTTCTCGCCGCTTTGCTGATTGGGCAGATCGGCATCCATGTCGATGCTGACCTTCAGCGCTTCATGTTCACACTGTTCGTCTTTGCGCTGGGCTTTTCGGTGGCACCAACATTTTTCGCCAGCATCGACAAGACGACCTGGACGTGGGGACTGCTTGTCGTCATCGAGATCGTCCTGATCATCGTCGTGGCTTTCGTTGCAACTTGGCTGTTTAAATTGGACGTAGGGACGGCAAGCGGACTGCTCGCAGGCGCGGCGACAGAATCCGCTATGGTCGGCACAGCCAGTGAGGCAATCGGGAAGCTTGGGCTGGCCGCTGCCGACATGAAGGCCCAGCAGGCGAATGTCGCGACTTCCTATGCCCTTGCCTACGTCTTCAGCCTGATCACGATCGTCATGTTCTCCAGCCAGATCGCGCCCAGGCTACTTGGAATCGACCTGCGGAAGGAGGCGGGTAAAACTATGGCGAGGTTAGGGGGAGCCGATTCCAATTTGGACTCAGACCAGGGCAAGGCGTTTCCCACGCTGGTCAGTCGCGGCTTTGGCGTCGTAGCTGCTGCAGGCAAGACCGTTGAGGCCGTGGAACTGGCTCTCGGCGGAAATGCGACCATCGAGGGGCTCCGGCGCCACGCCGCCGATGTCAAGGTGACCGGCGACTGCAGGTTCGAGACCGGCGATGAGGTGGCGGTCGCCGGTTTGCGCACGGCTCTAATTGACGCGGCTCGCGTGATCGGCCCCGAGGTCGGCGACCCTTCCGAGGTGGCCTTCACCGTTGAGACACGGGACGTGGTGCTAACGCGCTGGCCCGAGCATCGCGCCGCGGTAGCTTCGATCGTCGAGTTCCTACGTGCCTCCGCCATCCACGGCGTCTACCTGGCCGGAATCACGCGCGACGATCGCAAATTACCGGCGCTGCCAGGCGCCACCGTCCGCCGTGGCGACGTGCTGCAGCTGTTCGGCAAGCCCGAGGACGTAGCGCGGGCGGCGCACGTCTTGGGCAGTGCTGAAATCCCTGGTCCGATGACGGATTTTGTCTATCTCGGCAGCGGATTGATCGTCGGTATTCTGATCGGAATGATCACAGTCCCCGTTGCCGGTGCAGCGTTGTCGCTCGGAAGTGCGGGGGCGCTGCTGTCCGGCCTCGGATTCGGCTGGCTGCGCGCGCGGCGGCCGACCTTCGGGGCGTTCCCGGTGGCAGCAACTCGGGTTCTGAAGGATCTCGGCCTTGCGATCTTCATTGCGTCCGTCGGCCTGAGCGCCGGGCCGAGCGTGCTGGCATTACTGGGCGCGCGTGGGTGGGAACTGCCGATCGCGGCCGTTCTCATCTCTTTGGTCCCAACGGTGGCTTCGCTCTATATCGGCCGCTATCTGCTGCACATGGAACCAGCGATCCTCTGCGGCGCGATTGCTGGACAGCAGGCGAGCACACCGGCCATCAACGCCACCGAGGCCGTCGCAGGGAATCCCGTGCCAGTCATCGGCTACACCGTGACTTACGCCCTCGCTAACGTCGTGCTGCCCCTCTTGGGGCCGATCTTCGTCGCAGTCTTCACCGCGATCTACGGGCACCCCGTCATACCTTGATCGCACCAGCCTCTGGTGTCCCTGCGCCCATTTCGTGATCCGCAGTCTGCGCTTGGCCTCCCGATCAGTTCGGCCCCCTTAGTGGCGCCAACCAAGGCGCCCTTTCCACCCACATCTCCTTGCGAGTGATCCAGAGCCAGCGACGGCGTTCCAGGCGGCTCCCTGTGTTAGGACCGTAAACGAAATCTATGAACAATCCGCATCGTGAATTCTAAGCGCAGACAGTTGAGCTCGCCAAGGTCGACGTCCATGGACCGTCATCCAGCGGCCGCTCTTGTCTAGCTGCGTGCAGCAGCGTCGCCAGAGACGCAGAAGAGGCGATGAAGATCGACGTCTCCGTTGAAATAGAGCAGCATGGGGCGTGAAAAGGGTTGATGATCAATCCGTTTGATCACCCCCATATGCCTGCGGGTACCGGATGATGGGACAGTGCCGATCAAGGGAAGCACCAAGACTGCAGGTCTGCTTGGCGGATCGATCCCACTCAGTGAGATAGCAGCGTACAACGTTCCGAGCGCAGAAGAAGATCTTTCGTCACGCCCCCAACTAGCGCCTCCCGGATTTGACTGTGTCCGTATGCCCCAGCGACGATCAGGTCTGCCTGATAGACGTCCGCAATTGCCGCGAGACCGCCAACATCGTTCCCAGCGGCAGGTTCTACCATAGGATCCGCCGCGATACCGTGGTGCCCCAGCCAGGCGGCGACATCCGCGATACGTGTCGTCGCGGCCACCAAATCGGACGGGTTGGCGATTTCGACTACGGTGACTTGGCCCGCCAATTTCAAGAGAGGGAGAGCATCAGCCACGGCCCTGCGTGTTTCCCGCTTGTCCTTCCAGGCGACGACCACACGCCGGACCTTTAACCGATCTATCTCCTCAGGGACCACGAGCAATGGACGCCCGCTTTGCATCAAAAGGCTGCCTATATCGGCGTATCGTGGCCGATATAGCGGTGAGTGAATCGTATCTGGCCCTGACAGGACGAGGTCAGCAGCTCTCGCCTCGTGCGCGAGATACTCGGACAGTGGCGCAATCGTCACTGCTGAGCGCCACTGCAAACTCTTGGCCCGACCGCTAAGTGCGGTTCGAAATTCGGCTTCGGCCGCCTCTATATCGTTGTTTGTCGCTCGAAGATCCCGATCGAGGATATCGATAGTGCTAAAACCGCTGTCGTCGATGAGCTGGAGCGGCTGGCGGGCAGCGATGCCGATCACGGAGGCGTCGAACCGCTCCGCAAGTTCACCTGAGACCCTTAAAATCGAAGCATTTTGCTCCCCGGCCTTCAAGTGAACCATCAAAGTTTTGTAAGTCATGACGTTCACTCCCTTCCGGCGTTCGGACTGCCATGGATGGCAGGCAGTTCTCCTTCACTTGAAAACGACCCTACGCCATCGCGCGCAGTCCCGTGCGACACCATGAGATCAAAATGGACGGTATGATAACGGAAAGGTAAGATACGCGTAGCGAGCTCCGTGATCAAAGCTGGTTTTCACTGAGTGATAGACTCCCCGTAGCAGCGACGTTCCCCTGCACGATGCCCGCCCACTCAGACGTCCCCTCCAGATAGTGTACCCAAAAGAGTACCCGGCTCAACGACGCTGTTTGCGGCGGCAATAGTGGTCAAGGTTCCGCTGCCCGGGGAGACGATTTCGTGTAGCGCGTCTTCTATCCGAATTTCTGCAATTGGTTCACCGCGCGAGACGATAGCACCCGTCGTCTGAAACCATCTCTCCAAGATACCTTCCGGCATCATGCTAGATGCCCACAGTGCTTCATCGACCTTGATGTCCAACATCGTCTTCTCCAGGCAGGGTTCATTTTATCAGCGGACGCAGCGGGGCGTGGAGGGGCCTCCTGCAAGATACTCAAAAAGCGCCTCCCGATACGACGGCCTTCGCAAATAAGAACGCATAAAGAGGAGACGATACAACTTCAGGGCAAAACCGACCGCGTAAGAGTGGCGATCCACCGAAGTGGATATCCGTTCCAACTTCTCTTTACGGCTGTGTAAACAGCCTAGAATTGCAGGCTACCAAAAAAAGATCGTCGAGAGGAGCCTCGGAAACTACTCAGAGCCGCTCGTCGCGTCCCAATCTGCCCTTTCAGTCCAGCGCGATAGAGTCTGCTCGTTGCACAAACGTTTGCGTCTAGACTTAGCACCTGCGGTTGCTCGACTAGTAGGTGATTGAGGAGCTGGGCCGGCTGGGGACGCTGAACTCAGGAGGGAGCTGCATAGCGGCCGTAGACGGCATCCCTTATGCGAGCCCGGCTTTCGCGGGAATCAAGCAAACGATCCCTTTCGATTGCAGCGGCCGCTTGGGCGAGACCTTCATCTCGGATGACGTGCCGAAACCACGCGGAATAGTCGCCGGCCCGCAGATGTCGCTCCCAAGTCTCGTCATCCACTCGCTCTGCAACCTCCACAAACACAAAAAGGTTTTTTGCTCCCACTGAGTGGGATCCGCTAGGGCTTGTGAAGTAGAAGCTACGACCTACCCCGACATCACCCTCGGCATACTTTCCTTCGTGCCGTTTGTGTCTCTGAGCGGGCGGAGTGACCCGGACCAGAGACGGCGGCTTATCGGAGCGCCAAGTCCAGTAGAGCGCTTCGTCACTGGAGGGCTGAGGAATTTCGGTGGGAGTCGATGTTCCCACCGCCTCCGCGAACTCAGCAAGCGCCTCGAACGGCTGTCTGCCCAAAATAATGACCGTCTCGACTGCCTGAAGTGCGTCAACAGAAAGCAAGCCGGATGAAATTGTCACCAGAACCATGGCGGGAAGCTCGCTAGTTCCTGTACGTGGGAGCCCGCGATGTCCTTTTGGGAAAACTTCGTGAGCCTCGTCAACCAATAGCCAATGCGGACGTCCGGTCTGGCACCTTAGATAGGCCGTCTGATCGAGTATCATGGCGAAATGGGCTCGACGGTTCGCCAAAAGTAAGGCCTGCGTATTGATCACGACGTTGACGGTCGAGTCTCGAATAAGCTTGACGATGTCTGCTGTAGAGGGGGGCATTCGTGGACCTCCGAGGCAAACGGTATGCTGCAGATCGACGTAATCGCCTTCCGGATCGATGACTACGAACTCGTAATGTTGCGCAACCATACGTTCCGTCAGGGCGGTGGCAATCGTCGTTTTGCCACTTCTCGAGGGGCCTACAATCAATACGCTACCGCGACTCGGGTCCAGATTTACTTTGTTTCCTTCGCAGTCAACGCCGACCGAAATACCGTGTCGCTCTGTCGGGAGAATGCGCGCGTCGTCCCGCAACAACTTATCGATCAGCTCGACTACACCGTCGCCCTGGCCTTTCATGAGCTGGATGTCGACGATTGCTTTGAGGGCCGGCAACGCGTTCGAGACAGCGGCAGAGCAGCCACAAATGCTGAGGAAGGCGTGGTCATTCTCGGCATCGCCAACCGCAACAACATTATGGGCCGAGAGGTCCAGGGTGCCGAGGGCGGCCAACAGTCCGCTTGACTTCGTGACTCCCGAAGGGAGAATCATGATGGCGCCCTTGTTGAAGGTGATCTGGCGCTCCAGGCCGAGCTCGCGAACAATTTCGATGACTTTGCCCTGGTTGGGTTCCCAGGTGGCAACGATGGAACGTCCGATGGACAGAGGCTCAACCTTCATCTCGCGAAGTCGTTCGACGAGGCGCGGCGGCGGAGGAGCGGCGAGCAAACGTTGATTTTGCGTCGCCGGATCGTAAAGAAGCGCGCCATTCTCTGCAACGACGCTGTCGAACATGACTAGCTCCGGAAAACTCTTGATCAAATCCGGCAACTCCCTTCCGGTTACCAGGATAAGCCGCCGCCCGCTTTCCTTGAGGCGCCGCAGGGCGTCGATGGTTTCCTGCTTGACGACGCCGTCGCGAGCGATTGTCCCATCAAAATCCGTGGCGAGGGCTAGAAAATACACCGGTCCACTCCGCAATTTAGTGTAGGACGACTAGGTCCTGAAACTAACCGCGGCGCCTGAGGTCCTGATCAAGTTGGAAATCCACGAGACGCCGTTGCCGAGATATGATCGCGGTCTTCAATACGCCATCCCGCTGGAGACTGAAAGGGCCGTCAATCTTTCCGAGACTATCCAGCGCGACGCAATTTAGAGAGGGGTCGGAGTTCGGGATGATGGCTTGCTCATCGCTTTAGCTAGCACCAGTTATTTGACGTCGGAGCAGAAGGTTTTGACTGGCAGTGCAGAGCTCAATTGGTTCAGACCGAAGGGAGCGACGACCAACCGACACGCGCCCCTGAACCGCCGGAATCTTCCGGAATTTTTTTAGAGCGCACAACTCTTACCCCGCGGCGATGCTGCCAACGAGGTCGTCATCCCTGGGCGCAGCACCACCTGAGTAGTTTCCGAGGCTAGCGCTGCAACTGCCGAGCGACTAGACGTACCGCGGCAGATTTTCTCATGTTCCGAAGACTGTATCGCAAAACGGCACCCGAAGCGGGGACGGCATGGTGTGGTTGCGGGCCTTAGTTGGCTTGGGCGGCAGCGTAGGATCTCAGACAACCACTTCGAGCGGAGCCGTGAGGCGTGCAAAGTTCCTAATGAGAGAACGTAGATGAAAAAGCTAGGTTGCAATCTTATCCGGTACCTCGGTTTAGGTGTTTGCTGCGCGGCAGGTGCGGCCGCTGCCAGCTCCCTCTGCGGTTCGCAGGCGGAAGCGCAACAAACCACAATAGGATTCGTGCCTAGCATCGCATCCGATCCGTTTTTCGTGTCAATGCAGTATGGCGCGCAGGAGGAGGCGAGGCAGCTCGGCGTCAAGCTGGTGTGGCAGGGAGCGATGGGCGTCTACTCACCCACGGCACAGCTACCCTTTGTCAACGCCGTGCTCAATCAGAAGCCCGACGCTTTCGTGTTCGTGCCCACTGATAGCAACGCGCTCATGCCGTCGGTCAATCGCGCGGTCAATTTGAGAATCCCTGTGGTCACCGCCGACACCAGCGTGGCGGACACCACCAATATCGCGGGTGCCGTGACAGGCGACAATATTGGGGGCGGGGCACTGGCGGCCGATCTGCTCGACGAGGCGCTGGGCGGCAAAGGGCAGGTCTATCTCATGACCGGTCTTCCTGGCGTGAGTACAGACGAGTTGCGCAAGCGGGGCTTTGAAGACAAGCTGAAGAGCTATCGCGGCCTCACCTATCTCGGTTTTCAGTTCAGCAGTGACCAACCAAGCCACGCGGCAGAGGTGATCCGCGATCTGCTGCTGCGGTATCCCCATCTCGCGGCCGTCTTCTGCATCGATGACGAGACTGCCATCGGCGTCATCCAGGGCCTTCGCAATGCCGGAAAATTGGGCCAGGTGAAGGTTGTCGCATATGACGCGGAGCCGGGAGAAGTGGCTGCGTTGAAAGCCGGGGATCTCATCGGCCTGGTCGCGCAGCAACCGGTATTGGAAGGCCAGATGGCGGTAAAGATGGCCTACGAAGCGACAAAGGGCATCAAGCCGGCGGTGAAGAACAACATTTTGCCGGACATCCTGATTAGGCGAGAGACGATGGACGAGCAGTCACAATATTTCTACCGTAGGGGCGGCAGAGAGTGGCGCCCGCTGTGAGCGTCTGTAAGTTCTCCTGCCGGAGCCAAGACTTGGGTGCTTGGAAGCTAAGTCTTTTGGCGCGGACTTCGGACTATCGCCCATTGTGGTGAGCTGAAAGCGGCTGTAGATCCTCAGCTCGCGCACAGCGGGGGCAGAGGGTTTCAACGCGAATGGGCTGCTGTCTTAGGGCAGCGCGTATCGTCGTAGCACCATTGTCTAGCGCCCCGGACCGCCTTCGGATTGCGGTTCCTAGTGTGACAAGAATGCGCATCGGTCTGAGCGCAGCAGAAGATCTCGCGTCACCCCCCCAAGCAGTGCCTCCCGCAGTTGACTGTGTCCGTACGCTCCAGCGACGATCAAGTCTGCCTGATAGTCGTCCGCAAGGGCTGCAAGGCGGTTTGCATCGTCTTCAGCAGCGGGCACCGCCATAGGCTCCGCCGCGATACCGTGCCGCCCAAGCCAAGAGGCGACATCAGCAACACGGGTCGTCGCTGCCGCCATATCAAGTTTATTTGCGATCTCGACGACACTGACCTGGCCCGCTAAGTTCAAGAGAGGCAGAGCGTCGGCCACGGCCCTGCGCGCCTCCCGCTTGTCCTTCCAGGCGACAACCATACGTCGGACCTTCAACCTATCTATCTCCTCAGGAACGATGAGCAATGGCCGCCCGCTTAGCATCAAAAAACGACCCAAATCTGCGTATCTTGGGTGATAAAGCGGTGAGTGCGCTGAATTTGGTCCTGAAAGGACGAGGTCAGCAGCCCGCGCCTGATGCGCGAGATATTCGAATAACGGTGCGATTGTGATGGACGAGCGCCACTCCAAACTCTTAGCGCGGCCATGAAGCGCGACTTGGAATTCGGCTTCGGCCGCCTCCAAAGCCTTTTGGATCTCCCGGAAATCCTGACCTATCACGTCGGTGGTGCTAAAGCCGTTGTCGTAGAGGAGTTGCAGCGGCTGGCGGGCGGCGATGCCTATCACGTTGGCGTCGAACCGCTCAGCGAGTTCACCCGAGACCCTTAAGAGCCCGGCATTCGGCTCTCCGGCCTTCAAGTGAACCATCAAAGTTGCGTAGGTCATGACGGTCTTCTCCTGTCCGCAACGCGGCTGTTCGGGGGTAGCGCTCGCTCCTCGCAGCCGACAACATCTCCAAGCTGAAGCTCGAGGCCACCCTAGCTGTCGCGCAGAAGCCGCCGCACGGCGGGGCGCGGCTTTGGGCAAAGGTCGGCTTGCTGCAGCATAGCTTGCCGGAGATCGGCAAGGACAGCCTCGGAAACTACTCAGAGTGAGTCTGGTCATCAGTTGAACCATCACGGCGAGGGCCGCGACCTAGTTCAAGCATTGGGCGAGGGTGTCTGAGCGGAAGCGGGCAAGGCTAGATTTCCGTTGCGGCCCACTCGCGAGATCTATCAGCAGGA
The DNA here is from genome assembly GCF_009765865.1 of Acidisoma sp. L85. Lineage (GTDB taxonomy): Bacteria > Pseudomonadota > Alphaproteobacteria > Acetobacterales > Acetobacteraceae > Acidisoma. The sequence goes on from NZ_LMUQ01000003.1 coordinate 24,580, forward strand.
TCGTGCAACCCGCTGCCGAGCATGCTTCGACGGTTTGAGCTGACGAGCGGAACGCTGCGATCTAGGTAATTTCCGACCCTGGGTGACTTTGACCAAGTCGCTTAGCCTTCCTCCAGGCGGCGGCGCGCAAGCGTCTCCTCTTTTGGACACCTTTCACTTGGGTAGGTGCCGAGTTTATCCGGAGGCAGGAGATGATCGAACACAAGAGGATCCGCTGCGGCGGATTACGCTCCAAGGTGATGAGCGCCGAACAGGCCGCCTCGTTCATCACTTCTGGAAGCACTGTTGGGATGAGTGGATTCACGGGATCCGGCTATCCCAAAGCGGTTCCCCTTGCGCTTGCCGAGCATATCGAAAAGGAGCACGCGGTGGGAAGGCCGTTTCGCGTGCGCGTTTGGACTGGCGCCTCGACCGGCCCAGAACTGGACGGCGCGCTCGCCAAAGCGGACGGTATCGAGTTCCGGTTGCCGTACAATTCCGATCCGGTCGTCCGCGAGAAAATCAACAGCGGTGCGATGGAGTATTTCGACATGCATTTGAGCCAAGTCGCACCTATGGCGTGGCAGGGCTTCCTAGGTCCGCTCGATACCGCGGTGATCGAGGTGACAGGCATCCGGCCGGACGGCGCGCTCATCCCCTCCTCTTCGGTCGGCAATAACAAGACCTGGCTTGACCAAGCCCGACACGTGATCCTGGAGGTGAATAGCTGGCAGAACGCCGCCTTAGAAGGGATGCATGATATTTATTACGGAACTGCCTTGCCGCCTAACCGGGTTCCGATCCCTCTGGTCCGCCCGGACGACCGAATAGGCGATCCCTCATTCCGTTGCGATTCCGACAAGATCGTCGCTATTGTGGAAACCTACGCTCCCGACCGAAATCTTCCGTTCGCACCCTCGGATGGCACGGCTCGGGCCATTGCAGGGCATCTGCTGGAGTTCTTTCACCACGAGGTTGCGAAGGGTCGCCTGCCGGCGTCGCTCCTACCCCTCCAGTCTGGCGTCGGTAACATCGCAAACGCAGTTCTCACCGGTCTTCTGGGCAGCTCGTTTGAGAACATGACCGCTTACACGGAGGTAATCCAAGATGGGATGCTGGACCTGCTCACGGCAGGCAAACTCCGTATGGCCTCTGCGACCGCATTTTCACTCAGTCCAGAAGCAGCCGCCAAGCTCAACAGCGAGATGACGAGTTTCAGTGACAAGATGATTCTGCGCCCGCAAGAAATAAGCAACCATCCGGAACTGGTCAGGCGCCTTGGCTGCATCGCCATGAACGGACTGATCGAGGCCGACATCTACGGCAGCGTCAATTCCACGCATATTATGGGATCGCGCATCCAAAATGGCATCGGTGGATCGGGTGACTTCGCCCGCAACGCGTCCATTTCAATCTTTATGACGCCGTCGACAGCCAAAGGCGGCAAGATTTCAGCGATTGTGCCCCAGGCAAGTCACGTGGACCATATTACCCAAGACGTTCAGGTGCTTGTGACCGAGCAGGGATTGGCTGATCTGCGTGGCCTTTCGCCCAAGCAGCGCGCCGTGACGATCATCGAGAACTGCGCGCATCCTGACTACCGTCCTGCATTGTCTGACTATTTCCGCCGCGCTCGCGATCATTCCTACGGGCAGCAGTCACCTTCATTGCCAGGGGAAGCTCTCTCATGGCACCAGCGGTTCATCGATTCGGGATCAATGCTCAGCTGACCCATGGGCGCATCCGAACCTGCTCGCCCCATCTGGCTGCGAACTTTCCGGATGACCAACCTAAGAGGTGATACGCGAGCGCTCGGGTGTTTACATTATGCAGCTCACAACGTCTAAGAATCTCACCCACGTCGAGCAACTGACAGCGTATGCCTTGAATCCTTGACGGCGTGACGCGGCTGGATTTGACCACACCCAAACTGTCCAAAGGTTAGAGCCTATCAACGCTCAGGATTCTTGGCAGCAGTAATCCGATTGGAATGAAGGATAAAGGCGATGTTGGACCTCTATGCTAGCGACTTGATGACTAAAGTCGTATACACGGTCTCGCCCGACGACACAGTATCCGAGGTAGCCAAAATCCTGGCGAAGAACGACATCAGCGCGGCACCTGTGTGCGATGATGGGGGGCAGCTTATCGGCATGGTCAGTGAGGGTGATCTTATGCAACCCTTCACTTCCAGAAATGAAAGTCATCGCGCCTGGTGGCTGACTCTCTTGGCCGAAGGAACCGAACTGGCCCCAAATTTCCTGGAGGATATAAAACGGGGGCAATGGCATGTCCGCAATCTTATGAGCAGCCCAGTCATCACTGTGACGGAGGGTACCACTCTCGCGCAGATAGCCGACCTGTTTGTTAGCCATCGAGTTAAGCGCGTGCCTGTCCTGCGAGACAACAGGATCGTCGGAATTGTAAGCAGAAGTGATATTATCCGTGCGCTGGCGTCCCAGGGCGCCGCGACATCCAAGCTTCGTCGGACACTTGATTGACTTTTCGGGTCAGGTAGTCAGGTAGTCTGGAAGCGGTTGCGGCATAGTGTATCGCGCTGACGGTGGCCGGGATCGACAGCCAGACCGGCTCTGCGCGAAATTCCAGGTGACTGAGAGGCATCGTCTCACAGTGCCAGCGAGGGAATGGGGCCTGCTCTGAAATGCTCGGGGCGGCGCCTACCCAGGCGCGCGACGTCTGGTTCTCGTAACGGAAGCTTTGCCGCACCACCCGGGTTTTAGGACAGCTGTGCCGCGGCATTCGCTCGAGTGCAGTTGGCTCAGCATCAGTCAGACAATGATGATGTCATTCTCGACGTCGGTCGTGCCACGCGCCGACCAGGCTGTGTCACCAGCTATCTGCCGTTCGTGCCAGGAGTGCGCGGTCCCGGTGAGTTTGACGTCTCCGCCCTGCGCCCGAACGGTGATCGTCTTGGGGTCTAGCCACGACCGGTGCAGAGCGCGCGTGATCTCGTTGCCAATGTCCACTGCGTTCACCTGCGCCCTGATCGTGATCTGGTTCGAGAGGCCGACGACACCCATCAGGTGTCTGATATCTTGCTCGGCCGCGTCCTTCTGGAAGTGCCAGTCGACCTCACCGGTCAGAGTAATCCAGCCATTGTCTGCCTTTACGACGACGCTGTCGCGAGGGACAGATGTGTCCCAGGCGAGACGGTCGATCGCAGCTAGCGCGATGTCGCCGTCGTCTCTCTTCATCTCGAACGGCAGATTAACTTCCAATTCTTCGGCCAACGCCTTCACGCCCTTGACACGACTCGCCGCGGACTCCGCCGCGCGCTTCTGGGCGAAGGTGCCGACCTGACCACTGAGGGTAACGACGCCCTGATTGGCTGTAACTCCTATATGAGCAGCGACGACGCTCGGCTCCCAGCTAAGTTCCGCGAGAACCGCCTCTTGCAGCTGACTGTCGGGGGTCATGTCTTCTCCATATTTTAAGAACTGGAGGCGGTGAGGGCCCACCTCTCAATCAAAAATAAGCAGACCGGGCCAGGCCGTGCAGGATCGGAATCTACTCAGTCCCGACGTACGGGCGCATGCAACTACGCTTGTTGGCATCACTTCCAGGCTTTCGTTCGTTGCAATCAGTCCTGATTTAGCCGGCTTGCCGTTTCACCGGCCGCGAGCTCGATGATCTCTTCCGTAATGTCTTCCTGACGTACGAGACGCTGCGTCGTCTGCAAGGCCGTGAGCTGCCGCGTGATTTGGTTCCCTGCCGCCGCCATCGTCTGCATGCGAGCCTCGTTCTCGGCCGCGAAGGCGTGAAGTGCCGCCTCGCAAAGCTGAGCGTGCAGGTAGTCCGCCGTCAGATCGGCGAGCAGCCGTGACGGTGTCAGATTCAGCAGAGGTGGGTTAATACCCGCCGGCGGGTCGAGCGCGGTTGTGTCGAGCGGGAAAAGGTGTCGGCGCTCTACATGGACACCCTGTCCCGGCGTCCATTGCGTGAAGACGGCGTCTAGCCCGTCGATTTGGCCCGTTGCGATCCGGGCATAAAGCGCGTCGACAATGCGATCCGCTAGCTTGGGAATTCCCAGGGAGTGAGAAGGCATCGCACCCTTCCAGCTCACCCGGGCGTTATGTTCGGCCATAGCCGCACTGCCTCGAGTTCCGACGATAAAGAGTTCGCAGAGCAAGAGGTCGGGTCCAACCGCTTGGAGGATACGTTCGCTGAAGGCGCCCGCGAAACCCTGCTCCGCGCAGAATAGAACCAGTGCGATTCTGGTCGAACGACGTTTGACATCGGGATGGGGGGCGGGGATCAACGCGAGCGCTTGCTGGATGGCGGCGGCAATTGCCGAAGCATAGCGGTCAACCGCGGCAAGTTGGTTGCGCGCCTGTTGAACCCGCGCCGCCGCTATGCCGCGCATGGCATTCACAACCGCTCCCAGCTGGTTAATGCCCTCTATGCGGGCTTCGACGGCCGCTAAGCGTTCGGTCATGTCGCCGGGGTCTTCGACTCGGGCGCTCTTTGTTGCGCCGCTCTGGGGGTGACGGCCTGAACGTGGCGCCGAAGCGTCTCCTCGATTGCTTCCTTTTGCGCATCGTCGAGCGAGCCGGATTCCTGGATTGCGTGCACGGCGTCTGCGGCACCTTGGTCGAGTGCGCCAGGCAAGCCCTGCCGGAACCCGACCACGGCCGCAAGCGGGAGCGTATCAAGCAAGCCAGTTTGAACGGCCATGATCAATGCCACCTCATCCGCGAGCCGCAACGGCGCGTGCTGGGGCTGGTCCAGGATTGCCCGGATACGCGCGCCGCGGGTCAGTTGATCTCGGACCCTTGTGTCGGGCATGCCGCCGAAGCGAGTGAAGGTCTCCAATTCCAAGAATTGCGCGTAGTCGAGGCGCAGCGTTTTCGCGGCGTCACGTAGCACATGGGCTTGGGTCTTGCCGCCGACCCTGCTGACACTATTCCCAACATCAAGGGCTGGCTTCTGCCCCTGGTAGAAAAGCTTCGCATCGAGCACAAGCTGGCCGTCCGTGATCGAAATCAGATTGGTCGGGATATAGGCGCTGAGGTTCCCCGCATCGGTTTCCGCGATCGGCAAAGCCGTCAACGAGCCACTGCCTTTCTCCTTCGACAGCTTGGCAGCGCGTTCAAGAAGCCGCGCATGGACGTAGAATACATCACCCGGATAGGCCTCGCGCCCGGGGGACTGGCGTGTCAGCAGCGCGATTTCCCGATGGGTAGCGGCGTGTTTCGTGAGATCGTCGATCACCACCAGTGCGTGCTGGCCGCGATCACGAAAATACTCCGCCATGGTGAAGCCAGCGAAGGGGGCGATCCATTGTAACCCAGGCGAACTCGCCGCACCGGCGACGACGATTATGCAACGCTCCGCTGCCCCTTTGCCGTGGATGGCTTCGATCGCCCGTTGGACGCTCGAACTCTTTTGCCCGACCGCGATATACACGCAGATGATGTCGCTCGTCTTCTGATTGATGATTGTATCGATTCCGATTGTGGTCTTGCCTATGGCGCGGTCACCGATGATGAGTTCGCGCTGGCCGCGTCCTATAGCAAAGAGCGTGTCCACGACGAGGAGGCCGGTTTGGACGGGCTGGACCACAAGGTCCCGGTCGATGATGGCTGGTGCCGGGCGTTCGACGGGTAGCAATGTGTCGGCTGCTACAGGTCCCTTGCCATCGAGTGGTCGACCGAGTGGATCGACAATACGCCCAAGCAGTGCCGGGCCCACCGGAACGCGTACGACGTCGCCCGTACCCCGCACGGAGTCGCCTGCTTCCACCCCGTCAATATCGTCTAGAAGCACGCAGCCAATCCGGTCATGTTCAAGGACCTGCGCAAAGCCGGACTGTCCCCTACTGAACCGAAACAACTCATCAAGCCGCGCATTGGGCAGACCCGAAATTAGGGCGACGCCGTCGCCCACTTCCTCCACCCGGCCGATCTGCTCGGCCATGGGACCGAGAGCGGCCGAGCCGAGCTTGAGGCGGGCACCCTCGAGCCAGGCGTCGGCTCGGATATTAGTCTCGGTTACCATGCCTGATGTCCGCGAGGATTTGGGCGAGATCGGCCCGCCAGCTGTTGTTCACTGTGAAGTGCGGTCCGTGCAACTCGAGCCCCGCGATGAGTGCGGGATCAACCTTGAAGACAATGCGAGGGCACACCCCGAACGCCTTTCCGATCAGCGCGCTGTAGCGCTCCTGCTCGGCCGGCTCAAGTGTTGTCGCACTGACGGCTTCGAGCGCCGTACCGGCTGCCGCCGCGGCTCGCCGCTCAGCCTCTGGCAGACTTCGTATCTCGGCGAGAAGCCAGTCTAGGAAGGCCGCCCGCACGGATGTTTCGTTCAGGCGCCTTGCCAGACGCGCAGCTATTTCAATCGCGAGCTGGCCGGAGCGCTCTGCCCACTCTTTCTCGGTCACAGCACTTTCTTTTTCGATCGCCGCTTTGGCAGTTGCGACGAGCTTCGCCGCATCCGTCTCCGCTTGGGCGAGACGCACCGAGCGCGCCTGCTCTCCAGCGCAGTGCGCGGCGGCCATAACTTTTTCCCCTTCCTGCGTTAAGCCAGCGCGCGTTTTCTCAATCTCCGCGAGGGCGGCTGTCGCCTGCTTGCGCTTTTCATCAGCTTCCGCAAGAGTTTTCTGAGTCGTAGCGCGACGCTGCCCGATCATCGTCGCGACCGGTTGCCAAAAGAACCGTTTGAGCAGCCAGACGAGGATGGCGACATTGACAGTCTGGATGCCAAGAGTCCACCAGTCGATCTTCATGACGTCATTTCAACAGAGGGTTCGCGAACAGCAAAAGCAGCGCAATGACCAGGCAATAGATCGCCATCGTCTCGATCATGGCGAGCCCAACAAAGAGTGTCCGAGAAATGGTGTTCGCGGATTCTGGCTGCCGAGCAATCGCGTCCATCGCTGCCGCCACCGCTCTTCCTTCGGCAAGCGCCGGGCCAATTGCACCGAAGGATACGGCCATGGCGGCCGAAATGATGCTGACGAGGGCTAACCAGTTCATGGTGCCGTCCTTTCGCTGGTAATATCCGATGCCGGCTTCGCTCCGCCAACCGCGCCGGCAATGAAGACCATCGCCAGGATTGCAAAGATATAGGCTTGGACCGCCCCTGTCAGAAGGTCGAGGGCCATCAAAGGAATTGGAACCAAAAGGCCGGCGAGGGAAAGCACGATGCCGATGACGAAGACCCCGCTCATGACGTTGCCGAACAGGCGAACAAGCAGCGAGAAAGTGCGCGTTATGCTCTCGATAAAGTTGAGCGGGATCATGATCGGGCTCGGTGTGGCGAAGGTCGCGAGGTAGCCGCGAACACCACCTGCCCGTAACCCGAACCAGATCACCGCTAGGAACACCAGCAATGCGAGTGCGGCGTCTGTTTCGAGGTGGGCCGTCGGCGGCTGAACGCCCGGGACCAGAGAGGACCAATTGGAGACGAAGATAAAAGCGAAGAGTGTGCCGATGAAGGCGCGATAGCGGGCGGGCTCAACCTCCATTGTATCACGGATTTGGCCGTCGACCGTGTCAACGATGAGCTCGAAGGTCGCCTGGGTTGGCGACGGCACGAGCGACAATCGGCGGGTTATGAGAAGGCCGCCCAAGAGCATCACCGCCATGATCACCCAAGTCGTTACTACGCCCGCAGTAATCGGCACCGGACCTAAATGGAAAAGCGCGACGCTGATGAGGGGCGACTTCATAGTTAAGCGCCCCTCATTCGCCGCATCACACCGGCGCGAGCAAACAGGATACCGAGTGCCATCGCGAGTAACGGCGGCGCACCTTCTAGACTTGCCAGCATCAAGCAGCCGGCGAGGAGCATGAAGCGGCCGATCATGAAGGCGATGCCTGCCGACAGATGCCTTGACCCGGCAAATAGCCGTGCGTTCCACCAGAGGCCGCGGAAGTAGAGCATACCGAGCGCGATGCCGGCGGCGAGGTATGCAATAAGGCTGAGGATCAGCGCCCAGAGCGGCTGACCGGCAAAAGCTGGGAAGTTCATGAGCGTTGCATCCATTTCCAGGCGGACCAGCAGCCCAATGCCGCTCCAAGCATGAGAAGTGGTGCGGTGCAGAACAATCCGGAATGAAAGCTTCTATCTAGCCATCGACCGGCGAAAACGCCTATCAACATTGGCACGACGATGATCCATCCGAGCACGCCGATCTGGGCGAGACGTTGCACAACGGGAGATTCGCCTTCCCGCAACCAATTCTGGTTGCGCTTTCCCCGTTGGCGAACGACTTTCACGAGCGGATCTTCGTCAGGTGTGAGCTTCGGCGTCGTCATGCCAAGCCCGCATTGTTACTACGCCAATCCGGCCGAAGATGGCCCACGATCTGGCGGATGGCCGTCAGCTGCAGGCGGGTACTGTCGATCCGTTCGGCTCGCTCAGCCTCAATGTCGGAGCGGAACTGCGCGAGGATCCGTTCGTCCAGGACGGCGAGATCGTCCCCGGTCACCGCTTCGCGCGTGGCGACCGCAATGTTGCAACCACCGGTAACCGAGAGGACGCCGCGGCGCACAGCGCAGTAGTGCTTGGAGCCATCACTGCTCTTCCAGCTCACGACGGACAATGCGAGGCTGGTAAGGAAGTCGGCATGGTGGGACTGGATCCCGAAGCTACCGCTCGCATCCTCGGCGCGCAGCAGCACTACGCCCTCCTCGTCTATGACTATCGCGAGCGGCGTCGTTATCCGCAGTTTCATGAGGAGGCAGCAGTCTTCGTGGCCGCGGCTTCTTTTTGGCGGGCTTCTTCAAGGGTTCCGATCATATAGAGGGAAGCCTCTGCCCAGTCATCGGCCTCGCCGTCGAGGATGGCGCGACACCCGGTGAGGGTGTCAGCGCGGCTGACGCTTCGACCAGGGGTGCCGGTAAAAGCTTCCGTTACAACAAAGGGCTGGCTCAAGAATCGCTGGAGCCGGCGCGCGCGCTTTACGATCAGTTGATCACTTGCACCAAGCTCTTCTACACCCAGGAGAGCTATGATGTCTTGAAGATCCTTGAAGCGGGCGAGCGCCTCCCGCGCGCGTTCGGCAGTTGCATAGTGCTCCTCGCCCACCACAAGCGGATCCAGCAGCACCGAAGACGAGGCGAGTGGGTCGATAGCCGGATAGAACCCATCAGCCGCCAACGTGCGCGACAGCATGATGATGCTATCCATGTGACTCGAGATGGTTGTCACTGCCGGGTCGGTAAAGTCGTCGGCCGGCACGTACACTGCCTGGATAGCAGTGACCGCGGCGCCGGCGACTGATGCGATACGCTCCTGAAGGGAGGCAACTTCACTCGCCAGGGTCGGCTGGTAGCCAACGCGAGACGGCAGGCGGCCCAGCAGGCTAGAGAGCTCGGCGCCCGCCTGCACAAATCGGAATACATTGTCCATCAACAGGAGTACATTTTGATGCTTTTGGTCGCGGAAATATTCCGCGATCGTGAGCGCGGTCAATGGTACTCTCCAACGCGCGCCGGGAGGTTCGTTCATCTGTCCGTAGACCAGCACCGTCCGCGCGAGCACGCCAGATGCCTGCATGTCGGTCAGCAATTCGTGGCCTTCGCGTGACCGTTCGCCCACTCCAGCGAAAACTGAAATGCCCTTATATTTCTCGACCATCGCATGGATTAGCTCCATGACGAGCACGGTCTTGCCTACACCGGCGCCGCCGAACATAGCGGCCTTTCCGCCCTGAGCCAGAGGCGCAAGAAGATCGATCACTTTAATTCCAGTCTCAAATACCGCGGTGTTCGAGGTCTCGTCTTCAAGCCGGGGCGGCGGATTGTGGATGCCACGCCGGGGAGTGCCTGGAGGGAGTGGAGGTCCTCGATCGCGCACCGTGCCGATTACATCGAGTAGACGGCCCAGAATCGCGTCTCCGACGGGAACCAGGACGGGGGAGCCGGTCGATCGCACTACTGTGTTGCGCGCCAGACCTGCCGTGTCCTGGAGTGCAATGCCGCGGATCGTGCTGGGGTCTAGGTGGCTATGAACCTCCAAGACCAGCGGCTCGGGCCGTTTCCAATCGATGACGAGAGCGGTGTTTACTGGAGGCAGTGCGTATCCACAAAAGCTTACATCGACCACTGCCCCTCGTACCGATCTCACGGTTCCGACCGCCGGGACGCTCGCCGGATGTTGGCCTGGCGCGGTGACAGGCGTGCTGGCGCTGCTGTTCATGCGGACGCGTGCTAGCCCCCGTCGTGTCTGATCGATTTGGCAGCGGCCTGGGTCGTCGTCTGGATCACGTGGTATGCCGATTCTTCGTCGCTTAGTCCGGGCATCCGATCATGCCTTGCTCTTCCGTCACTCGAACATGCTTTTGGGCAAATTATCTCAAACTCCGCCGCATCACGGCCTTGGCGGGCTCCGGCCAACGTCACCAGACGGGATCGGGGAACACGTTTCTACCTCAGGGCTCTTTTCCCCTTTGCGCACGGGGATAGGTAGCCTCGGAAACTACCTAGACCGCCGACCGACAGTCAGCATGAGGTACCCGCGTCGATGGTTTATGGTCGATATTCTTTGTCGGTTGCTTCCGGCTAGGCAGCTAGGGGCAGCGGGCGCCAGAAGCCGGCGCATCCACCGCGTCTACTGCGACGCGGTCGCGTCCGCCCCGTTTAGCGGCATACATAGCGGCGTCGGCGCGCTCCATCAGGTGTGCCAGGTCATCGCCCGTGCCGAAGGCGGCCACCCCGATACTGACGGTCGCAGACACTAGCCCCGACGGAGTTTCGAAAGGTATAGACGCCACAGCACAGCGTAGTCGCTCTGCAAGAAGCTTTGCCTCCGGGAGTGAAACCGAGGGCATACAGACAGCAAATTCCTCTCCGCCAATGCGGCCCAGCATGTCCGATCTGCGTACGTTCTCCGCCAATCGGTCGGCTACGCCGAAGAGCACCGCGTCACCGTTCGCGTGACCCAGCCTGTCATTTACTGCCTTGAAGCCATCCACGTCGATGAACGCGAGGCAAGGCCCATTTCTGTGAATATTAAGGCTGACCCGAGCTAGAGAAACGTTGATCTCGGCTTCCGTCAACCGCATCAAGGAGCGACGGTTGGGGATTCCGGTCAGCGTGTCGCGGTCAGCCAGAAATTCCAACTCATCCAGGCGCCGCTTGTCCAGCGTTACGTCACGTTCGATCGCCGCGAAATGAGTGATTGCTCCGCCGGCGTCTCTCAGCGCTACGATCCTAAGATCGAGCCAGTAGGGCGCACCGTTCTTTGCGAAGTTCAAAATCTTCTCGTGCACCGGGCCGCCGGAGCTCAGTGAGCTGCGGATGTCCTTCAGTGTAGCACGGCTCGTGCCTGGCCCTTGCAAGATGCGTGGCGTCAAGCCGATGGCCTCGCCGGCGCTGTATCCCGTCAGCCGCGTGAAAGCCGGGTTCACATAGATGATCGTCGGCCCCGGTGGGTCAATGTCGGGGGTCGTGACGATGATGATGTCATTTGCCGTCTCAGCAATCTTGAAGAATGAGATATCGCCATGGGGTCGTTCCCGACCGAGATTTACGGGGGACTCGATTCTCTCGACGGGCTTTTGATTGGTCATAGTGAACTCACCACGTTGGGAATATTATCAATTTCAAAGCCGTGTGCATGCTTGATCAAGGCGTCCGGAAAATTTCTTGCCACCGTTGAGCTAAAGGAGGGGTGGCTCCGATCCTACAGGGCAGTTAGGGCACCTTGAGCGCAGACATATCCGCATCGAGGAAAATCAATAACCCGGACGTGCCGAGAAACCAAGGCTATCGTCCATGCGCGCCATCAGGCGCTCCTCTACCAATCTGCTCTATTTGCTCCAGCGGACCCCCTTATCCGGCGCGCGATTGTAGGTCCAAATTCAGCCTAAGCCGCAGAAGCCGCGAGCAAACAAAAGATTAGATTGCCAGTGGACGATGCAATTCGTAGTGCGACCCTCCCCATGATGCGCCGCCGGTATCGCGGTTCACAACGGTCCCGATGACATCGAAGCTCAGAGTGGAGTCGACAGCCGGTCGGATCTTGCCAGTTCTGTGTCAGCCTCCGTACGGCCGGGGGTCTTCATCAGCAAACGCGGTGATTTGCGTGACACCAGTGCGACCGCGAACAAGAGGACGCCCGGTACGGCTGCCGCACCTAACATGAGATAACCTCGTGCACCCGAGGCGCTCCACAAAATGCGTCCTGTTTCAACGAGGGAACATCGCTCATTCCTTGCTGCTAAAATCACTGGTCCGGTCCGGCTCGCGCCAAAGAGTATCCCATCACCGGAGCAAGAGGGCGAGACTCGGAAAGTACTCAGAGACCCTTGGCACCGGTCAGCCTGAAATTGCGGCAGAGGCCGACTTGCCGGCGTCAAAGAGTGCGGGCGTCGGGCCTAGCGGGCCGTAATCAATCGAATAGCTGCCTGTTTCAACGTCCGCCCTGCCTGTTTCGGTGGCGGGCGCCGGTATGAGTAGTTTCCGAGGCTGCTCCCGTAGCGCTTTGCGGTCCTATGGTCGGACCAGGCGGTGCTGGTAGGGCACCTTGATCGATGCCCGTGTTCCATTCCGCCACAGGTCCTGCTGTCTCAGGCGGCGGAGCCCGGTCACTGCCGCAGCCAGGCGGCGCAACAGCCAATCATAGCACGCCGCGGACGAGCCAACGGCCCAATGAGACACATACGAGGAGTCGTAACCAATGGACTTGATAACTTCAAAGTTCGATGAATCGACAGTACACCCAGATGAGGCGTTGGCCCCTCGGGAGGCGACGCTCGCGACTGACGAGCTTCTCCTAATGGACGCCTACTGGCGGGCTGCCAACTATCTGTCGGTCGGGCAGATCTATTTGTATGATAATCCGCTTCTTCGAGAACCGCTTAAACTTGCCCATGTGAAGCCGCTGGTGGTCGGCCACTGGGGCACCACTCCCGGCCAGAATTTTATTTATGTTCATTTGAACCGGGTCATTAAGAGATATGATCTGGATATGATATATGTCGCCGGCCCCGGCCATGGCGGTCCGGCACTGGTCGGCAATACGTATCTTGAAGGCAGCTATAGCGAGGTTTATCCGAACGTCACTCAGGACGAGAGCGGGCTAAAGAAGCTCTTCACGCAGTTCTCATTTCCTGGAGGCATTTCTAGTCATGTCGCCCCAACAACCCCCGGCTCCATTCATGAGGGTGGCGAACTCGGCTATTCTCTCAGCCACGCCTTCGGCGCGGCGTTTGACAATCCCGACCTGATTGTCGCCTGTGTCGTCGGCGATGGCGAAGCTGAAACGGGTCCCCTGGCAACGGCTTGGCACTCCAACAAGTTTCTCGATCCTAAGACAGACGGCGCCGTGTTGCCCATCCTGCATCTGAATGGATTCAAAATCAGCAACCCGACAATCCTCGCCCGCGTAGAGCGTGAGGAGCTGGACCAATTCTTCCGGGGCTGCGGCTGGACCCCCTATTATGTCGAAGGTGATGAGCCAGAGGCCATGCACGAGCTCATGGCCTCCGTCCTGCAAAAGGCGGTTGAAGATATTCGGCGCTTTCAAGACACGGCGAGAACCACCCGTGGTGCGACGCGGCCGCGCTGGCCCATGATTGTTCTTCGGTCGCCCAAAGGCTGGACCGGCCCGAAGACGGTGGATGGACTGAAAATCGAGGGCACTTTTCGTGCACATCAGGTCCCGTTGGTTGTGGATCCTGAACACCCGGAGCATGTCGCACAGCTCGAAGCCTGGATGAGGAGTTATCGAGCCGAGGAATTGTTCGGTCCGAACGGCCGGCTAAGAGAGGAATTAGCCGATCTTGCGCCGAAGGGTGACCGTAGGATGGGTTCCAATCCGCACGCTAACGGTGGGCTCCTGCTGCGCGATCTGCAAATGCCGGACTTTAGAGATCACGCGGTCAACGTGCCTTCGCCGGGGGCTGTCGAAGCCCAGGATACCCTTGTACTGGGCACATTCCTGCGCGATGTGATTAAATTGAACGAAGTGGAGCGGAATTTCCGAATTTTTGGTCCCGATGAGACGCTTTCGAACCTCCTCGGCGCCGTTTTCGAAGGCACTAGCCGCCAGTGGGAAGCTAGGGAGGTCGACGACGACGAGTTCTTGGCGCCCACGGGTCGCGTGCTCGACGCTATGCTGAGCGAGCACCAGTGCGAGGGATGGTTAGAAGGATACCTGCTGACCGGTCGTCATGGGTTATTCAATAGCTACGAAGCCTTTATCCGCATCGTCGACTCGATGTTCAGCCAGCACGCCAAGTGGCTGAAAGTCACGTCGGAGCTGCCCTGGCGACGGAAGATAGCCTCTTTGAACTATCTTCTTGCGTCACACGTCTGGCAGCAGGATCACAACGGGTTCACACATCAGGATCCGGGATTCCTAGACCATGTGATCAATAAGAAGGCGGATATCGTAAGGGTCTATCTGCCGCCTGATGCGAATTGCCTGCTATCCACCTTTGATCACTGCCTCCGCAGCCGCCATTACGTCAACGTGGTTGTCGCCGGCAAACACGCTCTACCTCAATGGCTAAGCATGGAAGCTGCGGTCGTCCACTGCACGGAGGGCCTTGGCATCTGGCAGTGGGCGAGCAACGATCAAGATGCCGAGCCCGACGTGATTATGGCCTGCTGTGGGGACACCCCGACGCTAGAGGTTCTCGCGGCTGTGTCGATCCTTCGCAAGCACTTACCCAACCTGAAAATCCGCGTCATCAACGTCGTTGATCTCATGAAACTGCAATCTGAGAGCGAGCACCCGCACGGCCTAAGCGAGCTCGACTATGACGCGCTTTTCACGACGGACAAGCACATCATATTTGGCTTTCACGGTTATCCGTCGCTGGTGCATCGGCTGACCTACCGTCGGACGAACCGCAACCTTCACGTGCGCGGGTACAAGGAGGAGGGGACCATCACAACGGCATTTGATATGCGAGTGCAAAACGATCTTGATCGCTTTCATTTGGTCCAAGACGTTGTGGATCGCTTGCCCGGGCTCGGGAGCAAGGGGTCCTATTTGAAACAGATGGTCAAGGACAAGCTGATCGAGCACAAGCATTACATCGATAAGCACGGACAGGATTTGCCAGAGATCCGGAACTGGAAGTGGGGCGACTCACCATGAATGCAAAAGGGCTTTGGCGCCTGGGCATTTGTTAGTCGTCTACGCGAAGCTTGCTGAAGAGGAACGAAAGCGGTTAGCCGGCTATGCGCGGTTCGAGAAGTGGACCGCGCTCGCTGTTGCCGCCAGCAGGAACCAACGGCCCGTAGCCATAGCTTAGTAATATCCCCAAATCACCGCGTTCCATGCCCCGAAAAAATTCCAATAGGAGCAAGCTGAGTAGAGCAGGATGATAGGCGGCTGGACAAAAATCCCGATCAGCAGGAAGCTCTGTGTCGCGAGATGATGGGCCTGGCACAAGGTTAGACAGTGCGGCAAGATCAGCGGAAACAGGCAGATGGCAATCCGAAGATAGCAGATTACGAACAGCAATTTGCGCTGCGAGTAGGGCTTTGTCTCCGGCTGCGTGGATCCGAGCGCTTGCCACACCTGGCAAGGCGAGAACTGAGACGATTGGGACCGGAGCAACAAGGGCGATGTTCGGCCAACCGAAACAACGCGCGGCGGTATCTGCGTGGGCTTAGGGTGTCCACACACTCACCATGAGGGCAGGTGTCGCTACACCGATGAGGCAGAGGCGACCGCCTCTTTGTCAGCCTGTGAAGAACGGTCCGTCCAGAGTATCAACCGGCCGGCGCCTAGCGGGCCGTATCCGAAGAGCAGCGCGACGCCGGTTGATACGCTGAAGGGCGTGAGCAATCGAAGGAACCGCCCGTGAAGACGTAGCCGTCCGTCTGAAACCCTGGAATGAAGGACCCGAAAATAGCGCCTTGGACTAAGTTGGCGACAATTGTTGGTCTCGACTCCCTTCATTCTGGATACGGATGTTCTCGGTCGCCTAGGCGGCGGCGGGCCCGCTCACCTTCGCCATCATCATCTTAGCTGATTTCTTCGATAGTCATAGGGCGGCTCCTGCATGCGGCTGCTATGCTCGGGCGCTACCTAGAGTCGGTGCGTAGTATGATCTCGCTACATAGCGAGCGCGCGGCCGATCGCCTCGACGAGATCGGGCTCGCGAAACGGCTTTCGAAGCACAACGGAGGTTGGAAAACTTGGATCGCGGCGGCTGCTGCCCGTGATGAAGAGGTGGGGAATTCGTTCTGACTTCAAGATAGTCTGAACGGCAGAGCCTCCATTGCCTTCGCGTAGCTGTCGGTCAACAATCATCAGCCCAGGACGGTGCCGCGCCGCGGCCGCGACCGCATCTGCCTCATTCGTTTCGAGCGCGCAAACCTCATGGCCCATGGCCACAAGCATCTCGGCGATCAGTATTCCGACAATGGCGTCGTCCTCGACGACTAGAATGCGGAGGCCCTTCACGAGACTATAGTCCCAATAATCGTGCGCCTTGGCTGGCAGGCTAAGATGCCACGCGTGGCCGGCATGGTCAGTTCTCCAATCTGGGTCGCCATCGGCGCCGATCTCCACATACGGTGCTCACGCCAAACATCTGTCGGCCAGCTCAGCCAGCCTTACATCCTTGTCCCCACGAAAACAAAAAGAGGGTAGGTTCGGAAATTACCTAGGCGACGGTCTGGCTCGCTAAACCGAGGCCTCGGTTTCCGTCGCCGTCACGCCTTATAAGAATTTGAGAAGAAGAGCGCCGCCCACCCACAGAGCCGTGATAGAGAGCCGGTATGATCCTCATTCCGCCAGCTGCAGTCCCCGGTACACTCTCGGGGAAGCGCGTCCCAGACGAGGATCACCGGCAATCAAATCACGGTGCCTCGCCGGTCGCTGAGACCGACGGCAGCCCGGTCGGTCTCGTGGTCGGAGTTGGAGCTTCGGCGGGAGGTCTTGAGGCCTTCACAAAGTTGCTGGATGCTCTCCCCGGCCAGAGCGGCATGGGGTTCATCGTCATTCAGCATCTCGATCCCACCCATGAGAGCCTGATGGTAGAGCTACTTTCAGCCCATACCCCGATGCCGGTTCTGCAAGCGACCAGTGGGATGATCATCGAGCGTGACCACGTCTATGTCATCCCGCCAGGTCGCTACCTTTCCGTCGCCCAAGGCGTGTTACAGCTTTCGCGACCTGTGGCGCCTCGAGGCGCGCGGTTGCCTTTTGACTTCCTCCTGCGTTCGCTAGCCGAGGAATTTGGCAGTCGCGCCATCAGCGTGATCCTTTCGGGAACCGGTGCCGACGGAAGTCTTGGGTCGCAGACGATCCGGCTTAGAGGCGGTCATACCATCGCTCAGCAGCCTGACGAGGCCGCTTATGACGGTATGCCGCGGAGCGCGATCGCCGCCGGCGTTGTCGACGTCGTGCTTCCGATTATTGATATTCCGGCCGCCTTGATCCAATATGCCGGACAGAGATCACTCCGAATCATTGCCGAGGGGGTTACCCCAGTCCGTTTGCCGCGCGACTGCGTGAATGAAATCATCGAACTTATACGCGCTAGGACTGTTTATGATTTCACGCTTTACAAGCCGGGAACCTTGAAGCGTCGCATCGAGCGACGCATGGCGATGGCGTCTATCCCAGCCGCGGACATGGGACGGTATCTCGCGACCCTTGGCAATGACACGGCGGAGGTCGATCTCCTTGCGATGGACCTACTGATCAACGTGACAAGTTTCTTTCGAGATCGCAAGGTGTTCGAGGTTCTGTCGGAAAGGATCGTACCGGAATTGGTGCGTGCCCATGCCGACAATCAGCCGATCCGCATCTGGATCGTTGGATGCAGCACGGGGCAAGAGACCTATTCCTTAGCCATGCTGTTCCACGAACAGGTGGCAGCGGCAAAGTTGGATATGAGGCTGCAATTCTTTGCGTCTGATGTCGATCCGGAGGCCATAGCGACCGCTCGGGAAGGGCTCTATCCGGCCGCTATCGAGGCCGAAGTCTCTCCGGCGCGTTTGGTGCGGTTCTTTTCGAAGGAAGATCACGGTTACAGGGTTTCGGCTGAACTACGCGGCATGGTGGTCTTCACGGTCCAAAATGTACTGGCTGATCCGCCATTCTCGCGTCTCGATTTGATATCCTGTCGGAATCTTCTCATCTATCTAAGCCCAGAGGCCCAAGCGAAGGTCATATCCGTCGTTCAATTCGCACTCCGCGAAAATGGCGTACTTCTCCTTGGCACCTCTGAAACGATCGAAGAGGCCGATAATCGCTTTTCTGTGATTTCGAAGCCCGAGCGGCTCTATAGACGTGTGGGTCGCGATTTTCCGATGGATGCCGCGTATGCCTCATCAGTCAGTGAAGCCGGCAGGTTTCATCCAAGGCCAGGCCCGGGACCGAAGCTTGCTCGTCAAGTCTCACTCGCTGACTTCGGACGGCGGCTCGTCCTAGAGAAATACGCTCCGGCATCGATCTTGATCAACTACAAGCACGATTGTCTATTTTCCGTAGGGCCCACCGATCGCTATCTACGCGCAACTCCCGAGGAACCAACGCAAGATCTTTTCGCGATGGCGCGGCCGGAAATACGCTCCAAGCTCAAGTCGGCGGTTGATCGAGCCATCCGAGAGAAAACCCGCGTGATCGAGGCGGGCGGACGAGGGAAAGGCAACGACGGTTCGACTTCCTTCAACATCGACGTGCAACCCGTGACGAACGCGGGCGAGGAATTTCTACTCGTTTCATTCGTCAGTGGTCCGTCGCCAGAGGAAAGCCGTCGCGGCGTTCCGTCGCCGCACATGAGTGCGTCAACGGTAGACGACCAGCAGGAACTGGAGAGCACGAAGGCTGAACTGCAGACCGCGTTGCGTGACCTAGAGATCATGGTTGAAGAGCATAAGGCCATTAATGAGGAGGCATTGTCCGCTAACGAGGAGTATCAGTCGACGAACGAAGAGTTACTAGCGTCAAAGGAGGAACTACAATCACTCAACGAGGAGCTGACGGCCTTAAATCATCAATTGCAAGAAGCACTGAGCCGACAGCGCGTAACATCGGACGACCTTCAAAACGTTCTTTATAGTACTGACGTCGCAACCATATTTCTCGACGCCAATCTTAAAATCCGATTCTTCACGCCAGCGACGCGAGCATTGTTTAGCGTTATCCCCAGCGATATCGGACGACCCTTGGCGGACCTCGCATCGCTTGCTCCCGAGGCTTCCATCACGATCGATGCCCAAACGGTCTTGACTAGCGAGACGCTTGTGGAGAGGGAGATCGAAGGGGAGGGAGGCACGTGGTATCGGCGCCGGATATCGCCTTATAGAGCGCATGACGCTAAAGTGGAAGGCGTCGTCATCACCTTCACCGATATAACGAAGCGTATTTATGCCGGAAGGGAACTTGAGGCAGCCAAACAACAAGCCGAATTGGCTAACGTCACGAAGTCGCGCTTCCTCGCCGCCGCAAGCCACGACCTTCGGCAGCCGCTTCAAACGCTCACCCTGCTTCAGGGTCTTTTGGCGCAGAGTATAGAGGGGGAGAAAGCTCAGACGCTTGTCGCCCGTTTAGACGAAACCCTTGCAGCCATGTCTGGCATGTTGAACACCTTGCTCGACATCAACCAGATCGACGCTGGGACGGTTTGCCCGGAAATCGTGACATTTCCAATCAACGATTTGCTCACGCGGCTAAGAGACGAATTTTCCTATCACGCCCAAGCCCGAGGCCTTTCTCTAAGCGTCGTCTCTTGTGGGTTGGCCGTTGAAAGCGACCCCCATTTGCTCGAGCAGATAATCCGGAACTTGCTATCGAACGCAATCAAATACACTAAGCACGGCAAGGTGTTGCTCGGCTGCAGACGGCACGCCACCGGCCTGACCGTTGAAGTTTGGGACACTGGGATCGGAGTGTCCCCAGGCGAGCTTCAGTCGATTTTTCAGGAATATTATCAGGTTGACAATGCAGCGCGAGAGAGAAGCCGGGGGCTTGGTCTCGGCCTCTCCATTGTCAAGCGCCTGGCTGACCTACTCGGTGGCCCCATCCGCGTCCATTCTTCACCCGGGAGAGGGTCAGTTTTTAAGCTGGATGTAGCATTTCCCGCACGTGAACTTGCCGCTACTCCCGTCCGCCATGGCGAGATCGGAGCAAAGGAGCGGGCGGCTGTTCGCCAACTCAGCGGTTCAGTTCTGGTCGTGGAAGACGACACAGAGGTGAGGGAACTCCTCGCGCTTGTATTGCGCGAACAGGGACATCATCCCACAACAGCGTCCGACGGGGTTTTCGCACTTGATCTGGTGACGAGGCAGTTGTCTAAACCGGATCTGCTGATCAGCGACTACAACCTTCCCGGCGGCATGAATGGACTCGAGGTCATCAGACGCCTTCGGGATGTGATCGGTCGTGAGATACCGGCGATTGTCTTGACCGGGGACACTTCGAGCGAGACCTCGAACAGCGTGGCCAGCCAGCGTAGCGTTCAGCTGAATAAGCCGGTAAGGACGGATGAGCTGACGAAGGTCATACAACACCTTCTCAGAGCGTCCCCGATATCCCCAGCCGCGCCGCTCATGCGGGCCGCCGGCAAGCTCGCTCAGCGCGTCTCCCCAATCGTTTTTGTCGTTGACGACGATAGTCATGTGCGTGATGCGATACGTGAAGTGTTGGAGGAGGACGGCCGGATCGCCGAAGCTTTCGCGAGCGGCGAGGAGTTCCTCGCAACCTACCGGCCCGGACGGGAAGCCTGTCTCCTCGTTGACGCTTCCCTTCCAGAGATGAGCGGTCTTGAGTTGTTGCGCCACTTGCGCCGCGGAGGCGACGAGATGCCGGCGATAATGATTACTGGCAACGGCGACGTGCCGATGGCCGTCGAAGCGATGAAAGCGGGGGCATCGGACTTCATAGAGAAGCCGATCGGTCCCAAGGAGCTTTTGGCCAGCGTTGCGCGCGCGCTTGAGGAGGCCGGGGATTCCCATAAACTAATCGCCTCGCGCGCGGCCGCGGCGTCGCAAGTCGCAGGCCTCACTCCGCGGCAGCGCCAGATCATGGCGCTCGTCTTGGCCGGTCATCCCAGCAAGAATATCGCAAGCGACCTCGGCATCAGCCAGCGCACTGTCGAGAACCATCGCGCCTCGATAATGGAGAAGACTGGTGCGACGTCGCTGCCCGCACTGGCACGGCTGGCCCTTGCCGCAGCGCGAACCAAACAGCCGGGGTTTGGAGACGGAAGCGAACAAGAAGCAACGATAACTTGTCTGCCAATCGCTAAGTAGTGTCGATGGCGGTGAGGGCCATTTTCTTGATCAACATGCAACGATTGAAGTGGGTTGATGGTCGGGCCAGATGTGATCCTAGACGAGGGTTCGAAGCCCCTGTCAAAAACCTCATGTGGATCCGGCCACCCGGAGTGCAGCATAGCCGCGCAGGGCTGCACTCGGGAAGTGACCTGACCAATGGCGAAAGGACGATCCTGGAACCATTCCTGCCGCCGCCGCGCCCTCGCGGCCGGAAGCGGAAGTGGTCGATGCGGCAGATCGTGAACGCGATCCTCCACATGCTCCGGCCGTGCCTGAGTGGATTGCAGCGGCCGGGCTGGCCTCGCGGCCAACGCAATCGCGGTCCCGCTTGAGTAGGCGGTGATGACCGTATCCTAGTTATTGCGGAATCGGCGGCAGGAAGCTGTCGGGCATTGCCTCGAAATCTTTTGCCCATAGGCGATGCGCCGCGCGGGCCGCCCGCTTCCGTTGTTTTCACACTCGAGTGTCGCTTCAGCCGAAGCCTTCCTCTACGCCGCTTTCTCTGCGCTACTGCTGAGCGGGCTGTGCCGTTGTTGATCAGTCTCGGAATGGAATCTAAGTCTTTTGAGCAGAGAAGAGACAGGGTTTGACATGGCTCTGCCCGACGGCAGGTAGCCGTAGCAGAGGTTGCAGTGCGGGCGCCTGCTGCGCTGACCCATCTTTCGGGGCCTGTAGCCCCCAGTGCACAACCCTCGAAAAGCCTGCATACTGCGAGATGGGTCACCCCTCCTCAGGCGAACATTTGGTCTAGGTATTTTCCGAGCCTCCTCCAATGCCCCGCATTCGACTACGTTGAGTGAAAGAACGACCGAAGGCGAGATGATTTGAGTTTTCTTCTTGGCGTTGTTTGGCCGCCGAAACCATGGCTTAGCTTTGATCGTGAGAACTGGATTCATATCTTGAGGTACAATTGACAAGTTTCTTTCTCCGCGCCTTTGGACGGGCGCGCGCTGCGTCATTATGGGACAGCCAGGCTACGATCCGCGAAGAGCTTTTCAGCGTCGAGCGTCTGGAGGACCACGGGCGGAGCCTAGCCGCAACTCAATCGATTACTCCGAACCACACCAGAGGTTTTCCGCTCCAGCGGAGACTTGCCGATAATGGGGCGACGCTCCTCGGCGCCTATCGCAGCATGTTAGCAAGTATTGATGACGGGCGTGCCATCACGCCCGCGGCGGAGTGGTTGATCGACAACTATTATCTTGTTGAAAGGCAAATCCGGGACATTCGCTCGGACTTGCCCTCCGGCTATTATCGTCAGCTACCCAAATTAGCGGCCGGCCCCTTCGCCGGCTATCCGCGCATATTCGGCATTGCCTGGGCATTTGTCGCTCACACGGACAGCGCCTTTGACCTTGAAATTTTGCGCCATTACCTGCGGGCGTACCAGCAGGTTCAGCCGCTCACAATTGGCGAACTCTGGGCAGTGTCTGTCACGCTCCGGATCATCTTGATTGAGAACTTGGGGCGTCTGGCACGTCAGATCGTGGATAACCGTGCGTCGCGGCAAGAGGCGGATAGTCTCGCAGATCGTCTGCTCGGAATAGGTCGTCGCGCCATGGAACCTGTATCGGAGATTCTGGGAGCCAGAGGCAAGGAGCGCTCGCCGAGGCCTTCGCCGTTCAGTTCGTGCATAGGCTGCGCGACCAGGACCCTAAGGTTAGCCCGGCCTTGACTTGGCTAGACGCCCGCCTGTCCGCGCAGGGAGTGACGGCCGATCTTGTGGTGAGAGACGTTCACAGGGTTCAGAGCGCAACCAACGTCACCGTCCGTAACATCATCACCAGTCTTCGTCTTGTTTCTGATGTTGATTGGAACGATGCGATCGAGCAGGTCAGTCTCGTCGATGATGTATTGGCTGAAGAGAGTGCCTTCAGAGAGATGGACTTTCCGACCCGGAATCTCTATCGCACGGCCGTCGAGGAGTTGGCCCGCGGTGCGGATCACACGGAGACCGATATTGCGCGCATAGCCGTTCTTAAGGCCCGGGCGGCAAATCGGCCATGCTCTGCCGGAGCGAACGCTCGCTTAGCGGATCCGGGATATTATCTCTTTGCGGGGGGTCGTCGCGCGTTCGAGACGGAGATCGGCTTTCATCGGCCGTTGCATAAATGGGCGGCTCGTCTCAATCGTAGTGTTGGGATTGCCGGTTACGGCACTGCCGTCGCAGCATTTACCGTCGTTCTCCTCGCGATGCCGCTTTTGGCTCTCTCGAGGGCCGGCGTCAGTGGAGCGGGGCTGAGCTTGTTTGGTTTCCTCGGCTTGATCCCGGCCGTGGATGCGGCGGTTTCACTGGTCAATCGTGCCGTCAGCTTTGGTGTCAGTGCAACGCTCCTACCCGGCCTCGAACTCCGTGATGGCGTTCCGTCGGACCTACGCACCCTTGTTGCAATCCCGACGCTTCTCACCACGCTGAAGGCGGTCGAGGAGCAGATCAACCGGCTAGAAATCCACCATCTTGCAAGTCTCGGCGGCGATCTGCATTTCGCGCTTGTTTCCGATTGGGTTGACGCGCTCACCGAGCATGCGGAAGCAGACGGGGCGCTCCTGGCAGCGGCCGCGGATGGCATCGCCCGTCTCAATCGGCAGTATGGACCGGCGCCAGGGGGCACCCGCTTCCTATTGTTCCACCGTCGGCGGGTCTGGAACGGAGGAGAAGCTCGCTGGATTGGTTGGGAGCGAAAGCGCGGCAAACTTCACGAGTTGAACCGTCTTCTCCGTGCTGCAACTGATACCAATTTCCTGGAGATAGATGGACGACCATTGCTCGCACCGCGGGATGTTCGCTACGTCGTAACACTGGACGCGGACACGCGATTGCCGCGCGACACCGTTCGCAGGTTGATCGGGAAGATGGCCCATCCGCTCAACCGTCCTCGCGTCGATGCGGCGAAAAGTCGTGTGATTGAAGGCTATGGGGTCCTGCAGCCGCGCGTTACGCCGTCTCTGCCGGTTGGACGCGAGGGGTCATTATTTCAGCGCATTTTCTCCAGTTCGAGTGGGATCGATTCATATTCCGCGGCGGTTTCCGACGTCTATCAGGATTTGTTTGGCGAGGGATCCTACGCCGGCAAGGGGATCTACGACATCGACGCCTTTGAGGCGTCTTTGGCCGGTCGGGTACCCGAATCGTCCCTCCTCAGCCATGACTTGTTCGAAGGTGTCTTCGCGCGCGCGGGCCTCGCCTCTGATATTGAGGTCATTGAGGAATTTCCTTCGCGCTATGACATAAGCGCTCTTCGCCATCATCGTTGGGCGCGCGGCGACTGGCAGCTCCTGCCCTGGATCTTGGGACGTGGGCCAATGGCCGTTCGCGCAGCTCGGATGTTCGGCGCCATGCCGCCCATCGGTCGCTGCAAGATGCTGGATAATCTGCGCCGCACCCTTTCGGCCCCTGTGGCTATGGTTGCCTTACTCGCCGGTTGGACCCTGACCCTGAACCAAGCTGTAACGTGGACGGTCTTTATCCTTGCAACGATCATCGTGCCGGCAGCTATACCGGTTATCGTCTCAATCCGTCCGCGCGGCCCGGGGATCACTGTCGGGAGCCATCTTCGTGCTCTCGGTCGGGATTCCCGTCTAGCAAGCACGCTCTTTGCGTTCACCATCATGTTTTTGGCCCATCAAGCTTGGTTGATGGGTGACGCGATCGCGCGCACGTTGTGGCGCCTCTTCGTCGTTCGCCGTCATCTGCTGGAATGGGTTCCCGCCGCTCAAGCGAACCTCTGTCCCCGTCTCGATGTCTTCGGCTCCTACCGTAAAATGGTTGCCGCGCCGTTGATTGGCGGCGCTGCTATACTACTATCTGTAATCTTCGGGCGCGGAACTTGGCCGCTGGTCGCCCCATTTGCCGTGCTCTGGGCATTCTCTCCGGCTGGCGCGCGCTGGGTGAGCCGCTCGCCGCGAGTTGCCATTCGGCCCTCGAGATCGGATCCCCGCACGAGCGTGTTGAGGTTGACCGCGCGCCGCACCTGGCGGTTTTTTGAGACCTTCGTAACGTCGGCCGACCACATGTTGCCGCCCGACAATTTCCAGGAGACGCCAACGCCGACCGTGGCGCATAGAACGTCACCGACGAATATCGGACTCTATCTCCTCTCGGTGGCCAGCGCACGGGATCTTGGCTGGATCGGACTCGTCGAGGCGACCGAGCGGCTTGAGGCAACGCTTGCCACCTTGCACGGCTTGCCACGCTTCAGGGGTCATTTCTACAACTGGTATGGCACGCTTGATCTACGACCGCTCGACCCGGTCTACATCTCGTCCGTCGATAGCGGGAACTTGGCGGGACATCTCATCGCTCTCGCCAACGTTTGTAGAGACTGGAAGACGAATTCTTTTGATGCTGCCGGCCGCCTTGGCGGCATCGCCGACGCCATCGCCCTCACTCATGAGGAGGCGCGACGCTTCCGTGACCTACCCCGAACGCAGACGGTGACGTGGCGCGAGCTTGATGGGGCACTCGCCAACCTTGCAATCATGTCTGAGCGACCATTGAGCACCCCAGACGAGCTTTCACAACGTTTGGCTGGCCTCGCGGGTCAAGCTGAGACGATAGCGGATATGGCGCGGGCGTTTGCCGAAGAACGCGGTCCCGATGTGGGCAAAGATATGGTGTTTTGGGCCGAGGCGAGCCTAAACACGATAGCGACGCACTGCCGCGATCTTGGGCTGACGGCCGCGGCAGACGACGCGATTAAGGTGCGCCTCTCTGCGATCGAGAGTGTCGCCCGTTCGTTGGCCCTCGGGATGGATTTCGGCTTCCTTTTCGACGAAAAGCGTAGGCTTTTGTCAATTGGCTACCTCCTATCCGATAACACTTTGGATTCGAACTGCTACGACCTCCTGGCGTCCGAGGCGCGGCTCGCGAGTTTCTTTGCAATTGCGAAGGGCGATGTTCCCGCGCGCCACTGGTTCCGTTTGGGCCGCTCGGTCACTCCCGTCGCGCGTGGCGCGGCACTCATCTCCTGGTCAGGCTCAATGTTCGAGTATCTGATGCCATCGCTGATCATGCGCGCGCCCGGGGGAAGCCTTTTCGAGCAGACGAGCCGCCTCATTGTGCGTCGGCAGATCGATTACGCTTCGGGCCTGGACTTGCCATGGGGCATTTCGGAGTCTGCCTATAACGTCCGCGATCTGGAGTTTACCTATCAGTATTCGAACTTTGGCGTCCCTGGCCTCGGCCTGAAGCGAGGCCTCGGCGAAAATCGGGTGATAGCGCCCTATGCCACCGCCCTCGCGACAATGGTCGATCTGCATGCCGCGTCCAGGAATCTTACCCGGCTTGCCGCGATCGGCGGCCTTGGACGCTACGGTTTCTACGAGGCGCTGGACTACACGCCTGCTCGCGTGCCGGTCGGCGAACGGGTCGCTATCGTGCAGGCCTTCATGGCTCACCATCAAGGGATGACCATCGCCGCCATCGCAGATGCTCTCTTGGACGGCGTAATGCGGTCGCGGTTCCATGCCGAGCCGATCATTCAGGCAACGGAGCTGCTGTTACAGGAGCGTCCGCCTCGCGAGATTGCCGTCGCGCGTCCTTGGGCGGCGGACGCAACATCATCCAGATCCCACGATATGGAGGCACCTGGAGGACGTCGGTTTGCGTCAGCTCATCAAGTGACGCCCGCCACCCATCTTCTCTCAAACGGGCGCTATGCCCTTATGCTCACGGCGGCAGGCTCGGGCTACAG
Organism: Acidisoma sp. L85; assembly: GCF_009765865.1. Taxonomy (GTDB): domain Bacteria; phylum Pseudomonadota; class Alphaproteobacteria; order Acetobacterales; family Acetobacteraceae; genus Acidisoma. The sequence goes on from NZ_LMUQ01000003.1 coordinate 51,467, forward strand.
CCGCTGGGGAGATCTTGCCGTGACTCGCTGGCGGGAAGACGCCACCTGCGACGACCGCGGCTCCTATGTATATCTCAGGGATGTCAGGAGCGGGCAGGTGTGGTCGGCAACGTTTCAGCCGACGGCCATTGAGCCGCAGGAATACCATGTTGTCTTCAACGAGGATCGAGCCGAGTTCACCCGTCGCGATGGAACATTGACAACGATTATGGATGCGCTCGTTTCGGTCGAGGATGACGCCGAAGTGAGGCGCGTCACCATCACCAACACTGGCAATCGCCCACGCGAAGTCGAGGTGACATCCTATGCCGAGCTCGTGCTCGCCCCTCAGGCCGCCGATGTTTCCCATCCGGCCTTCTCGAAGCTTTTCGTCCAGACAGAATTCCTCCCCGAAGTTGGCGCCATTCTAGCCACGCGCCGAAGACGGACGCCGGAGGAGCCCGAGATTTGGGCGGCTCATTTGGCCGTCGTTGATGGTGAAGCCGTAGGGGGCATCGAGATTGAGACCGACCGGGCGCGGTTTCTCGGCCGTGGGCGCGACCCGAGAACGCCAATCGCGATGACAGATGCCCGGCCTCTTTCAAACACCATCGGCACGGTGCTCGATCCGGTGTTCGCGTTGCGCCGAAAGGTTCGGGTCGCCGCGGGATCGACCGCGACGGTCGCTTTCTGGACAATCGTTGCTTCAACCAGGAAAGCTCTACTGGATGATGTCGACAAGCATAGAGACACGGCAGCCTTCGCGCGGGCGGGAACGCTTGCTTGGACACAGGCGCAGGTCCAGCTAAATCATTTCGGTATCACCGCTGCTGAGGCCGGCCTTTTTCAGCGTCTCGCTGGCTATGTCATCTATGCGACGCGAACGTTGCGACCGTCGTCGGATTCCTTAATTCGAGGCGCCGGCCCACAATCAGGGTTATGGGCACAGGGGATCTCCGGGGACTTGCCCATTGTGCTCTTACGGATCAGCGATATCGAGAACCTCGATATCGCGCGCCAGCTATCGCAGGCGCATGAGTATTGGCGGATGAAGCAGCTCGCTGTCGACTTGGTAATCCTCAACGAGCGGCAATCTTCCTATGTCCAAGACCTCCAAGTCGCGATCGACGCGCAGGTCCGTACGAGCCAATCCCGGTGGCGAACGGGAGCGAAGGGGCCGTCCGGGCGCGTCTTTGTGCTGCGGGCCGACCTTATCCCGCCCGAAACAAAGGCCCTTCTTGGTTCCGCGGCGCGCGTTGTGTTCGTCGCACAGCGAGGAAGCCTCTTCGATCAGCTCGACAGGATTGCCGAAACGGGCAATGCGGCCAGAGCGCCCACACAGATAGCACCTCCTAGAGTAGAAGCGGTTTTGGCGCCCGTGTCGCCAAAGCTCGAGTTCTTCAATGGCCTCGGCGGTTTCGCGGATGGTGGGAAGGAGTATGTGACCATCCTCGGCCCCGGCTTGTCGACGCCGGCGCCCTGGATCAACGTCATCGCCAATCCCACCTTCGGCTTCCAGGTCGCGGCGGACGGCGGCGGCTATACCTGGTCCGCAAACAGCCGCGAGTACCAGCTGACACCTTGGTCGAACGACCCCGTGACCGATCCTTCGGGAGAGGTTTTATACCTCCGCGATGATGAGAGTGGAGATGTGTGGACGCCCACCGCACTTCCCATGCGCGACGAAGGCGCAACCTATATCGCGCATCATGGACGCGGCTATACTCGCTTCAAAAATTCAGCGCATGGCGTTGATGTCGAACTTCTCCAGTATGTGCCGATCGACGCGCCGGTTAAGATTTCGCGCCTTATCCTCCACAACCGTTCGAGGAAGGCTCGGCGCCTTAGTGTAACGGCCTATGTCGAGTGGGTTCTCGCCCCGTCGCGGTCGTCTTCGCTGCCGTTTGTTACGACGGAGATCGATCCCTCTACAGGTGCGATTTTTGCTCGAAATCCTTGGAACATGGCGTTTCCGTCTCGCGTTGCTTTTGCAGATCTGCGCGGAGGTCACACGAGTTGGACCGGCGACCGCCGTGAGTTCATCGGCCGCAACGGCACGCTCGCGAATCCTGCCGCGCTCAGCAGCGCGGCGCCGCTTTCCAAAACTGTTGGCGCAGGTTTAGATCCATGCGGCGCGTTGCGGAGAAAAGTCGAGGTCCCGGCGAACGGCAGTGTCGAGATCGCCTTTTTCCTGGGCGACGCGGCAAGCGTTGATGAGGCGCGGAACTTGATCACGCATTATCGTACAGCCGATCTGGGTGCAGTCCTCGCGGCCGCGATAGGTTACTGGGACGACGCCCTGGGCAAGATCGAAATAAAGACGCCCGACCGATCGATGGATATCATGACGAATGGCTGGCTCCTTTACCAGACACTCGCCTGTCGCGTCTGGGCGCGGTCTGCCTTCTACCAGGCCAGCGGTGCCTATGGCTTCCGCGATCAACTCCAGGACGGTATGGCGCTGGCGGTCTCACGCCCGGCACTCACGCGTGAGCACTTGTTGCGAGCTGCCGCGCGGCAATTTGTCGAGGGCGACGTCCAGCATTGGTGGCTACCGCATTCGGGTCAGGGTGTTCGGACCCGGATATCGGATGATCGCGCCTGGCTTGCCTACGCGGTCGGCCACTACCTCAGTGTTACCGCCGAATTCGCGGTTCTTGACGAGCCGGTAGCCTTCTTGGAAGGCCAGGCGTTGAGGGCGGATGAGCACGATGCCTTCTTCCTGCCGGCAGCTTCCGATCAGACAGCCAGCTTGTTCGAGCATTGCGCCCTGGCTCTCGATCACAGCCTCGCGGTCGGCGACCTCGGGCTTCCGCTGATGGGCACAGGAGATTGGAATGATGGCATGAACCGCGTCGGAGAGGGAGGAAAGGGGCAGAGCGTTTGGCTCGGCTGGTTTCTCCACGCCGCGCTGACGGCGTTCATTCCGATTGCGCGCAACCGGGGGGAGAAGGAGCGGGCTGTGGCATGGGAGACACATGCTGTTGCCCTGCAGGCGTCGCTAGAGCGCGAAGCATGGGATGGCGATTGGTATCGGCGCGGCTTCTTCGATGACGGCACCGCGCTAGGATCGGCCGGGAGCCTAGAATGCCAGATCGACTCCATAGCGCAGTCCTGGGCGGTGCTCTCCGGAGCGTCAAAGGCCGACCGAGCGAGCCACGCAATGGCATTCGTCAAGCGGGACCTGATTCGGCCCCAGGACGGCCTGGCGCTGCTGTTTGCGCCGCCATTCGACAAGACGCCGCTCGATCCCGGCTATATCAAAGGTTATCCGCCAGGTATCCGAGAGAACGGAGGCCAGTATACTCACGCCGCTCTCTGGTCGGTCATGGCCTTTGCGGCCCTAGGCGATGGTGACGAGGCGGCCAGCCTGTTTGCACTTCTGAACCCGATCAATCACTCGCATACACGCGCTGACGTCTATCGCTACAAGGTCGAACCCTACGTGGTCTCGGCCGATGTCTACGCCATGCCACCCCATGTCGGGCGGGGCGGTTGGACCTGGTACACGGGCTCCGCCGGCTGGATGTACCGCGCCGCTACCGAAAGCATTCTCGGCCTGCATCTGCTTGGGGAGATCCTGCATCTCGAACCTTGCATCCCGAAATCATGGCCAGGCTTCGAGATACGGCTCCGACATGGCTCCGCGAGTTACGAGATCCGCGTCGAGAATCCTGCCGGGGCCGGGCAAGGTATCGTATCCGCATCGATCGATGGAAAGGCGATCCTCGAACGACCTTTCCGCCTAAAGCTCGTGGATGACGGGGCCATCCATCGGGTTCAGGTCGGGCTTGGGGCGATGATTCGAGACCGGCCGGCATCGAGCGACGTCCTTTTAGGAAAAGAGACAGATGAGCCAGCGGGTTAGCCCTTTTGCCGGGAAGACAGCCGATCCCTCCCGGCTCATCAATGTGCCTCGGCTGATAACTGCGTATTTTACCGGTAGACCGGACCCGACCATTCCCTCGCAACGGGTCTCCTTTGGCACCTCGGGACACCGAGGATCCGCCTTCGAGAACTCCTTCAACGAAGCTCATATCCTCGCCATCAGTCAGGCGATTTGCCATCATCGCGTAACCCAACGAATCGACGGCCCCTTGTTCATCGGGATTGATACACACGCACTGTCCGAGCCGGCATTGGCAAGTGCACTAGAAGTATTTGTCGCCAACGAGGTGAATGTGATGTTCGACGCGAACAGCGGTTATACACCGACGCCGGTCATTTCTCACGCCATTCTGACTTACAACAGGAACCGCAAGAGCGGTCTGGCCGATGGGATTGTGATTACGCCGTCTCACAATCCGCCAGAGGACGGAGGCTTTAAGTACAATCCGCCGACGGGCGGCCCTGCGGACACCCAGGACACGGGCAAAATCGCGCAGCTCGCGAACAGGAGCCTGGAGGACAAGCTCGAGGGTGTAAAACGCATTCCGTACGATCGTGCTCTCAAATCATCCTGGGTCCACAAGCACGATTACGTTGGCTCCTATGTCGCCGATCTAGCCAACGTCGTTGACATGGAAATGATCCGCGCCTCCGGTGTAGAAATAGGGATCGATCCACTAGGAGGCGCCAGCGTCCACTACTGGCAACCCATAATCGAGACATACGGCATCGCGGCGACGGTCGTGAATGAAGTGATAGACCCGACGTTTCGGTTCATGCCCGTCGACTGGGATGGAAAGATACGGATGGATTGCTCTTCCCCCTACGCCATGACGGGCCTGATCGCTATGCGTGACAGATTCGATGTCGCCTTCGCGACCGACACAGATGCTGACCGACACGGCATCGTCAACCGGTCGGGCGGCTTGATGGAGCCGAACCAGTTTCTCGCGACGGCGATAGCCTACCTTTTTGCGAACCGACCCGGCTGGAGTGAGCGTTGCTGCATTGGCAAGACGATTGTCAGCAGCAGTATCATCGACCGCGCCGCCAAAATGTTGAACCGGAACGTTGTAGAAGTCCCGGTAGGATTCAAATGGTTCGTTGGCGGATTAGCCGATGGGCTGCTCGGCTTTGCAGGTGAGGAAAGCGCGGGGGCATCGTTCCTGCGCTGCGACGGAACGGCGTGGACGACTGACAAGGACGGCTTAATCCTCGGCCTACTTGCTGCGGAAATCACTGCGTGCACAAAGCATGATCCGGGTATTTTCTACCAGGCGCTTGGCCAAAAGCTGGGGACGTCCTTCTACGAAAGAACCGACGCGCCCGCGACCTCGGAACAGAAGGCGCTCCTGGCAGCGATGTCGCCGGATGAGTTTGGCATGACAGAGCTCGCCGGCGAGCCGATACGGGCGAAGCTAACGACCGCCCCTGGGAACGGTTCTCCAATCGGAGGCCTTAAGGTTGTCGCTCAAAATGGATGGTTCGCCGCGAGGCCCTCAGGGACGGAAGATATTTACAAGATTTATGCCGAAAGCTTCCAGGGCGAAGAGCATCTTCGGCAGATCCAGCGGGAGGCGCAAGAGGCTCTCGACGAGGTATTCAAGGGTGCTGGACTGTCCGAGGCGTAAGGGATGTCCGAGTCGCCATCCCTTGGATCAGGATGAATATCGTCCTCCTAGGTATTTTCCGAGTCTACCTATTCGGCTTGCGCCACATTAACTCCTCGAGGCGATAGGTCGCTCACCTATCACCCCAACAAGAGCTGTAGGAGATACCATGGCGAATGATGCGACTCTTCCGATCATGCGCGTGAATACGGCGAAGCCTATGCAGGCAGAAAGAGACCGAAGCGCAATGGACATGCAAGTGTCATCGGAGGATCAGTCCGCGGTTTCGGCACAAGAGACACAAGCGCTCAAATCAGGCCAGCCAACCCAGCTTACGGCGCCGGGACGCAAGCCCCTATTCCGAACCTGATGTGGCTCGGCTCCTTGCACCGCAGCGTATAGTAGAAGCTGGAGCGCCGCAGCTACGGAGGAGTCCGCACATGATCTGGTCTCATGGTCACGGCGGCTGGGTGAGTTGTTCCCTCCTGGTGAGGCGACAGCGGAATACGTGGATATGAGCCCAGAGCGACTGAGGGGTGCCCCTGCCGCAATGAGAGAGACGTCCGAAATGCTGCTGGCGGCGGTGCAAAATGGTAACCGCGCGGACATTGGGAGCCAGCTCGCTAACACCGAGAAAAATGGTTGTGGCTTTTGTCACCTCAATACGAACACCAGCATCAGATGACGCAACCAAATTCTGGATCCTAGGTGTTTAGTCCCCGCCTTTGGTGGGGCGGGTTTGAGGCGAACCGCTCTGGCTCGTTTTGCCAGGTTCGGCAGAGAAATTCGTATGGTGTGAGACCGTTGAGCGTCTTCAGTCGGCGGCCGAAGTTGTAGGCGCTGACGAACTGCTCGAGATGGCGACGAAGCTGCTCGTGGTCGTCGTAATGGTACCGCTGGACGGTCGCTTCCTTGATGGTCGGTTCATCCTCTCGACCTGACCATTGGTCCAGGGATGATTGATTTTGGTGAAGCGATGCTCGATGTCGTTCTCGCGGCAACGCATCTCGAACATGTGGGTGATGAACCGCGCTGTTGGTCCATTGGCATAGCGTTGTGGAAGCCGGAACTGGATGCCGTTGTCGGTCAGCACCGTGTGGATGCGATAGGGCACGGCCTTGATAGTGCGACCAGGAAAGCCGACGCCGTGACGCGATTGGCTTTCTCCACCAGCTGCGCGAAAGCGAACTTGCTAGTGCGGTCGATGGCAACGAAGAGATACAGCTTGCCTTCCGCGGTCTGCACCTCCGCGATATCGACGTGAAAGAAGCCGATCGGATAGGCTTTGAACTTCTTCTTCGGCGCCTTGTCGCCCTCGACGTCCGGCAGACGCCCGATGCCGTGACGAGCGAGGCAGCGGTGCAGCGACGAGCGCGTGAGATGCGGGATGGTGGCCTGCAGTGCGTAGAGGCAATCATCGAGCGGGAGCAGTGTGTGCCTGCGAAACGCGACGACGATAGCCTCATCGGTGACCGAGAGGCTGGTTGAACGCGGCTCCCGCGGCCCCGTCGGCAGGTCAGCGACAGAGGTTCGGCGCTTCCACTTGGCAACCGTCTTCTGGTTGATGCCATAGCGCTTAGCGAGCGCCCTCAGGCTCGCTTGACTATGCTGTATCGCGCGACGGACCGCCGCAGTCGTGGTGGCGCTCCCGTGGAGAACCTGGCCCATAGCGCTTCCTTCCACTCACGGGTAAAGAATGCACCATCAAAACGCGGGACGATACACCTAGGTGGGGAAAGAGATTTGGAGGTCCACGGAGGGTTTACACCACCGATGGCCTATCTGGTCTGTTACGCCGACGACGCCGGAAAGCCGGTGCATAAGCGCCTTCGTTCAAGCCACCGGCGGAGACGCCGTCCTTACGACAACGGGTTCACTGAAAGCGTCACCAGCGGTCGCGACGAGGAAGGGCGTCTGACTCGGAATGTCGGTCATGTGGAGCCCCGAGCAGACGGCTCGCCTTGCCTGCGAATCGCTTTCGGTAAAGGCCACCAACGTGTTAACGCTAGCGAAGTCGCTTTTTGGCTTCAAGTGGCTCCGTCGGCGGCTCGTCGAGCCACCCCGTCCACCTGGCATCCTAGCTCCGGGAAGAATCTTTCGTCGGCAACCGCTCCGGCCAGCAAGGAGATTGAAATGAAATCCCATTACCCTCTAGCCTCCCCGAGGCAAAGACCCTGTAGAGTACTTCAGCCTCACGATGACCTCACGGTGACTTGCCCTCCGCATTGATGTCCGGATATCGAGAGAATGGTGGCGCGCTTCATTCAAACGCTATCGCTGTGCTCAACGCGATGGCGTCAAATGACGCGACAGAGAGCGTGACGCAAGAAAGCGCGACGTCCTATCCGAGTCGTGCGAGCTGCGCAGTTTCATTCACACTACGTATCTTCCACGCGTCCTTGCGGTGGAGGATTACACTGACACCGCAGGGGGCTAATTCCATCGTTCCATAGCGTGCAAGAGGAAGTCCGAGAACGTGGAGCAAGATGAGTTGAATGATACTATCATGGCTAACTAGTATGATCGTCGATCCCTCCTTGCGCACAAGCGCCCTTCCAAGCGCGTTGACAGCTCGATCGGCCGCTTTCTGAAGGCTTTCCCCACCCGGCAGCAGGACGGTTTCAGGCGCCGTCATCCAGGCGTCGAAAAGTTGAGGATCCCGCTGTCTGACTTCCTGATGCGTTTCGCCTTGCCATTGCCCGTAGTCAATATCGTTTAGCTCTTGGGCCGCTTCTAGCAAGAGACCTTGAGGGCCTGCGATGATCTCTGCCGTGGTCTGACAACGGTTCAGCGGACTGGCAAAAAGCGCAGTCGCGGTGCCGAGATTAAGAAGATAGTCTCTTGTGAGCTCGGCTTGACGGACACCACGGGGTGTAAGCAGAAGATCCTCGCGCCCTCGAAAAGTTGGAGGCTCGATTCCATCGACCTCACCGTGCCTGACCAGGATGATGCGTGTAGAGGATCTCACGGCCTATGAACCCATGAAAATTATGAGGAACGCTCGGTCGATGTCGCAGACCTCGTGACGATACGACGTGGCCGGCGAACAGCGCAGTCGATAGCCGGGAAGGTTCCTTGGGCTTCGCTTTGAAAGGAGGTAAGCATCATCCAAGCCCTCTTCCGCGCTGAAACTCGGGCAAAAGGAAGCGAATAAGCCGAGCCATGTGAGAATGTCGCTCTGATTGTGACACAGACAGCGCTGTCAATGAGCAAGTTGCGGTTGGCAACGACCTGCATCATCCAACACTGCACGGCGCTATCGAGATCCAGGATCGAAGGCGACGGTTTGTCTCGGGTATGAGTAGAGTTTGGTCGCGACACATCGCGCCGTCGATTGCCGATCTGCCGCAAGAACTAGGCACCGGCGTGAATTGGGTGAAAGGGAGGCTCCGTGATATTTGGAACCGCATGCAGCTGGAGTCGGTTTGGCTGAGCCGTGCTTAAAATGGCCTCGGCGCGCTCCATTTCTTCCGCGGTGCCGTGTGCCATGACAAGGAAGCTGTTCGCTTTGACGTCGGCCTCATATTCGATCACGCTATCCCGCGGTATGCCCATGCCGTACAGTGCCGCGCCGAAAGCACTAAATCCGCCGACCACTACGGCGCTCTCAATCGCGGAAATCGCTGTGACCGCGAGATATCCAAGCACGATAACATGGCCCACCACGGGAATTGTGAGGAAAAGACCACCGAAGAACAGCCCCCATAGGCCTCCCCAAAAGGCGCCTCGGCTGCCCCAAAACTTTACTCGATCCTCCATGTTGTAGAAGCCGATGACCTTCTCGTCGGTATGATAGCCCTTACCGACGACGCTTAGGTTCCTTACATCAAAGCCACCAGCGCTAAGCCGCTTTATCGCATCCTCGGCTTTTTGGTGATCGTCGAAGACCGCAATAGCTGACTCGATTGTTTTCATGGCTTTGTCTTTCGTGGCAAGCATTGTTGGCGACGGTCACCCGCATTGCGCGGTGTGGGCCGCACGGATCGGGGGGTAGGTTCGAAAACCTCTCGGATGGGCCACCCTTGCTCTTAGGGTAAGCGCGGATCTCCGCTCCTTGCCATAACGATCATTGGAACGGAATCGTTATTGTGACCCGGCGACTTTCAAGAGACGTTCCGACGAAGGCTGTTGACCCATTCGATGTCTGATGAATGCGAGCGGCAGGAACTCCATCTGCGGTTAGTTGATCAACCACCACCTGGGCTCGGGTGGCCGACAATAGCGCGCCCGCGCGAGGCGACCCCGTCGTATCCGCAAAGCCAGTAACTAGCAGAGTGCCGGCGCCACGCTTGCTAGCCATGCCCGCGGCGTCGCGGACAGCTTCAGCAGCAGGCTTGTCGATCCTCGCGGACCATTTGGTAAAAAATATAACGACATTGCGACTCTCTGCGCTAGCCACACAGGGTAGTGCCACCAAACTAGAAAGGATTAGAATTCCGAGTGTCTTTCCCATCGCTACGTCAACCCTCTAGATGTTCGAAAGAATGTTGATACCTTGGCGTGCAGCCCACCTGGCCGCCCTCAACTCGTTCAAGTACCTACGCAAATTCGCTGACTTAGGCACAAACTGATGGAACCGGAGCAGGACTCATTTTGTGGACAACCTCTCAGCACATATTCGGCAAGTTAATGTCCAGAGCACGTTAGCTTAGCGAATCGTCCCTTGGTAGGTTCGGAAACTACTCAGAGAAACGGGTTCGCTGACGGGCTGGTCTGACTCCCTCATTGTGAAATGAGCAACAATGCTGATCCGGCGCTGACGATGTTGCTCACGGATTCGGGTGGACTCCCAGATCTCGCGGCGCCGCCGCGCAATGGCGACCCATCTTATAGCGGTTCGTCTATAAATGCGACCACGTCCTCTTCTTCAGGAAGATACTGCGAGGTCGACGCGGGTCGGCTTGACGCGTGTCTGTTATCGACGGATGAATCGGTTCACGACCCTTTACTCGGGACGCCATCGCGAAATCCATGACAATCAAATGCTTAGGGAGCTCGTGCTAGCGCTCTCAGTCCCATGGCGAACGAGCAAGGCGGGGCTTCCACTTAGCGGCTAAATGACGACCGCTCTCGAAATGCACACGGCCGCATTCCCAGCGTCAAATGAATGCCCTGTGTCAGTGGTTCTAGGTATTTTCCGAGCCTTTCGCGTCCTCTCCGTGCCGAGATATACCCATGTGTCAGTGTTTGACGACGAAGCAAACTGATTGTGCTTCAGGGCGGCTTTCATCGTCGGACCCACGCAGATCATGCACTTCGACCGTTCGCCATCAAGTGGGACATGCCTCCCGGGCTCCTAGATGATAGCGCCCTAACAAGCGTGCCGCTCATAAGGGAATCGAACTATGTTGCTCGTCGCATCCGCGCTCAAAGGCTACGCCATAGAGGCTCAAGACGGTAGGATAGGCATCGTCGACGACTTCTTGTTCGACGATGAGACCTGGAGGGTGCGTTGGCTGGTTGTTGATACCGGAACTTGGCTGAGCGACCGCAAGGTCCTCGTCCATCCGTCGGCTATCGGACAAGCTGACTATGAGCGCCGCGAAATTCCCGTCACGTTAACCAAGGCGCAGGTCGAGGCAAGTCCCAACATCCTACATCACGAGCCGGTCTCGCAGCAGATGGAGATGAACCTTTACGACTATTATCATTGGAGTCCCCTCTGGGCTGGTGGCGGATATCTTGGGACGGGCCTAGGAATTGGGGCAGGGTCGATTTCTGCCCCCTTATCATCATTGCCCTTCCTGGCGGGCCCTTCGTTGCACGCGTCCTCAAACGGCGAGCTGATCAAGGACAAGCAGGACCCGCACCTCCGTAGCATGATCGCGGTCACGGGTTACCATATCCGCGCCACAGACGGCGCAATCGGCCACATCGAGAATTTATTGATAGAGGATAAAAATTGGGAAATTCGTTATTTCATTGTTGACACCCGGAACTGGTGGCCTGGCCAACATGTGCTTGTGTCGCCCTATGCCTTGACCGCGATCGATTGGGGTAGCCGGGAGGTTCAACTCAACATCACCCAGGAGAAGGTGAGAAGTAGCCCGCCCTGGGACCCGACGGAAATGATCAACAAAGCCGGGGAGTCGCCTGCGTCGGGGGGATGCGCAGAGCCTCCCTCCAAGACCCCAGGATTGGAAATACAGGTAACACCGACAGCGCCACCACGGCCTGGGCGTCCCAGTCCGGCTCGGTCGTCGAAAGCGCCTTCACAAGGAGGGTTACGCTTCGTTGCAACTCCGATGCGGGTGGGGTGCTAGTCTGCAGCATCGCTTCCTGCTCGCGGTGGAGGGCACGATGAGCCCGAGCATTCAGGTAGTTCTAAACTTCGTTGCGGGCCTCTTGTCTGATTTCTTCGGTCTAGGCGAGCGCCACCAGGGTGAATATCCCAGTCGCCATGGAATTCTCCTCGCTCTCGTCTTCCTCGTGATACTCGGAGTCGTTGGGCTCATAATCTGCGGCGGGCTCGCTTACCGTTAGTAGTCTCGGGAGCCGGGCGGCGAGGATCGCGCCGATGATGCCCGCGAAGGCGGTGACCAGCACGAGCATCGACCTCATGACCAGAACTTCCGGTGTCATGCCGACCCCAATGGCGATAAACAGCAGTGATGCTGCCGTGAGAACTCACCACAGCAGCATGACTACGTGGCGCCCATGGGTAAACTTACACGCTACCCAACGGTGAACGACGCCATCATCCCGGAGTCCTCATGCTCCAGGATATGGCAGTGCGCCATGTAGGGCGCGTCCGGACCGGCGGGGTGTGGAAAGCGCAGCAGGATTTCGCTGTCACTACCCCCCGAGATCGGTGCGGTATCCTTCCAACCAGCGCGATACGCTTCCGGCGGCTGTCCTCGCTGCGACACGATGCGGAACTGGCAGCCGTGAATGTGGACCGGATGCGGCATGCGATCGTCGCCTTCGGAAATCCGCCAGCGAAGCAGCTGGCCGAGAGGCGCGGCAAAGTCGAGTTTGTCCAGCGCGAATGGTCTGCCATTGATGCCGTTGGCGGCAAGCTGCTCCGCTCTGGGCATTGAAGGCTGGCCCTCGATCAACTCGGTGACGCGAGCGACCACGGCGGGGTCCATCTTGCCGACCATGTTCATCCTCGGCCTTGACTCCATCGGGGGCATTTTGCCGCCCATGCTCATTCCCGGGCCATCTCTCATCAGGGACTCCGCGCCTTCGCTGCTCATCCCCAGCCCCGCCCTTATCAGGCGCGCCATGCCGTCCTTGTCGCGAAACATGTTCATGACCAGCTCCTGGCTGACGGCCGGAAGCGTTGTGGGAATCGCCGGCAGCTTTACTAGTGACGTGGGCAACAGACCGGGCCCGTCAGCGCCGTCAGGCCGGATCGTGAGAAGCGGCAGCGGGCCGTCGAACGGCGGCAGCCGCATGATCGGTTCGCCGGTTGGCACCGCGACGAGGTCGAACGGCACGCCGGAGCGGCAATCAACCAAGACCTCGAAGCGTTCGCCCGCGTGAATCATGATCTGCTTCAATTCGACCGGGTGTTCCAATAATCCTCCATCTGAGCCGATAACGAATAGCGAGCGGCCATCTGAAGCTTCCAGCAGGTAGCTGCGGGCATTGGAGCCATCGAGCAGGCGCAGCCGGATCCAGCCGCGCGACGTGCGCGCCTCGGGATATCGGACGCCGTTCACCAGCGCCACGTTGCCGACATAGCCGTTCGTCACGGCAGTAAGGTTCATCCGGTCGAAGAACTGTCCGCCATGCCCGAAGCGGCGGTCCTGGATGATGAGTGGAATATCGTCCAGCCCCCAACGGGATGGCAGCTTCAGGCGGTCCGCGTCGTCATCATCAATGATCAGCAGGCCGGCTAGACCCTTGGCAACCTGAGCAGCGGTTGTCGGATAGACATGCGGGTGGAACCATAGCGTGGCGGCGGGTTGGTCGATCGACAGGACAGGTCGCCAACGCCCGCCGGGCGCTATGGGGCTATGCGGGCCGCCGTCCACCTCACCGCGAATAATGAGACCGTGCCAATGCACGGTTGTTGGCTCTGGAAGATAGTTGGTGAAGTCGATCGTCACTGTCTGCCCGCGCCGCAGGCGCAATGCCGGACCCAGGAATGCGGCGTTGTAACCATAGGTTGAAGTTGCCGCGGGCTGCCCCGGCACGAACCGCATAGTTCCTGCGCCAGCACCGAGGACAATGACACCCTGCGCGCTCGCCCGGATTTCCGACGGAATAGGTAGGCCTGCCCGAGCAGCGCTCGCCCGCGCGGCCGAGAAACGGAGTGCAGCCATTGCTCCGCTGGCCGTCCCAGCTAGTAGCGCAGCGCGGCGGGAAAGATCGGTCATCTACAATCCCCAAAGTAGGGTTGCACAGCAGACTAACGCGTCGTCGAAGGCGGTAGAAGGGTGCAACGCAGCTGAACCGCCAGAGATTCGGACGTCGCGCAACCGAGGCTTCCGACGGCAAGGATGGAGATAACGGTCGGCAGCAGGGGCTCGGGGCATGATCGAGCCCTGGACTTGTCGACGGATGTCACGGGACGAGTGCGTCTAAAGGCGAAACATCGGCCCGCGGGGCGGTGGGTAATCTGAAATGAGAGATGTTGGAGCTAACGAGGCGGGAGGTGACTGCACGTAATGTCGCGGCGGCCACGGACGAACCCACCAGGGCCCAGGCCACTCGCCTTGAGCTTAGACAGGTTCGCATAAACGATCGCGCAATACGTTGCTCCGCCAAAAAGAGATGGTGGTTTTGGAGCGTGCCGCGAGTGACTGCGTGTGCCGCTGCAGAAGCTCGAGTTGACGCTTTAGGGCTCAGACCCAAAGTACTTAGCGCGAAGCCGGTCCACGAAGCCTTCTTGAATGTCGTCTATGATCGCGAGGCTCATTGGACGGATCAACCCGCTGCCGAGCGGTGTCGCGAAACCATACTTTAAGGGGCGGAATAAGGCGCCGACCTCGACAATCGGCCACTTGGGATGAGTATAAACGTAGTACTGGAGGACGGCCGCGTCGGCAATGACTGCGGCGACATTCCCCTCCAACATTGCCTGTGCGACGTCGTCCGGCTTATCATAGGCGATGCATCGCAAAGCTTCATCGAAACAATAGGTTTGAGCGACAGCTCCCCTCAGCACTCCAACAGACTTTCCCACCAGATCGGTTCTGCTGTTTATCTGACTACTGAGGCTCGACGTAGTCATCACGCTTGTGATCGAGGAGGTTATGTAGGCCACGATCGTGACTCCGCAGATCATCCACAACGCGGCTAGCAAGCGTCCATAGATGCCGAATAGAGATTTGTGAGACGTCTTGCCCGAGGTGGCGATTGACATCACATGGTAGAAGCTTTCCACTAGTCCCTGATGAAGTTCGCCTGGAAAATCTTCATCGAATTTACGGTCGACGAGGGTTAGGACGATGGTTGCGACTGCGACACCGACGCCAATCCAGAGTATGACTTCAAGGTGTCCGCTTGCCCAAAAGTTCTTGAGCAAGGTTCCGAGACCAGGATGCCGGTTTTTATCTATTGAAACGCGCAGCCCTGAATCGAACCAGGGTTGCGTAAAATCCATCTGTCGCAATGTGTCTCCCGTAATGGGGATCTCCCCCACAGCGACGTTGACTTTACCGGAGGTGACTGCTTTCAGGAGATCGGGCAAGGTGGGCATAAGCTCATAGGTGTAGGAGACACCCATCTTCGATGCGACGTTCTGCCAGAGGTCGATCGCCATGCCGCTATAGCCGGATTGGTCATGCATAGCGAAGGGAGGAACCAAAAAGACGCCAACGCTTACCGAGGACAGCGATTCTTTCGTTGCCGTGACAGAGCCCATAATCGGCAACTCCTGTGCCGAGGCTTCCCAAAATGACGTAGTCGCCATTAGCGCGAATAGACTCGTCAGACACAATAAGCAGCGTCGCATCATCATTCCTAACGTGACCTCGATGATCAATTGCCTGCCGCATGTTCAGCAAGAGCCCAATTGCCGTCCGCCACGCGAGTAGGGCTGCAAAGATGAGGAAATCATGGCCGTTCTGTCGCTTGTCCGCAACTTGATGGGGAGCGCCTGGGCTGTGGCGACCATAAAAACCATCCGCTGAGCTCGTTGAGCTGATCGTCCGCGATCTCGGGCTCGAGGGAGCATGGCGGCCGCTGCTGAATGCTCGTGCGATGCGGACAACTGCCTGAGGCGAACGTAGACTCCTGAAAGAGAGCAGGGGCCTGAACATGGCGGCCTGGTCGAATACGGACATCCTACCATGGGCGAGCCCGTCATCATCACGGCCGCGTCGACCAGCCGCCGCGGCACGGCACCGGTCGGCTGGATTTCCACATTGGAGGCCGCTGCGTCCCCTTGGCGCGCACGACGTGCCGCAGTTGCGCATGCAACATCACACCAGTCTTGGCGGCATATGCCGAGGTCTTCAGCCTGCCGAGGTTTCTTTAGCTGTTGGCTGTCCCTCGGAGGCTGGCTCCCACGCTTGCGGCGACCACACAAAGGATGCCGACTGCTCGTTGCGCGCTAATGGCTTGGTGGAGCAAGAGGAAGCCAGCAAGTGTGGAGATCGCGGGATCAAGGCTCATCAGGACACCGAAGGCGCGGGGGGTCATTCGACGCAGAGCCAGCATCTCCAACCCATAAGGTACGACTGGGACCAGCACGCCCAATACCGCTGAGGCAGCCATCGCCCATCCGCTGGCACCGTCCTTCAAAGTGATGAGACCAACGGGCGTCGCCACCATGGCCGCCACGGTTAGCGATACCGTCAGGCCCCCGAGCCCAGCGAAAGCCTGTCCGACGCGCTTTGTAAGCAAGATGTATCCTGCCCACGCTGCCGCAGCGCCTAATGCAAAACCAATTCCAACGGGATCCACGGACCAGCCAGACCGAGTGAGTGCAAGTAAGACTACCCCCAAACCGGCTAAAGCCGCCCACATGGCGCTGCGCAACCCGCTTGACGCCGCGACGGCGACGCCGAGCGGCCCAAGGAACTGGATGGCGGTCGTCATTCCTAGTGGGATGCGCGCGATGGCTTCGGCGTAGAAGACTGCCATCCCGCAGGTCGCCACCCCCAGCAGTCCGGCGATGAGTATCGCTCGGCGCGATAATTCCTCATATCTGGGTCGGGCAACTATCCATAAAACTGCCGAGGCACCAATCAGCCGCAACCAAGTCGCAGCCGAAGGCCCTAGCGCTAAAAGCAGGGGGACGGTCAATGCCATCGCGCTTTGGAAGACGACCATGGAGCCGATCGCGGCAGCGGGCGCAGACCCCTCCCAGTGCTCTCTTTCTGCCGTCGACACGCTGACTCCTCGGCCAATGGAGAGCTGGCATAAATTGCCACTTTGATAAAACAGGTCCGAATGCATTGAGAGCACACTTCACCAGAAGAGGCCGGCGTTGCGGAGCCATCGCGATGACGGCTGCGGCGAATGCCGTTACCAAATATTGCTCAAGGACCGCTCAAGGCGTGCGTGATTGTGGTGCAAGTCTTGACGGCGCGCGGGCAGCGCATGGTGATTCCTTAGATTTCGCGCCTAAACATCTCCCTTTGGTGGTCTTTGAGCGCCGTCTCGACGAATTGTGGATGGATGTTGCGGAATGTTCCTTCGCTAGAAGGGATGACCTCTATCATCTTCGAGATCATATCATTCGGATCGAGACGTCCCTCGGGACCTCCGATCAGGCTATTCACCATTTCGCGCATGGCTCGCCGGGTGGTAAAGTTTACCTCGTCGTCTAGCCATCGAAATGCATTCTCGGCCATGGCTTCGTTGAAGCCTGTCAGATAAGCGCCGGGGTTGATCGTCTGCACCTGGATGCCAAAAGGTCGCAATTCCCCCTGCATAGCTTCGGCGATCGCTTCGATCGCGTGTTTCGTGGCGGCATAGGCGGCGAAACCCGGAGGACTAAAGAGTCCGCCCATCGAGGAGACGAAGACAATCCTACCCTTTACCCCACGAGAAACCCACTTCTTAACAACCAGCTGAGTGAAGGCGAGGGGCGCAAATACGTTGACCTCGAAATTCGCCCGAACAAGGTCGAGTGGAATCTCGGCAATGGGGCCACCCTCTCCGATGCCGGCATTGTTGACGAGTACGTCGAAATCCCACCCGCAAGCACGACCAACATCATAGCGATCGAGCAGATCGAGTCTCTCGACCCGAAGCGACAGAAGTTCCAGGGGTTCTGTCCTGGCGCGTAGGGCGTTTGCCTGAGGCGACGACTGCGCCGCGGCGATGACCTCATGACCTGCCCGGGCCATGCCGATCGCAGCGCCTTCCCCGAGGCCAGAACCCGCCCCGGTGATCAGGATCGTTCTACCCATTCCCATTCTCCTTAAGCGAAGATGACTTGCCCTATAGTTCCAAGGCCGATACCCCGGCCCGGGCAATCTCAAAGTCTTGACCTACTTGCCCGCCAGAAACGCCTGCGGCTCCGATCAGGCGGCCATCGCTTGCTTTGATTGGAATCCCTCCAGCAAAGGTGACTAAACCGTCGTTCGTCATCTCAAGCCCGTGCGCCTGGGCTCCCGGCTTGCAAACCTCCCAAACAGCCTGCGTCTCTGCTTCGAACAATACAGACGTCTTGGCCTTCTTCAGTGCGACATCAATGGACCCGAGCCACGCACCATCCATCCGAGCAAATGCTTTGAGATGCCCGGCCGAATCCAAAACGACAATGCTCACGGATATGCCAATCTGGGTGGCTTTTGCTTTTGCCGCATGAAGCAAAGCCTCGGCTTGGCGAGAAGTCATGTCGAGCATGGTTGATCCTCTAACGGCGATATTCGCGAAGGGCCATCTGAAGCGGTGAGCGATACGTTACAGCAGACCTCGTTTGGTGATCACCGCCAAGCGGCAACACCTCCACCCTCCTAGGATCGCATTGCGATGACGTCGGCAAGACCGTTTGGGTAGATCGCCTCAGCGGCAACGACCACGTCGATCGCCTCACGCAGTCGCGCGATCTTGCCGTCCTTGGCCTCAAGATGACCGAAGAACTGCTGCTGAACGTCCTTCCCCGAGATCCCAGAACGATGATTGATATGATACTCCGCAAATACCTGATCATGGGCTTCCAAATGCATCTTAAAGTCATCGAAGGAAAAACCCGGATAGAGAGTTTGATGAAGAAAACCGAGAAACTTTGATATCTCTCCCGGACCCTTCAGCACGGGCGGCAGACCGATCGACGCGAGATAGGGCAGCTCCAGCGTCCCAGCGTCTGCGAAAAGCGCGCCGGACTGCTCGGCCGTGCCGTCGATGTAAGCAAGCATTAAGTCCTTGGCCGTCCTCATAGTGCAAGCTCCGATCGTTCATCCGGCATAGGGCACCGGTCAGTTGCGATCTTGAAACCTGACATGACGTAGAATGACGAGCCATCAGATTATGGGTTGGGAGAACCTATACGAGTGGATTACGAGAAGAACAAAGGCGGATTTAGAATTCGAATATCATGCGCTCGTTGAGCGTCAGCGTTCTTTGTACGTAGACAAACTACGGTCCGCCCGACGGCGACGCAGGGGGCTGGCTTCTGCATGACTGCGTCGGCAGACGTATTGTAAATCGCGCGCCACTCCCATTTGTTTGGCTCCCAGCAGAGATCTGTCCGCCATGCGCCTCGATGATTGTGCGACAGATGGGCAGGCCGATGCCCATTCCCGTCGCTTTCGTAGTAAAAAAGCTCTCGAAGAGCCGTCCGGCGTCGTTTACATCAATTCCGGGTCCCGTATCCTCGACCTCGAGTAGAATGCCACCGTCTAGTGCCGCGGCTGTGCGGACGGTCAGTATCCGCGTAGGACTATTGTCAAGAGCCATAGCTTGGATTCCGTTGATCGCAAGGTTGACGACCACCTGTTGGAGCTGAACGCGGTCGCCCAGAATCTGCGGCAACTCAGAGGCCAGATCTAACGACACGGTGACCTCATTTCGCTGAAGTTCATGGCGCAGGAAGAGCACCGCCTCCTCAACAATCAAGTTGACACTGACGCTTCTTTGTTCCGGGACGGTTCTGGAAGCCATTAGCCGAACTCGGTCGATGATGTCAGCGGCCCTCTGAACCTCCGTAGCAGTTCTGGCAGCAAGTTCTCGGACTTCTCCGATGTCGGGCGGGGAGTGTTCCAGCCAAAGCAAACTCGCCTCAGTATTAGTCCCGATCGCGGTCAAAGGCTGGCTGACTTCGTGAGCGATCGAGGCCGTAAGCTCACCCAAGACGGAAACTCGCGCGGCATGAGCGATCTCAGCTTGGACGCGCGCAAGCATGTCCTGTGCTCGGACGCGATCACTGACATCGATCAAACCCACAAGGCTGAGATTTTGCTCTCCTGGTATAGGGGAGAAAACCGAGAAGAATAGTGCATCAAGGATTGTTCCGTCATGGGCCGGCATCTTGACCAATGCCTCGTAACCCGGCTTTCCGGAATACCGAGCGGCCGCTGCCTCGCGAAACATGTCACGAGACTCGGTCCAATACCGGGCTACAGAACCTTTAAACTCATCTGCAGATTGCGCACGAAGCATACTCACGGTGCGGTCATTGACCTCAACGATCTTTAAGCCGTTTAGGACACGGTCCAATAGCTCGGGATGCGTCTTGAGGTGATCCGAGAAGTCAGTCACTCCTTGCGAACGAGCTTCGTCAAAGATGTCAACGACCTCCTGGCCCTCCAGCTGTAGGAGTGCGACAGGTAGAAAGTGGAAAAGGTCCCGGTAGCGCCGTTCGCTTCGCTCCCGCGCCGTTGTAGCTCTTTTGGCCTGTGTGACGTCCACGACGCCCACTAAGACACGCGTTAGTTCGAGGAGTTGCGGAGGATAAGAGACGGCATACAGCGTGTCGTAACGCTGACCCGCGAGAGACAGCAACACGACCTCTGACGAGTAATGGTCCTTCTTCTCGAACACCGCCACGAGGCTCTCCGCAAACACGCCCAGGCTCTCGTCCGGCCAAAGTCGGTCGAAGCTACGCAGCAGGGTCTCGCGGTTGCCATCACCAAACGTCAGGAAGCTTTGGTCGTTGCAGCCGGTAATGCGAATCATCTCGAGCAGGCCTCGCACATAGCCGCTGTTGTTCTGGAGAAATGCGCGGAAGTCGACCGCTCCCGAGTCCAACAGTTCTCGCACCGACTGCGCGGCTTCAGAGAAATCTAGCTCGAAGAACGATGCCACTGATGACTTGAAAAGACTCTGGTATTGATGCTGGACCCGCTCCAGAGCTTCCTCCGTCCGCCGGACGTCAGTGATGTCCCTGCTGGTCTCGACAATGTCGATTGGACCTCCAGCGAGGTCGCGCCGAAGGGACCACTTTGCCTTAACAACGACCGTTGCTCCGGATTTTGTTCGCCGGACAAATTCCCCTCGCCATATGCCGACCTGGTTTATCTTTTCGAGAATCACCTTCAGGGGCTGCGAGGGAGAACAGCGGACAGCAGCCTGAATCACTCCTCCGATGACGTCTTCTCGCTTCCACCCGTAGAGGCGTTCTGCTTCCGCGTTCCAAGCTGTCACCCGCATGTCAAGACCGAAAACAGCTACGCTCTCCTCCACAAGATCAACCACGTCAACCCGCCGGCTGGCATCCGAGGGTAACTTGTCGCCTGGAATGGCGGAGGAGAGGGATAGTCGATCAGACATGTGGGATAGGTTCACCTTCTTACGACGCCGGCCTTATCGACGTCATCCGGCAAGCGCTCGTTGGACGCATTCGATCAATGCCGATGCCTTGAAAGGCTTGCGGAGCAGGCAGAAGGCCCCGCTCGAAACTGCTAAACTTTGCAGTCGCTGTTCGACTCTTGCGGTGATCATGATCACGGGTATTTTGCAGTCTTGAGCGTCAAGGCGTCGTTTTAATTCTATCCCATTTAACCCCGGCATCTGGATATCTGTTATGATGCATTGCGAGGCTTCATGGCTTAGATCCTTCAGGAATGCCTCCGCGGAGCTGAAAGCGCAGACTCTGAACCCCTTTGCCCGCATCAGGCCAGCCACCGCAGAGAGTGTTGCCTCGTCATCGTCAATGATCGAGATCAGCGAGTCTTTCACGACTGTCGCCCTTTGTGACATACAGTGCCGCCCCGGAAGATGGCTTACGGTCGAGGATAAGATTCGCATGATAATCTTCGAAAGAACACCATCTCTAGGTGTTACGGCCGCAGCGCCCTGTTGTGAACCGCTGAAGGAGCATGGAGAAAGGCGCTTCTATGGGTCGGTACGAGGGCGAGAACCGGCCGTCCGCAGCATTTCCGTCATTTTCACAAGGTCGGCTACTGAGCTTGCCCCCATCTTCTTCATAGCGGAGCCCCGATGAATCTTAACGGTCACCTCGCTGAGCTGAAGTGTAGCAGCCATTTGCTTATTCATCTTCCCTGCAGTGACGAGAGCGACGACTTGCGCCTCACGAGGCGTTAGCGTCGCGTATCGCTGCTTGACTATATTAACTTCACGGTCCTCCATGCGACGTGCAAAGTCGCGGGAAAGAGCGGTCGAAACTGCATCTAGGACGTCTTGATGTCGAACGGGCTTGGTTAGGAAGTCTACTGCACCAGCCTTCATTCCCCTCACGGACATCTGAACGTCGCCGTAGCCCGTCATCAAGATAATAGGGATGTGGATTCCCTTCTGCTGGAGCGATGTTTGGAAGTCGAGGCCATTGGTCCCTGGAAGGCGAACATCCAGCAGAAGGCAAGACGGAACGGCGGGCAAAACGCTTCCGAGAAATTCACTGGCCGACCCATAAAGGCGCGCTTCATTTCCGACCGAGCGGACGAGGCTCCCTAGTGCCGAGCGTACTGCCTCGTCATCGTCGATAATATGTACTAAGCCAGTTTCGGCCATGACGTAGGATACCAGGGGGAGCGACTTTCGGCGATGACTTGTCCGCTAGGGCGCCTAAGGGCCTTCACCCAGACACGCTCTTCGGTAAAGCCTGGGATGTCGGACCGTTTGAAATCAGTCATAGCCAGAGATACCTATGGCTATCCGAAGAACAGCTCAGCCATCGCGACATCGGAGAGGTAGGTGTCCAACCTGGCCAGTTTGTCACCCCGGAAACTGAAGACGGCCACGACCTGCTCGTCGAGGAGTCGTCCGTCCCTATTTCCCGTATTGTGTAGAAGGAAACTCACTCCACTGAACCCGAACACCGCATGGAGAATCTCGACCTTGACGCCGAAGGAAGCGATCGTCTGAGCGCGCTTCATGACGCCCTCGACGCCGCGGGCCTCTCCGGAAATCGAGCTGGACCCGGGGAAACTCCATACAAAATCATCGACCGCAACTTTTCTGATCACATCAGCATTAGGACGGCTCAGGACTGAAAGGAACGTCTGCCCCAGTTCTTGTCGTTTCTCAGTAGTCATGTTTGATCTTCCATGCGACCATTCTCGCAGTGAGGTCCCGCCTATCGATCTCCGGGACGCTGCCCAGGTACAGGGGAGTCTAGGCGCAAATCGTCGCCTGACAATCCACTCTACAGATAGGTTGTCATATACACATGTATGATTTCCCACCGGCGTTCCGGCAAGCCTCGCTGATCAAGTCGTTGAGCTGGATTGGGCAAGCCTACTCGGCTCTGTAAGCCAGAGCCAAGTAGGCTTGCTTGGCAATCGCAGCTGCCCTACGTGCGTCTGCCGCCATGCCTAGGATCAGCCTGCGCGCGCTATCTATATCTGCCGGCTCTTGGTCCAACCAATGGACCGCTGTCTCGCCAGCAAGAACAATCGCGGCTAACGGTTGATTCACTTGATAGGCCATTGTTGCGGCCATCTCCTTTAGCGGATCGCCCGACTGACTTCCGTCCGTGATGGCGCGTGAAAGCCCTGCAAAGGGCTCATCCTGCTTCGCATGATGCTGCGATGGAGGGCGTTCCACGATACCTCCAAATGGGTTTGCCGTTCCGGATCCGACGAGGGCCACCATAGTCGATGGCGGCGGAAATCCGTGGTGCAACCGCGCCTCGGACCAGGTTCATGTGACTTTTATGCAATTTCGCCCCAGCGAGCGGTGAGTAGCGAGCACCGGGTCAAGCGGATTGTTAATGTCGGGTCTAATCGAGACGCGCAGCGCGCCAGGCTCGCGGAGCTGTTCCGACAATGGTTGAGAAGACCCGTGTAAAATGGCTTGGGTTAGCAAATCCACACGCTGCGGCTATTTGGGCGAGAGACAGCCGCGATGTGAGCAGTAGCTCTTTCGATAGCTCTACCCGGGCTTCGATAAGCCACTGATGCGGGGTCTTTCCCGTTGTCCATCTGAATGCGCGAAAGAAATGGCCGCGAGAAAGGCCGCATTCTTCAGCGAGTTTTTCGACTGAAATCGCGCCGACGATGTGCGCTTGCATCAGTTCCTTGGCTTTATGTTCCTGCCGGGGGGTCAGTCCGCCTCGGCGGAATGCGCGCCGCCCAGCCAGACGCGCATAGTGGTAGACAAAGCGCGACTGCAGCTCGAAGGCGATCTGGTCGACCAAGAGCTGGCTTGCTTCTGCTGGTCGCTCGAGCCAACCCATGATAGAAGAAGCAAGTCCTGCTACAACCTGATCGGAGAACGCCTTTCCGGAATCGATACTGCAGCCGTCGACACGTGGCAGCTCGTGTTCATCAGTAAAGTCGTTTAAGGCCTGGCGCGGCAAGTACAAGTAAATGAAGTCAAGGGGCTCCCGGATGTCGGCGCGTATCCCCCGCTGAAGATCGTAGAAATGGACCTGTCCGGGCTGTATCGGGTCCCATTTTGTGGGTCGCTCGCCTACCCACAACTCGCTCTTTGAGAACTCTTTTCTCAAATAGGCCAGAACAAAAGCCTCTTGGGGCGGAACTTGTAGCATGCCATGACCGATGCCCGAGTGGACTATCCGGGCGGCGGCAAACGGACCATTCTTCACCCCCGCCACCATGGGTGGATCTGGCTCGTCGGTTCGAAAATTCTTGGAGAATGCTTCCCCCGCCGAACTCCCGCTGGTCATCCTTACTACCCCCTGCGCAGCAGCTAGAGGTATAGCCGGGCCCTGGGCAAGGTGTTTTTGACCCATTCCCATTGGAGACCTGGATTGGCCCGAGATCTACTGCCAACAGGAGCCTGGGCCCGTCAACAGCAACCAATCTGGATCCACAACACGACTATGGACATCGAATCCGCGAGCTTACTACGCCTTGCGCTGCACCGGCGCTCTTTCCCCAAAGGCGCGCGCTTTTCCCTCCGTCAGCGTTTGGTCTTTGCTCGAACAGTGCCGACGGTGAATCTCATATGAATAGACCTACCCAAGATCATGAGGATTCGCGGCGGCCATAAGTTGGTTATAGAGCGTCCAGTGCTACAGCCTGGCGTATCCGTCCTGGATCCAGTCAGATGCCAGCCGGCCGTATTCGGCCGCGGCGTCTTCCCAAGCGAAGTGTCCACAGTCGAGGATGTCGAGTTTGCTTTTTGGTAGTCCCCTGTGTAGTCCCTCCGCGTTCGAAACTGGAACGTAAGGATCGAATTTGCCCGCGATAATCTCGCAGGGCGTATTAATCGCGGATAGCCGGGTGGCGAGACGCGGAAGCGCTTGTGGGTAGTGTCGGACAAAAGCGACCGACTGAAGGAATCGATCTCCCTTGTAAGACGCCAAATAGTCTTCCAAGACGTAGTCAGGCAGGTCGTAGTTTTTCAGATTTTGCACCGCTCCACGGACGAATTGCGCACCTGTCATGTTCCTGAAGGGATCAATAGAAGGTGCGTTGACCAATTCCTCTAGAATGTCGCCGATGTCGCTGGGATCAGTCGCGCCACCGCCGATGATCATGCTCTTGAAGAGCTCGGGGTGGTTGGCAGCCGCATAGAGTAAGGACGGAGTACCAATGTCCGGCCCCACGGCATGGGGCTGGCGAAGCCTGAAAGCCGCCAGAATGTGCGGGATGAAGTCCCCCATCGCCTCGGGCGCCATGATGCCGGGGCGACCCTCGGAGCGACCAAAGCCAGGCAGGTCGACGGCGACGACCGGTCCCAGCGCAGTGAAGACGTCCCATGTCGGCAGATAGGTGTAGATACTTTCGGGCCAGGTCCCAAGAAGCAGAATGGGATGGCCGGTTGCGGCCTCGCTCGTTGCGTATCGGATCTTCAAGCCATCGATGATCTTGAATTGAAGGCTGCCCAAACTCGCTGACATGACTGTGGTCCTATCGGCACTAGGATTCGTTTCCAACGACTTCTCTTAAACTGTCCGCGACAGAGTCTCCTTACATCCTCAGAACATCGTGTTCTCGTTCAGTGAAGTATCCGGAATTGCCTGAATGACATCCCAGTGCTCCACGATCTTGCCTTTTTCCAGCCTGAAAATATCGATGATAGCGTCGCCGTTCTTGCCGAAGAACCCTGTCCAATGGCAGTGAAGAACGACGAACTCTCCATCCGCGAAGACGCGCTTGATCTCGCCACGGGTTTTCGGGTAGTTGCCCACGATCCACTTGACGTAGCTTCTCAGTCCATTGAACCCGTCGGCCGCGAACGGGGTATGTTGCGTGTAGGACTTCCCACCATAGAGCTGAACAGCCGTATCAACATCTCCCTCGAAGAGGGCTTTTTGATAAAAAGCAACGACAATCTTCTTGTTCTCTTCCAATTTAGTGCTCTCAGCCGGCATGGCCATCTCCCTCGCAATGGATAATTCTCATGTGCGCAGCGTGGGTGGACGGAACTATTCCAGCAATTGAACTCATGTTTTGGTCAGATAATACCTGCATATAGGTCCGCCCGCGATCGAGTCTCAAGACCCTAAACACGCTGCCATAGGTATCCGGAGGAGATTGTGAGTTCGAGATGGTCGAGTTCCTCCTCGAGTTGATGGAACACATGATCACCAATCGCGCGGCGGCGTCGCAACTCGATTAGGCGGGAGCGCTGTATTTTTATGACCGATCGATTTAGTGCGGTACGATCATCCCGATGCTCGGAGCCCAGGCTCCCCGTCCCAGCCTTCCATTGTGCCCGAATTCCGTCGCGCAGTGCTTCCGCAGCCGGCTCCGAACTCCTTTCGAGCGCCTGAATGGCGGACGTCGCGAGCTCCGCCCTTGCCCGGCGCATCTCCATTTCCGGGGTCACCTCGTCATGCGCGCCAAGAAGTAAGAGAAGGGGACGCAGCGTCATTCCCTGTATGACGAGCGTGCCAAGTGTCACAAAAAATCCGGTAAAAACCAGGAGTGAACGATCAGGAAAACCCTGAGGAAGGGCCAAGGCGCCGGCAAGAGTGACAATTCCCCGCATGCCGCACTAGGAGATGATCAGACCACCTTGCCATGTCGCCTTCGACCCAGGAGGCATCAGAATCCCGTTGCGTCCAAGGCTGGTGCGAGCCAGCGTGTTGTAGAACATCGCCCAGATGATGCGGACACCAATCACTGTGGTAAGGACCGCTCCCGCGAACCAGAACCAACTCTTCAGCTGTGTAGCGGGTGCGGCAGCCAATATCGGTCGTAGTTCAAGACCAATAAAGACGAAAGCGAAAGCGTTCAAGGCTAGGACGGCGGT
This sequence comes from Acidisoma sp. L85, assembly GCF_009765865.1. Classification (GTDB taxonomy): domain Bacteria; phylum Pseudomonadota; class Alphaproteobacteria; order Acetobacterales; family Acetobacteraceae; genus Acidisoma. The sequence goes on from NZ_LMUQ01000003.1 coordinate 78,418, forward strand.
CTTCCAAACCGCCTGGGAGGGGCGACGAAGGCGGGCGGGCAACTGCACCGGCGAATACACTCCCAGCGTCAATGCATAGGAAACGACTGCCAGAACGGCAGACATGTCAAGAGCATCCGCGAGCAACCAAACGCCGAAGCTGCTGACGAACTGGATTATAATCGCATTCTGGATGTCGTTCATGCGACGCGTCAGCCAAATATTCGCCACTGCGAGAAGAGGGCCGATGATAACGGCGCCGAGAACGGAAACAAGGAAGACCGGCGCGACGGACCATGCATGGAAGTGTCCGCCCCCTACCACGGCTCCAACGGAGAAGCGATAGACAAGCAGGGACGAGGCGTCATTGAGGAGGGATTCCCCCTCCAGCGCCACCGCTATTCGCCGTGGCGCATTGAGGTGACGAAGAATAACCGCTGCGGCCGCGGCATCGGGAGGCGCGACAATGGCTCCCAACGCGATCGCAGCGCTCAATGGGAGCCCCGGTACGAACTGGTGTGCCACAAAGGCGACGGCGACCGTAGTGAGGCCAACGGCACAAAACACGAGACATGTGATGACGACCCAGTAGGCTTTCAGATCATGGGACGAGACATCATAGGCAGCGTCGACAAGCGCCGGCGCGACGAGGAGTGCCAGTACCAGCTCAGGATCCAGGCTGATCGGAATCGATATCGGCGATAGTGCTAGCGCGACTCCGCCCAGCGCCAGGAGGGCGGGATAGGGGATATGCATCTTGCCAGCGAATGCGGAAATTAAGACAGACCCCGCTAGCAGGGCAAGCACCGCCACGAAAATCGTCATCGACCGTTCTCATGGAAATCGGCCGAGACGGCCTTTCGGCCTGGCGAATCAAACATTATGGTGTGCCGCCAGAGCCGCATTCCAAGGCGCGGAGCCCGTATATGTATCAACTGGCGCAGGCGCCCATCCGACACGGTCCAACAATGCACAAAAGGTGCCGACATCGTACGATCGAATCTCTTCGTGAGCCCGAAGTAATTCCCGAATGCGACGACACGGTCTCCTTCCGTGATGAATTCCCCCGGAACGGTTCGAAACTCCTTGAAATCCCTCTGCATCGGCTCGAAAAGTCTGGTCGCCACCGCGGTCACCAGCGCGGTCACGCCGCGCAACGTTCCATTAAAATACGGTGTGCGCTCGGCTTCCGTCCATTCGATCTCCGGATCAAGAAGCTTGATCGCCTGTGGTTCGTCACCCACCGCGGGCAGGGAATAGAACTCCCGCACTACCTGTAAGGCTTCGCCCATCGTCTCTCCGCTCTTGCATTGCGCGCCTCGACGTCAGATCGCTCTTCATCTGCGCCAATCTAGCGATCCGCTTACTCACATAGAACGAGTGCTGGCCGAGTTGATCCTTTAGTCCACTTCGGCTAGCGATCCGGGATGTCGACAAAGTGCTGTCACCTCAACCTCCATATATGGGTGGAGAGGAAGGGACTCCAGAATCTCGTGAAGCTCGGCAGGAGTTTCGACCTCGAAGATGCTGATATTCGCGAATTTCCCAACGACGCGCCAGAGATGCAGCCAATTGCCTTGACGCTGAAGCTCAGCCGCCCGTTCGTGCTCTCGGGAACTCAGTTGCTTTATCCTTTCCGGAGTGACGTCATGGGGAATGCGGACAGTTATGGCGACGTGGAACAGCATGAACTTTTCTCGCGATGGTCAGGTCTGGTTCAGAACGTACGATTTCTTCCGAGAGGCGCAATTCCCAGTCTAAACAGCTTCTCACAAGCGTCGGCCCGGGAGACAATGACGGATGCCGCGGCGGTTGAAGTCTTTCGGAGATGCGCAGCAGGCCACTCGCCCTCGTTAGCCGATCGAGACCGGGCTTTGGCCCGTCATGGCATGAAGCAACACGAGGGCGTATTCCGACGCTGACTGCTGGTTCTGGCCCGTGACTAGCTTGCCGTCTCTAATGACATAGGGATCATTCGGCGCGACTCGCGAATAAACCGATCCGACTTCTTCCAGGACTGTCTGGGGGAAATTTGGAATCAGGAAGGTGCTGCCAAACATGCGCTGCAGTTCCTGATCTCCCTCGAGTGTGTAGCCTGTCGTCCGGCGGCCACGCACTCGCTCGGGAATATTGCCAAGGGCAATTGCACCGTGGCAGATGGCGCCGACGACCTTTTCTTTTGCCCAGAAATGTTCCAGCACTCTTGCCACGTCCGCGTTCGGATAGAGATCAAAGGTGGCGCCCCGTCCGCCTGCAACGTGAACCGCATCGTATTCGTCCAGAGGGACGTCGCTGAGCTTCAGCGTCGTTTCCAGTCGCGCAACAAGGTTCTTGTCGGACAGGAAGCCTTTGCTGACCAGGTCATCGGCCTCGGTCGAATGCTCGAAATAGGGATCGCTATAGGGATCGTAAACAATTTTGCCACCCGCTGGGCTGGCGAAGTCGATCTCAACGCCCCGCTCGGTAAGGTGCCAATATGGATGTGTGACCTCCGATAGCCAGAATGCCGTATCTGAGCTGGAGATTATAAAAAGAACTTTCATTGCCTCACCCGTGCGTGATGTCATTTCCTGAGCTGAGCGTCGCATCGGTGCGCGACGCTCGATCGGAGGCTAGTAGTTGCCAGCGCTGGGGGCCATCAGACGAGCGGTTGAGGATCCCCATACCTTTGGGTTATCGTTCCATTCGGTGACGGGCCATCAGGCGCGAAGATTGGCTCGGCCTCTCGCACACCGCTAACGCAAATGCTCGCAGGCTTTCGCTATTTTTTAGTCGCGGGTGAGCATCTGCTTGACGTCGACGCCGCGGAAACGCGCGGACCCTATGTACGAAGGTGTTAGGGAACCAAAACCCATGTTCGGTTGTTGACGAGGCGGGGTCGGACCAAAGTTGTGGCCGTGATACCGAGCAGGCGTGGACGTCGAACCGCAAACCAATTCGGCGTCTGCTGCCACATCACCGCGTGTTTGAGGAGCTGAGGCGTGAAGTTCAAAGTCTTTGTCCGTAGGTTGCTCGTCATTGCATCGGCTGTCGCGGTGACGGGATCGCCGGCGATGGCGCGCCGCTCGGGAGACATCAGCGCCTCGACCGAGCAGCGGCTTCGTACACTCTACAAACAACTCATAGGTGCGGAGAATGCCCATGATATTGCCGCCGTCGGGCGTTTCATCTGGGATTCCCCGTCGGCGCTTTTCGTGGCGAAAACCAAGAACCCAGCGGAGGGCAACTGGGCCGGATTTTGGGGAAAAGGTGTGGTCGTCGATCATCTTAGCCAATTGTATAAGGGTACGTTCATCATGGCGCCCGACTACAGCCGAGAACGGGTCGTTCAGTTGGACCGCGGCGTCGCCGAGACCTATGTGCCCTTAGAGATTTCGGTCGCCTATGCTGGCCAATCGGGAAAGCCAAAGCCGTTTCTGATGATTGTGGAATGGGTAAGGGTCGGCGGCGAGTGGAAGATGGCAACCGATATTGCGCTGCCCATCCCACCTACTCCGCCCTCATGATGAGTTGCGATTGAGGCGCTAAGGTTAACGCGCGTCAATTGCGCCGAAAAGCTGAAGGGCATCTGCCCTGACGGGATCGTTGTCTATCTCGAAGATGTCGGCGGCGCCGTGTGGCAGGCTGTGCTGCCGCTGATGTGGTGGGAAAAAGTGCCGGACACACCCAAAGCCTTTTGGCGACGCGCCGCGTCGTAAGGTCAAGTTGATCCAGGGCATCGTGTTCTCCGTGACGTGATGGTTGAACTCGGAAATTCGGCGCACTTACGGATTCTCGATCTCTTCGACTCTTCCCGATAATGCGCGCCGGGTGTGGGTAACCATCAACGATATCGAACGAGACAACTGGGGGGTCGGCGGCCACACCGACTGGTTGCGCGACTATGTGAGCGCGCTGGATGGAATCGGCGACAATCGATCCTCAGGGGTGAAGTCAATTTTTGCTCCTCCATAGAATCGTCAAGCGTTTCCACGTCCTCGCTCGCCGGACGGCGCGCAATGTCGGAACACGCTCCCGGCGAGGCGAAGCGCTCGAACCCGAGACAGACCAACGCTTTCACCCGTAGGTTCCATAACCAACAAGTGGCGTGAAGGGATCCAAGGTTCGCCGCGCCGAAAGAGATGAATCACGATGGGGCAGCGTGCGGGATCGGAATTGCAATGTTGCTGGCCATTTGCCACCCTAGCGGTGTCTTAACCCAATCGACGATCATGAGAACGGGATAGGTCCTTGATTCCTGGCCCGGCTCGGCCGCTGTGATCCCACCGGTGAACGATGCGGCGCTGGCGGCCTCTCTGGCGGAGCGTCTGTGTGAGGATGAAGCTTTGGACATGGTGCCTTTCGTTCGGCAATATTGCCGCTTGGGCCGAAGCACGGCGCGTCGTCGGCGACGGCGAAACTACCAAGGGTTTGGCGGCCTTTGAACGACGCCGAGCCATTTTGGTCCATCAAGGAATAATAAAAGCGACACTGAATGATTCGAGCTTGTCGGGTCATTCGGTCGCGAGGCCGTAGGTAGGATCTTCGTGAGCGCACCGACGTATGCGAGTTACAGATTATGCATCGATTTGGATGTCTTCTTCGTATCGGTGGAGTAGCGCCGTTCACCAACAGCACTAGACTAATCAAATGCTTCATCCTGAAGCAGCTTAAAACACGGATTCCACAACGGCCTGCTACTTGAGGTCAGCGACCCGCACCCGCTCGCCAAAGGAGGCGGCGGTCAGGAGTTGATTCGTCTTTAGTGAGGTCAGCCATGGTGTTTCGTTCCGAGCCGCGGCAAGGGTCCCACCAAATGCCTTCTGCAAGGATTTATGGCGCCCCTCGCGAATGTCGACGAGTCGCGAGTTTTGGCGTCCGAGGTGAAAGGAGATCCCCGGACGCCTTCGGCGCAGGGTGAGCGACCAACGGCCGCCTCGCGATCCATCCGACTAGACCTGACCGCGGGGCACCCGGCCCTAGTGTCCTGGCCGAGAAATAACTAGACACCTTCGCGTGGCTATGATTCGCTGAGTTCCTGGCAGCGCAGGAGACGACGCGTGGCGACACCGAA
>NZ_LMUQ01000033.1 GCF_009765865.1 Acidisoma sp. L85
CCCGCACCATCGCCACCGTTTCCCGGCAGACCTCATCAGCCACGCTGTATGGCTCTATCACGTGTTCAGCCTGAGCTTCCGAGATGTTGAGCTGCTGCTGGCCGAGCGCGGCGTCATCGTCTCTTACGAGAGCGTCCGCCGATGGTGCCTGAAGTTTGGATCAGCCTTCGCCGACAATCTGCGTCGCCGACCTCGGCCCGGTGATAAATGGCACCTCGACGAGGTGTTCATCCGCGTTCAGGGTGAATTACGCTATCTCTGGCGCGCCGTGGATCAGAACGGCGTCGTGCTGGACATCCTGGTGCAGAGCCGCCGTGATGGCGCCGCGGCGAAGTGCTTCCTCAAGCGCCTCCTGAAAGGCCGTATGCATTCGGTGAGCGCCGCGGATCAGATACGAGACCGGGTCTTTCTGCTGGTTGCCGTTCGGCTCCATTTTGTCGCAAGCGCGTCAACGGCGTGCGAGAGCTGGGT
>NZ_LMUQ01000034.1:0-359 GCF_009765865.1 Acidisoma sp. L85
CGGCACCGTGCTTGACGTTCTGGTACAGGCCCGCCGCAGCGCCGGGGCAGCGAAGCGCTTCTTCAAGCGTCTCCTGAAGGAGCTGCAATACGTACCGCGCGTTCTCATCACCGACAAGCTGAAGAGCTACGGCGTGGCCCAACGCGAGCTTCTGCCTGATGTCGAGCACCGGCAAAGCCGCTACCTGAACAATCGCGCCGAGAATTCGCATCGCGCGACCCGGCGCCGCGAACGGGAAATGCAGCGCTTCAAATCGCCGCGGCAGGCTCAGCGGTTCCTCTCGGCTCACGCCTTCATCTACGGCCACTTTCGACCACGACGCCATCTGCTGACGGCACGCAGCTATCGGATGATGCGTT
>NZ_LMUQ01000034.1:369-810 GCF_009765865.1 Acidisoma sp. L85
TATAAAAGCGTCGCTCAATTTGCCAACGACCCATTGGCAAATTGACCCGTCGCGCGGGCGTTGTCACGTTAACTGGCGGTCTACGACCGCCTGGGCGAGGATGATGGCATGAAGAAGCCGCCAGACCCGCACCATCGCCACCGTTTCCCGGCCGACCTCATCAGCCACGCTGTATGGCTCTATCACGTGTTCAGACTGAGCTTCCGAGATGTTGAGCTGCTGCTGGCCGAGCGCGGCGTCATCGTCTCTTACGAGAGCGTCCGCCGATGGTGCCTGAAGTTTGGATCAGCCTTCGCCGACAATCTGCGTCGCCGCCGACCTCGGCCCGGTGATAAATGGCACCTCGACGAGGGTGTGCTGTGAACGCACGACCAGCGATGGAAGTGCGGAGCTGCATAGAAGATGAGGGTGGGCCCCTCGAAGCCGACCGTCAGGGGCAGG
>NZ_LMUQ01000034.1:820-11456 GCF_009765865.1 Acidisoma sp. L85
TGGCATGATCGGCTTTCAGTCCGCGCGCTTCGTTCAAACACGTCCTCTTCCAATTAATGTGACAATGCCCCGCTGACCTGTATCCGCCAAACAGACAGGGATCCAGCTAATAATGAAGACTTGGCTTATTACCGGCTGCTCTACCGGCTTCGGCCGCGTATTCGCAGAGGCCGTCCTGGCCCGCGGGGATAAACTCGTCGCCACCGCGCGCAACGTCGCCACCATCGCTGACTTCGTCCGGCATTACCCTGAAAGCGCCGCCGCGATGCCGCTGAATGTCACGCGCAAGGGCAAAGCCGAAGCTGCCGTCGCCAAAGCGGAGACGATGTTCGGTGGGCTGGACGTTCTCGTCAACAATGCGGGCTTCGGCTTGATCGGCGCCATCGAGGAAACTGAGAGTTCACTCCGAATCTGATAGGCAACGTCCCATGCGCCGGATCAGGATGATGGCTGATGCTGCGTAGAGGAAGGCTTCCGCGGAGGAGATGAGCCGTTCCACGTCGCGGTAGAAGCGGCGGTTGCGGCCGAGCCAAGCGAAGAAGCGCTCGACGACCCAGCGGCGTTTGTGCACCGTGAACCCAACTTGGTCGACGGCTTTGCGGACGATCTCGACCGTGATTCGCGTTGCACTGGCTACACGCTCGCCGGCATAGCCGCTGTCAGCAAATACCTTTTCGAGGAACGGGAACGACCGACGCGAGGAACGTAGCAGAGGTACTGCGCCGTCACGGTCTTGGACGTCGGCGGGCCGCACCTGTAGCTTCAGCGCACGCCCGTCTGTGTCGACAAGCGCGTGGCGCTTGCGCCCTTTCACCTTCTTGCCCGCGTCGTAGCCGCGCGGGCCGCCAGCCTCAGCGGTCTTGACGCTTTGGTTATCGAGCACGCCGGCGGTCGGACTGGCGGCCCGACCCACCCGTTCGCGGTCACGGATGACCAGGTAATGGCTGATTATTTCCCACGTTCCGCTGTCGCGGAACCGGGCGAACCAGCGATAGACGGTCGAAAGTGGAGGAAACTCGCGAGGGAGCATGTCCCACGCACAGCCGGCGCGCAGGATGTAGAACATTGCCTCGACAATCAGGCGCATGGGCCATTTCCGCTTTCGGCCGCATCGGCATGGCGGCGGCAGAAGCGGCTCCAAAAGAGCCCACTCATCGTTGGTCAGGCTGCTTCCATAGCCTAGGCCCGTGCGCTTATATTGCTCGGTTGGTCGGCGTCCACATGTGAGCTCCAGCAAGGCTTCGGACACCTGCTTGGAATCACATCCGCCTCGACCAGCCAACCCATCCAAACCCGTTTCGCTCTGATCGTCCATTGGTGGGATTACCGGTCGGCAGGACTTCGGCCTCTACAATGCGACCAAGTTTGCGGTCGAAGGTTTCTCCGAGGCGCTCGCCGAGGAAGTCGCACCGTTTGGTATCGCCGTCATCATCGTCGAACCGGGTGCCTTCCGGACAGACTTCCTCGGTCGATCAATTGCGACCGCGGCCCGCCGCATCGCCGCGTATGATGAGACGAGCGGCAGGACGCGTGACTTCGGCCGGACCAACGATGGGCAACAGCCTGGCGACCCGCATCGCGCTATCGATGTCCTCTTGGCCGCAGCCGACTCCGCCACACCGCCGCTCAGGCTGCCGCTCGGCAAGGATGCCTTCACGCGCATAAGCGTCAAAATCGACAAGCTCCAAGCCGACCTTGCTGCGTGCCTCTGCGCGGCTGCGGAGGGCAGACTCGCCAAGAAGACCAAGCCGATTGACGTGCCCGAGCTGCGCCGAAGGCTGCGCCGTCGAGATCAGGCGGGCAAGCTTCGCCGCCCCGTGGTGCTCAGCCATTGGAATTCCATTATTTTTCCAGGAAATTCCGACCAAAATCGTTGCGCTACAGTGCCGGGTGCTGCTAACCGAGTTGCGTCGGGCTGCATGCGATCATGAACCTTAAACCGCGACACTCGCGCGTCGTGACACTCCTCCGTGTACGCCTTCTATGACCGAGCTACGGGCGGCTCGGTGCGGTTACGCATAATCGAGGGACGGTCGTCTAGGCCGGTTCAGGAGGCAGCAATGGATCATCCAGCCTTGACCTAAGTTTTCCCGCAGAATTCGCTCGCGGCTCCCAACCGGAACACGACGATTTCGGAATCACAAGTCCCTACCATCAGGTTTGACAATGTTCGTATTGCATATCGCCCTCCAGGGATGCCTTCGGGCCACTGACATCGAATACGGCGTCAATGTCGATACAGGGGGGCATATCCGCTATCTTCTCGGCCTGGTCGAGGCTTCGCAGAAATCCGCCGATATCGATCGGATCGTGGTGGCGACGCGGGCATTCGATAGTGAATTCGGACCGGATTACGCGGCGCCCAGCGATCGCATGTCAGACAAGGTCGAGATCGTCCGCTTCAGAACCGTCGATCCGGGCTATCTCCCGAAGGAGGATCTGTGGCGGGAGGTGCCGTCCTACGCGGAAGCGCTGATAGACTGGATTGAACAGCAGCCAGTGCGGCCCGCCATCATCCACGCGCACTACGCTGATGCGGGCGTGGTCGCCGATATCGTTCGGGGAAAGCTTGGCATTCCCTACGTTTTCGTGGCGCATTCGTTAGGTCGCGTCAAACGCAAAGCGTTTCTCGATAGCGGCGGCGTTGCGCATCCGGACTCTGAATCAGCGACGGATATCCGAATCAAGACGGAAGAACGGGCGGTCGCCGGCGCCTCGCTCATTATCGCAAGCTCACGCGATGAGGCCGAGAACCAATATGCCGATTACGAGGCTTACCGCCCAGGACATATCCGTATCATTCCACCCGGCGCGGAACTCACGACATTTCGCACGGCTATGCCCAATCTGTCCGTCGACAAGATGATCAACCGCTTTCTCGTCAATCACGATAAGCCGCCCTTGCTTACCCTCGCGCGGCCGGTCGTGAAGAAGAATATCGCTGCTCTGCTGCACGCATTTGGCGAGTCGAAAGCTCTTCAGGAAAAAGCCAATCTGGTTATCTTTGTCGGCAATCGCGACGATCTGAACGATCTTGAGCCGGAGAGTGCCGGAATTCTGAAGGACATACTCTACCTCATCGATCTCTATGATCTTTACGGCAAGGTCGCTCTGCCAAAGAGCCATCAGCCGGCCGATGTTCCGGCAATATATGCCTATGCCTGGTATCGTCGTGGCATCTTCGTCAATCCCGCTCTCAACGAACCTTTCGGCCTCACCCTGCTTGAGGCCGCGGCGGTTGGATTGCCGATTATCGCGACCGACAGCGGCGGCCCCAATGACATCGTCGAAATTTGCCAGAACGGCGAGCTTGTCGATCCGAACGATCCCGGAGAGATCGCCGCCTCCGCGCTGCGAATCCTCAATGACGAGGCTTTGTGGCAGGATTATTCAAGCGAGGGCTTTCGTGCGGTTCGCCGTTTCGACTGGCGCTCTCACGCCAATCGCTACCATCGGCTGCTGGGGGCGGTGATCAAGCAGGAAGGTCAGCAGCAGCCCGCGCCGCGCGAGTTGCTCGTCTGCGATATCGACAATACCCTTCTCGGTTCGCGGCCGGCGCTTGCTGAATTCAGCGAATGGTTTGGGACGCAGCACAAGCTAGGCTTCGCCATCGCATCCGGGCGCAGCCTGCACAGCGCACTCTCGGTTTTGGAGCAGGAAGAAGCCCCTCTGCCGGACATCATGATCACGAGCGTCGGCTCGGAGATCTACTACCGACAGCCGGATCATCCATCCTATGTGCCCGATCTCGAATGGGCAGATTGGATCTCCGAGAATTGGGAGCGTGAGCAGATTATCGACGCGCTGCAGGACATACCTGGGCTAAGGCCGCAGTCACCACTCGAACAGCGACGTTTCAAGCTCAGCTACATCGCGCACGGCAAGGGCGACTTCAAGGCGCGCGTGGAGGAGGCCCTGCAGGCCCACAATCTGTCCGCTTCCGTCGCCTTCAGTCATAATCGCTACCTGGATGTATTGCCCAGGCGCGCGTCGAAGGGAACGGCCGTCGAATTCGTAGGCAAGCGGCTCGGCTTGGCGAATGCGCGTATTTTTGTCGCGGGGGATTCCGGCAATGATATCGAGATGCTCCGGACCATGCCGAATTCCATCATCGTCGCGAACTTCCGCGACGGTCTCGGCAGCCATGAGGCCCTGAGCCATTGCTTCATCGCACCCCGCCGGCACGCGCGAGGTGTTGTCGATGGCGTCACGCATTTCCGGACGAACAGCGCCGCTTCGGCGAGATTGGCCGCTGCGAGCGATGATCAGGAGGCGATGGCGGGTTCGCTATGACGCGAACCGCCTCCCGGCTTGTAGCGGTCGCGGCTCTCGGAGGGCTATTATTCGGCTATGAGACGGGCGTCGCCGGCGGCGGCCTGAACGACGCGCGCGACCTCTCATATTTCTCGAACGATTCCCTGCTTCTTCTCAGTACAGCGACGCTCATCGGCGCATTGATCGGCTCCCTGGCGGGGGGCAAGCTGAGTGACACGATCGGCCGCCGCGATGTGATCATGGCGACCGCGGCGCTTTTTACCTTAGGGGCATTTTCCAGCGCCCTGGCGCCGTCGCTGGATGCATTATTCGTCGCGCGGCTTGTGGTTGGCTTGGCTGTGGGCGCGATTTCCGTGGCGGCGCCTCTCTATATAGCGGAACTTGCCCCACCGCGCTCACGCGGCGCGTTTGTCGCAACCTTCCAACTGGCGATAGCGCTCGGCTTGTTCTCAGCCTATGTCCTGCGCAACATGTTTCACGCTTTTCCCGAGGGATGGCGATATACGCTGGGCGTCGGCGCCGTATTGGGAATTCTGTTGAGCGGAGCGGCTCTTCTGCTCGATGAATCGCCGCTGTGGCTAGAATTGGAGGACGGGCAAGAGAACCCGGCATTGTCATTGCTCGGGGACGGGACGTCGAAGCGAGGAGATGCGCTCCAGACCTTATTCTCCCTGGCTGGACGGCGTGGTCTTTTTCTCTGCGTAGCGCTCTTCTTCTTCCAGCAATTCGTCGGCATCAATGCCGTTCTCTATTTCGCGTCCACGATCCTGTCGGATTTGGATTTCAGTTTCGGGCTCGGCTTCCGTCCGGGCGATGCCTTGCCATTCGCGATTGTCAATGTCGCCATGTCGGCGGTGGCCATCGCGCTCATCGACGGAGTAGGGCGTCGGCCGCTTCTGCTGTTCAGTTTCGTCGCGTCCGCGGCGGGCCTTCTTGTCGTGGCGTTCGGCATGATCCTCACATCCAGCGGCGTGCAAATCGGCGGCATGATAGCGGCCGCCGGCTGTTTTGTTTTCGTCGGCGGATTTGCTTTGGGCATCGGCCCGGTTCCATGGGTTATCCTCTCCGAGTCCTTTCCCATCGGTCTGCGCGGCCTGGCGATCGGCTTTGCCGCCGCGTCCCACTGGTTGTTTGACGGTCTTGCCTCGCCGATGGGGCTCTTGCTCGGCGGACATATCGCGATTGCGGGTGTGTTTGTCTTTTACATGGTCATCGCGATTGCCGGCTTCTTCTATTTCCGAGCAAGGCTGCCGGAAAATCGGGGTCTCACCTTGGCCGCGATCGACAAGCGGGGCAGGGAGGCCGCCGCGCTGATTCGAGATAGCCGGTTCGTGCATTATGCGGTGACAACTCTTGTCACCACGGGCGGTTCGCTGATCGGCTTTAATTTCGCCGTGACGGCGCTCACGCTGGTTCTCATCGCCAAGAGCTGGAGCCTCTCGCCACTGGAGCAGGGCATGATCCCGAGCGCCTTGGTTCTCGGTCTTGCGGCTGGGTCCTTCCTCGCGGGAAGTCTGTCGGATCGCTTCGGCCGACGCTACCTGCTGATGTCGACGGCGGCCCTGTTCGTCGCCGGCGCTTTTGGCTCGGCCATCGCGCCCTCCTTCTACTGGCTGCTTGTTGGCCGTGCGGTCACGGGATTCGCGATTGGCATCGCCTCGCCCACCACTGGCATCTATGTGGCCGAGATCGCGCCGACCGCCATCAGAGGCCGACTTCTCTCCTTCGAGGCCGTCACCTACGGCATCGGCGCGATCCTCGCCTATTGCGTCGGACTCACCTTCGATCCGACGGCTGATGGCTGGCGTTACATGTTTGCCTTCATCGCGGTGCCGAGCACGATCTATGGCTTGGTTCTTTTGCCGCTGCCGGAATCGCCCCGATGGCTCGCCGCCAATGGCCGGATGCGCGCGGCGCGGCGCGTTCTCGCGCGACTCGATGAGCCGGATATCGATGGGCTGGTGGCAAGTCTGGCCTCGCGCGACCAGGGGACGGAAGCGGATGATGGCTGGCCCGGCATGCTGACGAAGCCGCATCGGCCGGCCTTGATGCTCGGTCTGGTCCTGATGTTCCTGATCGTCTTCTGCGGTTGGGATATGATTTTGTCCTATGCGCCAACGGTCTTGATGGAGATCGGGTTCGAGGACACGGCGGTTTCCTTTATCGCCACCTTGGGCCTGAGCATCGTCTTCCTTGTGATGACGCTCGTTTCGCTCAGTGTCATTGACAAGGCTGGTCGCAAGCCGATGGTGGTGTCAGGACTTTTCATCATGGCCGCCTGCCTTGGTCTCATGACGATCTTTACCTGGATGTCCGGCACCTCCGGCGATGCGATGCGATGGGCACTCGTGGGCGTGCTCGCAGTATTTGTTGGCGTTTTCGCTCTGACCCTTGGGCAGGTGGGAGAGATCGTCGTCGCCGAGATCTACCCGCAGGCCATTCGAGGTCCCGCGACCAGTTTCTCGCATGGCATGCGCAGTCTTTTCGCATTGGCGTTCACGCTGACCTTTCCGGCAATGCTGAGCATGTTGGGCTTGCATTTCACCTTCTTGACCTACGCGATTATCGACGTCATCGGCGCGCTCTATCTCCTCCGTTTTTTGCCGGAAACGAAAGATCGCAGTCTCGAGGATATCGCGCGATACTGGTATCGGCGGGTACCCGATAAACACGCGAAGATCGGGATTCCGTCGCCGTGACGTGGCCCTTGGAAAGGAGAGTCTAGGACATGTCCGAGACGCCGACTGAAATACGCGAATTCGCCAATCGCCTCGCGATCGACGGCGGACTGCCGGTTCGCACCAGGCCGCTGCCTTGGGAGTTGCCAGGCGCCAACTGGATCGGAGAAGAGGAGCGCGACCTCGTCAACATAGTTCTGGCGGCTCGCAGTCCTTTTCGCTTCTACGGTCCGGACCTCCAGCATATGGTCGATACGCTGGAACAGGAATGGTGCGCGGCATTCGGCCATCGCCATGCACTCGCGGTTTCCTCCGCGACCGCGGGTCTGTCCATCGCGATTTCCGCGCTCGGGATCGGGCCGGGCGACGAGGTACTGCTGCCCGGCTATCTTTGGGTAAGCTGTGTTTCGGCAATTGTCAGGGCAGGGGCGATCCCCCGGCTCGTCGATATCGACGACAGTTTCGGCATGGACCCGGTTGATCTCGAAGCCAAGGTCGGGCCGCATACGCGGGCTGTCCTGATAGTGCACATGAGTGGAACGCCTGGCCGGATCGAGGAAATCGCCGCGATCTGCCGTCAGCGTGGCCTGTATCTGATCGAAGACTGCGCCCAGGCCGCGGGCGGTACGCAGTTCGGACGTGCCGTGGGCCGGTTCGGCGACATCGGTGTTTTCAGCTTTCAGATCAACAAAAACATCACCGCCGGCGATGGTGGGATGATGGTCTGCGAGGACCCCGATCTGTTCCGGCGGATCGTCGCGCTACATGATCTGGGTTATGCCCGCAATTCTCAGGGACGCCTCGATACCTCGGACGAAACCTGCCAGCTCTGGGGCATCGGTGCCCGCATGTCGGAGCTTGCGGGCGCCATGGTCCTGGCTCAGTTTCGCAAACTTCCGCGCATCACGCAGGCGATGCATGACGCAAAATGGACTATAAGAACTGAGCTGGAGGCAATTCCGGGACTTGCCTTCCGCAATGTGCGGGATCCGGCGGGCGATACCGGGCCGTTTCTGATCATGCTTCTCCGCGATGAAAAGACGTCAATTCGATTTGCCGAGGCCATACGCGCTGAAGGCATTAGTGGCCCGTCAGGCAGCCTGCTATGCGTCGCCATGCGCGAATGGGGTCTCCATTGGTATTCCAATATCCCGAGCCTGGTACATCGCAGATCAAATAGCACGGACGGCTTTCCCTGGACCCATCCGGCCAATGCATTCGCGGCTGGCTACGAATATGGTGTCGGGGCTCTGCCAGCCTGCGATGAGTTCCATGCTCGCGGAATGATCCTGTCGATCGGCTCGATCCTGACCGACGAGGACGTCAACGATATCATCATCGCGTTCCGCAAGGTCGCGAAGGCGTTCCTGTGACGCCGATGCGCGGCGTTGTCACATGAGCGTCGAGGGTTTCGTCGCCACGCCCGTCCGGTCCTCGGAGAGTGCGGAGGCGGCGCTGGTTCGCGCCATGATCGCGGCTAGTCCTTATCGGCGGTTTTTGCGTGACATCGAGCAGGATGTCGTTCGTGTGGCGCTGCAGAATGACCAGATCCACGCCATTCTGACGCGTGTCGCGGCACAGGGGCGCATTCCGTCAGGGCGCTGGTTCTCGCTGCGACGGCCGAGTGCGGATGAGAGTATCCTGCTGTCCTTCCTGGAATATTTGGCATTCGCATCACCGAGTTTCCTGGCCTCGGTCGGGGAATGGCCGCTGGGGGTGCGCCGTGGTTGAAATCGAGGCTTGCGACGTCTGCGTTGTCGGAACCGGGGCTGGCGGGGGCGTGCTGGCCTATGAACTCGCCATGGCCGGTCTGAAGGTCGTGTCATTGGAGCAGGGGCCGCTTCTCGCGGAGGATTATTTTCGCGTCCAGGACCCGCCTGGGTCGGTGAAGAATTTCGGGATCCGGCCGCATACGACATGGCCGAGCGACCCTCATGAGGCCTTTTTCGGAAACGCGCTTTTCGCCCCAACGAGTGAAGCTTCGGCTGTGCGTTCTCCCGATGGCTTCCTGCAATATCAGGTCTTCGCTGTCGGCGGGCTGCAGAACCTTTGGAACGGCGTGAGCCTTCGATTCTCCGCCGATGACTTTGCGAGCTGGCCGATCAGCTACGGCGACCTGGCGCCGCATTATACCGCCGTCGAACGGCTGGCCGAGGTTTGTGGAACACAGGAGAATTTGCCGAATCTTCCCGATGGCGATTATATCGAAACGAAGCCATTCCGGCCGGTCGATCGCCTTCTTGCCGCCTCGGTTGTCGCGCTGAGGGATACTGACGCGCGCGCGATCCCTAATCGCAAGGCGATCAACACGCGGGAAGGCACGCACGCCTCCTGCATTTCGACGGGCGCTTGTGCCTTTGGCTGTCCCGTCGGGGCGGTCTACAAATTCCCCGCGAAGCTACTGCCACGCATTGCCAATCACGCGAATTATCATTTACGCCCGAATGCAAAGGTGACGCGGCTTATCAGCAGTGCGGATGGCAAGCGCGTGACCGCCGTCGAGTTTCTCGACACGGCAACAGGCAGCACCCATCGGCTTTCGGCTGCCATCGTGGTTCTGGCGGCCGGTGCGGTGGAGAGCCCACGCATTCTATTCAATTCGGCGACCGAGCGCGATCCGGGCGGGCTCGGCAATCGATCGGATCAACTGGGACGGCGACTGCAGGACAATCCAAAGTCGGTGCTATCGACGTCCTTGTGGCGGCTTTGGGGGAAGCGGCGTGATTTCGATATTGGCTATGGTGATCCCTTGATCGTGATGGGTCGCGGAACGCTAGCCGATGGCTCGACATTTCCGTTCATCGGTCATGACAGCCAAGGCATTCCTGATATCCCACACTACCTGACTGGGCTGAAGAAATTTCCGCCAGCCATTAAGGTGCGTTTGGCGAAGCTGATGTTTAATAGCTACGCTACTATTGGCCTGTTCTGCCCCGGCGAGCCGAATCCGGCCAACCGTCTGAAACCCGGTGCCAAGCGCGACCGTTTCGGCATTCCGCAGGTGGAGGTCGATTTCACCGCCTCGCCGAAGGCGCATCAGATGATGGCGGCGATGGAAGCCTGGGGAAGGCGCGTGCTGCGCGGCGCGTCCGGGACAATCATCCATGGGAGCAGCACCAATAACGGCACCGGCATACATTATGCGGGCACAACCGCGATCTCCGCGGACCCGAACAGTGGTGTGGTCGATGCGAATCTGCGTAGTCATGATTTCGAGAATTTATATGTGTGCGATGGGGGCGCGATTCCATCGCTGCCCGAGAAGCATCTGACGCTGACCATCATGGCGCTTGCGCATCGGCTGAGCGGCCATATCGTCCGCGAAATACACGGCCGGGCTTGACGCGGGCGTGACTGGATGTTTGGCGTCCTTGCACCGCAAATACACCAGCGCATAGGTCACGGTCCGCCGATTCGCGCGCTGGCATCATTTGGCCGGTTCCGGCGGCCGATTAGGTTTGCGATGCGTCATCGCGGGGGCTTACACTCGCCGGATTCAAAGTCCCTCCGCGGACACAGTGAGAAAAGGGATCACCGCTGTCAGCATATGCACTTCTGCCGCTAGACGAGCCGGCGCTTGATCTGGAGGGCATTGTCACGGTAACCGGGTCTGGCGGGCGGCCCGATCCTGCGCCAGGATGGAGGAATGAAGAAGCCGCCCGACCCACATTATCGCCATCGTT
>NZ_LMUQ01000035.1 GCF_009765865.1 Acidisoma sp. L85
CTCTGGGCACTTCCGCCCGCGGCGCCATCGCATGACTGCCAGCCGGTATCGTGCCATGCGTGAGAGAGCCTTGAAGAGTTGGACACAGGTGACGTGTGCCCGAACCGCCGGATGACCGCTCCCGCTGCCCACCGGCTCAGATGTTGCTCAACCCCCACCAGTTAACGTGACAATCCCCGAATAGAGCATGCGTGCAAGGCTCGAGATTGTCGTCAGGCTGCCCACCGTCGAGCGCGCGTTGGGCGTGCCGCGTTGCTGCTGCAGCGCGACCGCTGGGGGCAGGCCATCAATGCTGTCGACATCCGGCACCCCTACCTGATCAATCAGCCGGCGCGCGTAGGGTGACACTGACTCAAAATACCGGCGCTGGGCCTCGGCATAGAGCGTGCCGAAGGCCAATGAGGATTTACCCGAGCCGGAGGCGCCGGTGAAGACGACCAGCCGGTCGCGCGGGATACGCACGTCGACGTTTTGCAGATTGTGTTCCCGTGCGCCGCGCACGACGACAAAGCCCAGTGACCCGCCCGCGGTCTGGTCGACCCGTATTGTCAAAGCTGTCCGATCCGTCATTACACCAACGAGCTGAGAACGGTGGCTGGCTCCCAAGTGTCGTTTTCCTTAAATCATGATAACTTCAGAGTGAGCAGCGTCAATGCTTTAGCCCTAATTTTCCTTAGGCTATGATAATCCCGTTCTTTGAAAGTGAGAATGACAGCGAAGTCGTGTGTCGGGTGAAGCTCCCCTTCTCTGCTGGGAAGATAGCACGCGGTCATCGGAAGCTGACGTTCCTTCGGAACGGCTCTGTCACGTTGGTAAGCGTGGCATCTGCCGACCTCACCGTGTCGGTTGACGCGACACCTCGGCCCGATTGTTCAGATGTCGGCTTTGCCGTTGCTCGACGCTGGGCACGAGCTCACGTTTGGCTGCGCCTTAGTCTGATGAATTACTGGATGGCGAACCCCGGCCCAAACCTGTCATTTGGTTCCCTTCCACCCAGATGATTTGAACCACTCCGTAGTCCTTATGCTACAGGTAAAAAGACCCTTTTGTGTCGGGGTCTGACACGAGAGCACGGAGCACTTCATGTCACGCAAAATCATAGTCGCTGGCGCTCAAGGCGTGATCGGCCGAGCCGCGGCGATCCGCCTGGCAGCTCAGCCCGATACGCAGATCGTCGGCTTATCGCGACGCGAACAGGCCCCAATCCCGGATGTTGAGGCTGTCTCGGTCGATCTTATGAACCCCGAGCAGGTTAGGGAACGCTTGGGCGGCGTCCGCGACGTGACCCATGTCGTGTTTGGCGCCTACATCGAGCGTCGGACCGCGGCGGAGAAAGGCAGCTTCAATGTCGCGATCCTGCGTAACCTCCTGGATGTCGTCGAGGAGACATCTCTGGGCCTGCCACACGTCACACTCTACCAGGGCGGCAAGGCATACGGCGCGGACCTTGGGCCGTTTAAGACGCCGGCCCGTGAGGATGATCCCCGGCTGATGCCGCCCAACTTTTACTATGGCCAGGAGGATCTCCTTCGGGAGCGGCAAAAGGGGAAGGCGTGGGCCTTCACGGCGCTTCGCCCGGAGGCCGTTTGTGGCTTTGCGGTCGGCATCCCGATGAACCTTCTGATGGTGATCGCGGTCTACGCATCGATCTCTAAGGAACTTGGACTTCCGCTGCGCTTCCGGGGCACTGAGGCTGCTTATCGTGCGCTCTATCAGGTGAGCTCGGCTGATATCCTTGCTGAGGCAACCGATTGGGCCGGGATGGCGACTATTTCTGGTGGCAGCACATGTGGCCGAAGATTGCGCAGATGTATGGCATGGACATCGCCGACCCGGTGCCGATGCTGCTGGCGACCTACTTGGCCGACAAGGCGCCGGTGTGGGACCGAATGGTGGCGAAGTACAAGCTTCGGGTCATTCCCTACGGGCAGGTCGCAAGTTGGCCGTTCGGTGATATGATCTTCGGCAGCGGCTTCGACAACATCACCAGCACGATAAAGGCGCGTGTAGCAGGCTTCCACGTGTGCATTGACACAGAGTATATGTTTGCGAAAGAATTCCGGCGGCTGGCTGATAGCCGCGTCACCCCTCCACTTCGGTGAGGCGGGCGACCTGTCCACCCCATGCCGATGCTACACGCTCGTTTCTCCAGGATCTGGACGGCGTTACCACTGGGCTATTGGCTGTACCATGGATGAAGGCATCGCGGGTTTACAGCGAGCGGGAACGCCACCTCGATCCTATCAAGTTCGGCTCCCACCAGCCTTAGCGGGCCCACGCCGGCAATTACTTTTTCTGAACGTCTTCGCCCCGGAGGCGGTTTCGGGAAGTCTGCCAGTGCCGGTCTACGACCATATGAGGCCGGGAGCCGAGAGCGCCAAGGGAGTGGCTATCGGACTTTCGCACCATACCTCTGCACAGGCTAGACGAGTGATATACTGCGGCTCAGTCGATAAAGCATGATCTCGACTTTTACACCAACACTCACGAGCCGAGCCGGTTGGGGTGCAAAGGAGGGAATTGCGTTAACGTGGGCTCTCCAGAGGTGTATAGGATGCTTGCGCCCAGAAGAATGAACCTGGACTCGTGTCGAGCATCGTTCCACCGCCGCCGAAAGCAATCTAGGAACAGGAGAGCAAAATGACAAGGTTCGCCCTTTACGTCCCGCTTCAAGCCAAGCCCGGTAAAGAAAACGAAATCGCGGACTTCCTGCGGTCAGCGGTTGCATTGGCGAACGCCGAGCCCGGGACGATCACGGGGTATGCGATTCAGGAAGGCCTTTCCTCTTTTGCTATATTCGATACATTTGATGACGAGGCTGGACGCGATGCACATCTCAACGGAAAGGTTGCGGCTGCGTTGATGGAGAAAGTCAAAGCAGGCGACATGTTCGCCAACACACCGGAAATTCATAAATTGGAGATCATCGCCGACAAATCGCCCAAGTAAAGGGGCGGGCGCTAGGATATGGCGCCCGTTCGCAGACATTGACCGCATGCATGCGGTCAATGTCTGCGGCCGGAACAGGCCGCCCCACAGCGCTCTCAAATTGCTTTCGGACTAGGGTCTTGTTGAACGGTCACCCCGAGCCAACGGAAAATTCCGTAAAACGCTCGGTCCGGATCGCTCCGATCATGATTGTCGCGCTTGAGAGCCGCTCCGGCGGGTCTCAGTCTATACGGCGGGAGGTCGCCGGCCCTACTGAAGCGCTTCAACTTAGTTCTCAGTCAGCGGGCGAGCCGAGTGTGACGCCCAGTGCGCGCAGCCGATCCTGGATCTCCGTGATGTTCACGGCGGACGGCATGATGCCCGCCGCGGCTGCATTCGCTGCGGCAATCGCGGCCGCTTCACCAGTCATGGCGCAGGCTGGGACATTGCGGGTCGAACCGAAGGCGATTTCATCGACCGAGATGCAGCGCCCCGCGACCAACAATCCCTCTATCCCCTCAGGAATTAGGCAGCGGAACGGAATACCGTAGCCTTCGCCGACATTGTCCATGATCGCACGGTCACCGCCCGGTTCATGAACATCGACTGGCGAATTGCACAAGCCGATTGCATCGTCAAAGCGGGCCTGCCCGCGCACATCCGCCTCCGTCAGCAGGTAGCGACCAAGCACACGCCGCGTCTCGCGAATGCCGAGTTTCGGCGCCACCTCCAAGAAGATAGAGTTCTCGAAGCCGCGTACGTAACGCTTGAGAAAATCGAAAGCGCAGTAGGCCTGCTTGCGGATCTCGATCTCAGCGCGGGATAGCACCCGTTCGTCGAGCCCGCTCCCGTGGAAACGCGTCACATTCACGCTGATCTCACCGGGAATGAGCCCAGTCTTCATCGTGATGTGGTTCTTCGGCACGATCCAGTCAAAGCCGTCCGCTTTTGCACGCTCGATCCGCTTGGTGAAGCCGGTAAGAAGCACCGCCATCACGTAATCCTCATTGCGCGGCCCGGCATTGGCCGGGGCTACGAGTTCCCAGAGATCGTCAGCATCCGATTTTGCATCTGCGATCAGTGCCGGGACATCGACATTCAACAGCCGGAAATACGATGTAATCGGCTGTACGAGACCGTCGCTCGGGCGCCCGACCATGACCTCAGCGCCGGCCAAAGCGGCAACGTCACCGTCACCCGAAGCGTCAATGAAGGTTTTTGACAGCACGAGCTGCGCCCCAGATTTAGTCATGATGATGAGGCCAGAAAGGCGGTTATCCTCTTTGACGACATCCGTGACCTGTGCTCGCAGTAGGATCTCGATCCCTGCTTCCTCGATCAGCTCAATGATAACGCGCTGCATTGTCTCCGCATCGAAGGCTCCCGTGTAGCGGCCCCAATAGGATTCTCGCACCGTTGGATCTGCGCCCTTTAAAGCGGCGCAGCGATCGATGAGCTCCTGAAAGATACCTGCGTTAATGAGGCCCGTAGGCTTAGTCAGCCGCCCGCCTGTGACCAAGCCCCCGAGCACACCGCTACCCTCCAGCAACAACACGCGGGCACCCTCGCGCCCTGCGCGGATCGAGGCGACCGTGCCCGATGCTCCCGCGCCGACCACGACGACATCGTAGGAACCGAAGAGTTTCATGGAGCGCCCTTACTACTCATAGGTGTTTTAACCAAGATATTCGATGATGGAGAGGCCGGCATTGTAGTCGGTGACGTAAGCGAGTCCTTGAGCATCGACGAAGATGTCGCAGCTTTGAACGACCCGTGCGCGGTTCGGTCTAGGATCAACGATGCGCGTCGGGGGCGCCGGAACCAGGGCCGCGACTTCGTGCGGCTGATAGGCATTGCGGATGTCGAACACCCGGACACCAGCATTCTGATAGGTCGTGAAAATGAGATCCTGACTCACGAAACTTCCGGGCCGATTCTCGTGCAGATTGTGCGGGCCGAAATGGCCGCCCATGCCGATGTAATCAGCATCCGACGGCGTCGGGAAGGTTGCGATTGAAACCGGGTTCGTGACGTCGCGAATGTCGAAGACCCAGATCAGCTTGAGCCCGTCCTCCTGATGATCCAGCACCGCTTCGTCGAGCACGATTAGCAGATTTCGCTCGGGGAGCGGCAGCGCGTTATGCGTGCCGCCGCCGAAGGGCGGTGACCAGTTGCGCCGGGTAATGAGTTTTGGGCTCGTCCTATCTGCGATATCCATGATTACCAAACCGGCATCGCGCCACGCGCCGTAGGCCGTGTCGCCCTGCACGATGGCATGATGCAGCCCGTATTTGCGATCGGCGCCCCAGTTCGGCGTTTCGCCCGCGGCGATATTCATTCCCGGCAATGCGTAGCTGCCGGCGGGACGCGGATCGGCCGGGTCGGACATGTCGACGGTCATGAAGATGAAGTCGTTATATCCGTCGAGCAGCGCCGAGACATAAGCCCAGCGGCCGCCGACGTACCAGATGCGATGCACGCTGCCCGGCACTCCCATGAAGCCGATCCGTCGGGGCTTGGCGGGGTCGGCGAGATCATAAACCGCGAGGCCGCCCGTCCAGTCCCGCACGCGGCCGGCCGATGCCGTGCCGAGGGCAGTGCCCGCCGCCGCCTGATAATAGCTGCGCTCGTCGGCGAAAGCGGCGTCGGCGAAGACATCCTTGCCGTTGATGACGAGCAGCAGGTCGTCCGCCACCTGCAGATGCACGTTCCAGGTATTCGGCGGCGCCGCCACGTAATCCAGCGTCTTCGGCGCGCGCGGGTCGCGCACGTCGACGACAGTAAAGCCCTTGGAAAACAGATGGCCGATATAGGCGAAGCCGCGATGCACCATGATCTGCACGCCGTCGCCGCGGCCGCCCTGATCGCAATGACCGACCAGCCGCATATTGCGCGCGAGATTGGGCTTCGGCAGGTCCTGTTGAGGCATGAGAGGCTCCCTTGGCTACTTGACTGCGCCGAAGGACAGGCCCTCGACCAAGCGGCGGCGCAGCACGAGGGTCATCACGAGGATCGGTGCCACAGTAACCGTCGCGGCCGCCGTGAGCTGGCCCCATTGCGTGCCATACATGCTGGTGAATTCATTGAGACCGACCGGTGCCGTCTGCACCTTCGAGCGTGTGAGCGTAAGCGCGAACAAGAATTCGTTCCACGACAGGATGGCAGAGAGCAGCGCCGCCGCGACGATGCCAGGCACTAGCAGCGGCAAGACGATCACCCGCACCATGGCGAGCTGCGACAAGCCATCGACCATGGCGGCCTCTTCGATCTCGAAGGGAATCTGCTTGATAGAGCTGCGCAGCATCCAGATCACCATCGGCAGGCTGAAGGCCGCGTAAGGCACGATCAACACTGGATAGGTGTCCGTGAGGCTCAGGCGGGCGGATAAGATGAAGATCGGCACCACCGAGACGGCGGGTGGGAACATGATCGTGGACAGGATCCACGTCGCCGCCGCGCGGCGGCCGCGAAACCGCACACGTGCCAGCCCATAGGCCGCCGGCACGCCCACCAGCAAGGCAAGCAGCGTGGAAGCGACGGTCACGATCAGACTGTGCAACAGCAAGACACCGAAATTCTGCGAGGCATAAGTCTTGCCGGTCAGTACCGAGACGAAGTTGCTCATGGTCGGTCGGAAAACCCAAACCGGCGGCAGCGTCTGGCTCATGTCGGCGGGCTTGACCGCGGTCACCACCATCCAGACGATCGGAAACAGCGTCAGGGCCAGGATCGCCCAGAGCGCCAGGCGCAACAGGAGCGGGGCAAGCTTGCGCATCCTGACTAATCCTCAAGGATATCCGTGCTCTTGGCGAGCACAGCGAGCAGGCGGGACATCACGAAGGACAGCGCGAAGAGGAAACAGATGCCGAGCGCCGAGGCGGCGCCCACATCGAAATCCTGCAAAGCAATGCGATACATGTCGAGGGTCAGCAGAGTCGTGCTGGTGCCGGGTCCACCCCCGGTCAGCACATAGACCCCGGCAAAGGTCTTGAAGGCCTCGATCGCTCGCAGCACCAGCGCGATGGCAATGAAGGGCCGCATCAGCGGCAAAGTAACGTGCCAGAACAGGCTGAGCGGTCCGGCGCCATCCACCACCGCGGCCTCGCGCGGCTCCTGCGGCACGCCTTGCAGCCCGGCAAGCAGGATCAGCGCAACGAAAGGCGTCCACTGCCAAACATCAAGTGTGATGATGGAGATCCAGGCGGTCAGTGGATTAGCCAGCCAATCGACCGGATCCCCCATCAGCCCCCAGCTTTGCAGATAGAAATCGACCCAGCCATAGACCGGGTTGAGCAGCTCGCGGAAGATCAAGGCCGAGACGACGGGAGCCACGCCCAAGGGCAGGATGAACAGTGCGGTGAGTAGATTGGTCTCGCGCATCTTGCGGTTCAGCATCAAGGCCAGGGCCATGCCGAAGACGAGCTGGATGCTGACCGCGAGTGCGACGTAAAGCGCCGTCGCACCCGCATCTGACCACATCTCAGGGTCGCCCAACACCCGCTCGAAATTCTGGATGCCGACGAACTTCGTGCCCGGACCGAGCAGATCGACATGCTGGAAGGCGAACATCACCAGATAGATCGTCGGCACGACGCTCATGATGAGCAGCACTATAAGAGCCGGGGCAAGCAGGCCCCAGCCCGTTAGCGCGACGCGATGCCGCACCCAATAGCGCGGCGGCGGCGGCCCTGTGATCGCCCCGCCCGCGGTTGCCGCGCCTGGGATTGCCATGTCAGCCCGGGGTGTAGCCGGCCTGCGCCAGCTGCGTTTTGACCTGCGCCGCCGCCTTGGCGAGCGCCGCTTCCGGCGTCGTCGCGCGACGCGCCGCGTCGTTGACGGCGACCCAGATCGAGCGATCGACATCCGAATAGTTCTTTAGCCGCGGCCGGCCGACGCCATTCTCCAACGATTTTCCCAGCACGGGATAGAAATTGCCGAATTTCTGCGCGTAGCTCGGATCCTTCGCTGCTACCTCATAGGCGGAGCGCCGCGTCGGATGCAGCTGCAGCGGCAGCATGGCGGCCTGTGACGCTTTGCCGGTAAGGAACTGGATGGTCCGGTACGCCCATTCCTTGTTCTTCGAAAAGGCATTGACCGACAGCATCATGGCACCGAAATGCGGGCCATACTGCACCTTCTTCGGCACCATGGCGTAATCCATCGTGCCATGCACGGAGGCGTTCAGCGTCTCGGTGTGGTAGTTCATGCTCATCGCGACGAGGCCGGTCTCAAACTCGGTCGCCGCCGTATCCCAGCTCGCCGAAGTCGTGCCAGGCGGCGTGACCTTGTACTTGTTGATGAGATCAACATAGAAGGTCAAAGCGGCGACGCCTTCAGGTCCCGCAAAGACCGGCTCGAACTTGTCGTTGATCATATAGCCGTCGCCGCCGAAGCTCGCGAGCATGGTCTTGAAATCGTCGGTCGCCCAGTCACCAGCACCTGCCATCAATGTGGTGCCCCACAAGCGCTTGCGCGGGCGGGTGAAGAAGCTCGCGACCTGAACGAAATCATCCCAGGTCTCCGGCACGGCGAGTGGCTTGCCGTATTTCGCCTGGAACGCGGATTTATTGTCCGCGTCCTCGAACAGATCCTTGCGATAGGACATGGTCAGTGCATTGGCCTGGATCGGCAGGCCGTAGATTTCAAAGCCGCCTTGCTTGATGGCCTTAGCATCGACATCGCCCGACTGCGACCAGTGCACCGTGCTCGCGCTCGGCTTGAAGACGGCGGTGTCGTAGAAGACCTTTGGAATGAAATCGGTGAGGTCGAATTCCGCGGCATCGGTGAGATTGCTATCGAGGATCATGTCGGTGATCGGGTGGATGTTGTCTATGACCGCTGACATCCAGGGCGCATCGACGATGACGATATCGTAATAGGCGCTTTTCGACGCGAGTTCGGCAAACACCTTCTGCTGCAACGCGTTGTACGGCATCGTATCCATGGCAATATCGATGCCGTGCAGGCTTTTGAACTGCGGCAGCAGCGTCTTCACCGCATCCGAATCCGCTTCGACCGTAGCATAGAGCATCGTGAGCTGGCTGGGCTTCGCTGCCTGCGCGCGCGCCAAATAGGGGCGCCCCAGCACGGTCGAGGCGGTCAGCAGCCCGCCCACAGCGGCGACGCCCGATTTTAGAACGCTGCGGCGATTAGTGTGCGCAAGATTGCTTGTTGTCATGACCGTTCCCGAGTTTTTTTGCACAATTGGTGTTCAGCCGAGTTCGCGCTCCAGGGCCTTGAGGTAGGAGAGGGCGCGGTAAGCGTAACTGTCGGGATCTCCCCGACGGTTGTTGAAGCCGATTTCCATCGTCAGATAGCCGTCATAGCCGATATCCTTCACCGCCTGCAGAACGCCGCGCCAATTCACCTCGCCGTCACCCGGCGCCAGACGATCCGTGTCGGCGAAATGGACATGGGCGAGATGCGGTGCCATCGCATAAACGTAATCCGACGAAACCTCGTTGCGATACATCACGTGATAGGTGTCGAACATGACCTTGACGTTTGGCTCGCCGGCCGCGCGCATCAACTCTAGCGCGTCGTCAGCGGTTTCGATCAGGTTGCTATCCGCCGAGGTCGGTTCGACGACAATCGTCACCCCGCGGGTCGCGGCATGCCGGGCAACCTGTGCCAGACACTCCGTGCTGCGCTCGAAGCCTTCCTCGCGGGTCGTACCGAAGACCAGCCAGCCGGCGATATACAGAACCAGCGGCGCCCCGAGGTCCGCCGCAAGATCGACAACCTCCTTGTAGTGATCGAGGGTCGTCTGGCGCTCCTCGGCGAGTGGAGAGGCGGCGTTGTTGCCGGGACCACCGCCCGGCGCCGGCAGCAGGCTGACGGGTGCGAGGCCTTCGGATTGCAGAACGCCACGCAATTCGCGCCGCCGCGCCGCCGAAAGATGCGCTGGCCAGGCATGGGGCGCGGCACAGCCGATTTCGATACCGTCATAGCCGATCCGGCCGAGACGGCGGATCACGTCCTCCAGCGGATAGGAAGGAACCCAGACAGGGAAGCTTCCATAGACCCAGGTATTGAACGCATATTTCATCGGCATGATTCCGCGTCATCCTTCACGGCATGAGGAAGATGGCTTTTTCTGTTTGCCGAGCGTCGAACATCCGGAAGGCTTCCGCCGCATCATCGAGATCAAAGGAATGGGTAATCAGCTTCTCCACCGGCACGTGGCGGCTCATGATGCAGCGCAGAATCTCCTCGTATTCGGCGATTCCGAAATACCAGGAGCCGATCAATGTGAGTTGCTTGCGCAGAAATTGGTCACTGGGACGGATCGTGGTTTCGCGCGCCTCGCCGATGAAGGCCACGCGGCCAA
Source organism: Acidisoma sp. L85 (assembly GCF_009765865.1). Taxonomy (GTDB): domain Bacteria; phylum Pseudomonadota; class Alphaproteobacteria; order Acetobacterales; family Acetobacteraceae; genus Acidisoma. Next base: position 10,259 of record NZ_LMUQ01000035.1, read on the forward strand.
AACCGCGCGTCGCGTCAAGCGCGGCGTTCTGGGCGGCGCCGTTGCCGGAACAATCGATCGCCGCATCCACGCCGAGGCCGCCGGTCATGTCCCTCAGCGTCTTCACCACCTCTGGGTCGGCCCCTAATACGTGATCCGCCCCCATCTCGATGGCGAAGTCCCGTCGGGCCTCCAATGGATCGATGGCGATTACCCGTGCTCCCAGCGCCTTTGCCGCCAGGATTCCGGCGCTTCCCATCGGCCCCAGGCCGAAGATCGCGAGGGTCGTATTGCCATTGACGCCGAGTTTCTTGACCGCGCTGTACAGCGTGCCGAAAGCATCAGTCGAAACGCAGGCCGCCGCGAAGGACATCTTATCCGGAATCCGCATGCAGTTGCGCTCGGGCACACGGAGAAATTCGGCATTGCCGCCATCCATCGTGAAACCCAGGCATTCCCAGGTGGGGCACATGTGGAAATTCCCGGCCCGGCAGGCGCAGCAATGGCCACAGCCGACCGCGAGATGGATCGCGACGCGATCGCCCGGGCGCACGAAACTCACGCCGTCACCAACTGCCTCCACGACGCCGGAAGGTTCATGGCCGGTGATGACCTTGCCGGCGCGGTCACCACCAACGACGGCGTTGCCGTAGTAGAGGCTGAGGTCGCTGCGGCAGATCGCCGAGGCCTTGACGCGTATCACGACCTCACCCACGCCGGGCGTCGGCTCGGGAAAAGTCTCGATGAGCACGCGCTTGTCGCCAGGTAAAAGCACGCCCCTCATGATTTGCTCCTCGCTTCGGGCGGCTCGGTTGCGGCGCGCGCACCGGGTGCCGGGGAGGCGCTCACGGCATCCGCGCAGAACAGCGCCGACCGCGGTGTCGCCGCGCCGCGCCCGGCGGCGGGGTTCATGTCCGGCCACTCTGGTTCAAAGGCGCCCGCCATCCTCATGCACAGCAGACACATGTCTCAGACCTCCTCGGCCAAGCGGCTGCCGAGACCAGGGACGCAGTCGCGCGGACGGTCGATGCCGAGGTCGACAGAGCAGGCCGCTGTATCCGACGCGCCCAGCTCACCCCAGCGGATCTGATCGGCCATAATCCTCCCCTCCCTAACTTTCGAAGAGTTAAGGGTGATTGCGGCTTATATTGCCGACGTAATCGATTACCTGCTACATCACCCCTGGTTCTGGCGAATGTCAAGGGTTCTCATCGCCCCGGTGCAGGTTGGTTGGCCCGTAGGAGTAGCGGCGCGGGAGCGACCTTGGCGGCGCCCATCGCGATGACCGGAGTGGTGAAGGCATGGCGACGATCCGGGATGTGGCGCGCATGGCGGGAGTTTCCACCGCGACTGTGTCTCATGTTCTCAACGAGACCCGCAGCGTTCTGCCCGAAACCAGGCAGCGCGTGCAACGCGCGATCGCGACCCTGAATTATCGCCGCGATGGCATCGCTCGCAGCCTGCGGCGCAGCAGCAGCGGCACCTTGGGCCTGATCGTCTCCGACATTTCAAACCCGTATTTCGGCGACTTCGTGCGCGGCGTCGAGGATGCCGTCTATAGCCGCCCGGACCAGTACAACATCATCCTGTGTAATACGGATGAGGATGCCGAGAAGGAACGCACCTATCTCGATGTGCTGCGCGAGCGCCGGGTGGAAGCTATCATCATGGTGCCGGCCGGTGGCAATCACGACTACCTTCGTGATCTTGTGGGCAGCGGCATGCCTGTCGTCTTCGCTGATCGCTATCTGACGAATGTCCGCGCCGATTCTGTCGTGGTCGATAATCGCGAATCGGCTCGGGCGATTGTTTCACGACTGACCGAGGTCGGCCATCGGCGGATCGCTGTCATGCGCGCCAGCCTCAATGCCAGCACCATTGAAGATCGCATGACCGGCTTTGCCGATGCCCTGGCCGACGCCAGCATCGTGGCCGATCCTGACTACGAAATCTCCAGTCGCTCGACGATCGAGGATGCGCATCGCGCCGGTCTCAATCTGCTGACATTGCCACGGCCGCCGACAGCGGTATTCTGCGCGAATAACTTCATGACGCTCGGCTTGATCCAGGCACTCGCCACACTTGGGCTGCGGTGTCCGCGCGACCTGGCGGTGATTGGCTTCGATGATTTCCCATGGGCTAGCGCATTCCACCCGCGTTTGACTGTAGTGTCACAGCCCGCTTACGCGGTCGGCCGTGAAGCCGCGTCGCTACTATTCGCGCGCATCAGTGGTCAGACGAAGGCGGGCCCAGTCCGCCATGTGTTGAAAGCGAAGATCCTTGTCCGGGACTCCTGCGGCACCGCTAAACGTGCGACGGAGCCATCGCCGACTGGAGGCTCGCTTAGCTAGGAGCCAGCGATCTTTGACCCGAGCCTGCGCTGGCGTGATGATTCTCCGATGAGTGAGTTGCAAAGGCTACCAATGTGAGTCTTGTGAGGCCCTTATCTAAGCCACTAGGTCTTCATAGACTGTGCCTCATAGCATCAACCTCGATGCGCTCAACAATTTGACTACCACGGGTGCCGTAGACTTCGGCCTGCAGATCCATCCAGACGCAGACATGAACGGGGACCAACCGAACACGTTGACCCACCCGGAATCGCTCGGCTGCGGTCAGTAGAGACAATACCCCATGTTCCTCAGAAAGCCGAGTGACCTTGGCAGCGTTGTCCTCTACCAGAAGTCCATAGCCGAAGGCGGAGTCTCGCGTAACCGTCAACGTTTTGCTACCGGCATCAATCGTCAGGCGACTGTTGTCGACACTGACGATGGTCGCTAGAGCCGTCACTGCCATAGCATCACGCGCGCAGGCGAATAGCTCAAGCGTTCGCAGGTCGTTATAGATATAGGTTCCTGGCCGGATCTCCGTGATGCCATCCTCTGGCCGAAAATAAGCCGCTGTGATTGTGGAGCCCGCGGAGATCACTTGGACATCCAATCCCGTGCGCTCGACATCCTGTCTCACCGCTCCCATTGTAGCCGCCTCCTGACGAGCCACTGCCGCGATGTCGGCGGCTGCCGTTACGTCATGGACCTGGCCCGCGTGCGTCATAATGCCCCGAAACTCAAGTCCGTGCGACTTCGCGATCATATTCGCAAGAACTACAGCACGTTTCGGCGCGACGCCGACTCGATGCATACCAGTATCGACCTCAACCAGAACCGGGATCACTCGACCGACATGCTCTGCAAACTCGATGTAGGATTCAATGACGGCTTCAGAGTCCGCGGCGAGAGCGACATTAGCCAGTCCCATCACGGAGCCGAGCCGCTCAAACTTCCTCTTTCCGACAAGGGGATAGGCAATCAGCACATCTCGAACACCGCCCTCGATCATTGCCTTGGCTTCGCTCACCGTAGCGGTACAGATGCCGACCGCGCCGGCCACGATTTGACGCCGCGCGAGTGCCACGCTCTTGTGGGTCTTGATATGCGGTCGGAGCGCGAATCCGTTTCGCGCGGCGAACTTAGCCATCCGGTCGATATTCGCCTCGACGATATCGAGGTCCACTAGAACTGCCGGCGTATCGAGCGCCGCGCTATCGAATGCGATCGGTAAGTCTGTTTCACGTGATAGTGGCAGAGGGAGATCGACGGCGGTCACAGCGCAACCACCGCCGTCTTGATTTGACCAAATCCGCGGAGACCCTCGACACCCTTTTCCCGTCCGAAACCTGAGCGTTTGAATCCACCGAATGGAACCTCCACTCCTCCCGACGCGCCATAGGAATTTACAAACACTTGCCCCGCGACGACTTGTTGAACCATCCGGTGAGCTTTCGCCAGGTCGCTTGTCCAGACCCCCGCAACCAACCCGTAGTCCGTACAATTAGCCAGTTCTACTGCCTCGTCCAATGTCCGGAAGGTCGTGACCGCCAGTACGGGTCCAAAGATCTCATCCTGGCCAAGCGAGCTCGCCGGATCGACCCCGTCTATCAGTGTCGGCTCGTAAAAAAAGCCTTTGCCAAACTTCCCTCCCGAAAGCATTCGGCCTCCTGTTTTGACGTCGGCGTTGGCACGTCCTGATTCGACGAAAGCGTGGACACGCGCCCGTTGAGCCGCCGAGATGAGTGGGCCAAGATCGGGGTCTTCGAAGGCCGGTCCTATGACCATGGCAGCAAAACGGGAGACAATCCGATCGACCATCTCTCGATGCACCGCCTCATGGACTAGCAAGCGCGCGCCGGCCGAGCAGGTCTGCCCAGCATTTTGCAGGATAGAGTTGACGATTACCGGCACCGCGCGATCGAGATCTGCATCCGCGAAGACAATGTTCGGCGACTTACCTCCGAGCTCCATCGTGACCGGCACCAGGCGCTCAGCAGCCGCGTGGCTGATCGACCTGCCAACCTCGACTGAGCCGGTAAACGAGATGTGGCCAATGCCGGGATGCGTGACCAAAGCGGCGCCAGCCCCCTCGCCAGTGCCTGTGACAATATTCAACACGCCAGGAGGTAGTCCCGCCTCTATCGCTAAAGTGCCGAGCTGCAAAGCTGTCAGTGGAGTTTCCTCCGCTGGCTTGAGCACGCAGGCATTGCCCATCGCCAGCGAGGGCACGACCGATCGCGCCATGATCGACATGGGATAGTTCCACGGCACTATGTGGCCAGTGACGCCATGCGGCTCCCATCGAGTGTAGATGAGCGTATCATTGTTGAGAGGAATCGTCTCACCGCCGAAGGTCTCGATGGCACTCGCGTAGAAATCAAAGTAACGGGCAGTTATTTCTACGTCTCGCCGCGCTTGGCGGAGCGGCTTCCCTGTCTGCCGTGCCTCGCTTTCAGTGAGCAATGGTAGATCCCGCAGTACGAAATGGCCGATACGGCGAATAATGGCCGCCCGATCGGCGACAGACCGATTGCGCCAACCAATCGAGGCGGCTTGAGCGATCACCACTGCGTTCGCCACCTCAGCGGGACTACAATCGGGGGTTTCGGCGAAAACCTCGCCGGTCGAAGGATCGACAACATTGATGGTTGCGCCGCTAGTCACAGCTTCTCCGCCGACCAAGGCCGCAGTTTGTCTCATGGACGATGCTCCAGAATGGCATCAGGCGGCCTAGGCCACCTGATGCCGGATTCGAGTTGGTGCAGCCGTTGCCTTATCCAAGCGTCGGCGTAATGAATCGAAGAGAGGATGGCTCCAACCACCACAGCATTTTCGCCGATTATGCTCGGAGCAACCGCAACACCTGTGGGCAGATGGGGGCGAAGATGGGGCTCAAGGGTCGCAAAACCGCGTGCGAGTCCGCCGCCCAAAACGATCCCTGCCGGATCGCAAAACCGATGAAGACGGATAATCAACTCCGCGATTTCCTGGCCGGCCCAAGCAAGCACTGAATCCGCAACCTCGTCCCCTGCATCTGACGCTTTGAAAAGAGATTGGCCGTCGGTGACCCGACCCCGCCCATCGCGCCGACGGTAATCCTCGACCAAACCATCGGCGGTCAAGCTCGCGCCTAAGGTTGAACTTGAGACACCGCGCCGCGGCGTGCTAACGGGCCAGCCAGCTATTCGTCCGAAGCGCCCGTGAGCACCACCCATCGTTACACCATCCACCACCATTGCGGCACCGATCCCGGTGCCAATTTCGAGCACGACGACGGACTGCGCCCCAGGGAAGGTTCCCGTGCTACTGGCTTCTGCAAGGGCGGCAAGGTGATCGTCCTGCCTTACCAAGGTGCCGCAACGCAGTTTCTGTTCAAGAAGCTTGCGAAGCTCGAGCCCCTGCCAATTGTGGTGTCGCGGAGGGTTCTGAAGTGTTCCAGTGACTGGATCAACGGCAGCTGCAACCCCGATACCGACTCCGGCAAGAAGGTCCAAATCAATCTTCAGGCGGCCCACGAGGAACCGGACCTCGTTTGCTATACCGGAGGCAAGATCGCGTCGAATGGTCTCTGTCCGATGTGCGCTCGAGGTTAAGATCTTCCCCGCTGATGAAGCGATTGCAAAACGGGACGTCTTGTTACCTATGTCGACCCCGGCGACGAGCACGCCTTGATCACGCAACCGATACATCACCGCCGGCCGGCCTTTCTGGACACCATCCTGTCGCGCCGGGAACTCATCAACAAGACCGAGTGCAAGCAGATCTGAAACGAGACGATGGACCGTCGGCATTCCGAGATTGACCATCCGCGCGAGGTCCGAGCGTGATAGCGTGGCTGCATGACGCAGAACATCCAATAGACGAAGCGAGTTGCTGATACGCATATCGGCAGGTACGGCTGGCAAGTGGGCGAAGTCGTCGCGCGCACTAACCATCTTAAGACGTTCTTTAGCAGGCTCCTTTTTCATCGGGCGCTACTTCGCGGTGAAGCCTCCGTCGAGCACAAGACAAGAGCCGACCGAGAATGAACTCGCGTCACTGGCGAGAAACAACGCGCCCTGGGCAATTTCTCTCGCGTCAGCGACCCGCATGATGGGTGCCCAGCTGGCTTGCGCCGCGGCGACTTTCTCAGGCTCGCGGCTATTATCAATTTCGGCCTGCAGGAGCGGCGTCCGCGTCACGCCCGGGCAAAGGCAGTTCACTCGAATGTTGTCCTTGATCAGGTCTAGGGCGATTGACTTAGTGAACATGATCACGGCGCCTTTACTCGCATTGTAAGCTGGCGATTCGGGCACTGCGACGATCCCCATTTCCGATCCGAGCGTGACAATCCTGCCCCCACCGCGTGCTTTCATGGGAGCTATAGCGTGCTTCACTAGCGTGAACATGCCCTTCACGTTTGTCGATATGACGGCATCCCATTCCTCCTCAGTCAAATGCTCGATCGACATCACGCTGGTGATCCCGGCGTTGCACACAAGAATATCGAGGCCGCCGTTTGGTCTTGAGGCTACCTCTACCATGCGGGCAGCGTCCGACATCGCTCGCACGTCACCGGCGATGCCCGTGACCTCACCGTAGGCCGACAGTTCTGCGACTGTGGCGTCCAGCAGCCGGCCGTTTAGATCCGCTACCGCTACCTTCGCGCCTTCCTCAAGGAAGAGCTGGGCAATCGCCTTGCCGATGCCAGACGCGCCACCGCTGATGAGGGCGTTCTTGCCATCCAGTTTCTTCATGCTTTGCTTCTTCATGCGACGGCTAAAGAGCGAGATCCTGATCTCGCTCTCCAGCATGTTGAGCCGGGCTGCCTTCTAGCAGCTAGATCGAAGTTAGGCGACGTCTTCGAGGTGCGGTTGTGCATCGCCTTCCATGAACAGCACTCTTCCGAGTTGATGGAAGAGTGGCGAGCCGCTCCTCTGCAACCAGACTCCCCACAAAGCCGCCGCGACCACGACCGCAAGCACAATGATCGGGAAAGATGTCATGGGCTCCGCCGGCCAGGGGTGGATATTAAGCCAGATACCCACGATAAAGATAGCGGACGATACGATCGGGAATAACACGTGTACGACTGGGGAGAATTCAGAGGGATAAAACTTTCGCACAAAGACAGGTAGCGCGACGTTGGTGAGAACATAGACCGGTAGCATCGCGATTGATGATAGATAGCCAAGGTCGCCAAACGCGTTGATGGGCCCCCACGCCATGCCGGCGGCCAATCCGATAACCAAGGTAGCGATCGAATACGAAATTATTGCGACATGTGGCGTCTTGTGGACCGAGTGGGTTCGTCCGAGCGCGCGGGGCAACAGTCCATCGCGGCCCAAGGCGTAAAGGACGCGGAAGTTCGCTGTGTGGATGGCGAGCAGAACTGCGATAATTGCGGAGAAAGCGGCTAGATCGATCACGACGCCATACCAGGGCCCGATATAACGTACAGCCAGGTCGCGCAAAGGCTCAGAAGAGGCCGCAAGTTTGTCTATATGCTTCGCACCAAAGCCGACGACGACCGCGTACATGGCGAAGGAGAACCAGAGGCCCGCGAGTGTTACCGAGCCGACCAGCGCAATCGGAAGGTTTCGCCGAGGATTCCGTGTCTCTTCCGCGACTGTCAAGCAGGACTCGAAGCCGAAGAAGGCGAGCACAATGAATACGAATGCCTTTCCAAGTCCTCCCCACCCGTGGATTGCCTGCGTCGGGGTGAAGGCGGCAGGGATTTGGCCGCCATCACCGCCTCTAAAAACAACCAAGAGAAGAAGCACCGCGGCAACAGCCACCTCCGCGATCAGGAAGGCGATGCCAAATTGCATTGATGCGTGAACAGAATACCAAGCCAGGAGACCAACCAGGAGCACAATCGCAATCATCAAGATCCACCAGGGGACATAGACGCCGAAGTCACTCAGCAGTGCCTGACTAACGAAACCGCCGAACAGATTGGTGTTGAGAGGGCTTTGCAGCACATAGGCGAAGAGTAGTACCATGCCGCAGGCGAAACCGGCACGGTTACCCAAACCCAGTGTGATGAATTTGTAGAATCCTCCCGCCGATGTTACGCGGCGCGCAAATTCGGCAATCGTCACCGCCATCAGAGCAATCCCTATGGTGCCGAGAAGGAAAATGAAGGGCGACGCTACCCCGGCCTGGCCGCCGATAAGCGACGAGATGAAGATCACCCCGATCGTTGGCGAGATAAAGGCGAGCGACATCGCCAACGCGCTTGGCAGTCCGAGGGCGTTCCGTTTGAGATCGTTGGTGCCCGTTGGAGCGGCGGAAAGAGGGGTCAGACCAGCCTGCTTCATCATTGCCTCCTATTATTTTTTAACGGTAAGAAAAGAACTAGCTTGATGTCAATCGATAATCGACCCTGTTCATGACCCCGGAGGAAACTATGCCCGCACCGCTGTTGCTCACGCGATCTCAGGTTCGCCAAGCCATGTCCGCAGCGAACCTAAACGAAGCTGTTCGCCAAGCCCTGTTGCTGCGGGCTGAGGGCAGCGTGGCGCCGCCGGTTTCCGGACAGATTGCGCTGCCTGCGGCCCTGCTACACCTCAAGGCCGGAGCTGTGACGTCCCCTGCCACTCTCTCCGTCAAGGCTAACCTTCGCCCCCACGGGAAAGCGGCGACTGGATTGATAGTCCTCTTCGATGTGCAAGGCGCCGCAATCACCGCGGTAATGGATTCGGCCGACATCACCGCAGCGCGCACGGGCGCCCTGGCCGCAATTGCCGCAGATTGCCTGGCGCCCGCCGCGCGAACGCTCACTATATTGGGAGCGGGTCCAGTCGCGCGTGCGGCGCTCTTGGCCGTAACTTCCCTGGTGCCGATCCGCAGCATTCACGTTTGGAGCCGCTCACGCGCCAAGGCAGAAGACCTTGCACGTAGTTTACCAAGACCCATCGTTGTCGATGACACGGCCAGCACCGCGGTGCGTGACGCGGAACTCGTTATCACTGCAACGCCCGCAAGGCAGCCTTTGCTGGAGGCGTGCGATCTCTCCTCTCACGCCGTGATCCTGGCTATGGGGGCGGACAGCCCTGGCAAGCGCGAGATTGGCAAATCTGTCTTGGCTCAGTCCACCATCGTTGTCGATCAACGCGAGGACGCACTCAAGGTCGGCGAATGCGCATATCTTTCATCGGAAGGAATCGAAACTGGTCTAATTGAACTGGGGGATCTTCTTGCTGGTCGCACTTCTCTTCCTGAACGCAGACTAAATAGTCGAGACTTCGTCGTGTTCGATTCTGTCGGTTCAGCTATCGTCGATACATTGGTCGCAAAATCGATCCTAGCCGAGGCGATCCGCTTAGACATCGGTCTGAGACTTGCATTTGATGCCTGACGCCGATTCGATCATTGCGGACAGCAAACCGAAGACGAATCACTCCGTGATGTGCGCCCCCTATCTCCGGACTACAAAGGTAGCTCTTTCCTGCCAGTTCAAAGCTATAGCCCCGCATGATATCGACCGCGAGCCGGGCATGAAGGGCCGGTGCTCCTCCTGGAAATTCTGCCAAACTGTCGGCATATCTCGCAGCAAGACGCTCGATGACACAATGGAAAATAGCTACCTCGCGAGGACGGGCTCACACGGCCCACCAAGCTAGTCCCGAGCCGTAAGTCAGATAGCGCTACGTCGCCGAAGAAATCATATCCTGCGGCTACCTTCATCATCCAACCTTGTGTAGAGTTCTTGGCCGGGAGCATGCAGAGACAGGGAGGCACTCGGCTAGCCACCCCGTTCGACGCACCGGGAGCGCGTTGCTAGGACGAACGTCTAATTCCACCACCCAATCACTCAGTGAGACATGCAATGGAATATCGCCTACTCGGCAAATCGGGTCTAAAAGTTTCCGCGATCACGCTCGGGACGATGACGATGGGAGGAGGGGGGAATTTCGCCAAGGTCGGCAACGTCGGCCTGGATGAAGCAAAGCGTCATATCGATCTTTGCCTCGACGCCGGTGTAAACCTCATAGATACCGCCGATGTCTATTCCGCGGGAGCGTCGGAAGAGATCGTCGGCGATGCGCTCGGCGGTCAACGAAAGAACGGCGTGCTCATCGCGACCAAGGCTCGCTTCACCATGGGCCCTGGACCGAACGACAGGGGACTCTCACGCTATCATCTCATGCGCGCCTGCGAGGCAAGTCTCCGGCGTTTGAAGACGGACGTCATCGATCTCTATCAGGTTCACGAATGGGATGGTCAGACGCCGCTGCAGGAGACAATGGAAGCTCTCGACCGACTCGTTGCTCAAGGCAAGGTGCGCTACATCGGTTGCTCGAATTACTCCGGTTGGCATCTGATGAAGGCACTTGGCGTCAGCCAAGTGGATCATCGCGAGCGTTTTGTTAGTCAGCAGATCCACTACTCGCTCGAAGCACGCGAGGCTGAGTATGAATTAGTTCCAATCTCGATCGATCAAGGTCTGGGTATTCTCGTTTGGAGTCCCCTCGCCGGCGGGTTGTTGTCAGGGAAATATCGCCGGAACCAGGCAGAGCCGGAAGGAACAAGGCGCCTCGCGGGATGGGTCGAACCGCCGATTCGGGATGAAGAGCGTCTTTGGCGCATCGTTGACGCACTCGTGGAGATCGCGCAGAGTCGGGATGTATCGGTGGCGCAAGTGGGGCTCGCTTGGACGCTCGGTAGAGCCGGTGTAACATCGGTCATTATCGGCGGGCGGACAGCGGAACAGCTGAAAGACAACCTCGGCGCCGCCGACGTGACCTTAAGCGTGGAGGAGCGCAGCCGCTTGGACGCCGTGAGCGCGCCACCCATCCTTTATCCCTATTGGCATCAGTTGCAAAGCGCCAAGGAGCGTTTAGGAAAAGCGGACCTTTCTTTGCTCGGTGCCTATATCTGAGCACAGCATGTTGAGAAAACCCCTTCACCTGCCCGAGATTAAACTCGGGGGGTGGGTAATGAGGCCAAGCTTCGCTGCCTACAAGCGTGTCCGTTCCTCGATACTGCACTAGGCGAAGACGCAGTTGAAAGCCCGGCAACGCACCATGGGCTTGGGTGGTCGTCAGGTGGAACGGATCGGCTGGGGCGGCAGTCGCGGGTGGAAGGTTTGTCCTACCGTTGCTGCGACAGTGTTGCCGGATAGAAGCTGTCGACCGTGCGCTCCAGCCGAAAAAGTTTGGGGCTGACTGGTTTGGTAACGAACAGTCACGCGGTGGCCCGAGGACTTCCAGAAGCCCGAAGTACGCGATCGGCCCGGTCCTCGTATCTGAGACGGGATCATTGGACACGTACTTTGATGACCCTCTGTCGGTGATGTCGGTGTGCAGCCGAATTACATGAATGCACCCAATCCGAGAGCCTTCCCATTCTAGTCCAATCGGCTGCTGTACTGTCGCTCAGCTGACGAACCGCCCGGGACGGAACTTCGCTAGCAGGGGGTGCTGTGTGCCGGCCATGTCGGCAAATGGCTGGCGGAGTCCACCATCCTGCAATCTCGCGTCATTGCTTGAAGGAGGGAGCCCTCTGCGCACCCTCCACCCGAAGCCCTGATCCACAGGTAGGCAACGAGCTCATTCCAACGCGATGGTCAATCGGAATGGCCGGCCGGTAGAGCGATGCTCCAACTGGCGCCCTCCCCTCCCCCGCCGCTTCCACACGCTTCTGTAGCGACACTGCCGTCTGCGCAGCGCGCTTCCTCAGCGAGCCGGCAGCTCAACCAACAAACGAACGCAGCACTAGTCACTGAACCGGTTGGGCGACCAGCGAGTCAAACGTCACGCATCGCAAGACCGATGGGTTGCTCGTTGTGCCCTCTTCTTGTCCGCATCGCTGAGCTCGGTGACGCCGACTCACGACTATGGAAGCAGGGGCTTGCCTGATGCCCGGGCACGGTAATTATAGAATACAGTCCGTCGGAAAGTGGGATAGTTTCTAGACATTCTAACCTGTCTTTATAAGACTGCAAGTATGCTGTCGTCAGACCGACGCACTGTTACGGTGACTCTGTGCCCTTTGTCTGTACTCATCTATGGCGTCTCTGTTAGTGCTAGGAGGCCGTTTGAAAATGCTTGTGGCGGCTCGGGGAGGGATGATTCAAGCTCGGGATGTGGACCCGAGAGAACCGAGGCCGGATGGCCGAAATCGCGCGCA
>NZ_LMUQ01000036.1 GCF_009765865.1 Acidisoma sp. L85
CGAGATCGCGCCCACCGAGAGCACGCCGCTCAACCGGTCAATCCAGGTATTGCGGCGGATCGCCGAATAGCAGCCGAGGGGGATACCCACCAGGGCGGCCCAGCCGAGACCGCCGATCGTCAGCGCCAGCGTGTAGGGCAAAGCCTCCAGAACGAGGCTGGCGACGCTGCGTCCAGTCCAGACGTCGACACCGAGATTCCCGTGCAGGACATGATCGAAGAAATGCCACAGCTGAAACGCCATCGGCTGATCTAGGCCCATGCGCGCGCGCAGCGTGGCTCGCATGGCGGGCGTTGCATTGGGCCCAAGCGCGATTGAGGCCGGGTCACCTGGAATCAAAAAGACCAGCGCGAACATCACGGTCATCGCGAGCACGCAAATGACCAAAGCAAGAGCAAGGCGCTTGCCCGCATAAGTCAGCATGGCAACGGCATCTCAGACCCCATCACGCGGGACACGTCGTGCCCAGTTGCGTGACAGGACCCGTGTCTCCCCTTCATAGGCGTCGAGGCTGGCTTCCAGGAGGAACTCCTGTTTGGTCGCGCGCATGACCGTCCGCGTCTCGGTGCGGGTCTGCCAAGCGCCACGGCCGACGCACATGGTATAGCTGATATCGACCTTGGCTGAGAGTGGATCCCGCGCCAAGATGCTGTAGCTTTCGCGCTGGATCGATTCTGTCTCCAGCCCGAGCGCCACAATGGTAGAGCGTCCTGAATCAGCCAGCACTTCGATCACCGACTCGCCGGTTTCGGCATCGCGTGTGACACGGCGATGGCCTCCGCCTTTGCGCTGCCAACTGCGTTCCAGCGGCGGCGCTGATTGCGCCGGCTGAAAAGCAAGCGCGGCATCCTCAGGACGCGGCTTGCGCACCGGTAGCGTCAGGCGGCTCGCCGCCGTGAAAAGGCTGAGCGTCGCGGGTTCGGCCGAGGGCCAGATGACGGGCCAGTAACTTGTAGCAACCGCGACGCGCAGCCGGTGTCCCGGCACGAAGCGATGCGCGGCATCGTTCAAGGCAATGCGAATGCGCATGCGCGCACCCGGCACGACATCCTCAGGCCGCTCATGGCTGTTCCGATGTGTAAGGTTCAGCACGCCGTAAGTTACCCGCAGCGACCCGCCGTCGGGTGAAACATCGCTAAGACGCACGGCGATGACCGCGTTCGGTCGATCCACGGCAACTTCCAGATCGAGTACAGGCGCGCCTAGGATTTCCAGGGTCTCTTCGAGCGGCACCGTGTCGAAGATCAGAGCGCGGCCGTCGTCGACCAGTTGATCGGTCGGCTGGTCGGGTCCGGTCCCGAAGCTGAACCAAGTTCCGGAAACCTCGCCATGGTCCTGCGGCGAACACCAGTCGAGCTTCTGTTCAAGGCCAGGTTCCGCGCGCAACCCCTCTGCGTTCAGCACTAGAACCTGTCGTTGAATGGCGAGGCTTGGCCACGAGGGTTCGGCTATCCAGCGACCCTTGCGGAATTCGTATTCCCCGAGAGGCTCCTGCCAGTCGTGCATCCAGACGCGGAGCATTGGCTCGTCCATCACGCCGGTTTCGCGACCGGCTAGATGCTGATCAAACCAGCGCAGACATTCCTGGAGGAAGCCGATGCGCGGTCCGGGCCGCGCGAAGTGAGGATATTTATGCGCCCAGGGTCCAATGATACCTCGGCACGGCGCCGTCAGCCCCGCCAGCAGCTTTGGCACGGCGTTAGAATAGCCGTCCGCCCAACCGCCCACGGCCAGCACTGGGCAGTTTATGTCTTCAAAGCTCTCGCAGATCGAGCCGTGCTTCCAGTAATCATCCCGCCGCTGATGTTGCAGCCAGATTGCAGCCAGCAGCGGCTCGTGCTCCAGGCGCTGCAACCACATGTCCCGCCAGCGGTCGCCCACCAGCGCCGGGTCGGGCGGACGCGACATGTAGCCCAGCATGGTTGAGGACCAGGCCAAATTGTCATTGAGCAAACAGCCCCCCATGAAATGGATGTCATCGGCATAGCGATCGTCCGTCGAGCAGATGCTGACGACCGCCTTCAGCGCAGGCGGCCGACGAGCCGCGACCTGCAACCCGTTAAACCCGCCCCACGAAATGCCGATCATGCCGATAAGGCCGCTACACCATGGCTGCGCCGCGATCCAGTCGATGACCTCTAGCGCATCGTCCTGTTCAAGCTTCAAGTATTCGTCATCCAGCAGACCGTCCGACTCGCCGCTGCCGCGCATGTCAACGCGCATGCAGGCATACCCATGGCCGGCAAAGTAAGGATGCGTCAGCGCGTCCCGGTCGACGGTACCATCGCGCTTGCGATAAGGCAGATACTCAAGGATCGCCGGAAAACGTGCCTGCGTGCCAGAAGGCCGCCAGATTCGCGCGGCAAGCCGCGTTCCGTCCGCTAGGACAATCCATTCGTTCTCCGTCTCGGAGACGGAATAGGGCATTTTCTCAACAACTTGCACTTCGCCGAGACCTTCCAGAAAGTGCCCGCAACAGCACGAGACCCGCTTCAGAAACCGTGCGCCTGCATGCGCTGAATGTACCAGGTCAAGAAATTGTCGAGTTGCCCTTCGGTGAAGCGTGAATAGGTGCCTGGCCGATAGCCGCGACTCCCGATTCCGGCATGCGCGATCGCGACGAGATGCGCATCCTGCTCATTGGTCGCCTTCCAGACATGGGTCAATCGGTCGACGTCATAATCCGCGCCTTCTACCGCCTCCTTATGCACGAGCCACTTGGTGCGGATGAGCGTCTCGCTGGCAGAAAGCGGCATGACCATGGTCGTCACCGCATGGTCGCCCATGAAATGATGCCAGGCATTATGGCCCCACAAGTGCAGGTCGCCGAGGTCCTTGCGCGTCATGCTGCCGAGAAGCCTGCCGCACGCCGCGAGCGCATCTGCTGTTTGCGATTCTCCGGCGCCGCCCATGACAAGCCGCTGCGTGCGGAAATTGGTCGGGTGGCCGGCAAGATGTTCGACGGCTTTCGTTTCGAAACCAAGCGCCTCCCATTCGCGAGCCTTTCCGGCGTACCGCATCTCATGGGCTTCGGCGAGCGCACGGTCTTCCGCTGACAAGCTTGCCGGATCGAAGCCAAAGTCGAGGTCAACGAAGGCGACGCAGAGTTCCGGATGGGTGGCAGAGCAGTGATAGCATTCACGATTGTTCTCGATCGTCAGCTTCCAATTGCCGCGTTCGATCAGATCCACCTGATGCGCAACCTTGGCGTCGCGCAGCCCGTAGGGTGCTAAGCGCGCCTCCATGACCTCCGCCAAGTCATCCAGATCGGCTGGCGGGCGGTCCGCGAGGCAGGCATAGAGCAGTCCGCCAATGGAGCGAAGATGCACCGGCACCAGACTGTGGCAACTGGCATCAAAATCCTTGCCCATATGCATCGCGTGGGCGAGCTCGCCGCTCAACTCGTAGGTCCATTGATGATACGGACACACCAGCCGACCGATCGTGGATATTCCGGCCGGCAGCAGTCGCGCACCGCGATGGCGGCAAACGTTGAAGAAGGCGCGCACCACATCCGCATCGTCGCGGAGGATAATGATACTGCTCCGCCCGATGTCTACCACCGAAACATCGCCCGGCTCCGGCACGTCGCAAATCGGACCGACATAGATCCAGTGACGATGAAAGATTACCTCCATATCGGCATCGAACACGTTAGCATCGGTATAGAGTTCGGCTGGCAACGTGTGGTTGGGTTGCCGCGAACGGAGCAGAGACGCGATCCTCGGGGACGGGCTATCGTGCATGGTCGGCTTTCAAACGGCGGTCTGCGGCTGGCCGGGTTCCGGATCGTTATAGCCATGACGCGCGAAGAAGCGCCGAAGCTCACGTGGCTCAGGAGCTTGGCCGGTGAAGATCTCGACGTATTGCGGGATACGCCGCATGCGCGACGACAAATCCTCAACGGTTTTTGCCGCAATGTAGCCAATCTGTGTCAGATACGTTGTTCGGGCACGCGCATCGGCCGCGATCGGATCAAAGCCGTAACGCGCAAATAGGCCCGTCACCGCCTGAAGTCGTTCGGTGTCCGCCGCGTCGATTTCGACCGAGATATGAGGCGATTGCAACGCCCAGCTGCGAATTGCATATTCGAACTGCGAGTCGAAGAGGCGGGGATCCAGCCAGCAGTCGAAGAGATTGAGGATCGCCTCCGCCACGCTCTCAGCGTACACTGCGCACTGCTTGATGATTCCACCGGTGTTCTTCGTGCGCCAACGATCCACCAGCGCCGCCAGAAGCTCGTCTCTATCCTTGAAGAACCAGTAGAAGCTGGTTCGCGAGAGGTTGAGCTTTTTCGCCAAAGGCAGAATGCGCACGGCCTCCACACCGGCCTCAACAAAGCTGTCGTAAGCCGTCTCCAGCCAGCTCTCGGCGGATCCGCGCCATCCCGTCTCGATCGCTTCCGCCTGCTGCATCAGCCGAGGCTAGCAAGCGGGAAGGGTCCGGGCAAGAATAAATGTGCAGCTACGTCGAGTTTATTGACTAGGGTGTACAGTTCTCTTAGCCTCAAGGCCAGACCCGGTTCCGTGGAAGGCCGCTATGTCAAAGGATCCCCTCCTTCAACCTTACCGGTTGAAGGATTTGACATTGAGAAACCGGATCATGACCACTTCACATGAACCGGCCTACCCTGAAGATGGAATGCCGACGGCCCGCTACCGCGCGTACCACGTCGAACGCGCGAAAGCGGGGATCGCCTTGACCATGACAGCCGGTTCGGCCGCCGTGTCTCATGACAGCCCGCCCGTCTTCAACAACGTCCTCGCATATAAGGACGAGGTGGTGCCCTGGTTGAAAGAGCTGACGGACGCCTGCCACGAGCACGGCACCGCGGTTATGATCCAGCTTACTCATCTCGGCCGTCGGACGCGCTGGGATAAGGCCGACTGGCTGCCCGTCGTCTCACCGTCCCATCGGCGCGAAGCCGCACATCGCGCCTTTCCGAAGAAATTGGAAGATTGGGACATCGCGCGAATCATCGGCGACTACGCGGATGCCGCTGAACGCATGAAGGCAGCCGGTCTCGACGGTATCGAGCTACAGGCCTACGGCCACCTCATGGACCAGTTCTGGTCTCCGCTGACCAACACCCTGGACGGGCGCTATGGTGGCTCCCTGGATAATCGCCTGCGCTTCACCTTCGAAGTGCTCTTGGCCATCAGAAAGAGAGTGGGCGACAGCTTCATCATTGGCCTTCGCTACACGGCGGACGAGGTTGTCGCTGGCGGCCTCACGAAAGCCGAGGGCCTCGCGATATCGCAACGCCTGAAGGATAGCGGCCTCGTCGACTTTCTCAACGTCATCCGCGGTCATATCGATACGGATGCCGGGCTCACCGATGTCATTCCCATCCAGGGCATGACAAGTTCGCCGCATCTCGATTTTGCCGGCGAGATCCGTGCCGCCACGAACTTTCCTACGTTCCACGCTGCAAAGATCCAGGACGTCGCGACGGCGCGCCATGCAATTGCCTCAGGCAAGCTCGACATGGTCGGGATGACCAGGGCGCATATGACCGACCCACACATCGTTCGGAAGATCATGGAAGGTCGCGAAGACGACATTCGCCCCTGCGTCGGCGCCAATTACTGTCTAGACCGGATCTACCAAGGCGGTTCGGCCTATTGCATCCACAATCCAGCGACCGGTCGTGAACTGACCATGCCTCACGACATTCCGCCCAGCAAAGCACGGCGTAAGATCGTTGTCGTCGGTGCCGGCCCGGCCGGCCTTGAGGCGGCGCGCGTTGCGGCCGTGCGCGGCCATGAGGTCGTGGTTTTCGAAGCCGCCAACCATCCTGGCGGGCAGGTTCGTCTGACGGCGCGGAGCCCACGCCGTCAGGAAATGATCGGCCTCATCGACTGGCGCATGGCGCAGTGCGAAGCGCGTGGCGTCAAGTTCCACTTCAACAGCTGGGCTGATGCAGACAGTGTCCTCGCTGAGACTCCAGATGCCGTCATCATCGCGACCGGTGGCTTACCACCGACGGAAAGCCTCTCGGCCGGAAACGACCTCACCGTTTCATCCTGGGACATTATCGCTGGTGATGTGAAACCGGGGTCGCAGGTCTTGCTCTTCGACGACGCTGGCGACCACGCGGCGCTACAGGCCGCGGAGATCATCAGTGCGACCGGCTCGATTTTGGAGGTGATGACTCCAGACCGAAGCTTCTCGCCCGAGGTCATGGCGATGAACCTTGTGCCCTATATGCGGTCGCTCCAAAAGCGGAACGTCATCTTTACAGTGACGTATCGCCTCGACTCGGTTCGACGAGAAGGCAACGAACTAGTAGCCATCGTCGGCAGCGATTACGGGGGCGTGAGGGAAGAGCGGCGGATCGATCAAGTTGTGATCAACCAGGGCACGATTCCTCTCGACGACCTTTACTTTGCGCTTAAGCCGCTATCCTGCAATCGCGGAGCGGTAGACTACACCGCATTGATTGCCGGCCGGCCGCAGCCACTGACACAGGAGGTCGAGGGCGACTTCCAGCTGTTCCGTATCGGCGATGCGGTCGCCGCCCGGAACACCCATGCCGCCATCTACGACGCTCTGCGGTTGGTGAAGGATCTGTGACGTCCAGGAGGCTTGGCAGCCGTCTGCGGCCCGCGCTAATCCTCAGTCTTGCGTGCTAGTAGGACAAAGCAAGACCGCATACAACACAAGGGAGGCCAGGATTAGGGTGTCAAGTAATGGCCAGCGGACCGCGTTCTTAAAACTCCGATGGAGGATCACACTCGTCACCGCCATCGGTGCAGTCTCTCACCGACTCGGCGTCGTCGACGAGCTGTGGAATGGTAGATCGGTGTCGATACTATCGCCAGATCGCGCGGATCGTGGGGCTTCGCCCTCATGACCTTCTTGATCCGGACTCTCGCCCACCTATGCGGGACAGACGGTTCGAAGCGTAGGCGTCGGGAACTAGCATGAGCACGTTGAACCAACCAATTGCCGCAGGGTTCACACCCAGCGAACGAGATTATATTCGGAGAGAGCTCGATATGTTCTTCTCGACATATCCGACGGTTGCCGAGGGCTTCATGATCAAAACCTGGCGGGGTGGAGTCGACGCCGGAAAGCCGAAGCTTTCGCCCGTCGCCAAGGGCCTGATCGACCGAGGGCTGATGCAGCTTGATACCGGATCACGTCCCCCAGATTGTTCTTCACGACAGAAGGGTTAGCCGAGCTGCGGGCGATGATGACGGATCGCCGTTTCGCCGATCCAAGGAAGTTTCAACACATCCGCGAGGAGCTCGGCATCGACCCAGCTCTAGAATCCTATGCCCTTACGAACGCCAATAACCTAGCCGCCGAGTTAATAACTGCTCAGTTGTGCGCAAGATCTCGGTCAGTTCCAGAATCGGGACGACCGTTTTCGTTAGTCGTCCCAGTTTTAGAGTTGGCTCGAAGACGATCGGATTGAACCAACACTCAATATTAGACAGTTTTAACCTTGCGCGGGCGGCCTGGGCCCCTCTTGCCGGCGCGAGACTTGGCTAATTTCGCCCGTTCCCGTGTGGCCTTCAACTCTCCGCGGATCGATGCCAACGCGGCCTTGATGGCGGCAGGACGCTTATCTTCCTTGATGGCGTCAGCAGCAGCAAAAAAGGCCAGGGACAAGTTCTTCGTTCCGCGCGGCGCGCGGGTAGTAGTGGTGGTGGCAGACATAGTGCATGTTTCTTTCAGATTACCGGCGAATTCTGACACAAGGTCCTGATATCCAACTAGTCATCAGAATGGCTACGCCGCGACATTGGTCGAAAGCTGCACATGGCGTCGAGTACTCGCAAGCACAATATGCTGATGCATTAAATTCCGATAATCAAATCGGCTAAATATTTCTCGGCCCTCTGTCAAGTGGAGCCGCTGAAGAAAAAATATTGTTTTCTCTGTCGCGCAATGGTCACGAAATCTGCGAGACAAAGCTGTTGGCTAAATTAGGCCGTGAACCCATAAATCTGCAGACGCGACGCCACGCCAGATTCCGCTATGCCTCGGTAGCCGACGTATTGCTGCATAGCAGCGCAACGAGGCTATGTGCCAGGGCCGACGTCAGGATGATTTGCAAGCCTCATTAAATAAGGCCTGAGGAAGGTCCTCGAACACGTTTGCGCGCCAGGGCGGGAAACCGCAAAGCGAACGGCTTCGCCCATTTTGAATCCTGTTGGACTACGTTTTTAGAACGGGGCGCAGGTCAGCCGGCGCCTGCTTCAGATCAGGCCGGAACTGCCCCGTTCATCCACATCAAAATCCCGGCTGACCCACGTTCCATCTCCGTCAAAATCACGAAAACACGGAATCATATATCAGTTTTCAAAGTCAGAGAGTTTTCGAACCCTCCACCTCCCCATACCTTCAAGGCATACGTTAAGCGTGAAAAAGCATTTGTCCTTGTCAGACGGGGAATTTACAGTCGCGTTCTCCGGCTGACGAACATTTTATCGTCACGCCTCGGGACGATTTCTTGGCTCTTTAAAACAATGTTCAAAGCGCAGACGGAGCGACTTGATGCCCACCATTACCACCACGGACGGCGTAAACATCTTCTACAAGGATTGGGGCTCGGGCCAGCCGATCGTGTTCAGCCACGGCTGGCCGCTTACGGCGGACGACTGGGACGCCCAGATGACCTTCTTCCTTCGCCACGACTACCGGGTGATCGCCCACGACCGGCGCGGCCACGGCCGGTCCGACCAACCCAACACCGGCAACGACATGGACCATTGGGTTGCCGACCTCGCGGCCCTAACGGAACACCTCGACGTGCGCGACGCGATCCATATCGGGCATTCGACGGGCGGCGGTGAAGTGGCTCGCTACGTCGCTCGCCACCAGGAGCGGGTCGCGAAGGCGGTTCTGGTCGCTTCGCTGACGCCGAACATGTACCGGAGCGAAGACAACCCGGCCGGTCGGCCGCCCGAGTGGTTCGAAGCGATCCGGGCAGGCGTACTGGGCAATCGGTCGGAGTTCTACCGTTTCGTGCCTGAGAACCCGTTCTACGGCTACAACCTCGATGGCGCGAAGCCTTCGGAGGCGATCATTGCGAACTGGTGGCGCCAAGGCATGGGCGGCGGTGCCCTTGCTCACTACGCGACGGTCGACTCTTGGCTCGAAGATTATACCGAAGACCTCAAGAAGATTACTGTGCCGGTGCTGGTGATGCATGGCGAGGCTGATCAAGTCGTCCCGTTCGCAAGTTCAGTGCCGCGTGCGGTCGACCTGCTTAAGAACGGGTCGTTGAAGACGTATCCCGGCTATCCACATGGCATGCTCACTACGCATGCGGATGTCCTCAACCCCGACTTGCTCTCGTTCATCAGGTCTTGACGGTATCGACCGGACCGAGGCCGTTACCCCAACATGGGCCGGACGGTCAGTGTCGGCCTTACGCGAGAGGGTACTCACATGCATTATCGTGCTCGATGAACTCGGTTACCTGCCGTTCGCCCTGGCCAGCGGCCATCCCCTGTTCCACCTCGTCAGCCAGCTCTACGAGCGCACCTCGATCATGGTCACCACCAATCCGGCGCTCGGTGAATGGCCGGGCGTGTTCGGCGACGCCAAGATGACCACCGCGCTGCTCGACGGGCTGACCCATCACTGCGACATCGTCGAGACCGGCAACGACAGCTGGCGCTTGAAGAGCCGGGCCTGAACCCGGCCAGCTGCTCACTCCGCCGTCCAAATAGGGGTCCCTCCTTTTGGGCGCCGATCCGGGGTCCCGATCTGATGCCGTTTGACACCTTGTAGCTTCAAGCTATGCTTGGAAGATATACGAGGGTGTATGGAACTTAGGCATCTACGCTATTTTATTGCGGTCGCTGAAGAAGGCAGCCTGCTGACCGCCGCTCAGCGGCGACTCAACACCTCTCAGCCATCGCTCAGCCGACAGATCCGCGATCTGGAATCCGAAGTCGGCGTTCAGCTATTGGAGCGCCAGGCCCGCGGCGTGACGCTGACCACTGCCGGACGCGTATTTCTCGATCACGCGCGATTGGCGCTACTTCAGGTCGAGGCGGCAACGGAGGGGGCCCGGCAGACGGCCCGTCCGCGAAAGCCTCTCCTATCGATGGGATTCCTCGTAGGGTTGGAGATTATGTGGCTCCCGCAACTTTTGCGAATCCTGCGGGAGGAAGCCCCGGACGTCGACGTCACACTCAGCACGCAATCCTCACCAGAACTCGCGCTCGCATTGATGCGGGGGAAGCTGGATATCGCCTTCCTTCGTCCCGAGAAAGACAACGAGGGTGTCGTCTTCAAGGTGCTGGCGAAGGAGCCGTTGATCGCGGTGCTGGCGGCCGACCATCGTCTGGCATCGCGCAAGAAGATTCGGCCGCAAGATCTCGCCCACGAAATCTATGTCAGTTCGGCGCGAACCTCTCCGGTGTTGGAAGAGGTCATCCAGGACTACGCATCGAGGGTCGGCATCACCCTCGAGGCAAAGTACGCAGGCGAGAACATATCGTCCGCCATGTCGCTCGTGGCATCCACCGGCGGGATCAGCCTCGTTCCCCTCTATGCGCAGAACATGCTGGCACCCAACGTCGTCGCTAGAGCGCTTGAGGGGGGCACCCCAACGGTCGACTTGGCCCTGGGATACAATCGGGCAAATCAATCACCCTTGCTGCGTCGGCTTTTGTCCCGCGCGGATGAGCTGGTCGCAAACGTTCAGAACCAGAGCATCATTCGCTATGTTGAAGCTGAATAGCCGCCAACGCTAGACGTCCCCTTTGGGTCAATCGCTACAGGGGCGACCCAGCGGCAAATCTGACCAAGTCGGCTATGCCCCCAAAAGAGGAAGTAGATTCAGACCTTTAGCGGGTTCGCGATCAGCTCTCGCGGCTTGATGGCTCCGCCCGAGACGTGATTCAAGCTCCGAAACCGGAGCCTTGAAACATGCGCTACGAACTCAGCGACTACGAATGGACCGCCATCAAACCGATGCTACCCAACAAGCCGCGCGGCGTTCGGCAGGTAAATGACCGTCGTGTGCTCAATGGCATCTTTTGGGTCCTCCGGTCAGGTGCTCCATGGCGCGACCTGCCAGAAGTCTATGATCCCCGCACTACCTGTTACAATCGCTTCGTTCGGTGGCGGCGGGCTGGCGTCTGGGACCGGATCATGGAGTGCGTTGGCTGCCGGTCACGACGCGGCCGTGCAGATGATCGATACCTCCGTCGTGCGCGTGCGTCAGCACGGAGCCTGTGTCGCGGACAACAATCACCAAGACATGGGTCGCTCGCGAGAAGGCTTGACGAGCAAGATTCACGCGGTCGTGGACACCGACGGCCTGCCGGCCCATCTCGCCCTCACCCGGCGAGGCGCATGATAGTCGGCTTTGCTCAGTTCTCCTCAGCGCGCTGCTTCCCCAAACGATGTTGCTCGCGGATCGTGGCTACGACGCGGACTGGACCAGGGAGCTTGCTCGCCAACAAGGAGCATGGGCCAATTCCACCGAAACGGAATCGCAAAGACCCGATCTGCTTCAGCCCGTATCTGTATCGCGCGCGCAATCTGGTCGAAACGGTTCTTCAACAAGATCAAGCAATGTCGGCGCGTCGCGACCCGATATGACAAACTCGCAGCCAACTATCTAGGGTCAGGACCCATTAATTGCTTGCTTCGGCTCGGCGCATTGTGATTCTGGAGATGGCGGGAGGATACCGTCATGGACAGACTGTTTCTGCTC
>NZ_LMUQ01000037.1:0-31691 GCF_009765865.1 Acidisoma sp. L85
GCTCTCAGCCGCTGCCCCCTCCGCCAGCAGCAGGTCGTGATGCGGCAGTTCGACATGGTAGTAGGTGATCGCCGCCATGCTGGTGTCGCGGGTATCGATGCCACCATTGACGACGAGGTCGGTGCCACCGGAAGTGACCGTCAGCCCGGCATTTGTTCCCGCCGATGCGATTGCTGTGGCGCCAACAGTTAGTGTCGTTGTTGCCCCTGAGTTCGCGATAGTGTCCGTGTAAATACCACGCTCGAATTCGGCCGTTCCGCCACTCAAGATCGTCGTACTGGTAAAATTCTGAGTTACTAACAGATCAACGTTGATCAGGGTTCCGCCGCTACCAACTGTGGTGTCAAACGCCGTGGCGCCTGCCCCAAAAATGACACCATCGACCACCACCGACGACACGGTTCCCCTAAGTGAGATTTCGTTTTGGCCACTGGTAGAAGGATAAATCGTCCCACTTTCAATGGTCGCACCTGGTGCGACAGTCACGTCAACTGGGGCGCTGTCTCCGCTCGAGCCGACGGTGAACCCGTCAAGGGTTCCTCCGCTCAAGACGTGAACATTGGCGAGCATCGAGTCAGATGCCAGAATCGTGACGTCGCTAGCGAAACCGGCGAAGGACACTCCCTTAACAGCGGAGGTGATCAAGATATCGATCGCTGTCGCTCCGCTAGTGACGGAATACGTTGCCCCGCTCTCCACGGTGCTGCCGCTCTGCAATGCGCCGGAGGACAGGTTGATCACCCCGCCGGATGACAGGTCCAGCCCCAGCCCCGTGCCGCCCGCCAGCACCGCCTCGGTGCCGCCCGCACTTAACGTGACCGACAGCGCGGTACCACCCGAGGACACGGTAAGCTGCCCGCCTCCGCTCACGCTACCGCTGCTGTCCACCCCGCCGCTGCTCACCACTACCGTGCCGAGGTCGGTCACGCCGATATCTGACCCGCCGCCCAAAACCACGAGCGACCCACCGGGCAGCACTGTCATGTCGTTCACGGTCACGCCCGAGGACACGAACAGCGTTGCGCCGGAGGCTATCGTGCCGCCGCTTTCGATCGCTCCGGCCGCGAGCAGGAGTGTTCCGCCCAAGGATAGGGTCACGTTGAGCGACGTGCCGCCCGACGCGACCGTCTCGATCCCGCCGCTGGAGATGGTCCCACTTGTGTCTGTCCCGCTAAACGAGACAATCTCCACACCGCCACCGCTGACAAGCGTCGCTGTTGCTGTCCCTCCGGCGAGAACAGTGTATGTGACGCCGCTCGTGAGGATCAGGCCGCTGCTGACGATGCCGCTGCTGACGACGCTGTTTGTCATAAGAGTCACCTGAAATTGGTGTTGAGTGGGCGGTTTCGAAATAGGGACGGCCAATTTCAAACAGCCATAGTGGCGGCCTCTTGCCATTTCGTTACGATGCCGCTTCAATACGAGATGAGGAACTTCCCCCGACAAGGCTCGGTCACG
The DNA here is from genome assembly GCF_009765865.1 of Acidisoma sp. L85. Classification (GTDB taxonomy): domain Bacteria; phylum Pseudomonadota; class Alphaproteobacteria; order Acetobacterales; family Acetobacteraceae; genus Acidisoma. The sequence continues at coordinate 1,459 of NZ_LMUQ01000037.1, forward strand.
AAATTTCACCGGCCGCGTCGATCGTTCGCGCCTTGGTCACCACCCAGATTGTTTCTTATCCGATGCGACAAAGTTCCGAGGAAGCCGCCGCGGCCTGTTACCTTCGGTCGAAACGAGCCGTCGAGAGCCAGCGCCGTGCGCCGCCGGAGGTTTGCGATTATGCGAAGCGTACCGCATCTACCGCCCGCTATGTGGAGCTGCTGACGTCGCGAGAGCCGGGCCGAAAAGCCTGACTAGGGTTTGAGTGCCACCAGGCGGCGATATCGGTCGCGCCCCGCTTCGAGATGCTCACGTGTGCAACGCCGCGCGACATCCCTGTCGCCCTTCTTGACGGCGGCGTAGATTTGATGGTGCTCGTTCTGAACCTGGCCGATGTAAGCTCGGCGCTCCGTGGCAGTCTCCAGCCCCAACCGGATGGTCTGCCGAGGGATGATGACCGGGCCGAGAAAATGCATGAACCGCTCGAAATAGGGGTTCCCGGTCGCCGCCGAAATCGCGCAATGGAAAGCGAGATCCTCCTTTACCGCGGTCTCATCTCTGGCAATCGCACCGTCGATCATCTCGAGGCAATGGCTGATCGCCAGAAGATCCGCCTTGGTCCGCCGTTCCGCCGCGATGCCGGCGGCCTCGACCTCGACCGCGAGGCGAAGTTGCAGAACATTCTCGACCTCGACGAGGGATCGCAGTTCGTCCGAGATGATGCGAAACGGGCGGCCGGTCGCGTTGCTGGCGACAAAAACACCCGCGCCTTGCCGGCTGACGATCAGCCCCTCCGCGCGGAGCGACGCCATTGCCTCGCGCACCACTGTGCGGCTGACCTGGAAATGCGCGATCAGCTCTTGCTCGGTCGGCAGACGTTCACCCGCGCCCAGCTTTCCGCTGCGAATGTCCCGGCCAAGCCGCTCGGCGAGCTGGGCCGTGCGGCTTAGTGTTGGGGCGAGCGGCTCAAGGCGATCCGGCATGGTGCAATCGGCCTATCACGTGGCTTCGGCTGGCTCGTCGAGCCCGACGGGCGCCGCCGGGTCAATCAGCCGCTCGGATTTAAGCTCTAGCCAAAACTGCGGCGGGATCGGCTCCTGCGAGAAGGCAAGATTTGCCTCGACCTCCGCGATTGAACGCGCTCCGGGAATGATGGCAGCGACCGAAGGATGGTGCAGCGGAAATTGCAACGCCGCCGCTTGGAGCGAGACGCCATGGCGCGCGCAGACCGCTTGTATTCCGCGCACGCGCTCCAGAACCTGCTGCTTCGCCGGCCGGTAGTCATAGGTCGCGCCAGTAACCGCGCCCGTCGCCAGAATGCCGGAATTATACGGACCGCCGATGACGAGGCTGATCGAATGCTGCTCGCAAAGCGGCAGAAGGCGAGCCATCGAATCCTGATCCAGCAAGGTGTAGCGACCGGCGACGAGAAAGTAATCGAAATCCCCCGCCGTCGCGAAGTCACACAGCATTTGCCACTGGTTTATGCCAACGCCGATCGCCTTGATGACGCCCTGGCTGCGCAGCTCAGCCAAGGTCGGAAACGCATGGTCCATCGCCGCCCTGAAATGGCTGCGGCTGAACGGATCGACGCCAGCGCCGACATCGACCGCCTCATCGGGATCATGGATCGCCAACATGTCGATATAGGGCGTGTTAAGTCGCTTCAGGCTGGCCTCGACGCCGCGCAACACCGCATCACGCGAATAGTCGAAATCGGCGCGCACCGGAGGGGGCTTGTCCCAAAGTCCCGGCTTCAGCTCTGAAGGATCGATCGGCACAAGAGAATATCCAACCTTGGATGAGATCACGATATCCTCGCGCGGCAGTTTCGCGACGCCTTGACCAAGCCGCGTCTCGCTGAGGCCGAAGCCGTAAACAGGAGCCGTGTCGAAATAGCGGATGCCCGCCTCCGCCGCCGCGTGAACCGTAGCAATCGCTGCCTCGGTCTCCATCGCCTTGTACATATTGCCGAGCGGTGTTCCACCCATGCCAAGCTCGGTGACCGAGAGGCTCGTCCTGCCGATCTGGCGCTTGCTGATTGCTTTTGACATTCCCGTATCTCCCTGGCGACGCGCCGGCTTCGGTAACCCGGCGCCGAAAGACGTTGACACAAAATTCGTCATATTACAATGTAACCAGAGGACAGGCGACGGCCGAAGCCCTAGCGGCATGCGGCCGATGAGGCTGAAGTCCCACGAAAAGAAAATGGCGAGGGAGGTTGCAGGTGGCGGACGATATCAAAGCATCGGCGATAACGACGGAGGCCGTCAGCGCGATTGGCAGGCGCGGCGCCTTCTCCGTGGCGGCAAAACTGGGTCTGGGAACCGCGGCATTGGCCAGCGGCATCGGCGCGGCATTTCCGGCGCTTGCGCAATCGAGCGCGGGCCTGCCTAAAAAGCCCTATAAGTTCGTCTTTGTCTGTCACGTCACGCTGGATCAGTTCTTCACGCCTGCTGTGTATGGCATCCAGGACGCCTGCGCCGCCTTCGGCTGCCACTACCAGTGGACAGGCTCTCAAAAGAATGTCGTCTCCGAGATGGTCAACGCCATGGAGACCGCTATCGCTGAAAAGGCCGATGGAATTGCCGTCTGCCTTGTCGATCCGACGGCTTTCGATGCATCGACGGCCAAAGCCGCTGCCGCAGGCATTCCGGTAATCGCCTTCAATGCAGACGTGCCGGTTGGCAGCCCCAACAAGCGTTTGGCCTATATCGGACAGCCGCTGTATCAGGCTGGCTACAATATCGCGCTGAAGTGGCTGAAAATGGTGCCGAAGGGCAGCCACGTCATGCTGTCCATCGGCATGCCGGGTTCGTTGAATGAGCAGCCGCGGCTCGATGGTTATATCCAGGCCATCAAGGACCACGGAGACGGCATTACCTATGACGTCGTGAATACCGGCGTTGACGCGGCGACAGAGATTTCCCGGATCGGAAGTTATGTTCTCAGTCACAAGAATGTCGCTGGTATATTCACCACGGGTGGATCCGACACCTATGCCGCTGGCTTCGTGTCGCAACAATATGGTTTGGCGAAAAAAGGTGTGATCGTCGCGGGCTTCGATCTGTTTCCGCAGACGCTGGGCTATATCAAAAGCGGCGACATGACGTTCACGACGGATCAGCAGGCCTATCTCCAGGGCTTCCTCCCAGTCCAGCAGATGTACATGTACAAACTGTCGAATGGCCTCGTGGGTCCCGCTGACACCAATACGAGCGAAGCCTATGTTACGAAAGACAATGTCGATCACTATCTGACCAAAAGCCGGTTCGAGGGAAGCGTTCGAGCCGAACCAGTCTGAGATTGTCTCGCGAAACCCGGCATGCCGAGGTGGCTGCCGGGAGCGCGATCCACGGTCCCCAGTGGGAAACGAAGAAAGCCTAGATGGTCCTCGCTACGAAACCTCACCCACCGGCTACGATCGGGGCGACAACGCGCCGGGTCGGCGTTAAAACCCCCGACTCGATTTACGAGAAGGTGCTGGTCATCCTGTCCCGCTATCGGGAGGCCAGCATCGCTGTCGTTGCGATCATTCTCGTCATCTACTTCCAGTTCGGCAGCAATGGCGAGTTCCTCACTTCTCAATTCCTGAGCGTCGTCCTCCGCGACACGGGCCGCCTTGGCCTCATAGCTGTGGCGGAGGTCATGCTCATGATCACGGGGGAAATCGATCTTTCCGTCAGCAGCACTTTCTCGCTTGCACCTTATATCATGGTGTTGCTGTCGATCGATCTCGGCGTTCCTCTGGCTATCGGTGCGCTGATCGGGGTTGTGCTTGGCGTGCTGGTCGGTGTGCTCAATGGAATCATCACCGTCCGGTTCCGCGTGCCGTCCCTGATCACCACGGTCGGCACGCTCTTTCTGCTTCAAGGCATCGTCGTCTGGATTGACGATAGTCAGCCGATCGTGGCGCCGGTGGAGGAGCCCTTTAATGCGATCTTCGGGCAGAGTCTGTATGGCCCTTCGGATTCGCTTTTCTCGTGGCATGCGATCACGGCGTTTACGCCGTTCCTCTGGACCGTGCTCGCGGTCGCCGCACTCGCACTGGTTTTGAGCAGGACAACCTTCGGACTCCATACGATCGCGACGGGCAGCAACATTGTCGGAGCGCGGGAGATCGGTGTGCGCACCGACCGGATCAAAGTCTACAACTTCATGATCGCCGGAGGATTCGCGGCTTTTGCCGGCATCATCAACACCGCACAGTTTTCGTCGGCTGACCCACAGGCCGGCAGTCCCTTTCTCACCCTGCAAGCCATAGCAGCCGCGGTCATTGGCGGAACCTCGCTGCTTGGCGGTTCCGGCACGGCAATCGGTTCGCTCATCGGAGCGTTTGTGGTCGCCACGCTCAACAATGGGCTTGTCATGGTCGGCGCTCAGGCAACCGTCTCCGACATCTACCTCGGCATCGCGATCCTTCTGGCGATGATACTGAACGTGCAGGTGAACCGCCTTCGCGCGAGGAGGCGGATATGAGCCCGGCAGTTATTCCGCCGCTGGCGCCCGATGCCCCGGTCATCCTGGAAATGTCCCACATCAGCAAAGGCTTCGGTGCGGTCACGGCACTTGTCGATGTGAGCATCAAGCTCCGCCAAGGAGAGGTTCTGGCTCTGGTCGGCGACAACGGCGCCGGTAAGTCAACGCTGATAAAAATCCTGTCCGGCTATCATCAGCCAGACACGGGGACGATTGTGTCCAAAGGCAAGCAGGTTCACTTCAACTCACCACGCGATGCGCGCGCTATCGGCATCGAGACCGTCTATCAGGACCTCGCGCTGATCGGCGATCTGAGCATCTATCACAACATGTTCATGGGCCGTGAATATCACAAGCGAGTTCTTGGGCTAAAACTGCTCGACAACAAGAAGATGCGCGATCTCGCTGAGGTTCATCTTAAGACGCTTGGAATCTCGATCCCCAGCGTCAATAGTACGGTCGATTTGCTTTCAGGCGGACAGCGTCAATGTGTTGCCGTAGCACGATCGATCTATGCTTCGCCCACCATACTCATCCTCGATGAGCCTCTAGCGGCGCTTGGTGTGAGGGAAAGTGCTCATGTTTTGGGTCTTATCCAAAGTCTTCGCCAGCAGCGCAACGTCTCGATCATTCTGATTGTTCACAACTACAACCAGATCTTCGAAGTATGCGATCGAATTAACTTTCTACATTCCGGCGAGATCGTTCTGGATGCGGCCACATCCGAGACAAGCGAGGAAGAGCTGATTCGCATCGTCAAGTCAGGCCTCGGACGAAACGCGGTTGCCGCCGAGTCTGCGGAAACTGAACCAGGCCAGGCATGACCTCGCGCCTCGCGTTGTGGCGTAGCCCCAGCCTTTGGTGGAATTTGGACCCGCGAGCCGAGATGCAGCGGACTGATATGGAGTGCTCGCCTTGACCGTGCCCCCCTCCGAACTGACCCGCCGGCTAGGTCAAGGTCTGCTGTCTTTCCCGGTCACCTTCTTTGACGAGGCGGGCGCTTTCAACGAGGCTGGCTACCGTGCCCACGTCGCCCGCCAGGGCGCCGCGGGAGCCGTCGGCCTGTTCGCAGCGGGAGGTACAGGCGAATTCTTCTCGCTCACCCTGAGCGAATACAAAAAAGTGGTTCGCGCGGCTGCCGAAGAGGTGCCGAAAGGTCTTCCACTCCTCGCCGGTGTCGGCTACGGCACCGAAATGGCGGTCGAATTCGCCCAGGCGGCCGAAGCCAATGGCGCCGATGGGCTGCTGGTTTTGCCGCCGTATCTAGTGAACTCAGAGCAGGAAGGTCTGTGCCAGCACCTGACCGCGATCTGCCGGTCGGTCGGGATTGGCGTGATCGCCTATAATCGCGACAATGCGGTTCTCCTGCCCGACACACTCGCGGCCGTTGCAGATGCTTGCCCCAATCTCATTGGCCTGAAGGATGGTTTGGGCAACGTCGAATTGCTCACGGCGCTCCGTTATCGCATGGACGGCCGTCTCATCTTCATCGGCGGCATGCCGACCGCCGAGGTGCATGCAAGCGCGACGCCTGGTATCGGTGTGACCACCTATTCCTCCGCGATCTACAATTTCGCACCCGACACCGCTTTAGCGTTCTTCAACGCCTGGCGCGGCGGGCGAAACGCGGAGATCGACGACCTGATGCGGCGGTTTTTTCTGCCTTATCTCGCCATTCGCAATCGTCGCGCGGGCTATGCGGTGTCGATCGTAAAGGCTGGCGCGCGAATTGCCGGCATTGATTGCGGCCCGGTTCGCTCGCCTCTTGTGGACTTAACAGGCGACGAGGAGGAGCAGTTGTCGTCGCTCATGACGGCTTGCCGGATGCCTGTCAGCGAGCAGGTGGTGAACTAGCCTCTGACGCGAAGGGACTCGATGGTGGCCTCTGGCGATCGGCCGGTGCTGCTGACCGGTGCATCTGGCACACTTGGCCGCCTGCTGGCCGCGCGTCTCGGTGCTTTCGGTTGGGTGCTACGGCTGACGGATATTGCGGAGTTTCCGGACCCGCTTCCGCCGAACTCCACTTTCGCGACGGCCGATCTGGAGGACCAAGCCGCGGTTCATGCTCTCGCTGAAAACTGCGGCCTTATTCTACATTTCGGCGGCGTCTCGACCGAGCAGCCTTTCGAGGCGATTCTCGGTCCGAACCTACGTGGCAGTTTTCATGTTTATGAGGCCGCCCGAAAGCAGCGGGCGCGCGTGGTTTTCGCATCGTCGAACCATGCGGTTGGACTGTACGAGCGTTCAGCGGTGCTGAACCATGACTGCAATTTACGGCCGGACGGCTTTTACGGGCTTTCGAAGGCCTATGGCGAAATGCTGGGGCGTCTATACTGGGAAAAGCACGCGGTAGAGACTATCATGATCCGGATTGGCTCCGTATTGCCGGAGGTCACAAACGAGAGAATCCTCTCGACGTGGCTGTCACCTAACGATTTCGTCTCCCTGATACAGCGCTGTGCGGAGGCGGAACGGGTCGGCTGCTCGGTCATCTGGGGCGCGTCGAACAACAGCCGCAGCTTTTGGGCAGGCGACGCGCGGGCAACGATCGGTTGGACCCCTCATGACAGTTCCGACAGCCATCTTGATCGCGCCCTCGGAAAAGTCACGGACGACCCAGTCGCGGAGCGCTATCAGGGAGGCGTGTTCGTAAGTGTCGACTACTCGCGCAGAGATTTCCCCCCTGGCGAAATGTTCGACGCCAAAATGCTATCCTGACTGCGCCTCAGCATCCCCTCATTCTCTCCGGGATGTTCCGTCGACAATGCTCAGGCAGTACGCTTCATCGCTTCAGCACTACCCTAGCCGAAAATAGCTCGCGGCAACGGGATCAGCCTCGACCGCTTGTCGCAGCGCCGCCTCGGCAGACGGTGTGGCCAACAGCACTTCGACACGGGTGAAGAATGGGACGGTGCCCAGGGCACGGGCGCGGAATAGCGCGCCGAGTGCCGCGCCTGCCGCGCTGCGCGGGAGGCAGCAGGCGCAGCCGGGGGCATGCGAGGGTAGCACTTCCTGAAAATAGGCAGCGGCCACCCCTGCCGCGACCTCGCCATCGCCCTCAACAAGGCTGGCAGCGTCGGGGGTGCCGGAGGGCACCGTGACGATCGAGATCGGGATTCGTGCATCGATGAGAGGCATGCATGTAGACATAAACATATCTTTATGTTATTTCAAGCGCCATGGAAGATCTTCTGCTCGCCTTACGCGCCGCGGCGGAGCCCACGCGGCTGCGGTTGCTCGCCCTCGCCAATACTGGAGCCTTCTGCGGCACTGAGATTGTGGCGATCCTCGGTCAGTCGCAGCCTCGTTTGTCGCGGCACCTGCGGCTGCTGACCGAGGCTGGGCTACTTCTGCGGATCCCCGACGGCGCCTTCATCTGGTTCGCCTTGCCCGATGCCGCGACACCACGCGGGCAGCTTGCCCGTGCCCTGGTCGAGCGGTTGCCGGGCGACGACGCTTTGCTCGCCGCCGACCGCCGGGCCGCTGCCGAGGTCTTGGCGGCACGCGCGCGGGCGGCATCGGAGAGTTTCCGCCGGCTCGGCGCCGATTGGGACGAGATGCATGCGCTCGGCCTACCCGCCGAGGAGGTCGAAAGCGCGATGGGCGCGATCATCGGCCAGGGACAGGTCGGCCGGCTCCTCGATATCGGCACCGGCACCGGTCGGGTTCTGGAATTGCTGGCGCCTCGGCTGACGGCCGGGATCGGCGTCGATATCAGCCCGCAGATGGTCGCCTTTACGCGCGGCAGGCTGGCGCAATCCGGCATCGGGCAGTGCAGCGTGCGGCAGGCGGATATGTATCACCTGCCCTTCCCCGACGGCGACCGGGAGACCGGCTTCGACTGCGTCGTGCTGCAAATGGTGCTGCACCACGCCGCGGAGCCGGAGGCGGTGTTGCGCGAGGCAGCGCGCGTGCTGCGCACCGGCATGAAGATGGTCGTGGTGGATCTCGCGGCGCATGGCCGGAAGGAGCTGACCGACCGGCTCGCGCATCGGCATAACGGTTTTCACGAAGAGCAGATGCGACGAATGCTCAATGGCGTTGGCCTGACGCTTGCGCGCACACAGGCTTTCGAAGGACCGCTTACCGTTCAGATCTGGTCGGGCAACCTCAATCGCGACGCCGACGCCGACCGCTCTTCCCACGCCGCCCAGGAAAGTGCCTCAGCATGACGAGCCGCCCGCATCTTCTCGACGCTTTGCGCGACCAGGTTCTGCTGTGCGATGGCGGCATGGGCAGCCGTGTCCAGGCGCTGACGCTGGATATCGAGAGCGACTTCTGGAATCGCGAGAATTGCACCGAGGTGCTGAACCTTTCGCGGCCGGACATGGTTCGCGAAATCCATCGCGGCTATTTCGAGGCCGGCGCCGATATGGTGGAGACCAACACCTTCGGCGGCAGTCCGATCACGCTCGCGGAATTCGACCTTGAGGATCGCACGCAGGAAATCAATCGCGTGGCCGGTGAATTGGCACGCGAGGCCGCCGATAGTTTCTCGGATGGGCGCCACCGTTATGTGGTGGGCAGCATCGGGCCGGGCACGAAACTGCCGTCGCTCGGCAATATCGATTACGATAGTCTGGAGGCAGCGCTGGCTGCGCAGAGTCGCGGGCTGATCGCGGGTGGCGTGGATGCCATCCTCATCGAGACTTGCCAGGACACATTGCAGATCAAGGCGGCGGTTAACGGCGCCAAGATCGCACGTTCGGAAGCCGGTACTGATACGCCGATCTTCGTGCAGGTGACGGTAGAAACCACCGGCACTCTGCTGGTCGGCCCCGACATCGCGGCGGCGGCGACCGTCATCAATGCGCTGGATGTGCCGCTGATCGGGCTCAACTGCGCGACGGGTCCGCAGGAAATGGCGGAACATATTCGCTGGCTCTCGAATAACTGGCCCGGATTGATTTCGGTGCAGCCCAATGCCGGCCTGCCGGAATTGGTGGACGGGCACACGCATTATCCGCTCGGCGCTGATGCCATGGCGACCTGGATCGAGCGCTACGTCGCCGAGGACGGGCTCAACCTCATCGGCGGCTGCTGCGGCACCTCGACGCCGCATATCGCGGCGCTGGATGCGATGCTGCGTCGGCGCGCGGGAAGCACGCTGCGGCCGGCGCCGGTGCTGCGCAAGCCGGTTTGGGTTCCCTCTGTTGCCGGGCTGTACGGGCAGGTCAGCCTGCGCCAGGAGAACAGCTATTTCTCGATCGGCGAGCGTTGCAACGCGAATGGTTCGAAGAAGTGGCGCCAGTTGCAGGAAGCGCAGGATTGGGATGGTTGCGTCGGCATGGGGCGTGAGCAGATTGCCGAAGGGTCGAACGCGCTGGATATCTGCACCGCCTTTGTCGGACGCGACGAAGTCCGTGAGATGGACGAGGTTATCCGCCGCTTCACCGGCAGCGTGAACGCGCCGCTGGTGATCGACAGCACCGAGCGCATCGTGCTGGAAAGCGCGCTGAAGCTCCATGGCGGCAAGCCGATCCTCAATTCCATCAACTTCGAGGATGGCGAGGGTCCAGCGACGGATCGCATGGTGATGGCGAAGAAATTCGGCACCGCGGTGATCGCGCTGACGATCGATGAGCCGGGCATGGCCAAGACCGCCGAGGACAAGCTGCGCATCGCGCGCCGGCTGGTGGAATTCGCTTGCGACAAGCATGGGCTGCCACAGTCCGATCTCATGATCGATCCTCTGACCTTCACCATCGCCACGGGTAACGAGGACGACCGTAAGCTGGGGCAATGGACGCTGGAAGGCATTCGGCTGATCCGTGATGCTTTTCCCGATATCCAGATCATCCTCGGCCTGTCGAATATCAGCTTCGGCCTCAACCCGGCGGCACGTGCCGTGCTGAACTCGGTGTTTCTCGATCACGCGCTGAAGGCTGGGATGACAGGCGCTATCGTGCATGTCAGCAAAATCCGCCCGCTGCACCTGATCGCGCCGGAAGAAGTCCAGGTCTGCGAGGACCTGATCTTCGATCGCCGCGCGGAGGGCTATGATCCGCTGCAGAAGCTGCTCGAGATCTTCGCCGATCGCAAGCTTGCCGATACCGGCGCCAAGGTGCGATCCGCGACGGTGGAGGGGCGCCTCAAGGACCGTATCGTCGATGGCGACCGCAAGGGGCTGACCGATGATCTCGCCGAGGCGATGAAGACCAATGCGCCGCTCGACATCATCAATACGATCCTGCTCGACGGCATGAAGGTGGTGGGCGAGCTGTTCGGTGCCGGCAAGATGCAGTTGCCATTCGTGCTGCAAAGTGCCGAGACGATGAAGGCCGCCGTCGCCTACCTCGAGCCTTTCATGGAGAAGATCGAGGGGCAGGAGAAAGGTACCATCGTGCTCGCCACGGTGCGCGGCGATGTGCATGACATCGGCAAGAACCTGGTCGATATCATCCTCACGAATAACGGCTACCGCGTGGTCAATCTCGGCATCAAGGTGCCGCTCGCCGATATGATCGCGGCGGTGCGGGAGCATCGGGCGCATGCCATTGGGATGTCCGGGCTGCTGGTGAAATCCACCGTCGTCATGAGGGACAATCTGGAGGAGATGACGCGGCAGGGCATCGATGTGCCGATCCTGCTGGGCGGCGCGGCACTGACGCGCAACTTCGTCGAGGATGATTGCGTGCGGGCCTATGCTTCCGGCCGCGTCGCCTATGCGCGCGACGCCTTCGACGGGCTGAGCCTGATGGAGAAAGTCACCGGCAACGGTTTCGACGACTATATGGCGGCGGTGCAGGCGCGCCGGGTCGGCAAGTCCCGCAATACGACGCGGACTTTGGGGCAGGCGGATGCGAAGGCTTTCCAGCCGGTCGATGTGCTCGCGGTGCAGGCGCGGCGGCGCAGGCTGACCCAGGATCAACCGGTGATCGTGCCGCCCTTCTGGGGCGCTCGCACGGTCGAGGCGCCGCCGCGCGCGCTGGTCCCGTTTCTCAACGAACGCAGCCTGTATCAGTTCCAATGGGGTTTTCGGAAACAGGGCCGCAGCCTCGACGAATTCCTCGGCTGGGCGAAGCAGGAGCTGCGGCCGATCATGCGCCGCATGCTGACGCTGTGCGAGGAGCAGGACATCCTCAAGCCGCAGGCGATCTACGGCTATTGGAAAGCCGCTGGTCAGGGCAACGACCTCATCCTGTTCGCGCAAGACGGCGAAACCGAGCTTTGCCGTTTCGCCCTGCCGCGCCAGCCGCGCGAGGACGGCGACTGCATCGCCGACTTCTTCCGCGACGTCGATGACGCCGAACGCGACGTGATCGGCCTGCAGGTGGTGACGGTTGGACAGAAGCCCTCCGACCTGGCGCGCGTGTGGTTCGAGGAGAACCGTTACCAAGACTACCTCTATCTGCACGGGCTGTCGGTGGAGATGGCCGAGGCGATGGCGGAATACACGCATAAGCGCATCCGCGCCGAACTCGGTTTCGCGAGCGAGGATGATCGCGAGATGGAGAAGATGCTGGCCCAGGGCTACCGCGGCTCGCGCTATTCCTTCGGCTATCCCGCCTGCCCCCGGTTGGAGGATCAGGTGCCCATCATGAAGCTGCTGGACAGCGAACGCATCGGTGTCTCGCTGTCGGACGAGCACCAACTGCACCCGGAGCAATCGACGAGCGCGCTGGTGGTGCTGAATGCGCGGGCGAAATACTTCTCGGTTTAGCGGCAGCTAGAGCGTGATGATCTAATATCGAGCGCGACCAAAGAATCCGTCATGGCACGCGAAGGCGTGCGGGGCCCCCCCTGCCATCCGCGCCTTGCCGTCGTGGAGCAAGCAAGGCGTGGATGCTCGGCCTTCGCCGAGCATGACGTGGTGGAATGGGCATGGTTCTAGCCAAAGATATCACGACTGGATGTCGCTGCGCTTATCGAAATGCGTCGCCGTCGCCTTCCAGCAGGCTCGCCTCATAGTCTTGGCCGCCATAGAAGACCGCTATGATGGCAACACGCCCCGCATTCGGATGAAAGGCGATGACGACACGACGCCTGTAACTGGTCACGCGAAGTCCTGCCGGATGTCATCCCGTGCAATTCCACGCTGCGGGAAGTTCCGGAGGCCATCGCAATGCGCCGCGATAGCCTCCGTGTAGCGTGCGGCGACGTCGGGGGGATCGTGAGGCTGCGATGTGTCGGTAAAGCTCTACGATCTGCGTACGGGCTTCGGGTGTGAAGACGACCCGCACGTCGATCACCGCCGGGCGGTCGCCTTTGCGTGTTCAGCCGAAAGCGCGGCTCGCAACTCGTCCAACGTCACCGCTCGCTCAGGGTCTGCCATCAACGCGTCATAGGCCGGAGCTACGTGTCCGCGTAGCCAATCCTCGACGACGCGGTCTCGTGCAAGCAGAGTGCGTAAGCCGTCTCTGATGACTTCGCTCTCTGTCGCGTATTCACCTGCCGCGACCTTGGCACGGATCGCCTCGGCCATTTCGTTCGGAAGGGTAATGCTGAACTGCTGGGTAGACCGCACCAGGACAACCTCGACGTCGTTGGAGTAGGATTAAATCCTACTCCAACTTTCGCGCGGATCAAGCGAATACGATTTGGCCCCGTTCGTCACTTCCCGACGATGATGTCGCAGAGTGATTGCAATTTCAGAAACTAGGCGTCGCCACCTAATTCGCGACCCAGCCCTGGCTTTCGAAGTATTGGCCGAGGTTGGTGGCGACGCGCTTGCCCAAATCGTCGGCATCCTCGCCGAGGCTGCTATGGGCGCGGGAGACGGTGCCGGCGACAGCGCCCGTCACGGCAAGACCCACATGACCCGCTGCGGCGCTGGCCGCACCAACGCCAAGCCCCGGAGCGTGACCGCTATTGGCCGTAGCGTCATAGGTCTGCAGCAGCCGCTGGGATCCGTTCGGCAAGGTGCCGTATAGGGCGACGGTCGCGAAAATCTCGCTTTTGCCGGCGCCGAAGCCTATCACGGTGCGGCGGGTTTGGTTGCCGGCGCTGATCCTCACGATCTGGCCGCGGATCACGACATTGCCGGGCGGCGGAACGGTTCCCTGCGCCACGAGCTCGGTCTTCAGCCCCATCGCGTTGAACGCCTGTACCAGCGTGTCGGAGATGGCGGTCTGAACCTCGCGCGTCAGGTTATGTCGTGTGACGTTAGGATCCTCGCCCTTGAATTCGCGCTGGAGACGCGCGCGGACGCCGGAATCGAGCTTGAGGGTGGCGGGATCGACGACGAAGTCAGTCACATAGACCTTGTGCGGCGGCGGCAGTTTGCGCATTGCCATCGCCTGGGGCGGCACATAGGCGCTGGTGTTCTGCACATGAGTGGCACAGGCGCCCAGCCCAAACAGGCCAAGCGCAAGAAAAGCCACCGCGCGGCGAGGCGCGGGCACTGAAATTAAGCGCAACGACATTTTCCAATCCCAGGCCGAGAATCGGCGGATAAACCACGATCTTAGACGGGGATTCCCGAAACCTTCAAGCTCTTCCAGCGCGTGGCAAAGCCACGCGGTTAATGCCGCGTGCGCTTCCCGGCGACCGTGGGCGCCTTGAGCTGCGGCAGGTCTTCCTCCAGCACCGTGATCTGGATGGAATAGGAGGTCTCGCCTTCCTCGGTGTCCTTGTAGACCGTGCCGATGACCTCATCCTGCACCGCGATCTCGACCGCGAGTCCGGCCTTGGCGGGGGCGATGATGCGCACCCGGTCGGTGCCGAGCAGACGGCGAAGATAGGCTTGTACGCGGTCGATATCCGATCCGTTCATGGCCGGAACTCCTTGAGATAGCAGATGGGTCTTTGGAAAGCGGCTCAGTCCGTGAGGCGTTCGATCTGGGCGCCGACGGCGGAAAGCTTGCCCTCGACATCCTCGTAGCCACGGTCGAGGTGATAGACGCGACTCACCACCGTCTCCCCTTTCGCGGCAAGGCCGGCAAGGATGAGCGAGGATGAGGCGCGCAGGTCGGTCGCCATGACCTGGGCACCGGCGAGCGAGGGCACACCGCGCACGATGGCGGAGGAGCCATGGACGTTCACGCGCGCGCCCATGCGGGTCAGTTCCGAGACATGCATGAAACGGTTCTCGAATATCGACTCGGTGATCATCGAGGCGCCATCGGCCACCGCCACCATGGCCATGAACTGGGCCTGCATATCGGTCGGGAAGCCCGGATAGGGCTCGGTCATCACATCCGCGCCGTGCAGGCCGTTGAGACGACGGATGCGGACGCCGCGCTCGGTCTGTTCGATGGAGACGCCGGTCTCTTCCATGATGCGCGCGACGGCACCCAGATGGTCCAGCCGCGCGTCCCGCAGCAGCACGTCTCCACCGGTCATCGCGACGGCGCAGGCATAAGTGCCGGTCTCGATACGGTCGGGGATAATGGCATGGGTCGCGGCATGCAGCCGCTCGACGCCTTCGATCACCAACTCGCCTGTGCCGATGCCGGTGATCTGGGCGCCCATGGCGACGAGGCAGTGGCAGAGGTCGATGATCTCGGGTTCCCGCGCCGAATTGCGGAGGATGGTCTGGCCCTCGGCGAGACTGGCCGCCATCACCACGTTCTCGGTGGCGCCGACAGAGACGGTCGGGAAGATGATGGTGGCGCCGCGCAGGCGGCCATTGACGCGGGCGACGACATAGCCAGCGTCGAGCTCGATCTCGGCGCCCAGCTGCTCCAAGCCCTTCAGATGGATATCGACCGGGCGGGTGCCGATGCCGCAGCCGCCGGGCAGGGAAACGCGAGCCTCACCCAGCCGCGCCAGCAATGGGCCGAGCACGAGGAAGGACGCGCGCATCTTGCGTACGATGTCGTAGGGCGCCTCGGTATTGGTGATGGGGCCGCCGAGGGAGATCGTGCGGGCCGTCTCGTCCCACTCGGTCGCAATGCCGTGCTGGGAGAGGAGCGCGGCCATGGTCTCGATATCGGCGAGGCGCGGCACGCGGGTGAGCAGCAGCCGCTCCTCGGTCAGCAGACCGGCGGCCATGAGCGGCAGGGCGGCGTTTTTCGCGCCGCCGATAGGGATTTCGCCCGAGAGGGGGCGGCCGCCGATGATCCTGATGCGATCCATTGGCCCGCTCCCTACATGCGCGGCAGAGCGACGCCGCGCTGCCCCATGTATTTGCCCTTCTTATCGGCATAACTCACCTCCGGCGCGCCCTCGCCACGGAGAAAGAGGAACTGGCAGATCCCCTCCCCGGCATAGATGCGGGCGGGCAGCGGCGTGGTGTTGCTGATCTCGATCGTGACCTGGCCCTCCCATTCGGGCTCCAGCGGCGTCACGTTCACGATAATGCCGCAGCGGGCATAGGTGGATTTGCCGAGGCAGATGACGAGCACGTCGCGGGGGATGCGGAAATACTCGATCGTATGGGCCAGCGCGAAGCTATTGGGCGGGATGATGCAGACGTCCTGCTTGCGGTCGACGAAGCTGCTCGGGTCGAAGTGCTTGGGGTCGACGGTCACCGAATCGACATTGGTGAAAATCTTGAAGTCGTCGGCAACCCGGGCGTCGTAGCCATAGGAGGAGAGGCCATAGCTGATCACGCCGTCACGCTTCTGGGTCTCGACGAAGGGCTCGATCATGCGGTCTTCGATCGCCAGGCGGCGAATAACGTGATCGGGCAGAACGGACATCGGCGGCTCCGGCAGGGCGGGAATGACGCGCTCTAACCTAGCCGGAGGGTGGGGGCAAATGCGTAAAGCGCCTGGGGGTGCGGCGGGCACACCCATCCCCGGCCCCTCCCTTTGCAGGGGGGGTGAAGAGTCGTGGCGGCTCCCCTCCCTGGAAGGGAGGGGTTGGGGGGTGGGTTACGCGCCGCCCTGCCACACCAGTTTCGCGTTCGTCAGCTCCAGCGCGCCCAGAGCCCCCAGTTCCCGGCCGAAGCCGGAGCCCTTGGCGCCGCCGAATGGCGCGCGGGGGTCGGAGCGGGTGAAATCGTTGATGAAGATGGCGCCCGCCTCGATCCGGCCAGCGACGCGATGGGCGCGGGCCAGGTCGCGGCTCCAGACCGCGGCCCCCAACCCGAACTCGGTCGCGTTGGCGAGGCGGATCGCGTCTTCTTCAGTCTTGAACGGGAAAATCATCGCGACGGGGCCGAAGAACTCCTCCTGCGCGATGGCGGCATCGGGCGGCAGGCCGACGAGGACGGTCGGCGGGTAGAAATTGCCGGGCCCGGCCGGGATTTCTCCACCCGTCAGCACCCGGGCGCCAGCCTTCACCGCGTCCCGCACCTGGCGGTGAACATTGTCGCGCAGGTCCCCGCGCGCCAGCGGGCCGAGCTTGATGCCGTCTTTCGCCGGGTCGCCCATCGGCAAAGCGGCGGCCTGCTCGACGAAAGCCTTAGTGAAGGCCTCGACCAGCGACTCGGCGACGAGAAAGCGCTTCGCGGCGATGCAGCTTTGCGCGTTGTTGGAATAACGCGAAACCACGCCGAGCTTCACGGCCTGGGCGAGATCGGCATCCTCCAGCACGATGAAGGGGTCCGAGCCGCCAAGTTCCAGCACCACCTTCTTGCCATGCCGCCCGGCCTCCGCCGCAACCGCGCGGCCGGCGGCGACACTGCCGGTGACGGTCACGGCGCGGATCCGCGGATCCGCGATCACCGCCGCCGACTTGTCGCGCTCGATCGCGAGGTTGACGTAGAGGCCTTCCGGACCGCCGGCGTCACGCACCAAAGTCTCTAGCGCCTCCGCCGAGCCCTGTACGGTCTCGGCATGTTTGACGATGACGGTGTTGCCGACCAGCGCCGCCGGGATGAAGAAGCGCAGCACCTGCCAGAAGGGCAGGTTCCAGGGCATCACGCCAAAGATCGGCCCGACCGATTCGTGAATGATATGAGCGGGCGTGCCAGGAATGGCCTGTGGCGCGAGATAGCCCTCGCCGGCTTCCGCGAAATGACGGGCGCCCGAGGCGGCTTTCTTGACCTCGCCGATGGCTTCAGGCAGCGGCTTGCCCATCTCGGACGTGATGAGGCGGCCATAGGTCTCGGCACGCGCCTCCAGCAAATCCGCGAGGCGGAGGAGGAAGGCGATGCGCTCAGGCAGGGGCGTGCGGGACCAGCGCTGCCAGCCGTCCCAGACCAGTTGCAGCCGCTTGTCGGTCTCGGCGGCGTCATGCTCGGGATAGGTGCCGAGCAGCTCGCCCGTCGCCGGATTGCGTGATTCGAAACTCATGGCAATTCCTCCTCGGCGTCTGGTGCGCCGCTATCAGCAAACGGTGTTGAAGCGCTCGATGCAGGTGGCGATGACCTCCTCGCCGGGACGCTTCCACCAATCCTCGGCCGAGAAGATCTCGACCTCCTGCGGGCCGTGGAAACCGGCAGCCTCTATCTCGGCGCGGATCGCCTTCAGGTCGATCACGCCGTCGCCCATCATACCACGGTCGAGCAGCAGATCCCGCGTCGGCACAAGCCAGTCGCAGATATGATGCGCCAGGATGCGGCCATCCCGCCCGGCGCGGGCGATCTGGGCGTAGAGGCGCGGGTCCCACCACACATGATAGACGTCGATCGCCACGCCCACGCCGTCACCCAGCATGTCGCAGAGGTCGAGCGCTTGCTCCAACGTGTTCACGCAGGCGCGGTCGGCGGCATACATCGGATGCAGCGGCTCGATGGCGATGGGCATTCCCTGGGCCTGGGCATAGGGCAGTAGCGCGGCCAAGCCATCCACCACCATGGCGCGCGTCGCGGGCAAGTCGCGCGAGCCGGCGGGCAGGCCGCCGACGACGAGGACGAGGCACTCGGCGTCGAGTGCGACCGCCTCATCCACCGCGCGCCTGTTGTCTTCGATGGCGTCGGCGAGTCCCTCGGGTGTCGCGGCGGGGAACATGCCGCCTCGGCAAAGGCCGGTCACGGTCAGACCATTCTCCCGCACGATGCGCGCGGCCTCCGCTAAGCCAACCGCATGGACCTGATCCCGCCAAGGCGCGATGGCTGTGATGCCCTGGGCGAGGCAGGCATCGACGGCTTGCGGCAGATTGTATTGCTGGCGCAGCGTGGCGAGGTTGATCGAGAGACCGGCGCGCTTCACGTGACGCCGCCAATCGCGAGCACGCGCTTCATGCGCGCCGCCGCGCGATCGGGATCGTGCAAGACACCGGCCTGATCGGCGAGGCGGAAGAGTTCGGCGAGATGGACGAGCGACCGCGTGCTCTGCTGGCCGCCGAGCATGTGGAAGTGGTCCTGCAACCCGTTGAGATAGGCGAGGAAGACCACGCCGGTTTTGTAGAAGCGAGTCGGCGCCTTGAAGATATGGCGGGAGAGCGGCACGGTCGGCGCCAGGATGGCGTGGAAACCGGCCTCGTCGTTCTCAGCCAGGCGGGCAAGCGCCGCCGAGGCGGCGGGGGCGATGGCATCGAAAATGCCGAGCAGCGCATGCGAATAGCCCTCGTCGTCGCCCGCTATGAGTTCAGCATAGTTGAAGTCGTCGCCTGTATACATGCGGATATCGGCCGCGAGGCGGCGGCGCATGAGGATTTCCTTCTCGGCGGAGAGAAGCGAGATCTTCACGCCATCGACCTTGTCGGCATGGCTGTTGATGATGTCGACGCAGACATCCATCGCCGCCATGTGGTCGTGAGAGCCCCAGTAACCGGCAAGCGCCGGGTCGAACATTTCGCCGAGCCAGTGAATCACCACGGGCTCCCTCACCTGCGACAGGATGCGGTCATAGACGCGGACGTAATCGTCCGGGCCGCGGGCGGCGACCGTCAGCGCACGGCTTGCCATGAGGATGATGCGGCCGCCGAGCGCTTCGATGGCCTCGATCTGCGTCTCATAGGCCCTGATCACGTCGTCAATCGTGGTGGCAGCGCTGGCTGCGAGATGGTCGGTGCCCGCGCCGCAGGCGATGAGGGCGCCCGGGCGCGTTTTCGCGGCGGCCAAAGCATGGCGGATGAGGTCGAGCGCGCCTTGCCAGTTTAGGCCCATGCCGCGCTGCGCGGTGTCCATGGCTTCGGCAACGCCGAGGCCGAGATCCCAGAGATAGGAGCGGAAAGCGATCGTCCGCTCCCAATCGATCGCCTGGTCGAGCCAGGGATCATTATCGGCCAGCGGATCGACGACGATATGCGCCGCCGCGAAGGCCACTCGGTTGAAACGCGGCGCGGCGCCCGGCTTCGGCAAAGCGAGCGGCGTGCCGGTCAGCGTATAGGAGCCGAGACCGCCACCGGATTGCGGCAGGATGAGGCTTGTCATGGCGTCAGGCCGCCGCCCGCGCCGCCTCGGGCAGGCTCAGCGCCGGGACATCGACCCAGCGGCGCTCCCGCCAGCTTTGCGTCGCGAGTTCGGCGAGCTGCACGCCCTTGGCGCCTTCCAGCAGGTCGAACTTCCAGGGCGTGCCCGCGACGACATGGCGGATGAAGTCTTCCCATTGCAGCTTGAAGCCGTTCTCGAAGACCTGATTGTCCGGCACTTCGTCCCATTGTTCCTGGAAACGCATCGTCTGGGGCTGGTCGGGGTTCCAGACCGGGCGCGGCGTATTGACGCGATGCTGGCTGTAGCAGCGGCTGAGACCGGCGACCGCAGAGCCGAGCGTGCCATCGACCTGGAAAGTGACGAGATCGTCCCGCTTCACGCGCACGGCCCAGGAGGAATTGATATGGGCGATGATGCCGCCCGCAAGCTGGAAGGTGGCATAGGCGGCGTCATCCGCATCCGCCTCATAGATCTTCCCGTTCTCGTCGCCGCGTTGCGGAATATGGGTCGCGCCGAGGCAGCTCACGGATTCGACCGCGCCGAAGAGATTGTCGAGCACGTAGCGCCAATGCGGCACCATATCGAGGATGATACCGCCGCCATCGGCCTTCCGGTAATTCCAGGACGGGCGCTGCGCCTGTTGCCAGTCGCCCTCGAACACCCAATAGCCGAACTCGCCGCGCACCGAGAGGATACGGCCGAAGAAGCCGCTGTCGCGCAGCATGGCGATTTTGCGGAGACCGGGAAGGTAGAGCTTGTCCTGCACGACGCCGCTTTTGACGCCGCGGTCGCGGGCGAGCCGCGCGACGTTCAGTGACTCTTGCAGCGTCTCGCTAATCGGCTTCTCGCAATAGACGTGCTTGCCGGCGGCGATGGCGCGTTTCAGCAGGGCGACGCGCATCTGGGTCGAGCCGGCGTCGAAGAAAACGGTGTCTTCGGGGTTCGCGAGCGCCTGGTCGATGTCGATCGCGACACGGGCAATGCCATGGCGCTTAGCGAGGGCCGCGACCTTCTCATGATTGCGTCCGACGAGGATCGGATCGGGCATCACGCGATCGCCGTTGGGGAGGAACACACCGCCCTGATCGCGGATCGCGACGATGGACCGCACGAGGTGCTGGTTGTAGCCCATGCGCCCGGTGATGCCGTGCATGATGATGCCAAGCCGCTGGGTGGCCATCGCGATCCTCTCCCCCGTCCCTGCCGTCTTTTTGGTTGTAACCGTGTGGTTACTAACCGAGCATGGGGACGGTCAGGATGTCAAGCTTAGCCTAAGCGCGTGGGCTGCGAACGGGACAGGCGCTCGACTGCCGATGGGACCGCGAAGTTCCGCGGTCCGGGTGCGCGTTTGGACGCCTATCGGAGGGAAGCCAGAACCACCTGAACGATGTGTTCGCCCCAAGCGTCGGTCTCGGTCTTTGCCAGTAGGTCGCGGCGGAAGATGGTCGAAAGGGTCCAGCGGTTCGAGAGGTAGAAAAACCCCAGAGCCGCGATACCGATATAGACCTTCACGGGATCGGTCTCCCGGCGGAACACGCCGCTATCCGCGCCGCGCCGCAGCAAATCCCCGATCTGCTCGACCAGCGGCGAATTGAGCTCGAAAATCCGGGCCGAGCGTTTCAGGAACTTCGCGCGATGAAGATTTTCCGTGTGCAGGAGACTGAGAAATTCCGGATGATCGAGGTAGTAGTGCCAGGTGAAGAGCACCAGCTCCCGCATCCCATCCTCGGGGTCGCGCTCGGAGAGGTGCAGCCTTCGTTCAGCCGAGCGAATCTGCACGTAGCTGCTTTCCAGGACAGCGAGATAGAGCGCGTCCTTGCCACCGAAATAGTGGTAGAGCATGCGCTTGTTCGTGCCGGCCCGCGCGGCAATCGCGTTGATGCGCGCGCCGCCGTAACCCTTCTCGGCAAACTCCTTCGCGGATGCAGCAAGAATGGCGGCGCTCGTGCGTTCCGGGTCGCGGATCAGGATCGGCTTGGGCGCTGCCGAGGGCTTGGCGATCTTGGTGCGGGAGACGGCGGCGGAGGTCGTTCGACTGCGTTTGGAAACAGCGGGCATGGTGGCGACCATGACGATGCCGGATCGCCTTGACAAGCACGCGCGAGGCTCCCTAGCTTATAACCAACTGGTTATTTAGGTTCCCGCTCACACGGCGGAGGCCGAGGAAAAGACCGGATCGCTAAGGGAGAGCCGCGCG
This sequence comes from Acidisoma sp. L85, assembly GCF_009765865.1. Classification (GTDB taxonomy): domain Bacteria; phylum Pseudomonadota; class Alphaproteobacteria; order Acetobacterales; family Acetobacteraceae; genus Acidisoma. Next base: position 23,262 of record NZ_LMUQ01000037.1, read on the forward strand.
TGTCGTCCATGGGCGCCATCAGCATCTGGACGACCGAGCCGGAAGCGCTGCTGACGATGCGCGACATCTCCAAATCCTTTCTCGGCGTCCGCGTGCTGTCGCATATCGGTTTCGACTGCCGGGCGGGCGAGGTGCATGCCCTGTGTGGCGAGAATGGCGCCGGCAAGTCCACTCTTATGAAGATCCTCAGCGGCGCTTTCCCGGCGGATGAGGGGACGATCGTCCTGGACGGCACCGTGCGACGGTTCACCCATCCGTCCCAGGCGCGCGCCGCCGGTATCGGGATTATCCACCAGGAACTCAGCCTGCTGCCGCATCGTAGCGTGGCCGAGAATATCTACCTCGGGCGGGAGCCCAGCCGTGGCGGCGTAGTGGATCGCGCCCGCATGGGCCGGGATGCGCGGCGGGCGCTAAGCCGCCTCGGTTCGACGATCGAGCCGCAGGCACAGACAGGCGATCTCACCATCGCCGAGCAGCAGGTGGTGGAAATCGCGAAGGCGCTGGCGGTCGATGCGCGCGTGCTGGTCTTCGACGAGCCGACAGCGCCGCTGGACGTGGTGGAAAGCGGCAAGCTGTTTCGTGTGATCGCCGAGCTGCGTGCAACGGGCGTCGCCATCATCTACATCTCACATCGCATGCGCGAGGTCTTCGAGATCGCTGACCGCGTCACCGTATTGAAGGACGGGCGCGGCATGGCGACGCTGACGGCGGCGCAGGCCACGCCCGATGCCGTCATCCGCCTCATGGTCGGGCGGCCGATCAGCGACCTGTTCCCACCCCGCGCCACCCGACCGCCCGGCGCGGTCGTGTTGCAAATCCAGGACGGCGCCAACGGGCATCTCGCGGGGATTAACCTCACCTTACGGGCCGGCGAGATCATGGGCGTCGCCGGGCTTGAGGGCTCTGGCAAGATGGAGCTGGCGCGAGCGATCTTTGGCGATGAGCCTTTCACCTCCGGCGAGATCACGCTGTTGAGTGGCGCGGCCGCCGCGTGGTCTCCGCGCGAGGCGGTACGTCGCGGCGTGGCTTTCCTGCCGGATGATCGCAAGTCCGAGGGACTGGGGCTTCGCCAATCGCTGCGGGATAATGCGCTGGTGGTGCGGCGGAGCCTGTCGCGCGCGCTGGCACTGCCCTCGCGGGGTAACCGCGCGCCCGCCATCTTCGATGCGCTGTTCCGCAAGGTCGAGATGCGTGCGGCGGATGTGGATGCGCCCGTGGGGCGGCTTTCGGGCGGCAATCAGCAAAAAGTCATCGTCGCGCGCTGGCTCGCCGCTGAGCCGCGCCTATGGATCGTCGCCGAGCCGACGCGCGGGATCGATGTCGGCGCCAAGGCGGCGATCTACGGCCTGCTGCGCGACTATGCGGAGAGCGGCGGCGCGGTGCTGATGATTTCCTCCGACCTCACCGAGATCATCGGCGAGAGCGACCGTATCGCGGTGATGGCGGGCGGTCGTATCGTGGTCGAACTGCCGCCCGGAGCCTCCGAGGAAGCGATCATGGCGCATGCGGTGCATGGGCCGCAGGTAGCCGAGGCCTTGGCGTGAGCGGAGCGGCGATCCCGCGCGGCGGTCTCGCGAAATTTCGTCTGCCACTGGCGCTCGTGATCTGCGCCGCCGTCGTCTATGCCGCGACGGCGCTCGGCACGGCGCAGGGTGAGCAATTGTCCTGGTCGGGCGTGATGGGCCTGCTGCAACGCATGGTGGCGCTGGGCATCGTCGCGGTCGGGCAGACGCTGGTGTTGCTTGTCGGCTCGATCGACCTTTCGGTGGCGAATCTCATCAGCGTATCGGCGGTCATCGCGTCACATGTGATGAACGGCAATACGGATGCGATCGCGCTTGGCGTGCTGGCGGCGATCGCCATCGGCATTCTCGTCGGCGCGGTCAACGGCGTTCTGGTGGCGAAGCTGAAGGTCAGCCCGCTGATCGCGACGCTGGGCGTCGGGCTGGTGCTGCAGGGTGTGCTGACCACGAGCTACGAAACGCTGGCGGGATCCGTGCCGGCGAGTTTCCGCGTGCTCGCCTATGGGCGTGTCGCCGGGCTGCCGCTGGCGATCCTGCTGCTGATCGTGGTGGTGGCGCTGGCGGGCTTCGTGCTGGCGCGCACGGCGGCGGGTTATCGGCTTTACGGCGTCGGCGGCAATGTGCAGACCGCGCGGCTGGCGGGGATCCGCACCGACCGTTTCATCATCGGCGCGCATATCGCGGCGAGCGTTACCGCCGCGATCAGTGGCTTGTATCTCGCGAGCTGGCTCGGTGCCGGAACGCCCTGGGTCGGGCGAGATGGCGGCTATGATCTCGATTCCATCGCGGTCGTCGTCATCGGCGGCACGTTGCTGTCGGGCGGGCGCGGCGGGGTCGCGGGCACCATCGCGGGCGTCTTCGTCTTCGCGACGATCGATGCGGTTTTCAACATGCTGCAAATCGATCCGTTTCTCGGCCAGGTCTTGCGCGGCGTCATCGTGGTGGGCGCTGTCGCCTCCTACACCATCCGGACGAAGGCGCATGTGGCGTGACGCGCGGCCTCGCGTCGCTGCGTCGGATCAATCCGACAATCCTGGTCTTTGTCGTGTTGCTGGCGGCGATCTGCTGGATGAGTCCGCTGTATCGCACACCGGCGGGGCTGCTCAGCCTGCTGCAACGGGCGGCGCCGGTGGTCATCCTGTCCTGCGGGCAGAGCTTCGTGCTGATCGCGGGCGGATTCGATCTGGCGTCCGGTTCGCTCATCACGCTGGTGGTGGTGGCCTGCGCGCTGATCACCGGCGGCGACGCCGGCTGGACCTGGGTGGCGCTGTTGGCCTCCTATGGCATCGGGGCCGCAGTGGGCGTGGTCAATGGCGTGATCGTCGCCAGGGGCAAGGTGCCTTCGATCATCGCGACGCTCGGCACGCTGCTCTCCGTCAAGGGTATCGCGATGATGTGGTCGGGCGGCGCGCCGGGCGGCTATCTGCCGGCCAATCTGCGCTTCTTCGGGCGCTACGTGTGGCGGCATGTGCCGCTGGTCGGGCGCTTTCCGGTCGCGGTGGTGGTGCTGATTATCAGCATCGCTATCATGGCGTGGCTGATGCATGGCACGAATTTCGGCCGGCTGCTGCTGATGATCGGCGACAATCCGCGCGCCGCCGAGCTCGCGGGTGCACCGGTGCGGCGGTTTCGCATGCTGACCTTCGTTATTTCCGCGCTGGCTTCTGTCACGGCGGGAATTCTTCTCGGCGGGTTCTCCGGCGTCTCGGTGGATGTCGGCACGGGTTACGAGCTGCAGGCGATTTCGGCGGCGGTGATCGGCGGTGTGGTTTTGCTTGGCGGACAGGGCAGCATGCTGGGCGCGGTCTTCGGTGGCCTCACGCTCTATGCGTTGTTCACCCTGCTCAATCTGGTGGGATTTCCGGAGCCGATGCGCGTCGCGGTGCAAGGCATCATCCTGATCGCGGCGGCGGCGCTCTCGGCGCGGCGCGGACGGCGCATTTAGCTTCCAATGAAAACAAACGAAACGGGGAGAATGGCGATGGCTGAATCTAAGACCTGGCGGCTCGGACTGGGCACGATTGCGGTGGCCGCACTTGCTTGTGCCGGTCTGCATGCGGCGCGGGCGCAGACGGCGGCGACCAACTCGGCGGCGGTCGACAAGGAGTTTGCCTATGAGCAGACGCTGATGTCCGCCAAGCCGATCGGCCCGGCCGACAAGCCCTGGGAGCAGAGCCTCTCGACCAACATGGTCGATACCGCGAAATACAAAAAGGCGCCGCCGTATCGGGTGTGTTTCTCGAATGCGAGCATCAGCAACCCGTGGCGCGTGGTCGGCTGGAAGGTCATGCAGGCCGAGGCCGACCTGCATAAGTCGGAGATTGCATCGCTGAGTTACGCCGATGCGCAGGACAAGGACGACAAGCAGATCTCCGATATCCGCGCCTTCGTCACCGGCGGAAAATGCGATGTTCTGATTGTCTCGCCACATACCTCGGACGCGCTGACCCCAGTGGTGGAGGAAGCCTGCAAGTCGCTGCCGGTCATTACCTTCGACCGCAATGTGCGGACCGATTGCCCCGTCACCGCCGTTCGCACCATTGGCGGCTATGCCTATGGCATGGCCGGCGCCAACTTCATCGTCGAGAATATGCCGAAGGGCGGCAAGGTGCTGATGCTGCGGACGGCGCCGGGGATCGACGTGTTCGAGACGCGCTCGGACGCCGCGGCGAAGGTCTTCAAGGCGGCGGGCATCAAGCCGATCGGCGTCGAGTTCACCGGCGCGGATAATGCCAAGACCAAAGCGGTGGTCAGCGACTATCTCAGCCGGGTCGGGAAGATCGACGCGGTATGGGTCGATTTCGGCGCCATGTCGGTGGCGGTGGCGGAAGCCTTCGAGGATGCGGGACAGGATTACCCGATTATCACCGGTGAGGATCAGGAGGATTACCTGCAGAAGTGGAACCAGGAAGGCTTCAAGGGCATCGCGCCGACCTATCCGGCCTATCAGTGGCGCACGGCGCTGATCGCCGCGCTGGATGTGTTGCAGGGCAAGCCGGTTTACGGTCCGGACTGGATCCTGCCGCAGCCGCTGATCACCAGCGCGAATCTCGCGCAATATGTCGATCCCAAGATGCCGCCGCTGCATTACGCGACCTGCGGCTGCGAGACATTGCCGGGCTATCCGGAGCGCTGGGGCGGCAAGAAGTAAGAGCGAACTGGCGCGGCATTGAGCAAGCGGGCGCGCCCCACACCGTCATGCTCGGCGAAGGCCGAGCATCCACGCCTTCGTCTTCGCCGCCGCTAGGCAGGCGTGGATCCTCGGCCTTCGCCGAGGATGACGGGGTGCGCGGGATGACAGTGCGGCGAAATGACGAATGCGGATAGCGGCTTGGCTAGGCGGAGACTGAGGGTATGACGAACTTCCTGATCCTGGGCGGCGGTTCGGCCGGCTGCGTGCTGGCCGCGCGGCTGACCGAGAACAGCCGACACGATGTCACGCTGGTGGAGGCGGGGCGCGATCTCACCGCCGAGACCATGTCGCCCACCATCCGCAGCCGCTATCCCGGCCGCGCCTATCTCGATCCCGGCAATATCTGGTCGAAACTCACAGCCTTCATCGGTGCGCCCGGGGGCAAGACCGAGGGGCGCACCGCGCGTCTCTATGAGCAGGGGCGCGTGCTGGGCGGCGGCTCCGCCGTCAATGCCATGGTCGCCAATCGCGGCGCGCCGGGGGACTACGACGAATGGGGCGCGGAAGGCGCCGAAGGCTGGTCGTGGAACGCCTGCCTCCCCTATTTCCGCAAGCTCGAGCATGACTTCGACTTTGACGGGCCTTTCCATGGCAAGGACGGGCCGATATCCGTCCGCCGTATCAGCGAAGCCGCGATGTCGCCCTTCGTGAAGGCGGTGAGCAATACCTTCGCGGCGCAGGGGCATGTCGCCAAGCCGGATCAGAATGGCGAATGGGCCGACGGAATCTACACCAGCGCCATCGCCGTCACGCGCGACGGTGAACGCATCCCGACCTCGATCGCCTATCTTTCACCCGAGGTCAGGCGCCGCCCAAATCTGCGCATCATCACGGACCGCCTGGTTGACCGCATCCTGTTCGACGGAACCCGTGCAACCGGCGCGGTGACGCGGCCGGCGGCGGGTGGCGACGCGGAGACGCTCAGCGCCGAGGAGGTCATCGTCTCGACCGGCGCGATCCATACAGCGGCGCTGCTGCTGCGGAGCGGTGTCGGGCCCGCGCAGGCGCTCAGCGCGCTAGGCATTACGGCGGTGCTGGATCGCGCCGGAGTCGGCCGGAACCTCATGGAGCATCCCTCCACCGCCGTCTCCGCGTTCCTGCCGCCGGCGGCGCGGTTGCGCGACCTCGGTGAACATCACGACCACGCCATTCTGCGGTTCTCCTCGGATCTGGCCGGCGCGCCGGAGGGGGATATGCATGCGGCGATCATCGCGCGCTCGGGCTGGCATTTCGTCGGGCAGCGCGTCGGCACGCTGTTTCTCTGGGTGAACAAAGCCTATTCGCGCGGCACGGTGGAACTTGCTTCGCGCGATCCGCAGGACGAACCCAAGGTCGATTTCCGCATGCTGTCGGATGCGCGCGACATGGAGCGGCTGAAATACGGTTTCAGGCTCTGCGCGCGCACGCTGACGCATCCGCTCATGAAGGGCTGGGCCGATACGGCCTTCCCCACGAGCTATTCGCCGCGCGTCGCCAAGCTGGCGGGCGCGGGTTTTGTCACCGCCGCGCAGCGAGGGTTGTTCGGCGCTCTTCTGGATCATGCGGGGCCGTTCCGGTCTGCACTGATCCACGGCGCCGTCACCCTGGGCACCCGGCTCGACGATCTGCTGAAGGACGATGCGGCGCTGACGAGTTTTCTGGGGGCCGCTGTGGGCGGGGTTTGGCATGCGTCGGGCACATGCCGGATGGGCCGGGCGACGGACCCGCTGGCGGTCACGGATGGTCAGGGGCGGGTGCATGGCCTTGAGGGCCTGCGCATCTGCGACGCCTCGCTGATGCCGACGATTCCACGGGCGAATACCAATATCCCGATCATCATGATGGCCGAGCGTATCGCCGACCTGATCAATGGCCGTGCGGGCTAGGCTTCGCCGGCGTCGGGCCTTTCCGTTGTCTTAGGCGGCGCTTCGGCACGGCCGCGATCCTGGGCCTTGCGGCGGCGAAGGTTCTGGCGAAGCGCCTGAGCCTGCCGCTCCTCCCGCGCGAGACGCGCTGCCTCGGCGGCGGGCGTCACATGCGGCTTGGATGCGGGCGGATCGGTGGCCATGGTCCACGGAAGCCCGGTGCGGGCGTGCAGTCAAGCGAGGGACGTGAGCTGCATTGTTTGGCGATCACGAGGCAAGGGTGCTGACCCCGCTGACTCGGACCGTTAGCCGCTGTCGAGTGCAGAGCGCGCCCTGCTCTCGTTAAGATGCTGGTAAGCGAGGGATCGTCATAGACGCTCGTATTCTACCAGAGACCGCTTTCTCCTTGCCGTTGCTTGACGGTTCTCGCTCCCCGCCCGGGAGCGCGGATCGTGACGATGTCACCACGCCCTATTGGACTGCGAGCGCGAGGTCGCTCGCGCGCGGCGGCCCGATGAATGCCTCGACTTCAGCTTCGAGGCAGCAGACAGCGGAAGGGTCCGCAGGATGTTGTCTCCGGAAGACAACGCCGCGCGTTAGGGTCTTATGCACCAGAGCGAGCCGGGTCGAGCGGATTGCGACGACCACCCGTCGGCGCGAATGCTCGGCGCCGAAGTTCGCCCAGCCGCGATGAGCCTCGCCCATGTGTCTCGCAGCGTCGCAGTTAATTGCGTCCGGCGGGTTGCCCGGCGCAGCGTCTCCCCCTACAAGGCCGCCATTAAGCGTCGGTTTCGCTGCTGTAGCTCAGTGGTAGAGCACTCCCTTGGTAAGGGAGAGGTCGAGAGTTCAATCCCCTCCAGCAGCACCAGCTTTTCAATGACTTAGCCGGGCGCCACCTCGGATCGGCCGAGCTACGGATGTAGCTTCGGGCCTTTGGTTGCCTTGTCCACGTCCTTCATCGGGCCGCGCAGGGCCAGACCGACAAGGTCGGGGGCGTCTGGCGGCTCCGCCTTGAAGGCGGCTCGGTTGGCGGCGTCGTGGCCGGTCGAGAACATCGCCCTCACATAGACGGCTTGGCTCAGCCCGCGATCGAGCCCGGCACGATGGGCGCGCAGAAGGCTCTCCGACGTGGCGGCGAAGATCTGGATGGGTCGGCCGAGTAACCGCGCGTGCCGGCGGCCGGCGGCGTCCTCATACGGCTCGCCCATCGCGTCCGGCGCGCCGGCGATGCCGGTGGCGAGGAAAGCCGTCACGTTGAGCTTCTGCCAGGCCGCCAGATCCTCCAGAACCAGGATCGCCACCTTCGTATCGAATATCATGCCGGCCTCAAGCCTCCCCGCTTGCAGGGGCGCATCTCAGCCGGTTCGGCGCGCGGTCTGGAACATCCGTGCAGCAGGCGCGATGGGCCGCCGGGGTCACGCCATGGGCACGGCGGAACCAGCGGCCGAGATGGCTCTGGTCGGCGAAGCCGCAGGTCGCCGCGGTCTCGGCCGGACGCTTGCCCTCAGGGAGGAGCTGACGGGCGCGGACGAGGCGCGCCTGCACCAGGTAGCTATGGGGCGGGGTGTCACAGACGGCGCGAAAGGCGCGAGCAAGATGGAAGCGGTTCGCGGCGCCGGCATCGTCGGCGAGCGCGTCGAGGCCGATATCCTCGGACAGAGCATCATGAAGCCGTTCACGCGCCCGCCGGGCGGCCGAAATGGGGTCTCAGCAGGCCGACGACCGAATCGAGCGCCGCGTCGGGGTCAAGCGCTCGGTTGGGGAAGCGAGCGCGAGGCAGGCCGCGCGGATCGCGGTGGCGAGCTTCGGGTCATCGACGAGGGTCGACAAAAATCCTGGATCGCCGACCGGCGGGTCGGCAAGAGCGGGG
>NZ_LMUQ01000037.1:31758-74602 GCF_009765865.1 Acidisoma sp. L85
GTGCAGCCAGGAGCGCGGCAGATACAGCATGCTATAGGCGAAGCCGCTGCCATTGCCGGCCTGCCCGTCATGAGCCTCCTGCGGCTCGATCAGGATGACACGGCCGGCGGTGCTGCGGCGACGGCTGCCACGGCAGAAAAAATCCTGCTGTCCGCATTCGGTGACGCCGACGAGCCAATCGTCGTGGCGATGCAAGTCGCAGGCGTGGCCGGAGAAGCACGCCCGGATTGCCTCGATTCCGCTCGCGCCATCGCGGACGAGCTGCATGTGGTCGGGCGGCGCCGCAACCGCTTTGGGCGGCACGCGCGTCATGCGAATGGATGTCGTCACTACCTCGTCAGGATAGCAGACTCCTGCTCATGCGTTGATCCTTTGGCGTGCGAGGATCCGCAAGCGGATTCAGCGGCCGAGCTAACTGCAAAGCAGGTTAACGCGGTTCTGATGGACTATGTTCCGGCATGCCCCCGCTGTCGGTCCCTGATGCGAGCGGTACGAAGGCGCGATCTTGGCGCGCGAGCTTCCCTGGCCGGGGCAGTTGCAGCGTCTAAATCAGGATGTTGGCAGCTTGAATATTAGAGTACGGCAAATCCTTCAGCCTGAATCTTCGCACGAAAACCGTCACAAATATCAGGCTCATAGCTTGCGGCTACGCCCACCATTAAGCTGATAGAGTTCGCAAAAAGAGTGGGACCAAGTTGACTCAGGATTGAGCGGGTATGGCGGCATACTGTTGACGAGGGCTTTCGTGTTGACGGCGGCTGCCCCATTTCTCCAACGTGTCTTCACGAACGTCGGTTTACTCATTCAAAGCTCCAACATATTGACACATTGGAGAGAAGAACCGCGAGCTATCACGCATACACCTCTCGTCGCACCGCATAGGCAACGATATAGGCGCGCCCCGTGCTTCACCCTCTTTGCGATGCCATCGTGAGCGCAGGAAACCTCTTGAGGTAGAATCACCAGCACTGCCCTCATGCCGGCAGCGGCCAGTCCGTGGCTTGGCCGTCGTCCTCGAGTTCGATTGTCAGGGCGATCCTAAGAGCGTCCCACGCCGCGCGTTTCGCCGCCTCCGCCGAGGCTGCGCTTCCGCCCGAAATCGGCGCGATGCGGCTGCCGTCGGCGACATAGAGGCGCCAGTAGCTGCCACCGAATTCGGCGCGCTCCACCTTAACGAGAGCCGTTGCGCCATTTTGCAGCGGCGCCTCGCATAACTCCGCGCGACGCCAATCCGGGAACACGGCCATCACAGCCTCCAGCATGACGCGTTACGGGAGTGGAAACGCCGCAGCAGCCCACGGCCTCCCCGCCGCAATCAATATACGAGGGCCGATCTTTCCGAGATACGAATGAAATGCTGCTTGTCGCTTAGCAGCGCGAAATCGCTTGCCGCCGGGATCTAACCGATGACGTCGGCGTCCGGCCGGTCATCGCCCGCTGAGATCTCCTCATGCCATTTGCCAGCTTCGTCCTGGAATTCGATATGCGTCGTGTTTCCTGGGATATGCTGCTCGATCGCCACGCGTTTGGCCGCGGCCAAGGCGGCCTGCCGGCTGGCAAACGGCTCCGAGAAGACATCGCCCAGCTTGTAAGCCCAGCCGCCATCATGCTCGACGACGCGATAATGTATTTTGGCCATGCCGCTTCCTTCGCTGCCGTCGGTTGATGTCTCAGACGACCGTATCATCCTTTGGGAACCGGCGCTTGTGGCGCGCCCCCGATCAAGGCTTGGGCTTCGGCGGGACCGGAGGAACATGGCCGGTGGCGATCGGGTCGCTCGCGGGAAAGGATTCTTCCAGGGCTTCCTCGAGGAAGCTTTCCTGCTCCTGCCACTGCTTCTCGGCGGCGGCCGCGTCCCGGTCCTTCTTCGGAGCAGGGGCGGCTGGGGGGTTCTTGTCGGACGGAGTATCGACGGTCATGCTTTCCTCACTGTTGGCGGGGTGCGGAGCGGGTCATCTCGTGTCTAGATGTCACCCGGAACCCGCCTCGCACAAACCAAGAATAGGGCCGCAAGCCATGTGTCGCTATCGCCGGGGATCAGAAGGAGGCAGCCATGCCGCGCTCCGCTAGAGACGTCATGTGGTCGGAGGCCCTGGCGATGCTGGCGCGGACCGATCGCTTGCACCGCGACGCCTTCCGGCCGACCGCGAGCGGCTGGGAACCTCCGGTCGATGTGTTGGAGACCGAGGCAGGGCTGCTCGTCGTCGTGGCACTACCCGGCGTCAAGGCTGACGATATCGAGGTCGTCATCGGCAGCGGCGAGGTGCTGGTGCGCGGAACCCGGCGCTGGCCGACGCTGCAGCGCCCGGCCCGCGTTCACCGCATCGAGCTGCCTCATGGCCGATTCGAACGGCGATTGCCGCTGCCGCCGGGGACATTCCAGCTCTCCGGCCAGGACCTTACGGATGGCTGCCTGCTTCTGACCCTGCGAAGGCTCGATTGATGGATTCGACCAGCGACGCCCCCGACGAGACGATCGTCCCCGCCGATACGCTGATCCTGGTGCCGATCACGGATACGGTTCTGCTGCCCGGCATGGTGATGCCCCTCGCGATCGGCCGCCCCACCGCGGCGGCCGCCCTGCAGGAAGCCGCGCGCACGGAGCAGCATCTCGCTGTCGTGCTTCAGCGCGAACCTTTCGCCGAGAATCCCAAGCTGGACGAGTTGCAATCCGTCGGCACGGAGGCCCGCCTGCTGCGCTATTTCACCGGGCGCGACGGATCGCATAACGCCATCGTGCAGGGTATCGGGCGGGTCCGCCTGCAAGCGGTGCTCAGCAATGCCACGCCGCAGCCGGTAGTGGCCGTCAGCCGTATCGACGAACCGACTGAGCGGAGTCCGGAGATCGATGCGCGATTCCATCAGCTACGCGAACGGGCCCTGGAGATACTGGGGCTGATCGAACAGGCGCCGCCCGAACTCGCGGCTACCGTGCGTTCGATCGAGCAGCCCGGCGCGCTCGCCGATTTCGTGACCGGCCTGCTGGATATGACTCCGGCCGAGAAGCAGGAGCTCCTCGAAACTGTCGAGCTGCTACCGCGCCTGGACCTTGTGATCACGCGGCTCGCCTATCGCCATGAGGTGCTCAAGCTCTCGCATGACATCGGGCAGCAAACCCGCACGGCGATGGAGGGGCGGCAGCGCGAATTCCTGCTGCGCGAGCAGCTCAAGGCGATCCAGAAGGAGCTCGGCGAATCCGATGACATCGCGCCCGAGCTTGAGGAGCTGAAGCGGAAACTAGACCAGATCGAGATGCCGGCAGATGTCGCGACCCAGGCGAAGCGGGAGCTACGGCGCCTCGAGAAGATGCCGGAAGGTGCCGCGGAAGCCGGGATGGTGCGGTCCTATCTGGAATGGCTGACGGAGCTGCCCTGGAGCATCGAGGCCGAGGCGCCGATCGACATCGCCGAGGCGCGGCGCGTGCTCGACGAGGACCATTTCGATCTGGAGAAGATCAAGCGGCGAATCCTCGAATTCCTGGCAGTGCGCAAGCTGAACCCGAACGGCAAGGGACCGCTGCTGTGCTTCGTGGGGCCACCGGGCGTGGGAAAGACCTCCCTCGGGCAGTCAATCGCCCGGGCGGTCGGGCGCAAGTTCATCCGGGTGAGCCTCGGCGGCGTGCATGACGAGGCGGAGATCCGGGGACACCGGCGCACTTATGTCGGTGCGATGCCCGGCAATATCATCCAGGCGATCCGCCGCGCGGGCGAGCGCAACTGCGTCGTGATGCTGGATGAAATCGACAAGCTAGGCGCGGGCGGTTTTCAGGGCGACCCGGCCTCCGCTTTGCTCGAAGTACTGGACCCCGAGCAGAACGGCACCTTTCGGGATGCGTATCTCGGCGTGCCCTTCGATCTAAGCCGGGTGCTGTTCATCGCGACCGCCAATGTGCTGGACACGATCCCCGGCCCGCTGCGCGACCGCATGGAGGTGGTGCGGCTCTCCGGCTATACCGCCGAGGAGAAGGTGGCCATCGCGCGCGGCCATCTGATCCCTCGGCAGCTCAAGCAAAACGGACTCTCGGAGAGCAAGGTCGGGCTGGACGATGCGGCCCTCAACCTCATCATCGACGGCTATACGCGGGAAGCCGGGGTGCGCAACCTGGAGCGCGAGATCGGCGCGGTCTTCCGCAACGTCGCGGTTCGGGTGGCCGAGGGCAGCGAGGCGCATGTGCTGATCGATACGGACGAGGTCTCCGGCATTCTCGGAGCGCGTCACTTCGACGCGGATGTGGCGCAGCATGCGTCCATCCCAGGCGTCGCCACGGGCCTGGCCTGGACCCCGGTCGGCGGCGATATCCTGTTCATCGAGGCGAGCCGCAATGCCGGCGGCGGCAGGCTGATCCTGACGGGGCAGCTTGGCGACGTGATGAAGGAGAGCGCTCAGGCTGCGCTTAGCCTGCTCCGGGCGCGGGCGCCGAGCATGGGAATCGATTCCGATCTCTTCACCAGCAACGACGTGCACGTCCATGTGCCTGCCGGGGCGACGCCGAAGGATGGACCATCGGCGGGCGTCGCGATGTTCGTGTCGCTCTCCTCGCTGATGACGGGCCGCCCAGTGCCGCCGACGATCGCGATGACGGGCGAGATCAGCCTGCGTGGCCTGGTGCTGCCGGTCGGCGGCATCCGCGAGAAGGTCATCGCGGCGGCGCGGGCCGGGATCGAAACCGTGATGCTGCCGGCCCGCAACCGGCGCGACTACGACGACATTCCGGTCAGTGCGCGCGAGCGGCTGCGATTCATCTGGCTGGAAACAGTGGATGACGCCGTGGCGGCGACGATCGGGGCGGCGTCGTTGCCGCTGGCGGTGCCGGTCTGACGTAGATGCTCGGCGAAGTCGGCGGCTCAAAGCCTTCTCGCGGGCTGAAGGCAAGCGGTGACTCGGTCCCTAGAGCGCGATGTCGTTGATCTGAACCCTGCCCATTCCACCACGTCATGCTCGGCGAAGGCCGAGCATCCACGCCTTCGCTTGCGTGACTAAGGCAAGGCGTGGATGGCACGCCTTCGCGTGCCATGACGAGTCTTTTGGTCGCAGATCGATGTTAGATCAGGTGTGACAACGTCATCCTCGGCAAAGAACGCCTCGACTGGGGCGGAGGATGGCGAGAGCAATTTCGTTTCGGGAAACACTTAGATCGAACTGACCCTGGCATCCCTCGGCCAACGGCGGTGCAGCCATAGCCAGCTCTCCGGCCTCTGGCGCACCCAGCGCTCCAGCGTCAGGTTGACGGCGCGGGTTAGCGCCAGAATGTCGGCGGCGCGGTCGCCACTGTCGGGCAGGGTCATCGGCGGCTCGACGATCAGCCGCAGCCGCGCCGGGCCCAGCCGCTGGATATAGCCGGGCACCACCGGACAGCGAAACCGCAGCGCGAGCGAGGCGAGTGCCGGCGCCGTCATCGCCGGGCGGCCGAAGAAATCCACCGGAATGCCATCGTTGAGCTTCTGGTCGATGAGGATGCCAAGGAAGCCGCCGCGTGCCAGGTGGAACGCGGCACTCCGCGCGCCATCGGCGCCTTTAGGAAACACCGGAACCGGCACGCCCATGGCGCGGGCCCGCATATCAACGAGAAGCTTCGCCGTCTGCTGGTTGTTCGGCGGGCGGTAGAAGCTCGCCATCGGGATGCCATGGGCGGCGACAATGCGCGGCAGCATCTCCCAGTTGCCGATATGGCCGGAAAACAGAATCGCCGGGCCGCCGCCCTCGGCGAGAACGCGCAGGTGTTCCGCGCCCTCGATCTCCCAGCCTGGGCCGGACAGCGTCCGTTCGAGTTTCGGCAGATGGGGCATTTCGGCAGCGGTGCGTCCGAGATTTTCCCAGACGCCCCGCACCACGGACTCGCGTTCCGCACCAAGTTCGGGGAGCGCCATCTCGAGATTGCGTCGGGCCACACGCGAGGGGGGGAGGAGCGGGCCGAGGCCGCGGAAGAGTTTGCCGCCGGCGTTAGAGGCCACGTCGGGGGGCAGGCTGCCTGCCAGGCCGAGAAGCCCACGCAGACCCGAATACTCCAAATGATGTGCAATGCTCATTCGTCGTTAGGTAAGTGGCTAACCGTGGAATTTTCAATAACCCAGCGGGCATCACGACCTCTACAAATCAAGAAGTGATGGCTGGAGTGCTTCAGCCGCCGCGCTTGATCTAATCCAGCGAGGCCTCGCCGGTCAGAACGGGCACGCATTCGCCACCTACGGTCGCGCGGATGCCGTCCGCCGTGCGACGGGCCGTCAGGCGGAGCAGGCTTGGCCGGCTGATCTCGACGCCCTGGGTAACCTCATAGCCTGCCTCGGCGTCTTCGGTAACAGAGAGCAGGAGTGCGGCGAGCGCGGCATTGGCGCTGCCCGTCGCGGGGTCCTCCATGATGCCGCCGAGCGGCGCGAACATGCGCGCACGCAACCGATCCCCGTCCCTAGCGTAGAGATGCAGGGCAAGGCGGCCCTCAAGAGCTGGGAAATCCGCTACGGCACGGCGGAAACCGGCGAGGTCTGGTGAGGCCCGGGTCAATGCCTCGGGCGTGACCTGCGCCATGAGGAAGCCGAGGCCGACAGAGGCCATGACCGGCTGATGGGCGTCGGTGATGACCTCGGATGCGGCGATGCCCGCACAGCCAGCGATCGCCTCGGGCGATAGCGTCGCGCCCAGGGATAGCGGCTGGGGTGCCGCGATTTCGGCGCCAGTCACCTCGCCTGCCCCGTCATACTGGATGCGCACCTCGACGAGACCCGCAAGTTCCTCGAAGCGCAGTGTGGCCGGACGGTTACCCGCCTGCCGTGCCAGCACGTAGCCGGTGCCGACATTGGGGTGGCCGGCGAAGGGGAGCTCGTATTGAGGGGTGAAGATGCGGACCCTCGCGGTATTGGCTGGGTTCTGGGGCGGCAGGACGAAGGTGGTTTCGCTGTAGCCGAATTCAGTGGCGAGGGACTGCATCTCCGCTGATGACAGACCCTGGGCGGCGGTGAAAACGGCGAGCTGGTTGCCGCCGAAACGGCGGGCGGTGAAGACATCGATAGTGACGAAGGGATAGGTCGGCATTGCGCCAGCCTCCGCGATTATCGGAGCGGAGACCAGTGAGGTTGAAGCGGGGCGCGCAAGCGGAACCGTCATGGCGCAACGCACCCTGCGCCATGAGGGAGTAGAAGGTTATGCCGCGACCGTGACGGAGTTTGCGTAGACCGGCCTGCCGTCGCCAGGGAGCCGGCGGGAGATGAACCAGGTCGGGTCGCGCCGCTGGCGGATGATGGCGGGGACGATCTCGCAATAGGCCGCGAAGAGGCCGCGATAGGGCGCCGGGCATTGGTCCTTGATCAGGGCGTGAAGTTTCGGCAGCGCGTAGAAGGGCACCATCGGAAACATGTGGTGCTCGATGTGGTAGTTCATGTTCGCGTACAGGAAGGCGAAGACCGGGTTCAGCAGCACCGTGCGGGTGTTGAGGCGATGGTCGTAAACATCCTCGTCCAGACCCGCATGCTGGGTGAAGTTGAAGACCTGCGATAGCGGGCCGCCATAAAAGCGCGGCAAGAGGATGAACATGGCCGGCAGAATGCTGTGCGCCGCGATACAGGCCGCGATGGTCGCCACGATGATCGCCAGATAGAGCCGGGACGACCAGATGACCTTGCCGCGCTCCATCTCGGGCACGAAATGCTGGCCGTTTTCCGTCAGGCTACCGGTGGCATTCCGCGTGATGCGGGAGATCTGCGTGAGGCCATCCTTCAGGAAGAAAATGTCGAGAACCGGACCCAGGACATCCGTTGGACGCGGCGCGCCGATCTCGGGGTCGCGCCCGACGATGATGGTATGCGTGTGGTGGCGGGAATGGCTCCAGCGATAGAAATAGGCCTCCCGCAGCGTCATGAAGGAGCAGAGCTGGAAGAAGGCGGTGTTCAGCCAGCGGGTCTTGAATGGCGTGCCATGGGAAAGCTCATGCGCGCGGTGGTCGGCGGCCGAGTAGAGGACGCCATAAACCGCGAAAGGCAGCACGCACCACCATGTGCCCCAGGTCAGAAAGCCGAGAACGCCGGAGACGACCAGAAGCCCGAGCCATAGGCCGAAAATCCGCAGCGGCTCGGCATCTGAGCGCTTGGTGAGTTGTTTCAGCGTTTTCCGGTCGAGCTTGCAGGAGAACCACTCCTCCTCCACCCGATGCTCGAAAGCCTCGGTGTCCATTTCCGAGGCACCCTCAGCGGTGCCGATGAGCGAGTAATTCTTCCAATTGGACTTCGCCATCGTTTCCCCCGTCGCGCGGGCGCTTAACGGCAGTCCGCCCTCATGGCGCTGTTGCCGACTGTCGCCTGCTTGCTGTGATCCTGGTGTGAAAGCACTATACATCGAGGCCACAACCTTTCAAATATCTGAGGTAATTATCTCTCAGCCCGTCAAAAGCCTTGGGGAATGAATGAAAGAATCTCTCAGGACTGGGCCATGAAGCGTCCGACCATCGTCGATCTTGCCAGTGCGGCCGGTGTCAGTGTTTCGACGGTCGACCGGGTGCTGAATGGGCGCGATCCTGTCACTCGCGCCAAGGCCGAGAAGGTCCTGGCGGCGGCGCAGGGGATTGGCTTCCACGCCACTGGCGCCATCCGGCGGCGCCTCGTCGAGGACCGGCCTGAGCGCGTTCTCGGCTTCGTCCTCCAACAGGGGAAAGGCACCTTCTATCGCATGGTCGCCGAGGCGCTGAAGATCGAGACCGAGCGTGCGCCATCCATCCGTGGCCGCTTCAAGGTCGATTTCCTCGAGGACCTCTCGCCCGCTTCCGTGGCCGAGCATATCGCCAGTCTCGCGAAGGTGGCCGACGCGGTGGCCGTGGTGGCGGCGGATCATCCGCGCGTCTCCCAGGTCATCGAGCAGGCGAGCGGGCGCGGTGTGCCGGTCTTCGCGCTGATCACGGATCTGACGGCTCAGGCGCGGGCCGGCTATGTCGGTTGCGACAACTGGAAGCTGGGGCGCACGGCGGGCTGGGCGATCTCGAATATGTGCCAGGGCGAGGCCAAGGTCGGCATCGCGGTCGGCAGCCATCGCTATCTTTGCCAGGACGTCTCGGAGATGAGCTTCCGCTCCTACCTGCGGGAGCATTCGCCGCAGTTCAATCTGCTCGAACCGCTGACGACGCTCGAGGATGTCGGCTTCGCCTACGAGAATGCGCTCGAACTGCTGAAGCGGCACCCGGACCTCACGGCGCTATTCGTCGCGGGCGGCGGGATCGAGGGGGTGATGCAGGCCATCGCCGATACCGGAGCGGCCGATCGCGTGGTGGTGGTCGGGCGAGACCTGACGGAGGACAACCGCACGGCGCTGATCGAGGGCAACCTCAAGCTGGTGCTGTCGCATCCGATCCAGGCCATGGCGGCGGCCGTGGTGAATGCGATGGTGGTGGCGCTGGGCGAGTCGCCGCCGGCCTTCCAGCAGGTGTTGCTGCCGTTCGATCTCTGGACGGCGGAGAATGTGTGAGGCGGCGCCGGCGCGACTTTGAGCCATATCCCTTGACGCCCCCGACACGGCGGGTGAAGTGGGCCGCCGCCTTGGCCTAAGGATCAGCTGCCGCATGGCTCTTCTCCGCCGCGTCGCGACTGTCGGCGGCTATACGATGATCAGCCGGGTGCTCGGCTTCGTGCGGGAGATCCTGACCGCCTCCGCGCTGGGTGCCGGCGCCACCTCGGACGCCTTCTTCGTGGCGCTCCGCCTCCCCAACCTGTTCCGCACCCTCTTCGCGGAAGGCGCCTTCAGCGCCGCCTTCGTGCCGCTGTTTTCCGGCATGGTGGCCAAGGAAGGCCATGGCCCGGCGATGCGCTTCGCCCAGGATACTTTCTCCTTCCTGCTGGTGGCGCTGACAGGTTTCCTGATCCTTGGTGAAATCTTTACCCCGGCGATCCTGCACGTGGTGGCGCCGGGCTTCGACGCCGATCCCGCGCATTTCCAACTGACGGTCGAACTGACGCGCATCACCTTCCCCTATCTCGCCTTCATTTCCCTCGCCTCCTTCCAGGGCGGCATGCTGAACGCGGTGGACCGCTTCGCGGCGACGGCGGCGACCTCGATCCTGCTCAACCTCTTTCTCATCGCCGCGCTGCTGCACCACCCGGTGACCGGGGAGACGCTGTCCTGGGCCGTCACCGTCTCGGGTGTCGCGCAATGCCTGTGGCTGGCCTTCTCCTGCCGCTGGGCGGGGATGAAGCTGGGGCTGCCGAGGCCCCGGATGACGCCGGAGCTGCGCCGGCTGCTGCGGATCATGCTGCCGGGCGTCTTCGGCGCGGGCGCGACACAGATCAACCTCATGGTCTCGACCGCCGTCGCCTCCTTCGCGCCGGTGGGATCTGTCTCCTACCTCGCCTATGCCGACCGGCTGAACCAGCTGCCACTGGGCGTGGTGGGTGTCGCGGTGGCGACCGCGATCCTGCCGACGCTCTCCCGCCATATCCGCAAACAGGAGGATAGCGCCGCGCTGCATATCCAGAATCGCGGTCTGGAGCTGGCGCTGCTGCTGACCCTGCCGGCGGCGGTGGCGCTGCTGCTCGAGAGCCATCCGCTCCTCGCCGTGTTGTTCGAGCGCGGGAAATTCGGCCCGCATCAGGTGGCCGAGGTGGCGCCGACCCTGGCCGCCTATGCGCTGGGCCTGCCGGCCTTCGTGCTGATCAAGGTGGTGGTGACGGGCTTCCTCGCGCGGCAGGACACGCTGACGCCGGTCAAGGTCGCGCTGGTGGCAATGGCGGTGAATATCGTGCTGACGGTATCGCTCGGCCTCTATTCGGGTCTGGCGCATGTGGGGATCGCGCTGGCGACCTCGATCGCCGGCTGGGTGAATGCTCTGGGTCTCATCGCGATCTCGCGCCACCGGCGGCAATTCGCGCTCGATGCGCGGGGGCGGCGCAGCCTGCCGCGCATCCTGGCCGCCGCCGTCGGCATGGGCGCCGTGTTGATCGGGCTGCACCAGTTGCTGCGGCCGGTCCTCGAAGCGCCGCATCTCAGCGAGCGCCTCGCGGCACTCACCTTGCTGGTCGGCGGAGGGATGGTGGCTTTCGCCATCCTCTGCCTCCTTCTGGGGGTGGCCCATCCTCGCGAGTTACGGCGTCTTAGGGTCGCTTAGGACCCTCCATCTCGGTGGGGCCGGGCCTCAGGCGCGCCCCGCATCACTGATACCGGGATCGTGCGCAATGCGAGGGTTGCGCCTTATGCTGCAACGCACCATTTTCCGTTGTAGCGAACAGCAAGCCCCATGGCGGGACGAGCGCGCCCACACCCGAAGGCAAGCCGATGACGATGACCGAGGCGAACGAAGCCCTCATGAGCCAGCTCATGAAACATCTCCCGACGATGGAGAGTTTCGGCCTGCATGCCGGTGGAGCGGCCAACGCGACCCAGCTTCGCGAGACCGCGCAATTCGGCGACGATCCCGGCCAGCTTCGCATGCTGAGCTTCGTGCCCGAGAATCTCGGACGCGGCGCCCCTCTGGTCGTGGCGCTGCATGGCTGCACCCAGACGGCGGCGGAGTATGATCGCGGCACGGGCTGGTCGAACCTCGCCGATCGCTACGGCTTCGCGGTGCTGCTGCCCGAGCAGCGGCGCGGCAATAACCCGAATGTCTGTTTCGACTGGTTCCAGCCGGAGGACATCAAGCGCGGCGAGGGCGAGGTCGCTTCCATCGCCGCCATGGTGCGGAACATGGTGGCCGAGCACGGGCTCGACCCGAAGCGGATTTTCGTCACGGGCCTCTCGGCCGGCGGCGCGATGACGGCGGCGCTGCTCGCCACCTACCCCGAGCTTTTCGCCGGCGGCGCGATCATCGCCGGCCTGCCCTATGGCAGCGCGCATAACGTGAAGGAGGCGCTGGGCACGATGTCCCATGCGCGCCTGCGCCAGCCGCGCGAATGGGGCGACCTGGTCCGCGCCGCCGCTCCCCGGCCACCCGGCGGGCGGTATCCGCGCGTCGCGATCTGGCAGGGCACGGCGGATCACACGGTGAGCCCGGCCAATGCGGGCCAGTTGCAGCGCCAATGGGGCGATGTGCACGGCATAGAGGGTCTCCCGGGCGTCGCCGACACGGTGGACGGCGTGCCGCACCACGCCTGGCGGGATGCCGAGGGGCGTGTGGTGCTGGAAACCTATTCGGTGCCCGGCCTCGGCCACGCGGTGCCGGTCAACCCCTCAGCCGCCGACCCCGACGCGCGCTGCGGCCAGGCGGGCGGCTATTTCTCGGCAAGCGGCATTTCCTCGTCCTGGCAGATCGCGAGTAGCTGGGGCCTGACCTCACAGCGGCGCGCGACCACGCAAGGCGCTCGCCCTGCGGCGGACACGGCCAGAGCGGAAGCTCCGCGTGGCGGAGCTGGCCAGTGGCAGGGAATGACGGCGAAGATCACCGACCCCGCCAGCGTCATCGGCCGCAGCCTGCGTGCGGCGGGGCTGCTCGGGGAGCGCTAACTCACAGGCGCCCGCTGATACGACACCGCAACGTCAATCGGAGTTTAATCATTTCGACCTAAGCAGGCTGCGAGGAATCCGCGCGGAACCCCGGCGTCTTCCTCCATCCGAACGGCCTCGCCTTCTCGGTTTCGGAGAACACGCGACGGACAGCGCGAGGCGACACCACCGACCTCCAATTGACCTTCGCCGGCACCACGGCCGGCCTCAATCCAGCGACGAGTAGCGCCGAACGTGCGCTGGGCAACCTCGGCGCATTCTTCCAGCAATGGCGGCACAACATCCCCGCGCACCTTGGCAAGGAAACCGCGGTCCACGAGGCCGCGGAAGACCTGTTGGGCGCGACGCAGGAGCAGATACGGCTTCAAGGAATGGCATTGCGACCACGCTACGGCAAAGTCACGCTGGTCGGCCATTCGCTAGGCGCCAACGCCGCCCTTCACGCCTCCGCGGTACGCGCCAGCCGTGATGGCATCACGCCCGTGATCGCCATCGATTCACCAGGGGTGCGATATTCGCCGCAGACTTTGGCGCATCTGACTACACTCGGACGAAAAACCGGCAGGACGGCCGAGCAGTTATTAACGGACGCCCATGTCCATATCTATGGCGAGGGTGACCCGGTCGTCGATACCGCCCATCTACCGCTGAGCGGCGCTGACGTGCACAAACCTATTGCCACGACCTTCGAATTGCCCGACACAGAGAACCGCAGCGCACTCGATAACCTTCACCAGCACAATATTTTCGACGACACGGTTTTCGACGCACCGTTTAATCCGGTCATTTCTTTGGCCATCGGCCGAACCCTGCAACCGAGACGCTTTCGCTAGACAAATCTTCGTAAATCAAGGCGCGCTGCGCGTTCTAGACGACACCCGAGCACGCTACTCCGTCTTCACCACCTTCGGCGGCAGCGCAATCGCCAGCGACAGCTCGCGCAGGCGCGCGGGCGTGACCTCGGCGGGGGCGCCCATCATCAGGTCCTCGCCGCCCTGGCTGAGGGGGAACAGAATAACCTCGCGGATATTCGGCTCGTCGGCCAGCAGCATGACCATGCGGTCGATGCCCGGCGCCGAACCGCCATGCGGCGGCGCGCCGTAGCGGAATGCCTGCAACATGCCGCCGAATCGCGCCTCGACCTCGGAGGCCGGGTAGCCCGCGATCTCGAAGGCGCGCAGCATGATGTCGGCGCGATGGTTGCGGATGGCGCCGGATGACAGCTCGATGCCGTTGCAGACGATGTCGTATTGGAAGGCGTTGATGGTCAGCGGATCCTGGCTGTTCAGCGCCTCCATCCCGCCCTGCGGCATCGAGAATGGGTTGTGGCTGAAATCGACCAGCCCGGTTTCCTCATTCAGTTCATACATCGGGAAATCGACGATCCAGCAGAAACGGAACGCATTCTCCTCGATCAGGCCAAGCTCCGTGCCGAGTTTCGTGCGCACGCTGCCGGCGAATTTCGGCGTGGTGTCCTTCGCCCCGGCGGCGAAGAAGACCGCATCGCCCGGCTTCAGCCCACAGGCGGCGGCGATGGCGGCGGCGCGGTCGGGCTCCAGGTTGCGGGCAATGGGACCCTTCGGCCCCTCCGCATCCCAGGTGATATAGCCGAGGCCGCCGGCGCCCTCGGCCCTCGCCCATTCGTTGAGCTTGTCGAAGAAGGAGCGCGGATTACCGCCCGCCCCCGGTGCCGGCACGGCGCGCACCACGCCGCCACCGGCCGCGATCTTGGCAAACAGGCCGAAGCCGGAACCGGCGAAATACTCCGTGACGTCGGTCACCTTGAGCGGGTTGCGGAGGTCCGGCTTGTCCGAGCCGTAATCCAGCAGCGCCTGGGCATAGGGAATGCGCGGGAAGGGCAAGGGCGTCACGGCGCGGCCATTGCCGAACTCCTCGAACAATCCAGCCATCACCGGCTCCAAGGTCGCGAAAACGTCTTCCTGGGTGACGAAGCTCATCTCGAAATCGAGCTGGTAGAACTCGCCGGGCGACCGGTCAGCGCGGGCGGCCTCGTCGCGGAAACAGGGCGCGATCTGGAAATAGCGGTCGAAGCCCGCGACCATGGCGAGCTGCTTGAACTGCTGCGGCGCCTGCGGCAGGGCGTAGAATTTGCCCGGATGGTTGCGCGCGGGCACCAGGAAGTCCCGCGCCCCCTCGGGGCTGGAAGCGGTCAGGATCGGCGTCTGGAACTCAGTGAAGCCCTGGCCGATCATGCGGTGGCGGATGGAGGCGATGACGGCCGCGCGCAGCATCATGTTGCGATGAACGCGATCCCGCCGCAGGTCGAGGAAGCGGTATTTGAGCCGCAGCTCATCCGGATAGGTCTGATCGCCCGCGACCTGGATGGGCAGCACCTCGGCGGCCGATTGCAGCTCCAGCTCGCGCACCTTGAGCTCGACCTCGCCGGTCGGTAGGCGGGGATTGATGGTCACACCCTCCCGCAGCACGACCTCGCCGGTGACCGTGATGACGCTTTCGACGCGATGCGCCTCGGCCGCCGCGAAGGCCGCGGAGCCGGCGGGGAAGACGCATTGCGTAAGGCCGAAATGGTCCCGCAGATCGATGAAGAGCAGGCCGCCATGGTCGCGCTTGCTGTGAACCCAACCCGAAAGCCGGACGGTCTTGCCGGCATCACTGGCGCGAAGCGCGCCGCAGGTATGGGAGCGGTAGGTGTGCATGGGGGTCGGTCCTGGCTCGGTCGCGGAGGGGCGGCACACAATGCCGGAGGTCCATGGATGTCAAGCGGCGGCCATGGGGGCGCCCTCTCACGGCGAACAAAAACTGGAACGTGACTGAGACGTGGAGGCGCGATACTTTTATTTGGCCTGCGTCTCAGGGGGGAAATCGATGCTTGTCCGGCGTGATTGGTGGGGATTTCGTACTGAGGCGATCGCGATTGCGGCGCTCTGCCTCCTCCTGGCGGGGTGCACCAACTGGGTGAAGCCGGGGGCGAACCCGGCCATGCTGGATACCGCCACGACGCGGTGCAAGGCGGCGTCCTTCGCGCAGCTTCCGAGCAACCCGGTCACGCAGAAGATGACGGGCTCGACCTATTCATCGCGCAAGAAATGCGAAAAGAACGAGACCAACTGCAAGAAGATCGACGGGCGCTATACCTCGGTGACCCATGTCACCTCGGACGCCAATGAGGACGGCCGCGACGCGATCTTCCGCGACTGCATGTACAGCGACGGCTGGCGGCCTGAGCAGTAGGTTTTAACCGGCTGACGCGGCCTCGGTGAGAGCGTCGCTGAACTCTACGCCCTCGTAGAACTCGGCGACCGGGACCTCGATGCCGATCTCCGGCATCTGCAGGATGTCCTCGCCGGTCATCAGGGAGGTTGCCCGCCAGGTCTCTTCGGCGGCCTGCCGTTCCATGACGGTGAGGCCGATGCTCATGGATTCGAGGATCACGTAGCGCCGGATCATCGGCACAGCGGCATATTCACGGAGCTTGACGATGCGGTCGGTGCGACCGGTGGTTGGGCTCAGCACCTCGAACACCACGACAACGCCAGGCACGGTGTTCGCGGTCCCGATGACCTTGGAGCAGGGTCACCAGAGCATCCGGATACCGGATGGCCCTGCCGGTCGTCGCCAGACCCGCGTCCGGACCGAGGGGACGGCACTCACTCCCCCGCAGACGGCCACGAAGGGAGCGAGAAGGTTTACCGTGATGGCGCTGTGGTTGACGCTATCGCCGGTCATGGCGACCGGCCGCTCGCCGTCGAACTCGTAACGCGCCTTGCCATGGCCGCTCCAAGCGAAGAAGCGTTCCTGCGTCCATGTCCCAGGAGGAGCGGCGTTCATGGCCTCATGATTAGCGCAACAGGCCGACCGTTTTCTCCTGTGTCGAACCCGGCGTGCAGAGCGACCCAAGGCAAGCGCCGCTGAACGCGGCCACACGACGCTCCTGGATCACAACCCGTGGGCGCGGAGCTTGCCGTCCAGGAACTTCTTCGCCCGGGGCACGTCCGACTCATCGAGATGCTCGATGATGATGGGGATGTTCGAGTGCTTTTCGGAAAGCCGCTTGAGATAGTAGTCGTAGTTCAGCGCCCCCAGGCCCGGGGCCGGCAGCTCAATGGAGCCGACGCCGCGGAAGGAATGGGCCTCCGAGGCGTCGATATCGGCGTGCTTCTCGCTCGCTTCCTCCGAGCGTTTCACATCCTTGGCATGGGCGATGCAGATGCGGTCCGACAGGGTGTCGAAGATCTGCTTCAGCACCTTGTCCATGTGATCGATGTTGTGGTCCTCGAAATAATTTGTCGGATCCATCAGCAGGCCGAGGCCGGGGTGGTTCACTTCCGCGAAGACCCGCACGGTTTCCTCGACTGAACCGACCACGTTGTTGACATAGGTTTCCAGCAGAAAAACGGCGCCGTGGTCATAGGCGACCTGGGCGAGTTCGGTGATGACCTTGCGGCAATCCTCGAAGCCTTCCTCGGTCTTGTTCTTCGGGTGGCTGACCCAATCCGAGTCCTCGTTGAAGGTGCCGGTTTCGGAAATCACGAAAGGCGAGCCGAAATTCCGCGCATTGCGGATGATCGCCTTGAGATAATCGAGCCGCCGCTTGCGCTCGGCCGGGTCGGGGTGGACGATGTTGGTGTAGCCGGAGATCGTGCTGATCGGCAGGTTATGGTCGCGAAAGGTTTCGCGAATCTTCTTGGCCTTCTCGGCGGTAATCGATTCGGGGGTCGAGAGGTCGATGTCCTTGAACGCGAGATCGAGCTGCACGGTGTTGAAGCCGATGGCCCTGATGCGCTTAGCCTGTTCGGCGAGATCGTAGGGGAAATATCCGGTGAAGATGCCGACTTGGAGCATGATGTTTCCTCTGGCGTTTATTGTGGTGATGTGGACGAATTGGCGCCGGTGGTCCGATTGCCTAAAACTCGACAACCTAATATCGAACCGCGACCAAAGTGCCCGTCATGGCACGCGAAGGCGTGCCATCCACGCCATGCCTTTGTCACGCTCGCAAAGGCATGGATGCCCGGCCTTCGCCGAGCATGACGTGGGGGCAACCGGAAACCTCCCGCCCTAATAGCCGAACTCGGCGAGCTTCACCGCGCGATGTTCCTCGACCGAGCGATAGGCCGCCTCGACCAAAGCCATGGTGCGGAGATTGTCGGTGCCGCTGAGCAAAGGCGCCGTGCCGCTTTCCAGCGCGTACTGCACTTGTTCCATGACCCCCGCAAAAGCATCCGGAAACCACGTCGTTGACCACCGAGGCTGCACCCAGTCACCGCCTGTCGCGATGGTGGAGGAATAGCGCAGGGTCGATGGCGAACCGTCCGGATAATCGGGCCAGCCGATGGTGCCCTGGGCGACGCCCTCGGTGCCTTCCACACGCCATTTGATGTAGATGTCGCCGGTATATCCGGGCGCGCGCGGGCCGCTCCACACATCCTCCAGCGACACCGCCATAACGCCGGAGCGGAAGGTCAGCGTGGAGGCGCAGATGCCGTCCTTATGCGCAAAGTCGGTGCGCGGATCAGCGTGGACGCCGGTGTAGATCTCCTCCACCTCACCGAACAGGAAGCGCAGGACATCGAGGTGGTGGATCGACATATTGAGCAGCGTCAGCCGACCGTAGTCGCGGAGGAACGGCTGCCAATGCGGAATGGCGCGCATCTCGATCGTCGCCAGGACCGGCGTGCCCAGCGAACCGCGATCCAGGATTTCCTTCAGCACGCGCATCGACTGGTCGAAGCGCATGTTCTGGTTGACCGACAGGATCTTGCCGGCGGCACGGCATTCCGCCTCCAGCGCCTCGGCGGTGGCGAGGTCGAGCGCCAGTGGCTTCTGCGCCAGGATCGCGCGAATATGCGGCTGACGCAACGCGAGGTGGATCAGCGCGGGCTGCTGGTCGGGCGGATAGGCGATGTCGAGGATCTGCACCCGCTCGTCCGCGATGAGCTGTTCCGGCGTGTCATGCACAACCGGGATGCCCCAGCGTTCCGCAACCGCGGCGGCCTTGTCGCGGCTGCGGGAGGCGATGGCGGCGACGGGGAATCCGGCCGAGTGATAGGCCGCGAGATGCACGTCGGCCATGATGAAGCCCGAGCCGACGCAGCCGATGCGAAAGGCGCGGCTGCGGATGGGCGCGTCGGGGGTGAAGTCCAGCGCTTCTGGCAGGTTAGCCTCCTGATCGGACGAGCGCGCGCTTACACCTCGGATGTGGCGCGTTTGCCGACGACGGTCTCGTCCTCTTCGTGGTTGAGAAAATCCAGATGCGCGACAACGCCGCTGCGTCCGACCTCGCGGATCCGCGCGTCCGGCACGATGTCGAGCTTAGTGTAACCCGGGTGATGGTGCTTCTTCACCGGATCGTTCGAGGCGGCGTTGTAGCAGCACAGCAGAACATTGCGCGATTTGTCGGAAGTGTTCGCAGCCGAGGCATGCAGCGTATTGGCGTGGAAGAACACCGCGTCGCCGGCCTGCATCTCGGCATAGACATGATCGAGCTTGGTCATTAGCGCATTGACGCGATCGATATCGGCGCCGGTCTGGCCACCGACGCGGCCATGCTCGATCCGCCCAGCCTTGTGGCTGCCACGAAGGAATTGCAGGCAGCCGTTTTGCTTCGTCGCGGGATCGACGGCGATGGCGACGCTCAGCATGTCCGGAAACAGGCAGCCGTTCATATACCAATAGCCGTAATCCTGGTGCCAGTCCCAGGCACCACCCTTGCGTGGCCGCTTCATCGTGAGCTTGGAATGGTAGTGGTAGACCTCGGCATCGAGCAGCTTCGCCGCACCACCCGCCACGCGCTCGCTGCGCGAGATCACGCCGAGCAGGTCGTCGCCGGGATGGTTCCACACCGCGAGTTCGGTCGAACCGCCCGCACTGTCGTCGAGCAGGACGGAATTCTTGCTGATCGAGGTGTCGCTGCGAATGAGGGTATCGACCATGGCGACCTCATCGCTCGCCAACAGGCCGCGCTTGAAGACGTAGCCGTCATTCCAGAACGTCTCGATGTCTTTCTGAGTCAGCTGCGCTGCGCTCATTTCCGTCTCCCTCCGCCAAGCGTCACCGGCTATTTGGTGCCGGCTTGATGTACGTTACCGTAGGGTGGCTGAAGTGCGACATCAAGGGAACGCGGGTACAGCGCGGTCGCCCTTATATTTGGGCTTGGTTCTGCAATCAGACGCGTCCCGCCGGCGCGGTAGAGCGACCCCGAATCGCGCGCGACAACGCGAGAACGATCCGGGACAGCTCCGCGCCATCACCAGCCGTGATGGGGATAGCCGTAACCACCATAGCCGTGGTGATAGCCCCAGCCCGGTGGCGGGTAGAAGCAGCCGCCCAAGGTTAGGGCCAGGCCGACCGCCACCAATAGGCGGAGCATCGCGGGCCTCGCGCGGTGTGGGGACGACCGGGCGGAATCGCGCGCCTCGGCGGGCAGGATAGTCTGGTGTTGGGAGAAGAACATTTGGAACTCCTTTCGCACGCTAGGCTGCACGCCTGATGTAACGGCGAGGCTTCGCAGCCATGGCGAAAGCAAGGTTTCATCGGGGAGAATAAGGCAACCGGACTTGGCCTTGAGCACGACTCGCCCTAGGAGCGACGCAACTTTATGCTCGGGGCGTCGACTACCCGCCGTGCCATCTGCGCCGGCGGCACCAAATAGCCTGGGTCAGCGGGAGTGCATGCCATGCCGAGCGTCGGAAGTCGTCTTCGGGAAGGTCTTCCCTATCCTCTTGGCGCCACCTGGACTGGTCTTGGCGTCAACTTCGCGCTGTTCTCGGCCAATGCCACGAAGGTCGAGCTCTGCCTGTTCGATGATTCCGGGGAGCGGGAAATCGAGCGCATTGCGCTGCCGGAATATACTGATGAGATCTTCCACGGCTTCCTGCCCTATGCGCGGCCCGGCACCGTCTATGGCTACAGGGTCCACGGCCCCTTCGCGCCGGAGGGCGGGCATCGCTTCAACCCCAACAAGCTGGTGCTGGACCCCTATGCGCGCTCGGTGGTGGGGCCGCTCACCTGGAACCCGGCGCTGTTCGGCTACACCCTGGGGCATCGCGACGCCGACCTCTCCTATGACGAGCGTGACAGCGCTCCCTTCATGCCGCGCTGCCGGGTCATCGACCCCGCCTTCACCTGGGGCCGAGACCGTCCGCCCGCGGTGCCGTGGGAGCGCACAGTCCTCTACGAGGCGCATGTCCGGGGACTGACCAAGCTCCATCCCGAATTGCTGCCCGAGGAGCGCGGAACCTATCGCGGCCTCGCCTCCGTCCCGATGATCCGGCACCTCAAGCGCATGGGCGTCACCACGGTCGAGGTACTGCCGATCCATCGTTTCGTGGATGATTCTTACCTCGTCGAGCAAGGGCTTGAGAATTACTGGGGCTACAGCACGCTCTGCTTCTTCGCCCCCGCCCGGCGCTACGCGCAATCCCAGGACGCCGCCTTCTTCGAGTTCAAGGAGATGGTGGCGCGGTTTCACGATGCGGGGATCGAGCTGGTGCTCGACGTCGTCTACAATCACACCGCCGAGGGGAATGAGCTGGGGCCGACCCTATCCTTCAAGGGCATCGACAACGCCAGCTACTACCGGCTGCTGCCCGACAAGCCGCGCTACTACATCAATGACACGGGCACGGGGAACACCGTCAACCTCAGCCATGCGCGTGTCATCCGCATGGTGATGGACAGCCTCCGCTATTGGACGACCGAGATGCATGTCGATGGTTTCCGTTTCGACCTCGGCACCATCCTGGCGCGTGAACCGCATGGCTTCGACGAGCAAAGCGGCTTCCTCAAGGCGGTCGAGCAGGACCCTGTTCTGGCCTCGGTCAAACTCATCGCCGAGCCTTGGGATTGCGGCCCCGGCGGCTACCAGGTCGGTGGCTTTCCGCCGGGCTGGGCCGAGTGGAACGATAAGTTCCGCGACACCACGCGCGGCTATTGGAAAGGCGACGAGGGCATGATGGCGGAGTTTGCCTCGCGCATCGTCGGTTCGGCCGATGTCTTCGACCGGCGGGGGCGCAAAAGCTGGGCCTCGGTCAACTTCATCACCGCGCATGACGGTTTCACGCTCAATGATCTCGTCACCTATAACGACAAGCACAACGAGGCGAATGGCGAGGACAACCGCGACGGCCACGACCACAATCTGAGCTGGAACTGCGGCGTCGAGGGACCGACCGACGATCCTGAGATCAACGCGCTGCGCGACCGCCAGATCCGCAACATGCTGGCGACGCTGCTACTGTCGAAAGGCACGCCGATGCTGCTGGGAGGCGACGAACTCGGCCGCACACAGCAGGGCAACAACAACGCCTATTGCCAGGATAATCCGATCAGCTGGGTCGATTGGGAAGGCGGCCAGAGATCCGAGTTCCTGACGCGTTTCGTGAGCGGGCTGCTGGCGGTGCGTCGCCGCTTTCCGCTGTTGCAGCGCGGGCGTTTTCTGAACGGCGAATGGGATGAGGAGCTGGGCCTCAAGGACGTGACCTGGCTCACGCCCGATAACGACGAGATGTTGGAGGATCATTGGACCGAGGGACATGCGCGCTGCATGGGCATGCTCCTCGACGGCCGGGCGCAGGCCACCGGCATCCAGCAACGCGGCACGGATGCGACGCTGCTGCTGATCTTCAATGCACATCATGACGTGGTGACCTTCCTGCTTCCAGAGGTCGTCGGCGGCCGGGAGTGGCGGCTATTGATCGACACCAGACTGGCGGATGGCGGCTTCGACAGCGAAGTCGAGGGCGAGGAATCGCCATTTCCGTTCGAGCATCCCTATGCCGTCACCGGCCGGTCGTTTCTGCTGTTCGAGCTGGTGCTCGACCCGAGCTACGCCAGCGCGCGGACGCGCCGCCGGGAGCGGCTGGCCCGCGCCCCGGTTCCGGTGGATGCCGACCAGAGTTTCGCGACCACGATCGAGATCGCGGAGGAGGAATTGGCGGCGGAGGAGGCCTGAGCCGAAGCGGCGCTTAGGCGTCGCTCGGGCCCGTCGCCTTAACCTGAAACTCGGACTCCGAAGTCTTTTCCAGTTGCGAAGGGTCCGGCCTTTCACCGCTTGTCAAACGCATCGGTTCCGGGCGCGAAAATCTTGAGGCCAAGACAGCCGTATGCGTAGGAGTAGCGTTGCAATAGGAGAACGTTTGTGCCCCCCTCAGTCGGCCGCGAAGCATCGCACCGCCCTCCCGAGACGAAGTCCGCCAACGCGACATCATCTGCGTCCGTTTGCACCAGCGGGACGGAGAGCGGCCCCTCTTTCCAGACAGAACTGGACCGGGAAATGACTCAACTGGAGACAGAGCAGCCGCCAGGCAGCGGCCAGCCCCCCACCGACGACGCAACGGAGAGGTTACTGTTGCTGCAGCAGATGGCTGCGAACGGCGGCTTACCCGCTGGTAGCACCGTTACACGCGGATTTCAGGCAGCCTAGGTTTACCCCCGAGGGCTTGCCGCAACGCAGTCCGCCTGCGCGGCTTTCGCTCAGGCCATTTGGCCCGATCAACAGCCGCGCTGCCGGTGCGCCCCAGGCCGCCTTTTCCGCCTCGACTTCATTGCGACCTCGAGGATCTCGCCGCGCCGCACGGCCGGTTGAAGAGCGAGCCTTTGTCACTATTCGCACCGAATTCACCCGCCCCGCGCCACGCCGCCGCTGAATGCGGACGCGCCTTTCGCGACCACCATCGAGATCTTGGCGGAGGAATTGCCGGGGGAAAGGCCTGAGCCGGAGCATGTCTTGCGCTTCACTTGAGCGCGTCGCCTTAACCTCAGGCCCGCTGTCTAAAGTCTTTTCCGGCTGCGAAGGGTGAGGCCTTTCGCCGCTCGCCGGACACAGTGATTTCAGGCGCGAAAATCTTGAGGCCGATACAGCGGCGTGTCTAGTTGCAGCGTTGCAACAGGAGAACGACTATGCCCGCCCCAATCGGCCACGAAGCATCCCACTGTGCCGAGAAGCACCCCGCCGACTCAACTTCGGCTTCGTCCGGCAGCGCCGGCGGGACGGATAGCGATGCCTCTTTCCAAGCAGAACTGGAGGAATTAGAGGAGAAACTGGCGGCACAGTCGAGTAACGACGAGGCAACGACTCCAGACTCGTCCACGGCGGTGGAGCAGCAAATAGCAGCACTACTGGCGCAGATGGGTGTCGGCGCCAGCGCGGCCAGCGCCCCAAGCACTACTCCGCCCGCGGCATAACCTCCAATCCGCGCCGGAGGCTGCCCGCGAGGCTCATCCACCGGCGCGGCTTTCGCCAGGGCCATGCGGCCTATACAACAGCCACATGGCCCGTCCGCCCCAGATCGCCTTCCCCGCCCCCGACTTCATTGCGACCTCCGAGGATCTCGCCGCGCTCTGCGCCCGGTTGAAGAGCGAGCCCTTCGTCACCATCGACACCGAATTCATCCGCGAGCGCACCTATTGGCCCGAACTTTGTGTCGTGCAGCTCGGCGGCGCCAGCGAGGTCGCGGTTATCGACGCGCAGGTGCCAGGCATCGACATGGCGCCGCTCGGCGAATTACTTGCCGATCCCGCGGTGGTGAAGGTCTTCCATGCCGCGCGGCAGGATGTGGAAATCTTCCTGCTGATGTTCGGCGCGCCGCCGACGCCGATCTTCGATACCCAGATCGCCGCGATGGTCGCGGGCTTCGGCGACCAGGTTGGCTATGATGCACTGGTATCCGCCTTGACCGGCACGCAGATCGACAAATCCCATCGCTTCAGTGACTGGTCGGCGCGCCCGCTCTCGGCCTCCCAGCTAACCTACGCCGCGGCCGACGTGACCCACCTGCGGACGGTCTACGAGAAGCTGCTCGTGAAACTGGAGCAGGAGGAGCGGACGGATTGGGTGGCAGAGGAGATGGCGGCGCTCGCCGACCCCGCGCTCTATCGCGCCGATCCCGAAACGCAGTGGCTTAGGCTCAAGCTGCGGCCGAATGGCCGGCGGCAGGCTGGCCTGCTACGCGCGATCGCCGCCTGGCGCGAGCGCGAGGCCCAGCGAGTCAATATCCCACGCGGCCGGCTGGTGAAGGACGAGGCGATCGCGGAGATCGCGGCTCTCGCACCCGAAACGCCGGATGCCTTGTCCCGCGCCCGGGGCGTCACGCGCGGCTTCGCCGAGGGCAAAAGCGGGCTTTCGTTGCTCGCAGCCATCGCCGCCGCCAAGGCGCTGCCCGAGGACGCTTTGCCCGAACTGGGCGTTGGACGGGAGCGGGACGGGCCACGGCCCTCGCCGGCCCTGCTGGCGCTGCTGCGCGTCTTGCTGGCGGCCAAGAGTGAGGAACATCGCGTGGCTCCTCGCCTGCTGGCGTCATCGGAGGATCTCGACCGGCTGGCGACCGAGGAAAGCCCCGAGGTGCCAGCCATGCGCGGCTGGCGTCACCGCATGTTCGGCGCCGACGCCATGGCACTCAAGGAGGGCCGGATCGCGCTCGCCACGCGCGGCAAGCGCATTCGGCTGGTGAGCCTGGTGACGGAGGGCGCGCCTGCCTGAACGACTATTCGAATGCGCGCCGCACTCTCGAAGCCTGCGCCGGCTCTATTGGCCGCTGCCTGTCCTGCGCGATGACGTCGCACCCGGTCCTTTGCCCGGAACGGAGCGCTGACGAGCGCGCTGCAATTCACGTTGCAACCGCTCGACCTCAAGCTGCAGCGCCTCCAGACGATCCGCTGTTTCCTCGGCGGCCAGGCGGGCGTCCCGGTTTTTCCGGCGCAGCGTGCTATTGGCGCGGCACAGCTTGTCGATGCGGGCGAGCAATGCAGGCTTGCTTGGAGCCTCGGCTGCCCGTGGCGCAGCACGTGTAGGGCGCGCAACCGTCATTGCGGAGACCCGCGCACCGTTCTGAAATCCCCCAGCTTCGTGAGCCCGCACACCTACCGTCCCTGCCTTTTGGCGCCTGTTGCGAGACGGCACACCGTGCCGCCAGGCATGCCTGACCGGTCCGGGAACCGCCGTCGTTACATTACGACACAAACGGCAGAAAAAGCTCGCTCACTCTAACGCGAGCGGGCAGATGACAGTGCAGCGCCCGTCGCCTTACCGCGTCGCGGGGCGCGGCGGCCCGAGCCGCCGATATCCGGCAAGAAGACGCCGAGGAGCCCGATCAGCGGCAGAAGCGAGCAGATCTGGTAGGTAACGACGATTCCCGCATGATCCGCGAGCAGACCAATCAGCGCGGCACCAAGGCCACCCATCCCGAAAGCCAGACCGAGGAACAGGCCAGAGACAGTGCCAACCTTCCCCGGCATCAACTCCTGCGCGTAGACGACAATCGCAGGCATCGCGGAAGCCAGGATGACGCCGATGATGACGGACAGCACGGCGGTCCAGAACAGACCCACGAAGGGCAGAGCCAAGGTGAAGGGCAGGATGCCGAGGATCGAAACCCAGATCACCGGCTTACGTCCGATGCGGTCCCCGATCGGGCCACCGACAAGCGTGCCCAGGGCCACCGCGCCGAGGAAGACGAATAGATAGATCTGCGCCGCCTGCACCCCGAGGTGGAAGCGGTGGATGAGGTAGAAAGTGTAGTAGCTGGTAAGGCTCGTCAGATAAAAATACTTCGAGAAGACGAGCAGCGTCAGCACCACCATGGCCCAGGCGACGCGGCGCCCTGGCAGCCTCTCCACATCGGCGACGGCGCGCGGCGGACGCCGGGCGGTTTCGAGCAAGCGTCCATGATACCAGCGCCCAACCCCCGCCAGCACCAGGATCGCGATGAGCGCCAGCGACGCCGACCAGATGATGCTGTGCTGGCCGAAAGGCACCACCAGGAAGGCGGCGAGCAACGGTCCCATCGCGGTGCCGGCATTGCCGCCGACCTGGAAAACCGACTGCGCGAAGCCGTGACGGCCGCCCGAGGACATCCGCGCGACGCGCGAGGATTCCGGGTGAAATACCGAGGAGCCCAGCCCGATCAGCGCCGCCGCCACCAGGAGGATGACGAAACTCCAGGCGAAGCCGAGCAGGACCAGACCGACGAAAGTGAAGACCATGCCGGAGGCCAGCGAGAAAGGCTGCGGCTTGCGGTCGGTATAGAGCCCGATGAGCGGCTGCAGCAGTGACGCCGTGACCTGAAAGGTGAAGGTCAGGAAGCCGATCTGTACGAAGTTCAGATTGAACTCGTGCTTGAGCAGCGGATAGATCGCCGGCAGCAGCGACTGCATGCTGTCGTTGAGAAAATGCGAAAAACTAATGGCCAGCAGAATGATCATCACCGTGCCCTCGGCGGCAACGCCGTAGCGCGGAACAGTCTGGGAATTGGTCTGAGGGTCAGCCCCTGGCCCCTGGCCGGGGCGCTCAATCACACGATCGCTCATGAACCCCCCTTACTCCCCTAGGGCATTCGGCAGTATTGCCCGTCTCGCATGGAAACCCCGCTCGTCGTAATCGCTGGCCGACCCAATGTCGGCAAGAGCAGCCTCTTCAACCGACTCGTCGGCCGCCGCCAGGCGCTGGTCGCCGATCAGCCGGGCCTTACCCGTGACCGCCAGGATGCCACGTGCATGCTGGGCGGCCGGGAAGTCCGCATCGTCGATACGGCGGGGCTGGAGGAAGCGCCGCCGGAAAGCCTGTCCGGCCGGATGAGAGCTGGTGCGGCGAGCGTGCTGGAACAAGCCGATCTCATCCTGTTTGTGGTCGATGCCCGCGCCGGCATCCTGCCGCCGGACGCCCATTTCGGCACCTGGCTGCGCCGTCTCGGCCGGCCGGTGATGCTGGTCGCCAATAAGGCCGAGGGCCGCGCCGGCACCGCGAACGCTTTCGACGCCTATACGCTAGGCCTCGGCGACCCGATCGCGGTCTCGGCCGAGCATGGCGAAGGCATGAGCCATCTCATGAGCGAGATCGCCGAGCGCCTGCCTCCAGCCGCCGAGGAAATCGGCGAGGAAGCGGAACCCAGCGAGGGACGGCCGCTGCGCCTTGTCATCCTCGGGCGACCGAATGCGGGGAAATCGACCCTGGTCAATCGCCTGCTCGGCCAGGACCGCATGCTGACCGGACCGGAACCTGGGATCACCCGCGACGCGATCACCTTGCCGCTGCACGACACGGAGGGCGGCGTCTACGAACTTGTCGATACCGCCGGGCTGCGCCGCCGCGCGCGGGTGCAGGACGATGTGGAGAAGCTCTCCACCGCCGCCACCATCAACGCCATGCGCTTCGCCGAGGTGGTGGTTCTGACCGTCGATGCGAATGACGGGCTGCACGATCAGGACCTTCAGATCGCCCGGCTGGTCGAGCGCGAGGGGCGCGCGATGGTGGTCGCGCTCAACAAGTGGGATGCCGTACCAGACCGGGAAGCCGTGCGGCGCGCCGTGTCGGATCGGCTGGAGCGCAGCTTGGCGCAGCTCAAAGGCGTCCCTGTCGTGACCATCAGCGCTCTGACGGGCTCGGGGATGCAGCGGCTATTGCCGGCGGTGCGGGCGGTTCACGCCACCTGGAACAAGCGCGTGCCAACATCGGCGCTCAACCGCTGGTTCGCCGATGCGCTGAGCCGCCATCCGCCGCCGGCGGTGCAGGGCCGCCGGCTAAAGCTGCGCTACATCACCCAGGCCAATGCTCGGCCGCCGACATTCGTGGTGTTTGGCACCCGTGCGGAGGCGACGCCCGAGGATTACCGGCGATACCTGGTCAATACTTTGCGCGAGGTCTTCGAACTGCCGGGCGTTCCGCTGCGGATCGACTTCCGTGGTTCGGTCAATCCGTATGCAGATGGCGACAGGGACTAGGGCAAAGCAAGAACCCACCTTCACCCCTCGCTTGCTGCGAGGGATGAAGGTGGGTGGAAGCGAGACAGGAACTCCCTTCCCTGCAAGGAGAGGGTCGGGGGTGGGTTGTCTCAAACACCGCCTTCCAAGACTTCCACGCCACTTCGTCTCGTTTGATTGACGAACTGCCCACAGTGTTCTCTGCCAAAAGACTAGACTCGAAACGTTCCTCTCGCTTGACGCGGCTCGGCGCGACCACATAGAAGTCGCATTGTTGCCGATTTGTTCCGCTCTTTCAGCGGCAAGGTGACCGTCTTTCGGGGTGCAGGACCATGTTGACGCGTAAGCAGCATGAATTACTGGTCTTCATCGACCGCCATCTCAAATCCGCCGGCTATTCGCCGAGCTTTGACGAGATGAAGGAGGCATTAAACCTCAAGTCTAAATCGGGCATCCATCGCCTGATCTCGGCGCTTGAGGAACGCGGCTTCCTCAGCCGGCGCCACCATCAGGCGCGGGCGCTGGAAGTGCTGCGGATGCCAGCCGATTCGCTCAATCCGATTGCGCGGGACATCAGACCGGCCGCGAAAGCGGTCGCGGGCCGGGAGGCTGGTTTCGCGCCGACCGTTATTCGCGGTGATTTCTCCGGGCGCCTGCCGGGTGTTCGCGCGGCGCATGAAGCGGGCGCGGTGCAACTCCCCCTCTATGGCCGCATCGCCGCCGGCCTCCCGCGCGAGGCGCTGCGCGATACCTCCGAACACATCGAAGTGCCAGTCGCGCTGCTCGGCTCCGGCGAGCATTACGCGCTGGAGGTTGCCGGCGATTCCATGATCGAAGCCGGGATCCTGGACGGGGACACGGTCATCATCCGCCGCGTCGAGACCGCCGAAACCGGACAGATCGTCGTCGCATTGGTTGATGACAATGAAGTCACGCTCAAGCGGCTGCGCAAGCGCGGCAATTCGATCGCGCTCGAACCCGCCAATCCACGTTACGAGAGCCGGATATTTCCCGCTGAACGCGTGCGCGTGCAGGGCCGTCTGGTGGCGCTGCTCCGCCGCTACTGATCCAAAGCCAGACCGGGTTGCGGGGCTGAGCCTCGAGCGCCCGCAGCCGGAGAAATCAGGCCCGGCACTGAAGGACGCCGCGACTGATCCCGGCTTGACGGGGCGGGGCGGGTTGGCGGAGACCAAGGCTTTCCTCAGACCCGCCTTCCGGAGCCTTCCCCATGGCCGGCCATAGCCAGTTCAAGAATATCATGCACCGCAAGGGCGCGCAGGATGCGCGGCGCGCCCGCCAGTTCGCGAAGCTCATTCGCGAGATCACGGTATCGGCCCGCCAAGGGCTGCCCGACCCGGCCTCCAATCCGCGCCTCCGCTCCGCCGTGCTCGCGGCGCGGAAGGAGAATATGCCCAAGGATACGGTCGACCGCGCCATCAAGAAGGCCGGGTCCGGCGCTGGCCCCGGCGAGGAATATGCCGAGGTCCGCTACGAGGGCTACGGCCCCTCAGGCGTCGCCGTCATCGTCGAGGCGCTGACCGACAACCGCAACCGCACCGCGTCGGACATCCGCGCCGCCTTCAGCAAGCATGGCGGCGCACTGGGCGAAACCAACGCGGTCAGTTTCATGTTCGAGCGGCTGGCCGTGATCCGCTATCCCGCCGCCGCCGCCAGCGCAGATGCCATGCTCGAAGCCGCCATCGAGGCAGGTGCCGACAATGTCGAGAGCAGCGACGAGGCACATGAGATCACCGGCACGATCGAGAGCTTCTTCGCGATGCAGGAGTCTTTGGAGGCACGCTTCGGTCCGCCCGAAAGCGCCAAGCTCGACTGGCGGCCGCGCACCACGGTTCCGCTCGATGAGGAGGCCGCGACCTCCGTGCTCAAGCTGCTCGATATCCTCGACGAGTCGGACGACGTGCAGAACGTCTATGCAAATTTCGACCTGCCCGAGGCGGTGCTGCAGAAGCTGTCCGGATGAGGGTTGAGAGTGCCCGCCTGCCGGGGCTTCACGCCTCAGGCTTCGACGGGCGTAGGATCGCCCCATGACCGTCATCCGCATCCTTGGCATCGATCCCGGCCTCCGCATTACCGGCTGGGGCGTTGTGGAATCGGAGGGCAACCGCCTGCGGCATATCGCGGATGGCATCGTGCTGACCGACAGCGACGCCGGTGTTCCGGAGCGGCTCCGCGCGCTGCACGAGGCGCTGAGCGCCCTCATCGAGACCTACCGGCCGCAGGAAGCGGCGGTCGAGGAGACCTACGTCAACATGAACGCCACCGCGACACTCAAGCTCGGCTATGCCCGAGGCGTGGCGCTGCTGGCGCCCGCGCTGGCCGGGATCATCGTCGCCGAATATGGCGCGAAAACCGTGAAACTGTCGGTGGTCGGCACGGGTGGCGCGGACAAGAACCAGGTCGGCCTCATGGTCCGCCGGTTGCTGCCTGGCGCCACGCTCAAGCGCGCGGATGCGGCGGATGCGCTGGCCGTCGCCATCTGCCACGCGCACCACCGCTCCAGCCGCAATGCCTGGGGCCAGCCGGCGCGCGAAAGGAGCCTCACGCCATGATCGGCAGCCTACGCGGCACCGTCGATGGCCATGAGGATGGACGCTGTATCATCGACGTCGGCGGCGTGGGCTATCTCGTCCATGCCTCATCCCGCACGCTGTCCAACCTGCCCGCCCCTCCGGCGGAAGCGAGGCTGCTCATCGAGACCTTCGTGCGGGAGGATGCGATCACCCTCTACGGCTTCGCCACCTCCGCCGAGCGCGCCTGGTTCCGGCTGCTGACAACGGTGCAGAGTGTGGGGCCGCGCGTGGCGCTGGCTATCCTCTCCACCCTCTCGGCGGACGAGCTGTCCTTCGCCATCGCCAGCGGCGACCGCGCGTCGCTCGGCCGGGCGCCCGGCGTCGGGCCGAAGCTCGCGGCGCGGCTGGCCTTGGAGTTGCGGGAGAAAGCCGGCGCCCTTTCGCAGCCGGTCAGCTTGGCCGAGGGCCTCCAGGCACCGGGCGGCATGCCGAGCGGCACCGCCGGGGACGCGCTTTCGGCGCTTCTCAACCTCGGCTATCGGCGGCCGGAAGCGCAGGCGGCGCTCAATCGCGCGCAATCCCGGCTCGGCGATAATGCCGATCTCGACAGCCTGATCCGCGCCTGTCTGCGAGAACTCGCGCAATGAGCGGGCGGAAAAGCCGGGGCAGTCCGGCCGCCGAGCCCGAAAGCGAGGACCGCACAGTCTCCTCGACGCGTGCGCCGGAGGACTCTGGAGAGGGGAACCTGCGGCCGCAAACCCTGGCGGATTTCGTCGGGCAGGAAGGCAGCCGGCGCAACCTCGCGATCTTCGTCGAGGCAGCTCGGCAGCGGGGCGAGGCGCTGGACCACGTGTTGCTGCACGGTCCACCGGGCCTCGGTAAGACCACGCTGGCGCAGATCGTGGCGCGGGAACTGGGCGTGGGCTTCCGCGCGACCTCGGGCCCCGTGATCCAGAAGGCGGGCGACCTCGCCGCGATCCTGACCAACCTGCAGCCGCGCGACGTGTTGTTCATCGACGAGATCCACCGCCTGCAGCCGGCCATCGAGGAGGTGCTTTATCCCGCGATGGAGGATTTCCAGCTCGACTTGGTGATCGGCGAGGGTCCGGCGGCGCGCACGCTGCGCATTGACCTGCAGCCCTTCACGCTGGTCGGCGCCACGACACGCTCCGGGCTTCTGGCGACGCCGCTGCGCGACCGTTTCGGCATTCCGTTGCGGCTGGTGCTCTATACGCCGGAGGAGCTGAAGCTGATCGTGGCGCGCGGCGCCCGGCTGCTCGGTTTCGACCTCTCCTCCGAGGGTGCGGAGGAAATCGCGCGCCGGTCGCGCGGGACACCGCGCGTTGCTGGGCGTCTGCTGCGGCGGGTGCGGGATTTCGCCTTGGTGGAAGGCCAGTCGCGGGTGGATCGGGATACGGCGGATGCCGCGCTGATCCGGCTGGAGGTCGATGCGCGCGGGCTGGATGCGATGGATCGCCGCTATCTGCGCCGGATCGCAGAGCACCATGCCGGCGGGCCGGTCGGAGTCGAGACGCTGGCGGCGGCCCTGGCGGAAGCGCGCGACACGCTGGAGGATGTCATCGAGCCCTATCTCATCCAGGAGGGATTTGTCCTGCGAACCAGCCGTGGGCGAATGCTGGGCACCCCGGGCTGGCGGCATCTGGACTTAGCACCACCGCCGCTCTCGCCTGAGCAGCGCGACCTGCTCTCGGATCTGCCGTCCTCGCCATAGAGCCTGATGATCCAGTATTGAACGGGGACCCGCAGATCCGTCATGGCACGCGAAGGCGTGCCATCCACGCCTTGCCTTCGTCGAGCAAGGAAGGCGTGGATGCCCGGCCTTCGCTGAGCATGACCTGGTAGAACGAGCATGGTCAAAACCAGAGACGTCCTGCTGTAGCCAAACCGCGCACGACATAAGGAAGTCTTTATGACCTCGCCCCTGCCGCCTGAGATGGCGGATGGGCTGCACCGTTACGATGTCCGCGTCTATTACGAGGACACCGATGCGGGCGGCATCGTCTATCACGCCAACTATTTGCGCTTCGCCGAGCGCGCCCGCACCGAGTCACTGCGAGCCATGGGCCTGCCGCATAACATTATGATGCTGCAATACGGCATGATCTTCGTGGTGCGGCGCGTTGAAGTGGATTATCAGCGCCCAGCCCGGCTGGACGAGTGGCTGACCGTGGTCACCGCCGCCGTGGAAGTGGGCGCCGCATCACTGATTTTGCGGCAGAGCATTCTGCGCGACAGCGAAACGATCGCTGTCTTGGGCTTGACCTTGGTCAGCATTCGCGCCGAGACGGGGCGCGCGGAGCGGATGCCCGCGCCGTGGCGACTCGCGTTGACGGCGATGAAGACAGCGGCTGGGTCATCACAAGGCTCGGCCGGATAGGAAAAGGGGTTTCGGGAATTGGATCAGGCGGTCAATGCCACCTCGCTGGCGGCGCCCGGTAGCAGCCTCTCGCTCTGGGGGCTGTTCCTCGAGGCGGATATCGTCGTCAAGCTCGTCATCCTCTGCCTTCTCGTGGCAAGCGTGTGGGTCTGGGCGATCATCTTCGAGAAGGTCACCTCCATCCGCCGCGCGAACCGGGAGGCGCTGGCTTTCGAGGATCGTTTCTGGTCCGGCGGCAGCCTGGACGACCTCTATGAGCAGGACGGTCAGAAGCCGACCAATCCTATGGCCGCCGTTTTCGGCGCCGCCATGGGCGAATGGCGCCGCACCAGCCGCATCGCCGGTGCCGATATCAGCCATACGGCGGTCAAGGAACGCGTCGATCGCGCCATGAACGTGACAATCCAGCGCGAGCTGGAGCGGATGGAACGCTGGATGATCTTCCTCGCCTCGATCGGCTCGACCGCACCCTTCATCGGGCTGTTCGGCACCGTCTGGGGCATCATGCACAGCTTCTCGGCCATCGCCGCCATGCACAACACGAACCTCGCCGTGGTCGCGCCAGGCATCGCGGAAGCGCTGTTCGCCACCGCCATCGGCCTCGTCGCCGCCATTCCCTCCGTGCTCGCCTATAACAAGATCGGCACGGACCTGGCGCGTTTCGCGTCCCGGCTCGAGGGTTTCGGCACCGAGTTCAGCGCCATCCTGTCCCGCCAGACCGAAGAGAGGGTCTAGGCGATGGCGATCGGAGGCATGGGCGGCCCGAGAGCCCGCGGACGTTACAAGCCGTTAGCGGAGATTAACGTCACGCCGCTGGTGGACGTCATGCTGGTGCTGCTCATCATCTTCATGGTGACGGCGCCGCTGATGACTTCAGGCGTCACCGTCGATCTGCCGAAGACTGCTGCCAAGCCCGTTAATGCCGATAGCACCCCGATCACCCTCTCGATCAATGCCGAGGGCAAGGTTTTCGTGCAGAACGACCAAGTTCAGATCGGCGAGCTTGTCGGTAAGCTGGAATCGCTCAGCAATGGGCAGACTGATCGCCGCATCTTCGTGCGCGGCGACCAGACCGTGTCCTACGGCCAGATCATGCAGGTGATGGGCACCATCGTCGCCGGCGGGTTCACCAAGGTCGCCTTGCTGGCCCAGCAGCCGAACGGCGCGCCCATGCCTACAGGTGCGGCGCCCGCCACCACGGCTCCCACAAACGCGGCACCGGCTCCGGCCGCCAGCGCTCCGTGAGGGGCGCGGACTTCGGGACGCACGGCTAGGATGGAAACCGACTTGTCCAGCCTTCGCAGAGTTGCACCATGACCCCGGAGATGCGCCGCGGCGCAATCGCCTCCGGCGTGCTGCATGTAGTGCTGCTGGTGGCGCTGCTGATCTCACTGCCGTCCAAGAAGCCGGACGACACGCAGGAACTGGCGGCTGTCTCGGTCGATTTCGTGGGACCCGTGGCACCGGCGCAACAGGCTGATAAGACCGGCAAGGTCGCGGCCCCCGCCGATACCGCCACTACCGTGCAAGCACCGAAGGCGACGCAGGCGCCAACGCCGCAGCCGCTGGAGGATGCGCCACCCCCGCCGCCTCCGCCGCCACCTCCGCCGCAAAGCGACACACCGCCGACGCCGCCGGTGCCGACACCACCTCCGCCTGCCCCTTCGCCGCCACAGCCGCAGCCGCCACCACCGCAGCCGCCGACACCCACGCCGCCGCTGCCGCAGCCACCCGTGCCGCAGCCGCCGCCAACACCGTCTCCAGACGCGACGCCTTTGCCGCCGCCGCCACCCCCGGCGCCGCAGCCGCCGCAGCCCGAGACGCCGCCGAAACCCACACCGCCGGTCGCCAAGCCGACGCCGCCGACGCCGCCCTCACCGCAGCAGACGGCCGAGGCACAGCCGGCGCTGCCGATGCCGCCACCGCCCGCGCCACCGGCTCCGCCGGCGCCGCCGAGCCCGACCAACCAGCCGCATCCCACGGCAAATCCGGCGCCGATGAGCCAGACCGTGCTCAACACGCTCGATAAGCTGCGATCAATGAACCTCAACCAGAAGGCGCCGACCGCGCGCTACAACCCGCTACAGGGTGGCGCGCCGAATGGCGGCGGCAATCCGAACAACTCCGACGCGACGGCCGCGCTGACCTCGGCACAGCGCGGCGCTATTGGTGACCAGGTCCGCCGGTGCTGGACGATCGACTCTGCCGCCGAGAACGTGCAGCAGATGCGGGTCATGCTGAAGGTGACGACGGATGCCTCCGGCACCGCCCGTCTCGCCCAGGTGGCGCCGTCGGACCAAGGCCGTGCGGCGGGTGACCCGGTGTTCCGCGCCTTCGCCGAACGCGCGGTGCGCGCCGTGCTCGATCCCGCCTGCTCGAATTTACCGCTACCCAAGAGCATGATGGGCGCCAACCAAACCTTCACCTTCCGCTTCAGCCCGTGAAGCTAAAAGCAGGGGATGTCATGACCGACACCAATGAGACCGCCTTCGCCGAAGAGACCGCTCGCGGACTGGTGCTGCCCGGTACCATTCGCCGAGTAACCCGGCGGGGCATGATCGGCACGACCATGGCAGCGACCCTTGCCTTGCCCGCCCTCGCCCAGAATGCCGCCCCTGCCGCGGGCGGCCCGACGGCCGTCAT
The DNA here is from genome assembly GCF_009765865.1 of Acidisoma sp. L85. Taxonomy (GTDB): domain Bacteria; phylum Pseudomonadota; class Alphaproteobacteria; order Acetobacterales; family Acetobacteraceae; genus Acidisoma. The sequence goes on from NZ_LMUQ01000037.1 coordinate 67,411, forward strand.
CGACGTCAGCCGCGCGCGCACCGCGCCGATCCCGATCGCCATCCCGGCTTTCGGCGGCGGCACCGATGCCGGCGACCTCGTGGGGGTCATTTCCAACGACCTCAACCGCTCCGGACTGTTCCGCATCGTGGACGGCTCGGGCGTCGCCAATGCCAGCGGCGGCACGCCAGATTTCGGCGTCTGGAAGGGCACCGGGGCGCAGGCGCTCGTCACCGGCACCGTGACCCAGTCCGGCAGCCAGCTGCGCGTCGAGTTCAGGCTATGGGATGTGCTGCCCGGCACCCAGTTGCAGGGCACCGCCTATACGACAACGACCAGCAACTGGCGGCGCATCGCCCATATCATCGCCGATGTGATCTATCAGCGGCTGCTCGGCGAGAAGGGCTATTTCGATACCCGCATCGCCTATATCTCGACCACCGGCCCGCGCAACAACCCGACCAAGCGCCTCGCCATCATGGACCAGGACGGCGCCAATAACCGCTTCCTGACGGATGGCAGCTGGACCGCGCTTGGCCCGCGCTTCAGCCCGACGCGCGATCAGCTCGCCTTCATCAGCTACATCGGGCATGCCGTGCGGGTATATGTGTTCGACCTCGGCTCTGGCACGCGGCGGCTGGTGGGCAACTTCCGCACCATGACCTTCGCGCCTCGTTTCAGCCCGGACGGCAACAGTATCATCATGTCGCTGTATCAGAATGGCGGGTCCAGCATCGTCACTTGCTCATTGAGCGGCGGCAATGTGCAGCAACTCACCAGCTCCGGCGCCATCGACAGCTCGCCCTGCTACAGTCCGGACGGAAGCCAGATCGTCTTCGAATCGGATCGCGGCGGCGACCAGCAACTCTATGTGATGAGCGCCAGCGGTGGCGGCGCGCGGCGCATCAGCTTCGGCTCGGGGCGCTATGGCGACCCGGTGTGGTCGCCCCGCGGCGACCTCATCGCCTTCACCCGCCTCGGCAGCACATTCGGCATCGGCGTCATGGCACCGGATGGCTCGGGCGAGCGGATCCTGTCGGAGAGCTTCGACGTGGAATCGCCCACCTTCTGCCCGAACGGCCGCGTGCTGATGTTCCAGCGCGGCGGCGGCGGCGGCTCCCAGCTCGTCACCATCGACATTACCGGCTTCAACGAGCAGGTGCTGCGGACCTCCACCAGCGCCTCCGATCCAGCCTGGTCACCGCTGCTATCCTGAATTCGGGCCATATCGTTACCTAGACCGGGAAACCCTGCCAAAAGCGGGGTTTTTCTGTGCCCTAGCCTCTGTTAGCTTGACCCGCTCAAGCCGGCGCGGTAATGCGCGCCTAAGGCGAAACTTTCGCTTTTTTGGTGAAGTCTTTCTTCTTGTCGTCAACGACTGTATCCACACTTCGATAGTAGCGTAACCAACCACCCACATTAGGGACCTGGATCGACATGAACATTAAGTTGCTGGGCGCATTTGCCGCCGTCGCGCTATTGGCCGCGTGCGCAAAGCCCGCCGCAACAGGCGTGTCCACCGGCGCAGGCGCCACCGCCATGACCTCCGGCCCCGCCCCGGGCAGCGAAGAGGACCTGGTCGCCAATGTCGGCGATCGCGTGTTCTACGGCTACAACCAGTCCTCCATCAGCGGCGAGTCTTCCACGACGCTCGATCACCAGGGCGCCTGGCTGGGCAAGTATCCGCAAATCGCAGTTCTGGTCGCCGGCAACTGTGACCAGCGCGGTACCGAGCAGTATAACCTCGGTCTCGGCCAGCGCCGCGCCGATGCCGCCCGCGACTACCTTGTCTCCAAGGGCGTAGACGGCTCGCGCATCCAGACCATCAGCTATGGCAAGGACCGCCCGGTCGCCCAGGGCGACGACGAGCAGTCCTATCAACAGAACCGCAACGCGATCACCTCCGTGCAGGGCCACAATCCGCAGGAAGGCACCGGCGCCTCTTCCTAAGGCAGCCGAGGCTCCCGGCGGGAGCGATCACGATCTGGTTTCGGGAGGGGCGGGCAGCGCAGGTTGCCCGCCTTTTCTTTTGAGGGCTTGGCGGAATCCGATTTGATGCGAGGTTCATGCCTCAGCAACGGGCTCGAAAACCTTGACAGCCAATGATAGTCTCGACAGATCGCGGGCGGGGTGCACCCGTCTATCCCGCTGGCCAAAGGATAAGCTCCCGATGAAGACGACGCTGCTCGCTGGCCTTTCCGCGCTTGCGCTTTGCTGCACGGCCCTTGCCCCGGGTGCGGCGCAGGCCCAGAGCGCGGTACAGAGCCAGGAGGGCCTGACGCTGCAGAACGAAATCCTGGCGCTGCAGAACCAGATGCAGCAACTTCAGGGCCAGGTGCAGCAAGGCGGCCAGTCGGCGCCCGCACCCTCCTCGGGAGGCGGCTCCGATTCCGGGCCTTTGACCACACAGTTGCTGCAGCGGGTTGGCACGCTTGAGGACCAGGTACGCACGCTCAACGGCCAGGTTCAGCAGTTGCAGAATCAACTACAGACGCAGAATGCACAGCTTACCAAGCAGATGGGCGACCTCAGCTTCCAGGTTCAGAATGGGCAGAGCGGTGGCGGAGCAGCCGCGGCAGCCGCGGCGGGCGGTGCGGCGGCTGCAGCCTCGGCCCCGGCCGTGCCGAGCGCGCCACCAGCCGGGCCAGGGGCCGCCGCGACGCCCGAATTGTTGCTGCAACAGGGCAATACCGCCCTGCACAACGCGCAGTTCCAGACCTCCGAGGGCATCGCACGCGAAATTCTCGCGAAGCACCGCAAGTCGCCGCGCGCCTATGACGCGCAATTCCTGCTCGCCCAGTCCCTGCAGGGCCAGAAGCGCTACCAGGAAGCGGCGATCGCCTTCGACGATACCTACAACATGAATCACGCGGGGAAGCGGGCACCGAGCGCTCTGTTGGGGCTTTCCGCGACCCTGGCCGCGATCAACCAGAAGGCCGCCGCCTGCGACACTCTGAAGACGCTTAAGACGCAGTTCCCCAATCCGCCGGGCTATCTGGCTTCGCCCATCGCCGCGCAGCACCGCAAACTCGGCTGCTGATATCGTTGGGAGCCAAGCACCACGAGGGCTGGCGTCGGTCGCTGGGGCCGAATTCGCGGCATCGCTGGCGCCACTCGGACCCTTCGGCCGGGCGCCACGCCTCGGGCTTGCGGTGTCGGGTGGGGCGGATAGCCTTGCTCTGGCCGTCCTAACCGCGGAGTGGATGGCGCCGCAGGGTGGGACGCTCTCCGCTTTTGTCGTCGATCATGGCTTGCGGCCGGAGGCTGGCGCTGAGGCTGAGGCTACCACCGCGACGCTTTCGCGTCTCAGCATCCCGGCGCGGATTCTGAAGCTCAAAGGGCTCGAACCTGGTCCCGGTTTGCCCGCACGGGCGCGCGCCGCGCGCTACGCCGCGCTCCAGGCGGCTTGCCGAGCCGATGGTATCCTCGACCTGCTGCTCGGCCACCACGCGGGGGATCAGGCCGAGACGGTGCTCATGAGGCGCGCCTCGGGCAGCGGACCAGCGGGTTTGGCGGCGATGGCCGCCTCTGTTCAGCTAGGCAATGTCAGACTCCTCCGCCCGCTGCTGACGGTGCCGCCGGGGCGACTGCGCGCGACCTTGCGCGAACGCGGCATCGGCTGGGCGGAGGACCCCACCAACAGCGATCGGCACTATCTGCGGCCCAGGCTGCGCGCGATGCGGTCGGATCCGGAGGGCGTAGGTGCCGAGACACTCAAGCTTTGTGAGGGCGCTTTCGCAGGTGGCCGAGAGAGGCGCACGGAGGAAACGCACACGGCACAGTGGCTCGCCAGCCATGCCACGATCCGGCCCGAGGGATTCGCGATCCTGCCCGCCGGTCCCTGGCCCGCCAACGCCCTGGCCGCGGTGTTGCGGATCTGCGTCGGAGGGCTCTACGCACCCGCAACTCAGCCCGTCGCGGCCCTGGCTGCCGCGCCCCAGGCCGCTTGTCTGGGCGGCGCGCGACTTGTGCCGGCGGGGCGCATGGGACCCGGCTTCCTCGTGCTGCGGGAGGCCGCCGCCATGGCGCCACCGGTTCCCGCCACCGCTGGCGCTGCCTGGGACGACAGGTTCCGGCGGATCGCCGAGGATGCCGCACTGCCGATGGAGACGATCGGCGCGCTCGGAAAGGATGCCGTGCGTTTCCGGCGTTTGAGCGAACTCCCCGCCGTTTTGCTTGCAACTCTGCCCGCTTTCCGTCACGACGGGGTCGTGGTCGCGGTCCCCGCGCTCGGCTGGTCCGCTGCGCCAGCGCCACAGGGAAGGCGGCTGGTCTTCGCGCCGGCCCAGCCAGTGGCGGGAGCAGCCTTTAGCCATGCCATGATGTAGACGCATGGTCTAAGAAGATTCGTGCTGTGCTTCCGGGGATGCAGCGAAGTCCAAGACGTCCTATGTTAGGATGACGATGTGCAAAACCATGCGATTTGCCCTTGCATTAGGGCAGCGGAAACCCGGACCATCGGGAGGATACCCTCCTGAGGGAGGCCTGGACGGCGGCGGCCAACGCCCGATCCTTGCACTAGCGGCCAGGAACTGGATGTCGTGATGAGCAATTTCGGTCGAAACCTCGCCCTTTGGGTGGTCATCGCCTTGCTTCTGGTGGTGCTGTTCAACCTGTTCCAGCCTGGGACGACGCATAGCAATGCGACCCAGATGGCCTATTCCGATTTCCTCAGCCAGGTGAAGCAGGGCAACGTCAAGGACGTCGTGATCCAGGACCGCAATGTCTCGGGCGACCTCAAGGACGGCCGCAACTTCGAGACCTATACGCCGAACGACCCCAGCCTGGTCGAGACGCTGACGGCCAAGGACGTGCACGTCGTCGCCAAGCCGCCAGATGCCGATAGCAACCCGCTGCTGCATTATCTGCTGTCGTGGTTCCCGATGCTGCTGCTCGTCGGCGTGTGGGTCTTCTTCATGCGCCAGATGCAGTCCGGCGGCGGACGCGCCATGGGCTTCGGCAAGTCCCGCGCCAGGTTGCTGACCGAGAAGCAGGGCCGCGTCACCTTCGAGGATGTCGCCGGCATCGAGGAGGCCAAGACCGAACTCGGAGAGATCGTCGAGTTCCTGAAGGACCCCCAGAAATTCCAGCGCCTCGGCGGCAAAATCCCCAAGGGCGTGCTGCTGGTCGGCCCGCCCGGCACCGGCAAGACGCTTCTGGCCCGCGCCATCGCGGGTGAGGCGAACGTGCCATTCTTCACCATTTCCGGCTCCGACTTCGTCGAGATGTTCGTCGGCGTCGGCGCCAGCCGCGTGCGTGACATGTTCGAGCAGGGCAAGAAGAGCGCGCCCTGCATCATCTTCATCGACGAAATCGACGCTGTCGGCCGCCATCGCGGCGCCGGTCTCGGCGGCGGCAATGACGAGCGTGAGCAGACCCTCAACCAGCTTTTGGTCGAGATGGACGGGTTCGAGAGCAACGAGGGCGTGATCCTCATCGCCGCCACCAACCGGCCTGACGTGCTGGATACGGCGCTGCTGCGCCCCGGCCGCTTCGACCGCCAGGTGGTGGTGCCAAACCCCGACGTGAATGGCCGCGAGCGGATCCTGCGCGTGCATATGCGCAAGGTGCCGCTGGCCGCCGATGTCGATCCGAAGGTGATTGCCCGTGGCACGCCTGGCTTCTCGGGCGCCGATCTCGCCAACCTGGTCAACGAGGGCGCGCTGCTGGCCGCCCGCCGCTCCAAGCGCGTCGTCGCGATGGCCGAGTTCGAGGACGCCAAGGACAAGGTCATGATGGGCGCCGAGCGCCGCAGCCTGGTCATGAGCGAGGCCGAGAAGCGTATGACGGCCTATCACGAGGCAGGCCATGCCCTCTGCGCCATGCACGAGCCGGAATGCGACCCGGTCCATAAGGCCACCATCATCCCGCGCGGCCGTGCGCTTGGCCTGGTGATGAGCCTGCCGGAAGGCGACCGCTATTCGAAGAGCAAGTCCAAGCTGCTCGGCGAGCTGACCATGGCGATGGGCGGCCGCGCGGCCGAGGAGATCGTGTTCGGCGCGGACAAGGTGTCCAACGGCGCTTCGGGCGATATCAAGATGGCGACCGACCAGTCCCGCCGGATGATCACCGAATGGGGCATGAGCGATAAGCTCGGCATGATCGCTTACGGCGATAACGGGCAGGAGCTGTTTTTGGGTCACTCCGTGACGCAGCACAAGAACGTCTCGGAAGTGACGGCACGCGAGATCGACAGCGAGATCAAGAGCATCATCGACGCGGCGTACGGCAAGGCGAAGACGATCCTCACCGTCCATCTCGACGAGCTCCATGCGATCGCGCGCGCCTTGCTGGAATTCGAGACGCTCTCGGGCGAGGAAATTCGCGGCATCATGCGGGGTGACCCAGTGATCCGCACGCCGGTAGACGAGCTGCCACCGCCGGAAAGCCGCCGCAGTTCGGTGCCATCCTCGGGCCGCGCGGCGCCGCCGGTTTCCCCTGGTCAGGCACCGCAGCCAGCTTGAATCAGTAGCCCCGGGGCTGGCCAGGCGTTAGCCCCGTCTTCCTATTCCGCCGGGGCGAGTTCTGTCGCGAAGTTGGCCCTGGGCGCGGCGCAACAGGGAACTGAGGACGGCGTGGCGGCCCGGCGGAGTTTGGATCCGCCGCAGTATCGTCATCTTCCCGATTCAAAGCCCTAGTCGCAGCGAAGAAAGTTGCGGCCAAGCTCGCGACGATGGCGACCCCGGTGAGCACCGACCCAACGATAGCGGCCGTCGCGATCACGCCGTCTTTCTGTTCAGGCGGGGTCACGGTGCTGTCCTTCGCGCTGCGAGGAGGATAGGGCCGACGCCCGCTGGAGGGCGACGTCGCGCCAGCTCCGAGGCTGGGCACGAGTTCGAATGGTGGAGGCGAGGGATCCGACAATCGTTGCCCAGCTTGCGAACCCCAGCGATTGGTTTGATCGATTCTTTGCATGTGCTTCTCCATGATTGCGCGGCCGACCTACAGCAGCAGGATGAAGGGTCTATGATGGGACCGCGCTCGATGGTCGGCGCCTCTGCCTGGTCTCTCCGATCGCAATGATACGCTGGGCCGGGTTCGACCTCAGTGCTCCGCGCGTGATGGGCATTCTCAACGTCACGCCCGACAGCTTTAGCGATGGTGGCCGCCGGGCGACCGCCGAAACCGCCGTTGCCGCCGGACGTGCGATGCTGAATGCCGGCGCGGATATCCTCGACATCGGCGGGGGGAGGACGCGGCCGGGGGGGGGGGC
>NZ_LMUQ01000037.1:74722-153357 GCF_009765865.1 Acidisoma sp. L85
CGGCCGGGTGCGGAGCCTGTGGCGCCCGATGCAGAACGGGCCCGCATCCTGCCAGTGATCCAAGCGCTGGCCGAGGTGGGTGCCGTCATCTCCGTCGATACGCGAAACGCCACCACCATGGCGGCGGCGCTCGCGACGGGGGCGCGGATCGTCAATGATGTCTCGGCGCTTGCTCATGACGGTGACGCGGCGCGGGTCGTCGCCGAGCATGGCGCACCGGTCGTGCTCATGCATATGCGCGGCACGCCCGCGACCATGCAGTACCTCGCGGATTATGAGGATGTCGGTGCCGAGGTCGCGGCGGAGATTTCCCACCGTATCGTCGCGGCCGAGATTGCCGGAATCTCGCGTGCTGCGATCGCGCTGGATCCCGGCATTGGCTTCGCTAAGACGGGACCACAGAATATTGCCTTGCTGCGCAGTCTTAGCCCGCTGGCGGATCTCGGATTTCCCCTCGTCGTCGGTGTCTCGCGCAAAGGCTTTATCGGCACCCTATCTAACGAGCCAGTCGCCGCCCGTCGCCTCGGAGGGTCCATCGCCGGCGCGCTTTTCGCTCTTACGCAAGGTGCTCGCGTTCTTCGGGTGCATGACGTGGCGGAGACGGTGCAGGCGGTGCGGGTCTGGCAAGCGCTAGCCTAAGGGGAGACGGCACCCCGCCCGCTCCCGGGTTTGCCACAGACGACGGGAGCCAGCTAAACCGGCGCAGGACTCCAGAGGTTCATGCACCCATGAGCGATACTTCCTCCCCAATCCGGAAACTCTTCGGCACGGACGGGATTCGTGGCCAGGCCAATAGCTATCCGATGACCGCGGAAACCGCGCTCTGCCTCGGCCAGGCAGCCGGGCTCATGTTCACCCGCGGCGCGCATCGCCATCAGGTTCTGATCGGCAAGGATACGCGGCTGTCCGGCTATATGATCGAGCAGGCGTTGACCGCCGGCTTCCTCGCCGCCGGGATGGATGTGATCCTCGCCGGGCCGCTGCCGACGCCGGCAATCGCGATGCTCACCCGCAGCCTGCGCGCCGATCTCGGCGTGATGATCTCCGCCTCGCACAACCCGTTCGAGGACAACGGCATCAAGCTGTTTGGCCCGGACGGGGTGAAGCTCTCCGATGCGCGGGAAGCCGAGATCGAGGCCATGATGGAGAGCGACCTGCGCTCCCGACTGGCCTCTCCAGATGCCCTCGGCCGCGCTCGGCGGCTGAACGATGCGGGCGGGCGGTACATCGAAGGCGTCAAGGCGACCTTTCCGCGCGGCCTGAGGCTCGACGGGCTCAAGATCGTGGTCGATTGCGCCCACGGCGCCGCCTACCGCGTGGCGCCGACCGCGCTGTGGGAACTCGGCGCGCATGTCATCCCGATGGGCGTCGCGCCGGACGGCTTCAACATCAACAAGGGCTGCGGTTCCACGGTGCCCGACCAGCTTTGCGCCGCGGTGGTGGAGCATGGCGCCGATCTCGGCATCGCGCTGGATGGCGATGCGGACCGGCTGATCCTCGCCGACGAACACGGCGAGATCATCGACGGCGACCAGATCCTCGCCCTGATCGCGCGCTCCTGGTTCAAGGATGACCGCCTTGCCGGCAATGGCATCGTGGCGACCGTGATGTCCAACCTTGGGCTGCAGCATTTCCTGCGCGACCTCGGGCTGGATCTGCATCGCACCAAAGTCGGCGATCGCTATGTGGCCGAGCGCATGCGCGCTCTGGGCATCAACCTGGGCGGCGAACAGTCTGGCCATGTGATCCTGTCGGATTTCTCAACGACCGGGGACGGGCTGGTGGCGGCGCTGCAGGTGCTGGCTGTGCTGGTGCGGCAGGGGCGGCCGGCCTCGGAAGTGTGCCGGGTGTTCACGCCCTCGCCGCAGCTGCTCCGCAATGTGCGCTTCGGCGGCGCCACGCCGCTGGACGATCCGCGCGTGAAGGCGGCTATCCTGGAGGCGGAAGCGGAGTTGGAACCGGCGGGCCGCCTGCTCATCCGCCCCAGCGGGACGGAGCCGCTGATCCGCGTCATGGCGGAAAGCCACGACCAGGCGCTGATCACCCGCATCGTCGGCGAACTCTGCGAACTCATCGCGACGGTCGCCCGCACGCCGGAGACGGCGGCCTGATCCCGCGCGTTCTCGTCATCGCCGGATCCGATAGCGGCGGCGGGGCGGGGATACAGGCGGACCTCAAGACCGTCATGGCGCTGGGCGGCTACGCCATGACGGCGATCACAGCGCTCACGGCGCAAAATACGCGCGGCGTCTCGGGCGTATTGGGCGTGCCGCCGGATTTTTTGCGCGCGCAGCTCGACAGCGTGATGGGCGATATCGGCGCCGATGCCATCAAGACCGGGATGCTGCCGGATGCGGCGGCGATCTCAGTCGTCGTCGACTTCCTGGCGGCGTGGGGGGCCGGCCTGCCGGTCGTGGTCGATCCTGTCATGGTCGCGACCAGCGGCGACCGGCTGCAGGCGAGCGAGGCCGTGGCCGCGTTGCGCGACAGCCTGATCCCCCACGCCACGCTCATCACTCCCAATATCCCGGAAGCAGCGCTGCTGTTGGGCTCGCCCATCACCGATACGGCGGGACAGCGCGCGGCGGCCGTGGCCTTGCTGGCGCTCGGCTGCGAGGCTGTGCTGGTGAAGGGTGGCCATCTCGAAGGCGCAGTGCTGACGGATGTGCTGGCGACCCCCGGCGGCGTGACCCTTTATGAGGGCCCGCGCATCGACACCACCAGCACTCATGGCACCGGCTGCACGCTCGCTAGCGCCATCGCCACCGGCCTAGCCGCAGGACTCAGGCTGGACGCGGCGATCCGGCAGGCGCGCGCCTATGTGGCGGCGGCTTTGCACGCGGCTCCCGGCCTGGGCGGTGGGCATGGGCCGCTCGGCCATGAGGTGACCGTGGATCCCGCGCGCATCGCGGCGCTCACAGACCCAGCGCTCGGAGAATGATCGGCGCCAGGATCGCGGTCAGCAGCGCATTCAGCCCCATGGCGATGCCGGCGAAGGTGCCCGCGATCGGGTGAACCTGGAAGGCTCGCGCAGTGCCGATGCCGTGGGAGGCGACACCCACCGCGAAGCCCCGCGCTCTCCAATCCTTGATACCGAGCGCGTTCATCAGCGGCGTCACGATGATGGCGCCCAGGATTCCGGTGATGATCACCATCACCGCCGTCAGCACCGCGTCTCCGCCGAGCGAATTGGAGACGCCCATAGCCACCGCCGCTGTCACCGATTTCGGTGCGATGGAGACCAGCACCAGCTTCGGTAGCCCGAAGGCGCGGGCGATCAGCACCGCCGACAGGATGGCTGTGACGCTCCCGGCGAACAGCGCCAGACCCATCGGCAACAGCGAGCCGCGCACGATGGCGCGGTTCTCGTAAAGCGGAAAGGCCAGCGCCACCGTCGCGGGCCCGAGCAGGAAATGCACGAACTGGGCGCCCGCGAAATAGGTCGGATATGGCGTGTGGGTCAGCAGCAGGATCACCGCGATGACGGCTATCGCGATCAGCACCGGATTGGCGAGCGGATTGCGCCGCATCGCAGCGGAAAGCCGGTCGGCGCCGGCATAGGCGAGCAAGGTCAGGGTCAGCCACAGGAGCGGTGTGCGCGAGAGATAGACCCAGAGGCCGAGATCGACCGCGCTCACTGCATGATCTCCGCCGTATCGTCGTCTCGCGTCAGCAACCGCGAGGCGAGGCGGAAGGCGGCGAGGCTCACCAGCATGGTGATGACGGTGGAGGCGATCACCGCCACCGCCAACGCCAATCCGTAGCGCTCAAACAACCCCAGCCGTTCCACCACCCCGACGCCGGCCGGCACAAAGAGCAGCGACAGGTTCTGCAGCAGCCCGCGGCAGACGGCGGCCAGCGAGCCGTTCCGCATCTCACGTGGCAGGAAAACCAGCCGCTCCCGCAGGAGCAAGAGCCCGAAGAGCAGCATCATGCCGATGACAGGCCCCGGCACCGGCAACCTAGCGGCACGCGCCATCGCCTCCCCAGCGAGCTGACACAGCAGGAGGAGGCAGAGGCTGACGATCATGGTCGGAATCCCCTGGACCGCGGCTGAGGAGCCGGAAGGGTGCGCTTCTCTCTGGCCGCAGGCTACTGGGATGTGTTCCAGGTCCGGCAGGATCGCTGCTGGATGCTGATTTTAGTTCCCGGGAAGGCGCTGTGTTCTCAGCCATCGGCTGGGAAGAGGCCCCGGCAGCAACGAACCCCCTCGGATATCGCCGTGATAGATGAGACGAGGTTCGCCTGAGTGCCTGTATTAAGCGCGGTTCATGAGACTCCTCAGGATGTTACCGTCTTTGGGGGGGGCGACGCGCGCCCAGCGCTAGCAGCCTCGGACGCCGATTTAGATTTGCCTCGCGCCGTGAACGATTCTGCCGGGACTGTTGAGTGGCTTTCTCGAGACCTACCGAGATTGACTTTCATGGTTTTCGACCGATCGGTTTAACGCCCGGCTGCGGACCATCCGCGCCAGTGACGTACCGATGTCGTATCGTTTAATTTCTCAAATAGACCTAAGAGCGCAGCTCCGCCGCTACTTCGAAACCAAATTCAGAAGTCTGTGGCTATATCGGACCGAACCATCGGGCCTTCCGCGTAAGTCGCGAGCGAGCGCGCACGGGAGCACTGCGGCCTTATTCGATCACAGCCACAAACCGCGAAGGTAGCGTCCGTATTCCTCAAACCTCACGCAATAGCACTGCTTCCGCGATGTCGGTTGCGCTCGATTGACTGGCGGCAGTGGGCTGGCCTGAGAGGCAATAGCAGCCCAGGCGGTAGACCCCGTAAGCGGAGGCGGAGGCGGAGGCGACAACGGCGGCCGATAATACCATCGGGGTCAGGAAGGCTGCGCTCGGGTCCGTCCCGGACGGCACCGCGGCTGTGACGTTATATGGACCAGGTGTGGTTGAGGCTGAAAGTCCCAGCGTCCCATTTGTCCCGGCGAGATAACCGGCCGTCACCATTGGGAGGAAGTTGCTTCCGATCCAGGCGGCGACGTCGACCGTCGATTTGGGCAGAACTTGAGGCCAACTGCAGACTTTCCACCGGCAATATTTGCCGGGCCCCCTGGCCGTCGTCGATGCCGTCACCGGCAGGCGCGTCGTCGTTGCTGGTCGCCAGGCCTCCGGGGGCCAGCGCCCGCCGAGCATTTCCGCCGGGAGGTGCGTGTCGTAATCGAAGGGACCGGGTGGCCCACCTCTCACCACCCAATGGTCGTTCCTGCCGTCCTCTCCCCTCGGAGAGGAGTGAGCGGGCCAAGGGCGTCCAACTGGCATGATGCAACTCCTGAGACACCACCTCTTTTGCTGATCAGCTACCGAAATTTTGGTTAAGACTCACGTCGCGCGACGCCTTTCTTCTGAGCTTGTGAACCGCGAGAGAAGGTTCGGTTCGTCAGACGGTGGGCAGTTGAAGCGGCACGGCTTCCGCGGCGACTTGAGGTCGGGCGCCGGGATTGCCTGCCGTGGTGGAAGAGCCATATGCATAACTCCAGGCACAGTGTGCGGCGTAGGCTCCGAGTACGAGGGGCGGCAAAATAAGCAGCGGCAGGAAGGCGGGATTCACGCCCGCGGCGGGCGCCGCTGGGGCCGTGCCGTTATTCGGACTGGGACCCAGAAGACCCTGCGTGCCGCTCAGGTAGCCGGCCGGATCCGTCAGAGCCGAGGTGAGACCGCCTGCCGCCCAACCAGCGACGTCGGCGGCCGATTTGGGAAGCAGCGGATAATTGCAAATCTTCTGCAGACAGGGTCTCCGCCAGGCCCGGAGCCACGTAGCCCGCGGAGGCGTAGTCACCCGCCGAGTGGTGGTCGGCGGCCTTTGAAACCCCACCCCGATATACGAGGCGGTATCGTCGAGATCGGGGGGGCCGACTTCAATTCTCGATTGGCTGCCACCGGAGTTGCTGCCTCCTGTCTGAGAGCCCGAACCGGGCCAGGGCGATCCTAAGGGCATGATTCAATTCCTGAGACTTGATCCGTTGTGACGATCCATTGGGTAAATTTTGGTTAACATCTTGACATAACGAATGGTTCGTTAAGGGCGTCGCAAGCCAAATCACATGGGTGATCTCTACAACCGGTGCTTGCTGCCTCGCGTCGCTTTGGCTACATCCGGTGGCGGGTCACGCCCCCCCACCGGGGCGCTTCTCTTCTGAAAGGGAGAGCTTCTATGGCATCCGCCCACGGCATTCCGCGTCCTGCAACGCGCCCCAATAATCCCGATTTTTCGTCCGGTCCCTGCGCCAAGCGGCCCGGCTTCTCGCTCGACGCATTGTCTGGCGCCATGCTCGGCCGCAGCCACCGGGCCGCCGAGCCCAAGGCGCGCATCGTCGAGGTCATCAGCCGCTCCCGCGCCCTGCTCGGCATGCCGGCGGAGTGGAAGCTCGGGGTGGTGCCGGCCTCCGACACCGGCGCGGTCGAGATGGCGATGTGGTCGATGCTCGGCGAGCGGCCGGTCGATGTGCTGGCGCATGAGAGTTTTTCCGAGGGCTGGGCGACCGACATCGTCAAGCAGCTCAAGCTCGCCGATGCGCGCATCATCACCGCCCCCTATGGCGCGCTGCCGGAGTTGAGCGTGGTCAACCCGACGCATGATGTCGTGCTCGCCTGGAACGGCACTACCTCGGGCGTGAAATTCCCCGACGGCGACTGGATCGCGGCCGATCGCGCGGGCTTGGTGATCTGCGACGCGACCTCGGCCGCCTTCGCCATGGACCTGCCCTGGAACAAGCTCGATGTCGTGACCTGGTCGTGGCAGAAGGTGCTGGGTGGCGAGGCGGCGCATGGCATGCTGGCGCTGTCGCCGCGTGCCGTAGCCCGGCTCGAAAACTACAAGCCGCCGCGGCCTCTGCCGAAGATCTTTCGCCTCACCAGTGGCGGCAAGCTGATCGAGGGGATCTTCAAGGGCGAGACGATCAACACGCCCTCTATGCTCTGCGTCGAGGATGCGCTGGACGGGTTGCGCTGGGCGGAAAGCATTGGCGGACTCCCTGCGCTGATCGCCCGCAGCGCGTCCAATCTCGAAGCCGTCGCCGAATGGGTGGCGCGGAGCGACTGGGCGGCTTTCCTGGCGGGGGATCCCTCCATCCGATCCTCCACCGCGATCTGCCTCACGATCAAAGCGCCCTGGTCCACGGCGCTCTCGCCCGAGGCGCAGGCCAAGGCCGCGAAGCGGCTGGCGGCACTGCTCGATACCGAGGGAGTCGCCTACGACATCGCCTCCTATCGCGACGCTCCGCCGGGGCTGCGTATCTGGGGCGGCGCCACCGTCGAGCGCGGCGATATCGTCGCGTTGCTGCCATGGCTCGACTGGGCCGCGTCTCAGCTCGCCGCCGAACACGTCCCCCATACGGCCGCGGAGTAAGCGCTATGCCCAAGGTTCTCATCGCCGATAAGCTTTCGCCTGCCGCCATCGAGATCTTTCGCGTCCGGGGCATCGAGGCCGATGTGAAGGTCGGTCTCGCGCCCGCCGAGCTGCGCGAGATCATCGGCGGCTATGACGGCCTCGCCATCCGCTCCGCGACGAAAGTGACCAAGGAGCTGCTGGAAGCGGCGCCCGACCTCAAAGTGGTGGGCCGCGCCGGGATCGGGGTTGATAATGTCGATGTGAAGGCCGCGACCGCGAATGGCGTCGTGGTCATGAACACGCCCTTCGGCAATGCGATCACCACGGCCGAACATGCCATCGCCATGATGTTCGCCCTCGCCCGCCAATTGCCGGAGGCGAGCGCCTCCACCAAGGCCGGCAAGTGGGAGAAGAACCGCTTCCTCGGCGTCGAGCTGACGGCCAAAACGCTGGGGCTGATCGGCTGCGGCAATATCGGCTCGATCGTCGCCGATCGCGCGCTGGGGCTAAAGATGAAGGTGCTCGCTTACGATCCGTTCCTCACGGATAAGCGCGCGCTGGAGCTTGGCATCGAGAAGGCGGATCTGCCGACGCTTTTTGCCCGCGCCGATTTCATCACGCTGCATACGCCGCTGGTTGAGGGCACGCGCAATATTGTAGACGCAGCCGCCATCTCCGCGATGAAACCCGGCGTGCGCATCGTCAATTGCGCGCGCGGCGGGCTAGTCGATGAAGCGGCTTTGGTCGAGGGGCTAAGGTCGGGCCATGTCGCCGGCGCCGCGCTGGATGTTTTCGAAATCGAGCCGGCGACGGAAAACCCGCTTTTCGCTTTCGACAATGTTGTCTGCACGCCGCATCTGGGCGCCGCCACCACCGAGGCGCAGGAGAATGTGGCGCTTCAGGTCGCCGAGCAGATGAGCGATTACCTGCTGACGGGCGCTGTGACCAATGCGATCAACCTGCCCGCCATCTCGGCCGAGGACGCGCCGCGGGTGCGGCCCTACATGGATCTGTGCCGTCTGCTCGGGGCTTTCGCGGGTCAGCTCACGCGGGCGCAGGATGGCGTCATCAACCGCGTGTCGGTGGAATATGAGGGCGCGGTCGCCGGGCTGAACCATCGTCCGCTGACGGCGGCGGCCCTTGCCGGGCTGATGGCGCCGATGATCACCGGCGCCAATATGGTCAATGCGCCGGTGCTGGCGCGGGAGCGCGGCATCGAGGTGGCGGAGACGGTGAACGACCGCCAGAGCGAATATCAGACGCTGGTGCGCATCACGGTGAGCACCGGCACTCAGGAGCGGTCGGTTGCCGGCACATTGTTTGCCGGTTCGCGCCCCCGCCTCGTCGATATCAAGGGCATTCCGGTGGAGGCGAATTTCAGCCGCCACATGCTGTATGTCACGAACCAGGACAAGCCGGGCTTCATCGGCCGCTTCGGTGCGACTTTGGCAGGGGCCGGGATCAATATCGCGACCTTCCATCTTGGCCGGTCGGAGGCTGGGGGCGACGCGATCTGTCTGGTTTCGGTGGATGAGCCGGTGCCGGAGGATGTTCTGGCGATGGTCCGCACCTTGCCGCTTGTGGTGCAGGCGACGTCTCTCTCCTTCTGACGGGGCGCGGGTGATGGATAACGGCAACAAGGCGGCGCTGGCGGTATTGGTGGGGATCATGCTCGTGATCCTCGGCATCTGGCTCGCCTTCCCCGCCCTCACCCGCTACACGCAGCGCCAGGATTGCATCGCGGTCGGGCGCACGAATTGTTGAGTCTTGCCTAGGCGTCACATCCTGAACGCCACTTTTGTAGGAAGGCACCTTCGGCAGACGCCATTGAGGTCCTCTAAAACTCTCGTTCCTGCTCAGCTTTGCACGTTTCCGTTCGGCAATTCTGGCAAGAACTGATGGGGAAGCACCCCATTTTCTGATGCCTGCGCTGAGACGGCCAGTTTTTGCAGATTTGTGAACCACCGCGCCGCAGCGCCAATGTTCTGGTGGATGATCTGGCCGGGAGGAGGAACCGCATGGATGGTCCCGGGTGGCGGGTTGCTTAGGTTGTAGATGTAGACGGGCGTCTGCCCGAACCACGACGGCCCGGCTGGGTCGTGTGGGTCGTCGCCTCGGATCCAGATTTCGAATCTCCTAGGGTCTCCATTGACCGGACTCATCGCCACCGACTCATTGGATTTTCCATACGATACGATACCGCAACTTAATTAGCGATTAAGCGAGTCCCTTTTCAGCCGCGCCGATGCGGTCCACACTGCACCCAGCGAAGCCCATGCGCGGACGGCGGCCTTCGGTAACGCCTCACCAGGTCTTTCCCCTCCAACGTCTTCGCCCGCATTTCTTCTAATGAGGATATCACCATGCTTGAATGCATCGGCTACGGCACCTCGGCCGCGACGAACCCCGTCGCGCCCATCAACTTCAACCGCCGCGACGTCGGGCCAAAGGATGTCCAGGTCAAGATCGACTATTGCGGCGTCTGCCACTCGGACCTGCATCAGGTCCGCAACGAGTGGAAGAACACCACCTACCCCTGCATCCCCGGTCATGAAATCGTCGGCCATGTCACCAAGGTCGGCGCCGAGGTCACCAAGTTCAGCGTCGGCGATCATGTCGGCATCGGCTGTCTGGTCGGCTCCTGCGGCGACTGCGCGTCGTGCAACGACGGGCTCGAGAATTACTGCGACAAGGGCCTGCTGAACCCCACCTATAACGGCCAGGACCCGGTCATCGGCGGCCCGACCTTCGGCGGATACTCGAACCAGATCGTGGCGCCCGAGCATTTCATCCTGCGCATCCCCGCGGGCATGGATGCCGCCGGCGCCGCGCCTTTGCTCTGTGCCGGCATCACCACCTACTCGCCGCTGCGCCACTGGAAGGTGGGTCCGGGCATGAAGGTCGGCATCGTCGGCCTCGGCGGTCTCGGCCATATGGGCGTCAAGCTCGCCCATGCGATGGGCGCCCATGTGGTGCTGTTCACCACCAGCCCCGGCAAGACCGAGGACGCCAAGCGGCTCGGCGCGGATGAGGTCGTGGTCTCGAAGAACGAGGCGGAGATGGCGGCGCATAGCACCAGCTTCGACTTTATCCTGGACTGCGTGGCCGCCGATCACTCGATCGACACCTATCTGGGCCTCCTCAAGCGGGACGGCACCCTGACCCAGGTCGGCGCGCCCGAAAACCCGCTGCAGGTCGCGGCCTTCAGCCTGATCTTCAAGCGCCGCAATTTCGCGGGCTCGCTGATCGGTGGCCTGCCCGAGACCCAGGAGATGCTCGATTTCTGCGCCGAGAAGGGCATCACCGCCGATATCGAGATGATCCGCATGGACCAGATCGAGCAGGCCTATGCCCGGATGCTCAAGAGCGATGTGAAATATCGCTTCGTGATCGACATGGCCTCCCTCAAAGCCGCCTGACGGTCCGGCCGGGCGACACGGTCGCCCGGCCGCTCTAACTAACAATTCGGATACGCAATGTGCACGCCTTGGTTGAGCAAGTCTCCCAAGGCATTGATGCGGAACCTGTTGCGTAGAGGTTAACCTTCCGCCATAACTCATCTCATCGAATGATACGGTTAGTGAGTTCGTAGTAGTTCCTGTTCCTAATGGATTATATTTTGGACCGGCTCCGGCCGAATCGTGAAGAGGTTTATGCATTCGGTCCAGTTTGGTCGAGTTCAACCACCCGTTGAAGCTCCTTTTATACTTCGCCTGGTGAAGCGCCGGTCGCTAACCAACGCAGTATTATCGGCAGGCCTCTTGGGGATGCTCGACGGGCGATCCGCGGAGGCGCAGAGCTCCGCCGACTGGGCGGTTTTCAAGCAGCGCTTCGTCACATCCGATGGCCGGGTCGTCGATACCGGGAATAACGGGGTCTCCCATTCCGAGGGCCAATCCTACGGCATGCTCTTCGCCGTTTTTAACGACGACCAGGCGACCTTCGACTCCCTGAAGAACTGGACCAGCCGCGTCCTGCAGCACCGCGCGGATGCACTGCATTCCTGGCGCTACGTGCCGAATGCCGCCAACCATGTGCCCGACACCAATAACGCGACGGATGGCGATCTCGGCATCGCCTTGGCGCTTTCCCGTGCGGCAACGCGCTGGGGCCGGCCGGAGGACACCACGGCCGCCGTGGCGATCGCGCAGGATATCCGGCGCTACCTGATCGTGAATGCCGCCCGGCGGCTGGTGCTTTTGCCCGCACGGCTGGGCTTCGCCAGCAGGGCGGCCGTTACGGTCAACCTCTCCTATTACAATTTCGTGGCCTTCACCGAGATGGCGCGGATCGATCCGTCGCCGCTTTGGATGCTGCTCGGCGCCGACGGGCTGTCCCTGATCGCCGAGGCCCGCTTCGGACGCTGGCAGCTGCCGCCTGACTGGTTGACGATCAGCAGCACCGGCGTGGTTGGGATTTCCCCCCGCTGGGCGCCCCTCAGTTCCTTCGATGCGATCCGTGTGCCGCTGAACCTGGTGTGGAATCGCAGCCTATCCGCCGCGGTCTCGGGTGGTTTCGGCGCTTTCTGGACCACGGCCGCGGCCTATCAACCAGCCTGGGCGAATCTGGTGACGGATCAGGTGTCGCCCTATCCGGCGCCGAGCGGGCTGGTCGCGGTGCGGGACATCACGCTGCTATCCCCCGGCTACGCACCGAACCTGCCGAGCGTCGCCGACGCACCCGACTACTACTCGGCCTCGCTGATCCTTCTTTCACAGCTGGCATGGCGGGAAAGCCAGTCGGCCGGAACGGAGACCTCGCAATGACGGGCTCGCAAACCGACGTCGATCGCGTCATGGCCGCCTTCGGCACCACGCCGATCCCCTACCGGCCGAGCGCCCCCAAGAGCTTCAAGAGAGCCGCCGCCGAGAGCCGAAGTGCCGCACCCGCCGAGGGATCCCGCGCGGCGAGGGACATCGCGGCGTTGCTAGCCCCGGCGCCCGCTTCGACCGCGCCTCAGGGTGGCGAGCCAGGCGCGGGCGGCGCGATGTCGGAGGTTTTCCCGCTCATCGCTTTCGCGCTCCCCGAAGCGGGAGATCTCTACGTCGCGCCCGCCAATGGCCCGAAGCCACAAGCGCCGGCCCCCGTCGCGCCAAAAAAACTCGTCGCCGAGCCCAAGGCGGCGCCAAGCATCGCCGCCCCCCCTGTGGCGGAGCCTGTTGTCGCACAGCCGCCGGCACCAGCAGAGATCTTGGCCGCTTTGCCGGCGCGTCAAAGCTTCGCCTGGCCGCCGGCACCTGAGCCTCCGGCGCCCGAACCCCCGGCACCGATCGTCGCGGCGCCCGCGCCGATGCCTGTGGCCGCGCCAGTCGCAGCACCCCCGCAGCCTCCGCAACCGGCACAGCCCGCGTGGCCAAATTATCCGCAAGCAGCGCCCGCCATGACGCCCTACGGCATGCCGCCCCCGGGCTTCGTCTATCCGCCGAGCCACTACCCGCCACCCGGCCCCGGCGGCTGGCCGCAAGCGGTGGCGCCTTATCCCTATCCTCAGCCACCGGCCTATGGCGGCTGTTTTCCGCCGCCGCCGGCGCCTCCTCCGGTCGCGGAGCAGCCGCGCGCCGCGTCGCCCAGCCTCTCGGATGTCTTCGCGGCCTTGCAGCGCGTGCCCGGCCCTCGCCGGCCCGACGAGCCACGGCGATGACGGCACGCCCACGCCGGATGAGACCCGCGTTTTGCCGCTGATCGTATTCGCCTCGCCGAAGGGCGGCGTTGGCAAAACCACCCTCGCGGCCAATACGGCGCATGAATTGGCCCGCCGCGGCCATCGCGTGATCGTGGCCGATGTCGATCCGCAGAACGCCCTTGGCATGCATTTCGGCGCCGATCCCTATGAGCGCGCCGGCTTCATCACCACGCTGACGGAGAGCAACGACGCTCGCCGGGTCTGGCAGGGCGCATTGCAAACGACCGCTTCGGGCGTGGGGTTGCTGCCGCATGGCCATGCGAGCTTTGCGCAAGCCATCGAGATCGGCGGCGCCTTGTCGCAAAAGCCGGAGCTGCTCGCGGCACCTTTCCGCGACATCCTCCAGGATCCCGAGACGATCGTGATCGTCGATACGCCGCCCGGTCCCGGCCCGGCGCTGACGGCGATCACCAGCCTTGCCGATATGATCGTCGTGGTGCTGCTCGCGGACGCGGCCTCGATCGTCCAAATTCCGAAGATCGAGGGTGACGGGATGTATGCCGATGCCGAGGGCGTCCGGCTGTCGCCTGAACGGTTCGGATTCGTAATAAATCAGATCGACATGCGAAGCCGCCTTTCCCGCGCCGCGGCCGAGGCGGCCAGCCGCCATCTCGGCGACCGCCTGCTCGGCAGCGTCTATCGCGATGAGCATGTGCCGGAAGCACTGGCGCGCCAGTCGGGCGTCAACGGCTACGCCCCAGCCAGCAAGGCGGCGCAAGACATCGCGGCGATTACCACTCGCATCGAGGCTGCAGCGACCAGTTCAGCGGATACAACATGATGACGCTCTTCGGATCGGATTGCCCATGCCGAGCGACCTGACAGGCAAGGTCGGGGGCTATGCCGCGCTCTTTGTCGGCGTGGTCTTGTTGTTCGCGATGGCGACGGTGCCGCTCAGCATCGGCCAGCAGGCGACGGTGGGTGTATCGACGGCGATCATCTTCCTGATCGCCAATCGCTTCACCGACAAGCGGGTGACGCTGTTCCTGTCGATCCTCTCGCTCGCCATGTCGCTGCGCTACATCTATTGGCGCGCCACCGAGACGCTGACCTTCCAGACCATTCCGCAAATGCTGCTCGGCTCGCTGCTGGTCATCGCCGAGTTCTATGCTGTCGTCGTGCTGGTGATCGGCTATTTCCAGACCGCGATGCCGCTGAACCGCAAGCCGGTCCCGCTGCCGGCTGATCAAGCGGAATGGCCGACCATCGACGTCTATATCCCGACCTACAATGAATCGATGGCGGTGGTGCGCGCCACCATCCTGGGCTGCCGCATGCTGGATTGGCCGGCGGATAAGCTGCGGGTTTATTTGCTCGATGACGGCAAGCGTGCGGAGTTCAAGAAGTTCGCGGCCGAATGCGGCATTGGCTACATCACGCGCACCAACAACTTCCACGCCAAGGCCGGCAATCTCAACCATGCGATGTCGGTGACCAAAGGCGAGTTCATCGCGATCTTCGATTGCGACCATATTCCTGTGCGCGCCTTCCTGCAGCTCACCGTCGGCTGGCTGGTGCGCGAGAAGAAGCTCGCGATGGTGCAGACGCCGCATCACTTCTATTCGCCCGACCCGTTCCAGCGGAATCTCGCGGCCGGCACCCGCGTGCCGCCGGAAGGCAATATGTTCTACGGCCTGCTGCAGGACGGCAACGACTACTGGGACGCGACCTTCTTCTGCGGCTCCTGCGCGGTAATCCGGCGCGAGGCGCTCAACAGCATCGGCGGCTTCGCGACCGAGACGGTGACCGAAGATGCCCATACGATGCTCAAGCTGCATCGCCGTGGCTGGAGCTCGGCTTTCCTCGCGCTGCCTCTCGCGGCCGGGCTGGCGACCGAGCGCCTGATCCTGCATCTCGGCCAGCGTATTCGCTGGGCGCGCGGAATGCTGCAGATCTTTCGGCTGGACAATCCGCTGCTTGGGCCGGGCCTGAATATCGGCCAGCGGCTCTGCTACCTCAACGCGATGGTGCATTTCTTCTTCGGCATCCCGCGCGTCGTGTTCCTGCTGTCGCCGCTGGCCTATCTGCTGCTGTTCCAGAACATGATCGCCGCCTCGCCCTTCGCCATCGTTGCTTATGCCCTGCCGCATATCTTCCACTCGGTCGCCACCAGTTCGCGCATTCAGCGCAACTGGCGCCACTCCTTCTGGAGCGAGATTTACGAGACCGTGCTGGCGATGTTCCTGGTGCGTGTGACGCTGGTCACGCTGATCAGCCCGCGGCGCGGCAAGTTCAACGTGACGGAAAAGGGCGGCGTGCTGGCGCGCGGCTATTTCGACCTGCGCGCGGTCTATCCGAACATCATCCTCGGACTGTTCCTGATCCTCGGCATGGCGCGTGGCGTTTACAGCATGTCGTTCCAGACCACGACGACGCTGGTTTTCCAGGCGCTGCTGCTCAACACGATCTGGGCGGGGATCAGCCTGCTCATCATCCTCGCGGCGCTCGCGGTCGGGCGCGAGAAGCAGCAGCTTCGCGCCCATGCCCGCGTGCGCGTGAAACTTCCGATCATCGTCCATCTCGCGGATGGCCGTGTGCTGACCGGCGAGATGCAGAACATTTCGCAGAGCGGCGCGCGCGCCGTGATCGAACGGCCCGAGGATGTTCCCGAAGGCTCGGACATGCTTATCGAAGTGCCGCTGCCCAGCGGTGCCGCCCTCATCCCATCGCGCATCCTGCGCTGGCAGGCCCGCGACATGCTGATGAATTTCGAGCCCAAAACTCTCGCCGACGAATCCGCCATCATCCAATGCGTCTTCGGCCGCGCGGACGCCTGGCTCGACTGGTCCGATTATCCGAAGGATCAGCCCCTGGTCAGCCTGTGGCGCGTGCTTGTAAGCATCGGTGGACTGTTCCGGCCGCCCGATGTCCAGATGGCGACCCCGGCGGAGCGCGAGGCGGCGGCGGAGGCGGTGCGCGCGGCATTGGCGCGCAAGAACGTCGGCCTTTCCGCCAACCAGCCGCCGCCCGAGGAGGGAGAATTCGTCGAGACCGAGGACGATTTGCCATTGCGGCAGATCGCCACCGCCGCCGTGGTGGCGATGCTGCTGGTGCTGCTGCCGATCGCCGCGAAGGCGCAGAGCGCGTCCGGGCAGACCACAATCGTCCGGCCGATGCCGCAGTCCCTGGCCCCCACCGACCAGAGCGGCCCTGGCAGCGTGCCATTACCGACGATCGGCATTCCTTCGGAGCCGCCCGGCACGGGAACCCCTCCTGGCGTGGCGCCTAACCAGGCGGCGGCGGCCGGAGCGGGCAGCACCGATGCCTCGGGATCGGTTGCGTCGGGCGTCGTGGAGCAGGATGCCTTCACCCTCAAGCAACTCGGCGCCACCAGCCAGATCGCGCTGCGCGGCACGAGCCCGCTACAGGGCGTGGAATTCGGCATTCGCGGCGACGAGGTGGTGACGAACGCGACGCTCACCCTGTCGGGCGCGATGTCGCCGTCACTACTGCCGGATCTCAGCAACATCACCGTGACGCTGAACGACCAATATGTCGGCACGATCCCGGTCAATCCGTCGCAGCCGAATTTCTCGGTAACGCTGCCGGTCAATCCGGTGTTTTTCCAATCCGCGAACCACATAAATTTCCGTCTTACCGGCGCCTATACGCGTAACTGCAACGACATGCTGAGCGGCCTCATCTGGGGCACCGTCTATAACAGCTCGAGCCTGTCGATGACCCTGCAGCATTTGCCACCGCAGCGCGACCTCAGCCAATTGCCCTTGCCCTTCTTCGACAAGCACGACAATCGCGCGCTGCTGCTGCCCTTCGTGCTGCCGGCGAATGCCGATGACGACACGCTGAGGGCCGCCGCCATTACCGCCTCCTGGTTTGGCGAACTCGCCGATTTCCGTGGCGCGAGCTTCCCGGTTTCGACCACTCCGCCGCATGGCGATGCCGTGATGATCGTGAGCAATGGCAATGGCGGGGCGATCCCCGGTCTGCCGCCGATCCAGGGACCCGGCATCGCTGTGGTGCCGAATCCCTCGGATCCGGATGGCTCGATCCTGGTGATCTCGGGACGCAGCGGCGCCGAAGCGGCGCAGGCGGCGACGGTACTCTCGCTCGGCCATCGCACGCTCGGCGGCACCGCGGCGACCGTCGATCCGCCGGTGGTGCCGGCGCGCGTGGCCTATGACGCGCCAGCCTGGATTCCGCAGGACCGCGCGGTGCGGCTCGGCGAACTAACCGACGCGCGCAACCTCAACGGCGTCGGCTACGACAATATGATCTCGGTGGCTTTCCGCACCTCGCCGGATTTGTACACGTGGCGCCAGCGCGGCTTCCCGCTCAATGTCGCGTTCCGCGCGCCGCCCGGCCCGATCGAGAATTTGCAAGTCTCGCGCTTGGATATCGGCATCAACGGTATCTACCTCAACACCACGCCGCTGGCGGGCGCCGTCTCCTATGCCTGGTGGCGCGATTGGATTCCGGTGTTCGGCGCGGTCGGTCCATATCACAGGGCCTATATCCCGCCCTACGATGTGTTCGGCGACAATGCGCTGCAGTTCTTCTTCGACACGCGGCCGCTGGATCGCGGGGCTTGCGGCGCGACGCCGCAGGATCCGCAGATGGGGATCGATCCCAATTCCACGATCAGCCTCGCGCGCGGCTATCATTTCGCCGAGATGCCGAACCTCGCTTATTTCGTGAGCGCGGGCTTCCCGTTCTCCCGCATGGCGGATCTTTCGCAGACGAGTGTGGTGCTGCCGGATTCGCCCGACAGCGGCGAGACCAGTGCTTTCCTGCGCCTGATGGGGCGGTTCGGATACCTCACGGGATATCCGGTGCTACAAGTCGCGGTCGCGCGTCCCGAGGAGGAAGCGTCGCTGCAAACCCGCGATGTTCTGGTGATCGGCACGGTCGCGCATCTCGGCAGCCTGACCGATATCCTGCGTAATGTTCCTGTGACGATCGATAACGGGCAACTCGGCGTGAAGATCGGCCAGGATCTCGGCACGATCTTCCGCGTGTTCAGCAGCCGCCAGGCAACCGACCGGCGCAAGGCGGCGGCGGCACTGACCGCCGGCACAACGCAGGACACCGCCTTCCTCACCGGCGGCGAATCACCCTGGACACACGGCAAGTCGGTCGTCGCTTTGCTCGCCGGTACGCCGCAGGGGCTGGACAACGTCATTTCGTCTTTCCGTGACCCCACCTTGAACCCTCTCATTCAAGGCGATTTCAGCATCGTCTCGGCGAAGCAAATCTCGTCCTATCGGATCGCGCATACCTACACGGTCGGCTGGCTGCCATTCTGGCTATTGCCGAGCTGGTGGCTGCGCGGTTCGCCCGGCACCATCGTGGTGGTGATGATCATCGGCTGCGTCATCCTGACGATCGCGCTTCACTCCGCGCTCAGCAGCCGGGCCCGTGGACGGCTCGGCTCCAAAGGGGACCACTGAGATGGGCAAAAGGTCGCGCACCGCCTGCCTCGCCGCGCTTTCGGCCTTCGCGCCGGGCGCGGCCATCGCGCAGCAGCAACCCCAGCCGGCCGCGACCACCGCGCCACCAACCACGGCGCCCGCGACGGCGCCCGGCAATACGGCGCTGAGCATACTGCTGCGTCAGGCCTCGTATTGGCGCGACCAGAACAATCCGCCGCGGGCCGAGGAAGCGGCACGGCGCGCGCTGCTGCTGTCACCGAACAATGTTCAAGCGCTGGGCATTCTCGTGCAGGTGCAGGCCAATGCGGGCGACGAGGCCGCCGCGCAGCAGACCTTGAACACGCTGCGACAAGCTCACCCGAACGATCCCTCGATCTATGCCGCCGAACAGGCGGTGAAGGTCGGCGCCATCAATCCGCAAGCCCTGGCCGCCGCGCGAAGCCTGGCGAAAGAGGGCCAGACCAGCCAGGCGGTCAGCGCCTATCATCAGATCTTCAATGGCGCGTCACCGCCGGACTCGCTGTCGGTCGAATATTACCAGACCCTCGCGGGCGCGCAGAACGGCTACAACCCAGCGCTCTCGGGCCTCGCCGCCGCCGCGACGCGCGATCCGAACAACCTGCGCGCCCAGCTCGCCTATGCGCAGACGCTGACCTACCGGGAGGATACCCGCATGCAGGGCATCTCCCGCCTGTCGATCCTCGCGCGCGATCCGCAGATTGGCGTGCAGGCGCAGACGAGCTGGCGGCAGGCGGTGGCCTGGCTGCCGGCGGATAAAAACTCCATTCCGGCGATCCAAGCCTATCAGACGCGCTATCCCAATGACCCCGGCATCGCCACCTTGCTCGCCGCCGCCGAGGCACCGCCGAAGCTGACGCCGGGCGCCCAGGCTGAGGCGGATGGCTTCACCGCGCTGCGTGCAAATCAGCTCGATGACGCCGAGCAGTATTTCCAGAAGGCGCTGGCCGCCAATCCGCAGGATGCCTCTGCCACCGGCGGCATCGGTCTCGTCATGCTGCGGCGCGGGCGCTCGGCGGAGGCGGCGACGCTGTTCAACCGAGCGATTGCCATGGACCCCGCCCAGGCGCCGCAGTGGCAACAGGCGCTGGAGGGTGCCAAACAGGCCCAAGCCGGTGCCGCGCTGGGCGGCCAATACGCCGCCGCAGCCAATGCCAATGCGCGCGGCGATCTGCCGGCGGCGGAACGCGCCTATCGCGCGCTCCTCGCCCGCCAGCCCGGCAATTCCGGGATCAAGATGGCGCTCGCCGGCGTCCTGGCGCGAGAAGGCAACCAGTCCGAGGCCCAGCAACTGCTGACCGAGGTCGAGCAGTCGGGCAATGGGCGGCTCTCGGACCAGGCGCGCGCCCAGCTCCTCAGCCAGCAGGCCGCGACGATGACCGATACCGCTGGCCAGATCGCGCTCTACCGTTCGGCCGTCGCCTCCGACCCGTCGAGCCCCTGGCTGCGGCTCGACCTCGCGCGGGCTCTGGTCAAGAACGGCCAGCCCACCGAGGCGCAACAGACGATGGCGACGGTGACGGACGTGCCGCGTCCGGGCAACGAGGCGTTGCAGGCGGGCATCATCTTCGCGAGCGAGACAAACAACAGCGCCGAGGCCACGTCGCTCATCAGCCAGTTGCCGGTCCGGCGGCGGACGCCGCAGATGCAGGCGATAGTTGCCCAGGCGCAGGTGCAGGGACAGATCGCGACAGCGCTTTCCATCGCCTCGACCGATCCAGGCGCCGCGCGGCAGCAGCTCTTCTCCCTTGCCGCCCAGCGCGACCCGACAGGCGGCCGGGGCCTCGCGGTGGCGCAGGCTTTCATCAAACTGTCCGATCCCGCCGATGCGCGGGCCGCCATTCAGACAGCGGCGGCTGCCAATCCGACGGCATCGAACGAGGCGCGGCTGTCCTGGGCGCAGGGCCTGCTCGCCGCGGGGGATACGGCTGGCGCGAGCCTCATGGTGTCGCCGTTGCAAACGGCTTCGCTCACACCGCAGCAAAGCGAAAGCCTGACAGGCTTGCAGCGCGGCATCGCGATCCGCAGCTCGGACGCGCTCAACAATGCCGGCCGCACCGCCGACGCCTACGACCAGCTTTCCCCCGCGCTGATGAACAGCCCCGACGACCCGGCGCTGAACGCGGCACTGGCGCGGCTGTATCAGACCTCCGACGATCCCAAGAAGGCGCTGGCGATCAACGAGCAGATCCTGGCACGCGATCCGACCAATGTCGATGCGCGGCGCGGCGCGGTCGCCGCCGCGATCCAGGCGCAGGACTATGTCCGCGCCTCTCGCCTGGTCGAGGACAGCATTACCGCCTCGCCCAATGATCCGCAGAACTGGATCCTGGCGGCCGATATCGCCCAGGCGCGCGGGCTCAACCAGGATGCGCTGCACGACCTTCGGCAGGCACGGGCATTGCGGCAGCAGCAGCTTGGCTTCAGCCAGAGCGCGATGGCGTCACCCTTCCTCGTCGCATCGAACGGCCCGGTTTCGGCGCCGCTCGGCGCGGTCTCCAACAACCCGTTTCGCAATTCCCCGGATAGCGGCTCGATCGGCGGCGGCGGTGGCAATATGCTTTCGGGCACCGGACTGGTGTCCAGCGGCACGACGACAAGTTTCGCGACCGCGGCGCCGAGTTCCACCGACCCGATGCTCGCCAGCATCGACACCCGCATCACCGCGATCAAGATGGATGTCGCGCCGCAGATCGCCGCCTCGCCGGAATATCAGCAGCGCTCGGGCAGTGAGGGTCTCGATCAGTTGGAGACCTTCTCGGTGCCGCTGGAGGCGAGCTTCTCACCTGGCGGCGTCGGGCGGCTCACGCTGACCGCGACGCCGACCTATCTGAGCGCCGGCTCGGTCGGCACCAATCTGGCGGCAAGCCAGCAATTCGGCAGCTCAGTGCTCGGCGGTCCCGCACCGGGAACACAGACGGCGACGGGCGTCGGCTTCGGCGTGGCCTATAAGGCCGACTGGCTGGCGGCCGATGTCGGCACCACGCCGCTTGGTTTTCGGGTGACAAACGTGATCGGCGGCATCGAGGTGGCGCCGCAGCTTTCGAGCCAGGTCATCCTGCGCCTGACCGCCGAACGGCGCGCGGTAACGGACAGCCTGCTCTCCTACGGCGGCACCGAGGACCCGGGGACCGGCGATACCTGGGGCGGCGTGACCCGCACGCGGGTTCACGGCCAGCTCGAATTTAACCCTGGCGTTGCGAATTTCTATGCCGGCGGCGGTTACAACTGGCTGAACGGCGACAATGTGCTGAGCAATACTGAGACCGAACTCGGCGCTGGCGGCAGCTACCCAGTCTACAAGGTTCCGGGGGATGAGGTACGCGTTGGCCTCAACCTGGTCTATTTCGGATACCAGAAGAATCAGGACCACTTCACGCTCGGCTATGGCGGCTATTTCAGCCCGCAGACCTATGTCGCCGCCCTCATCCCGGTGACCTGGACGGCGACGCGCGGCAATCTCGACTATTCGCTCGGCGGTTCGGTCGGCGTGCAGAACTTCAACGCCGATGCCGAGAATGTCTTTCCGAACAATCCGAATCTGCAGTCTCAGGTCGTGACCCTCGCCGCCTCGAATCCGGATATTCAGAGCGTCTATCCGAGCCAGAGCAAATCGGGGGTGATCGGCGGCCTCAACGGTACTTTCGAGTATCATTTGTCGCCGGAACTGGTGGTGGGTGGCACTGCCGGCTACCAGAAATCCGCCGATTGGAACGAGACGACGGCGCTGGGTTTCGCACGTTACACCTTCGCATCGGCGGATTGAGATGGAGTCTTCGCGATGAGTGTCGGGTTGCGGGATTGGCGGCCATTCCTCCGCGCCCTGGCGGAGGAGATCGACGCCGTCGCGGGCCCCACCGGCCGCGACGCGCTTCTGCGCCGTACGGGTCTGCGGATGGCGGCGCTGTGTCCGCTACCCGCAAGCACCTCCACCGAGGCGCTGGCGATCGAGATGAACGAGGTGCTGACCGGCGCGGGCTGGGGCAGCGTCGCGATCGAGTTTTCCGAGGCGGAGCGCTGTCTCTACCTCACCCATCGCGGGATGCCCCGCATTGGCGGCGGTGGGACACCGCCGGGCACCTGGCTCGGCAGTGTGCTGGAGGGACTGTACGAGGGCTGGCTCGGTCAGCAGCCGGGCGCCGACACAACACTCAACACGCAGCGGGCGAGTTCCGATTCGAAGGAGACGGTGGTGTTGCGGTACGGGCGGAGCTGAGGCGGGGCTCGCCTAGCAGATGAGGTCAAGGCCCGTTCCCTCGTCATGGCATGCCTTCGCATGCCATGACGGATGATACCTACGATGCCGTGGCAATTGCCCGTCATGCGAATGGTGACGCCTCACCTAACCGACGACGTCTCGCCCCATCGCCAGGAACTTCTCCCGCCGCCGCGCACGCAGCGTCGCCGGGTCGAGTTCGAGGAGCGGACGCAGCGCCTGCTCGATGGCAACACCAACACTCGCGATCATCGTCTCAGGCGCGCGATGCGCGCCGCCCAGCGGCTCCGGAATAACCGCGTCCACCAGATCGAAGCGGCGCAGGTCATCGGCGGTGAGGCGCAGCGCCTCGGCGGCCAAAGGCGCGGAGGCGGCGTCGCGCCATAGGATCGAAGCGCAGCCCTCCGGCGAGATCACCGAATAGATCGCGTGGTCCAGCATCAGCACCCGGTCGGCGCTGGCCAGCGCGATGGCGCCGCCCGAGCCGCCCTCGCCGATCACCGTCGCGACGAAGGGCACCGGCGCATCGAGCCCGGCTTCGATTGCGCGGGCGATGGCCTCGGCCTGGCCGCGCGCCTCGGCATCGATGCCCGGATAGGCGCCGGAAGTATCGACAAAGCTCAGAATGGGCAGGCGAAAACGGCCGGCCAGTTCGATGAGGCGGCGGACCTTGCGGTAGCCCTCGGGCCGCGCGCTGCCGAAATTGTGCTTGATGCGGCTCTCGGTATCCGTGCCCTTTTCGGTCCCGAGCACCATCACCGGGATCTCGCCGAAACGCCCCAGCCCGCCGACGATCGCGGCATCCTCGGCGAAGGCGCGGTCGCCGCCGAGCGGCGTGTAGTCGGTGATCAGAGTACGGATATAGGCGAGCGCGCGCGGCCGGTCGGGATGGCGGGCGACCTGCGTCTTCTGCCATGGCGTGAGCTTGGCATAGAGCGTGCGGAGCTGGCGGTCCGCTTTCTCGGAAAGACGGCCGACTTCATCGGCGATGCTGAGACCCTCGGGCCCGGGCAGACGCCGCAGCTCCTCGATCTTTTCCTCTAGCTCCGCGAGGGGCTTCTCGAAATCTAGGAAGTGACGCATGCGCTGGTGCTTAACTTAAAACGTCACAGGGGCAAATGCCGGCTGACGGGTCAGCTGAGGGCCGTCTCGGGAAAGAGCGCGGGCACTCCCTCACCGATCCCGGAGAAGGCGTCCATCACCTGGTCGACCGGACCGTCTGCCTTCACACGGCCATCCTCTAGCCAGATCACGCGGGAACACCAGGAGCGCACGACGTCGTTGAGATGGGTCGACAGCACAAGAATGTCGGCGCCCCGCACCATGCTTTCCAGCCGCTCGCGCGCCTTGTTGCGGAACGAGGCGTCACCCGCCAGGAACCATTCATCCATCAGCAGCACCTGTGGGCGAATCGCGGTCGCCATTGCAAAGGCCAGGCGCACGATCATGCCGGAGCTGTAAATGCGGACCGGAAGATCGAAGAAATCGCCGAGTTCGGCGAAGACCCGCACGTCTTCCGCGAGTGCCTCGATGCCCGGCCCGTTCATGCGATGATAGCGGCCGCGCAGCGTGACATTTTCGCGGCCGGTGAGCTCCATGTTCATCCCCTGATTGGGGTCGAGCAGGGCGTTCAGCGTGCCTTCGATTCGCACCCTGCCCGCGACAGGCTCGTAGACGCCG
Source organism: Acidisoma sp. L85 (assembly GCF_009765865.1). Classification (GTDB taxonomy): domain Bacteria; phylum Pseudomonadota; class Alphaproteobacteria; order Acetobacterales; family Acetobacteraceae; genus Acidisoma. Next base: position 99,054 of record NZ_LMUQ01000037.1, read on the forward strand.
GCAAGCGCGCGCAGAAGGGTCGTCTTGCCCGCGCCGTTATGGCCGACCAGGCCAAGCCGTTCCCCGGCGCCGAGGGTGAAGGTGACGTTGCGCAGCGCCTCCACCACCAGCCGGTGCTGGCTGTTCTCCTGCAGCCGGCGGAGGCCCTTGGCGCGTGCCAGCATCGTGCGCTTCAGGCTGCGCGACTGCCCATGATAGAGCGGAAACTGGATGCTGAGATCCTGGACTTCGATGCGGGCGGCCATACCGGTCAGATCCAGAAGGCGATGCGGTGTCGCACGCGCAGGAAGGTCAGCCAGGCGAAAATACAAAGCACCGCGGAGAAGCCGAGCGCGCTGATATAGGCGTGCATGGTCGGGATCTGACCCAGCAGCGGGCCACGGACGATCTGCAGGATCGTATAGAACGGGTCATAGACCAGGAAGCTCTGGTGGCCGTGAAGGAAGTCAGGCTTCCACATCACGGCGCTGACATAGAAGGCGATCTGCATGACGCTGCCGACGATCGGCGGAATATCGCGGAACCGCGCGCAGAGGGCACCGAACAGTAGGCTCGCCGCCGCGCCGTCGACCAACCACAGCAGGAAGGCCGGGATCGCCGCGAGGGCATTCAGATTGACTGGCACCTGGAAGGCTACAAAGACCACCACGATGACGATGACGTTGTGGCCGAGGATGAGGACGTTCCGCGCGACGATCTGGCCGATATAGAGCGAGAAGGGAATCCGCATCGAGCGGATCATGTTCTCGGCCTGGGTGAAGGAGGTGCAGGCATCGCTCACCATGGCGGCGATGAAGCTCCACAACACCAGGGACAGCGCGAGAAAGGGCAGATAGTCGCGGATCGTCGTGTGGAACAGCACCGCATAGAGAAAGCCGAGGGCCGCGACCATGACCGCCGTCGAAAGGGTCAGCCAGAGCGGGCCGAGGACCGAGCCGCGATAGCGCAGCCGGATATCGAGCCAGCTCAGCGTTAGCGCCAGCCGCCATAGGGAAAGGCCGCGCGCGATATCGCTGATCGCCATGCGGTTGCGGGCGACGAAGCCGAGGCCGTGCCGAAGGTCTATCGTGAAGCCGCGCTCGGCCTCCGGCAGGGGTGCCGCCTGTGGATCAGAGATCACGTTCATGGGCGGCTGCCGATAGCGTATCCACCGAGGCGCCGCAATATAGATGGGCAACGCGGCAGGTCACCCCTACGGCCGAGCCGCTCTTTAAGAGCCGGCCGATGCGCCAGCGGGAGCGAGGCGAACCGGGCGGCCGGGCAGGATCACGACTCGCTCGCCGAGCCGCAGCCCCTCGGAACTGCGCTGGACCACGGAGATGGTCCGTCCATCCTCGGTAGTAACAATACATTCGATGCGGCGATTGGCGCCCGGATCGACGCCGCCGAGCAGAGCATTGCCGATCACGCCGAGAATGTCCTTGTCAGGATTGCCTGTCTTGGCGTCGATGACCCGAATCGCCTTGATCGTGCCATAGGTAACCGCGGAAGTGGGCGCCACTGTCCGTGGCGTGGCTGCCGGGCCGGAAGCAACGGTGCAGCCGGCCAGCATTAACGATGCCGCAAGCATTCTCAGGCAATGTCGAGGCTGACGGTCACGGCGATTACAACCGATTGTGATCATCGCCCAAATCCTTCCGCAGCCTCCTCTGCTTAGCGTGATTTCTGGACAAAACCTATCCGCAACGACAGATTTCGGTTTGTTCATGTTGCACAGAACTTCGGGTTCCTCTAGGACTTAGCTCGCTTTCCTCAGAGGAAGGCGTCAGAACGACCCCGGAGCGGCGACGTCTGTCGTCGTGACTCACCGGCCTATTCGGCCGCGCCACGACGGAGGCAGTATCGATGCCGCAGCCCGCTCAAGCAGAGTTGACTCTCGCTCAGGTTGCAGAACCTGGCCGCAAGGCTCGCGCGGTGCGTCATCTGCCTCGGTTCGCGGGGCTCGCTCTCCTTGGGCTTCTCGCTGCTTGCGCCAGCCATAATCCGCGCCTCTCGGCGACCCAGCAAGCCGCCCAATATAAGTACAATGCTAGCGGTGATTACGCGCCGCCCGGCCCGGCTTCGGATCCCTGGGGTCCCTATATCAACGAAGCGGCACAGCGCTTCGACGTGCCGCCAAGCTGGATCCGCAACGTGATGCACACGGAGTCCGGCGGACATCTGTACGTCAACGGGCAACTTGTTACCTCAGGCGTCGGCGCGATGGGCCTGATGCAGGTGATGCCGGAGACCTACCAGGAGCTTTCGGCCCAGTACAACCTCGGCGACGATCCCTATGCGCCGCATGACAACATCATGGCGGGCACGGCCTATCTCCGCGAGATGTACGACCTGTTCGGGTCACCCGGCTTCCTCGCGGCCTATAATGCCGGACCGCAACGGCTGAACCAATATCTCACCGACGGACGCCCGCTACCGGCGGAGACCACGCATTACGTCGCGATGATCGCGCCTTATATCCATGGCGACATGCCGTCTGGCCACTCACCGGCCGACCGCTTCGCGATGAACAGCATGAACGCGCCGAGCGGCCGCGCCTACAATGCCGGTGGCTATGCGCCGCCGAGCCTCGCGAATACCGGCGGCGGCGCGGTCTCCGGCAATATGATGGCGATGAACCAGGCGCCTCCGCCGCCAGTAGCCAGCGTCGTCACGGAAACCAGCGCGGATGATCTTAACCAGCAGCAGGTCGCCAAGCATGGCGCGGCCCTGGTCGCCGCAGGCGGCGGAGCAGTGCCGGCTGACCTCATGGTCGCGATGAACGATCCCCGTCCGTCGGCGGCCCAGGTCGCCCAACAGGAAATCGCCGCGGATAACGACGGAGCCACAGCCCCCGGAGACGACCAGGCTGCGGTGGTCGAACAGGCCCCGCTCCAGACGCCGGCTACCCGCGTCGTGCCGATGCCCGAGGTGGTGCAGCCGCGTGTCGCTCAGGCGCCGATGCGGATGGCCGTCAACCTGCCGCCGCCTGCCGCGGCACCCGTCTATATCGCGGCGCCAAGCTATCGCCCGGCTGTCGTCCAGCCGCAGGTCGCGGCCTATCAGGCGCCGCCACCCGTTCGCCTGCCACCTCCGCCCGCACCGGCGCCGGTGCGGGCGGTACAACTCGCGGCCTATACGCCGCCGCTGCGCCGGACCGTGCCGAACCGCGTGGTTGGGTCGCGCGGCGAGCATAATCTGGCGATGGAAATGAATGAACCGGCCGCTGTGCCGACCCATCGCACCAGCGGCTTTCGCCTGATCTCCCCGGCGATGGCCGACACCATGCCGATGTCTTCGAGCAGCCATGGCGGCGGCTGGGCGATCCAGGTTGGCGCCTACCGCACCGCCGGCGACGCCCGTGAGGCCGTCGGCACCGCCCGCCAGCACAGCCGTTACCAGCTCGCCTCCGCCAGCAGCGTCGTCATGCCGGTGCATGTCTCGCAGAAAACACTTTTCCGGGCGCGGCTCAGCGGCCTATCGCAAAGCGCGGCCGTAAATGCCTGCAGCACGCTCAGCCATGGGCGCACTCCCTGCATGGTGCTGTCTCCGGATGCTCAAAATGATTGATCGCGGGTCCCGACCGAACGAATGATTGGGTAACCGACGACTGCCGGCAGCCGAGATCGCCTCGGCCATGACCTGCCCGCGACCTTGAAGGAGGTTCGGCCTATTGGCGGCGACCGAGACCCAGATGAGAGCTAACGAAACCCAGAGGTTGCGGACCTTGCGCAGCTACGATGCGTCGGGACTCGACCATGGGCTCGATGCGCTCTGCGGCCAGCTTCGTCGCAGTCTCGACGTGCCTTTTGCGGCGGTCACCCTCGTGGACGAAACCCATACCCGCGTCATCGGCCGCGACGGCGTCGATACCGAGTCGGTGCCGAATGACCAAAGCTTCTGCGCCCTGGCGATCCGCGAAATGGGTCCGGCGCCCTTCACCGTTGTGGATGCCCTCAGCGACCCACGGTTCCGCTCAAATCCCTTTGTGACCGACGGCTGCGGCATCCGTTTTTACGCCGCCGCCCCGCTCATTGCCGGAGACGGCTCGGCACTCGGCTGCCTCTGCGCCCTCGATACGCGCGCCCGCGAAGTGACGGCGACGGAACGCCAGACCCTCGTCGACCTGTCCAGAACCGCGATGCAAATCCTGGAGATGCGACGGCATATGCAAGAGGCGCGTCAGCTTGCCCTTACGGATGCCCTGACGAAACTGCCCAATCGCACCGCGATCGAGAGCGAGATCGGCAAGGCGATCGCGGCTCTTGATCAGCGCCACTGTCCCTTTTCTCTTCTTCGCCTCGATGTCGATGGCCTGGCGCGGATCAACGAGACCAAGGGCCAGCCAGCGGGGGACAGGCTTCTTCAGCTGATCGGCGAGGCGCTCAGGCAAAAGACGCGACGGAGCGAGACCGCCGGGCGGCTGGATGGTGACGACTTCGCGCTTATCATCCTGGGCGCTGATCCAGCCATGGCGCTAGCCGCCGGGTGTCGCATCAAGCAGCTGCTCGACAAGGCAGTGGCGGGGGCGGGTTATGATGTGACCTTCTCGATCGGGCTCGTGACCTTCCTCAGCGCCCCAGCCGACGTTGCCACCGCCATGCGCGAGACTGACGCCCGGCTCCTCGAGGCCAAGCGCGGTGGCAGGAACCAGATCGTCGAAGCGGTGGTAGGTCAGAGCGACGGGCGCGATCAGCTCGCGGCTACCGCACCGATCGCGCGGTTGCCGCCCATATAGGGGCGCAGCACCTCCGGCACGCGGATGGTGCCATCCGGTTGCTGGTGGTTCTCCATGACCGCAATCAGCGCGCGGCCAACAGCTACACCGGAACCATTGAGCGTATGGACGAAGCCGAGCGTCTTGCCGTCCGTCGCACGGGAGCGGGCGTTCATGCGGCGGGCCTGAAAGTCCCGCATGTTCGAGCATGAGCTGATCTCCCGCCACGCCGCCTGACCCGGCAGCCAGACCTCAAGGTCGTAGGTCTTGGCGGCGCCGAAGCCGGTATCGCCCGCGCAAAGCACGACGCGGCGATAGGGTAGCTCCAGCCGTTCCAGCACCGTCTCGGCGCAGCGGGTCATGCGCTCGTGCTCCGCATCGCTCTGGTCGGGATGGGCGATGACCACCATCTCTACCTTGCGGAACTGGTGCTGGCGCAGCATGCCGCGCGTGTCCCGGCCGGCGGAACCCGCCTCGCTGCGAAAGCAATCGGTGAGGGCGCCGAGGCGGACGGGAAGCCGCCACTCCGGAGTGATTTCGCCCGCGGCGAGGTTGGTCAGCGGCACCTCGGCGGTGGGGATGAGCCAGCGGCCATCGGTGGTGCGGAACAGATCCTCGGCGAATTTCGGGAGCTGACCGGTGCCATAGACGGCGGCATCATTGACCAGCGACGGCACGGCCATCTCCTCGAAGCCGTGTTCCGTCGTGTGCAGGTCGATCATGAACTGGCCGAGTGCGCGCTCCATCCGGGCAAGTGCGCCGCGCAGGACCGTGAAACGGGCACCGGCAAGCTTGGCGGCGGCGGCGAAATCCATGAGCCCGAGCGCTTCGCCGAGCTCGAAATGCTGGCGGGCGGGGAAGTTCTGGCGCGGCGGCTCGCCCCAGGTTTTCAGCACGACATTGGCGCTTTCATCGGCGCCGTCGGGCACGTCGGGGTCGAGGATATTGGGCAGGCTTTCGAGGCGGGCGCGGCTATCGGCCTCGGCACGCGCGGCGATGCCTTCGAGGGCCTCCATCTCCTGTCGCAGCGCGGTGCCTTCGGCTTCCAGGGCAGCGGTGTCGGCACCTTGCTTCCTGCCCTGGCCGATCTCCCGCGCCAGGGCGTTGCGCCGTGCCTGCATCTCCTGGAGCGCCCCGAGTGCCTGGCGCCGCTCGGCGTCGAAGGCGACGATCGCTTCGGCCATTGGCGGCACGTTGCGGCGAGCGAGTGCCGCGTCGAAGGCGGCGGGGTCGGCGCGGATCGCGCGAATATCGTGCATGGGGTGGCCTCAACTCAGAGTCTTGGTGGCGTCAGGAGCCCGTCATGCTCGGCGAAGGCCGAGCATCCACGCCTTTGCTTGGTCGACGAAGGTAGGCGTGGATGCTCGGCCTTCGCGTGCCACGACGATGTTTACGGCGCGAACATTGTCGAGCGCTCAATCATCCTCAAGCGGCTTCGGCTCGACCAGCCGCACCGCGATGATGGAAATCTCGTACAGCAGGATCAGCGGCACGGCGAGGCTGGTCTGGGTCAGCACGTCGGGCGGGGTCAGCACGGCGGCGACCACGAAGCAGCCGACATAGGCGTAGCGGCGGAACTTCTTCAGCGTCTTCGAGCTGATGATGCCGACCTTGCCCATCAGCGTCAGCGCCACCGGCAGCTCGAAGGCCACACCGAAGGCGAAGACCAGCTTCATCACCAGGCCGAGATAATCCGAAACACGGGCCATCAGCTCGATCTTCATGCCATCGGCGGCGGCGTGATGGGCCGGCGTCTGGAAGCTCAGGAAGAAGCGGAAGGCCATCGGGAAGATGAAGTAGTAGGCGAGCGCCGCGCCCCCCAGGAACAGGATCGGCGTGGCGGCGATGAAGGGCAGCAGCGCCCGCTTCTCGCTGCGATAGAGGCCGGGCGCGATGAACAGCCAGACCTGCGTCGAGATGATCGGGAAGGATATAAAGGCGGCTGCATATACAGATACCTTTATGTAGGTGAAGAAGGCCTCGTAGAGCGCCGTATAGATCAGGCGCGGCTCCTCGCCCCGGCTTTTCAGCACCTGGACCAGGGGATGGGCGATGAACTCGTAGATCTGAAACGAGAAGTGGTAGCAGACGAAAAAGGCGATCAGGAAGCCGCCGGCCGACCACAATAGCCGCGTGCGAAGCTCCGCCAGATGCTCGAGCAGCGGCATCGGCTTGTCGTTGATGGTGTCATTCTCATGCGTCGCCACGGCCTTGCGCCTCGATCTCGGGGGTTTGGGCCGTTACCGGCGGATGCCGGGCGGGATGAAGGCAGGGCGCCGGTCGGCGATGCGAAGACCCGGCGGGATGAAGGCGGGCGGGTGAGGACCCGCAGCCTCGTCGGGTAGCATGATCGGCGTGCCAGTTTCGTCGGATCGCGGCGCGTCGGCGGAATATTCCGGAAATTCCCCTACCGCGACGGTTTCCACCGCTCCATTGCCGGCAGTGGTCGCGGCTGTCGCGCCGGCCGCCATGGGATCGGAGAAGGCGGAGCGGATCGAGCGGTCGGGATCGATCATGCGGCCGATCTGTTGCCGCACATTCAGGCCGCCGCGAATCTCCTGGATCTGGTCGCGCACCTCGGTGAGGTTAGCCTCGCGGACAAGCTCGTCCATCTGGCCCTGGAACTCGCCCGCCATGCGCCGCATCTTCTTGATGGCGGTGGTCATGGTGCGAATCGCCACCGGCATGTCCTTGGGACCGATGGCAATGAGGGCCACCACGCCGACTAGAGCGATTTCCGACCAGGCGAAGTCGAACATTTACGGCTGATACTCCCGACGCTTCTGCTAGCAGGAAGTTCAGTCGTGGGAAACCACCGTCTCGGCGGCGGCCTGCTCGTTCAGGTCAGCGCTTTGGAGGAGCTGCGCCTCGTTGACGAGATCGTCGCGGCGCGGCAGGTCACCCAGCGCCTTCAGGCCGAAGCGGGACAGGAAGGTCGTGGTCGTGACCCAGAGGGTCGGGCGGCCGGGGCTGTCCCGCCGTCCGGCCGGGGCGATGAGCTCCGCTTCGAGCAGCGTTTCCAGCGTGGTCTGAGCCAGGGCCGTGCCGCGCACCTCCTCGATCTCGCCGCGCGTGACCGGCTGGCGATAGGCGATGATGGCGAGCGTCTCCATGGCGACGCGCGGCAGGCGGCGCGGGATTTCGATGACGCGAGTGAGGCGCGGCGCGAGATCGAGCGCGGTGCGGAACTGCAGGCCGCCGGCGACCTCCACAAGTTCGACGCCGCGCCCGGCGTAGCGCGCCTGAAGTGCTGCGACGACAGCCTCGGGCTCCTCGCCTTCGGGCAGCATGGTGGCGAGGGTGCGGAGCGGCACCGGGGCGGCGGCGGCGAAGACCAGAGCCTCGGCGAGACGGAGAGAGTCGTCGGAGGGTTCCATCACTATCCGTCCGTGGAGAGGGAGAACGGCGGGTTGCGCCAGCTTACCCGGAATGCCCGGGGTTTAATGGGACTCGCTCCGGCGAATGGCGATCGGTCCGAAAGCCTGTTCCTGGCGCAGGTCGATATCGCCACTGCGGCCCATCTCGAGGCTGGCGAGAAGGGTGCTGGCCATGGCGGCGCGCAAGGCGGCGGCATCCGGCAGCGATTCGGGGAGAAAACGGGCGAGTTCGGTCCAGTCGGGCATCTGGCCGAGCATCAGACCCAGACGGCGCAGCGCATCCTGCACACTCCACCATGGCGTCATCCGAGGCGCGTAGCGGCGTCGGCCGAGCTGGCGGCGCAGCGCACCGATATGGCCGCGCATCAGGCTCGGCAGGTCGAGCAGAAGCCCGGAACGGTCCGTCTCGGTCAGATCTTCCGGTGCGCCACGCGCGAAGACATCCAGGCCCAGTTGCGGCCGGGCGCCAAGCCACAGTGCCGCCATCCGCATCCGTTGCAGGTCTGCGAGGCGGGAGGCGAGGCCCTCGGCGGCGATCTCGGCATCCTCCGCCTCCTCGACACCTGCGGGCACCAGCAGGCGCGACTTCAGCCAGGCGAGCCAGGCGGCCATCACCAGCCAGTCCGCGGCGAGCTCCAGGCGCACCCGCCGCGCGCCCTCGATGATGGCGAGATACTGATCGACGAGGGCTAGGATGGAGATCTGCGCGAGGTCGACCTTCTGGCTCCGCGCGAGATCGAGCAGGAGATCGAGCGGCCCCTCGAAGCCCTCCAGCCGCAGCACGAAGCTGGGGCTGGCCCCGGCCTCGGCCACGGCGGTCTCAGACATGCTGGCCGGCGAGGTTGAAGACCAGGCGCATGGTCCAGGGCACCACGCGGTCCAGCAGCGTGTGGACCGGGTCGAAGTTCCAGCCGAATTCGCGCGAGGCGGCGGGGACGACGAAGATCAGCAGCATGACAATGGCTATGCCGGCGCGCTCCAGCCTCGCCCAGCGCTCGGCGAGCGCGAGAGGCAGGAGACCGACGACGATCCGGCCGCCATCGAGCGGCGGAATGGGCAGCAGGTTGAAGAGGCCGAGCACGATATTCGCGAGGATGAAGTCCTGGATGAAGGTCGCGAAGGGGACCATCGAACTGGCCGGGAGATGCGGGAGCAGGAAACCGCCAAGGGCGCCGATCCAGGCGAGGAAGAAATTCATCGCCGGGCCAGCCGCGGCCACCACCATCATGCCGCGCCGCGGGTCGCGGAAACGCCAGGCCGAGACGGGCACCGGCTTCGCCCAGCCGAACATGAAGGCGACGCGGCCGATGGTGAGGAGCTGACCGACCAGCAGGATGCCGGGCAGGATGATGGTGCCGACCCGATCGACATGCCGCAGCGGGTTGAGCGAAAGACGGCCCATCTTCTTCGCCGTATCGTCGCCGAGCGCCCAGGCGGCATAGCCGTGCGCCGCCTCATGCAGGGTGATGGCGAGAACCGTCGCCACCACGCCGATGGCGATCGAGACGATGAAGTCGCTCATCCGACAACCAGCCGTTCGGGGATCCGCATGGCGCTAGCCTATCCCCAGCAGCAGGTCGCGCTCGGCGCCCCAATCCTTGGCCGGCTGAGCGCCGGACGCGGCCAGGGTTCGCGCGGCGGCAAGGATCGACGGCAGGCCGGGTGCGGACGGTACCGCCTCCAGGATCGCCGTATTCGCGGCGAGATCGCCGGGACAATAGACGGCGACGTCGCAGCCAGCGGCGAGCGATGCCTGAACCCGCGTCAGGGGCGTTCCCTCCAGCGCGTTCATCGCGAGGTCGTCCGACAGCAGCAGGCCGTCGAAGCCGATTTCGCCTCGTATGGCATCGCCGATGATGGTGGGAGAGAGGGTGCCGGGCCGGTCGTCATCGACGCCCTCGTACAGGATATGCGCCGTCATCATCCAGGGAATCAGCGTCGCCGTCTCGCGGAAGGGGGCGAGGTCGGCGCCCCATGCCTCGGCATCGAAGGGCACGCGCGGCAGAACAAGGTGGCTGTCGACGCGCGCCCTGCCGTGGCCGGGGGCATGTTTGGACACGGCAATGACTCCGGCGGCGCGCAGCCCCTCTGCCATGGCGAGGCCCAGCTCCGCCACGCGTTCCGGATCGCCGCCGAAGCTGCGGTCGCCCACGACATCGCTTTGGCCGGGTATCGCGCGATCCAGCACGGGCGCGGCCACGACATCGAAACCGGCCGCGCGGCACTCCGCGCCGATGGCGGCGCCATGCGCCCAGGCGGCGCGCAAGGCGGCAGCGGGATCGCGTGTATCGAGGCGGGCAATCGCACCGGCCGAGGGGTGGGCGCGCCAATGCGGGGGCCGCAGCCGGGCGACGCGGCCGCCCTCCTGGTCGACCATCATGACCGCTTCGGGCGCAAGCACGGCGCGGAGGTCATGCATCAGAGACGCAAGCTGCGCCGGATCCACCACGTTGCGGCCGAACAGGATGACGCCAGCGGGCGGCAGGCGGCGGAAGAGCGCCGCTTCCTCCGAGGTGAGATTGGGCCCCGAGACACCGAGGATAACGGGTTTCAGAATGAGGCCACCGTGCAGTTGCCGCCCTTCGCGCGAACATCGGCGCAGAAGCGCGTGGCGTCGGCGACGGAGGCGAAGCCTGCGGTGCGGAGACGCCAGAAGCTGCGGCTACCAACCTCGGCATGCATCACGACCGGATCGCGGTCGCCGAGCAGTTCCGGCATGCGATGGGTGAGCCGGGCCCATTCCATATGCGCCCCCATCTCGCTGTCGAGCGCCGCGAGCTGCACCTGGACGTGGCTGGGCTTGCCACCATGCGCGGGCGGTGGGGTTTTGGCTGGAGCGGGTTTGGATGGGGTCGCGGCGGTTTGCGGCATCTCCATCGCCAGATTGCCGACACCGGCGGCGTTGCGCTTCATCGGAACCTCGGCGGCGAGGTTGCGGCTCGACGTCATCGGCGTCTCGGGCACCGACTGCACACTGGTCGCCGAGCCGGGCGGCAGAGGAAGCGTCGCATCGGGCTTTGCCGCGGCACTCACCTGCGGCGGTGGGGGCGCGATGACCCGTGGCGCGGCGGGGGGCGGAGGTGGCGCCGGTGGCGGCTGGTCCTGCGCGGCCGCCGCGGCGGCAAGGCCATTCGGGTCAGGCGCTTCGGGAGCCGGCGCGAGGCTGGTTCCGGCGCCGCCGCCCTGAGCGCCGAGTAGCTGATTGTTCATCGCATTGATCTGCAGACCGCCGGGATCCAGGGGCTTAACCTTCACCGCCCCCGGCTCAGGCTCGATCAGCGGCACCGAACCGCCGCCGCCGCTGAAGACGCCCCACATGACGACGACCAGGAGCATGACCGCCCCGATGCCGCCCGCCATGACGAAGAGGCGCCGTGTCTCGCGATCCCGCTGATAGCCGGAGCGCGGTGCGCCTGGCGTAGGGATTCGCAAGTCATCCGACATCTATCGCATCTCCTCGACCGGCGTGACGCCGAGCACCGCAAGTCCGGACCGCAGAACCGTCGCCGTCGCCGCGACCAGAGCCAAACGGGCGCGGGTGCCCTCCCCGTCCTCGGCCTGAAGGAATCGGAGCGTCGTGTCCTCGCGCCCCTTGTTCCATAGCATGTGGAACTCTCCTGCAAGCTCATAGAGATAAAAGGCGACACGATGCGGTTCGCGGGCCAGCGCGGCACCCTCAATCAGACGCGGCCAGGCGATCAAGCGGCGGATCAGCGCGAGTTCCTGTGCGTCGTCGAGCGGTGCGAGATCGGCGGTGGCGAGGGCGGCCGGTTCTGCGGCTTCGGCGCCCAGCATCTCGGCGGCGGCGCGCAGCACGCTGCGGCAGCGGGCATGGGCATATTGCACGTAGAAGACCGGGTTCTCGCGCGTCTGGGCCATCGCCTGGTCGAGGTCGAATTCCATCTGCGCATCGGATTTGCGCATCAGCATGGTGAAGCGAACGGCATCCGCGCTGACTTCCTCGAGCAGGTCGCGCAACGTGACGAAGGTGCCGGCGCGCTTGCTCATGCGCAGCGGCTGGCCGTTCCGCATCACATGCACGATCTGGCAAAGCACGACTTCCAGCGGCACGCGTCCGCCCGAGGCCGCCTTCACCGCCGCCTTCATGCGCGAAACGTAGCCGCCATGATCCGCGCCGAGCACGTCGATCAGGATATCGGCGCCGCGCGCGATCTTGTCGGTGTGATAGGCGATGTCATTGGCGAAATACGTGTTGGAGCCATCGGATTTCCGCAGCGGACGGTCCACGTCATCACCGAAATCGGTGGCGCGGAACAGGGTTTGCGGACGCGGTTCCCAGTCGTCGGGCGTCTTGCCGCGCGGCGGTTCCAGCACGCCTTCATACAGCAGGCCGCCAGCCTGGAGCTTGGCAATGGCGGTGTCCGTGGCGCCGCTTTCCAGCAGCGCTTGCTCCGAGGAAAACACGTCGAAGGTGACGCCGAGGCGGCCGAGGTCTTCGCGGATCTCCGCGATCATCATCTCCAGGGCGAGTTCACGCACGTGTGCCAGCCAAAGCGCGGGATCGGCGATGCCGAGTTCCGGGGTCGCGAGGCTCGCACCGTATCGCTCGTAGAGTGCCTGGCCCACGGGGATGAGGTATTCGCCGCGATACTGCAGGCCGCTGGGGGCGGCGGCATCCAGTTCCTCGGGCGTCACCGGGCTGCCGATTGCTTCGAGGTAGCGCCAGTAGGAAGCCCAGGCGAGAGCCTGCACCTGACCGCCGGCATCGTTGATGTAGTATTCCCGCGTCACCGCGAAGCCGGCCTTGACGAGAACCGAGGACAGCGCGTCGCCCACCACCGCGCCACGGCAGTGGCCGATATGCATGGGGCCGGTCGGATTGGCTGAAACGTATTCGACATTCACCGCGATGCCGTCGCCGATATGGCCGTCGCCGTAGCTTTCGCCGGCGCGCAGGATCACCGGGATCTGCGCCAGCAGCGCGCCGGGGCTCAGCCGCAGATTGACGAAGCCGGGGCCAGCGGGTTCGGCGGAAGCGACATCCGGCAGCAGCGCCAGACGCGCGGCGATGGCCTCGGCCAGAACGCGAGGCGGCTTGCCGGCAGGTTTGGCCGCCACCATCGCGGCGTTGGTCGCCATGTCGCCATGGGCGGGGTCACGCGTCGGCGTCACCTCCACGCGCGCGGTGACTTGCGCGAGGATGGCGGGGTCGAGGTCCGGCAGCAGGTCGGCAAGCGCCTGCACGGCATGGTCGCGCATGCCGGCGAAAAGGTTCTCGGTCATGGGCGGTATCAGCCCGGAACGCTGGGATCGGTCAACCGGCGATATTCGTCATGAGCGTAGCGATCCGTCATGCCCGCGATATAGTCCCGCACGGTTTCCGCCGCGCGGCGGGTGCGGCCCTGCCCGGCCCGCTCGCCCCATTCATCCGGCAGCAGGCTCGGATCATCGAGCAGGAGTGTCGCGAGCTCAGCGGTGAGGCGGCTCGACTTCGCGGACATGCGGTTGACGCGCCAATGGCGATACATGCGGGCGAAGAGGAAGTCCTTGATCTCACGGTTGGCCTCCGCCATCGCCGGGCTGAAGCCGACCACCGGGGATCGCGCGTGGCGGATAGCCTCCACACTCTCGGGATCGAGCCGCGCGATTCGCAGGCGCGTGACGCCCACCACATCGCGGATCATCCGGTCCAGCACGCGCCGGATGGTCTCGTGCCGCAGACGGGGCGCGGCCAGGTCGGGGGCCAGAGCCCGCGCCTCGGCCAGGGATTCCGCCACCACCGGCAGGCGGCCGATCTCCTCCATGGTGAAGAGCTTGGCGCGCAGCCCATCGTCGAGGTCATGGCTGTGATAAGCGATATCGTCCGCCAGCGCCGCGACCTGAGCCTCGGCCGAGGCCTGGGTCGTAAGGTCGAGCGAATGCCGCTCGTCATAGGCGGCGACATAGCCGCTGGGCGAGGCGATGGGGCCGTTATGCTTGACCAGCCCTTCCAGCGTCTCCCAGGTCAGGTTTAACCCGTCGAAGCCCGCGTAGCGCGCTTCGAGTAAGGTCACGACGCGCAGGCTTTGGGCGTTGTGGTTGAAGCCGCCGAACTCGGCCATCGCCTGGTCGAGGCCGGTCTCGCCCGCATGGCCGAAGGGCGGGTGGCCGAGGTCATGCGCCAGCGCGAGCGCCTCGGTCAGGTCCTCGTCCAACCGCAGGGCGCGGGCGATGGAGCGGCCGATCTGCGCCACCTCGATGCTGTGGGTCAGCCGGGTGCGGTAGAAGTGGCCCTCGTGATCGACGAAAACCTGTGTCTTATACTGCAGCTTGCGGAAGGCGGTGGCGTGGATGATGCGGTCGCGGTCGCGCTGGAAGGGACCGCGCATGCCGGCGTCCGGCTCGGGATGCAGACGCCCGCGCGACGTCTCCGCGCGCACGGCATAGGGGGCGAGATCCATGGACGAGGGCTAATCCCTTCAATTACGCGCATCAAGCGGCTATGTTGTGGGCATGACCGAGCAAAATGCGAGCTTAGGCGTGCCTGGCAGTTTCGGTGTGACCGATCGGGCGGCCGCGCAGATCGCCCAGATCCTCAGCGCCCAATCCTCGGCGGCGCTCCGCGTGGCCGTGCTGGCGGGCGGTTGCAGCGGATTCCAATACAGCTTCGATCTGGATGAGGCACCGCCCACCGATGAGGATATGGTCATCGAGCGCGACGGCGCCCGGGTTCTGGTCGATCAGAGCAGCCTGACGCTGCTGGGCGGCGCGCAGCTCGATTACACCGACGCGCTGATGGGCGCGCATTTCGCGATCAAGAACCCGAACGCGACCTCCGCCTGCGGCTGCGGCAGCAGCTTCTCGATCGACTGAGGCGGCCGGCTTAGTTTTCCCGCATGCGCATCGCCACTTGGAACGTCAATTCGATCCGCGTCCGCCAGACCCATGTCCGACGCTGGCTGGAGCGGGTGCGGCCGGATGTTCTGGTTCTGCAGGAGATCAAGTGCGAGTCGGCGGGGTTTCCCGGCGCGGTCTTCGAGGATCTCGGCTACCAGTCGGAGGCGATCGGGCAGAAGGCCTATAACGGCGTCGCGGTCGTGGCGCGCCAGCCTTTCACGGTGACGCATCGCGCTTTACCGGGCCTGTCCGGTGAGGACACCCAGGCGCGCTACATCGAGCTGGAAAGCGGCGGCATCACCGTCATCGGAATCTACCTGCCCAACGGCAATTCCGGCGGCGAGGCTGGCTATGCCTACAAGCTCGCCTGGATGGACCTGCTGGCGGAGCGGGCTGAAGCGCTGCTGGACGAGGATCGCGATCTTCTCATCGCCGGAGACTTCAACGTCTGTCCGACGCCGCTCGACTTCGCACCCGGTACCTTGCCGCCGACCGATGCGCTGCTACGGCTGGAAACGCGGATGCGCTATCGCCGCCTGATCCATGCCGGTCTGACCGACGCGGTGCGGACTCTGCATCCGCATGCGCCGGCCTATAGTTTCTGGGATTACCAGGCCGGCGCCTGGGAGCGCGACCGCGGCTTGCGGATCGACTTCGCGCTGCTGTCCCCGCGCCTCGCGGAGCGGCTCATCGCCGCCGCACCGGACCGAGACGAGCGCGGGGCGGAGCAGCCATCCGACCATGTCCCCGTGGTGGTCGACCTCGCCGACGCTACCGCCGAGGTGCTGGCGGCCTGAGGCTTACGGCGCGGTCGGCGAGCCGACGATGATGTCGACGCGGCGAACCTCGATCTTGGACATCGGCACGGCGGGTTGAACGGCGCCCATCGGACGAGTCGTTATCCGCGACGGATTGACGCCATCGGCCACCAGTTCTGCCTCCACGGCCTTGGCGCGGAGGTTGTCCATATCCGCCGGCTCGACATAGTGATGGCCCGGCGGCGCGGAGTAGCCCGCGACCACAACCGACTTATCGCTATAGCGATTGGCGAAGTTCGCTCCGGCGGTCACGGCGCTGTCCGCGCCATTGTCGAGCGCTGCGGAGTTCGGCGTGAAGAAGACCGGGAAGCTTTGGCCGGCGGGCTCCAACGGAGGGGTGCAGGCGCCGAGTGCGAGCAGTGCGGTAAGAGCGACAAGCCGGCGCATCTTCAATACCTTACAAAAACTTTATAATCTTCCTCGGCATTAGATCACGCCCTCCCCGGCGTCAATCGCAGTGCAGCAACGGCAGCGCTCCCCGGGTCAGAACTTCTCCATGCGGTCGCGGTTCTCGATCATGAGCACGTCATGATTGCCAGCCCAGCCGCGCTCGTTATAGCTGAGGATCCGGGTCGCCTGCGCGCGGCTTGCCATCTCGATCACGGTTGATGCGCGGCATAGCGACACACCGTAATCGTCCGGGCCAGGGTAACGCGCATAGCCCCAGCCGGTGGCTTCGTAGCCTGCCAGGATCTCGGCCCATTCCACCTCGCCGATCATCGCGCCGTGGCTGCGCTGGACCTCCTTGCTCCAATTGCCGTGGATCGTCGCGATCAGGATGCCGCGCGGGCTGAGCAGGCGGCTTAGATGGCACAACCAGGCCTCAGCGCGGGAGCGATCCACATGCGTGAAGAGCGACCCGATCCAGATCAGGTCGAAGCCTGTACCGAGTTCGACCGTCGCCAGATCGGGCCGAGAATAAATGCCGGTGCCGCCGAATTGTTGGGTGCAGAAGTCGACGCCATCCGTCTCGATATCGGCGAAGGTGATCGCGGCGCGGGGAAAGGCGGCGCGCAGATGACGGGCGACACGGCCATGGCCGCAGGGAAGGTCGAGGATGCGCCTGACATCGCCGAGGCTCGACATGGCAAGCGCGCGAAAAATGACGCGGATCGCATCGACCCCGACCGAGAAATACCAGTCGGGGCCGGTGTTGAACATGTGGTCCTGCGGAGAGACCGTCTTGTCGATCTCGCGCTTCAGAAAGGCCTCCTCGAGCGCCGCCACCTTCGCGAACTGCATATAGCTCCCCACCGTCCCGTCATCAGGTCAGTTTGAAGCCGAAATGAACCGGATGCGCCAGTCATTGTTTGCGCATCCGGTAAATGCAAGCGATGCGGAGGGCTGGTGTCTTAGTCCCGCCGCCTCAATGACGACTGTTCATTGCCAGTGGCCCGGCACCCAGACCCAGCGACCATAGGAATTGGCCCAATGGCCATGGATGAAGTGGGCGTAGCGCGGGCCGGCTGGGATGTAGTGGCCGCCGATCCAGGCGTAACGGTAGCCGTCCCATTGCCAATGGCCGGGCTCCCAAACGAAGCGCGGACCAGGTGGCGGAGGCGGCGGTCCCTCGAAGCGCAGCCCCGGCACAGGCGGGTAGGGATAGCCCTGCGCCTGGGCCGGCGAGGCGCCGGAGATAGTCGCGGCGCCCAGCAGCGCGCCCAATGCCAAGCTGGCGGCAAGGGCTCGAAAACGGATCATCCAGGTCTCCTCATATCTCAGCCGAAGGAGACGGACCGAACGCCCGCAGCAAGGCAAAAGCGCGGCGCCGACTGTGACAGAGGGTGAGCCGGCTATTCCGCCGCCTTGCGCGACGCCGCGCTGGCGATTTCCCGCCGCATCGCCGGCAGCACGTCCTGCGCCAGGCGCTCCATCGTGCCCCATTCGCGCGCGCGGTTCTGGTTGCTGCCGTCCATCGAGGCCATGAGCAGCGTCGAGAAAGGGCCGACCCGCTCCCGGAAGCCGAGGAGCTTTTCGGTGACGGTCTTGGCGGAGCCATAGATGACCATGCTTTCGATCATCCCCTCCACCGTGACATCGGCGTCGGCCATCTTGGGGTCGCTCTTCATCACCGCCGTGTAGTCGGCGCGCTTCAGAACCTCCCAGAGGTAGTGGAAGTAGTAGTAGTTGCTGCCTTTGGGATCCATGACCCAGTCCAGCGCCTCCTGGTCGCTCTCGGCCACAAGCAGGTTGCGGGCAACGCGCCAATCATGGCCGTCAGGTTCGCGGCCAGCCGCACGGCAGCCCTCGGCGTATTTCTTGAAGTGGCTGCCGACGATCCATTCGGGACAGAAATTGGCGCTGATCGGACTCCAGCCGCGCTCGGCCGCCACCTTCACGCTGCCGGAATAGGGCGACATGGCGGACATCGCGATGGGCGGATGGGGTTTCTGGAACGGCTTGCCCATGTAGCCGACACCAAGCTCCGGCACGATCGAGTCGGTGATCTTGATATGCCAATGCTTGCCCTTGAGGTCGTAGGGCGGGTCCTGGCCCCAGATCGCCAGGATATGGTCGATGCTCTCCATCATCCGTTCGTTGCGGATCGTGGGATCGGTATTGCCGAACAGCTCGTGATCGCTGGAAAGACCCGCCGGCCCGATGCCGAAGACGAAGCGGCCTCCGCTGAGATGATCGAACATCGCGGCCTCGGCGGCAACGATGGCCGGGTGGTGGTTCGGCAGACCCACAACGCCAGTTCCGAAGACGATCGACTTGGTGCGATGGATCAGCGAGGCCATCAGCATCATCGGCGCGCAGAACGGCTCGGTGGCGGCGGAGAAATGCTCCCCCACCCAGGCCTCGTCGAAGCCCAGGCGGTCGGCATGGATGATCTTCTCGGAATTCTCCGAGATGGTGTCGCGCATCGAGCGATCGGCCGGGTGCAGCGGCATCTGGAACAGGCCAAGCTTCATCGAATGTCCTCCCGCCCCGCGTCTCGCGCGCGGATTGTCAACAATCCACGCAGAGTGCGGCCATGGCCGAGGGAGTGTCAACGACCGCCGCGGCGGCGCGTGTGGGTTTGGTCATGCGCGGGGTTTATAATGGAACTGCCAATAGCATTTGCCCCTCTTCGCTATGAACTGCTCGGGATATTTCTGCGCCAGGTTCAGCATGCCTGGCCCCAGCGCTCTGGAATTCGCGTAGGCATTTCCCACGCCCGGGAATTCTGGGCGGTATGTGTTGAGCCAGTGAACCAACAAGTCGGTTGTCAGAGGGTATTCCTCGCTCGATTTCGCCATAAGGACTTTCGCTAAAAATTCCTGCGGCCCCGTAAGGTTAAATAGGCAGGTTGGGTATTGATCCCATCGAGGCGACGGCGATGCGACGTTAGGCTGCTCAACCGCCGGCACTTGACCAGACGGCTGTATGGATTCCGGAACGATGGTTGCAACACAGCGCAAGCCTGGTTGTGGCAGATAGCTCCTGAACGGAAAACCCGTGCCACGAATGGAGGCGGCACTTGATGGTGCGATGACCGGTTCTGAATTGGCGAGAACTGGTCTTGTTGCGTCTGTGTCTGGCCCTCCGGCGTCGGTGACCTGGAAACAACAGGCGTCGAACTTCCCGGCATCACATTCTTCCTCGTGACAGAAGATGCGTATCGCAGGAATGTCTTAATGGTTGATATCGCTGCGACATGGAAACGCAGCGAGATTCCGTCACCGAAATCAAACTGAATTCGCCGTCGAGCGGCAGCCGGCTCTTTGGCGCACCGCCTTCAAATGCCGCATCGCCGTGCGGATACGGCCGGGCTGATGGGGCATCAACGACCAGGGCGGCGCGCGCCTGGTAACCTTGGTCAGTCGCTATTTTCCGTAGGTAGCCGACAACCACAGCGAAGCCCGCAAGACTTAAGTCGGTGCGCCTGGGATGGCCCAGAAAAACCAGCAACCTTCGCCCGGTGGGACCCGCTGCCCCGCACAATGTTCAGGATGACTTCTGATCAGCCTGATCATGGCTGACCGTATGTAATCCTCGCGCCGATAGGCGTCTCCAGCTTCAGGAAATTGACGACGATGTGTGCCAGCTAAATTGTGAAGTTGAACGGACGAAAGTTGGTGCGTCGGATTCGAGTGAGCGGAGAGAACGCTGGCCAGAAAGTGTTGCGTGACGTTTAGACCCGGAATCCAGTCCGCGCGCCGAATATCCGCGGGTATTGCTGGCGGTGGCGGCCGTAGGACGCGAAGTCTCGTTCCGAACAACGGAACTTGACCGATGGCCCCCGGAAGTTGCGGGTCGGTGGGCTGTTGGATTAAGGCGAGTGTGCCTGTGCGCTCTTGGTTACTCGTCGGAAGGTAACTTGTGTTTGCCGGCGGAGCCACGACTGTGCCGCCCAGCTGATGTGGACAGTCGTTTGGGACGAACGGTGGGCTCGGCGCGAGCAGCTCAAACGAAGATTGATTGCCGGGCTGGTCATCCGAAACGGACTGACCCATGGGCGTCGGCGGTCCGAACCTGAATACGTCTGCTCCCGACATGGCGCTCTCCTCGTGAGAAGAGACGCGTATCGCCAAACACGTTAACGCGTTGATACTCTCGCCGGTTGTCTGGTCTCTGCCCAAGCGGCCGAGCGGCGCGTCGAGGCGCGCGCCGTTTTAGCGGTGAAACCGGCAAGGCGCTCGCGGCACCACCTCCGGCTTGGCGCGAGAGACGAAGCTCTCGGTGGCAAACTTTCGCTTGCACCTTGCGCGCCAGCCCGGGGGACGGCCGGGGTCTTAGGTCGGAGGCCGGCCTACTCCGTAAATGTGATCAGGACCCGCTACGACGTAGAAGTAATCGGGATACCGCGCCACAAGCAGTTCGAAGGCCCTTCGCATGTTCTGCGGTCTTGTATAGGTGTTTGGATAGAGCTCCGGCGGTCGCGCGAGCCATGCTGCGTAGAGTTGGTGCGCTGCAACAGGTTGCGGCAGTTGACGGAGGATTCCTGCCAATGCGAACGGTCGACCATGGAGGCCAGGCGGCAGCACGGGTGCAGCGGCGACAGGTTGCACCTGCTGTGGCTGTGGCTGTGGCTGTGGCTGTGGCTGTGGCAATACCCGTGCCGGTGCCTGGGGCAGAGGCTGCGACAGTTGCGGGATCGGCGGCTGGGCCTCAGTCACCTGGGGTCGGGGGGCAAGCTGGCGGCGGGCCACCAGGATCCGACGGGGCTCGTCCACCGGAAGGTCCTGAGGCAGTGGACCGAGCGGAAGGCGCCGGTAGGTCGGCGAACGAGGAACGACCGTTCGCCTCGTCAGGGGCATCACGGTCTGAGCCGGATTCTGGAGCTGCTGCCAGAGCTGAAACGGAATCTCTCCGACCTCCAGCTCACCAGGCGGCGTAATTGGGCCAGTATTAATAATAGGCCCGATCGATTGCGACATGGCAACCTCCTTTGAGAAGAGGCGCGTATCGCAGGAAGGTCTTAACTCGTTTGCACCTTTGCATTCCAGAAACGTCGTGCTGCTCAACTTTTATCAAAGCGGCATCTGGATATTCGCGGATCACAAGATTTTTGCTTTGCGATTTATAAACGTTCACGCACCCGAGTGTTCGTCCCGATATCGAAACTCCACAGGCCGCATGGCCGAGACCGGAACGCCTCCGGATTACAAATCCTGCAGTGCCCGCCCGGCAAACGCGATCCAGCTCTACCTCAGCCTCAGCCCAAGCGGCCGAGTGCCGCTTCGAGACGTGCTGCTTCAGCCGTGAAACCGGCAAGGCGTTCGCGGTTTTCCTCCACCACCTCCGGCTTGGCGCGCGAGACGAAGCTTTCGTTGGAGAGCTTGGCTTGCACCTTGCGCGCCTCCTCCAAGGCCTTCGCGCGCTCCTTCTCCAGCCGCACGCGCTCGGCGCCGAGGTCGATCAGACCGGCTAGAGGCAGCACGATGGTGATCGGCCCCAGCACGGCTTGCGCCGAACCCGCTGGCGCCTCGCCTTCGAGCGGCCGCACCTCGGAAGCGCGGGCCATGCGGCGGATGGTGTCCTCCCAGCGCGCCGCGCGCGCCAAGGCTTCGGCATCGGCATCGCGCAGCAGGATCGGTGCCAGGATCGAGGGCGGCACGCGCATCTCGGACCGCACGCCGCGAACCTCGGTGATGAGACCGACAATCCAGTCGAGCTCGGCCCGCGCTGCCTCGGCCTCGGCCGCCGCGGCCGGCTTGGGCCAGGGTGCCCGGATGAGCGTGCCCTCGGCGCCGAAGCCGAAGGCGCCCCACAGCTCCTCGGTCACGAAGGGCATCGCGGGATGCAGCAAGCGCAGGATGGTGCCGAGGACATGCGCCGCGACCGCGCGGATCTCACTCGCTTCCGGGGACTCGCCCTGGGCGAAGACGGGTTTTGCGAATTCCAGGAACCAGTCGCAGTACGTGTTCCATGTGAAACGATAGCAGGCGGCGGCGTAGTCGTTGAGGCGGTAGGCGTCCAAGGCCGCCGTCGCCTCGGCCACCGCTACATTGGCGGAATCGAGCAGCCAGCGGCTGAGCGGCAATTTCACCTGCGCCGGATCGAAGCCTGGCACCGGGGCCACGCCGTTCATCTCGCAGAAGCGCGCGGCGTTCCACAGCTTGGTGACGAAGCTGCGATAGCTCTCGACGATGGCGGGGCTGAGCTTGACGTCCCGGCCCGGCCCGGTCAGCGCGCAGATGGTGAAGCGCAGGGCATCCGTGCCGAATTGGTCGATGAGCGCCAGCGGGTCGATGACATTGCCCTTGGACTTGGACATCTTCTGGCCGCGCTCGTCCCGCACCAGGCCATGGATATAGACCGTGCGGAACGGCACATCGCCCATCACATGCAGCCCCATCATCATCATCCGGGCGACCCAGAAGAAGATGATGTCGAAGGCGGTGACGAGTACGTCGGTCGGATAGTACCGGGCAAGCTCCGGAGTCTGGTCGGGCCAGCCGAGGGTCGAGAAGGGCCACAGGCCGGAGCTGAACCAGGTGTCCAGCACGTCCTCGTCCTGGGTCAGCACTTCGTCGGTCCCGTAGGCAGTGCGGGCGAGGGCCGCGGCACCTGCCGCGTCCTCGGCGACGAAGACCTGGCCGTCCGGACCGTACCAGGCCGGGATGCGATGGCCCCACCAGAGCTGGCGGCTGATGCACCAGGGCTCGATCTCGCGCAGCCAGGCGAAGAAGGTGTTTTCCCATTGGCGCGGCACGAAGACGGTGCGCCCCTCCTCCACCGCGCGGATCGCCGGCTTGGCGAGTTCGGCGGCGTTGCAGAACCATTGCGTGGTCAACAGGGGCTCGATCGGCACGCCGGAACGGTCGCCATGCGGCACCTGATTGCGGTGACGCTCGACCTGGACCAGCAGATCCAGCCGCTCAAGCTCGGCGACAATCGCGGCGCGGACGGCGAAACGGTCCTGGCCGGCGAGGCGCGTGAGGTAGGCGGGATCGGCGATGCCTTCGACCGCCCGCATCTCGCCGGCGATCTCGTCGATGACGAACCCCGCCTGGCGATCGAGGATCGAGGGCATGGGCAAGGCGTGGCGCTGGCCCACCGCGAAATCGTTGAAGTCATGCGCGGGGGTGATCTTGACCGCGCCGGTGCCCTTTTCGGGGTCGGAGTAGCCGTCGGCGATGATCGGAATGCGGCGACCGACCAGCGGCAGAATGGCGTGGCGGCCGATCAGGTCCCGATACCGCTCATCCTCGGGGTTCACCGCCACCGCGACATCGCCCGGCAGGGTCTCGGGCCGCGTGGTGGCGACGGTGATGAAGCGATCCGGCACCCCCTCGATGGGGTAGCGGATGTACCAAAGGGAGCCGTCCATCTCCCGGCTTTCCACTTCGAGGTCGGAGATCGCCGATTGGAAGGCGGGGTCCCAGTTCACCAGGCGGCGGTCGCGGTAGATAAGACCCTGGCCATGCATCTCGACGAAGACGCGGCGGACGGCGCGGGACAGACCCTCGTCCATGGTGAAACGCTCGCGCGGCCAGTCCAGCGACGCGCCAAGGCGGCGGAGCTGCCGGGTGATGGTGCCGCCGGATTCGGCCTTCCATTGCCAGACGCGGTCGAGAAAAGCCTCGCGACCCTGTTGCTTGCGGCTAGTGCCTTCGGCGGCGAGGAGACGCTCGACCACCATCTGGGTCGCGATACCGGCATGGTCGGAACCGGGCTGCCACAAAGTGTCTCGCCGTTGCATGCGGCGAAAACGGACGAGCGCGTCCTGGACGGTGAAGGTTAGCGCATGACCGATATGCAGGCTGCCCGTGACATTGGGCGGCGGGATCATGATGGTGAAGGGATCGGCGTCCGAGGTGGGGTCGGCCGCGAAGGCGCCGCTGCTTTCCCAGATAGCGTAGAGGCGCGCCTCGGCTTCCGCCGGCGAGAAGGACTTTTCGAGCATCAGGCTGACCTAGCGGAGAGCGGGCGGCGCCGGAAGAGGCCGTCGCACGCGGCAGCCCGACGGTCCCTCGTCGGATTCCCTGCCCGCGCCGCGGCGTCAGCGCAAGCTGCGGCTGACCAGCTTCTCGATCTCGGCGCGCACGAGCCGTTCCACCAGCCCCGGAAGATTCTCATCGAGCCATGACTTCAGCAGCGGACGCAGCTCGCTTCTGACGACGTCCTCGATTGTCGGCGCACTGCGCGGGTTGAGCGGACCGCCTTCCTGGTCGAGCCGGCGCAAAAGGGCTTCGACGGAGGCGGCTGCCGCTGCGGCAGCCGCCGGCGCCACGAGGGCTTCGATCGCGAGGGCCGACATTGGGGGAGCCGCATCGGCCTCGCCACTGCGCGACGGTGTGCCCAAGAGCGGCGCTTCCGACGGTCCGCGGGCGGCTTCGACTTCCGGCGCGGCCGATGGCTCTTCGGCGCGGGGAATGTGGCCGGCGGAGGACAAAGCGGCCCATCCGGGCGCGGCATGTGGCGGCGTTACGTGCGCTTCGCTTGGGGGCGGAACCGGATCATCTGCCGGATGCGGCGGCTGGTCCGCGACGACCATGGAATCGTCGAGGGTCAGCACGGGCGGCACAATCTCAGGCGGCCCCTCGATCTCAAGACGGGGAGGTTCGGGCTCAGCGCTTGGCTGGTCCGCCTTGGAGCGCGGAACGTTCAGCCAATTGCTCGATGGCGAGTTGCTTTTAAGACGCGTCTCTTCATCGACCATGATCCGGCGGATCGAGGCCAAGATGTCCTCCATCGACTCGTCCTTGGGAGAAGTCTCAGGATCGTCGCCACTCATCAGGTCTTTGCCCCCGCTCTGTCAGGGGCAGCATTGGCCCAAAGATCAGTGGTTGTCATTCCCCAGGTTGTCGGACGGGCTACCATTGGTGTTGCCGACCGTGTTAGCCGAGGGGTCGCCGGTGCCGATCCAGGCATCCTTGACCGATCTGAAGTAGGCGTTGTCGTCATACAGCGGCACATGCAGGTTGATGTCCCGTGCGGTGAAGCGGCCGATCGCCGCCGCGAGGTTGTAGGACGCGGTAACCAGCCCGGCGAGGTTCTGCACCAGCGTCACCTCCGATTGCAGTAGGAGCTGCTGCGCGTTCAACACATCGAGCGTGGTGCGGCTGCCGACGATCGCCTCGCGCTCGGTGCCGTCGAGGGCGATCTGGTTGGCGGCGATTTCCGCCCTGGTGCTGGAAATCGTGGCGCGGGTGGCGACCAGCGTTTCCCAGTTTTGGGTCGCGGTTTGCACCGCGGTGCGGCGCTGCACGTCAACCTGTTGCCGGGCGTTCTCGCGATTCTGCACCGCCTGCCGGATCGCGGCATATTCGGCGCCGCCCTGATAGATCGGGATCGAGATCGTCGCCAGAACCTCGGCCCCGGTCGATTGGAAATTGCGTTCCTGCTGGTTGTCCTGCTGAAACGCCTCGCCCTGAACCTGCAGGGTGGGCAGCAACGCGCTCCAGGCGATATCAACGGCGTCGGATTCCGCTGCCTGGGTGAACTGCGCCTGGACCACGGCGGGATTGTCCCGCTGTGCCGCCGCGGCGGCCTCGTTCCGATTGCCAACCGGCACCGCAAGCGGTTGCGGCGGCACCAGCTTGCCGGGCATGAAGCCGACCACGCTCTGGAAGGTCGCGCGGGCAGTCTGCAGGTTGCCCTGGGCGGTCTGCACCTCGGCCTCGGCCTGTGCCAGTGCGGATTCGCTCTGTGCGACGTCGGTGCGGGTGATTTCGCCGACGCTGAAGCGGTCCTCGGTCGCCTTGAGCTGCTCCTTGAGCACCTGGGCGTTGTTCACCGCCAAGGCGAGGAGCTGCTGATTCTCGATAACCGTGACATAGGCCGAAACGGCGCTGGTGAAGACCTGCTGCTCGATGTTGATGAGGTTGGCGCGCTCGGCCCGCACCCGGTCCTTGGCCTGGGCGGTCTGCGCGCGGGTCTTCCCGCCGTTGTAGACGTTTTCGGTGATCTGCGCCTGAACACTGGCGAGCGCGCGGTTCTGGCCCGAGGTCTGGTTGCTGCTCTGGCCGAACTGGTCCGTGAGCCCTACCGTCTGATTGCCCTGGGTGTAACCCGCGGAAGCGCCGACGGTGACGGTCGGGCGCCAGCCGGCGAGCGCCTGTGGCACATTCTCGTCGACCGACCGCAGATTGGCGCGCTCGGCCTGCAGGGTCGGGTTGTTGGCATAGGCCGCAGCCAAAGATTCATTCAATGTCTGCGCCATCGCGGGCGAGGCCATCGCAACCAGGCCGAGGCCAATCAGGAAGGCAGTACGCGAGATCATGTATCCATCCCAAATCTTTCGCCACCGAAACCTTTGTCGACGCTGATCGCTCACGCGGAGACGCTCAGGTCGCTTTCAGACCTCGGCAGGCCGAAAAAAGGACCCTCATCCGACAGGAGACGGTCCCAGCTTACGCACACGCGATCTCGGCTAAGCATCTGCCACAAGAACAGTTCTGAAGGCCAATGCTTTAACGCATTGACCCGCCGCCGTGGCTATCGCGCCACATCCCATACCTGAGGAAAAGCGAATCAAAGCTCAAAATGCGGCGTGAAATCGAAGGCCGATAAGACAGCGGTCGCACAATCGAAGGCCGGAACGATCGCGAGGCCCGCCAGCAAGGCATCGCCTGCCTGACCGCGAGGCCGTTCCGCCCGCACCGCCACGCCATTGCCCCCGCGCGACAACACGGTCACCAGCCTGCCACCAGGCTTGAGCTGCCGCGCGATCGCATCGGGTATCTCGGCGACCTGACCTTCGATGAAGATCGCATCCCACAGGTCGAGACCAGGCGCCCCTTCGCGCAATGGCCCGTGCCGCAGGGTGACCGGAAAACCCAGCGCCGTTAGGGCACTGCGCGCTTCCGCGATGAGCGCCTCGTCGTCATCGACCGCGACAACCCGTGCATCGCAGGCGGCGAGTACCGCGGCACCATAGCCGGCGCCTCCAGCGACGACGAGCAGACGCTCCCCGGCGACCGGCAGCAGCAGTTGCGCCAGCCGTGCGAAGGCCAGCGGCGCCATGAGCACGCGGCCGTCGCCGAGCGGCACATCCTGATCAGCGTAAGCGAGTGGCAATAGATGCGGCGGTAGAAAGCGTTCCCGGGGGATGGTCCGCATTGCATCGAGCAGGCGCGGGTCCGAAACCTTGTTGGGGCGAAGCTGGCTATCCACCATGAACTGGCGCGCCGCGGCGAAGGACGCGGGTAGGTTGGTGCTGGCCATCATCTCTACCGGGTGCTGCATCGCGGCGGACCATACAAGCGGCTTTCGCGCGCGCCAAGTTATCGCCGGCGCGCTGGCGGTAGACGCGATTGACCGGCCGCTCGCTCTCGGACTATGCATCGCGCCCGGCCGCGCAGGCCGACCACCATCCGGTCCGGTGGCAGAGTGGTGATGCAGCGGACTGCAAATCCGCGAATGTGGGTTCGATTCCCGCCCGGACCTCCAGCCGACGTCTCTACCGCCGCGTGCAGGGTGGCGGCCATAGTCATGGCTGAGCGGCTATGCCCTGAAAAACGTTGACTTACCGGGCCTATAGCGCCGATATCCCGCCTGCGGGCCAGCGCAAGGGCGGAGCTTGTTCGCCGCGGGACCTCCTACCTGCTGTTTCAGTGCAGACGCGCCGGCCGCGCTCTGGCATCCGCACCTATGTCAACTGCCGCCAACCAAGGAATATCTTTGTCTCTTCACGCAGCGTCTGTCACGGACGCGGCTATCACCGCGGACAACCCCCCCGAATCCGCACCCGTGACACGTACTACCTTCCACGACCTCGGCCTGTCGGACCTTCTCCTCCGCGCGATCGAGGAGAAGGGCTATCTCCATCCGACCCCGATTCAGGAGCAGGCGATTCCCATCGTCCTCCAAGGTCGCGATGTGCTGGGCTGCGCTCAAACCGGCACCGGCAAGACCGCAAGCTTCACACTGCCGATGATGGAAATCCTCAGCGGCAGCCGCGCCCGCGCACGCATGCCGCGCAGCCTCATCCTAGAGCCGACGCGCGAACTCGCGCTGCAGGTCGCCGAGAACTTCGTGCTGTACGGCAAGCACCTCAAGCTCAACCACGCGCTGCTCATCGGCGGCGAGAGCCTGTCCGATCAGAAGGACGCGCTGATGCGCGGCGTCGATGTTCTTATCGCGACGCCCGGCCGCCTGATCGACCTTTTCGAGCGCGGCGGGCTGTTGCTCAGCGACGTCCGGATCCTGGTGATCGACGAGGCCGACCGCATGCTCGACATGGGGTTCATCCCGGATGTCGAGCGCATCGTGTCGATGCTGCCGCAGAACCGGCAGACGCTGTTCTTCAGCGCTACCATCGCGCCGCCGATCCGCCGGCTGGCCGATGCCTTCCTGCAGAACCCGAAGGAAATCACCACCTCGGCCTCGGCCTCGGTTGCGCCGACCATCGTCGCGGGTCTCGCCGTTGTCGCGGAAGAGGATAAGCGGCGCACGCTGCGCAAGCTGATTGAGACGCAGGACGTGCAGAACGCACTGATCTTCAGCAACCGCAAACGCGACGTCGATATTCTCTACAAGTCACTGCAACGGCACGGTTTCAGCGTCGGCTCGCTGCATGGCGACATGGTGCAATCGGCCCGTTTCACGACGCTTGAGAAGTTCCGCGCCAACGAGATCCGCTTGCTGGTTTGCAGCGATGTCGCGGCGCGCGGCATCGATATCGGTGGCCTGTCGCATGTCTTCAACTTCGACGTGCCGCATCATGCCGAGGACTACGTCCACCGCATCGGGCGCACAGGGCGCGCGGGCCTGACCGGCCACGCCTTCACCCTGGCGACGCCCGACGAGCGCGAAATGGTGGAGGCGATCGAGAAGCTGACCGGTGCGCCGATCCCGCGTATCGACATCGAAGGCGTCGCACCGCTCGAATGGTCCGAAGGCAGCGGCGACCGCCGGCGTGGCCGGGGCCGTGGCGGCGATAAGGGCAAGTCGGCCGAAAAGGGTCGCGGCGAGCGTGGCCGTGGTCGCGGCGGCGCCAAGCCAGCCGCGCCTCAGCCGGAGCCGCTGGCGGCGATCGAGGCCAATGCACCGATTCTGTTGCCCGAAGAGGTCGTGGCGGTCGAGGAGACTGGTCGCGGTGGCGGCCGGCGTCGTGGCGGACAGGGCCGCGACGGGCATCCGCCGCGCGAACGCCTAGCGCGTGAGGTTCAGGCGCTCGAGGAGAGTGCTCAGGCAGCGCCGGAAGCTCAGCCTCGCCAGCGCAACGAGCGCAAACGCGGCCAGGGCCAGGTGCCGGCCGAAGTAGTTCGCGCCAAGCCGGAGGAGACCCAGCGCGAGCCGCAGGGTCGCCGCGACAACAATCGCCGCCCCGCTCCGGTCGCCGCAGATCGCGAGGCCGGACCGGTTTTGGGCTTCGGCGCCGAGATCCCGGCATTCATGCTGATCCGTCCCCGTCGCCGGGCGCCGGAGCCTGCCCAGATCGCCGCCGCCGGAACCAGCGACCACGCGAACGCCGCGCCCGAGGCCTCGTGAGGACGGCTGCTGCGAGCCGTTGACAGGGTGGCACATCGGAAATCGGCGCAGCGCGCCCCGGCGGAACGTCGCGGCATAGCGTCCGCGCGGCCCGAGGCGCTGCCGGAGGTCATTGCGGCGCGGATCCAGGCGATTGGCGCTGATGGCGATGGCATAGCGCGCCTGCCCGATGGACGGCCGCTCTATCTCCCTTTCACCCTGCCCGGCGAAAACGTCGAGGCGCGGAAGCTTTATGCGCGCGGCGGCGGCCTAGGCGGTGAGGCGATCGTTCTCGATCCGAGCGCCGAGCGTGTCACACCGCCTTGCCCGCATTTTGGCACCTGCGGCGGCTGCACGCTGCAGCATTGGCAGATCGACGCCATCCGGCGCTGGAAGGCCGGCGAGCTCGTTCAGGCCCTGACGCGCGCGGGTTTCCCGAATGCCACGGTCGAGGCAACGCTTGCCAGCGCGCCCGGCACGCGGCGGCGTGTGGATCTTGCCTTCCGTCGCGGACCGGCCGGCGAACAGCTCGGCTTCCATGCCCACCGCTCGCGCGACATCGTGCCGATCGCGGTCTGCCCCGTCACCGAACCGGCGATCGTGGCGCTGCTGGCGCCCCTCGGCGACCTGCTGCCACGCCTCGCCGCGATCCATCGCGAAGCCGCCTGCATCATCAACCTGCTCGACAGCGGCCCCGACCTTCTGCTGCGCACCGACGCTGATCTCAATCCCGCGGACCGCCGTCTGCTCGCGGCTTTTGGCGCGGCGCAGGGCATACCCCGCATCGCCTGGGCGCGCGGCACCGGCGAAACCGAAATGGCGGCGCAGCTCGGGCCGGTCCGGATTATCCTCGGCGGGGTCGAGGTGGCGCCGCCGCCTGGCGCCTTCCTGCAAGCGACGGCGACCGGGGCGAGCGATATCGCGGCGGCGGTGGTGGCGGGCTTGCCTGAGGACATCCGCGCCCGGGACCGGGTGGTCGAGTTGCACGCGGGCTCCGGCACGCTGACCTTCGCCCTCGCCCGCAAGTCTCGCGTGCATGCCTATGAGGGCGATGCGGCGGCGGCACTGGCGCTGGAACAGGCTGCCGGGCACGCGGGGCTGCACGGCAATATCCTGGTCCACCGGCGCGATCTTGCGCGTCAGCCGCTTGGCTTGGCGGATTTCGCCGGCGCCCGGGCCATCGTGCTCGACCCGCCCTTTGCCGGTGCGCCCGATCAAATCGAGGCGGTCGCCCGCTCTTCCGTCGGGCGAGTGATTTACGTGAGTTGCAACCCCGCAGCACTTTCGCGGGAGGTGGGGTTGCTAAGAGCCGCGGGATTCAATCTCTTGCAGGCGACACCGATTGATCAATTCGTCTGGTCAAGCCGGTTAGAGAGCGTGGTCGTGCTAGACCGAAAGGTATCGACCGACCGGCGGTTTCGTCCGCCGCGTTGACCTTCCGGTCATTGACGCATTGGCCATGCAGTCTCAAGAATTGGCCGCTTGCCCTGGATGTTCCCTATGTCTGACGACGCCCTGAAACTGCAGCCCGGTGGGGGCGTGCCGGATGTCTGGCGCGAATGCCCGGATTGCGGCCTGCTGACCACCCTCCCCCGGATGCGGCCCGGCTTCGTGGCGGAGTGCCCACGCTGCAGCAAAACACTGTGGCGGATGCGGCGAACGCCCTTCCCTTTCCCCATTACCTGCGGCATCGCGGCGGTGATGTTCTACGCCTATACGATCGTCGCACCCTTCCTCGAAATCTCCGCCTACGGCCGCTTCCAGCTGGCGCGGATCGAAACCGGGCCGGACCAGCTGCGGCTGCAGGGCTTCGCGCTGCTCGGCCTGCTCGTGCTCGGCGTCACGGTGATCATGCCGGGCATCAAGCTTGGCCTCATGCTCTTCACGCTGCTTGGCCTCGAAAGCCGTTTCGTATCGGCGCGTCTACTCAAACTGGCCTTCCGCTGGCATGAGCGGGTCGGGCCCTGGGCCATGGTCGATGTCTATCTGCTCGGCTTCCTGGTCGCCTATACGCGCCTCACCGCCATCGCCAGCGTCGACCTGGACACCGCGCTCTATTCCCTCATCGGCCTCATGGTAATGATGGCGGCGGCGGAAGCAGCACTCGATTCGGAAGCGGTGTGGCGCGCGCTGGATGTGGCGGAACAGCATTCGGACGAGCGGCATCATCGCCCGCCGGCGGAGTCCGACTACGCCTTCGAGGGACCGACCACCCCGGGCGATCTCGTCGGCTGTCACACCTGCCATCTGGTGAACCGCGCCGATCACGGCGACCGCTGCCGGCGCTGCCATGGCGTTCTGCATACGCGCAAGCCGAATAGCGTGGTGCGGAGCTGGGCTTACCTCGTGGCGGCGGTCGCGCTCTATGTCCCCGCCAATATGTATCCGGTGCTGCATGTCACCCAGCTCGCCAAGACGCAGAACTTCACGATCATGGGCGGCATCGTCGAATTGGTGGATTACGGCCTTTGGCCGCTCGCGATCCTGGTCTTCGTCGCCAGTATCACCATCCCGCTGCTCAAGTTGCTGACGCTTGGCTACATGCTGGTCCAGATACAACTGCGCAACGGCGACCATCTTCTCGGGCGCACCCGGGCCTTCCGAGTGATCGACTTCATAGGCCGCTGGTCGATGATCGATGTGTTCATGATCTCGATCCTGGTGGCGCTCGTCCGCTTCGGGCAATTCGCCAATATCCGTACCGATATCGGTGCCCCGGCCTTCGCCTCCGTCGTGGTTCTCACGATGTTCGCGGTGATCGCCTTCGATCCCCGCCTGATGTGGGACGCGCCGCGGGTCGAATACCTGCAGACGGGAACCGAGGCGGATGACGCGGCTGCGGGAGTGCCGGCATGAGTGACCAACCGCCCCGCGCCGAACGCGTCGATGGCAATCCGCCGCAGCGCGAAAAGCCGCCGCCGACCGCGCATCTCCGCCGCCGCCGCTTTTCCTTCGTCTGGCTGATTCCGATCGTGGCCGCCGGCATCGCGCTCTATCTCGGCTATCGCACGCTGGTGCAGCAGGGGCCGCTGATCACCATCACCTTCAACAACGCCTTCGGCCTGTCCGAGGGCCAGACACAGGTGAAATACAAGGCGGTGGCTTTGGGCACCGTTGAGACTATCGATCTCAGCCCGGACAACAGTCATGTCGTGGTCCGGGTGCGGATGAATGGCGTGGGTACGCGCTTCCTGACTGACCACGCGCGCTTCTGGGTGGTGAGGCCGCACTTCTCGCCGAGCAATTTCTCGGGCCTCGATACCCTCGTATCCGGCGCCTACATCGAGGTCGATCCGGGAGCGCCCGGAGGACGTTACCGCGCCCATTTCACCGGCTTGCAGGACCCGCCTGGCGTGCGGTCCGATCAGCCAGGCCATACTTACGTCCTGAAGGCGGAGAGCATCGGTTCGCTCAGTTCGGGCTCGCCCGTGTTCTATCGGGATGTCCAGGTGGGCGAGGTCCTGGCCTATGACCTCGGCGACGGGCTGGGGCCGGTGACCATCAACGTCTTCGTGCGCGCGCCTTATGACCGACTGGTGCGGCCCGAGAGCCATTTCTACAACTCATCCGGGGTCTCGGCGGGCTTCCAGGGGGGCGGATTCCACATCGAATTCCAGTCGCTCCAGGCGATCATCGCCGGTGGCGTGACCTTCGATCTGCCAAAAGAAGCGGCGGATAGCGCACCAAGCCCCAATAGCGCGGTCTTCCCGCTCTTCGCTTCGAAAGAAGAGGCCGAAGCCGCCGGATACCAGAACCAGATACCGATCGTCGCCTATTTCCAGACCTCAGTCAGCGGCCTGAGCCGTGGCTCACCGGTCAATGTTTTCGGCATTCAGGTGGGCGAAGTGACGGAGGTGAAGCTGCTGCTGAACCCGAACAAGGGCACTGCCAAGGTTCGCGTGGCGATGCAATTGCAGCCGGAACGGGTGTTCTCGGCCAATGAATTCCCGAAGAACGAGACCGCCCCGGTAGTGCTGCAGAAGATGGTCGATCGCGGGCTGCGCGCGGTTCTCGAATCCGGCAGCCTCATCACAGGGCAGAAACAGATCTCCCTCGAGGTCGTGCCCGGTGCGAAGCCGGCCAAGATCACGCGCGAGGGCAGCGCGCTGGTCATGCCGAGCGAGGGCGGCGGCCTCGACAACATCATGTCCTCGCTGTCGGACGTGACGACCAAGCTGTCGAAGATTCCCTTCGATGCCTTAGGCAGCAACCTCAACAAGCTTCTCGTCACCGCCAATGACACGATCGGCGGGCCGGAGGTGAAGCAGTCGCTGACCTCGCTGTCCACGACGCTGAAAGACGTGCAGCAGCTGGTGAAGAACACCAATGACGGCCTGGCGCCGACGCTGAAGGCACTGCCGGGGCTCACCAAGTCGCTGCAAACGACCTTGCACGCCGCGACCTCGACCTTGGGGCAGGTCGGGCGCGGCTACGGCAGCGATTCCGACTTCCAACGCAATCTGGAGCAGCTCATGGACCAGGCGAACGGTGCGCTGCGATCGATCAAGCTGCTCGCCGACTTCCTCGACCGGCACCCCGAGGCGCTGATCCTCGGCCGAACCGGCCGGGCCACGGGGGGCTAGCGCATGGTC
This sequence comes from Acidisoma sp. L85, assembly GCF_009765865.1. Lineage (GTDB taxonomy): Bacteria > Pseudomonadota > Alphaproteobacteria > Acetobacterales > Acetobacteraceae > Acidisoma. The sequence goes on from NZ_LMUQ01000037.1 coordinate 133,219, forward strand.
TCACGCCGCCAGCTCCTCCGCGCCTCCGCCGGGTTTGCCGCTGTCGGATTGACCGGCCTCAGCGGCTGTTCCTCCCCCAGTCCGAACTACTACCGGCTGGGGATCGTTCCGGGCACGGTCCATACCGGCGGTCCCGGGCGGATCGTGGTGCGGAGCATCAGCATTCCCGGCTATCTCGACCGCGACGGCATCGTGAAGGGCGGCGGGAACTACCAGATCGACATCCACGACAACGATCTCTGGGCCGAGGATTTTGCCGGCATGCTGCAGGATTCGATGGTCCAGGATCTGGCGCAGCGGCTGCCGAATACGACCGTCACAGGTCCCGGTAGTTCGATCACCGGCACGCCCGATGCGCTGGTCGAGATCAATCTGCAGCGCTTCGACACGGATGCGAGCGGCATGATGATCTTCATCGCGCAGCTTGCCATCAAGTCGGGGGCCTCGCTGACGACCTGGGCGACCCGGACGCTGAACCTTTCGGCGCCCGCTAACGGACCGCGCGTCGCCGCTGTGGTTGCCGTGATGAGCCATCTGTGGGGCGAGGCGGCGGATAACGCGGCCAGCCTGCTGGTGCAGAGCTGGGCGCATCATCCCCACTCATCCGCCGACTAGCCGCGAATGGCGCAGCCGCTGCTCGACGCTGCCGCCGGGCTACTGGGAACCGGCTTGCGGCAAGGCGCGGTGCTGGGGGCCTCGGACGCGGCGGATTTGGTCGCGCGGTTCGGTCTGGCGAGCATGGATGCGCTCATGCGGGCGCTGCTGCCTTTGGCACAGAGCCTCGCGCGTCCGTCGGTCTCGAACTTCCGTGTGGGGGCGGTTGGGCTCGAGCGGCGATCCGGCGCCTTGGTGCTCGGCGCCAACCTGGAGTTTTCGGGCACGACGATGGCCGAAACTGTGCATGCGGAGCAGTTCCTGTTCGCGCGCGCCTTCCATCGTGGCGAGATCCTGGAGCGTGTCGCGACCAGCGCGCGGCCCTGCGGCCATTGTCGCCAGTTCATGGCGGAATTCGCGGGCCGCGAGCGGCTGGTTGTTCTCGATCCCGAGGGTGACGGGGCAAGCAGCCTCGCCGAGCTACTGCCGCATTTCTTCAGTCCGGCGGATCTTGGAGAGACGGGCGCCGAGCCGGTCGCTCCGGCGCTGCTCGACCTCGCTCTGAGCGAGGAGGCGGAGGTGCTGCGCGGCCTCGCCTCACGTGCCCATGCGCCCTATAGCCGAGGCGGTTCGGCGGCCCTGTTACGCTTGGCGGATGGTGTGTTGGTTCCCGGCGTGGCCATCGAGAATGTCGCCTACAATCCAAGTTTCGGCGCGCTGCAATCGGCGCTTGTTAATCTGGTCGCGGCCGGAGGAGACCCCACCAAGATCCGGGCCGCGAGCTTTGGCGCGATCGACGGACCGCTCGACAGCGAACCTCGCGCGCGGCAATTGCTGGCGGCTGTCGCGCCTGCCGCGGCGTTTCGGCAGATGACATGGGATGCCGCGCTCTCCACAGATTAACGCGGGATCTGCTACACCACGCCGATGCCCGGCCCGTTCTGGAAAACCAAGACTCTTGAAGAGATGACGCAGGCGGAGTGGGAATCGCTCTGCGACGGCTGCGGCCGTTGCTGCCTGCACAAGTTGCGCGACGAGGATACCGACGCCCTCACCTTCACCAATGTCGGCTGCCGGTTGCTCGATACCGAGAGCTGCCGCTGCACCGACTACGCCAACCGCTTCAAGAAAGTGCCGGACTGCGTGCAACTGACACCCGCCGTCGTGCGAGAAGTCGATTGGTTGCCGCCCTCCTGCGCCTATCGCCGCCTCGCGGAAGGGCGTGACCTGCCGACGTGGCATCCGCTACGGACGGGCGACCCGCAAAGCGTGATCGATGCCGGCATCTCGGCCTCGGGGCGGATCATCAACGAGCGTCACGCGGGACCACTGGAACACCACGCTGTCGAGTGGCCGGGCCGGCCACCCCGCCGCCGCCTGGGCTAACGCACGGGCACCAGACGATGATGGAGGGTTCGGTCACAGGCGCCGGTGGGGGCGGATGGCGCGTTTTGTTTGGCCGCCGCCACGCCATGTATCTCGCCACGTTCAGCCTTGGCTCGGCGCTCTATGCCTTCAGCGCCTTCCTGGTCTCGGCCTGCCTGCCCTCGGCGGTGGTCGAACTCGGCGACCTGTCGCTGATGAGCTGGGGCTTCACCTTCTATCTTGTCGCGGCGATCCTGGCGGGCACACTCGCGGCGACGTTGAAGCAACGCTGGGGCACACAGGCGGCCTTCCAATATGCGAGCGTGGTCTATCTCCTGGGCAGCCTCGCCTGTGGGCTGGCCCCGGCCATGTGGGTGTTGCTGGGCGGCCGACTGCTGCAGGGGGTCGGCGAAGGGGCGATTTCGGGGCTCTGCTACATCCTCATTCCCGAGTTTTTCCCGGCGGCGCTGATCCCGGCGATCTTTGGGGTGGAGGCGGTGATCTGGGCACTGGGCTCGATCGTCGGGCCGGTGGTGGGCGGGTTTCTCACGGAGGTCATTTCCTGGCGCGGCGCCTTCCTCGTTTCCGTGCCGTTCATCCTGTTGTTCATGGCGATGGTCCGCATCGCGATCCCAAGCGGCGGAGGTGGCGGACGGGCCAGCGCCATGCCGCTGCCCTTCGTGCGCCTGGCAGGCGTCGGGCTTGGCATCCTGCTGATCTCGGCGGCCGCCATCGCACCACCGGCTCTGCGATTCGCCGGGGTTGGCGCCGGACTGCTCGTGCTGCTGGCGATGGTGCTGTGGGATCATCGCGCCGCGAACCACCTGTTGCCACGCGGCGCGTTCTCGTTCGGCAGCGTGCTGGGCCTTGCTTTCTGGATCGTGCTGCTGATGCCGAGCGCCCATACCGGCCCGGGCGTCTATGTCATTCTCCTGTTCGAGCGGGTCTGGGGCTTCTCGCCACTACCGGCGAGCACGCTTGGCGCCACCATGGGCTTCACCTGGAGCGTGGTCGGTGTGGCGGTGAGCTGGCTCTCGGCTCGCTGGGCGCGCGCCTGTCTGTGGCTCGGGCCGCTGATTATGACGGCGGGGCTGGCGATTTGCGGTGTTTCCCTATGGCAGCACGGGCTGCTGCTGTTCCTGGCGGGTCAGGCACTCGTCGGTCTGGCCTATGGCGTGAGTTGGGGCTTCGTCAGCCAGGCGATCATGGTCGGTGTCGCGCCGGCGGATCGCGACCGTGCCTCCGGAATGGTGCCCACCATGATGTCAGCCGGACTCGCGGTCGGCGCGGCGCTGGGCGGGGTCGCGGCGAATAGCGCGGGCCTCGCGGTCTCCGATACGCCGGCGGTCGTAACGCATGCGGGCATCTGGTGCTTCACCCTGGCGACAGCGATCGCGCTGGGCGCCTTCCTGATCAGCCTGCGCCTGCGGGTGCGGATGGGCGATTAGTAGGTGATGTTTTGGCCTGGATCGCAACCAAAGGATATCGTCATGGCACGCGAAGGCGTGCGGGGCACCCCGGGCATCTACGCCTTGCCTTTGTCACGCAAGCAAAGGCGTGGATGCCCGGCATTCGCCGGACATGACGTGGTGGAATGAGCCGGGTTCAGGCCAGAGAAATCCTGCTTGCCGAGCGTGACGTTGTGGAGCGAGCGAGCAGGGTTTCCGACCAGAGACATCCTGCTTTCGCCCGCGCCCGATATCATCTCGCAACTGCGAAATAGAAGCTTCGAAGGCGCGGGGTCGCCCGTATAATGAGGCTCCTGCCCTCGGAGCCTGAATGTGACACTGTCGCCTGCCCTTCTCGCGCTCGCCGCCGCTGCTTTCGGGATCGGCACGACGGAATTCGTCATCATGGGGCTGCTGCCGGAGATCAGCCGCAGCCTCGATGTCACCATCCCGGCGGCGGGCCAGCTCGTCTCGATGTATGCGCTGTCGGTGACGATCGGCTCGCCCATCATGGCGGTTCTGATAGCGCGGCTACCGCGGCGACGGGCCCTGCTGGTGCTGATGGCGGTCTTCGTACTGGGCAATGTCTTCTGCGCCCTGTCAGGAAGTTTCGATCTTCTCATGGCGGCGCGGGTCTTCACCGCGCTCGCGCATGGCGCTTTCTTCGGGATCGGCGCGATCGTGGCGGCGGACGTGGTGCCGCGCCACCAGCGCGCCATGGCGATATCGCTGATGTTCTCGGGGCTTACGCTCGCCAATGTGCTCGGCGTGCCCTTCGGTACCTTGCTCGGCCAGGCCTATGGCTGGCGGGCGAGCTTCTGGGCCGTGTCGGTCATCGGCGTGGCGGCTTTCGTGGCGCTCGTTATCTGGGTGCCGGATGTGCGGCAGGCGCGGCGCATGCGGCTGGGCCGCGAGATACATGCGCTGGCCCATCCGCAGGTGCTGCTGGCCATGGCGACCAGCGCCATCTGCTCGGCGGCGCTGTTTACCGTCTTCACCTATATCACGCCGATGCTGGAGACGGTTTCGGGCATCTCGCCGCATGGGGTGAGCGTCGCGCTTTTGCTGTTTGGCGTTGGCATCACCCTCGGCAATCTGATGGGCGGGCGGCTGGCCGATTGGCGGCTGATGTTCTCCGTTATCGTGCTGCTCTGCGTGCTGATCGTGGTCGAAGCGATCTTCACCCGCACGAGCCACTACGCCATCCCATCCGTCGTGACCTTGATGATCTGGGGCGCGCTCGCCTTCGGCGTTGGGCCCTGCCTGCAAACCCGCGTGGTCGATCAGGCTCAGGCGGCGCCTAGCCTTGCCTCCACGCTCAACCAAAGTGCCTTCAACCTCGGCAATGCGATTGGCGCTTCCACGGGTGGGCTGATGGTTTCGGCGGGCATTGGATATGACGCGTTGCCCTGGGGCGGTTGCGCGTTCAGTGCTGTCGCACTGGCGACGGTTCTCTTTGCGGTGCGGCTGGAGACGCGCACGCGCCGCCGGCGGGGCGCGCGGCGGGCTGCATTTTGGGCCGCGCATACGATGCCGCTTCGCGAAGACGGCTGAGATACGCGCTGCGCAATAAAAAAGCCAAGCTCTTTCGAGCTTGGCTTTTGTCGCTTCTTTGCGAAACCGCGTTACGCGGCGATACGGAGCTTTTCAACCTCGCCGGGCAGAATCTTACGGCGGTCGGCAATCTGCGCCTTCATCGACTTCTGCAGTTTCTCGAAAGCACGGACTTCGATCTGCCGAACCCGCTCGCGCGAGATGCGATACTGCTGCGACAGATCCTCAAGCGTCGTCGCATCGTCTTTCAGGCGCCGCTCGATGAGAATGTGACGCTCGCGCTCGTTCAAAGTCTTCAGCGCATTGGCGAGCAATGCCTTGCGATCCGACAACTCCTCGCGCTCGGCGATTTCGGTTTCCTGGCTGTCGGACTCATCGACAAGCCAATCCTGCCACTCGCCTTCGCTATCCATCCGCACAGGAGCGTTGAGGCTATGATCCGGCGCCGAAAGGCGGCGGTTCATGTTGACGACATCCTGTTCCGGCACAGCCAGCATGTGGGCGATATGCGCGACCTGCTCGGGCTTGAGATCGCCGTCTTCGATAGCCTGCATCTGGCCTTTCAGGCGACGCAAATTGAAGAAAAGCTTCTTCTGCGCGGCGGTGGTGCCCATCTTAACGAGGGACCAGCTATGCAGGATGTATTCCTGAATTGCCGCACGGATCCACCACATAGCGTAAGTGGCTAGGCGGAAGCCGCGCTCCGGATCGAAACGCTTCACCGCCTGCATCATGCCGACGTTGCCTTCGCTTACCAGCTCACCGATGGGCAGACCGTAGCCACGGTAGCCCATAGCGATTTTCGCGACGAGGCGAAGATGAGACGTGACTAGCTTATGAGCGGCTTCGAGATCGCCGTTGTCACGCCATGACTTGGATAGGCTCAGCTCCTCCTCGAAGGTCAGCATTGGAAATTTGCGAATTTCCTGGAGGTAGCGAGAGAGGTTGCCTTCCGGTGCGATATTGATGCCAAGAGCCATCAGGAACTCCTTTAATCTTCGCCGACAACGACCTGAGACTAGCGACGTTTTCGGGCGAAGCGGTTCGACTGTCCTGAACCGTTTATAGAGAGGCGGTCGTTCTTAGACCTCATCACGAGGAAGAGATTATCCCTGAGCGGCGATAACCATCCGGTGATGATAGTGCTGCGCCCACCCCCGGGTGCGACGCAGAAGACAGTCGTTATACGCCTCCGGCTTGCGACTGGTTACAGAAATCCGATGGCAACGAGGCTGGAATGCATCGCTGTCATGAGCGGCGAAACATTGAACGCCATCCACGCCCAGCTGGCGTCTCGGGCCTCACAACATAGCGAGGCCGGGGGCGCAGTAGATTTTGGCCGAAGAGCAGGCCGGCGACTCCAGCGGCCAGCAGGATCGTCCCTTTGTTCTGCCGGAAGGCCCGCCGTCCCTGGGCGATAAGCTCGTCAGGCGGCGGCAGGGCGGAGAGACCGGCGGCCGCCAGCGACGCCGGGGTTGATGAGCGCCGGGTGCGCCGTTCCTGGTCAACAGGGCGCTTCTTGGATTGCATGACGCCCACAAGAAGCACGATTATCGCGAGTAGGATCAGCGCCGCCGCCGTGATCACCGCGGCCCAGACCGGCCCCAGACGGTGCTGCACGAAGATCCAAAGCGCCGCCGCGAGGCAGCCGACGGCGGGAAGAACGATCACCCCGGCGACCAGAATGCAGATGATCAGGACCGCCGTGCGGCGCGCCGCGGCGGCCGCATCCTCGACGATGGTCATGGGATTGAAGGCGAGGGCCGCGCCCAGCCTTACCAGGCGCTGAATCGATGCCATGGACGGGCCCCCGCCCGTCAGCGCGTAAACAGCTTGCTGAAGACGAAGCCGGCGGCGAAGGCGATGAGCAAGCTGGAAATCGGCTGCTCCTCGACATGCTGGCTGACGGCTTCGGCGGAGCGTTTCCCCTGCTTCGACACGTTGTCATACACATTGGCCGCGGTACCGCTGATACGCTCGGCGGCATCCTGACCAATGCGCGAACCCTCCCGCACCGCAAGCTCCTTCATCTGCTTGATGAGGGCGGCGACGTCGTTCTTCAGCATTGCCAGGTCATCCGCGACATTCTTCGCCGTGGTCGGGGAGTCGGACTCGAAGTCGCTCATGGGCCGGGGTCCTTTCGCTCGAACATGCCGCAGCGCGTATTGCTGCATTATGCGAAACACTTGGTGGGAAGCCAGTAAAGCGCAATGATGCCAAGGCCGCCGGGCGGCGTCACGTTGCAGCGGTCAGCTTTTCAAGCTCTCCCAGAAGCGCCGCGGCGTCGATCGGTTTCGTCATATGCGCGAAATACGGCGGCTGCCTGTCAGCCTCCGACGGGCCGTAGCCTGACAGCAAAATTGCTGGGAGAGACGGCCAGCGCCGACGCAGTTGCCGGATGAGTTCCCGCCCTGTCCAATCGCCCGGCAGCGAGAGGTCGGTGATGAGCGCGGCGGGCGCCCCCCCACACTTCTTGACCTGCAGCCACGCTTCCTCGGCTGAGGCAAAGCCCTGCGGCACCCAGCCTTCGTCACGCAGGATGAGGGCAAGATACGAGCGGAGGGTAGGATCGTCCTCGACCAGCAGCACGTCGCGGCAGCGTTCCGTCTCGAGCTTTGGCGATACTCCGCTCCTGTCCAGGGTGATGACGAAGCGGCTGCCCTTGGCCTCGCCGGTCTCGACCGCGAGGAATCCGCCGAGAGACCGGACGAGCGTCGCTACCGAGGCAAGGCCAAGGCCGTGACCCTCCGGTGAGATCGATGGCTCCTCCGGGACGCCATCGAGAAGCACGGATGGAGCCAGTCGCGCGGCGATGTCGGCGGGCATGCCGGCGCCGTCATCCTCCACCTCGATCACGACGCCGCCGGCCACGGCTCTTGTTCTCAGTTCGATCCGGGTGCCGGTTTTGCTCTCGTCCGCCGCGGCGCGCGCGTTTGAAATGAGGTTCATCAGGATGCGGTCGAGGGCTGCCGGATCGGGCAATTTCGTTCCGGGCGGGGCGGCGAGCCGCAGGTCGAGGCGAAGCGCGGGCCCGGCGGCGAGTGTCAGCTCCGGGGCAAGCATGCGGATGCGATCATCGAGCTCCTCTGCGGGGATTGCCTCTGGCGGCACGGGCAGTAGCAGGCGAGCGAGACCCGTCGTCCGACGCGTCATTCGCGCGACGAGGCCAAGCGTTTCTCGCAGCTCGGCGGAAAGATCCGGACGTAGGGCGAGGCCGGTCACCGCGGCCTCGATAACCGCCAGGCTGTTGCGCAGGTCATGGACGAGGAGGGTCGTGCGAAGAGCGGCAACGGGTCCGGTGTCATCGCTAAGGGCTGCGGTGTGGCTCACTAGGGCGCCGGCGGCACGGGCAGCGCCCATAGAATTGGCCGCTGAATGCCGAGAAAGAGCGCAGCCGCGAGCAACTGGGTGAGGACCGCCGCGACAATCAACCCGTGACCAGCTGTCAGCCCGAGGTGGGCACCCCAGAGCGTCCAGGCCAGGAGAATGACAGGCTGGACGAGGAAGATCGCCGGCGCGGTGCTGGCCCAGGCGAGCAGCGCACCCTCCCCCGGCAAGCGCCGCATGCGCTCTCCCATGGCAAAGCATAGCGCGAGCAAAATGAAGCCGAGCATGAAAAGGCCCGGCGTTCGAAGGATGCTGCCGCCGAGCAGCGTCAGCCAGCCGATGATGACGCCGTGCCACCGCACGACGGTGAAATACTTCATGCCGCGGAACAGGCTGGAGGCGAGCGCGAAGCCGAGCGTGAAGTCCACCGGCAGGCGCAAAGCCCAGACCCAGCCGTTGCGGTCGATCCCGGTCCAGAACATGAACCCGTATATTCCGAGTGCGATCGGGGGGACCGATAGGGGGATCTCGGCGGTGTCCGCCCACAGCATGTGGAGGAGCGGCGGCAGCAGCAGGGTATAGGCGAGCGCGAAGCCGATAATGAAGAGCTGAGGGCGGCTCCAGGGGTCATGCCAAGGCCATAGTGCCGGGCCACGCCAACCAGCGGCGAGCTTGAGGCCGACGGCAAGCAGCAGCGCTACCAGGAGCGGCACCGCGAGCCATAGCGCGGTCTGCAGGATTACGCGGCCCGCCGGGCCGAATTCCAGCGTATGGCGGAACTGGCGGCGGAAGTGGAACACCGTCATTCCGGCCACGATCAGCCCGAGGTCGGGAACGACGCGACCCTTCGCGACCACGGATAGCAGGAGCGGATCGGCGCCGACCAACAGGCCGGAGAAGGCCGGCAGTTGCAGTGCTTGCCAGAGAAAATAGGCCCAGGCGGCGAGCAAGCCGAGGCTAAGGACGCCGCGAAAATCGCTCCCCGGCGCCAGGGCCAGTTGCTGCCATCGGACTTCGCTGAGGCGGACCGCCATTTGGTTCATCCCGCTGTAGGTTAGGCTCTGAGCCCATAGGAGCGGGATAGCTACCAGAAGGTTACCATGCCGCAAGCGTGGTTGCATTCGCGCGTGATCAGGCTCTTGCTGCCAGGGCGGAAAGCCCTTAGAGGTCCCGCCGCCGATCCATGGACTGGGTGCGTAGCTCAGCGGTAGAGCATCGCCTTCACACGGCGGGGGTCACAGGTTCAATCCCTGTCGCACCCACCAGTCCGACGGCCCGAACGACCAGGTTCCGGCCTCCGCGCGTTATAGCGCTCTTCGCGGATCAGGTTAGCGCGGCGTAATTTCTGAAGCGTTAATCCAATCCCGGAACCGTAAACATCGTCATGCAATGATCTTCCAATGACGTCGCAATGGCGGCCTGGGCAGAGATTGCGTGGAACTTGAACGCCGTGCCAATACTCTCGCCGGCTCGCGGGCAATCGGTCGAGGCCGCGCGTCTCTCTTGAGCGCAGCGGCCTCAAGTGAAGGATGACGGTCATGGCCAATGAAAAGATGCTAGCGCAAATCTCCGGAAAGGGCGGCTTCATCGCAGCCCTTGACCAGAGCGGCGGTTCGACCCCCGGTGCGCTGCGCCTCTATGGCATTCCGGACAGCGCCTATAGCGGCGATGCCGAAATGTTCCGGCTCATGCACGAGATGCGCGTGCGCATCATGACCTCGCCGGCTTTCACCGGCGCCAAGGTCATCGCCGCGATCCTGTTCGAAAACACGATGGACGGGCTGGCACAGGACAAGCCGGTTCCGACATACCTTTGGGAACAGCGGGGCGTCATCCCCTTCCTGAAGGTCGACAAGGGGCTTGAGGCGGAGGGCAATGGCGTAAGCTTGATGAAGCCGATACCGGGGCTCGATACGCTGCTTACGCGGGCGCTCAAGCTCGGCGTTTTCGGTACCAAGATGCGTTCGGTCATCAACCTGCCGTCGAAAGAGGGCATCGCCGCCATCGTGGCACAGCAGTTCGCGATCGCGGCACAGATTGCCGCGCACGGGCTGATGCCCATCATCGAGCCGGAAGTTTCGATCAAGAGCCCGGACAAGCCCGGCGCGGAAGCCATTCTGCTGGCGGCACTGACCAGCAAGCTCGACGCCTTGCCTGAGGGCCGCCAGGTGATGCTCAAGCTGACCATCCCGGACGTTACGGATCTCTACGCGCCGCTGATCAAGCACAAGCGCGTGGCGCGCGTCGTGGCATTGTCCGGGGGCTATTCGCAGGCCGATGCCTGCAAGCGCCTGGCCGCCAACCATGGCATGATCGCGAGTTTCTCGCGGGCTCTGACCGAGGGCCTTACGCGTCAGATGAGCGACGAGGAGTTCAACACGGCACTCGCGAAGTCCATCGACGCGATCTATCGCGCTTCCACCGAGAAGGTTTGACGTTCAGTCGCGCAAGACGTGCCGGGGCAGCGAAAGGCGGCGTCAGGTTGCCTGGCCGTCGAGGGCCGCTTCCGTCACCAGGATCAGCACGCGGCTATCGGCGCTGAGGCCATAGCCGGCGGCGTCCCGCGGGTTTGCCATGAGTGCCGCGAGGGCGGCCAGGCCAGCGGCGCCGGACGGTGTCGTTGCGGGGCCGCCCTGCTCGCTCAGTAAGCGCGGCGCGGCGGCTAGAGCGGCCTCCGAGAGCGTCACGACCCGCGCGCTGTGGCGTCGCAACATCGGCATGGCAACAGCGCTCGCCTGTCCGCAGGCCAGCATGTCCGCGACGGTATCGAGGCCGCCCGGGACGCGAGGAGGCGGATCCGTGGCCAGGGACGCGGCGATGCAGGCAGCGGCTTCCGGCTCGGTGACGATCACGGCGGCGGGCGGCGCCAGCCATGGTTTGAGCGCCTCCACCATCGCGGCTGCCAAGCCACCGACCCCCGCCTGCACGAAGAGATGCGTGGGGCGCGGATGGGCGGCATCCTCGACCTGGCGCATGATTTCCCAAGCCATGACGCCGTAGCCGGCCATGACGTCCGCGACGACTGGGTCAGACGCGTCGTCGCTCGTATCCGCTATGAGAATGCCTTGCCCTGCCCCGGCCGCCGCATGCGCCGCATCCACCGCGTCATCATAGGTGCCGTTCACCCAAACGATCTCCGCTCCCTGGGCCGCGATCCGCTCGGCGCGAAGGGGCGGCACGCCGCCGTGCAAAAAGACGCGTGCGGCGCCACCGGCAAGGCGGGCCGCCGCGGCAACCGCCAGGCCATGATTGCCGTCACTGGCGCAGAGAAGCGTCGGCCGCCCGGCGGAGGCCTTCGCCGTGGCTAGCATCCCTGCGATATCCGTGCCAGCCGCCCGGGCAAGCGCGCGCAATGCGGCATAGGTGCCGCCGAGTGACTTGAAACTGCCGAGCATGCGCTGGCCTTCGTTCTTCGCCAATACGCCCCCGACCTCGAGGTGAGCAGCGAGTTTGGGCAGGTCGATCAAAGGCGTCGCCTCGTAGCCGGGCGAGAGGCGCCTCAGAGTTGCGGCGATGATTTCGGGCGTCTCTGGTGGCGGAGGGGGCGTGGTCATAGCCACGACACTCGCAGTATCGATTGTCGCGGGCTACCTGAATGTAGGCTCGTCTTTTTAACGCCCTCGCCCGCGAGCTTCCTGGCCGCCTTTCCTAATTCCCCTGGATGCCTCATGATCCAAGGCCTGCCTGACGTCTGACAACATGCTTGGGGAGCTGGTCTCATCCAACTGCGCAACCCAAAATCGATCGGGCTGCAGGCGCGCGATGCGGTCGTCGAACTGATCTCGCGCGAGGGGCTGAAGGTCGGCGACAAGCTGCCCTCCGAGGCGGAGCTGACGATCAGGGTCGGCGTCTCCCGCCCGACGTTGCGAGAGGCGCTCAGGCTGCTCGAACAGCAGGGACTGGTCCGCACGGAACACGGGCGCGGGCGATTTCTTTCGGCCGCTTCCGCCCTCACCGTCACGCGGCCGATCACGACATACGAGAGCAATACTCAGATGTTGGAGGAACTCGGTTACCGGCCGAGTACCACGGTGTTGTCGGTGCGCGCGGCGACCGCTGGCGAGGATGCCGCCGTCATGGCCGCGCTACAGTGCCCTGCCGATCTGCCGATCCTGTTCATCGAGCGGCTGCGCACGGATGGCGGCTCGCCGCTTATCTATTCCTTGGAGGCGGTGCCGCGGAGTTTTCTGCCGCAGGATTTGCCGCATGACCGGTTCGCGAGTTCGCTGAACGATCTTCTGGCGCTGCAATATCATCGGCCGCGCATGTCGACCGCGTCCATCTCGGCGGTGATGCTCCCCGCGCCGGTCGGTCGCGCGATTGGCTGGACGCGCCGGGATCCGTGGCTGCTCATCACCGAAACCTGCTTCACCGAGGATGGCGCGCCGGTGCTGTACGCGCGCCTCTATCACCGAGGCGACGCGCTTTCCTACAATTTCTCCCGGCGGTAGAGGCCTCGCCCCCTGTCGGGGAGGCTGTGCGATGTTTTGCTGCTGTTATGGCCGATTTGCATTGGCAATCAGCCACCAACGTCATCCTCGGCTAAGGCCGAGGATCCACGCCTTGCTTGCGGCGAAGGCGAAGGCGGGGATGCTCGGCCTTCGCCGAGCATGACGTGGTCAGCTATTGCGCGCGCAGATCGGTTCTTACTGCCCCGCCTTGAAGTTCACCCAGCCGCTGGACACCGCCTGGTTGGCCTCCGTGGTGCGCGGCGTCTGCAGGATCACGCGCTTCATCGTGTCTGCGTCCGGATAGATGGTCGGGTTATGGGCGATGTCCGGCTTCACGCTCGACATCGCGGCGGCATTGGCCATGGGGTAGCCGAGTGAGTTGATGATCGCGGCGCTGTTCTGCGAGTCCATGATGTAGTTCAGGAACAGAGCGGCGTTCTTCGGGTGCGGCGCATCCGTGGTGATGACCATGTTGTCGATATATTCAGGCGTGCCTTCCTTGGGCAGCACGAATTGCAGGTGGAATGTCTTCCCCGCCGCCTTCGCCTGAGCCTGGGCCTGCACATCGTTGCCGACCCAGCCGACGGAGACGCAGATATCGCCGGCGGCAAGCGCGTTCAGGTAGTTGTTGGAGTCGATCGTCCGCACCGTGCCATGCACTGACTTCAGCAAAGCATAGGCTGCGGCGATATCCTTCGGATCCTCGTCATTCGGGCTTTTGCCGAGATAGATCAGCGCGAGCTGGACGACATCCTCGGGCGAATCGACATAGTTGATGCCGCATTCTTTGATCTTGTTGGCAATCGCGGGATCGAAGAGCAGCCGCAGGCTATCGACCGGCGCATTCGGCAACACCTTGTCGATCGCCTCCTTGTTGTAGATGAAGCCGGTGTAGCCGATGATATATGGCATGGCATAGGCATTGCCGGGATCGGTGCCGCTGCTCGAAATCTGGTCGAGAACCTTGGTGTCGAGGTTCTTCCAATTCGGCATCGCCGCCTTGTCAAGCTTCTGGTAGATGCCGGCGTGAATGCCGCGTGGATAGAACATCGTCGACGGCACGACGACATCATAGCCGGTACTCCCGGCCATGAGCTTCGCCTCCATCTCATTGTCGCTGCCGAAGGTGTCGTAGTGAACCTGGATGCCGTATTTTTTGGTGAAATTCTTGAGTGTGTCGGGCGCGAAGTAGTCCGCCCAGTTATAGACGTTCAGGACCTTTTCCTTGTCCATGTCCTGCGCAAGGACCGGACCGGCCGCGAAAACGGTCGCCATCGTGAAGGCGGCGGCGAGTAGTGCATTTCTCATGATCGCAGTCTCCCTGGGGTTGGCTCGATAGAACGGGTCAAAGTCGGGCTGCCGGGTCACTCGGATCCGGCACGGGTGGATCGCCATCTTTGCAACATGGCGATGCCGAAGGTGACGAGCACGGCGGCGACCACGAAGAAGGTCGCGAGCGCGTTGATGTCCGGCTTCACGCCATGCCGAACGAGCGAGAAGATCAGCAGCGGCAGGGTGGTGGAGCCGGGGCCGGAGGTGAATTGGGTGATGACCACATCATCCAGGCTGATCGAGAAGCCGAGCAGGAAGCCGGCGATCATCGCGGGCGCGATCATCGGCACCGTGATGAGGAAGAACAGCGGCACCGGACGGGCCCCGAGATCCTGCGCGGCTTCCTCGATGGAACGGTCGATACCGGCGAGGCGTCCCTGCACCACAATCGCGGCGAAGGCTGCGGTATAGGTGATGTGGGCGAGAATGATCGTGACGACGCCTCGCCCATGCGGCCAGCCGGTGAGTTTTTCCGAACCCACGAAAAGCAGCAGCAGCGACACCGCGAGCACGATCTCGGGCATGACGAGCGGCGCCGTCGCCATGCCGGCGAGCAGAGTACGTGTGCGGAAGCGGCCGAAGCGCGACAGCACATAGCCGACAAGGGTGCCGAGAATCGTGGCGCCGATCGCGCTGAGCGTAGCGATTTCGAGCGACAGCCGCGCGGCCCGCAACACGTCGTCGTTTTGCAGGAGCTCGGCGTACCAGCGGAGCGAGAATCCGCTCCATACGGTGGTCGAGGTCGAGCGGTTGAAGGAATAAAGAACCACCAGGATAATGGGCGCGTACAGAAAGCTGAAGCCGGCGACGAGCACGCCGAACAGCAGGCGCCGGCCGGCCGGGGTCAGCGTGGCGTTCAAGCCCGGGCCTCCGCGGCAGCCGAACGGGCGCGTTCCACGAAAGCAAGCGGCAGGAGCAATAGCAGGACCAGCGCCACCGTGGCGGCAGAGGCGATCGGCCAATCCCGCGCGACGAAGAACGAGTCCCACAGCACCGGCGCGATCATCAGATTGACCGCGCCGCCAAGAATGCGCGGGATGAGATACTCGCCTGTCGCGGGAACGAAGACGAGCAGCGCACCGGCCGCGACACCCGGCAGGGACAGCGGCACCGTGATGGCCCAGAAGGCACGGAAGGGCCGCCAGCCGAGATCGCTCGCGGCTTCCAGCAGCGACCAGTCCATCTTCTCGAGTACGGCGTAGAGCGGCAGGACGAAGAACGGCAGATAGCAATAGACCATCCCGATATAGATCGAGGTCGAGGTGTTCATGATGCGCAGCGGATGCGCGATCACGCCCAGCCATATGAGCAGGTTGTTGAGCAGACCATTGTCTTTGAGGATGCCGATCCAGGCGTAGATGCGGATGAGGAAGGATGTCCAGAACGGGATCGTCATCAGCAGCAGAAGGCTCGGGCGGGCGGAGGGTCTGGCGGCGGCGACGGCATAGGCCAGCGGATAGCCCAGAAGGATGCAAAAGATCGTGGTGATCGCGGCGGTTTGCAGCGAGCCGAGATAGGACAGAACGAAGATCGGATCGGACAGGAGCTGCGAGAAATTCTCGAAGGTCAGCGTGATGGCGAGGCGCATGCCGTCGAAGGTAAACATTGGCGCGTAGGGCGGGATCATGTCGGACAGGCGCGACAGCGAGATCTTCAGCACGAGGAAGAAGGGGATCATGAAGAAGATCACGTACCAGCCGAGCACGAGCGCGATCACGACGCTTCGCCTGTCGCGCGGCAAACGAAACAGGGTGCCCCAGCGCATCAGGGCCCGACCAGAACGTTTGAGGCTGGGTCCCAGCTCACCTCGACGGCTTCGCCGCGCGGAAAGGCTCGTCCATCCGTTCCCGCGCTGAGCTGCGCGACCTGAACAACGGCACCGCCTTCGAGCGCCACACGGTAGAGATGCCGGTCGCCCGCGAAGGAGTGATGCGACACGATGCCGGCGAAGCACCCGGATGACGGCGCCGCAGGTTCGGGGGGCGAGATCGTCATGCGTTCAGGCCGCACCGCGAGCGCAACCTTGTCACCAACAGCGAAGCCGCGATCGGCGGCCTGCAAACGGGCCGAAAGCGTCGCGCATTCCACCGTCGCGATGCCGGCGCTGATTGAGGCGACGACGCCCTCGAAAAGATTGACCGAGCCGATGAAGTCGGCGACGAAGCGGTTGCGCGGCTTGTCGTAGATTTCCGTCGGCGTGCCGATCTGGACGATGCGGCCTTCGGACATCACGGCGATGCGGCTCGACATCGTGAGTGCCTCGTCCTGGTCATGCGTGACGAGAACGAAGGTGATGCCGATCTGCTCCTGGATCGCGACGAGTTCCATCCGCGTGCTCTCACGCAATTTGCGATCGAGCGCGGAAAGCGGTTCGTCCAGTAACAGCACCTGGGGGCGCTTGACGACGGCGCGGGCCAGGGCCACGCGCTGCCGCTGACCACCCGACAACTGTTGCGGCATGCGGCGGCGCAAATCCGACATGCGGATGAGTTCGAGCGCTTCATCGACACGACGGGCAATCTCCGGCCGCGCCAGCCGGTCCCGGCGCAGTCCGAAAGCGATATTCCCCTCCACCGTCAGATGCGGGAAGAGCGCGTAGGACTGGAACATCATGTTGACCGGCCGCTCATAGGGCGCGAGGCGGGTGACATCCCGGCCGCCGATGAGAATGGAACCCTCGTCGGGGCGCACGAAACCGGCGAGCGACCGTAACAGCGTTGTCTTGCCGCAACCGGAGCTGCCCAGGAGGGAGAACAGCTCGCCGCGCTCGACAATCAGATCGATGTCACGCAGCGCGTAGTGGGTGCCGTACCGCTTGGTCAGGCCCCTGATCTCGACCGGGGAACCAATATTCGCATCCGCTCGCGCGGCCATCGTCACGCCCGGATTTCGGCGCTCGGCGGCGCGGACCGGCGGTTCAGCCGGAAGCCAAGGAACAAACAACGACGCAAAAACGACCTCCAATGGCTCGCAAACACATCAGACGTCAGACTACGCAGTCCAGCCATGCCGTCAACTTGACCATTGGCGGCGAATCAGCCTGTGGACGGTGGGCCGGTTAGAACCCGAACATGTGGTCGAGCGAGAAACGGCCGCGCGGATCGATCAGGCCGTGGTAGCCGAAGAGACGGCAGGTCGTGTCGCGGATGAGCACGTAGCCGCGCGAGCCGGCCTTGTTGAGCAGGTCGGGGCCGAAAACCCGGTCAGGCCGCACCAGCGCCGACCCGGAGCAAGCGATCGACAGAGCCTCCTCGGCCAGCACCTCGCCCTCCCCGTCATGCAGGATGAGCGCGGTCTGCGAGCGCGGCTTCCAGGGCGCCGAGGCGGAGTAGATGAGATGCGCGAAGCTGGCGCGCTGCTCGTCTCCCAGCTTGAGGAAAAGGCGCGTGCTCAGACCGGGCGGCGGCCCGGAATAGGATTGCGGCTCGCCTTTGTAGGTCATCAGCGTGTTGAAGATATGCGCGCCGAAACTGGTTTCGGCGGCATGGCTGCCATCGCGCGTCTCATAGCGCATGAGGGCATGCAGCCAGCCATTCGCGCTGCCGCCGTCACGAAAGTCATAGACCAGCTCGGCATGGCCACCGAGATCCGCGAGAGCGCCACTGGGCAGCATTTCCTCGAGATCGACGGCGGTCGCATGGTCGCGCGGCAGGCAGCCGAGGAAATGCTGGCCGAGCGATCTGCCTTCGCTGTCGAACAGGTCGATGCGCAACGGAAGATCGCTCTCGGTCTCGGCCATCGGCGTCGGCAGCACGATGCTGCGATAATCATTGCGCGGCAGGATCGGCAGCGGCAGCAGAAAGCCCCGGCCGAGTGCGTTGGAGAGCGCCGGGATGCCCGGATCAGGCTGGAGATCGGCCCGCTCGACATTGACATGCGCGATGCGCGTGCGGCCGCCGCGAATGACCTCGTAGCGCGGCCGCACGACATGGCGGCCGCTGCGGAACTCGACCTGTTCCGGCCAGCGGAGACCGGGCAGCAGCTCCGCGACATCGATGGCGCGGCTGGCGAAGGAGCCGATCGGCTCGTCCAGCATGACCGGCGCCTCGCGTCCCATACGGTCGAGCGCCAGGCTGCCTGCGGGGATGGGCGAGCCGTGGCTGTTCTGCACCCAGAGTAGCACACGCTCGTCGGGTCGTGGCGCGGGCAGGCCGGCATAGCGGTCGGACGGCCAGGCGTTGGCGTCGTGGGTGCAGGAGAGGCTTTGCTCGGCACCCTCGCCGATGGTGTCGACGGCGTATTTCACAATGTCATGGCCGGCCACGCCGATCGCATGGATGAAAAGCTGGCCGGTGAATTCGCCGAGGCCGAAGCGGGCGCGGATCTCGCGGCTGTCGAAGACGATGCCGCCCGCGCCAGCGGGCGCGGCCTGCTCCCAATTCGCCAGCACCTCGCCCGCGGCGCCGAACAGGCGGAGGCAAAAGCGGACCGATTTCGCGCCGTAGCCCGCCCAGTAATTGGCGGTGACAACCCGTGTAGAGAGTCCCGCCGCGTCGCGGAAGAAGGCGAAGTTCATCGCGAAGTTCAACGGGTCGAGGTAGCGCTTGGGATTGGTGAGCCGCTCCTCCGGCAGGCGCAGCTCGTCGAGGCTCAGCACCTCGATCGTCTCCGGAAGCAGGTCGCGCAACAAGGCGAGCGGGCGGCGGGCGTCGAAGCCGGCGAGCAGCACGGTGCGCGCGCCACTGGCGGCGAGATCGAGCAGCGGCTCGGCCACCAGCCCGGCGCGGATGGCGCCGACATGGCGAACGTCCTGGACGAAAAGCGAAGTGACCGGGAGCGACGGGTATAGAGTGAGAAGTGCGGCGGCCACGCCTTCGGGGTCGAACAGCGCGACCGGGCCGCGATCCCGCAGCCGCTCCGCCAGGACAGCGACCCGCTCGGCGGCAAGGGGATGAGCCAGCGCCTTGTACAGAACATTGCCGCCGCGCACCGCGTCGAAGGTCTGGATGTCGAGCATCTGTCCCGCCTGTCTCAGAAGCCGAGCCTGTGGCGCATTTCCTGCGCCGCCGCTGGCGTGTCGTCCAGAGGGGTGACCGGCCAAGGCTCGAACCGGCCGGCGAAAGGCCGCACGCGGCCCTCGGCGATCAGCCCATCGACAAAGAGGCCGATGCGGCGCGAGCGGCCCGGCAAGGCGGCCAGCATGACCGGCGCCGTGGTGGCCGCCGCCTCCGACACCATCGACACGGAGTCGGTGGTGACCACGATCATATCGGCGAGGGCGAGCATGCCGTAATAGGGGTTGTCGCCCGTGCCGTCCCAGACGGCGGCGCCGAGCGGCACGAGGGCGCTGCGCAGGATTTCGGTGGCCGCCGGATCCGTGCGGCGGGAGGGCGTGAGAACCAGGCCGACACCATCCGCGGCCATCATGGCGGCGAGAGACTTTGCCAGACCCTCGGCGACGCCAGTCGTCAAGCGGAACCGGCCGTTGGTGCCACCGATGAGAACGGCAACGAGCGGGCGGGGCAGATGCGCGAACCGCGCCTGCCACAGCGCCGCCTCCTCGGCCAGCCGCGCCGGGGTTACGCGGTGAAGCGCGGTTCGGGTGGTGATGACATTCGGCCCGGTCACCTCGTCATGCCGGTTGACGACCACCAGGTCGAAGCGCCGCAGCGGCATGCGTGGATGCTGGACATGGACGACACGTTGCCCGCCCGCCCGCAGTGCTGCGCCTACGGCTCCCGCCATCCCGCCGCAGCCGACGACGACATCCGGCAGCCTGCCTGCCAGGGCGTCCCGGTTCACGGCCGCCAGCGGCCAGGGCCAGCGCGGCGGAGAGATGAAGTTCCAGGGGAAGCGGGATGTTAGCGTGCGCAGGTCAGGCGTGAGACCCGCCGCTTCCGCCAGGCCCAGGGCCTGTGCCTGCAAACCGGCATAGGGTTCGCTCAGAATCCAGGATGTCGGAGCAGCTTGCGAGGGTGGGGACATGGCGGCGGTTTGTCGTCCGCTGGGACCTCAGCGTCAACGGCATTGCCTAACAACAGATCTTTCATTCCGAACGGCGGTTGCTGGTTGGAGCAGCGCGTATAGGATGGCCCGTCATGCACTCCGACGCGCCGCCTGCCACTACC